>CAWBEH010000014.1:0-606756 GCA_963787725.1 uncultured Actinomycetota bacterium | reverse complement strand
GAGGGGCGTGGTCTCGGACGTGCTGCACTCCGCCCTGAAGGGGTGAGTCCTGGCTGAGGACCATGGGAGCCTCGGCGGAACGCTCCGCGCACCGCAGTATGGCCCCAGGGGGAAGCCGCAGGGCTCTCGCCCAGGACGTGGCGCATGCCTCGCGCCGCGTGAATCTAGCCTGTGTGGCATCAGCCGGGCTGACCTTACCTACTTGCGGCCAATCTTCGAACTAGCTCGCAGCTTCTTGTGTGATCACGCCGACCACCTCAACGACGTCCTCACTCCCCGCATGACGTGCGCAACCTAACCAGGAACTCAAGACCGGAGTAAACCGAAACGAAGCTGGGATGAACGTGTCGTACCGGCTCCCGTTACCTTCCTGAGGACCTCACCGTGCGGTTGCTTGGGCGTCCTCAGTGTGTCGGGGCGGTCATCGAGGTGGCGAGCAGTCGGCCCCACTGGGTTGCCCGCTCCGTCTCCCCCTCGAGCAGGGGACCTTCGACGTCATCGACATAGAAGCTCTCCGCGGCTGCCGCAGCTGGTAGCCGTGGCCTCGGGTGATCTTGGCGGCCCTTTTGGCTGCGGACCCGGGCAGATGACGCATCCTGGTGTCGAAGGTCGCGAGCCTTTCGTCGTGGTGTCCGGAAGGCAGGCCGTTGACCCACTCCCGCAGGCCAAACTCGCGCTCGCCTTCCGATGCCCCCTGGTGATGGCGTCGGCGCGGGTGTTCTCCCGGCTCATCGAGAAGGCGTGGGTGGGACCGCCGGCGACGATTAGTCCAACGTCGGGGCCTGGGGCGGCCGGCGCCGCTCGCAAGTCCCGTCACGCGAAGCGACGCGTCATGCCGCCGCCTGTCGGCGCAACGGTCTGCCGCCCCGTCGGTGGGCCGCGGTTCAGAGTGGCAGGTGTCCAACCCGAGGAGTTGACTGCCAGGGCACGACAGCCCTCCCCACCCTGGTCCCGGGTCGTCATACTCGTCATGCCGCTCGTCCTCTCCTGGCTTGCCGTCGCGCGCGCGCCGATGTCGTCGGCAGCATGGTCAACGCGATGGGCGGAACCGTGGAGTCGTTCTACTTCGGCTTTGGCGACGCCGATGTCTACGTGGTTGCCGACCTTCCGGACGACGAGAGCGCGGCCGCGGTCGCGTTCACCTTCAGTGCCGCCGGCGGTGCCACGACGAGCACCGTCAAACTGCTCACGATTGAGCAGGCCGACGCTGCCTTCGGCCTGAGCGTCGACGACTACGTTCCACCGGGCGGCTCACTGGTGGCCCGGAGCGCTCTCGGTCGGGGGTCTCCCGGTGGGCTGGAGCGGTTGTAGAGCAACCCGGGCCGATGTCCGTCTCTGCCGACGGGGTCAAGGTGGCCCCGCCTTCAAAGGTGGCGAGGCTGTGACCAGAGTTAGCTCAACTTGGTGCGCAGCTTCGCCGCCAGTCGACCTGCCTGGCGGCGGCTGCGGGGAACGGTCACGGCTGTGCGAAACCGGAGGAATCCGATCGCGATCGGGAGACGCAGGCGGTGGACCCGTGCTCAGGCCTCGTTGGTGATCACGACTTTGATGGCGTGCTCGTCGGCAGCACGGCTGAAGGTGTCGTAGGCCTGGATCATCTCGTCAAAGGTGAAGTGGTGCGTGACGAACTTCGCCGGGTCGATCGCCCCGGAGGTGATCTTCTCGAGGAGCTCGGGTGCGGTTGTCGCGTTGACGAGGCCGGTCGTGATGGTGATGTTGTTGATCCAGTCGCGCTCGATCGGGAAACTGACCGGCTCGCCGTGGACTCCGACGTTGGCCACGTGACCGCCGGGGCGGATCGCGTCGAGCGCGGTCGCGAAGGTGACGGGGATGCCGACAGCCTCGATGGCGACGTCGACGCCGAGGCCGTCTCGACTGTGCTCCTTCAGCGTCTGGACGACATCGCCGCCGTCGTTGACGTCGACGGTGTCGGTGGCACCGAAGGCGTAGGACTGTTCGAGGCGGAACTTGTTGCCATCGACTGCGATGACCTTGCTGGCCCCCTTGGCGGCCGCGGTCATGATCGCGGCGAGGCCGACAGGCCCGGCGCCAATGACCGCGACGACGTCGCCCTCCTTGACTGCGCCGCTGAGCACGCCGATCTCGTAGCCGGTCGGGAGGATGTCGCTGAGCATCGCACCCTGCTCGGCGCTCACTCCCTCAGGAAGCGGAATCAAGCCGTTGTCGGCGAAGGGCACTCGTACGTACTCGGCCTGCGTTCCGTCGATGAGATGGCCGAAGATCCACCCGATCCCGCCGAGGGTCTGGCAATGCGAGGTCAGGCCGGCTTTGCAGTAGTCGCAGCTCATGCACTTGCTGATGCACGAGATGATGACGCGGTCGCCCACCTTCACCGTTGAGCAGTCCGCGCCGACCTCGGTGACGACACCGACGCCCTCGTGGCCGAGGATCCGGCCCGGTTCCACAGCGGGGACATCACCCTTGAGGATGTGCAGGTCGGTGCCGCAGATCGTCGTCGTCTCGACCTTGACGATCGCGTCCGTCGGCTCGGCGATGGTGGGCTTCGCGACCTCGTCCCACGACTTGTTGCCCGGACCGTGATAAACGAGTGCCTTCATCGGACTCTCCTATGTGGTTGTGCTGGACAGGAAGTACTCCCTGACCAGGGCCGTCTCCACCCGGAGACGCCTGCGACGAACGTATGGCGAACGGGCGTCCGCCGACCGGGCCAAAGGTCCCACCACTGGGACGCCTTTGCGCCTGTCTGTATTGGCTGCCTTCGGGGGGGCTTACTGCCGTGGCTAGGCAGGGACGCCGGGCGCGCGGCGTCGACTCGCTGCCCCGGCGCTCCAGTGGCCGAGGTCGAGCAGGCCGGCCAAGCCCACCCAGAACCAGTCCCACCCGCTCAGCCCACCGACCTGCCAAAGGATCACGTACATCAGCGTGGCGAAGGGCAGAAAGAGTAGGCCGAGCAGAGGCCAGATCCACGAGCCGAACGCGGCGTCGACCATTTGGGCCGGGCGACCCAGACCATGAACAGTGCCAGACGGGGAAAGATCCCCGCCATCAGGGCGAACAGACACCCCCTGGTCGGTCCTCTCGTCGGCTTCTACCCGCGACTCTGCCGGGCTGTAGCTTCCCGCGCATCACCCAGGCCGGATGAGTAGGGCGTACGTACCTTGGGAGAGTTGAGGCGCCGTGCCCGCGATCCGAGAGGTCGCCGACCGACCCAACGTCCTGGTGCGTGCCACCGCGCGGGCCGCCTAAATCCGCTTCAACAATGCTGGGGTCAGCTCGTCCAGGGCCCGCCACGCCGTCAGGGCGGACGCGAGCGCGCCCAGGACGGTCCCGCTGGTCTTCGCAAGGTGTCGATGTCGCCGATGGCCTCACCTCCGGCGGTGATCATCGTCGCGACGTCGACCAGCACCCGACCGCGGTCATGAACGGGGATGAACCCGCGCCGAGCCACCGCCGTCGAATGTGCGTCGGTCAGCCCGGTCCGGTCGGCCAGCAGCCGCACCGCCACGCTGCCCGCGTGCGCCACCACGCCGGTCCCGTCCCCGCTCACCGACAACCCCGCCGACCACGCTGTACTCTTCACTTACCAAGTGCCTATCCCGCTCGAGAACTTGAACCTTCGCAAGTACAAGTATCCCGTTGCAGGTCAGGCATTTTGGTGCATCTTGAGTGCGTGTCAGCCCCTCAGCCGTGAACGGTCGAGGCTGATATGGAGGGCTGGTTGTCAAGGGGACACGCCGAAGTGGCCTCCGCGTGGCGCAGGCTGGAGAGGGTGACGCGTGGGGGTCGGCCAGGCCCGGTCAGCGTGTCGTGGTCGACGCGTGGTCAAGGCTGATATGCGCGGGTTGGTTACCGCAGGACCGTGTCTTCGGCGGGAACGGGACCGCTGGTCTAAGTTCGGGCGTCACCGTGCCCACGGCACGAATATCTCTGTGGGACATGGCTGCTCATAGCCTCGGGGCGGGTCGTTCCGCACGCTGCAGGTCGGGGTGCTGACCCCCACGGTCAGCTTGGGGGCCGTTAGTCGGGGATCGTGGCCAGCGACCAGCACCAGCCGGCGAGCTCGCGGGCGACCGCGACGTTGGCCAGCACGGGTCGCTTCTTGCGGTCGGCGTAGCCGACCCACCGCTGGTGCAGCCGGTGGTTGCCGCACTGGGCCCGGGCGACCGCCGCCGGGGACGCCAGCTGCCAGCGGCGGCGCAGCACCGCGGTCGGCCGGTACGGCTTGCGGTGGTGCCAGGCGGCCTCGACCAGCAGCCGGCGCACATGAGCGTTGCCGGTCTTGGTGATCGACCCCTGGGACCGGCTCGCCCCGGAGGAGTGCTCCGAGGGCACCAGCCCCAGGTAGGCGCCGATCCCGGCGCCAGTGAACCGGTCCCAGTCACCGATCTCCACCGCCAACGAGAACGCCGTCAACGTGGAGATCCCGCGCAGGCACGACAGCCGCCGCACCACCGGGGTGAACTGGCCGTCCGCGGCCATCTCCAGGATCGCCGCGTCGAGCCGGTCCCGGCGCCCCGCCGCCAACGCCACCGTCTCGTAGGCGTCCTGGAACGCCGCCTGCGTCCCGGCCAGCGGGAACGACTGCCGCAGCAGCCAGTAGTCGTGGGCCTGGGTCCACGCCTTCCCACCCGAGTACACGATCCCGTGCCGCAGCAGCAGCTTCGAGAGCCGATGCCGGGCCCGCATCAGGTCCGCCCGGGCCGCCTCCCGACACCGCACCAGGTCCCGAGCCGACTCCTCCACCTCGGACGGCACCCGCACCGCCACCACCTCATCCAGCCGCAGCAGCCGGGCCAGGTGCAACGCGTCCCGGGCGTCGGTCTTCACCCGGTCCCCGGCCGGCCGCTGAAGCTTCGACGCCGCCGCCACCTCACAGCGGACCCCGGCCGCGGACAACGCCCGAGCCAGCCCGAACCCGGTCGGACCCGACTCGTACACCACCGCCGACGGCCCCGGCAGCTTCCCGACCCAGCCGATCACCTCCGACGGCGTCGGCACCAACCGGGCCCGGAACACCTCACCCGTCACCCCATCGATCGCCGCCGCCGCGACCGACCGGCGTGCACATCCAAACCAACACTCGTACGCTCAGTAAACAACCGGGGCCTCCCACAACTGTCGGATAGGCCGAGCAGGCAGCCCCTACTCGGTAACCCACGAATCTCTGTGAGTGAGGCCCCGGCCCGCAACCACCCCACCCGGGCGGTCACTCCATACGGTCTAACGTCTTGCCATTCATCACATCGTGGACAGCACCGCCTCGGCGGCGGTGTCGGACCTGCCGGCACAGCGCAACTCCAGCGTCACCGACCTGGCCTGGCTGGACCGTATCCCCCGCGGCCGGCGGCTCCGGTGCGCCAGGTGGCCCGCTGCTTGAGAACTACCTCGTGCCGCACCTAGGGCGAGTTCGACTGCTGGAGCTGCGCGCAAGCCACCTGGACGGCATGTACGCCGCCATCACGATCGGCAAGAGCGGCCGGCCTCTGAGCCCCAGCACAATCCGCCGAATTCACGCGGTACTTCGCTCAGCGCTAAACACCGCGGTCAAGCGTCGGATGATCCCGTACAGCCCCGCTGAGCACATCGAACTGGCCCCGGAGAACCCGAAACGGCCCCGGCCATGGAACATCTCCGAGGCGCGAACCTTCCTCGCCTTGGTCTCGACCGATCGACTCGGGCCGCTTTATGAGCTGATGCTGGCTACCGGCCTGCGGCGCGGAGAGGCCATCGGCCTGCGTTGGCAGGACGTCGACCTAGACGGTGGTGCGCTGTTCGTGGTCCAACAGATCACTGAGATTCACGGTCGAGGCGTGGTAGGCACTCCGAAGACCCGCCGCGGAACCCGCGTCGTCGCGCTCGATCCGCGAACTGTTGACGCTCGCAACCGACACCGAGCTACACAGGATCTCGAGCGAGCCGCCTGGGGCCCTCGTTGGAACGACGCTGATCTCGTCTTCACGCGCGAGGACGGGCTTCCCCTTCGTCCCGAGTACGCGACGCGACACTTCATGGCGCTCGTGAGCCGGATGGGGCTACCGCGGATCCGCCTGCATGACCTGCGGCACACCCACGCGACCCTCGCACTGGCGGCTGGTGTCGAGATGAAGATCGTCTCTGACCGGCTGGGTCACTCGCAGATCTCGGTTACCGCAGACCTATACACCCAAGTCACGCGTGGCGTGGCCAGGACCGCGGCGAACCAGATCGCCGACGTGTTGCGTGGCGCCAACGATGCACTTCCTACAGATTCCCTACAGAAATCAGCCCAGACGACGGCCGGCGGTGGCGTATCGGATGGACACGAGAGCCGGCGAGTCGGCCAAAATGCCTGGTCAGAGGCCTGACGGCCGGGGTGCTACGAGAGCGCGCCCGAAGGGATTCGAACCCCCAACCTTCTGATCCGTAGTCAGATGCTCTATCCGTTGAGCTACGGGCGCAGGTCGTCGCCGTGACCCGCCCGGACGAACCGGACGTGACGGCCGACGACGACGCGCCAGACTACCGCCTCGCGCCGAGGGCGGCGAAATCGACGCGAGCCCCGAGGCGTACCAAGGATTTCGGCGGCCTTGCGGGCCACACGTCGCAACTTTCCGAAAGCCCTTGCAGGGCTCGGACTTTGTGACTGGATTCACGAGCGAAGGCCTCACATCGGGCGGGCGAGCCCTTGTGTCGCAGCGTACGGTGACCCATCAGGTGTTCCAGCATGTGGACAAGCGAAGGCGGACCGACATGACGACCGAGACCTCTCGAACCCCCGACACGCTGGCCGGTGGCACGACGCATACCCGCCTGCAGGCCTGGGTCGACGAGGTAGCCGCCCTGACCACACCCGCCGAGATCGTCTGGGTCACCGGCTCCGACCAGGAGTGGACTCGCCTCACCGACCGGCTCGTCGCGGGCGGCACGTTCACCCGCCTCGACCCCGCGACGAAGCCCAACAGCTTCTACGCCCGCTCCACTCCCAACGACGTGGCCCGCGTCGAGGACCGCACCTACATCTGCTCCCGCGAGGAGAAGGACGCCGGACCCACCAACAACTGGATGGACCCGGACGAGATGAAGGACCTCATGCGCGACCTGTACGCGGGCTGCATGCGGGGCCGCACGATGTACGTCATCCCGTTCGTTATGGGCCACCTGAACTCCCCGAACCCGATGTTCGGCGTCGAGATCACCGACTCGGAGTACGTCGTCGTGTCCATGCGCGTGATGTCGCGTTGCGGCGTGAACGTGCTGCGCCGGATGGAGGAGACGCAGGCCGACTACGTTCCGGGCCTGCACTCGGTCGGGGCGCCGCTCGAGCCCGGCCAGGAGGACGTCCGGTGGCCGTGCAGCGACACCAAGTACATCGTCCACTTCCCCGAGGAGCGGACCATCTGGTCCTACGGCTCCGGCTACGGCGGCAACGCGCTCCTCGGCAAGAAGTGCTACGCCCTGCGGATCGCCAGCGCCATGGCCCGCGACGAGGGCTGGCTGGCCGAGCACATGCTCATCCTCAAGCTCATCTCGCCGGAGCAGCAGGTCTACTACGTCGCGGCGGCCTTCCCGAGCGCCTGCGGCAAGACCAACCTCGCCATGCTCGAGCCGACCATCCCGGGGTGGAAGGTCGAGACCCTCGGCGACGACATCGCCTGGATGCGGTTCGGGGAGGACGGTCGCCTGTATGCGGTCAACCCCGAGTTCGGCTTCTTCGGGGTCGCGCCCGGCACCAACGAGAAGACCAACCCCAACGCGATGCGCACCATCGAGAAGGGCAACTCCGTCTTCACCAACGTCGCGCTCACCGACGAGGGCGACATCTGGTGGGAGGGCATGGAGCACGAGCCGGCCCACGCGATGTCGTGGAAGGGCGAGGACTGGACGCCGGACGGCGATGAGCTCAGCTCGCATCCGAACAGTCGCTACTGCACCCCGATCCGCCAGTGCCCGATCCTCGCTGACGAGTACGACGACCCCCAGGGTGTGCCGATCTCGGCGATCTTCTTCGGCGGCCGGCGCAAGACGACGGTCCCGTTGGTCACCGAGTCCCGCGACTGGATCCATGGGACGTTCATGGGCGCGACGCTCTCGTCCGAGACGACTGCGGCGGCCACCGGCGAGGTCGGCGTCGTCCGCCGCGACCCGATGGCCATGCTCCCCTTCATCGGCTACAACGCCGGCGACTACTTCTCGCACTGGATCGAGGTCGGCAAGGACGCCGACGCCGACAAGCTGCCGAAGATCTTCTACGTCAACTGGTTCCGGCGCGATGAGGACGGCGGGTTCCTGTGGCCCGGCTTCGGCGAGAACTCACGGGTCCTCAAGTGGGCGATCGAGCGGATCGAGGGCAAGGCGGCCGCGGTGGAGACGCCGATCGGTCACGTCCCGACCCCCGAGTCGCTCGACACCGACGGACTTGACATGACGCCCGCGCAGCTCGAGGCGGCGCTGGCGGTCGACACGGAGGAGTGGCTCGCCGAGATCCCGGAGATCGAAGCCTGGTTCGACAAGATCGGCGACTCGCTCCCGACGCAGCTCCAGGTCGAGCTCGACGGCCTCAAGGCCCGCCTCGGAGTCGACTGACGAGCCGACGCCCGACCATGACGACGCCCCCCGACCGAATCCGGTCGGGGGGCGTCGGTCTGAGGCGTGGTCAGACGGCGGTGACGTGCTCAGCCTGCGGGCCCTTGGGGCCCTGGGTGATGTCGAACTCGACGCGCTGGGCCTCGTCGAGCGAACGGTAGCCGTTCGACTCGATGGCCGAGTAGTGGACGAACACGTCAGGTCCGCCACCGTCCTGCGCGATGAATCCGAAGCCCTTCTCGGCGTTGAACCACTTCACGGTGCCTTGTGCCATGGGGGTAACTCTTTCCTGATGGAGCGAGGGGCACACGGGTTCGTATGCCCTCTGGCTGCGATCTGACCCCAACGGCGTCGGGCGGGAGCCCGGGCCAAAAAGAAGGCCCGCGTTGGCGGGCCGAACTTCGTCAAGCGAGGAACTGTCACTGCAACCACGTCAACCGTAGCAGTGATCCGCCCCGTCGTGCACCGTGGCAGGGGGCGCGTCGGTGTGACTCACACTGCGGCACACCGAGGTCGGACCCCGCCGGGTAGGCCTGCCGCCGCGGTCGGGCTAGCGCTGCCCCCGCTGTTGCGGGCCGAACCCCTGACCGGGTTGCTGGCCGGGTTGCTGACCGGGTTGCTGCTGCTGGCCGGGGCCCCCGCCGGGACCGAACTGCCGGTTCGGGCCTCCGCCACCCGGTCCGAACCCGGGACCGCCCCGCTGGTCCAACGGTGGCGTGATCCCGTTCGGCGACGCCGAGGCAGCAGCGATGGCGCCGGCACTGGTCAGCGCCAGCGCGATGGCGGCGACCGCCGCGGTCCGCTTTCCACTCCACCGGGGTTTCTCGGCGGCCGGCGCGACCGCCGGCGCGAGCGAGGCATACGGGGCATCCTGCGGCACGCTGTCCTGGATCTCCGTCCGCGGCGGCTGCGGGATGGGCACGGTCGGCGACGGACTGGACGGCACGGTGGACCCGGGCGGCGGCGACGCGGGCGGCGGAACGGTCACGCCAGCAGGCTGTGACCGGAACCTGTGACGGACCTGTGGCGGAGGTATCGCTGGGCTGACTGGTCGCGGAATCGGCGACCACGCCACCACAGAGCGCCCACAGGAAAGGCATAGCATCGGCACACGGCTCGCCAAGACAGCCGCGTCACAGTAAGGACATGAACACGCTCCCCGCCCGCGCCCAGAAGCTCATGCGCCCCGACGGCACCGCGCCGCGGGTGCTCGTCGTCGACGACGAGCACAACCTCACCGAGCTGCTCAGCATGGCGCTGCGGTACGAGGGTTGGGAGGTCAAGTCGGCCGCGTCCGGGATGGCCGCGGTCCGGGCCGCTCGCGAGTTCGAGCCGGACGCCGTGGCGCTCGACATGATGCTGCCCGATATGGACGGGATGGAGGTGCTGCGCCGGATGCGCGAGCACAACCAACGGATCCCGGTTCTCTTCCTCACCGCCCGCGACGCCGTCGAGGACCGCATCGCCGGTCTCACGGCCGGCGGTGACGACTACGTCACGAAGCCGTTCAGCCTCGAGGAGGTCGTCGCCCGGCTGCGCGCGCTGATGCGCCGCACCGCGGTGATCGCCGCCGACGAGGAGGACTCGGTCATCGTCGTCGGCGACCTCACCCTCGACGAGGACAGCCACGAGGTCACCCGCGGCGGGGCCATGATCCAGCTGACCGCCACCGAGTTCGAGCTGCTGCGCTACCTCATGCGCAACCCCAAGCGGGTGCTCTCGAAGGCGCAGATCCTCGACCGGGTCTGGAACTACGACTTCGGCGGCCAGGCCAACGTCGTCGAGCTCTACATCTCCTACCTGCGCAAGAAGATCGACGCCGGCCGCGAGCCGATGATCCACACCATGCGAGGCGTGGGCTATGTCCTCAAGCCCGCCGGCTGAGCGGCTCGAGGCTGCGCCCACACTCGAGCTCGGCCACGACCCGGACGGCACCGCCGCTCCCGCTCCCCGATCGCGCCCGCGGTGGTTGTCGCCCGGCTCGTGGACGCTGAGGAGCAAGCTCGTCGCCTCGATGCTCGTCTTGTTCACCGTGGTCAGTGTGGTCACCGGCGCTGCCACGGTGCTCTTCCTGCGCCAGGTCCTCATCGGCCAGGTCGACCAAACGCTGCAGAACTCCATCACGCGGTTCCGCAGCATCGAGCCGCAGACCCCCGGACGCGGAGGTCCGGGCGACCAGGGTCTCCAGGCCTATCTCAGCACCGACGGGACGTTCGCCTCGCGAGGCACCACCTCGGGCAAGGATCCGGGCAGCGGCGCCGTTGCGCTCAGTGACATCGAGCTGGCGGTCCTCTCGACCTCGGGAATCGGTCCCAACCCGACCACCATCACCCTCGGTGACCTCGGCTCCTACCGCGTGATGGCGCGGCAGGCCGTGCTCACCAACACCCAGACCGGCCAGTCGTCCCCGGCGGTGGTCGTCGTCGGGCTCTCCCTCGGCAAGGAGCAGGCGACGATCGTCAACACCGCCCTCGCGGTGACCGGTGGCGTCCTGCTCGGCCTCGTCGTCGTCGGCATCGGCGGGATGTGGCTGGTGCGGCGCAACCTGCGCCCGCTCGACCGCGTCGCCGCGACCGCGACCCGCGTCGCGCACCTCCCGCTGTCCGAGGGCAAGGTCGACATCGTCGAGCGAGTCCCCGTGCAGGACACCGACACTCGCACCGAGGTCGGTCAGGTGGGTGCCGCCTTCAACGAGATGCTCGACCACATCGACCACGCCCTCAACCAGCGTCAGAAGAGCGAGGAGCGGGTACGCCAGTTCGTCGCCGACGCGAGCCACGAGCTGCGGACCCCGCTCGCCTCGATCCGCGGGTATGCGGAGCTGACCCGCCGCGAGCAGGAGCCGGTCCCCCAGGGAGTCACCCACGCGATCGGCCGGGTCGAGTCCGAGGCCATCCGGATGACGGCGCTCGTCGACGACCTCCTCCTGCTGGCCCGCCTCGACGCGGGGCGGCCGCTGGACCACGAGACGGTCGACCTGACCGAGATGGTCGTGAACGCGGTCAGCGACGCGCACGCCGCCTCCCCCGACCACATCTGGCAGCTCGACCTGCCTGACGAGCCGGTGGAGCTGCCGGGCGACCCCGCGCGGCTCCATCAGATCGTCGCCAACCTGCTCGGCAACGCCCGCACGCATACGGCGCCCGGGACGGTGGTGCGCACCAGCATCGTCCGCGAGGACGACCAGGTCCGGCTCACCGTCCGTGACAACGGACCCGGCGTCCCACCGGAGCTCCAGTCCGACGTCTTCCAGCGGTTCGCGCGCGGCGACACCTCACGCAACCGGGCCGCGGGAAGCACCGGTCTCGGCCTGTCCATCGTCGCGGCCGTCGCCCAGGCGCACGGCGGGTCCGTCTCCCTCGACAGCCGGCCCGGCGACACCACCTTCACCGTCCTGCTCCCCGCCTGACGAGCCGGGCCGGTCCGGCCGCAGCCGCGCGTACAGGACGACGGCCGGGGTGAGCACCACGGCGCTCGCGACGAGGGCGGTCGACGTCGTGGTCCGGTTGGCGAGCGCACCGAGCGGTGGACCGCCGACGACCTGACCGACGGCATCGAGCTGCGAGGTCATGGAGATGACGGTCGCGCGGGTCCCGGACGAGAGGTTCCGGTTCAGCCAGGCCGACCGGATGGGCGCCGCCAGCGCGCCCGCCGCGCCGCGCCCCCAGAGGGCGGCGAGGACCAGCCAGAGGCTCCCGCCGAGGGCCACCGCCAGGACGAACACGACCTGGAGGCCGACCAGGCAGGCGAGCAGCCACGTCGGGTGCTCGGCCCCGACCAGCCGCGGCGCCGCCCGGTTGACGACCAGCGACACGACCAGGGACACCAGCGTGCCGGCGAGCGCGATGGCGGTGAACCACACCACCTCACCGTCGAATCCGGCGACGTCGGGCAGCGAGAACGACTCCAGCACACGAACGGTCCACAGCCGGTCGAACACCTCACTGGCCATCCCCACGACCAGGCTGACGATGGCGATGGTCCGGACCACCGGACGAAGGCGGGCGACACGCATACCCTCCCTGACCTGTCGCAGCATGTGTGTGAGGGTCTCCCGCTCGGCCGCCGGCGTTCGGTGGAAGTGCCGCTCGGGCATGACGACCAGCAGCACGAAGGCCAGAACCAGCAGCCCCACACCGGAGACGGCGATGGGCACGCCCAGGCCGAGCAGCCCGAGCCCGCCGGCGGCCAGTGGTGCGGCCAGGGTGAGGGCGAGGCTGATCTGGGTCTCTCGGGTGAACACGGGGCGGACCGCGTCCTCACCGATCTCGTCGGCGAGCCACGCTTCGTCGGCGCCGGAGAGGAAGGTGGACCCCGTGCCCCACACGACCTGGGCGACGAGGACCGCGGCGAAGGTCGGGACGAGTCCCTGGAGCAGCATCCCCGCCCCGATGAGCGTCACGCCGATGACGACCGAGAGGCGGCGGCTATAGAGGTCCGCCACGATCCCGGTCGGGATCTCGAACAGGAAGCAGGTGGCCTCGAGGACCGTCCCGACGAGGACCATCTGCAGCGGGCTGAGACCCACGACCGTGACGTAGTAGACCTGGTTGAGGGTGAAGGCGAGCACGAGCAGGAACGACGTCCCGCCGCAGAGCAGGTAGTACACGGGCCGGGGCCGGGCGGGTCGCCACGGCTGCCAGAGCAGGCGAGTGAGCATGGGAGCTCCTGACGGGGTCCAGACGGGTCGACGGACAGGCGTCGCGCGCTCCGTTCCGCGGGCTGGGCCGCCACGAGGGCGCGCCAGATCCAGCCTCCGCGAGGAGGGCGTCGTCAGGACGAGGTTGTCATCGCATCCAGGCTAGGACCGGGAGCCCGCCGGTGACCATCGGATAAAGCGCTGGCCGACTGAGGACGGGACCCGCCACCCTGGTCGGCATGGCCACGCTGCACATCGACCCTCTGGACGTCGACGACCCATCCGATGCCCAGCGGGTGGTCGACGTCTACGCGGCCGCCGACGCGGTCGACCGGCCGTGGCACCCGGGGTACCCCGCGGCCCTGGTCCAGGTCCTGGCGACGCACGGCTGGGACGGCGACCCCGAGCTGTTCTTCCTGGGCCGCGACGCCGACGGAACCCTCGTCGCAGCGGGCTCCGCGGTCCTGCCCACGCGCGACAACCTGAACGCGGCGCTGGTCGAGGTCCGCGTGCTCCCCGACCACCGCGGGATGGGGGTCGGCTCCGCATTCCTCGACCACCTCGAGCAGGTCGCGGCAGCGGCCGGCCGCACCCGGTTCTTCAGCGGCGGACCCGAGTCCGACGCGGGACGCCGGTTTGCCGAGGCCCGTGGGTATGCGGTGGCCTCGGTTGGGGTGACCCGCCGAGTGGACCTCGGAGAGGTGTCCGCGGAGGCGGTCCAGGCGGCGTACGAGGAGGCCGAGCCCCGCGCCCGGGCATACGAGCTCGTCCGTGTCGCCGGACCGTTGCCCGAGGAGCTGATGGAGGCGTACGTCGACGCGGTGTCCGCCATCAACGACGCCCCGCTGGACGACCTGGACGTCGACGACGAGATCTTCGACGCCGACCGGGTCCGGCACTACGAGCAGGGTCAGCTGCTGAGCGAGCACCGGCTCTACCGGGTCCTGGCGCGGCACCGGGAGACCGGCGCGGTCGCCGGGCATACCGTCGTCGCCGTCGAGACCGACCGACCGCACCTCGGCGACCAGCACGACACGACGGTCGTCGGCCCGCACCGTGGCCATCGGCTCGGGCTGCTGCTCAAGGCCGACATGATGCGGTGGCTGCGTGACGTCGAGCCGGAGCTCCGGATGATCTCCACACAGAACGCCGCCTCGAACGCCCACATGATCGCCGTGAACGAGCGGCTCGGCTATCGAGTGATGGGGCGCTCCACGGAGTACCAGCGCGACCTTCCCGACGCGACGGCTGTCGTCTCATCGCGAGGTACTGGCAGCGTCACAGGAACCGCATAGCCACGCTCGGGATCGTCGTCGACATGAACTCGACGACCCTCACCCGTTCCATGCTGGAGGCGCCCTCCGTCGCTCCCGCCGCGCCTCCCCGCGGCGCCGGCCGGGCGCAGCGCCTCTGGCGGGGGTCGCCGGAGGACCCCGCCTGGGCTCGCCCCGCGCTCATCGGCCTGCTCGTCGCGACGGCCGCGTTCTACCTGTACAACCTGACCGCCAGCGGCTGGGCGAACTCGTTCTACTCCGCCGCCGTGCAGGCCGGGTCCGCGAACTGGGAGGCCTTCTTCTTCGGCTCCTCCGACGCCGCGAACTCGATCACCGTCGACAAGCCGCCGGCGTCGCTGTGGATCATGGCCCTGTCGGTGAAGGTCTTCGGGCTCAGCTCGTTCTCGATCCTCTTCCCACAGGTGGTCATGGGCGTGGCCGGCGTGGGCGTCCTCTACGCGACGGTGAGGAAGAACTTCGGCGTCCAGGCCGGCCTCATCGCCGGCGCCGTCCTCGCGCTCACCCCGGTCGCGGTCCTCATGTTCCGGTTCAACAACCCGGACGCGCTGCTGACCTTCCTCATGGTGCTGGCCGCCTGGGCGACGATGACATCGATCGAGAAGACCTCGCCGAAGTGGTTCATGATCGTCGGCGTCTTCATCGGCCTCGCCTTCCTCACCAAGACCCTGCAGGCCTTCCTCGTCGTGCCGGGCTTCGCGCTGGCGTACCTCGTCGCCGCGAAGACCACGCTCCCGAAGCGGATCTGGCACGTGATCCTCGGTGGCCTCGCCATCGTGGTCTCGGCGGGCTGGTGGGTGGCCATCGTCGAGCTGCTGCCGGCGAGCATGCGGCCCTACATCGGCGGCTCGCAGACCAACTCGTTCCTCGAGCTGACCTTCGGTTACAACGGCCTCGGACGGATCACCGGCGACGAGACCGGCTCCGTCGGCGGCGGTGGCGGCAACTGGGGCTCGACCGGGCTCGGGCGGATGTTCAACGCCGAGATCGGTGGCCAGATCTCCTGGCTCATCCCGGCCGCCCTGATCCTGCTCGCGGCGGGCCTCTACTTCCGCGGGCGCCGGAGGCGCACCGACATCCGGCGCGCCGCATACCTCGTCTGGGGCGCCTGGCTCGTCGTCACCGTCCTGACCTTCTCCCTCATGGCCGGCATCTTCCACGCGTACTACACCGTCGCCCTCGCCCCGGCGGTCGCCGCGCTCGTCGGGATGGGTGCCGCGGAGGCGTGGGAGCGCCGCGGCACCGCGCTGGGCGCGATCACGCTGGCCGTGGCGACCGGCGCGACCGCGGTGTGGGGGTTCGTCCTCCTCTCGCGCTCGGTCGAGTGGAACTCCTGGCTGCGCATCGTCGTCCTCGCGGTCGGTCTCGCGGCGGCTCTCGGCTTCCTCGTGGTGACGCGGATCCACCGACGGGCGGTCCCCGTCGTGGTCGGCGCCGCGCTCTTCGCGGCCCTGCTCGGGCCTGCGGCCTACTCCGTCCAGACCGTGTCGACCGGCCACTCCGGCTCGATCGTCGACGCCGGTCCGACCGTGGCCGGGGCCACCGGCGGCCCGGGCGGCGGTATGCGCGGCGGCCAGGCCCCCGGCGGCACGACGCAGGCTCCTGGTGGCACGACTCAGGGCCAGGCTCCGGGCGGCACGACGCAGGGCGGTGGGACCGCCACCGGCGGCCGCGGTGGCGCGGGCGGCATGGGCGGCCTGCTCAACGCCGCGACCCCGAGCACCGCCGTCGTCTCGGCGCTGTCGGCGAACGCGGACCAGTACACCTGGGTCGCGGCGGCCATCGGCTCCCAGAACGCGGCCGGTCTGCAGATCGGCACGCAGCTGCCGGTCATGGCCATCGGCGGCTTCAACGGCAGCGACCCGTCACCGACGCTGGCCCAGTTCCAGGAGTACGTGCGGGCCGGGAAGATCCACTACTTCCTCGCCGGCGGGGGCTTCGGCGGCCAGCAGAACGGCGGCAGCAACGCCTCGTCGCAGATCTCGACGTGGGTCCAGCAGAACTTCGCCACAGTGACGATCGGCGGGACGACGTTCTACGACCTGACCCAGCCGGCTACCGGCTCGTCGGGCACGGGGGTGTGACGTGGCCGCGACGACCATGACGCCCTCGGTGGCGTCGCCCAGCGCCGCCCTCGTGCGCCACGGCTGGCGCGGGCAGGTCGCCCGGTTCGCGGTGATCGGGGCGGGCAGCACCGTCCTCCACCTCGGCCTGCTGGCCCTGCTCACCGGCTCCGTCGGCGCCCAGGTCGCCAACCTGGTCGGCCTGGTGGTCTCCACCGTCGTCAACACGGCGGCCAACCGGGCGTGGACCTTCCAGGTCCGCGGGACGAACCAGATGGCCCGCCAGCACCTTCAGGCGCTGGTCGTCTTCGCCATCACGTGGGTGTGCAGCAGCGCCGCGCTCGAGCTGCTGGCGGTCGCGTGGCCACAGGCCTCGACCCTCACCACGGTCGCGGTCGTCGGCGTCGCCAACGCGGTGTCCACGGTCGCCCGGTTCACCGCGATGCGCTCGTGGATCTTCCGACCGCGCGCGTGACCGCGCGCAGCCGGTGTGGAGCCACCGCCCCGCGCGCAGCGTCCCATCGGGTGGAGGTATATCCGAGCGCTCTAGCGCTCGGATATCCCTCCAACCGGTGCAGTGGTGCAGGTGGTGCGGCGGAGGCGGCGGGATTTGAACCCGCGAGGGGTGTTATCCCCAACCCGCTTAGCAGGCGGGCGCACTAGGCCACTATGCGACGCCTCCAGCTCGGCTCGCCGGAACGACCAGCCGTGAGCCAGCACAGGGTACCGGGGGCGACGGAGTTGCCCCAAACGGGCGCGCGCCCTGGTGACCCGCCACACACTGGTAAGGAGGAACGTTTCCGCGCGGCGGACCGTACATCACCTGGGGTCCAAGATCCGGCAGGTATGCTCGCCCGCCGAGAGACACGAAATGCCAGCGGAAAGGTGGGCATGGCGGATCAGACCGACGTCCGCCCGGTAGGGGCGCGGACGCGTCGCCGCCGGCATGTGCGTCGCCAGACCCGCCGGTCGCTGATTCACACGGCGCTGGCGATCATCCCCGGCGCTGGGTTGCTCGGCACGCGGTACCGCCGCCTGGGCTGGATCATGCTCATCGTCCTCGCGGCGATCGTCGTCGTCGTGTCGTTGTTCGTCCTCGCCAAAGGGGCGGTCTCAGCAGCCCTCAACGTCGCCGTCCGACCCGACGCGCTCCTCGCGATCGCGGGCCTCACCGTCGTCGGAGCCCTGGTCTGGATCTTCTCGATCATCCTCACCCACCGCGGCACCGTCCCCGATCGCATCGAGGGCAGCAACCCGTGGGGTCTGCGGATCTTCACGGCCTTCGTGTGCCTGCTCGTCGCGGTCCCGTCGTTCCAGGTGGTGCGCTACTCGCTCATCCAGCGCGACGTCGTCAGCACCGTCTTCACCGGGCCGTCCGTCGGCGGACTCACGCCGTCCGCGAGCCAGGGCGCGATCCCTGAGGCGCAGGCCCAGGACCCGTGGGCGGACGTCGACCGGGTCAACCTGCTGCTGCTCGGGTCCGACGCCGGCAACGACCGCGAGGGCACGCGTACCGACTCGATGGTCGAGGTGAGCATCGACCCGCAGACGGGCACCGCAGTCCTCATCAGCATCCCGCGCAGCCTCGAGCGAGCGCCGTTCCCGGCCAGCAACCCGCTTCACAAGCTCTACCCGAACGGCTACTACTGCCCGGGTGTCGCGGCCGGCAACGAGTGCCTCATCAACGCGGTCTGGTCGGTCGCGGAGGACAACAAGGCACTGTTCAAGAACGACCCCAACCCCGGCCTGACCACGATCCGCGACGTCATCGGCGAGGTCACCGGTCTCCACGTCGACTACTCCACCGTGATCGACCTGGCTGGGTTCCAGAGCCTGGTCCAGGCCATGGGCGGCGTGACGGTCAACGTCACCGAACGGCTGCCCATCGAGGGGTACCACACGAGCAGCGGCGGGGTCGCCGGCATCGAGGGCTGGATCGAACCCGGTCGCCAGACGCTCGACGGCTACCACGCCCTCTGGTACGCGCGCTCGCGGCTCCTGTCCGACGACTTCTCCCGGATGCGCCGCCAGCGCTGCCTCATCGGCGCGCTCCTCGACCAGGTGAACCCGGTCAACATGTTGTCGCAGTACCCGCAGCTCGCCCAGGTGGCCAAGGAGAACATCGCCACGGACATCCCCGTGGCGCAGCTGCCCGCGTGGGTGGACCTGGTGCAGCGGATCCAGAAGGGCTCGATCACGTCGCTGACGTTCACCTCGGACAACATCAGCCCGGCGAACCCGAACTACGCCAAGATGCGCCAGATGGTCCAGGCGGCCATCGAGTCGCCGGGGGCGACCACGCCGGCAGCGCCGTCGACCACCACGACCACCACGACCACGGCGCCCAGCGCGAGCAAGACCACGCCGAAGCCGACCAAGAGCACGACGTCCAGCCCGACCACGACGCCGACCGTCGCGGGCGGGGTGGTGGACGTCCGCAACGCCTGCTGACGTCGGGCAACCAGCGACCGGCATACCGTCCACGACACGAACGAGCCCCCGGACACACGGTCCGGGGGCTCGTCACTGCGGGGGCGCTTCGGCCCGCCGCGAAGGTTCAGAGAGGACGAACGGCGTCAGCCTGAGGACCCTTCGGTCCCTGGGTGACTTCGAACTCCACACGCTGCGCCTCATCGAGGGAGCGGTAGCCGTTGGTCTGGATCGCGGAGTAGTGCACGAAGACGTCGGGACCGCCGCCGTCCTGTGCAATGAATCCGAAACCCTTCTCGGCGTTGAACCACTTAACGGTGCCCTGAGCCATGGGGTAACTACTTCTTTCTGTCTGGCCAAGGACGTGCGCACTTCGCTCACGTCCGGCTGCCGTCGTGCCCTGGTGGAACGCGCTCCGGCTCTCCGGACAAGCAAGACCCGCCACATCTCTGCAGCGGGCCGACTTCTTCGACGAGCGAGGAACTTGCAACTGCAACCGGGCGCAAACCTAGCAGAGACGATGCGCGTGTGGCGGTTCAGAATGGCCCACTTTTCAGGGCGCTCTCGGCTCGCCACGGACGGCCCGACTCGGTGCTCGGTCGCCCCGGATCGTCGCCACCATGTCGACCACCCGACGGGTCGCTCGGACGTCGTGCGCGCGGAACACGGTGGCCCCCAGCCAGCCCGCTACCGCCGTCGCGGCAAGGCTTCCCTCGAGCCGTTCGTCGGCCGGCAAGTCGAGGCTCTCGCCGATGAAGTCCTTGCGGGACAGCGCTTGTAGCACGGGAAATCCGAGCGCGACGACGTCCGCGGTGTGCCGAAGTACCTGCAGGGAGTGGGCCGTGGTCTTGCCGAAGTCCAACGTCGGGTCGACGAGGATCCGCTCGGGTGGCACGCCGGCGGCGCGCGCCGCGTCGGCACCGCGCGCGAGGGTCGCGACGACGTCGTGCACGACGTCGAGCGGGTCCGGTCCGTAGGTGACGTCGACGGGGTCGGTACGCGGCGGGAGGCCGCCGGTATGCGACACGACGACACCGGCTCCCAGCCCGGCGGCGACGCCCACGAGCTCGGGGTCGTGGCCCGCCCACGTGTCGTTGACGAGGTCGACACCGGTGGCCGCGGCCGCGCGCGCGACGTCGGCGCGCCAGGTGTCGAGGCTGAGGACGAGGTCGGGGTATGCGGCTCGGGCCCGTTCGAGGAACGGCACCACTCGCTCGACCTCTTCGGCCGCCGAGACCGGGGCGCCCTCCTGCCCGGCACGCACTCCGCCGACGTCGACGATGTCCGCCCCGTCGGCGACCGCGGCGTCCAGCGCCCGCATCGCGGAGTCGAGGTCGACGTGCCGGTTGCCCGCGAAGAACGAGTCGTCGGTGCGGTTGACGATGGCCATGACCGCGGGGTGTCCCGCGTCGAACACCCGGCCGCGCAGCACGAGCCGCGCCGGCTGCGGCAGGCGCACCTCTCCGATCGAGCCGGTCACCGCCGGACGGCGTAACGCAGGGCAGCGAAACCGCCCGCGAACCGGCGCTCGTCGAGCAGCCGAAGGTCCAGCCGCAGGCCGTCCGGCAGGTAGGGAGTGCCGTCGCCGACCACCGCGGGGACGACGACGACGCCGATCTCGTCGACCAGCCCGGCGCGCAGCGTCTGTTCGGCCAGGCCTGGACCACCGACCAGAACGTCGTGGTCGGCACCGGCGACGAGAGCGCGCACCGACTCGGAGTCGAAGGAGCGTTCCAGGCGGGTCCGAGGCGTGTCGACCGCGGTCAGGGTCGTGGAGTAGACGACCTTGTCGGCGCCGCGCCAGAGCTCAGCGAAGTCACGGGTCACCGCCGAGTCGTCAGGATCCGTACCCATGGTCTGCCAGGCGGTCATGACCTCGTAGAGCCGCCGGCCGTAGAGGTGCGTCCCGATCGGCACGCATCAGGTCGTTGACGTAGGCGTGGACCTCGTCGTCGGGCATCGCCCAGGAGAAGTCGCCGTCGGCGTCGTTGACGTACCCGTCGAGCGAGGCGATCACGCTGTAGATCAGCTGTCCCACGCACTACCCCTTCCTACGGTGCGGCCACGGTTCACGACGCGGAGGGCGTGGGATTCGAACCCACGATGGGAGTTACCCATAGCGGTTTTCAAGACCGCCGCACTAGGCCACTATGCGAGCCCTCCCGGCTGACCGGAAGTCTCGCACGAAGCGCCGGGCCTCAGCCGCCGGCCAGGTGCTTCCTCAGCCCCTCGAGCATCTGGCCCCACGTCTCGGCGTTGCGGTCGGCTTCCGCCTGGTCGCCGTTGTTGTCCTGGGTGATGGTGACCTTGGTGCCGTCCTCGTCGCCGTCGAGCGCGTAGACGAGCGTGTGGTAGTTCTCCGGAACGTCCTCCTGGCCGGTGAGCGGGCTGAAGTGGGTGACCTCGAGCCGGTTCGGCTCGTCGACGGCGACGACGGTTCCCTTGTCCTGGTACGCCGTTCCCTCGTACTCGCCGCTCCACGTGATGGGGCTGCCCGGCTTCCAGTCGGTCTCCAGGTCGGTGCCGAAGAACCACTGCTTGACCTCGGCCGGGTCCGTGACGGCCTTCCACACCGTGGGCTTGTCGGCGTCGACGACGGTGCTGGCGGTGGCGATGAGTCCAGTCATGCGCACCATCCTCCACCGTGGACGGTCCCCTGGCGTGGACGGATCGGACATCCTCGGCTCAGCCGCCGCCGATCCCCGCCACCACCACCGGGGGCGATGAGGTTCAGGTCTGGGTGCGGTCGGCAACCAGCTGTGACGGCGTGGTTCGGGCGATGGCCTTGGCATCCCGCGCGAGGTGCTGCTGGTCCGCATACCCCGCCTCCTGTGCGAGGTCGGCGAGCCCGCGGTCCGGACGTGACTCGCCGGCGAGAGCGAGGAACCGCTGCAGCCGCAGGATGCGCCGCAGCGTCGCCGGGCCGTAGCCGAAGGCGATCGTGCATCGTCGGAGCAGCTGCCGCTCGCTGAGGTCGAGCTCGCGCCGAAGACCGTCGACGCGGCGGGCCGGATCCTCGGCCAGCGAGGTGGCGACGTGGTCGGCGACCGGGTCGGCACCGTCCCCGGCGGCGACCCAGCGGCGGATGTGCTCCTGGACGACCTCGACTCGACGTTCGGGAGGAGTGCCGTCGGGTAGGTCACCGAGCTCCTCGACGAGGCGGCGGCCGTCCGCGCCGAGGAGGTCCTCGACGAGGACCTGCTGGTCCCGGATCTCGTCCATGGCGGCGCCGAGGACCGGGGCGGCGTGTCCGGGGCGGAACCGGACGCCGACCGCCTCCGTCCCGTCGAGCGGCTGGAACGTCCAGCCCTCGACCTCCGGCCCGCAGACGCGGACGCTGCCGTCCGGGAGCCAGACGACGTCGACGCTCGCGTCGGGAACGAGGTCGTGGGCCTCGTCGGTGTCGACCACCCAGGCAACCGCGAGGCGCTCGCCGAGATCCTCGGCCACGGCCACGGCTCGGAACCAGGGACGCGGCAGGGCCAGATCGTCCGTCACCACACCGTTCTACAGAAGAGACCGGCGGGCCCGCACCTTCGAGAAGGTGGTCGGTTGTCGGCCCGCCGGCCTCGTGCCCCTGCAATGACGTCGCCCCCTGCGACGCAGGGCGTCCGACGGGCCCCGATCCGTGCGGACGTGGGTCAAGAGCGAGAACCTGGACGCCTGATACATCGCTCGCGAAATCATGTTCTGGGGGAGTTTCGGTGGACCGAGCAGATGCTCAGCCCGCGTTGAGGTCCGTGACGGGTCGGCGGTTGTCGAGTGTGTCGACCGTCACACCCTTCAGTCGATGTATCAGGAGCGACCCGCGTCGCTCCCTGCGCCTGAAAGCCGAATACTGCCCGCCCCCGCCCGACGTCCGACCACGAGGAGCCCGACCATGGCTTACCCACAGCGTCCCGTCGAACGGGGCCCCGTCCCCCGCCTGCCCCGCTCCAGCCTGCAGCGGTACCGCGGCGCGATCCTCGACCCGGACTCGGCAGCGACCGGCGCCCGGCCGCTCCAGCCCACCGCGTTCGTGCACGACCAGATCCTCGTGCAGGGCTCGGGCGACGCCGGTGCCGTGGACGCCCTCGTCGAGGCGGCCAGGGCCACCGGCCACGACATCGGGACGTCGAGCACTGCGGAGCGCAAACGGGACGACTACGTGAGCCAGCTGAGCGGGGTCGCGCTCGAGCAGATGACCAAGCGATGGGTGACCCGGTTCCGGATCACGCCAAAGTCCACCAGCTCGTCGAGCCTGGCCGACGCGTACGGGACGATCCGCAAGTACCGCGAGCTCGCCGGCGACGACGACAGCCCTGAAGGTCGGGCTGAACCATCTGGTGACCCTGGCCGGCGTCGGTCTGCAGGGCGTGCCGTACATCGACGGGCCCAGCCTGATGGGTTCCCCGTACATCGACGGTCCGGCGTTCGGCGCCCCCTACATCGACGGGCCCGCGTTCGGCGCCCCCTACGTCGACGGGCCTTCCGTCGCGGGGCGTGTCCCGGTCACCTGGCTCGGGCGTCCCCCCATGCCGGAGCGCACCAAGGGCGAGGGGCGGCGACCGGTCGTCGCCGTCCTCGACACCGGCCTGGGCAAGCACGGCTGGCTAGGGCGCCGGTACGCCACGCTCGGCGCCACCGTCAACGGCCAGCCGATCGGGGTCGGCGACGACGTGCCGGACGCCGAGGTGACCGGCATCGTCCTCCAGCCGCAGCTCGGCCTGCTCGACCGGGAGTCCGGCCACGGGACCTTCATCGCCGGGATCATCCGCCAGACCTGCCCCGACGCCACGGTGCTCGCCATCCGGGTCATGCCCAGCGATGGCGTCGTCGAGGAGCACCAGCTGTGTATCGCGCTCAACAAGCTGCTCGTGCGCCAGGCCCAGGCTCAGGCGAACGGCACCCTCGACGACGTCATCGACGTGCTGTCCCTGTCCCTCGGCTACTACCACGAGGACCCGGAGGACGTGCGGTACAGCAGTGTCCTGGCCGGCACCCTCCGCTCGTTCGCGGCCCTCGGTGTCGCCGTCGTGACCGCGGCGGGCAACGACCACACCACCACTCCGTTCTTCCCCGCCGGGTTCGCCTCGCGCGAGAAGGGTCTCGACCAGCCGACCGACCGGGTCCCCCTGGTCAGCGTCGGCGCGCTCAACCCGAACGGGTCGCGAGCACTGTTCTCGAACTCCGGCGACTGGGTCAGCTGCTACCGACCGGGCGCCAACGTGGTCAGCACGCTGCCCACGACGTTCGACGGCAGCACCCAGCCGGACATCGTCACGCCGGACGGCGGGGAGTCGGTCGACCGCGACGACTTCACCGGCGGCTTCGGCGTCTGGAGCGGCACCTCGTTCGCCGCACCGGTCCTCGCGGGGGAGATCGCGGCGAACCTCTACGGGCAGGGCAACCTCGACGACGTCTCACCTGCCAGCATGGTGGAACGCGGCTGGGCCGCGCTGGCCGAGACGATCGAATGGAAGCGACCATCCTCATGACGCCGTCCGAGATGCCCACGGAGACCCTGGCCGGCCGGGCCGGTGCCGCCTTCGCCGCATACCAGGCCGGCGACCGCCACCGCCTCGCCGAGCTGGTCGACCTGCTGACCCCGCTGCTGTGGCATACCGTGCGCGCGCAGCGGGTCGGCCACGACCAGGCCGAGGACGTCGTGCAGACGACGTGGCTGCGGCTGGTCCACCACGCCGACGCCATCCAGGACCCCCGCGCCGTCCTCGCGTGGCTGATCGTCACCGCCAAGCGCGAGAGCTGGCGGGTCGTCAAGGACGCCCGCCGCTCCCAGCCGATGCCGGACGCCGACGACGACGCCGACGTGGTGGACTCGACGCTGGACGGCCCGGAGAGCGCCGCGCTCGCCTCGGCCGAGGGCCGCGTGATCTGGCGACACATCGAGTCGCTGTCCGAACGGTGCCGCAGTCTGCTGCGCGTCGTCGCCTTCTCCGACCGCCCCGACTACGCGTCCGTGGCCCAGGCTCTCGGTATGCCGGTAGGAAGCATCGGCCCCACCCGGGGTCGGTGCCTGGCCAAGCTTCGCCTTCTGCTCGACGCCGACCCGCACTGGGGGATCTCATGACCGACGACGCCAACCGCCCCGGCCAGCTCGACGAGCTGGACCGCCTCGCGGCGATGCCGATCGACGACGCCGACGGCCACGCGCTCGACGTCCTTCGGGAGGTCTATGAGGTCGGCGACCCGGTGCCCCCGAGCCTGCTCGACCGCGTCAAGTTCGCCATCACGCTCGACGACCTCGAGGCGGAGGTCGCCCGGCTGCAGCGCGAGGCGGTGCCCGAGCTCGCCGAGGCCCGGTCGGAGGACCTGCTCAAGGCGCAGACGGTCACCTTCACCAGCGAGGCGCTGACGACGATGGTGACGATCACGCCGCTGGCCAACGGGCGGGTGCGGCTGGATGGCTGGGCGTCTCCCGGTGGAGGACTCGACGTCGAGCTGCGCGTGGGGGACACCACCCACCACACCGTCGCCGACGAGGACGGCCGGTTCGTCTTCGAGGACGTGGGCCGTGGTCTTGCCCAGTTCGTGCTCCGTCCGCGCGGCGACGGGGAGCCTGAGAATCGCGTGATCACGCCTGCCATCGAGCTGTGAGCGGTGCTGTACTAGCGAGAAGGGACGTCCGCTCGTCCTGAGTTCCCGACGGCAGGAGGGGCGACGCCACCACGTGACGACCTGCTGATCCGGGTCGAACAGCTGCGCCTCGACGCCAAGACCGCGAACGCCTCCGGACATCCGGCGCGTGGCTCACGGCTCGTCGAGCGGGGGCTCACCCTGCTCGAACAGCACCCCGGGGCCAGCCCAGAGTGGCTGCACGCCCGGGCGCGCCTGCTCATCACCCGCGCGTTCTCGCAGTTCGAGGTGCACGGCCTCGAACGCGGGGAGACGGCCGCCGCGGCCGCGGCCGCCGCCGCGGGCGCCAGCAACCGGCGCGACCTGGACGCCCTGGTCCACGAGCTCAACGGCTTGATCGCGCTGCGAAGCGGTCGCCTCGAGGAAGCGCTGTCACAGTTCGATGCGGCCGTGGCGCTGCTGGCCGACCTCGACCCCGACGACCGTCCCACGGTGCTGTTGAACCGCGGTGCCGTCCACCTCCTGCGCCGCGACCTGCGCGCCGCCCGCGCCGACCTGTCGGCGAGCGCCCGGCTGGCGGCCGAGCTCGGGTTGACGCGCCAGGAGTTCAAGGCCCACCACAACCTCGGGTATGCGGAGTTCCTGGCCGGCGACATCCCCGCCGCATTGCGCGCCTTCGCGCTGGCCGACGCCCTCGACACCGACGTCTCGCGCAGCGTCTGGTTCCTCGACCGGGCCCGGGTCCTCATGGAGGCCGGCCTGCTCGAGGAGGCGGACCAGGCCCTCGCCAGCGCGTCCGAGCTCCTGCGACGTGAACGGGCGAACCAGGACCGCGCCGAGACCGAGCTGGCACGGGCGGAGGTGGCCCTCCTCCAGGGTGACTGGACCGTGGCCAAGGCCCATTCGACCCGGGCCCGACGCGACTTCCGCCGCCGGCAGAGCATCGGCTGGCAGGCGCGGGCCGACGTCACGCGGTGGCAGGCATACCTCGACACCAAGGGAGGTCCGGCCCGGGTGGCCCGGGAGATCCGCAGCGCCGTCGCCGCCTCGGACGAGGCGACGATGGACCGGCAGCTGGCGCTCATCGCGGCCGAGGCGAACCTCGCCCTCGGCCACGTCGAGGAAGCGGGCAGCCTGCTCGAGCAGGTCAGCCGCGCCGGGTCGGGCGACCCGCTCAGCGGGCGTCTCCACCACCACCTGGTCCGGGCGGGAGTGGCGCGCGCGGCGGGCGACATGACCGCCGCACGGCGAGAGCTCAAGACGGGCCTCACCACGCTGGCGAACCAGCAGGCTCGCCACCACAGCCTCGACCTGCGCACGGCGATGGCCGTCCACGGCGGCCGGCTGGCGGAGCTCGACCTGCGCATCGCCCTCGAGTCCGGTTCTGCGCGCTCGGTGTTCACCTCTCTGGAGCGGTGGCGGGCGATGTCGCACCGCCGCACGGCGGTCCGGCCGCCGCGCGACGAGGAGCTCGCCGACCTCTTGGCCGGCCTGCGCATCACCACCGAGGAGATCCGTCACAGCCCGCCAGGGCGGCCGGTCGAGCACCTGCGGCGCCGCCAGCGCGCGTTCGAGCGAGCGGTCCGGGAACGCGAGTGGACGCTGCACGGGGGCGGTCGCGCCGAGCGCTACGCCACGCTCGCCGACATCCAGCCACTGCTCGACCAGCAGGACACCGCGGTCGTCGCCTACTTCGTGCTGGACCACCGACTCGGTGCCGTGACCGTGGGCCGCGGGCGCCCTCGCGTGGTCACCTTGGGAGCCTGGTCCGAGGCCTCCGCCCTCATGTCCCGGGTCCGCGCCGACCTGGACGCGTTGGCCGGGCGCATGCTGCCGCCCCCGCTGCGACAGGCGGTCTGCGCCTCGCTGGCCCACGACCTCGACAAGCTGGACCGCCTGCTGCTGCCGAGCTCGCTCACCGACGAGGGAGCGCTGCTCGTCATCCCCTCGCGCACCCTCGCCACCGCGCCCTGGTCGCTGCTCCCCCGGCGGGTGGGACGGCCCACGACGGTCGCCCTCTCCGCCACCGGTTGGCTCCGCGGCCAGACCGCCCCGATCCACTCACCACGGGTGAGCGCGCTGGCCGGCCCTGGCCTGGCCCTCTCCCGGCCCGAGGTCGAGGACGTCGCTGCCACCTGGCCCGGCGGCGTCGCGGCCGACAGCGAGCACGGCAGCGCCGACTCCCTCGCCACGGCCCTGGTGACCAGCGACCTCGTCCACATCGCCGCCCACGGGCAGCACAACCAGGACAACCCGCTGTTCTCCAGCATCCGGATGTCCGACGGTCCGCTGTACGCGTACGACATTCCGTCGGACGAGCCGGTGGCAGGGCACATCGTCCTGTCCGCGTGCGACCTCGGCCTCGCGACGCCCCGGGCGGGCGGGGAGGTCCTCGGCCTGACCGCGGCGCTGCTCAGCATCGGCGCCACGAGCGTGGTCAGCTCCGTGTCGCGGGTCGACGACACCACCGCCTACGAGACGATGCTGCGCTACCACCGGCTGCTGGCCGGTGGGCTCGACTCCCCGACCGCGCTGGCCGAGGCCCTTGACGGAGACGTGGACATGCCGGCGGCCTTCGTCTGCTTCGGCTCGCCCTGGAGCGTCGCCCGGTAGGTCCGGCCCCTGACCGAACTCAGATGTTGCGTTGACCCCGGGAATTGCCCGGCACACCTCGCGAAGAACCGACAAACATCTGAGTTCGGTGGCATCCCGCTTGCCGACCAGTCCGTGTGCGGGCTCAGATCCAGATCGCGGGGCTCTCGTCGAGCAGCTCCTCGGGCGTGAGTCCGGGAACCGGTTCGCGGATCTGGGCGGGAATCCCGACCGCCACGGAGCCGGCCGGTACGTCCTTGGTGACCACCGAGTTGGCGCCGATCTGGCTGTCGTCACCGAGGTTGACGTCGCCGAGCACGCGAGCGCCCGAGCCGATCGTCACCCGGTCGCCCACGGTGGGGTGGCGCTTCACCTTGGCCAGTGACCGGCCACCGAGGGTGACGTCGTGGTAGAGCATGACGTCGTCGCCGACGATGGCGGTCTCGCCGATGACCACACCCATCCCGTGGTCGATGAAGAAGCGCCTGCCGATGGTCGCCCCGGGGTGGATCTCGACGCCGGTCAGGGTGCGGGTCACGTTGGACAGGACCCGGGCCGGAAGCCGGTATGCGGGTCGCTCCCACAGCCGGTGCGCCAGCCGGTGGGACCAGACGGCGTGCAGCCCCGGTGAGGTGAGGAACGTCTCCAGCCGCGACTGCGCCGCGGGGTCGCGAGCCATCGCCGCGTCGACGTCCTCCAGGGCGGTCGACACGACCTTGGCGCGCAGCGCCCGGACCCGCCGCCCCAACGCAGCGGGGCGGGCGGGTTCCTGCGGGTTCTCCCGTGGGCGACTCACATGCATACCGATGTCCTCAGTCGACGAGACCCTCGAAGAGGATCGTCGAGAGGTATCGCTCGCCGAAGCTCGGGATGATGACGACGATGAGCTTGCCCTCGTTCTCGGGGCGCTGGGCGACCTGGACCGCGGCGGAGAGCGCGGCTCCGGACGAGAGCCCGACGAGCAGACCCTCCTCGGTGGCGGCGCGGCGGGCCCACTGCACCGAGGTCGCGGCGTTGACGTCGATGACCTCGTCGTAGATCGAGGTGTCGAGGATCTCGGGGACGAAGTTGGCGCCGATGCCCTGGATCTTGTGCGGGCCCGGGGCTCCGCCGTTGAGGATCGGGGACTCCTCGGGCTCGACGGCGATCATTGTCACGTCCGGCTTGCGGGCCTTGAGGACCTGGCCGACGCCGGTGATGGTGCCGCCGGTGCCGATGCCGGCCACGACGATGTCGACCTGCCCGTCGGTGTCCTTCCAGATCTCCTCGGCCGTCGTCCGCCGGTGGATCTCCGGGTTCGCCTCGTTGGCGAACTGCCGAGCCAGGACGGCGCCCGGGCGTTCCGCGGCGACCTCCTCGGACTTCGCGACGGCCCCCTTCATGCCGAGGGCCGGGTCGGTGAGGACCAGCTCGGCGCCGTAGGCCCGCAGCAGCGCCCGGCGCTCCTTGGACATCGACTCCGGCATGGTGAGGACGACCTTGTAGCCGCGGGCGGCGCCGACGAAGGCGAGCGCGATGCCGGTGTTGCCCGAGGTCGCCTCGACGATGGTCCCGCCGGGCTTCAGGGCACCGGCCGCCTCGGCGGCGTCGATGATCGAGACGCCGATGCGGTCCTTGACCGAGCTCGCCGGGTTGTAGAACTCGAGCTTCGCCGCGACCGTGGCCTTGGCGCCGTCGGTGATGCGGTTGAGGCGAACCAGCGGCGTGTTGCCGATCAGCTGGGTCACGTCGTCGTAGATGGGCACGGGGACCTGCCTTTGCACTCGGGGTGAGCTCCGGGGCCAGAACTCACGTCTGGTTATACATAGTCCAAGATCACGTTATCTTTCGGCAAGTTCGTCTCACGGCGCCGGTGACCAGCCTGTGAACCGGCCGAACAGGCGGGGTCCCCTCGGGTCCGCGTAGGGTTGGGCCCATGGGTAAGGCAGCGTTCATCCTCGGAGCAGCCGTCGGGTACGTCCTCGGCGCGCGTGCCGGCCGCAAGCGGTACGAGCAGATCAAGGGCCAGGCCGCCAGGGTCTGGCACTCCGATCCCGTGCAGCACCGGGTCGGCGACGCCACCGCGGCGGTGAAGCAGCAGGCGGCGCCGTACGTCACCGAGAAGCTCGGCGATGCGATGAAGTCGGTCAGCCAGTCGATGCGCAACACCTCGGTGCCGTCGATGCCCGGCAAGACCGAGAAGCTGCCGGAGACCATCCACCGCGGCACGGACGGCAAGCTGCACGCCGACATGACGGGGTTCGGCCCCGGCGCCGACAAGCTGCCCTGACCCCTCGCCCACCGACGACGATGCCCCCGCTGCGGCGGGTGTCACAGTGCGGTGAGCAAGCGCTTACCCGCCACTACACTCCGACACCATGACCGCGCTCCAGATCGTCGCCCTGGTGGTCTGCGGAGCGGTGACCCTCACGGCGGTCGCGCTCTTCGCCCAGACGGTGGGCGGGTTCGTGCGGACGTTCCGCCTGGGTCAGCCGGAGTCGCGGTCCGACCGCCCGGCATTGCGCTGGGGGACGCTGTTCCGCGAGTTCCTCGGGCATACCCGCATGTCACGGCTGCCGGTGGTGGCGGTGGCGCACTGGTTCACGATGATCTCGTTCGGGGTGCTGTTCTTCACGTTGCTCAACGCGTTCGGGCAGCTGGTGCAGCCGGACTACCAGCTGCCGCTGATCGGGCACTGGCCGCCGTACGAGTGGGTCACCGACGTGTTCGCGGTCGGCGGGTTCATCGGGATCGTCGTGTTGATGGTGATCCGGCAGCTGCGCCGCCCGCGCCGCAGCGACGGTGACGCGGGCCGGCGTTCGCGGTTCTACGGGTCGACGTTCTGGCAGGCCTACTACGTCGAGCTGACCATCCTCGGGGTCACCTTCTGCATCGGGCTCCTTCGCGGGCTCGAGTATGCGTTGGCGCGGGTCGAGGGGACCGGACAGGACACGTGGGTCCACTTCCCGCTGACGGGGTGGATCGGGTCGTTCTTCGCCGGGCTGTCGGCCGAGTCGATCGGGACGTGGATCGTCGTCGTCGCGGCCGTCAAGATCCTCATCTCGTTCGCGTGGATGATCACCATTGCGCTCACGCCGACGATGGGTGTCGCGTGGCACCGGTTCCTGGCCTTCGTCAACATCTGGACCAAGCGGCACGCCGACGGCCGGACCTCGCTGGGCGCGTTGCAGCCGATCAAGGTCGGCGGCCAGCCGATCGACTTCGAGCAGATCGAGGACCTCGACGAGGACGCCGCGCTCGGCGTCGGCAAGGTCGAGGACTTCACCTGGAAGGGGCTGCTCGACTTCACGACCTGCACCGAGTGCGGCCGCTGCCAGTCGCAGTGCCCCGCCTGGAACACCGACAAGCCGCTCTCCCCCAAGCTGCTGGTCATGGGGCTGCGCGACCACGCGTACGCCAAGGCCCCGTGGCTGCTGGCCACCGACGAGAACCGTGACGAGGTCTCGGCCGAGTCCAAGGCGGCGGCGGAGGTCGGGTCCCTGGTCGGCGCGACCGGGTATGCGACTGGTGACGGACCCGGCTCGCCGCTGGGGGCATACAACCCGCACGGGAGCCCTGATGGTGGCGCGGTCATCGACGCGGACGTGCTGTGGTCCTGCACGACCTGCGGCGCGTGCGTGGAGCAGTGCCCGGTGGACATCGAGCACGTGGACGAGATCGTCGACATGCGGCGGTACCAGGTGCTCATCGAGTCGGCCTTCCCCGCCGAGCTGAACGGCCTGTTCAAGAACCTCGAGAAGAACGCCAACCCGTGGGGCATGGCGCCCCGGATGCGGCTCGACTGGGCCAAGGACCTGGCCTTCGACGTCCCCGTTGTCGGCGGTTCCGGATCGACGGACGTCGAGTCGCTGACCGAGGTCGACTACCTGTTCTGGGTCGGCTGCGCCGGCGCGCTGGAGGACCGGGCCAAGCGGACCACCCGCGCGGTGGCCGAGCTGCTCCACACCGCCGGAGTGTCGTTCGCGGTGCTCGGCGACGGCGAGGGCTGCACCGGCGACCCGGCCCGACGCGCGGGCAACGAGTTCCTGTTCCAGATGCTCGCGCAGCAGAACGTCGAGACCCTCAACGAGGCCGGCGCCACGAAGATCGTCGTCACCTGCGCGCACTGCTTCAACACGTTGAAGAACGAGTACCCCCAGGTCGGCGGCCAGTACGAGGTGGTCCACCACACCCAGCTGCTGAACCGGCTGGTCCGCGACAAGCGGCTCGTGCCGGTGTCCCGTCCCGGCGACGCGTCGTCGCAGGGCGCGGCCTCGACCGCACCGACGGTCACCTACCACGACCCGTGCTACCTCGGCCGGCACAACGGCGTCTACGCGCCGCCGCGCGAGCTGCTCGGCTCGCTGCCGGGTGTCGAGCTGCGCGAGATGCCCCGCTCCGGAGAGAAGTCGTTCTGCTGTGGCGCCGGCGGCGCCCGCATGTGGATGGAGGAGAAGCTCGGCACCCGGATCAACGTCAACCGCACCGAGGAGGCCGTCGCCACCGGCGCCGACCGGATCGCGATCGGCTGCCCCTTCTGCAAGGTCATGCTCAGCGACGGCCTGAACGCGGCGCAGTCCGACGGGACCGCCCGTGACGACGTCCAGGTCGTCGACGTCGCCCAGATGCTGCTCGCCGCCGTGCGACTCGAAACGCCCGGCGCCCCGGCCACCGTCGGCGCGAGGTCCTGAACAACGGTTCGTGGTGGAAGGCGCCGGAAATCCGTTAGCCGGGCACGCCCGGCCAACGGCTCCACGCACGGTCCAGAACACGAACCGGAGACGTCAGCGGGCGTAGCCGCCGTCGGGGGGCTGCATCTCGAGGCGGACCCCGAGCAGCCGCACCGAACGTCGCTCGTCGAACCGGCTGAGCAGGGCCACCGCCGCGTCGGCGATCTCGTCCAGCTCGACGGTCGGGGCCGGTAGAGCAGCCGATGCCGTATGCGTGGTGAACGGCGCGTACCGGACCTTCAGTCCCACGCGGATGGCCGGGCGGCCCTCGGCGACGATGTCGTCGAGCACTCTCGCGGCCAGGGTGCGGACCTCCTCCGCGACGACGTTCCAGTCGCGCAGGTTGGTCTGGAACGTCGTCTCGCGACCGTGCCCGCGGGCGACCCACGGCGTGGCGGTCACCGGTGACCGGTCACCGCCGCGAGCGATGCGGCGGTACCACGGCCCCATCGTCGGGCCGAGGCGCGTGACCAGCGGCTCGGCGTCGGACAGGGCCAGCTGCGAGACCGTCTCGATGCCCAGCTCCTTGAGCTTGGCGGCGGTCTTGCGCCCGACGCCCCAGAGCGCGTCGGTCGGGCGCAGCCCCATGATCTCGTACCAGGTGTCCGCGGTGATCGTGTAGACGCCCTGCGGCTTCCCGAAGCCGGTCGCCGTCTTGGCCATCACCTTGGTCTGGCCGATGCCGATCGAGCAGTGCAGCCGGGTCTGGTCCAGCACCGCCGCCTGCATTCGGCGGGCCAGGGCTTCGGGGTCATCGGTCGTGACGCCGATGAACGCCTCGTCCCAGCCGAGCACCTCGACGACCGCGCCGTCGGTCGGGCCGAACGATCGCAGCACCGCCATGACGCCCGCGGATGCCTCGTCATACAGGGGTCCGTCGACGGGGAGAAACACCGCGTCCGGCGCCTTCTTCACGGCGGTGCGCAGCGGCATACCGGAGCCGACCCCGAAGGCCCGGGCCTCGTACGACGCGGTCGAGACGACCCCACGCAGGGTGGGGTCGCCTCGACCGCCGACGACGACCGGCTTGCCGGCGAGCGACGGGTCCCGGAGTACCTCGACCGCGGCCACGAACTGGTCGAGGTCGACGTGGAGGACCCAGCTGCGAACCTCCCGGCTCAGCCCAGACCGTTCTTCGACAGGAAGTCCTTGGCCACGGCCGAGGCGTCCTTCTTGTCGACGTCGACCTGCTTGACCAGGTCGGTCAGCGTGGCCGTGTCGATCTTCGCGGAGACCGCGTTGAGCGCGGCCGTGATGGTGTCGTTGACCTTGTCCTTGCGCAGCAACGGCACGACGTTGTCGGAGCCGAACAGCAGCTTCGGGTCCTCCAGCGTGACGAACCCGTTCGACGAGATCGACGGGTCGGTGCTGAAGATGTTGGCCGCCTGGGCCTGTCCGTTGAGCAGGGCATTGACGATCGCCGCGCCCTTCAGCGGCAGGAAGTTGGCCGGCGTGAAGCCGTACTGCGCCTTGAGGCCGACCAGGCCCTGGTCGCGCTGCTGGAACTCCGGCGGCGCCGCCACCGTGATCTCGGCCTGGTGCGCGGTGAGGTCGGCGATGGACTTCAGCGAGTACTTGCTCTGCGTGTCCTTCGTGACGACGATCGAGTTCTTGTCCTCAGCGGTCGACTTGTCGAGGACCACGAGGGTGGGCGGCAGGGTCGACTTGAGTGCGGTGTAGACGGCGTCCGGGTCCTGTGTCGGCGCGGTGCCCTTGAGGTACGTCAGCAACGAACCGGTGTACTCGGGGACGATGTCGATGGAGCCGTCCTCCAGCGCCTTGATGTAGACGTCGCGGCTGCCGATGTTGGGCTTGGTCGTGACAGAGATGCCCTTGGCCTTGATGGCCCCGGCGTAGATCTCGCCGAGGACCTGGGACTCCGAGAAGTCGGCCGAGCCGACGGTGATGCTCCCGCTACCACCGCCCGAGGCCGTGCTGCCGCCGCCACCTCCCGCGGGGGCGGTCGGGTTGTTGTTGGCGCCGCAAGCGGCGAGGGCGAGGGCCGCGACGGCGGCCGCCCCGGTCATGAGGATCGTGCGCTTCATACGAGTGCTTCTCTCTGGTCGTCGGCACGGTCGGTGAAAGAGGCTGAATCCGAGGCGGTGTCGCCGCGGGCCGTGGTGGAGACAACCTCGCGGTCGTCTCCGGTGTTCCTGAACTTCCCGGACAGTCCCGGGGAGATGGCGACGCGCTGGATCAGCGCGAGAATGCCGTCCATGATCAGCGCCAGCACGGCGACGAGGATCGCGCCGCTGGCCATCTGCGCGTAGTCACTGACGCTGAGCCCGTCGATGAGATAGCGGCCGAGCCCCCCGAGGCTGATCGAGGCGGCGATGGTGGCCGTCGCGATGACCTGGAGGGTGGCGCTGCGGATGCCGGACAGCAGGAGGGGCAGGGAGCACGGCAGCTCGACCTTGCGGAGCACCTCGCTCCCACGCATACCCATGCCCTTGGCCGCGTCGCGGGCGGCCGGGTCGACGCCCTGGATGCCGGCGTAGGTGCCGGACAGGATCGGCGGCACGGCGAGCAGCACCAGGACGATGACGCTGGGGATGACGTAGGCGAGGCTGCTGGCGATCTTCGGGCCGAGCCAGAGCGCGACGGCGAACAACAGGCCGAGGCTGGGGACCGCGCGCAGCGAGTTGGCCAGCGAGACCGTCCACTTGCCGCGCCCCGAGTGGCCGACCATGACGCCGAGCGGGATCGCGATCAGGGCGGCGATGACCAGGCTGATCCCCGAGTAGATGAGGTGCTCGAGGACCCGCTGCGGGATGCCGTTGGGTCCGGTCCAGTGCGCCGGATCGGTCAGCCACGCGCCGATGCTGTTCAGCACGAGGTCACCTCGCCACTCGCTGCCACGGCGTGATCGCCCAGGCGCCTGCGCGAATCACCGTGTCGAAGACCAACGCGAGCAGGACACAGCCGACGATGCCGACGGCGATCTCGGTCGGGAAGCTCCGCTGGTAGCCGTCGGTGAGGTAGTAGCCGAGCTGCGGGAACCCGACCAGCGACGCGACGCTGACGATGCTGACGTTGCTCACGGCCGCCACCCGCAGGCCCGCGGCGATGACCGGGATGGCCAGGGGCAGGTCGACCCGCAGCAGCCGACGCATACCGGTGAACCCCATGGCGATCGCCGCCTGGCGCGTCGAGTCGGGGACCGCGCCCAGCCCGTCGGCGACCGTCCGGACCAGCAGGGCCAGCGTGTAGAGCGTCATCGCGACGTAGACGTTGAGAGTGTCGAGGATCCGGGTGCCGAGGATCAGCGGCATGAGGATGAACAGGGCCAGGCTGGGGATCGTGTAGAGCAACCCGCTGCCGGCGATGAGGACGCCGTAGAGCTTCGAGTAGCGGCGAGCCACCCAGCCGATCGGCAGCGCGATGACGAGCCCGACGATCAGCGGTATGCCCGCCAGCAGGGTGTGCTGACCGGCATACCAGAGGATGTCGCCGATGTGGTCGGCGACCCAGGTCACGGTGTGCCCTGCTTCACGTACCGGTCGTCGGCGGCGTCGTCGGGGCGCTCGGTCTGCTCGATGACGGTCAGGACCTGGTCGGCACGGACGGTGCCCGCGAGGGCGCCGCCGTCGTCGACGAGGACCCCACGGCGCGACGGCGACGAGAGCGCGGCGTCGAGGACGGCGCGCAGCGGCCCGTGGACGCGGGCGACGGTGCCGCCGCGGTGCAGCATCTCGCGGTCGACCGAGCGCCCCAGGCGGTGCGGCTCGACCCAGCCCAGCGGCTTGCGGTCGTCGTCGACGACGAGCAGCCAGCCGTCGTTGCTCGCGGCCTTGGCCTGGTCCGGCGTGGCGCCGAGGCCGATCGTCGGCTCGGTGGTCAGCTGCAGGTCGGGCGTCTCGTGGAAGCCCAAGGCGCGGTAGCCGCGGTCGCGGCCGACGAAGCCGGCCACGAAGTCGTCGACCGGATGCGCCAGCAGGTATGCGGGCTCGGCCACCTGGGCGAGCACGCCTCCGACCCGCAGGACGGCGACCTGGTCGCCGAGCTTGATGGCCTCGTCGATGTCGTGCGTGACGAAGAGGATCGTCTTGCCGAGCTCGCCCTGGAGGCGGAGGAACTCGTCCTGGAGCTGGTCGCGGACGATGGGGTCGACCGCGGAGAAGGGCTCGTCCATGAGCATCACCGGCGGGTCGGCCGCCAGCGCGCGGGCGACGCCCACGCGCTGCTGCTGGCCGCCGGAGAGCTGGCTGGGGTAGCGCTTGGCGAAGGCCGTGTCGAGGCCGACCCGTTCGAGCAGCTCCATCGAGCGCGCGCGCGTCTTCTTCTTGTCCCACCCGAGCAGCTCGGGGACGGTGCCCACGTTGTCGAGCACGGTGCGGTGCGGGAAGAGGCCGGCATGCTGGATGACATAGCCGATGCCGCGCCGCATCTGAGCGGCGTCCATCGTGCCCGTGTCCTGGTCGTCCAGCCAGATCGTGCCGGAGGTCGGCTCGATCATCCGGTTGACCATCCGCAGCGTGGTCGTCTTGCCACAGCCGGAGGGTCCGACGAGAACGGTGATCTGACCGGTGGGAGCTTCGAGGTCGAGATGGTCGACCGCGGTGGTGCCGCCGGCATACTGCTTCGAGACGTCGTCGAAGCGAATCATGACGTCGACCCTAAGCGAGGCGACCGACAACCGCGTCTCGGGTAGGGCTTCCGTCAGATGACGGTGACGATGCTCTCCTCGCCGGCCTGCGCGCCCAGCTGGTCGAGCTCGGGGGCGCCGGACAGGTCGCGCTCCGTGGGGAGCGTGCCGGCCAGATAGCCGGCGACGAGGTGGTCCCACGTGCCCGCGCGACGCAGCATGGCGTGGTCCGCGTCCTTCAGTCCCACGAAGCTGGCGGTGAGGCCACGCTCCTGGAGGGTCTCGACGACGCGGCGACTGGCCTGTGCGGACGTCATCCGGTCGCTGACGCCGTGGATGAGCAGCAGCTTCTGGTTCTCATGGACCTTCAGTCCGTCGGTGCCGACGACCCAGGGAGCCAGTCCGACGACCTCGACGACCCGGGGGTCGTCGGCCAGGGCGAGCGCCACCCGGCCGCCCATGGAGTGGCCGACCAGCGCGATCGGCACACCGGGGTACGCCTCGGAGATCTGGTCGAGCGCCGCACGGGCGTCCGGCACGGGACTGGCGGCCGCCCCGTTCCAGCCGCGAACCGCATACCGGAGCATCGCCACCGCGAACGCGCCCTGGCCCGCCTTGGCGATGGCGCGGGCGACCGGCACCATGCGCAGCACGGCGAGGTTGTGCCACCGGGCCGGGCGCTGGCTGGCGTCCTGGCCGCCGTGCAGCACGAGGACCACCGCGGTCGGCGCCTTAGGTCGGCTGGTCCACTTGAGCTCTGCTGCCACGGGACTATTCGACAGGAACCGGCTGAGGGATTGCTTTGCGGCTCCTGTGCCTCACACGTCGGTCCGGTGGAAGTTCTTGAAGCTGCGGCTGGCGGTCGGACCGCGCTGGCCCTGGTAGTGCGAGCCGTACGCGTCGGAGCCGTAGGGCTTCTCGACGGCGCTGGAGAGCCGGAAGAAGCAGAGCTGGCCGACCTTCATCCCGGGCCAAAGCTTGATCGGCAGCGTGGCGACGTTGGACAGCTCGAGCGTGACGTGGCCCGAGAACCCGGGGTCGACGAAGCCGGCGGTGGCGTGGGTGAGCAGGCCGAGGCGGCCCAGGCTGGACTTGCCCTCGACGCGGGCGGCGACGTCGTCGGGCAGGGTGACCGTCTCGAGGATCGAGCCCAGGACGAACTCCCCGGGGTGGAGGATCAGCGGCTCGCCGGGGGCGATCTCGACGAGGCGGGTGAGGTCGGGCTGGTCCTCGGCGGGGTCGATGTACGGGTACTTGTGGTTGTCGAACAGCCGGAAGTACTTGTCGAGGCGCACGTCGACGCTCGACGGCTGCAGCATCGCCGGCTCCCACGGGTCGAGGACGACCCGGCCACCCTCGATCTCGGCGCGGATGTCGCGGTCGGAGAGCAGCACGGGCATGAGAGTAGCCGGACGACTCCCACCAGACTCCGTCCACTCACACCGAATTGGGGCCGACTGGACTGAGTTCCGTGGGAGTCGCGGAGGAACGGAGCACGTTCCGGAATCCGTTATGCTGCCGGTCGCGCGGGCGTAGCTCAATGGTAGAGCGCCAGCTTCCCAAGCTGGACACGCGAGTTCGATTCTCGTCGCCCGCTCTGACGACGAAAACGCTGCGGCGCCGTGTCGAATCCGGCTCTTCCCGTTCGACGCAGGGGTGAGCCAGGGTGGAATCGGGCACGAGGACCGATCCCGGGCCGACGCGAAGGAGCACAGCGATGAAGGTCATGGTTCTGGGCAAGGCGACGCCGCAGTCGGAGGCCGGCGAGTTCGGTTCTCCCGAGGAGTTCGTGGCGATGGACGAGTACAACCAGAAGCTGGCCGAGGCGGGCATCGTGCTCGTCGCCGGAGACGGCCTCCAGCCGAGCAGCAAGGGCAAGCGGGTCGCCTTCGACCCCGACGGCAACGCCACGGTGATCGACGGCCCGTTCGCCGAGACGAAGGAGCTGGTCGCCGGGTACTCGATCTGGGAGGTCTCCTCGATGGACGAGGCGGTCGAGTGGGCCAAGCGCTCGCCGTTCCGCAACGGCCAGGTCGAGCTCCGCAAGATCCTCGACGCGTCGGACTTCGACCCGTCCTTCGGTGACCAGATCGCGGCGGCCGCGGAGCCTGCGGGCTGAGGCAGCCGCACGGTTGTCGTGACCTCAGCGACCCAGCAGGCGATCGACGCGGTCTGGCGGATCGAGTCCGCCCGGCTGATCGCCGCCTTGTCACGAGTCGTCTCCGATGTCGGGTTGGCCGAGGACCTGGCGCAGGACGCGCTCGTCGCCGCCCTCGAGCAGTGGCCGGAGTCAGGCGTCCCGAGCAACCCGGGCGCGTGGCTCATGGCCGTGGCGCGCCGCCGCGGCGTCGACACGATTCGGCGTTCCGCAGCGCTGCGGAACAAGGTCGAGCTGCTCGGTCGCGAGCTCAACGATCACGAGACACCCATGGACGAGATCGAGCTCGACGCCCACGTCGACGACGACGTGCTGCGGCTGATGTTCACCGTGTGCCACCCGGTGCTCTCGGTCGACGCCCGCGTGGCCCTCACCCTGAAGATGGTCGCCGGGCTCTCGACCGAGGAGATCGCCCGCGCGTTCGTCGTGAAGACGACCACGATGGCCGCCCGGATCACTCGGGCGAAGAAGGCGCTCACCGAGGCGAACGTGCCGTTCGAGGTGCCCGTTGGCGAGGAGCTCGCCGTCCGGCTCAGCGCCGTGCTCGAGGCCGTCTACCTGATCTTCAACGAGGGCTACACCGCCACCGCCGGTGAGCACTGGGCCCGCGCCGAGCTGTGCCAGGAGGCGATGCGCCTCGGCCGGATGCTCGCCGCGCTGGCGCCCGACGAGTCCGAGACGCAGGCCCTGGTGGCGTTGATGGAGATCCAGGCGTCCCGCCTGGCTGCCCGCACCGGCCCCGACGGCGAGATCGTCACGCTCGACCAGCAGGACCGCGCTTTGTGGGACCGGTTGCTGGTCATGCACGGTCTGGCCGCGCTCGATCGGGCCGAGGAGCTGGGAGGCACCGGCTCGTATGCGATCCAGGCCAAGATCGCCGCCTGCCACGCCCGCGCTTCGGGTGTCGACGACACCGACTGGGTGCGCATCGCCGCTCTGTACGGCGACCTCGTCGCCCTGACTCGCTCCCCGATCGTCGAGCTGAACCGCGCGGTTGCGGTCTCGATGGCCGACGGACCGGCTGCTGGCCTTGCCGTGGCCGACGGGCTTCTCGACGTTCCGGCCCTGCACCGCTACCACCTGCTGCCGAGCGTTCGCGGCGACCTGCTGGCCAAGCTCGGCCGCTCCACCGAGGCGCGCGCAGAGTTCGAGCGGGCCGCCGGACTCACCTCGAACGAGGCAGAGCGCGCGCATCTGCTCGCCCGGGCCAACAGCTCCTGACCAGACGGTCCCCCTGACCAACGCCGCACTTGCGTAGGGTCACCCGACATGAAGCTGTCGGAGGAGGAGGTGCGGATCGCCGCGCCGGACTGTGAGATCCGTTCGATCATGATCCGCCCGGTGGGCGACCACCAGTGGCCGGCCGTGCTGTTCTACAGCGACATCTTCCAGCTCACCGAGTCCACCCTCCGCACTGCTCGTCGGTTGGCGTCCCTCGGCTTCGCGGTCTTCGCGCCGGAGATCTACCCGCGTGACCTGGCCGGCGTCGCACTGGAGTTCGACGACGCCGGGAAGACGGCGGGGCTGGCCGGGGCGGCGGGAACCACGACGGCGCAGTTCGACTCCGACCGCGTCGCGGTGCTCGACCACCTGGCTGCTCGTCCCGACGTCAGCGAGGTTTTCTGCGTCGGGTTCTGTATCGGCGGCCACCTCGCGTTCCGCGCGGCGTTCGACGAGCGCGTGGCGGCGACGGTGTGCTTCTACCCCACCGGTCTGCACGACGGGAAGCTCGGCGGCGACGCGGACAGCGGGACGCTCGCCCGCGCGGCGGACGTCGCCGGCCGGATGATGGTCGTCTTCGGCTCGCGGGACCCGCACGTCCCGGCCGACGCGCGGCTTCAGATCCTTTCGGCCCTGTATGCGGCGGGTACCGAGGATCTGGAGCTGCACATCTATGCGGGTGGTGAGCACGCCTTCATGCGTGACATCGGCCCTCGCCACGACCCCGACATCACCGACGCCGCTCTGGCCGAGGCGGTGTCCTTCCTCACCCGGCGCTGACGCTCACAGCAGCCGTTCGTAATCCTCGGGATGACGCCTCAGATGCTCCGCGAACGGCACCGGAGGGTGGCCGGTCACGGCGGTCACGGTGTCCGTGACGCGATCCAGGTCGCCGCGAGCGATCTGGAGGTAGGTTCCGACCCAAGCGGCGAGCTGCCAGTCCGGGACACCGGATGCGCGTCTCGACTCCCAGGCCTCCTCCGGCGTCTCCCGGACGTAGGAGATCGACCGGCCCGACGCAGCGGACAGCTCGGCCGCGACGTTGTCCATCGACAGCGCGGCAGGGCCGGTGACGTCGTACGAGCGACTCTCGTGCGGCTCGGGGTTCGCCAGAATGGCCGCGAGCGTGCGCGCGAGATCGTCCCTCCCGACCGAGGCGAACCGCCCCTCACCCGCAAGACCTCTGATCACCCCGTCCGGCCCGACGAGCCAGGGCACGACCTCGTGGAACGGACCACCGCGGACGATCGTGAACGGGATCCCCGAGGCCCTGATGTGCTTCTCCGTCGCGTAGTGGTCGCGCGCGAAGGTGAACACCGCGTCGGGAGCGGCGCTCAGGAACGACGAGTAGACGATCCGGACGACACCTGCTTCGAGAGCCGCGTCCACCATCCGCCGCTGGACCTCGGCACGGTCGACACGTTCCCGGATGGGCACGAGGAACAGCGTGCCGACGCCACGTAGGGCGGCCGTCAGCTCGGACCCGTCGTCGTAGGACGAGATGAGTCGGACGTCAGCCAGCGGCACCTGCTCCGGCTCGGTGCCGTCCTCGACCGCGACCAGCGTCTGCTGGCAGCCGGCCTCGGCAAGGCGCCGTGCCACCCTGCGGCCCAGCTGACCCGAGGCATCCGTGCTACCGATCCTGGATCCGTCCACGCCGGTCGACTCCGTCCGCGTCCGCTCCTCATGATGACACCCGAGCTCGGTTGACGGTTCGGTCAGGTGAGGACCACCCGGTAGACGTCGGCGACGGCGCCGGCGATGGCCTCCCACCGGGGCGTGTCCGAGCTCGGCAGCGTGCCCGATCGGGCCGTGGGCTGCTGTTCGATCTGGATGCCGTTGTGCTGGTCGGCGGTGAGCCGGTTGACGAGGTTGGCTTCCTCGGCGCCGCCGAGTGGGTCGTTGGTGCTCGCGATCTCGACCGTGAGACCCGTACCCGCGACTGCGTACGCGATGACCGCACGCAGCACCCGTTTGAGGGCGTCAGGGGCGGCCCCGCCGATGAGGATGTCCGGGCGCCCCTCCTCGCTGAATCCGTGAAAGGACACCGCATGCGAGAACGGTGTGGCGGCTGCGGTGGCGAGCCGGGGGAAGCTGGCGGTGCTGATCTCGGTCGAGGTGATGTGCCATCGAGCCGAGGCCCCTCCACTGGGCTTGAATCCCTTGCATCGCCAACCACTCACGCCGAGATCGCACAGCTGCGTTCGGACGTGTTCCGCCTGGAGATCGGTGAACGGCTCGATGTCGCCGCCGTGCGGAGCCAGGACGATCAGGCCTGGACGATCCCCCGCGTCGAACAGCTCCAGGAGCTTCTCGCCTCGCTGGGCCTCCTCCTCGGTGGTGTCCGGGTCGACCGCCACGCTGTCCAGGTGGGCTCGGAACTGCTGCTCCTCGGCGCCGTCGAGCCGTCCTCGGCCACCGCGACCCATCCGGACGACGTCGGCAGAACCCTCTGGACCCGCATCGGTGAGCGTGTAGAGGGCGAACGTGTCGGGGTCGCGCCGGATGACCGCCTGCCGGCCGACGGTCAGGCCGACGGCCTGCAGCAGGTCGGGACGCGCCGAGGCATGCTCGGCGCGTCCCCGCAGGTCACCCTGGTCCGGCCTGGACCACCTGACCGAGACCGACGCAGAAGGCATGGCACCTCCGAGGATGAGACGCCAAAGGCTATCGGCACCGTCGCAGATCGATCTGCCACAGCTGACCGGTCAGCGTCACGACGAACGCGTCGTGTCCGACGATCTCCATGGAGGTGGGCCGGTCCAGCCCGGGGGCGACGACGCACATCGTGCCGTTCGGGCGGACTCTGAGCAGACTGCCGGTCCCCGGATCGGCGGGTGAGCCCTCGTCGTGGCCGGCGGTGAAATGCCCCTGGGACAACGCATACAGCGTGTGCCCTATCCCGAGCTCGACGTCGACGAGTAGCGGCGCCCCGGACGCAACCGTCCGCTGTGACCGGTGGGTGACGGCGACGATCCTCCCGTCCTGCGGCAGATGCGGCACGGGGCCCGCTTCGGCGACGAGGAAGGTCGAACCGCGGACCGCGAGGCCGGTCGGCACGACGTTTCCGAAGGCGACGGCCTCGGAGACCGCACCATCGAGGCTGACGCGCAGCACCCGGTTGTGGTGCCCGTCGGTGACGAGGAAGCCGTCGCGGACGGGCTCCATCGCGTACAGGACGCCGCTCGGGACGAAGAACGGCGTGGCCGGCGGGTGGGCCATGGACCAGGCGCCGATGTCGGCGACCGGTATCGCGCCCCCGGCGCGGTCGACGAGGTAGATCCCGTCGACGTCGGTGCCGCCCACGTCGGCGCTGACCAGCGTGACGAGGACGTATGCGGTGCGGCCGATGAAGGCGACATCGACGGCACCACCGTACGAGCCGATCTGTCTGGGCAGTCCGGTCGCGAACGTCGAGGTACGCCCGGTGCGCGGGTCGACGCGCCTCACGACCCCGGCTGCGCCGTCGACGACGTAGATGCCGCCGTCGGGACCGACGGTGCTGCCGGTCGAGGCGCCCAGTCCGGACGCGACGAGACGGAGCTGCCCGGCTGCTCGGGACAGGGTCTCCGCGTCAGAACTCGCGCGGGCCGGGCCCGACATGGCGATGCTGGCGCCGAGCGCGACCACGAACGCGACCACGCTGGTGAGGACTCGAGGAGTCGTCATCGGTCCCCGCCCTCTACCGAGCTGCTCCGCGCGCGAGCTGGCCCAGCTCGCGGTTGAACCGTTCCGGGTCCTCGGCGAACGGCATGTGTCCGACTCCGTCGTACCAGGACGGCGTGGCCGTCGGGCAGACCTCCAGGACATGCTCGGCCATCGAGGCCAGGATGATCTGGTCCTGGCGGCCGTGACTGACCAGGACCGGGATGCGCAGGCTGCTGAGCACGTCGTCCGAGTCGATCTGGCGGCTGATCAGCGCTCCCAACACGGCCGGTGGGACGGAGACGCTGCCGCAGAGCCCCGTCTCCAGGTCCTCCTCGGTCAGGGGCTGCTCCGTCATGGTCCGCCAGAAGCGACGCAGGGCGGCGACCCTTGTGGGCAGGTCGGGGTTCGCGCCACCCGGGGCGTTGGCGAGGAAGGCGGGCCCGACGTGCTCGAAGCTCTCGTTGAGCGTGGCCGCGGCCCCGACGAGGTTGACGGCCGAGATGGCGTCCTGCCCGTAGGCGCGGATGTAGTCGCACGTGATGAAGCCGCCGTAGGACCAGGCCACCAAGGTCGGACGGTCGAGCTGGCACTGGTCGATGACGGCGGCGATGTCCGACGCCCACAACCGGGGCTGCTGATACTGGTCGGCGGCCAACGGCTGGTCGGACATGCCGTGGCCGCGCAGGTCCAGGGCGACGAGGCGGAACTCGTCGGCGAGCGCACTCGCCACCTGGTTCTTCCAGCACAGGTGGTTGCCCGACCACCCGTGGATCATGAGCACGGGAGGACCGTCGCGACGGCCCCACTCCCGCACGTGAAGCCGGTTGCCGGCTCCGCCGACAACGGTGGTGATCGTGGACTCAGCCGGTCGTACCTGCTCCGTCGAGGTCATGTCCTCGCCTTCCTCCTCTGGCTGCGCGGACGGTCCGCACCCCTCGACCACCGTGCGGCGCCGACCTACCGGCGAACTGTCACGCGCCTTGCCGCGGGTCTACCGTGGGCCGATGGAGTTCCGGCTCCTCGGGGCGCTGGAGGTGGCAGACGGCGACGAGCTGATCAGGATTGCCAGCCCACTCCAGCGACGCCTGCTGGCCGCGCTGTTGGTCGAGGCGCGCACGGTGGTCTCCGCCGACCGGTTGGTGGACCTCCTGTGGGGAAGCCAGGCGCCGGTGGACGCGCGGCAGAGTCTGTGGACCAACGTGGCCCGGCTCCGGCGGACCTTGGCCGGGGCCAACGGCGCCGGGGACGAGCTGCTGCTGACCCGCGCGCCCGGGTACGTCCTGGAGGTCGAGCCGGAACACGTCGATGCCACCCGCTTCGAGGACCTGGCGGTTGCGGGTACCGGGCTCGCGGCCGAGGATTCACGCCGCGCCGCTGAGGTGTTGGACCGGGCGCTCAGCCTGTGGCGCGGCCCGGCGCTGCAGGAGTTCGCCGAGGAGCCGTTCGCCGCCACCGAGGCGGCCCGCCTGGAAGAGCTTCGACTGGCCGTGATGGAGCAGCGCTTCGACGTCGACCTCAGTATCGGGGACGTGCACGAGCTGGTCGGGCGGCTGCACGCCTACACGCAGGCCCATCCCTTCCGGGAGCGGCCCCGCGCCCAGCTGATGCTGGCGCTCTATCGATGCGGCCGTCAGGCTGAGGCGCTCGAGACGTACCGCAGCTACCAGGATCTGCTCGACCGGGATCTCGGAGTCTCCCCCTCGCAGATGCTGCGCGACCGGCAGACCGAGATCCTCCGGCAGTCCCTGAGCCTCGACCGGGAGCTGCCGCCGGACCAGAGCCGGGCCGGCGGACCGTCTGGTTCGGAGCCGGTTCGACCGCCACCGGCATCGGCTTCGGCTGTCCCGGCGGAGCTCACCAGCTTCGTCGGGCGAGAGGAGGAGGTGGCCGAGGTCGTGGGGGCGATCGCCGAGTCACGGCTGGTCACGCTCACGGGCGTCGGCGGGGTGGGCAAGACGCGCCTCGCGATGAGGGCAGCGGTGGCGTCAGGACCCTTCACCGACGGGCTGGCCTGGTGCGAGCTGGCACCCGTGACCGACCCCTCCGCGGTCGCGGCGGCGGTGGCGACGTCGTTGGGGGTCCGCCGCTCGGCCGAGACCAGCGTCGTCGAGTCCCTGGTGGACTACCTCTCGCAACGGCGGATGCTGCTGGTTCTCGACAACTGCGAGCACCTCGTGGAGAGCGTCGCGCCCCTGGTGGAGTCGCTGCTCCGCGGCTGCCCCTGGCTGGTCGTGCTGGCCACGAGTCGGGCGCGGCTGGCGGTGACCGGCGAGCACGTCCGCCCCGTCGCGCCCCTGCCGGTGCCCGCCGTCGGGCAACGACCGGACCCGACGACCCCGGCGGTCGCGCTGTTCGTGCAGCGCGCCTCCGCGGTGCGCCCTGAGCTGCGTCTGGACGAGGCCACTCTGACCAAGGTCGCCGAGATCTGCCGGCAGCTCGACGGCCTTCCGCTTGCCTTGGAGCTGGCCGCGGCCCGCCTCCGGTCGCTCAACCCGACCGACCTCCTGGACCGTATGCGTACCCGCCTCGACCTGTTGTCACCGACCGCCGACCACCGAGGACGGCACGCCACCCTGCGAGCCGTCCTCGACTGGTCCTACGAGCTGTTGACCCCGGTGCAGCAGCGGCTCTTCGACCGTCTCTCCGTGTTCGCCGGAGGCTTCGACCTGGCGGCGGTCGAGGAGGTCTGCAGCGGCGGCGGCGTCGCGAGAGACACCATCGTCGACCTGTTGACCGCCCTGGTGGACGCCTCGATGGTCACCGTCGGCCCGGCCGCCGACCGAGTCCGCTACGCCATGCTCGAGACGTTGCGACAGTATGCGGTCGAGCACCTCGAGGAGCCTGACGCCGGGTCCGTCCGGTTGGCGCACGCGCGTCACTTCGCGGCGTTCGCCGAACGAGCCGATCGAGGCCTGCGGGGGCCGGAGGAGGGTCGCTGGGTCGGCATCGTCGACGAGGAGCTGGACAACTGCCGCGCCGCCCACCGGACCATGATCGAGGCGGGTCGAGCGGACCTGGCGCTTCAGCTGGCCCGAGGGCTGCGGTACTACATGCTGTTCCGCTTCCGGGACGAGATCGTGTCGTGGGGCGAACAGGCGGTCGCTCTCCCGGATGCCGTCGACGAACCGCTCTTCGCAGAGGTCTGCGGCGCGGTCGGAGAAGGGTTGACGGTTCGGGGCGAGATGCTCCGGGCCACGTCTCTGGCCGAGCGCGGTCTCGACGCCGTCACCGACCCGGACGACGCGCGGCGCATGTTCGGCCTGCGAGCGGCGGGAATGGTCTCGCTCTACACCGGTCGGCTCGACGACGGACTGCGTCAGCACGCCGAGATGCTGCGACTGGCCCGGCGGCACGACCACACCTACGAGACGGGCATGGCCCTCCTGGGCCTCGCCCAGTCCCGGACCTATGCCGGAGACCCGGCGCGAGGACTGGAGTACGCCGAGGAGCAGTACCGGGTCGTCCGACCCCTCGGCAACCCCTCGATGCTCTCGTTGGCCTGGTACGACCAGGCCGAGGCCCTCGCCGGCCTCGACCCCGACCGAGCGGTGGAGCCCTACCAACGGGCGGTGCAGCTGGCAGCGTCAGCGGGAAGCACCTTCGTCGAGGGAATCGCCCTGGTGGGTCTGGCCTCGTTGCTCGGCCGAGCCGGTGAGCCCAGCCTCGCGCTGCCGCTGTTCCGGACCATCATCAGCCGCTGGCGCCGGATGGGCGTGTGGCATCACCAGTGGACCACGCTTCGCAACCTCGTCCAGCTGCTCCTGCGGACCGAGAGCTGGGAGAACGCGGCCGTTCTGGTCGGCGCGATCTCGTGGAGCCGTACCGCCACGGCCGCGTTCGGCGCGGATGCCGACCTGATGACGGCCGCCATCGACCGCCTCGACGACAACCTCGGGACTGCTCGATGGGCCGCAGCGAGGGACCGCGGGGCCTCCCTCTCCCCCGACGAGGTGGTGAAGTTCGCCCTTCGGGCGATCGACGAGGAGATGTCCCGCGTCGGGCCGTGACCGGCACGCCACGGGCGAGATCACGGCGTTGCGGGCGTACCTCCCCATCAACCTCATCGTGGCCCAGGTCAGCGCCGCAGCGGCTAGCCGATGAGCTTTCGCCGCAGGACGTCCCCGAGCGCCTGCACCGCCCGGGCCACGGCGTCCCTGCTCGCCTGAGTGCTACCGACCCCAGCAGCCAACGCCGCCAACACTGCGCTCACCGTCAACATCCCTGCCTCCTCCGTGCCGTGCACCCCAGCGTGCAGAGAGCGCCCAGCTCCGTCAAGGCTTCGGGGGGCATGCCTCCGGTATGCGCGGACGACCGGTGACGGGTCAGCCGGCGTCGTCGAGCAGCTGCCGGGCGAAGTCCGTATGCGTGACAAGGGCGTTGAGGTATCCGCCGCGGATGCCGGCGTGGGCCGCGGTCACCTTGTTCAGTCCGTAGGCGATGCCGATGACCTCGGGGATTCGTCGGAGCTGAAGGGCGCTGATCGCGATGATGCGGCGGCTCAGCGGCGTGTCCACGGCCTCCCCACGAGCGTCGAGCAGCACTCCGGAGAGATCGGTGTGCACGCCGTTCTTCCGCATCGCGGCTCGTTCGGTCTGGGTCAGCGCGTCGTACAGGGTTGAGCCGGGTGGGTCCCACCCTCCGACTCCGACGACCGCCTTGGTGACGGTGTCGAACCGGGCGACAGCATCGGCCACCTGGGCCTGGCGGTAGAGGCCTCTCGCGGTGTGCTCGTCGTTGACGACCATCGGGGCGTAGAACACCGACGGCGTGGCATGGGCGTCCCGGGCGATCGTGCGGACGACGTCGACCGAGCTGGGCTCGACGTCCGGCCGGGTGAGCGCACCCGTGAGCTGGACGACCCGGTCCGCCTGGAGGCCGCGCAGCTGGTCCGCCATCGACAGCACCACGCGCGCCCAGCCGATGCCGAGGACGTCATCGACCGTGCTGATCTCACTGAGCAGGTCGGCGGCCACTGCGCCGAGCTGGGTGCGCGTCGCGTGGTCGTCGCCCCGCGTGGTGTTGACGACGACGGCGTGACGCAGTCCGAAGCGGTCGCGCAGCCGTTCGCTGAGATCGAGGTCCAGGGAGCCGGCTCCGACGACCGTGATCCGCACCATCCCGCTGGCCCGCGCCTGTTCGAGCAGCCGCGCGACCTTGAACCGGGTCACGCCGAGCTCGTCCGCGATCTGGACCTTGGACTGGCCCTCGAAGTAGTAGAGCCGCGCGGCGCGCCCGGCCGTGACCACCTCGAGGGGACCCGTGAACGGGCCGATCGTCGACCTGGTCATGGATCCTCCTCGCTCAAATGAGCACGCTTGACATCAAGACTATCATTTGAGCGACACTAAGAATCGCATCGCTCAAATGGTGAAGGAGATCCATGTCGACCATGCAGGTCAGCGTGTTGCGCGGGGTGGGCGAGGTCCACGTCGAGGAGCGGCCCGTTCCGCGGCCGGCGGCCGACGAGGTCCTCGTAGAGATCGGCTCGGTGGGCGTCTGCGGTTCCGACGTGCACTACTACGAGCACGGCCGGATCGGGCCGTACGTCGTGGACTCACCCCTGGTTCTGGGCCACGAGGCCGGCGGGGTGGTCACCGCCGTCGGACGCGAGGTGACGTCGCTCGAGGTGGGTCAGCGAGTCTCCATCGAGCCGGGCGTGCCCTGCCGCCACTGCGTGCAGTGCCTCGCCGGCCGCTACAACCTGTGCCCTGACGTTCGCTTCTTCGCCACGCCGCCGTACGACGGAGCGTTCAGCCAGTTCGTGGCCATGCCAGCCGCGTTCGTCTACCCCGTCCCCGACTCCGTCAGCGACGACGCCGCCGGCCTGCTCGAGCCGTTGTCCGTCGGTGTCTGGGCCTGCCGGCGCGCCCAGCTGGCCCCCGGCAGCTCGGTCCTCGTGACGGGTGCGGGCCCGATCGGGCTGATCGCCGCGCAGACCGCCCGCGCCTACGGAGCCGACGCCGTCACCGTCACGGACGTGAACCCGCACCGCCTGCGGCTGGCGGAGCAGCTCGGGCTGCAGACCATCGACGTGAGCCGGTCCACGCTGGCCGAGGCCGGCGTCGAAGCCGACGTGCTGCTGGAGTGCTCCGGCAACGCCCGGGCCACCTGGGACGCCGTCTCCACGATGGCCCGAGCCGGACGGGTGATCCTCGTCGGGATGGGCGGCGACACGGTGCAGCTGCCGCTGTCGTACGTGCAGGACCGCGAGCTGACCATCACCGGCGCGTTCCGGTACGCCAACACCTGGCCCACCGCCATCCAGCTGGCCGCCTCCGGACGCGTGAACCTCGACGCCATGGTCACCGGTCACTACGGCCTGCAGGACGTCGAGGCGGCGCTGACCGCCTCGAAGAACGACCCGACCACCATCAAGGCCGTCGTGCGGCCCGGAGCCTGAGCGGACGATGACGTGAGCGTCATGGACCGCTTCGACCTCGACGGCAGAGTGGCCGTCGTCACCGGCGGGACCCGGGGTCTCGGGGCCGGCTTCGCCGAGGCCCTCACCGACGCCGGAGCCGACGTCATGCTGGTCGGCCGCGACGCCGAGCGCGGCAGCGACGTCAGCCAGGCCCTCACCCGTGACCGCTCGACCGCCGCGTTCACCGCCGCCGACGTCACCGTCCCGGAGGACGTGACCCGCATCCTCGACGCGACGCTCGATCGGTTCGGCCGAGTCGACATCCTGGTCAACAACGCCGGCGCCTGCGTCCACGCGCCCGCCCTCGAGGTCACCGACGAGGACTGGCGACACGTCATGGACGTCAACCTGGACGCCGTGTGGCAGTGTGCCCGCACCTTCGGCCGCCACTTCGTCGACCAGCGCTCCGGCGTCATCATCAACATCGGCTCCATGTCCGGCCTCATCGTCAACCGACCGCAGTGGCAACCGGCATACAACGCGTCGAAGGCGGCGGTGCACCACCTCACCCGCAGCCTGGCCGCGGAGTGGGGGCCGTTCGGAGTGCGGGTCAACGCCCTGGCTCCCGGGTACATCAAAACCGACATGTCGCCCGTCGACGAGCCGCAGTTCCACCGTCATTGGATCGAGGACGCCCCACTCGGGCGCTACGGCACCGTAGAAGAGCTGGCTCCCGCGATCGTGTTCCTCGCCAGCGACGCGTCCACGTTCGTCACCGGTTCCGTCCTCGTCGCCGACGGCGGCTACACCTCGTTCTGACCACCAGCCGCGACGAAGGGCGAGTGCAGGTGCGCCGTGGCCAGCCGTGAACCGCGGGTTCGCGCGTCGTCGAGCATCCATCGTCGCGTGTCCGCAGCCACCGCCTGGTCGGCCTCCGACCGGTAGCCGACGTCGGGGTTGACCAGCTGGACCGCATGAACCAGCACGTCTCCGGTCACGACGATCTCGTCATCGCCCGCGGTCACGACCACCGACTGGTGGCCGACCGTGTGGCCGGGCGTGGGGACGACCGTGACTCCGGAGCTCAGCGCGACACGACCGTCGACCTCGTCCAGCAGACCGCCCGCCAGCAGCGGCTCGACCGCGTAGGACCAGATCGTCAGATCGGGTTCGGCTCGCAGCGAGGCGATCTCGACCGCCTGAACCACGTGCCGGGCGTCGGAGAAGACCGGCGAACCGGAACCGTCGACGACGCCACCGCAGTGGTCCTCGTGCAGATGCGTGAGGACCACGGTGTCGACGTCGCCGACGGCGATGCCGACCTCGCCGAGCGCCGCGACCAACCGACCCGGCAACGGCGCCCACCCGGCTGGGCTCCCCTCGGCGCCGATCCCGACGTCGACCAGCGTGACCCGGCCGTCCGGACGCCGGATGGCGACGCACCGGAAGTCCAGCGCCCACCGCAGATCCGGCCCGAACGCCTCCGGGTCCAGAAGGCGCGCGGCCGCCCAGTCCGCCTCGGATGCGGACGGGAACGCCTCCGGCCCGGTCACGGCGAGCACGCCGGAGGCGTCTGTGACGGACACGACGGAGAACGGGCCGACGCGCGCCTCGTCCATGCGCTCAGGCCTCCGGGAGATGGACGACGCGGCCGACCTGGTCGATGAGATCGCCGAGCCGGGTGATCGAGGACTCCATGTCGTCGCCCGTGGCCTCGAGGGCGAGGTTCATGAACACCCCCATCACCGCCGACGCATACAGGCGCAGGTCCGGGTCGTCCAGCGGGCGCCCGAGCCGCCGCGCGACGGCCTCGGCGAGCAGGTCGCGCGGCCGGATGATCTCCATCATCATGCCGCGGCGCAGCTCGGGGACCGACCGGATCAGGTCGTTGCGAACCATCTCGAGCTGGAGGTGCTCGTCGGACATGTCCCGGAAGACCTCGTTGACCGCATACCGGAGCGCCTCCAGCGGGCTGAGCTCGGCCGGGGCGTTGACCATCACCTCGAACGCCTGCCGGTCCATGAGGTCGGTGAGGACGGTGTCCTCCTTGGCGGGGAAGTACCGGAAGAAGGTGCTCGGGGAGACCTCGGCGGCGGCGGCGATCTCCTCGACCGTCGTCTCCGCGTAGCCCTGTTCGCGGAACAGCCGGAGGGCGTGCTCCTGGATGGCCGCCTTGGTCCGAGCCTTCTTGCGCTCCCGCAGCCCCAGCACGGGCTCAGCCGCGGTCCCGGGCGCTGACGTCGACGGCATTGCCCGATTCTGCCGCCACAGCCCGGCTGTCCGGCAGGTACCGCCACACCATGGCCGCGCCGAACAGGCAGATCGCCGCACTGACCCACATCGTCGCGGTCAGGCCACCGACGAAGGCGGACCGGACCGCATACTCCAGCGACACCGAACCCGACTGCGCCGCCACGGCCATGCCGGTGGCGACGTTGCGGCCGAGCGTGTCGGCCAGCTCGGCGGGCAGACCCGTCGGCAGTCCAGCCCGGTATGCGGCGCTCAGCAGCGCTCCGAGGACGGCGATGCCGGCGACGCTGCCGATCTGCCGGAGGACCTGGACCAGCGCCGACCCGGCCGCCGCCCGCTCCCGCGGCAGCGCCGCCAAGGCACCGTTCTGCCCGCAGAACAGCGCCCCGCCGACCCCGGCTCCGACGAGGACCGTCCACGCGGCGGTCAGCGCGTACCCGCTGTCCATGTCGACCCGGGTCCCGAGCAGGAACCCGGCAGCCCCGACCACGAAGCCGCAGACCCCGAGCACCCGCGCCCCGAACCGCGGCAGAAGGACCATGGTGAGCCGCAGCCCGACGAGGAGCCCGACCACCATCGGCACCATGCGCAGACCGGTGCCGAGAGCGTCCTCGCCGAGGACGCCGCGCAGGTACTGCGGCACGACGAACATCGCGCCGAAGAACGCCAGGCTGGCCACCGCCGCCGTGAGCGCGCCCCACCGGAACGCCGGGGTTCGCCACAGCGCGGGGTCGACAACCGGCTCCAGGCCGCGGTCACGCCGTTGCCACCACACGAACCCCGCGAACGACGCCACGCCGCCGACCAGCCCGGCCACGACCAGCGGGTCGCTCCATCCGCGCTCGGGGCCCTCGATGACGCCGTACGTCGCGGCGAGCATCCCGACGGAGGTGAGGAGTATGCCGACCAGGTCCAGCCGGCGGCCGCGGGCTCCGACGGTCTCCGGCAGGAAGAGGACCACGGCGACCAGGGCGAGCGCGATGACCGGGAGGTTGACGACGAACACCGAGCCCCACCAGAAGTGCTGGAGCAGCACCCCGGCCACGATCGGCCCCAGCGGCAGGCCGACCATCGTCGAGATGCCGAGCACGGCGATGGCCCGGGTGCGCTCGGCGGCGTCGAACAGGACGACGACCGAGGACATCGCCAGCGGGATGAGAACCGCGGCACCGACACCGAGCAGCGTCCGCGCCGCGATGAGGCTGCCCGCGCTCGCGGCCAGCGCGCACCAGAGGGACCCGGCGAAGAACACGACCAGGCCGACCACCGTCGAGCGCTTCCGCCCGTAGCGGTCACCGAGCAGTCCCGCCGGCAGCAGCAGCGCTCCGAGCGCCAGCAGGTAGCTGTCGGCGAACCACTGGAGCTGGGCGCTGGTCGCGTGCAGGCTCACCGCGATGTCCGGCAGAGCGACGGTGAGGATCGTCGTGTCGAGCCCGATGACGAGCACGGTTGTCGCCGTCGCGGCGAGGGCCCACCAACGCCGCGGGTCCGCAGCAACATGGACTTGACTAGCGTTTGACTGTGACATGTTTTTGATAGTGACTGTCACAATTGCCGTTGTCAAGCCTCCGTGCTCACTTCACGCAGGGGATCCCTCCACCGCTGATCGCCGTGAGATCGGTGGGTGCCGGCGTCCCGGTGCCGGCCACGGTCGTCGGCACGGCGGGCGTCGGCGTCGCGGATCCCGTCGTCCGGCTCGGGGCCGTCGAGCTCGTCGGTGCGGGCGTCGACGAGGCAGCGGTCGAGGTGCCGCTCGCCTCCGCGGGAGCCAGCAGCTGCTTCACCGTCGCCTGGATCTGCGCGACGTCGACGACGTTGATGTCGTCGCCCTGCGGGTCCTTGCCGAACGCCTTGACCGGCAACGTGTAGAAGGTGACGTTGCCGCCGGCCATCCGCTCGGCGTCCTGCGCGAACGACAGCAGGTTCAGTCCCGAGTCGATCGCGGTGTTCTGCTTCGTCACGTCGATGATCTGCTGCAGCGTGACCGGGTTCGCCAGGGTGCCGGCCTGCTTCAGCTGGATCGCCAGGGAGGAGATGAAGGCCTGCTGGCGGCGCTCGCGGTCGAGGTCGGTGAAGTTGTAGCGCTCGTAGAGGTCGCGGCGCTGACGAACGAACGCGACCGCCTGTGAGGCATCGATCTTCTGTTCTCCCGCAGCGAAGTTCGCGCCGGAGTACGAGTCCTGGGTGGCCTCCTTCACGCATACCGTGATCGGCTGGACCACCTGGGCGAGCTGGTAGAACGCGACCATCGTCACCTCGACGAAGTGGTCGACCGGCACCCCGAGGAACTGCACCACGGTCTTGACCTGCGCCGACCGACCGGCGTCGCGCGCCTTCTGCTCCCGCTGCTGCTTCGTGAGCGAGGTGTCCTTCGCGAGCACCGCCGACTCCGCCGCATATCCGAGCCCGTAGGCCTGCTTGATCTTGCCCTTGCACTGCTTGTCGGGGCAGCCGGCGAGGTCGACGTAGTCGTCGCGCGCGATGGAGATCACCGACGCCCTGCTGCCGTCACCGGGGATGTGCAGAAGCATGAGCACGTTCGCGTTGAGGCCGCCGTCGGAGGCGTCGCCGGCGTGCAGGGCCGCGTAGATCTCCGCCGGGAGCGGCTCGCCGTTCTCGTCGACCCGGCTGTCCAGGCCCATGATGAGGATGTTCGTGTCCCCCCGCGGGCTGGTGGTGGCCGCGCCGTCGGCGCCGAGGACGTCCGAGGTCGTGATCCCCCGGGTCAGCCGGAAGTAGGAGTACCCCGCGTACCCGAGCACGAGGACCACCACGGCCAGGGCGGCGATGAGCAGCACGCGGCCGCGGCGGGAACGCATCGGGGCAGCGTCGCCGTCGGGACTGGGAGTCGGCTGGGGGGTCGCTGGACCAGCATGTCAGTCAGATGTGCATTCCATAACACCGCTTGCGCAGGGTTACCGGTGAGTAGCATCATGGGGTTACCGACGAGTAACCCTCCGGAGGAGACCACCCCATGAGCCACTACCGCAGCAACGTCCGCGACCTCGAGTTCGCGCTGTTCGAGGTCTTCGGGCGCGGCGACGTGCTCGGTCACGGCCCCTACGAGGCCGTGGACACGGACACCGCCAAGGAGATGCTGCACGAGGTCGCCCGGCTCGCCGAGCACGAGCTGGCCGACAGCCTGCTCGACTCCGACCGGAACCCGCCGGTGTACGACGCGGTGACGCACACCGTGACGCTGCCCGAGTCGTTCAAGGCGTCGTATGCGGCCTACCTCGAGTCGGGGTTCTGGGCGGTCGACGTCCCCGCGGGGCTGGGCGGGACGGTCGTGCCCCCGTCCTTGCGGTGGGCGGTCAACGAGCTGATCCTCGGGTCCAACCCCGCCGTCGGCATGATCGCGTCGAGCTTCTCCTTCGCCAAGCTGCTCCACATCCTCGGCACCGACGACCAGCAGAAGCTCGCCAAGCTCATGGTCGACCGCAAGTGGACCGCGACGATGGTCCTCACCGAGCCGGACGCCGGCTCCGACGTCGGCGCGGGCCGCACCAAGGCGGTCCAGAACCCCGACGGCACCTGGAACATCACCGGCGTCAAGCGGTTCATCACCTCGGCCGAGATGGACCTGTCCGACAACATCGTCCACTTCGTGCTCGCCCGCCCCGAGGGTGCCGGACCGGGTACCAAGGGTCTGTCCTTGTTCGTCGTCCCGAAGTTCCACATCGTCGACCTCGACACCGGCGAGCTCGGCGAGCGCAACGGCGCGGTCGTCACCAACGTCGAGCACAAGATGGGCCTCAAGGTCTCGACCACCTGCGAGGTCACGTTCGGCGACGGCACCCCGGCCGTCGGCACCCTGCTCGGCAACGTCCACGACGGCATCGCCCAGATGTTCCGTGTCATCGAGCACGCGCGGATGATGGTCGGCACCAAGTCGATCGCGACGCTCTCCACGGGGTACCTCAACGCGCTCGACTACGCGAAGCAGCGGGTCCAGGGCGCCGACCTCACCCAGATGGCCGACAAGACCGCGCCGCGGGTGACCATCACCCACCACCCCGACGTGCGCCGCTCGCTGATGCTCCAGAAGGCGTACGCGGAAGGGCTGCGGGCGCTGGTGCTCTACACCGCGACCCAGCAGGATGCCGTAGAGGCGGCCCAGCTGGCGGCCGGGTCGGAGGAGCTGCCGGAGGACTCGCCGGCCCAGCTGGCGCGCCGGGTCAACGACCTCCTGCTGCCGATCGTCAAGGCCCTCGGCTCGGAGCGGGCGTGGGTGCTCCTCGGGACCGAGTCGCTGCAGACGCTCGGTGGGTCCGGGTTCCTCCAGGACTACCCGATCGAGCAGTACGTCCGCGACGCCAAGATCGACACCCTCTACGAGGGCACCACCGGGATCCAGGGGCTCGACTTCTTCTTCCGCAAGATCGTCAAGGACCAGGGCGTCGCGATCTCCCACGTGGCCATGCAGGTCCAGGAGTTCGCCAAGGACCTGGGCGTCGGTGGCGGTGCGCTCGACAAGGAGCGCGAGCTGCTCGGACAGGCCCAGGCCGAGGTCCAGGGCATCCTCGAGTACGTCGGCACCGAGGCGTTCAAGTCCGATCCACGGATGGGTGGCGACATCCGCAACGTCTACAAGGTCGGGCTCAACACGTCCCGGCTGCTGCTGGCCGCCGGCGACCTCGTGGTCGGCTGGCTGTTGCTGCGCGAGGCGGAGGTCGCCCAGGAGGCGCTGACGTCGCGTGGGGACACCATGAGTGCGAAGGACCGGGACTTCTACACCGGCAAGGTGGCGGCAGCCCGCTTCTACGCCCGGAACGTCCTGCCGCGGCTGGCGGCCGAGCGGGCCATCGCCGAGGGCACCGACGACTCGATCATGGACGTGCCAGAGTCGGCCTTCTGACGGGCGCAGCCCAGAACCGCGCGAACGTCAGACGTCGTGGCGGTCGTCCCGGACCTCACGGACGTCGTGCTGGACGTTGCCCTCTTCGATGTTGCGACGCTCGACCACGGACGTGTGTGACGTGTTGGCGCGCTGCCGGTTCTGGATGGTGCCGAAGACGAGGGCGAGCAACCCGCCGATCATGAGGATGTAGCCGACCACGTCGAGGTTCGTCTTGAGCAGCGAGCTGTCCAGCGACGTGAAGCTCAGGATCCCACCGATCACGATGAGGAAGACTCCCAGCCCGATTCCCATTGACGTGCCTCCATCCGGCCCCGAGCCTGCGATGACGATTCACCATAGCCCCGCGTTCAGGTTCCTCGCAGGTCCAACACGAGATGGTCCGGCCCGGCCTCGTCGAGGACTAGGGGAATGCCCCAATCCTGCTGGAACAGGTGGCACGCGGGGTTCTCGCCGTCGACGTCGCATGCGGCCGCCTGCACCGAGACGTGGAGGGTTCCGGCGGGTATGCCCGTCGCCACCGTCAGCGGCCGGCTCAGGCCCGCGCCGTCCCCGGCGCCGTGGAGGAGGAGCTCGGGTGGGCTGGCGGAGACGACCAGCCGGGTCGGGTCGCCCCAGCGGTCGTCGAGCTTCTGACCGCTGGGCGGCTCGAACGCGACCACCAGCTCGACCGGGCCGGACCCGAGAGCGGTAGGCGGACGCTGTGTCTGCCGGGCCGGGCCGTCGACCTCCTGCGCGTCGGCGGGGATCGCGACGCGGACCAGGCGGTGCGCCGCGGACTCCACGACCACGAGCCTCGTGGACCCGTCACCAGCCCGCTCGACGACCGCGTCGCTCGGCTCGGCGAGTCCGGTGGCCAGGGTCGACACCCGGTTCGTCGCCGGGTCGAACCGGCGGATCGCCCCGTTGTAGGTGTCGCAGACCGCGGCGGAGCCGTCGGGCAGCTCGACCACGCCGAGCGGGTGCTGGAACCGCGCCTCGCCGGCGGGGCCGTCACGGTGTCCGAAGTCGAACAGGCCGGCGCCCACCTGCGTCGTGAGCCCCTCGGCGGACCAGCTGCGCAGGGCCGACGTCTCGGCGTCCGCGACCCAGACGCGTCGACCGTCGGCGGAGGTCGCCAGCCCCGAGGGTTGGGCCAGCCAGGCGGTGTCACCCGGTCCGTCCCGCAGACCCTCCTGGGTCGTTCCCGCCAGCACCTTGAGCCGGCCTCGTGCCGGGTCGGGGTCGAGCGTCAGGGCCCAGAGCTGGTGGATCCCCGCCATGGCCACCACGACCCGACCGTCCCACCAGGCCAGGTCCCACGGTGTCGAGAGGTCCTGTTCGAGCGCGGGGCCGCCTGCCTCCCGGCGCCGCAGCGGCATCCCGCTCCCGGCGACCACACGAATCTCGTTGTCAGTCAAGGAGATCCCCTTGACCTGGTGATTCACCGAGTCGGCGACGAGCAGGTCGTACCCCACCTCGGCCGCCACCTGGCTGGGCAGCAGCAGAACGCCCTGCGGCTCGTCGAGGACGTCCGGGCCGCCCCAGCGTCGCCGCTCGGTCTCCAGGTCGGCCTCCAGCTGCACCACCTGGTGGTGGGCCGTGTCGGAGACCACGAGGGACCCGTCCGGGAGGAGTGCCGCCTTGCCCGGGAAGCGCAGCGCCGAGGCGGGCAGGGGCGGCGGCGCATACGGGGCGTTGCCGCGCCGGAGGGTGCCCTTGGCCGCGTGCTCCTCGACGAGCTCCTCGACGAGGCCGGCGATCCCCGGTCCATGACCCTCGCCGGACATCGACGCGACGATGTACCCCTCCGGGTCGACCACGACGAGGGTGGGCCAGGCGCGGGCGGTGTACGCCTGCCAGGTCACCAGCTCCGGGTCGTCGAGGACGGCGTGGCCGACCGCATACCGCTCGACCGCAGCCTCGACCGCGGCGGGGTCACCCTCGTGCTCGAACTTCGGCGAGTGGACGCCGATGACCACCAGCTCGTCGGGGAACCGCTCCTCGACCGGCCGCAGCTCGTCGAGGACGTGCAGGCAGTTGACGCAGCAGAAGGTCCAGAAGTCGAGCAGCACCACGCGACCCCGCAGCTGGGCGAGGGTGAGGTCATGGCCGCCGGTGTTGAGCCAGCGTCGGCCGCGCAGCTCGGGTGCGCGGACCCGGGCGTCAGTGCGCACGGTCGGGAAGTCGCCGGTCGGCCAGGACCGGGAATTCGGACCGCCAGGAGTCGACGACCGAGAGGTCGACGTCCACGCTGAGCACCTGCTCCCCGAGGCCCGCGATGGCGAGGGCCTCGCCCGTCGGCAGGACGACCTGCGAGTGGCCGCCCATCTCGGTACGGGAGTGCGTGCCGGCCGTGTTGCAGGCGATGACGACGCACTGGTTCTCGATGGCCCGCGCGTGGGCAAGCAAAGTCCAGTGGGTGACCCGCCGGCGCGGCCAGGCGGCCGGGATGACGAACACCTTCGAGCCCGCGTCGAGCTGGGCGCGGTAGAGCTCGGGGAAGCGCAGGTCGTAGCAGGTGGAGAGCCCGGCTGTGACGGTCCCGCCGGACCCGTCCGGGAGCTCCGTCGTGACGATCCGCTCGCCGGCCTCCATGAGCTTCGGCTCCCCCGCGCCGAACCCGAACCGGTGGATCTTGCGGTAGGTCGCCTGCAGCGTCCCGTCCAGTGCGAAGACCAGCGACGTGTTCCAGAGATCCTTGCCCTCCGGACCGCTGCTGCCGTCCGTGGACGTCTCGACGATCGACCCCGCGTGCAGGGTGACGCCGGCGTCGCGGGCGGCGGCGCTCATCGCCGTCGCGACCGCGCCGTGCGGGGTGTCGGCGCGTGACTCCCAGGTCTCGTAGGCGAACCCGCCGGGCGCCCACAGCTCGGGCAGTACGACGAGGTCGTGGCCGCGCTGCTCCCGCACCAGGGCCGCCACCCGGTCGACGCGGTCGGCGACACTTTCGTCATCGCCGTAGCCGATCTGGAGCACCGCGACCTTCACGCGCCAAGCCTAATCGGGGTCCCCGCGAGGTATCGGAGCGCAGCGGAGAACCTCGTGGGGGTGACGTAGTCGGGTCCCCGCGAGGTATCGGAGCGCAGCGGAGAACCTCGTGGGGTGGCTAGGCGTCCGGCGAGCCTGCCCGCTCCCGTCGTCTGGCCAGCTCCTGGAGTCGCTCGTTGTAGGCGGTCAGCTCGGCCTCCCCGTCACGGTCGGCCTGCCGATCGTGCCGCCGGCTGTCCCGCGCGTCCGACCGGATCCAGTCGCGGACCACGATGAGGCTGAGCACGAGGACCGGGATCTCGCCGACCGCCCACGCGATGCTGCCGCCGGCCTGCTGGTCGGCCACCGGGTCGGGGATCCAGGGGATGCGGATGGCGCCGAAGAACTCCGGTGCGAGCAGGGTGGTCCCACTCATCAGGGCCACGCCGAAGAACGCGTGGAACGACACCGTGATGAGCAGGATGAGCAGCCGCAGGGACGGCGCCCACTTCGGCGGGCCGGGGTCGCGCCCCACCATCGCCCACGCGAACAGGTACCCGGTCACGAGGAAGTGCGCCGTCATGAGGACGTGCCCGGTATGCGTCGTGAGGGCCAGCCCGAACAGCGGCGAGTAGTAGAACACCACGATGCTGACGAAGAACAGCACCGCGGCGACGACCGGGTTGCCGAACACCCGGAGCAGCCGCGAGTGGACCATCCCGAGGAGCAGCTCGCGTGGACCGAGGCTGCCGTCCCCACGGGCGGGGACGGCGCGCAGCGCGAGGCTGACCGGTGCCGCGAGGACGAGGAACATCGGCGCATACATCGCGATGGTCATGTGCTCGACCATGTGCCACGAGAACGAGACTCGGCCGAGCACGCCCGGGGCGCCACACGTCGCCCAGACCAGGACCACCCAGCCGACGACCCACCAGACGAGGCGCAGGACGCTCCAGTGGTCGCCTCGGCGGCGCAGCCGGATGACCCACATCAGGTAGACGCCGACGGCGAGGAGCGCCAACACCCCCCAGAGCCAGTCGTACCGCCACAGCGTCAGCCAGGTGGTGGCGGTGGGGGCGGCCGGTTCGGGGTACCCGGTGAGCGCCGACGCCGCCGAGGTGTCGAGGCGGGGCGGCGAGGCCGGGGTGGGCGTCCGGGACAGTGCCGTGGCGAACCCGACCGCCACGCCCATGACGACGAGCTCGGTCACCGCGAACCGGAGGAACAGCCCCCGGACCGGACCCTCGGCGGCCATCCGGCCGACCACCTGGCGGCGCTGCTGCCAACCGAGCAGGCCGAGGACCACCAGGCAGGCGGTCTTGACGAGGATCAGGGCCCCGTATGCGGTGGCGAGGTTCCCGAGCTCCCCGACGCCGCCCAGCCGGATCACGGCGCTGACGACCCCGGATACCGCGACGGCGACGAAGCACCAGAGCGCCATGCCGGAGTAGCGCCTGACCACGGTGGGCAGGTGCCGGCCGAGGGCCGGCCGCAGCACGGCGAGCGCCAGCAGGCCGCCGACCCAGAGCGACGCGCCGACCAGGTGCGCGGCAATGGTGTTGACGGCGGTCTCGTGGTCGGCGTTCCCGGACGCGTGGCCCGCCAGCGCCAGCGGGAGGAGCGCCGCGACGGCCAGGAATGCGGCCGTCGCGATCCCCTTGCGCGTCAACGACATCGCCGCCACGGTCGTCGCCACCGCGGCGACCAGTGCGCTGATGATGGCGACCCGGAGCGTCTCCAGAGTCCAGACGTAGTCGGTGAGCTGGCTCCAGAGCCTGGGGTCGTTCATCGGCAGACCCGCCGCGTCGGCGAACCCGAGGACGACCCCGAGAAGCGTCGCGACGACCCAGACGACCCCGGACGCCACGGCATACCGTGCCGCCTGCAGCGTCACTCCGGGGGTCTTCCGACCCGGGACGAACAGTGCCCCGACGACGAGCAGCCCGATGGTCAGCGCCCCGGCGCCGTCCTGGACGACTCGTACGAGGGGGAGCCCCCAGCGCACCACCGGACCCACGTCGAGGAGGCCCTCGATGACCGGAATCGCGGCTCCGCCGACCGCCACGGCGATAGCACTCGACGCCAGGCTGACCGCGAGCGCGACCAGCGCCGGACCGCGGCTCGCGCGTACGGCCGTGGCCGGGGCCCGGTCCGTCCCAGGAGCGCGCGAGGTGGTCACCGGATCAGGGTAGAGAGCCCGCCTGGATAGGGTGACACGGTGCCTCAGCACCCTGCCCCACCGACGGACCTCGGCGGCCTCGTCGGCGCGTACGAGCAGACGACGCGGGCCGTGATCGACCTGGGCCAGACCCTCTCGGCGCGCGACTTCGCGAAGGAGACGGAGTGCCCGGGCTGGACCGTCAAGGACCAGTTCAGCCACATCGCCGGCATCGAGGGATGGCTGGACGGTGCGACACCGCCTCGGCTCGACCTGCCCGAGCTGCCCTACGTGAAGAACGAGCAGGGCGAGTTCATCGAGCTCTTCGTGGAGGAGCGCCGCTCGCGCGAGGGCGCCGACATCGTCGGCGAGCTGGAGGACATCCTCGAGAGCCGCCTCTCGCAGCTGCGCGACACCGCGCTGACCGAGGACACCGCCGTGCGCGGACCGTTCGGCCGGACGACCGCGGCGAAGGCGATCACGTTGCGCGCCAGCGACATCTGGGTCCACGAACAGGACATCCGCACCGCGGTCGGGCGGCCCGGTGACCTCGACACACCCGCCGCGGCCGTGTTCGTGGCGGCGGTGATCCGGGTCTTCCCCCGGGTGGTCGCGCGGGACGCCAAGGTCCCGGTGGGTCACGCGGTGATCGTCGACGTGACCGGTCCGGTCGTGGCCCGGGCCGGTGCGCGCGTCGTCCTCGACGACAACCGACGGCCGTTCGGCGAGGAGCTGTTCACCGGCGAGTCGCACGACGAGGACACGGCGAGCGCCCCGACCGAGACCACCTCGATCGTGTTGTCCACCGACGCCCTCACCCGGCGGGCGGCCGGCCGTCGGTCGGTCGAGGACCTCGTCTTCTCGGTCACCGGGGACGGTGACGTCGCGCGAGCGGTGCTCGACCACCTCGTCGTGACGCACTGAGCGGGTCGGCGAACCTGTCTGCCCGGGTGCTGTCCCGGTCGGCGGCCGGTTGCTTGCTACACGCAAACATCGCGTGGCATAGTTGCGTGGCGCATACAACTAACCCGCCTCGAGGGAGGTGACGCACGATGCCTCGTGACACGACGGTCCAGCCGGAGACGGCCCAGGCGCTGTCGCACACCCTCGTGCGCGTCATGAAGATCATGAGCGCGATGAAGCACCAGGCGCCCCGCCAGCATCCGGCGGTCGACCCCTCGCACTACCCGGTGCTGTTCAGCCTCTCCGGCACCCCGCAGCGGGTGTCGGCGGTCGCCGACACGATCTACTCCGACGTCTCGACGGTGAGCCGTCAGGTCAGCCACCTGGTCCAGCACGGCCTGCTCGAGAAGATCGGCGACCCGGATGACGGCCGCGCCCAGCTCCTCTCGCTGAGCCCGGCCGGACGCGAGGTGATCGAGAAGCTGGTCCGCGGCCGCGGTGAGTGGTTCGGGCAGCTGCTGGCGTCGTGGTCGGACGAGGACGTCCTCGCCTTCGACGCCTACCTCCGCCGGTTCGGAGACGACCTCGAGGCCTTCAAGGCCCGGGTCGGCGCCCCGACCGCGACCCTGACCGTCCATCCCCCCACCTCGACCTCCGAGACCACCACCGAGGAGCTCGCGCATGAGCGCTGACATGGCTGCCGAGACCGCCGACACCCGGGCGGGTACGTCCCTCTCGAGCACCAACCCCGACCTCCCGAGCGGCCCGCTCACCCATCGCCAGATCGTCACGATCCTCATCGGCCTGATGATGGGCATGTTCCTGGCCGCTCTCGACCAGACCATCGTCGCGTCGGCCATGCGGACGATCGCCGACGACCTCCAGGGCCTTTCCGCCCAGGCGTGGGTGACGACGGCCTACCTCATCACCTCGACGATCGTCACGCCGCTCTACGGCAAGCTGTCCGACATCTACGGCCGCAAGCCGTTCTTCATCTTCGCCATCTCGATCTTCACCGTCGGCTCGGTGCTCTGCACCCTGGCGACCTCGATCGGCACCCTGGCCATGTACCGCGCCGTCCAGGGGCTCGGGGCCGGTGGCCTCATGGCGCTGGCCCTGGCGATCATCGGCGACATCGTGCCGCCGCGTGAGCGGGCGAAGTACCAGGGTTACTTCCTCGCCGTGTTCGGCACGTCGAGTGTCCTGGGACCGGTCATCGGCGGCTTCTTCGCAGGCCAGGACAACATCTTCGGCATCACCGGCTGGCGCTGGGTCTTCCTCGTCAACGTGCCGATCGCCATCGCGGCCCTCATCGTCGTCACGCGAACCCTGCATCTGCATCACGAGCGCCGCGACCACCGCATCGACTACTGGGGCGCGGTCACCCTCACCGTCGGCCTGGTCCCGTTGCTCATCATCGCGGAGCAGGGCCGCGAGTGGGGATGGGGTTCGGCCAGCGCGCTGCTCTGCTACGGGATCGGCGTCCTCGGGCTCGTGGCCTTCTTCGTCATCGAACGGGCGATGGGCGAAGAGGCCTTGGTTCCGTTGCGGCTGTTCCAGATCCGCACCGTCGGCGTGTCATCGATCGTCTCGGTGTTCATCGGCATGGGCATGTTCGGCGGCATCGCCGCGCTGCCCCTGTACCTCCAGATCGTCAAGGGCGCGACGCCGACGCAGGCCGGTCTCCAGCTCCTGCCGCTGACCCTCGGGATCATGTTCGGCTCGATCCTGTCCGGCCAGCTGATCTCGCGCACCGGGCGCTACCGGCAGTACCCCATCATCGGGGCGTTCCTCCTCGCCGCGTCGTGCTTCGCGCTGCACTACACGCAGGCGGACACGCCGCTCTGGAAGACCCTCATCGCCGTGGTCTTCTTCGGGGTCGGGCTGGGCTTCAACTTCCAGCCGCTGACCCTCGCCGTGCAGAACGCGGTGAGCCCGCGCGACATCGGCGTGGCCACCTCGTCGGCGACGTTCACCCGCCAGATCGGCGGGACGCTTGGCACGGCCGTGTTCCTCTCGATCCTCTTCTCCAAGGCGGCGGAGAACATCCCCGCGGCGTATGCGGCGGCTCGCCAGGACCCGGCGTTCCTCGCCGCGCTGCAGAACCCGCAGGGCGACGCGGCGGCCAACGCCTCGTTCATCGACGGGATGAAGCAGGCGGCGGCCGGCAACGGGGCCGCGTTCAACAACGCCCTCCAGGACTCGTCCTTCGTCCAGCGCATCGACCCGCGCCTGGCCCAGCCGTACCTCGACGGGTTCTCCCAGGCCATGTCGACGGTCTTCCTCGTGGCGACGTTCATCCTGCTCATCGCGTTCGTCGTCTCCTTCTTCCTCCCCCACGTGGAGCTGCGGGCCAGCTCGGCCTACAACGAACGCAGCGGCCACGGGGCGCCGACCGGGCCGGACGCCGTCGCTCCGGCCGACAGCCAGGCTCCGACCGACGCGGTGCTCGTATCGACCACCGGCGCGGATGCGCCGGAAACCGCGGAGGACGACGGGTCGGCCGCCAAGACCGGCAAGCGGGGACGGCACCGGGCCGAGCCCGGCGAGAAGCTGCACTGACGCATACCGTCTAGGGTTCGAGCGCATGAGACGCGGCGTGTCCGCTTCGGGTGCGCTCGACCCGGAGGTGGCGTGGGAGCGGTATGCCTCGCCGTCGGCGTGGCCGTCCTGGGCACCGCAGATCCGCCGGGTCGAATGTGCGCAGGACCGGCTCGCTCCTGGGCTCACCGGTCGCGTGCACGGGCTGTTCGGGGTGACGGCGGACTTCGAGGTGCTCTCGGTCGACGAGATGCTGCGAACCTGGTCGTGGCGGGTCCGCTCGGGCCCCGTGACGCTGACGCTGCACCACGCGGTGCTCGCCGTCGACGACGGGACGCAGACCACCCTGGAGATCGACGGGCCCGCGCTCGTCGTGCTCCCGTATGCGCCGGTCGCGGAGGTCGCGCTCCGGCGCCTGGTCCGGCCCTAGCCCCAGACCAGCCCGCGGGCCGGGTCCTCGAGGATCGCCGCGAGGTCGGCGAGGAAGCGGCTGCCGAGCTCACCGTCGATGAGCCGGTGGTCGAACGAGACGGCGAGCTGGGTGACATGACGGATGGCCAGCTCGTCCTCGCCGGCCGCGTTGGTCACGACCCACGGCTGCTTGCGGATCGCGCCGAAGCAGACGATCGCGCTCTCGCCCGGGTTGATGATCGGCGTGCCGCTGTCGACGCCGAAGACGCCCACGTTGGTGATGGTGACGGTGCCGCCGCTCATCTCGGCCGGCTGTGTCCTCCCCTCGCGCGCGGTGCCGGTGAGCTCCCCGATGGCCTCCGCCAGCTCGCGCATCGTCATGGCCTGCGCGTCCTTGATGTTCGGGACGAGCAGCCCGCGCGGGGTGGCCGCGGCGATGCCGAGGTTGACGTAGCGCTTGACGACGATCTCCTGGGTGGCCTCGTCCCAGACGGCGTTCATGCCGGGGTTCCGGGCGATGGCGAGGCACAGGGCCTTGGCCAGGACGAGCAGCGGAGTCACCTTGACCTCGCGGAACTCCCTGTCCCGCTTGAGGTTCTCGACGAGCTCCATGGTCTTGGTGACGTCGACGGTGATCCACTCGGTGACGTGCGGCGCGGTGAACGCCGACTGCACCATGGCCTGGGCGGTCATCTTGCGGACGCCCTTGACCGGGATCCGCTCCTCGAGTGCGCCGTCGGACGGGCGGGCGACCGGGGCGGCGGCGACGCCGTTGGTCGGCGCTCCCGAGGCGTGGGTCTCGACGTCGGACCGGGTGATGACGCCGCCCTCGCCCGTCGCGGCCACCTCGTCCAGGTTCACCCCGAGGTCCTTGGCCAGCTTGCGGACCGGGGGCTTGGCGAGCACCCGGCCGGCGCCGGCCTCGCGGCCCACGACCGGCTGGGCCGCGCGTGGGGCCCGTGCGGTGCGGTCGCCGAGGGCGACCCCGGACGACGGGACGAACTCGTCGGGGTTGTGCGTCGGGAAGTGCTCGGGTGCGGCGACGGCCTTGCGGGGACGCCGCTTCGCCTCGGTCTGCTTGACCCCGTAGCCCACGAGGACCGCGGTGCGACCCGTCGAGGTCGTGCCGCCGATCTTGCCTTCTTCGATCTCATCCCCGTCACTAGCGCCGGTGACACCGGGGTCGACCTTCGGCGCCGGTGACCCCTCGATCCCGGGCTCGACCGCACCCTGCGACGGGGCGTCCTGGACCGTGGTGGGAGCCCCGGGCGCCGTCTCCACCGAGATGATCGGCGTGCCCACCTCGACGGTGTCGCCCTCGTTGACGAGCAGCTCGGTCACCAGGCCCGCGAACGGGACGGGCAGCTCGACGAGCGACTTCGCGGTCTCGACCTCGACGACGATGTCGTTGACCTTGACCGTGTCGCCCTGGGCGACCCGCCAGGTGACGATCTCGGCCTCGGTGAGACCCTCGCCGGGATCGGGGAGACGGAACTGCTGGACCGGCATACGGTGAATTCCCTTGTCTCGAAAGCGAATGTCTCAGAAGGACAGTGCGCGGTCGACCGTGTCGAGGACGCGGTCGAGGTCGGGGAGGAACTCCTCCTCGAGCCGGCTGGGCGGGTACGGCAGGTTGTAGCCGCCGACGCGCATGACCGGCGCCTCCAGCGAGTAGAACGCCCGCTGCGTGACCGAGGCAGCGATCTCGGCGCCGAGCCCGAGGTTGGTCGACGCCTCGTGGACGACGACCAGCCGGCCGGTCTTCTCGACCGAGGTCACAAGGGTGTCGAGATCGAGCGGGCTGAGCGAGCGAAGGTCGATGACCTCGAGGCTCTTGCCCTCCTCCTCGGCGGCCTGGGCGGCCTGGAGGCACGTCTTCACCATCGGGCCGTAGGCCGCGACGGTGCAGTCGGTGCCCTCCTTGAGGAGCGCGGCCTCGAACAGGCCACGGGCGGCGGCGGACTCGTCGACCTCGCCCTTGTCCCAGTAGCGGCGCTTGGGCTCGTAGAAGATCACCGGGTCGTCGGTGGCGATGGCCTGCTGGATGCCCCAGTAGGCGTCCTGCGGGTTGCTCACCGTGACGACGCGGAGGCCCGCGGTATGCGCGAAGTAGGCCTCGTTGGACTCGCTGTGGTGCTCCACGGCACCGATGCCGCCGCCGACCGGGATCCGGATGACCATCGGCAGCTTGACGAAACCCAGCGAGCGGGCGCGCATCTTGGCGACCTGGCTGACGATGTGGTCGAACGCGGGGTAGACGAAGCCGTCGAACTGGATCTCGACCACCGGCCGGTACCCGCGCAGGGCGAGCCCGATCGCGGTGCCGACGATGCCGGCCTCGGCGAGCGGGGTGTCGATGACCCGCTCCTCGCCGAAGTCCTTCTGGAGTCCCTCGGTGACGCGGAAGACGCCGCCGAGCTTCCCGATGTCCTCACCCATGAGCACGACCTTCGGGTCGTCCTCCATGGCTCGGCGGAGGCCAGCGGTGAGCGCCTTGGCGATGGTGAACGAGGTCATGCCGGCACCTCCTCGCCTGCGAAGCTGGCCTGGTAGGCCGCGAACTCGCGGCGCTCCTCCTCGACGAGCGGATGCTGCTCGACGTAGACGTTGTCGAACATCGACTCCGGGGTCGGGTCGGCCATCGTCAGGCAGCCGTCGCGGACGTGGGCCGCCAGCTCGTCGGCCTCGCGGTCGACGTCGTCGAAGAAGTCGTGGTCGGCCTTGCCCTCGTGGGCGAGGTAGGCCTTGAGCCGCTCGATGGGGTCGCGTAGCTTCCAGACCTCGACCTCGGCGGAGACGCGGTACTTGGTCGGGTCGTCCGACGTGGTGTGGGCGCCCATCCGGTAGGTCCACGCCTCGACGAGGAACGGGCCCTGGCCGGACCGGGCCTCCTCGAGCGCGTGCTTGGTCACCGCATACACGGCGAGCACGTCGTTGCCGTCGACGCGGACCCCGGGGAACCCGAAACCGCGGGCGCGCTGGTAGAGCGGGATGCGCGTCTGCCGGTCGTTGGGCTCGGAGATGGCCCACTGGTTGTTCTGGCAGAAGAAGACGATCGGGGCGTTGTTGACGGCGGCGAAGACGAACGACTCGCTGACGTCGCCCTGGGCGGTCGCGCCGTCGCCGAAGTAGGCGATGACGGCGGCGTCGCGGTCCTGGTCGCCGGTGCCGACGGCCCCGTCGCGCTGGATCCCCATCGCATACCCGGTCGCGTGGAGCGTCTGCGCGCCGATGACGATCGTGTAGAGGTGGAAGTTCTTCTCGTTCGGGTCCCAGCCGCCGTGGTTGACGCCGCGGAAGAGGCCGAGGAGGTTGAGCGGGTCGACGCCGCGGCACCAGGCGACGCCGTGCTCGCGGTAGGTCGGGAAGGCGTAGTCCTGCTTCTTCATGGCCCGCCCGGAGCCGACCTGGGCGGCCTCCTGCCCGAGCAGGGACGCCCAGATGCCGAGCTCGCCCTGACGCTGCAGGGCGGTGGCCTCGGTGTCGACGCGTCGGATGAGGACGAGGTCGCGGTAGAGGCCGCGCATGTCCTCGTCGGTCAGGTCCTCCACGTACTGGGCGTAGTCGGCGGCGGCCGCGTTGGCGACGCGCTGGCCTTCGGGGGTGAGCAGCTGGACCATGTCCGGGCCACCGTCGCCGACGGCCGGCGTCGGGGCGGTGAGGTCCGCGGTGCTGACCTGAGGGTCGCTCACGGGGCGCTCCTTCTGGGCGACCGGTTCGGGGCGCCCGTGTTCCAGGCCACGGCACCTCCGGGATCACCGGAGGGGGCCGCGGCACCTCGATGCGAGAGCGGAAGGGGTATGCCCGCACTCGCCGATGAGCCGTTCGAGCCAAATCTATCCGGGCACCCTGGAAATCTCACAATGCGGACGCCGCGGGCCACCCCGGAGGCCCTCCATCCAGCGCCACAAGGTCTGCGCACACCTTGAGTGCAGCGCGCACACCGTGGACGGTCTGCGCTCTGACAGCAGGATCTGCGCAGACCTTGGGTCTGGAGGGCCGCCTCGATCCGTCAGGCGGCCTGAAGCGAACGCGCCAGGTCAACGGCCGACACGATGCGCCGGCGCAGGACCACGAGATCGTCCAGCTCTCGCCAGATGACCCGCACCATGGCGTACCGCAACGCACGCACATGGTCCTCGCGAACCTTCTCGGCGAACACCACGTCCGCCGGGGTCGAGACGGTCGCCCAGGGATCGGGTCGGCTGTACTTGACGAAGCCGTCGAACTCGAGCGCGACGGGAACGTCGTCGAGGAGCAGGTCGACGACCGCAAGAAACGACCCGTCGCGGATCGGCGCCTGTGGCGTCGCCGCGAAGCCCATCAGTCGGACCGCCTGACGCAGCCGCGTCTCCCCTGGTGACTCGGCGCGGCCATCGGTGTTGGCCAGGGCTCGACGGACTGCGAGGACTCGTGGCCCCCCGAGCAGACCGCCGGCGCGCTCGAGATCATCGACTGTCAGCATCTCGCGATGGAGGGCGGCGTCCGCAGCGACGAGTGCGGCCATGGCGCCGTTGACCATGCCCGTCTGGACGACCGCAACCGCCGGCTCGATGACGCTCCTCGACATGCTGGCGCCGGGCACTGACTCATGGACCGTGAGGCCGCGACGGGACCTGGAATGGTCGTCCCCGACGCGGGACAGGTGTACCTGCCGGAGATCCGCGGCGAAGATCGGCAGCGAGTGCAGCACCAGCGCGCTGTGGTGGCTCGCAACGGCACGTCCTTCGAAGTTGCGCGTCAGTGCCCTCGTCATCAACGCGTGACGAACCCGTCGTCGCTCGGCTGGTGAGTCGATCGGGTCCGGGACCAGCGCCTCGCTGAGGGCGTACCAACCACGAGTCAGGTGCACCCAGTGCCCATTGGTCACCAGTCGAGCGAGCTCGTGCCGCTCGCAGCCCGCCTCCCGTGCGTGGCGGGCCGCGATGAGTCCGTACTCGTCCGCCAGTGCGTCGAACGTCTCCATCGAGTCACCATGTCGGTCGCACCCACGGTTGGCGGCCAAGCACTGACCGTCTGTGGACAACGTGGCGGAGCGGACCGTCCATGTGGACGACGTCAGCGGGGGCCGAACTGCCGGCATACCTCGATCAGGCGGTCGTTGGCCTCGGTCTCGCCGATCGTCACCCGCACCCCGTCGTCGCCGTACTGGCGCACCATGAGCCCCGCCTCGTGGCACGCCGCGGAGAAGTCCGTCGAGTCCGTCCCCAAGGGGAACCAGAGGAAGTTCGCCTCGCTCGTCGGCAGCTTCCATCCCTGGTCCTCGAGCGCGGCCGCCACCCGGGCGCGCTCCTCGACCAGCGCGTCGACGCGCTCCTTGAGCTCCGCCACGTCCCGCAGCGACGCCACCGCGGCCGCCTGGGCGATCGAGTTCACCCCGAACGGGACCGCCGTCTGGCGCAGCGCCTTGGCGATCCGGTCGTGCGCGACCGCATACCCGACCCTCAGCCCCGCTAGTCCGTAGGCCTTCGAAAAGGTCCGCAGAACAACGAGGTTCGGGTACTCGCGCCACAGCTGGATGGCGTCAGGCGCCTCGGGGTCCGTGACGAACTCGACGTACGCCTCGTCGAACACCACGAGGACGCTCGACGGGACCCGGTCCAGGAACAGCCGTAGCTCACGCTCGCGCACCGCGGGACCCGTGGGGTTGTTCGGCGAGCAGACGATGACCACCTTGGTGCGGTCCGTGACCGCCGCCAGCATCGCGTCCAGACGGTGCCGGGCGTCGGCGTCCAGGCCGACCTGCACCGATGACGCTCCGGCGATCGCCGTGACGATCGGGTACGCCTCGAACGAGCGCCACGCATACACGACCTCGTCGCCCGCGTCGCACGTCGCCTGGATGATCTGCCCGAGCACGCCGACGCTGCCCGTCCCGGTCGCGATGTGCGACGGCTCGACGCCGACGGCCTCCGCGATGGCCGCCGTCAGCTCGGTGACGGCCATGTCGGGGTACCGGTTGACCTCGCGGGCCGCTCGCTCGATGACCTTCCGCACGCTCTTCAGCGGCGGGTAGGGGTTCTCGTTGCTGGAGACCTTGTATGCGGTCAGTCCCTCGCGCAGCGGGGCCGGCTTCCCCGGGACGTATGCGGGTAGCCCGCCGAGCGCCTCGCGGAGCCGGACGTCGTCCGCGGACGGGACGGGGCCCGAGGGTCCGGGCGAGGAGGACGGCGTCGTCATGCCGACAACTCTAGGTCTGTCGCTGAAGCGTCGACGCCCGCCGGGTGGCGCCCGGGAGCGCCCGGACCAGATCCTGCCGTAGCGCGACCGCGTCCGCCGGCGACAGCCGCTCGGTCGGCCCGAGGGTCATGAGCTCGATCCCGTTGGCGCGCACGGCGCAGACGGCGCCTCGTTCGAGCTGCCCGCTGATCTCGACACGAGCTTCCGGCGCGAAGACCCGGTCGACGGGGATCCGCCAGAGCGCCCCGCCCGAGTCGAACAGGACAGCGAACACCCGCCCGTCGAACCGCCGCCAGGCCGCGGCCTGGCCCCAGGCCGTCCAGCCGTCCGCATCGGGCATCCCCGCCATGGTCGGCCGAACGCGACGGATTGCCAGCAGGACGACGAGGACCAGCCCGAGAACCGCGGTCACCGCGCCGTACTCCAGGGACTGCATCACGGCCGCGCAGTAGAGCCCACACAACGGCACCGCCGCGATCCCGGCCAGAACCGGTCCGCGCAGCATCGTCCAGAGTGCGCGACCCCGGGAACGGAACAGGTCGTTGTCCTCCACGTCACCGTGCCGCTCGGCCTGCTGGACCGCGTGGGCCAGGTCGTCGAGCGGCAACCACCGAGCCCGGAGCCGCTCCTCGTCGGGCATCGAACCGTCGAAACCCGGGACCGACGCCACGATCGGCCACAGCGTCACCGACCGCCGACGCATCGTCAGCAGCGCGCGTCCGACGAGAACGGACAGGCCGACGACCGAGGCGACGCCGATGACCTCCGCCCGCACCACGCCCGCGTCCACCGCCAGGATCGCCCCGTCGAACGGGGGTGCGAGTGCCCGGACCGCCAGCACCTGACCCGCCGCCGCGTCGTCGCCGCACCCCACGTCCTGCCGGCGCACGGAGCCGTCGGGAGCGGGCCAGGTGATGGTGCAGTCCCATCCCTCCACTGACAGGAAGTGGTTCGTGACCGTGGCATCGACGGTGACCCCGGTGAGCCAGACGCCGAGCCATGGCACCGTCAGCACCACGCCCACCGCGAACACCGCCGCCGCGACCCGCGGAACGAGCGCACCCGGGATCACCCGACGGCGAACACCCGCGGGCGAGGTCAGCCGAGCCACGTCGCGGTCGTCGAGCGCCGCAACCGTGTGCACAACATGGTCCGGACCCCGGAAGACGTCGGCCAGCAGCTCGCTACCCTGCCCGCGAGCGAGCCGGCGCACCGCCTGGTCGGGCTCCGGCTGCAACGGCAGGAGGTACCGGCGCGCTCGACGGACGAAGACGAGGCCGTCGCCGTCTCGGAGCAGGACGCCACGTCCCTCTCGACCGACGACGCCTCCCCGGGCGGCGGCGCGCGGCGACCTGTCGAGGCCCGCGCAGACCGCGACGACCAGTGCGGTCACCGCGAGGACCACCCCGGCGACCATGAGGATGACGGCCACCGTCACGGGCACCTCGTGATCGTACGAGCCGGACGGCCGTGGAAACAGCCCGGTCACGTGACCGAACCGGTACCGGCCCGGGACGCCGTCGCGTTCTGAAAGGATGCCGCCATGGGTTGGTTCGGCAACGTCGTCGTCAAGACGGTCATCAATGGTGCGGCGCTCTACCTCGCGGCCGCCATCGTCCCAGGGATCCACCTCGGCGAGGAGGGCAACACAGGCCAGACCATCATCACCATCCTCGTCGTCGCGCTGATCTTCGGGATCGTCAACACGTTCCTCAAACCGCTGGTCAAGCTCTTGTCCCTACCGTTCATCGTGCTGACGCTGGGACTGTTCCTGTTGATCATCAACGCGTTGATGCTCCAGCTGACGTCCTGGCTCGCCGGCGTCCTCGACCTGTCGTTCCACGTCGACAACTTCTTCTGGGACGCGATCATCGGCGCGCTGATCATCACCATCGTCGCCTCGATCCTCAACGCGATCGTTCCGGACCCGGACCGCTCGCGGCGCTGACGCGCCACCCCACGTGCCCACGAACCGTGCCGAGCGCGTCACGATCAGTGACATCGCCCGCCGGCTCGAGATCTCCAAGGCGTCGGTCTCGTATGCGCTGAACGGCCGTCCCGGCGTGAGCTCGGAGACGCGCCGGCGGGTGCTCGAGCTGGCCGACGAGCTGGGCTTCCAGGCCAGCTCGGCGGCCGTCGCGCTGTCCGCCAGCCGGTCGGGGACGATCGGGCTGGTCATCGCGCGCGACCCCTCGGTCATCACCGCCGAGGGTTACTACATGCGCACGCTGTTCGGCGTGGAGCAGTACCTCAACGAGGCCGACGGCTCCCTCCTGCTGCGCCTCACCGGCGAAGGCGGCGAGGACCTGGAGGTCTACCGGCGGTGGGCCCGGCAGCGGCGCGTCGACGGGTTCCTCCTCTTCGACGAGTTCGACGACGACCCGCGCCTCCCGCTGCTGGCCTCGCTGGGGATGCCGGGCGTCCTCGTCACGTCGCGGCAGACCGACGACGAGATCGGGCGGCTGGTCACCCCCGAGATCGAGACGGTGACCGTCTTCCTGGACCACCTGCGCGCCCTCGGCCACGAGCGCATCGCCCACATCAGTGGGCCGATGATCTACGTCCACGAGCGGGTCCGCGCCGACCTGCTCACCTCCGAAGGCGAGCGGCGCGGCATGGAGGTCACCCACCTCGAGGGTACGTATGCGTACGAGTCCGGCGCCGCGCGTACCCGCGAGCTGCTGTCCGCTCCTCGCCGGCCTACAGCCGTCCTCGCCGGCAACGACATCATGGCCACGGCGGCCCTACGGGTGGCCGGCGAGCTGGGGCTGCGGGTCCCGGACGACCTGTCGATCATCGCGTGGGACGACTCGGTGCTCTGCGTCGTCTCGCGACCCCGGCTCACGGCGATGGACCACGGCCTCATGGAGAAGGCGCGGCTCGCGACCGACCTGCTGTTCCAGCTCATCGAGGGGAGCACCGACCCGCACCGGTGGTCGCCGGTGGGCACCCTGCTGGTGCGCGAGTCGACCGGCCCGGCGCCGCACTGAGCGGCGCTCCCCGCATACCGGCGCGTCCCGGCAGGTCACGAAAGGATCACGACTTAACCGGTTCAATTGACTCCTTAACCGGTTAGGTCGAGGCTCAGAGCGCCCTCCACCCCCACTTCAGGACAAGGGAGTCTGATGTGAGACTGCGTTCCCTCTCGCGCTTCACCGTTGCGGCCATCACCGTGCCCGCCATCGCCCTCGGCGCCGCCGCCTGCAGCAGCAGCGGGGGCTCGAGCTCCGGCTCCGACACCGGCAGCGGTGGTGGCTCCGGCACCACCCTGACCTACTGGGCGAGCAACCAGGCCCCGTCGCTGGACAAGGACAAGGAGGTCCTCACCCCGGTGCTGGCGCAGTTCACGCAGCAGACCGGGATCAAGGTCAACCTCGAGGTCATCGGCTGGAACGACCTGCAGACCCGCATCCAGACGGCGATCACGTCCAACTCCGGTCCCGACGTGCTCAACATCGGCAACACCTGGGCCGCCTCGCTCCAGGCGACCGGTGCCTTCATGCCATACGACGACGCGGCCTTCACGGCCATCGGCGGCAAGGACAAGTTCGTCAAGCCCGCCATGGACACCGGCGGCGCGCCCGGTCAGGACCCGACCTCGGTCCCCTACCTCGGCCTCGCCTACGGCCTCTACTACAACAAGCAGATGCTCAAGGACGCCGGCATCCAGCCGCCCACCACCTGGGAGGAGATGGTCGCTGCGGCCCAGAAGCTGACCGACACGGCCAAGGGCACCTACGGCTTCGCGCTGGCCGCGGGCAGCTACACCGAGAACGTCCACTTCGCCTTCATCAACGGCAGCCAGAACGGCGGCGAGTGGTTCGACAGCGCCGGCAAGCCGACGTTCACCAGTGACGCCAACGTCCAGGGCGTCCTGCGCTACCTCGACCTGATGCAGAAGGACAAGGTCGTCAACGCCTCCAACGCGCAGTACGACAACGGCACCAAGGCGGTCAACGACTTCGCGACGAAGAAGGTCGCGATGATCCTCAACCAGAACAACGCCGACAACTCCATCCAGTCGAACGGGATGAAGAGCGACGAGTACGGCGTGGTGCCCTTCCCGGCTCCGAGCGGCGGCCAGAAGATCGCCACCTTCATCGCCGGCATCAACATGTCGATCTTCAAGAACACCAAGAACAAGGACGCCGCGCTCCAGTTCGTCAAGTTCATGACGTCCCCGGAGACCCAGAAGACCTTGGGCAAGCCGTTCTCCTCGCTTCCCGTGCTCAAGGGCGAGACCCCGGTGTTCACCGACAACCCCGAAGAGGCGAAGACCTTCGCGGACATCTACGCCAACATGTCCAAGCCGCTGCCCCTCGTGCCCGGTGAGGACCAGTTCGAGAGCACCGTCGGCAAGGCCATGAACACGATGTTCGCCAAGATCGCCACCGGCGGCACCGTCTCGGCCGACGATGTCAAGGCTGCCCTGAAGGACGCGCAGGACCAGGTCGCCGCGGCGAGCTGACCTTCGTCTCCCCTACCCGCCGAAGGTGGTCCGGCCGGTCACCTCACCCGTGACCGGCCGGACCACCGGCATCAGGAGGTATGCCCGTGTCAGCGTCGACGATCCGCCAGCCCGACGAAGCCACGACGGCTCTGCGCAGCAAGGTCACCACCACGAAGAAGGCGCGACGACCGTCGCCGCGACGCAGCCGGTGGCTCCCGTACCTGCTGCTGCTGCCCGCCGTGATCATGGAGCTGCTCATCCACATCGTGCCGATGCTCGTCGGCATCTGGATGAGCTTCATCAAGCTCACCAAGATCTACATCGCGAACTGGTCGGCCGCCCCGTGGGCCGGCCTCCAGAACTACGCGATCTCGGTCGACTTCGACGCGAGCATCGGAGCCGCCCTGCTCCAGTCGTTCCTCGTGACCGTCGCCTTCTCGCTACTCGCGCTCGGCATCTCCTGGGGTCTCGGCATGGCGGCCGCCGTCGCTCTCCAGCAGCCCTTCCGCGGCCGCGGCCTCGTTCGGACGATCTTCCTCGTCCCGTATGCGCTGCCGGCCTATGCCGGCATCCTCACCTGGAACTTCATGCTTCAGCGCGACACCGGCCTGGTCAACCACGTCCTCGTCGACAACCTCCACCTGACCGGTGACCGACCCTTCTGGCTGCTGGGTGGCAACGCCTTCGCGTCCATCGTCACCGTGGCGGTCTGGCGGCTGTGGCCCTTCGCGTTCCTGACGCTCATGGCCGGGCTGCAGAGCATCCCGTCCGACCTCTACGAGGCCGCCGCGGTCGACGGCGCCGGCAACCTGCGCCAGTGGCGCCACATCACGCTGCCCTCGCTGCGCCCGGTGAACCTCGTCCTGGTCCTCGTGCTGTTCCTCTGGACCTTCAACGACTTCAACACGCCGTACGTCCTCTTCGGCAACAGCCAGCCGCCGGGCGGCGACCTCATCTCGTTCCACATCTACAACGCGTCGTTCCTGACCTGGAACTTCGGCGTCGGCTCCGCGATGTCGGTCCTGTTGTTGCTCTTCCTCTTCGTGGTGACCGCCGCGTACCTTCTCATCACCCGTGACCGCAACACGACGCCGAAGACCGCCGCACCGGCGTCCGCTCGGACGGAGGACAGCCATGCGTAACACCCCCGGATTCAAGGTCTTCCGAGGCGTGACCCTGACGCTGCTCGGGCTGTTCACGCTCATCCCCCTCTACGCGATGGTGAGCTCCTCGCTCAAACCACTGGCCGACGTCCAGGGCACCTTCACGTGGTGGCCGACGAACCTCACCATCCAGCCGTTCATCGACATGTGGTCGACCGTCCCGCTGGCGCGGTACTTCGTGAACAGCCTGATCATCTGCACCTGCGCCACCGTGGCCAGTGTGATCCTCGCGATCATCGCGGCGTTCGCGGTGTCCCGCTTCCGGTTCCGCGGGCGTGGCGTCTTCACGACGACGGTGCTCTCGACCCAGATGTTCCCCGGGATCCTCTTCCTGCTTCCGCTGTTCATCATCTTCGTGAACATCAACACCGCCACCGGGATCCAGCTGGTCGGGTCGAGGTTCGGACTCATCCTCACGTACCTGACGTTCTCGCTGCCGTTCTCGGTGTGGATGCTGGTCGGCTACTTCGACAGCATCCCCAAGGAGCTCGACGAGGCGGCCATGGTCGACGGATGCGGTCCGCTCGGCGCGCTCTGGCGGGTCGTCCTTCCGGCCGCCCGGCCCGGCGTCATCGCCGTCGCCATCTACTGCTTCATGACCGCCTGGGGCGAGGTGCTCTTCGCCTCGGTCATGACGACCGACGAGAACCGGACCCTCGCGGTCGGGCTGCGTCAGTACTCGACGTACCAGAACGTCTACTGGAACCAGATCATGGCGGCGTCCCTCGTCGTCAGCATCCCTGTCGTCATCGGGTTCCTGCTCGTGCAGCGCCACTTCGTCGCTGGAATGACCGCCGGGGCGGTGAAGTGACCGCAGAGCCCCTTACCGAGTGGACCCTGCTGGCGCTGGACGGACCGGCGCCACGGGGGGTGGCCGGGCGTACCGTCCCCGCGACGGTGCCCGGCACGGTACACACCGACCTGCTCGCGGCCGGACTGATCCCCGACCCGTACCTCGACGAGAACGAGGCCACCCTGCAGTGGGTCGGACGGACGAGCTGGCGATATGCGACGACGCTCACCGACGTCCCGCCGGAGGACGGTGAGCACGTCGAGCTCGTCTTAGACGGGCTGGACACGGTCTGCGAGGTCCGGCTCGGCGACCACGTCCTCGGGACCCCGCGGAACCAGCACCGCGCCTACCGGTTCGACGTGACCGACCTGGTGCGCGCGGGCGAGACCGAGCTGGTCGTCGACTTCGCCGCCCAGCTGACCGCGACCGAGCAGGCCAGCCTCGACCAGACGCCGCGGATCCACACCAACGCCCATCCGTTCAACGCGATCCGCAAGATGGCGTGCAACTACGGCTGGGACTGGGGACCCGACCTCGTGACCGCCGGCCTCTGGCGGGAGGCGCGGGTCGAGCGGTGGCGTACGGCCCGGCTGGCCGCCGTGCGAACCCTGGTCACGGTCGTCGACGGCGTCGGCCGGGTCGAGGTGCACGCCGACGTGGCGCGGGACACCGCTACAGGGCTGGCGATCCGCGCCACCTGTGAAGGCCGCACCGCTTCCACCGACGTCGTCGGCGACACCGCCGTTCTCCACCTCGAGGTCCCCGAGCCGGCGCTGTGGTGGCCACGCGGTCACGGCGACCAGCCGCTCTCCGACCTGCGGGTCGAGCTGCTCGCCGACGGGGAGACCATCCACTCGCACGACCTGCGCGTCGGGTTCCGCAGCGTCGAGCTCGACACGACGCCGGACACGGAAGGCACGCCATTCGCGTTGCGGATCAACGGAAAGCCGGTCCTCGTCAAGGGTGCCAACTGGATCCCCGACGACTGCTTCCCGCACCGGGTCGACCGCGAGCGGTATGCGACGCGCGTCACCGACGCGACCGACGCGGGAGTCAACCTGCTCCGCGTCTGGGGCGGCGGCCTCTTCGAGAGCGACGCCTTCTACGACGTCTGCGACGAGACCGGCGTCCTGGTCTGGCAGGACTTCCTCTTCGCCTGCGCGGCCTACGCCGAGGAGGAGCCATTGCGCAGCGAGGTGGTCGCGGAGGTGACCGAAGCCGTCACCCGGCTCAGCCCCCACCCCAGCCTGGTCGTCTGGAACGGCAACAACGAGAACCTCTGGGGCTACGTCGACTGGGCGTGGCGACGCGAGCTCGGCGACCTCACGTGGGGCCGCGGTTACTACCTCGAGCTGTTCCCCGCGCTGATGGCTCGCCTCGACCCGACCCGCCCGTACTCGCCTGGCAGCCCGTGGTCGTTCGACGAACGCCTCCACCCCAATGAGCCCGACCACGGCACCAGCCATCTGTGGGCCGTCTGGAACCGGCTCGACTACACCGCTTACCGCAGCTCGGCGCCGCGGTTCGTCGCCGAGTTCGGCTACCAGGGACCGCCGGCGTGGTCCACGCTGACCGCCGCGGTTCACGACGACCCGCTGACGCCGACGTCGCCCGGCATGCTCGCCCATCAGAAGGCCGAGGACGGCGACCTGAAGCTCTCCCGTGGCCTGGCTCCGCATCTCGAGGAACCCGCCGACATGGAGGACTGGCACTGGGCGATGTCGCTCCAGCAGGCGCACGCAGTCGGCTTCGGGATCGAGCACCTGCGGTCCTGGCACCCCCGCTGCCAAGGAATGATCGTGTGGCAGCTCAACGACTGCTGGCCGGTCACGTCGTGGGCGATGGTCGACAGCGCCGGCGTTCGCAAACCCCTCTGGCACACCGTCCGGCACACCTACGCGGACCGGTTCATGACGATCCAGCCGCGGGAGCACCGGCTCTCATTGGTGCTCGACAACGACACCGACCAGCCGTGGCGTGGCCGAGTTCGGTTGCAGCGCAAGAGTTTTGATGGTCTTGAGCGGGCGGTGAGCGTGGTGACCATCGACGTGCCTCCTCGCGACACGCGTACGCTCCCGCTCGCCGCCGCCCTGACGTGGGAGGTTTCGGTACGCGATGAGGTTCTCGTCGCGACCGACGGCGAGCATCGCGCCCTCTGGTTCTTCGGAGAGGACCGCGACCTGCACCTGACGAACGCCTGGGCCCGCGCGACCGCCGAACGCACACCGACCGGGTACGACGTCATCGTCACCGCGGCGACGCTGCAGCGCGACGTCACCCTGCTGGCCGACAAGGTCGACCCGCACGCCGTCGTGGACGACGGGATGGTCACCTTGCTCGCCGGGGAGAATCTGACCTTCCACGTCGTGTCCGCCGTCGACGTCGACCCGCAGCGCTTCCTCGACCCCCGCGTGCTGCGCACGACCAACCAGCTCGTCGACCCGACCCCCTCACGACAGCCACTACCAGGAGCGACTGCCATGTCCGACCTCGACGTCTCCGCCGATCTGCCGGTGTTCCCTGACGGGTTCCTGTTCGGGGCGGCCACGGCCAGCTACCAGATCGAGGGTGCGGTGGCGGAGGACGGCCGGACGCCGTCGATCTGGGACACCTTCTCGCACACGCCGGGGAAGGTGCGCCGTGGGGACACCGGCGACGTCGCGGCGGACCACTACCACCGGGTCGGCGAGGACGTCGCCCTGATGCGGGAGCTGGGCCTGCAGGCGTACCGGTTCTCGCTGGCCTGGCCGCGGATCCAGCCCGGTGGTTCGGGCCCGTTCAACCGGCGTGGGCTGGACTTCTACTCGCGGCTGGTGGACCAGCTGCTGGCGGCCGGGGTCGCACCGATCGCGACGCTGTACCACTGGGACCTGCCGCAGCAGCTCGAGGACGCCGGCGGGTGGACGTCCCGGGCCACCTCGGAGGCGTTCGCCGCGTACGCGGGCAAGGCCGCGCAGGTCCTCGGGGACCGCGTCCACACCTGGACCACCCTGAACGAGCCGTGGTGCTCGGCGTACCTGGGGTACTGCTCCGGGGTGCACGCACCCGGCCGGGAGAACCAGGCCGACTCGCTGTCCGCGGTGCACCACCTCAACCTCGGCCACGGCCTCGCCGTCCAGGCGCTGCGGGCGGCCCGCCCCGGCGCCCGCGCCTCGGTGACCCACAACCTGCACGTCATCCGCCCGGCCGACCCGCACTCCGCGCAGGACCTCGACATCGTCCGCCGGCTCGACGCCCTGGGCAACCGGGCCTTCCTCGGACCCGAGCTCGACGGCGCCTACCCCGAGGACCTGCTCGCCGACACCGCCTCGGTCACCGACTGGTCGTTCGTCCGCGACGGCGACCTCCACGCCATCCACCAGCCCCTCGACGTCCTCGGCGTCAACTACTACACCACCAGCGTCGCCCGGAAATGGGACGGGACCTCGGTACGCAACCGGGAGGACGGGCACATGGTCGCCGCGCAACCGCCGTGGCCCGGACCGGACGACGTCGACTTCGTCCTCGAACCCGGACACCGCACCCAGATGGGCTGGCTGGTCGACCCCTCCGGGCTGACCGAGCTCCTCGTCCGCACCGCCAAGGACTACCCCGGCCTGCCGCTGATGGTCACCGAGAACGGCGCCGCCTACCCCGACGTCGTCTCCCCCGACGGACGCGTCCACGACACCGAACGCACCGCCTACGTACGCCGCCACCTGACCGCCGTCCGCGACGCCATCGACGCCGGCGCCGACGTCCGCGGCTACCTGCTCTGGTCCCTACTCGACAACTTCGAATGGGCCTGGGGCTACGAACGACGCTTCGGCATCATCCACATCGACTACCCCACCCAACGACGCACCATCAAAGACTCCGCCCGCTACTACGCCGACGTCATCAAGGCCAACGCGGCGGCGACCGCGCGTCGATGACTTCTCGGCTCGGCTGAGGTCTCATCGGCCGCTCCGGTCCGGCCGTGAACGCGGACCAGGGGTCACGGCACGGCTCGCGGCCGGAGGACAAACCCCCTGAATATCTGACAGTGGAGCCGCGGAGTCGATCGACCGGCACCAGGGTGGTCGTGTACCGCGCCCAGTTCGGCGTGGTCGGGCCGTGAGTGAGGCTTGGCTCTGACACCCCTGCTTCCTCGAATTCCGTGTGAGCACAGCGCTGGAACTGCCATCCTGTACCGCGTCACCACGCATCAGAGACTGTCGGGGCGGTCACCCTAGAAGGAGTAGGCAGTGAAGATTCACCGACTTGCGATTCTCACCGTCGCGACAGTTGCCAGCCTCGGGCTCGGGGTCGGGCCGGCGGCCGCGCATTTCTGCTACCACAACAACCTGACGGCGCAAGCGACCGCTGGAATGTTGAAGTCCAATGGCTACATGTCGTTCGGTGCGCTGGCGACGGAGTTCACGGGCCTGTGCCCAGCGGGCGTCCAGGTTCTGGCGGACGCGGCAGGGGTCACCGTCGACACCCCGATCCACGCACGCGCCGTAATGGCCGGCGGCCTTGCGGCCAAGGATGGCTCCAACCCGGCCATCAGCCACCTCGACTTCGACGCCATCGACGCGGCGTTCCCGGACGCGGTAGCCGCCTGCAGCTAGACGGTGCGAAGCGACGCTCGGGGGTGAGTGGTCGCGGACGGGCCGCAGTCACAGCGATTCGGATATCCGAGCAGGAGCCGCCTGCTCGGATATCCGGCAGCGGCCAGAGCAGGAGATCGCCGCCCCGGCGTTCACCGAGGCGCACGAGTCGGCAGATCGCATTTTGCTCGCGTCCCCTGAGCGACGTGACCGGCCGACGCTAGTCCTCGATGACGTCGAGACCCTGCTCGCGAATCTGCGCGAGGTGGTCGAGCATGCCCTTCAGGACCTCGGGATCGTGGCCCTGCCAGCTCTCCACCTCGGCGACGATGCGCAACGGGTGGCGCGTCCGGTAGGACTGCGTGGGGTTGCCGGGGAACCGCTTGTCCGTCACGTTGGGGTCGTCCTCGAACGGGCCCACCGGGTCGACGACGTAGATGTGGCCCCGCTCCTCGATCCCGGCCAGGGCGGTGGACAGCTCGGCCCCCCAGGCGGCGGTCTCCACGAGCGCGGAGAAGTAGATGTTGTTGGACATCCGGCCCTCCTGGAAGTTTGAGCCGTGGCCGGGAACGAGCTCGGTGCCGACCTCGATCGACGACTTCGTGCCGTGGTAGAACGGCCCCTCGATGTCGGCGCAGGTGTCGTAGGTGACCGGCGTGCGGGTGCCGGGTTGCTCGCCCATGGATGTCCTCCTCGTTCATCCCGAGCGGTCGCCGCTCGATGGCGTGCCGGGGCCCGCCGTCAGCGTTCGGGGTTCGTTGTGAGCAGGGGATCGTGGTCCGCCAGCCGCGCCAACACCTGCGCGGTGGAGGTTCCCTTCATCTCCTCGAGCTCCGCGTCGGTGATGCCGACGACCCTCAGGAACGAGGCTCGACCGTTGGGGGTATCCACGGCGGGGAGGTCCGGGTCGTCGGTGAAGGCCAGCGCCGTGAGGCGGGTGTCGCCCTGGCCGGTGATGGCCTCCCCGGTGTCGAGGCGGTGTCCGGCAGCGAAGGGGGCCGCGGCGGAGAACACGTAGCGGCCCAGCCGGTCCAGGAGGTTCCGGGACCAGGCGGGCGGCTGCCCCTCTCCCGGGTCACGAGGGATCCGCAGGGTCAGCTCGAAGCCCCATCCGCTGACGTCGGGCTGCTCGCTGTCCGTGCCGAACAGCTCGGTGAGCCCGAGGGTCACCAGAAGCCAGGCGTCGGGTATCCGGTATGCGTTCAGTCCGTAGAGGCCGTCCTGACCGGGTAGCAGGCCAGTACCGAAATGCAACGGCTCGCCCTCGGCGGTCACGTGATCAGAGACCCAGTGTTCGACCGCGTCCCACCCTGGAGCGGCCTCGTCGTCCACGGGCATGCCCAACCGATGTCTCAGGTGCAGGCCGGCGGGGTGACGTACTCGGAACTCCCGACGCCGGGAGCGAAGGCGTAGAACTGCACGTTGGCGGTCTGCGACTCGGAGCACGGGATGTTGGCGGGGCCGGTGTAGTCGCCGTTGGTATCGGGGTTGATGCGCAGCTGGAAGGTGCTGGTTGTCGCCAGAATAAGGGCGAAGTCCCCACTCGGGATGGCCATCGACAGGTCACCCCAGCAGGCGCCGGTGAACGGTGCCGCACACGGGTACAAGGCGCTCGACGACAGGGTGATCTGGTTCGCGGCCGCGCCGAGCGTCCCGCCGAGAGCGGTATGACTGGTGCAGTCGCCGGCGTTCCGGAAGGCGTTCTTCGTCGCGCTGTCCACCCGGACGTCGTGTCCGCCCTGCTGACACGCCTGGGCGTGGTATCGGTTCGTATGCGCCCCGCCCTGCGCGCCGAGACCCGGGGGGTCGGCCGACGCGGACGCCGGGAAGCAGAGCCCCACGGCGACGACCAGGCCGGCGGCGACGACACCCATCTGCAACATGCGCTTCGACATGGTTCCTCATCGCTTCCGTTTGGCCCGTACGAGATGGTAGAGCCCGAGGACGGGTTCAGTCAGATGTGACGGCGGGTGGTCACGACGCGGAACCGGTTCGCCACGAAGGCGGCGTCAGTGTAGGCGGCGTTGGCGGCCGGGTTCGCTCCCGTGCCGTGGTAGTCGGAGAAGGCCGCGGTCTGGTTGACGAAGACCGGGCCGGTGAGGTTCTCGGACAGGGAGACCCCGGCCTCGGCGGCCGCCTCGCGCGCAGCGTCCAGCACGTCCTCGGACGTCGACCACACCGCGGCGGTCATCGCGCCGTGCTCGCGCACCGTCTCGACGAACCGCTCCAGGGACTGATCCGTCGACGTGGTCCGGATGAGGAAGGTCACCGGTCCGAAGCACTCCCGCGTGTAGACCTCCTCGCTCGAGGCGTCCAGGGCCACCAGCCCCGGAGCGCGGACGACGGCGTCCGGGTATGCGGGGTGGCTCACCGAACGCGGGGCCAGGACCACCGAACCACCGCCGCGCTGGGCCAGCTCCTCGATACCGGCCGCGTTGTCGCGCACCTGGTCGTTGACGGTGGCGCCGAGGATCTCGACGGCGCGGGCGTCGTCCCCGGTCAGTGTGCCGATGGCGGTCGCCAGCCGGTCGCCGAGCTCCTCGAACGACAGATGGCCCTCGTCGGTGTCGATGCCGTCCTCGGGAACGTAGACGTTCTGTGGGGTCGTGCACATCTGGCCCGAGTACAGCGCCAGCGAGAACGCGAGGTTGCCCAGCGCGCCCCGCAGGTTGTCGGTCGAGTCGACGACGACGGTGTTGACCCCGGCCTTCTCGGTGAAGACCAGCGCTCCGCGGACCGCGCCTTCGCGCTCCAGCCACTCGCCGAACCGCGGGCCTCCGGTGTAGTCGATGATCGCCACCTCGGGCCGCTCGGCGAGGGTCCGGGCAAGGCCTTCACCGTCGGCCTCGGGAGCGAGCTGCACAAGGTCGGGGTCGAACCCGTTGTCCCGCAACACGTTTCGGGCGATCTCCACGGTGATCGCCAGCGGAAGGACGGCCCGCGGGTGCGGCTTGACGATAACCGGGTTGCCGGTCACCAGCGAGGCGAAGATCCCCGGGTAGGCGTTCCACGTGGGGAAGGTGTTGCAGCCGACCACCAGCGCCACGCCCCGCGGGACGATGCGGTAGTCCTTGACCATCCGGATCGGCGCGTCCTTGGCCGGCTTCTCCCAGGTCACCGATGTCGGAACCCGCTCCTGCTCGACGAGCCCCGCCACGATCGCCTCGACCGCGCGGTCCTGGGCGTGCGGACCGCCGGCCTGGAAGGCCATCACGAACGGCTGGCCCGAGGTGTGCATCACCGCGTTGGCCAGCTCGAACCCGCGGGCGTTGACCGCGTCGACGATCTCGAGGCATACCGCCGCCCGCACCTGCGGCCCGGCGTCGCGCCAGGCCGGCATCGCCGCGCGGGCCGCCGCCAGCGAACGGTCGACATCGAGGTGCGGGTACTCGACGCCGAGCACCGGGCCGTAAGGGGAGACCTCCGAGCCGACCCAGGTGCCGTCGGTGGGCTGGTCGGCCAGCGCCGCATACTGCCCGCCCAGATGCGCGCCGTGGGCGGTGAGCCCGTCGGCCGCCGCGGTCTCGCCGTAGACGCGCGGGGAGGGTGACTCGGGGTAGCGCGAGTAGAAGCTACGCGCGGCCAACGCCGTGCGCGCCTCCGACAGAGCGTCCGCATGCTTTGCGAGCAGCGGGTGGTCGGTGGGCGTCGCCGTCGTCGTCACCGGTCAATCGTAATGAGACGCGCTGGAACCGGCGCCTTCGGCAGGTCGCGTCCAGCCTCAGAGAGCACACTGCCCTCATGGGAACCACCGGTCTCCACACGGTGCTGTGGCGCAAGGGCGAGGTCACCGACCAGGACTTCTCCGCTCGACGAGGTCTCCGAGCACCTCCAGGAGGAGGACTCGCTGGTCTGGGTCGACATCCTCGAACCGCACCATGGCGTGCTGCAGAAGCTCGCCGAGGAGCTCAGCCTCGACCCGCACGCCGTCGAGGACGTCATCGAGGACGCCAGCCGGCCGAAGGCGACGATGCACGCGCACCACACCTTCGTCAGCGTGTACGCGACCTGGCTCGACCATCCCGGGAAAGGGCCCCATGGCGCCCGACCAGGTGCTCGACGTCCCGGCTCCAGCTCACGAAGATCTCGGCCTTCGTCCTGCCGCGCGGCATCGTGACGGTCCGCGACAACGACGTGTTCGACATGAAGGAGGTCGTCCGGCGCTGGGAGGACAACAGCGACCTGCTCCGCCTCGGCGGCGGTGCGCTGTTGCACGGGCTGCTCGACGTCATCGTCGACGGCCACTTCGACACCGTGCAGCAGCTCGACGACGCCATCGAGTCGCTGGAGGACGGGCTCTTCGCCGAGAACCAGCAGACCCGTGCGACCCAGCAGCGAACGTTCCGGATCCGCAAGGAGCTCGTCGAGCTGCGCCGGGTGGTCCTGCCGATGCGCGAGGTGGTCAGCGCCGTGCTGCGCCACCGGACCGAGCTGCACAAGGACGGCAACGAGCTCGACGGCTGGTTCTCCGACCTCTACGACCACGCGATCCGGGCCGCAGAGTGGAGTGAGTCCCTGCGCGACATGCTCACGTCGATCTTCGAGACGTCGCTCTCGCTCCAGGACGCCCGGCTCAACACGGTGATGAAGAAGCTCACCGCCTGGGCGGCGATCATCGCGATACCGACCGCCGTGACCGGCTGGTTCGGCCAGAACGTGCCGTACCCCGGCTTCGGCCACCCGAGCGGCGTCATCGCCTCGACGGTGATCATCGTGGGGATCGCCGTCAGCCTCTACGTCGTCTTCAAGCGCAAGGAGTGGCTCTAGGTTCGGCCGGTGCCACCGTCAGGGCTCGCCCGCAGAGTTTGACAGGATGGCGGCATGACGGCGGACGGTCCCCGAGGCGACGTCGCGGTCATCGGGACCGGCGCCATGGGCGCCGGGATCGCCCAGGTCGCGGCCACCGCCGGCCACCGGGTCTACCTCCAGGACGCTGGTGCGAACCGGGCCGCGGCCGCCGTCGAGCGCCTCAACCAGCGGCTCACCGACCTCGCCGCCACGGGCCGGCTCACCGCCGACCAGGCCCGGGACGCCGCGGACCGGCTGCACGTCGTCAGCGACCTTCGCGACCTCCCCGAGTGCGAGCTCGTGGTCGAGGCGGCCGTCGAGGACCTCGAGGTCAAACGGTCGGTGTTCGCCGAGCTGAGCCGGCTGCAGCCCCCCACCGCGCTGCTCGCCACGAACACCTCGAGCCTCGACATCGACGCCATCGCCGAGGCGGTGCACGACCCTGAGCGTGTGATCGGGCTGCACTTCTTCAACCCCGCCCCGGTCATGCGCCTGGTCGAGGTCGTCCACGGCACGGCGAGCGCCCAGACCTACGTCGACTTCGCCGCGGACCTGGTGGCCTCGTGGGGCAAGACCCCCGTCCACTGCGCATCCACGCCCGGGTTCATCGTCAACCGGGTGGCGCGCCCGTTCTACGGCGAGGGGCAGCGGATGCTCGAGGAGGGCCTCGCCGACGCCGCCACGATCGACGCCTGCCTCCGCTCCGCCGGGTTCCGGATGGGCCCGCTCGAGCTCACCGACCTCATCGGCCAGGACGTCAACCTCGCCGTCGGCACCAGTGTCTGGGAGCGGACCGGCCAGGACCCCCGGTATGCGCCGGTGCAGCTCCAGCGTGACCTCGTCGAGCAGGGACACCTCGGGCGCAAGACCGGCCGCGGGATCTACACGTATGCGCCGGACGGTCACCCCACCGAGGCGGTCGCCGACGAGAGCCGCGTCGCGGAGCTGGTCGGTGGGCCGGTCCGCACCGACCCGGTCGCCCGGACGGTCGCCATGCTCGTCAACGAGGCCGTGGATCTCGTGCACCGCGGCGAGGCCAGCCCGGAGGACGTCGACACCGCCATGGAGCTCGGCACCGCTTACCCGAAGGGCCCCATCGCCTGGGGGCGCGAGCTCGGGCACGAGCGGGTCCGCCGCATCCTCGCGGAGCTCGACGACGCGTACCCGGGTGGTCGATACCGGCCGAGCCCCGCGCTGGAGACCTCGTGACCGACGAGCAGTGGAGCCGCGAGGGGGCCGCGGCAGCGGACTCCGACGTGGACCTCGGACACGTCCGCCGGATGTGGGACGACGACCGCGCGTCGGCGCACCTGGGGATGGAGGCGACCGTCGTCGAGGTCGACCGTGCGGTCGTCCGGATGACCGTGGGCGAGCACATGGTCAACGGCCACGACATCGCGCACGGCGGCTACCTGTTCGCGCTGGCCGACTCGGCGTTCGCGATCGCCTGCAACTCCCGGGGCGCGCTGACGGTGGCCGCCGGCGCGGACATCGTCTTCGTCGCCAGCGCCCGCCTCGGTGACGTTCTCGTCGCCGAGGCGCAGGTCCGGACCGCCTACGGGCGCAGCGGCGTCACGGACGTGACCGTCACCCGGGAGTCGGACGGCGCCGTGATCGCCGAGTTCCGAGGGCGGTCCAGGTCCCTGCCGAGCCGGTGATGTCACATCCCGCGCCCCTCCCGTGTCTCTCCTTCGACAGGACCGCGAACGACGAAGGAGACCCCATGTCGACCACCACCCAGGCGCCCCGCATCCCCCTCATGGACGAGAGCAACCTGCTCGTCAAGGCGATGAACTGGTACACCCGGCGCAGCTTCGGCGCAGTCATGGAGCCGGCCCTCGGCATGGCCCACCACCGCAAGGTGCTGACCTCGACGATGCGCTTCCAGCGCTCAGCCGAGCACTGGGACGCCGTGGACCCCTCCCTCAAGCATCTGGCCACGCTGGCCGCCGCGGCGACCGTGGGGTGCAGCTGGTGTCTCGACTTCGGCTACTGGATCTCACACACGAAGGGTGTCGACCCGGCGAAGCTGGAGGCGATCACCGAGTGGCGCACGAGCGACGCCTACACCGACCTCGAGCGGCGCGTGATCGAGTACGCCGAGGCCATGTCGAGCACGCCCCTGACCGTGACCGACGAGATGGTGGCCGGGCTGCAGGAGGAGCTCGGTACCGCGGGGGTCGTCGAGCTCACGGCGGTGATCGCGCTGGAGAACACCTACAGCCGGTCCAACGCGGCGCTGGGCTTCACCAGCCAGGGTTTCAAGGATCAGTGCGACCTGCGGCCGGCCCGTGTCTGAACCCACTGACGAGGAGGTCGCCCGGCAGTTCGAGGAGCTGCGACCGCAGCTGGTCGGCGCGGCATACCGGGTGCTCGGCAGCGTCGCCGACGCGGAGGACGCGGTACAGGAGACGTGGCTGCGGTGGGCGGCCATCCCGGACGAGGGGCGCAGCGAGGTCCGCGACGCGCGCGCCTACCTCCTCACCGCCGCGACCCGGCAGGCGCTGAACCGGGTCCGGCAGCAGCAGAACCGGCGTGAGGACTACGTCGGACCGTGGCTCCCCGAACCGGTGGCCACCGACCGAGGGCCGGCCGAGAGCGTCGAGATGGCCGAGTCGGTCTCGATGGCCATGCTCGTCGTGCTCGAGTCGCTCTCCCCGCTGGAACGGGCGGCCTTCGTGCTGCACGACGTGTTCGGGCTGAGCTTCGGTGAGGTGGCGACCACGCTGGACCGGTCCGAGGCGGCGGTGCGACAGCTGGCCAACCGGGCTCGGGGCCATGTCCACTCGCGACGGCCCGAGGTCGTCGACCGCAAGCGCCACGACGCGGTCCTCGACCAGTTCGTCACCCACCTCATGACGGGAGACCTGGAGAAGTTCATGGCCCTGCTCGCTCCCGACGTCGTCCTCGTCACCGACGGAGGCGGGGTCAAGCGCGCGGCGCTGCGGCCGATCCACGGTCCGGACAAGGTCGTCCGCTGGCTGCTCGGCGTGATCCAGCGGCCCGACTACACCGGCGCGCCACGGGTCGAGCTCGCCAGACTGAACGACGAGACGGCCGTGCTCATGTACGTCGACGACGAGCTCGACACGGTCGCCTTCCTCACGGTGGAGGACCGCGGCGTCACGGCGATGCACTTCGTCCGCAACCCCGACAAGCTCGGGTATGCGGCGTCGGGCAGCGCACCGGCGGTCGACTGAGGAGCCTGGTCAGCGCACGTCCTGCACGCCCTCGTCGGTCAGCTCGTCCGGCTCGATGATGAGGGGGTTGAGGACGCGGTGGAGGAACGACTTGGTCCGCGCCTCCTTGGGTTCGCCGATGACGTCCGCCGGCGGTCCCTCCTCGACGACGTAGCCGCCGTCCATGAACACCACGCGGTCGGCGACCTCGCGGGCGAAGGCCATCTCGTGGGTGACGATCATCATCGTCATGCCCTCGGCGGCCAGGGACTTCATCACCGCCAGCACCTCGCCGACCAGCTCGGGGTCGAGGGCCGACGTGGGCTCGTCGAAGAGCATCAGCTCGGGGTCCATCGACAGCGACCGGGCGATCGCCACGCGCTGCTGCTGCCCGCCGGACAGCTGCGCCGGGAACGCGTCCTCCTTGTGCGTCATCCCGACCCGCTCGAGGTTGTGGCGAGCCACCCTCTCGGCCTCGTCCTTGCTGCGGCGCAGGACCTTGGTCTGCGCGATGGTGAGGTTCTGCAGCACGGTGAGGTGGGGGAACAGGTTGAACGACTGGAACACCATGCCGATCCGCCGGCGGACCCGGTCGATGTCGACGTCGGGGTCGGTCATCTCGTCGGCGCCGACGTGGACCGTCCCCGCCGTCGGGGTCTCGAGCATGTTCACACACCGCAGCAGGGTGGACTTGCCGGACCCCGAGGGGCCGATGACGCAGACCACCTCGCCGGTGGCGACGTCGAGGCTGATGTCCTTGAGGACCTCGTTGGTCCCGAACGACTTCGACAGGTTCTGGATCGAGATGGCGGGCAGCTCGACGGCCGGTGGTGCTCCGGGGGTGTCGGGGATCTTGGGCATCGCGGTCACCGAGCCTTCGCGAAGCGCTTCTCGAGCGCCCGGACGAGGCTCGACAGCGGGAGGGTGATGATGAGGTAGCACAACGCCCCGACGATGAGCGGCGTGGGGTTCACCGTGCGGTTGAGGAAGTCCTGGCTGAACTTGGTCAGCTCGTACTGCGCGAACGTCACTCCGAGCACGTAGACCAGCGACGAGTCCTTGACCAGCAGGATGATCTCGTTGGTCAGCGGCGGGATGACGACCCGGAACGCCTGGGGCAGCACGATGCTCCACATCGTCCTCCCGTAGCTCATCCCGAGGCGTGCGGGCCGCCTCGACCTGCCCTCGCGGCACCGCCTGGATGCCGGCTCGGATCGTCTCGGCCATGTACGCCGCGGCGGTCAGTCCCAGCCCCACCATCACCTTGCCGTAGATGTCACCGGGGAACTGGAAACCGGGGAAGGCGTTGGGGATGCCGTAGGCCACCATGAAGAGCACGACCAGCGCAGGGAGGCCGCGGAACAGCTCGACGTAGGCGTTGGCGAACCAGCGGTAGGGCCCGATCGACGACAGCTTCATCATCGCGATGAGCAGCCCCAGCGCGAGCCCGAAGATGAAGGCCAGCGCCGTGTAGATGAGCGTGTTCTTCAGCCCGATGGTGATGACGCTCGGCCACATCCGCTGGAAGATGTCCAGCCGGAAGAACGCCGCGTTGAACTGCGCCCAGTCGGTCTTGAACACCAGGAACAGGACGACCAGGATCCCGACGGCGTACTGCGCCCACCGGGTGAGCCGGGCACGCTGGCGCCGGCTCATCCTGGTTTTCGGAGGGGCTGCCGTGTCGAGGGCCATGAGCGAGCCCCTTCCTCTCGTGAAGTCAGCTCGGACGTCGGCCCGATGGCGCGAAGGTTACTTGGGCGGCGCCTGGCCGATCCACTTGGTGTACAGCGTGACGTACGTGCCGTCGGCCTTCGCCGCCGTGATGGCGTCGTCGACGACCTTCTTGAGGGCCTCGTTGCCGAGCTTCATGCCGAAGCCGTACTGCTCTCCGGTGTCGAACTGGGTGGCGACCTTGGTCGCGCCCTTGTTCTCCTTGATGGCCTCGGTCCAGACCGGCAGGTCGTTGATCGCGGCGTCCACCTGGTCGGTCGTGAGGGCCTGGGTCTCGGTGGCGAGGTCCTGGAACTCGACGATCTCGTAGCCGTTCTCCGCCTGCTTGGACTTGGCGTAGTCGAGCCCGGTCGTGGCGGCCTGGGCACCGAGCTTCTTGCCCTTGAGGTCGGCCAGTGTGGCAACGGTGGAGTCGCTCTTGACGAGCAGCGCCTGCGTCGCGTCGAAGTACGGCAGCGAGAAGAGGATGGCCTTCTTGCGCTCGTCGGTGATGGTCATGCCGGCGGCGGCGATGTCGCACTTGCCGGTGGACAGGTCCTGACCCGACTTGATGCCCTCGAAGGGGGTGTCGACGATGCCCTGCTCGACGCCCAGCTTCTTGGCGACGAGGTCGATCATGTCGACGTCGAACCCGATGGTCTTGCCGGAGTCGTCGTTGGACTGGAACGGCGGGTACGGCAGGTGGGTGCAGGTGATGAGCTTGCCGGGGGAGATGAGGGTGACACCAGCGGCTGCGGCACCCCCGCTGGTGGCGCCGGAACCGCCGGAGCCACCCGAGTCGCCGGACGGGGTGGAGCCACAGGCGGTCAGGCCGAATGCGGCGATGGCGGCGACGACGACGAGCGGGCGGAAGGCAAGGCGGGCATTCACGGGGCGATCTCCTGGTTCGGGCGACGGACCGACCCCGCCGCTCAAGGCGGCATCATGGCACGCGCCGGGTCCCGGTCGGGTATCCGGCCGGTTACAACGGCATACCATCGCGGCGTGGTCACGGGCGACGACTCGAGGTACGACGACCTGCGGACGTGGAGCGTCGGGCGGCTGCGCTCCGAGCAGACGGCGCGGCTCCGGGAGACGGTCCAGGCGGCGTATGCGTCGGTGCCGCACTACCGGGCGGCGTTCGACACCGTGGGGCTGAGGCCCGGTGACGTCCGCACGCTGGATGACCTCGCGCGCGTCCCCCTCACCAGCAAGGAGGACCTGCGGGCGAACTACCCGTTCGGGATGTTCGCGGTGCCGCGCGAGGAGGTGGTGCGCGTCCACGCGAGCAGCGGGACGACCGGCCGGCCCACCGTCGTGGGGTACACGCGAGGCGACCTGGACGTGTGGTCGGAGGTCATGGCCCGGTCGATCCACGCGGCGGGCGGCCGCCCGGGCGACATCGTGCACGTGGCGTACGGGTACGGGCTGTTCACCGGCGGCCTCGGCGCCCACTACGGCGCGGAGCGGCTCGGCTGCACCGTGGTGCCGGTGTCGGGGGGGATGACCGAGCGCCAGGTCCAGCTCATCCGCGACTTCGAGCCGCGGGTCATCATGGTCACGCCCAGCTACTTCCTCAGCATCCTCGACGAGATGGAGCGCCAGGGTCTGGATCCCAAGGCGTCCTCCCTGCGGATCGGGATCTTCGGGGCGGAGCCGTGGACCGAGTCGATGCGCCGCGAGGTCGAGGAGCGGACCGCGATGGACGCCGTCGACATCTACGGCCTGTCCGAGGTGATCGGTCCCGGGGTCGCCCAGGAGGCGGTCGAGACCAAGGACGGGCTGCACATCTGGGAGGACCACTTCTACCCGGAGATCGTCGACCCGATCACCGGCGAGGTGCTCCCCGAGGGCGAGCGCGGCGAGCTGGTGTTCACCAGCCTCACCAAGCAGGCGATGCCGGTGCTGCGCTACCGGACGAGGGACCTCACGCGCCTGCTGCCCGGCTCCGCATACCCCGCCTTCCGCCGGATGGAGAAGATCACCGGCCGCTCCGACGACATGATGATCGTCCGCGGCGTCAACGTGTTCCCCACCCAGGTGGAGGAGCTGGTCCTCGCGGAAGTGGCCCTCGCGCCGTACTTCCAGTGCGTGCTGACCCGCCCCGGCCGGCTCGACGAGCTGACCGTCCTCGTGGAGAGCCACGAGGTGCTCGCCGACTCGGAGAAAGTGGCCGTCGTCGACCGGCTGGTGTCGCGGATCAAGGACCGGATCGGCACGACGGCGCGCGTCGAGGTGCGCGACCCGGGAGGGATCGAGCGCTCGGTCGGCAAGGCCCGCCGCGTCGTGGACGAGCGACCTCGCGACTGATCGGTTCCAGCGTGGCAGCCCGACTGGGCGCAAGGCTCTTACGGGAGTGTTCGCCACACCCCTGTGTGGCAAGCACTCCCGGTGGCGTGTGACGAAGGTCCCTGTACCGCCCTGAGGCGTTGCGACCTACGGTGGAGATCCGAGGACCCTTCCAGGAGCAGGGGGAGACGTGGACGCACTTGCGCTCGCGCGCTGGCAGTTCGCGATCACGACCGTCTACCACTTCCTCTTCGTGCCGGTCACGATCGGGATGTCCGCCCTCGTGGCGTACTACCACGTGCGCTGGGTCCGGCACCGAGACCCGTCGGACCTGCGGATCTCCAAGTTCCTCGGCAAGCTCTTCACGATCAACTTCGCGCTCGGCCTGGTCACCGGCATCGTTCAGGAGTTCCAGTTCGGCATGAACTGGTCCGACTACTCGCGGTTCGTCGGCGACATCTTCGGTGCGCCGCTGGCCATCGAGGCGCTGCTGGCGTTCTTCCTCGAGTCAGTGTTCCTCGGCCTGTGGATCTTCGGCTGGGGGCGGCTGCCCGAGAAGCTGCACGCCGCGACCATGTGGATCGTTCACATCGGGACGGTCCTGTCGGCGTACTTCATCCTCGCGGCGAACTCGTTCATGCAGCACCCCGTCGGGTACCAGTTCAACGAGGCGTCCGGGCGGGCCGAGCTCACCGACTTCGTGGCCGTGCTGACCAACAAGGTCCAGCTGGTGACGTTCCCGCACACCATCGCCGCGTCCTACATGGCCGGCGGCGCCGTCGTGCTCGGCGTCGGCATCTACCGGATGCGTCGCCGCGACGTCGGGGGCGACGCATCGATGTACCGCCGGATGACGCGGGCGGGCGCACTCGTGACGTTGGTCGCGGGGCTGGCCGTGGGCTTCACCGGCGACCTTCAGGGCAAGATCATGACCGAGGTCCAGCCGATGAAGATGGCCGCGGCCGAGGCGCTCTACGAGTCGGCCGACAGCTGTGCACCGTTCTCGTTGTTCACGATCGGGTCGCTCGACGGCACCGAGGAACGGTTCTCCGTCACCATCCCCTGCCTGCTGAGCTTCCTCGCGACCGGCAGCTTCAGCGGGTCCGTCGAGGGCATCGACGACCTCCAGGCCCAGTACCTGCAGCAGTACGGCCAGTCCGGCAACCCGCTGCTGCTCGACGCGACGTACCTGCCGAACATCCCCCTGGCGTACTGGAGCTTCCGGCTCATGATCGGGGTCGGGATGCTGTCTGCCCTCGTGGGGCTGGCCGTTCTCTGGGCGACCCGGCGCGGCAGAGTCCTCACGCGCTCCGACAGTCGCAGGGACCGGCTCTGGATCTGGGCCGCCGTGCTCACCCCGCTGATGCCGGTCCTCGGTGCGGCGTTCGGCTGGATCTTCACCGAGACCGGCCGACAACCCTGGCTGGTCTTCGGGATGATGACGACCGCCACCGGGGTCTCGCCGTCCGTGTCGGCCGGCGAGGTGCTCACCTCCATGATCGTGTTCACGCTGCTCTACGGCGCGCTCGCCGTCGTCGAGGTGAAGCTCTTCCTCCACTACGTCCGCAAGGGCGCCGAGGAGTTCGTCGAACCCATCCCGCCCGACCAGACCGACGACGACGCGCCGCTCGTCTTCGCGTACTGAGGGGAGGACGACATGGAGCTGTCGACGGTCTGGTTCATCCTCATCGCGGTCCTCTGGACCGGGTACTTCGTCCTCGAGGGGTTCGACTTCGGCGTCGGGATGCTGCTGCCGGTGCTCGGCCGCGGCCGCGACGCCGACGACACCGAGCGGCGCCGCCGGGTCATGATCAACACCATCGGCCCGCTGTGGGACGGAAACGAGGTGTGGCTGCTCACTGCGGGCGGCGCGACGTTCGCGGCCTTCCCACACTGGTATGCCACGTTGTTCAGCGGGTTCTACCTGCCGCTCCTGCTCATCCTCGTCGCGCTCATCGTGCGCAACCTCGGCTTCGAGTACCGCCACAAGCGCGCGGGCACCGCGTGGAAGTCCCGGTGGGACCTCGCCATCGTCGTCGGGTCGTTCGTCCCGGCATTCCTGTGGGGCGTGGCCTTCACCAACATCGTCCGCGGCGTGCCGATCGACGCCGACATGGAGTTCGTCGGCAACCTCTGGACCCTGCTCAACCCGATGGCCCTGCTGGGCGGTCTGGTGACGCTGTCCCTGTTCCTCACCCACGGCGCCCTGTTCGTCGCACTCAAGACGGCCGGCCCGATCCGCGAAGACGCCCGACGCCTGGCGACCCGGCTCGGGGTGGTCGCGGCGGTCCTGGCCGTCGTGTACCTGCTGGTCATCGGTGTCCAGCAGGGCTCGGCCGCCTCGTGGGTCACCACCGTCGTCGCCGCCGTCGCCCTCCTCGGCGCGCTCGGCGCCAACGCCCGCGACCGCGAGGGCTGGGCCTTCGTCGGGACCTTCGTGTGCATCGCGTTCGCGGTGGCGACCCTGTTCCTGGCGCTGTTCCCGGACGTGATGCCGTCGACCATCGACCCGGCGTACTCGCTCACGACCACCAACGCGTCGAGCACCGACTACACGCTGCGGATCATGACGATCGTCGCTCTGGTCTTCACGCCGGTCGTGCTGCTCTACCAGGGCTGGACCTACTGGGTGTTCCGCAAGCGGATCGCCGTGCATCACATCCCCGCCTGAGATGGCCCGAACAAGGCCGGTGGACCCGCGGCTGCTGCGGGCGGTTCCGCGGGCCCGCCCGGTGGTGGCCCGACTCGGCGTCGCTGGGGCGCTGCAGGGAGTCGCGACAGTATGCGGCGCGTTCGCGGTCGGCGCGCTGGTCACCGCGGTGGTCCGTCAGGACGACCTCAGCGGGCCGATCACGCTGCTGGTGTCGGCGTTCGGGGCTCGGGCCGTGCTCGCCTACGCCGTGGAACGGACCGCGGCGCGGGCGGGGGCACAGGTCTCCGGTTCGCTGCGGCGACGGCTGCTCGCCGGCTGGCTGAGCCGGCCGCTCGACACGCTGCCCGACCCCGCTGCGGGGACCACCTTGGCGGCCCAGGGCTGTACCGCCGTCGAGACGTACGTGACGCGGTACCTTCCCGCGCTGGTCCACGCGGCCGTCGTGCCGGTCCTGGCGGTCGCCGCGCTGTTCGTCGTGGACTGGCCGAGCGCGCTGATCGTCGTGTTGACCCTGCCGCTGCTCCCGCTGTTCGCGGCCCTCATCGGGCGGACCACCCAGGAGGCGACCGAGCGTCGCTGGGCCGCGCTCCACGGCCTCTCGGGACACTTCCTCGACGTCGTCCGCGGACTTCCGACGCTGGTCGTCTACGGGCGGGGTATGCGTCAGGTCGCGACGGTGCGCTCGGTCAGCGAGCGCCATCGCGAGGAGACGATGGCCACCCTGCGGCTGTCGTTCATGTCCTCCGCGGCGCTGGAGCTGCTGGCGACGCTCTCGGTGGCCCTGGTGGCGGTGACCGTCGGCCTGCGACTCGCGGCGGGAAACCTCGACCTGTTGCCCGGGCTCGTCGCGATCCTCCTGGCGCCCGAGGCGTACTGGCCGATCCGCCGAGTCGGCGCGGAGTTCCACGCGGCGGCCGACGGGGCGCAAGCCCTCGACCGGATCATGGGCGAGCTGGAGACGGACGAGCCGGTGCGCAACGGCGTCCCGGACACCGGCGTGGTGATGACCGACGTCGGGTACCGGTACCCGGGGGACAGCGCGGACGTCCTGCGCGACCTGACGCTCGACGCCACGAACGGGCTCACCGTCGTCACCGGGCCGTCCGGATCCGGCAAGTCGACGCTGCTCGAGCTCGCCGCGGGACTCCGCACTCCCACATCGGGCACGGTCGTGGCGGCGCCGGCCCATCTCGTCACCCAGCGCCCCTTCCTGCTGCCCGACTCGGTCCGCGCGAACCTCCAGCCGTCCGGGGACGAAGCGCCGCCGTCCGACCGCCTCTGGGACGTGCTGCGCCGGGTCGGCCTGGACGGCGTCGTGGCCGGGATGCCGCACGGACTGGAGACCGTGCTCGGCGACGACGGGTTCGGGTTGTCCGCCGGCCAACGCGCGCGACTGGCGGTCGCCCGAGCCGCGCTCAGCCGCGAACCGGTCGTGCTGCTGGACGAGCCCACCGCGCATCTCGACGCCGAAGGGGTGGAGACGATCCACGCGGTCATCGCCGCGCTGGCCGTCGACCGCACGGTCATCGCGACGACGCACCGCGTCGAGCTCGTCGCGGTCGCGGTCCAGCACGTCGAGCTGGTCGACCGAAAGGCCTCGCGATGAGGTGGTGGGAGCGCCGCTCGCTCGCCCTGGCTGCGCTGCTCGGCGCCGGGGCCACGACGGCGGGCATCGCGCTGACGGCGACGTCGGGATGGCTCGTGGTCCGGGCCAGCGAGCGGCCGGCCGTCCTCACCCTGCTCACGGCGGTCGTCGCGGTGCGCGCCTTCGGCATCGCCCGTCCGGTCCTGCGCTACGCCGAACGGCTGCGCTCCCACGACGCCTCGTTGCGCGACCTCGCCGAGCGCCGGGCGCAGGCGTACGCGCGCCTCGTGCCCCTCACCCCCGCTCGGCTGGGCCGCCGGCGGCGGGCCGACCTGCTGGGGGGTGTCGTCGACGACCTCACCGAGGTGGTGGAGGCGCAGGTCCGGGTGACCGTGCCGGTGGTCGCCGCCGCGGCGGCCGGCGTCCTGACCGCCGTGCTCACCGCGGTGCTGGCCCCCGCCGCCGGGCTCGTGGTCGGCGGGCTCGTCGTCGTCACTGCCCTGGTCGGGCTGCTCGCCGAACGCGCCGAGGCGGCGGCACAGGCCGAGCTTCTCGCCGCCCGCGCGGTGCTGCTGGGCTCCGCCGAGCTGGTGGCAGCCCGGGCCGGTGAGGTCCGCGCGGCGGGACTGGCCTCGGCGGTCCTGGACCGCGTCGAGGCAGCGCAGGGCGTGGTCGAGCACGCGCTGCGCCGCCAGAGCCGCGGCCGCGCGACGACGGCCGCCGCCATCCTCGTCGTTGTCGCCGCGACGACCGTCGCGGTGGCACTGATCGCCCACGACCTCAACGTGCCGATCGCCGTCAAGGGGCTGCTCGTCCTCACGCCGGTGGCGGTCGTCGAGGCCTTCCAGCCGCTAGTGGAAGCGGTCCGGGCCTCCGCTCGCGCTCGGGCGGCCGCGGCCCGTCTCGCTGGGTTGCTCGTACAGGAGCCGGCGGTCTCCGACAGCCCGCACGCCGGGTCCGGCTCGCCGACGACGGTAACGAAGACCGCGGCGACGACCGGCGTACGCCTCGAGCTGACCGGGGCGCGGGCCTCGTGGGACGGAGTGACCACCGCGGTGGGGCCGGTCGACCTGGACCTGGCGGCGGGCGTACGCCTGCTCGTCACCGGCCCCAACGGCAGCGGCAAGTCGACGCTGCTGGCCCTCCTCGCCCGGCAGCTCGAGCTGTCCGGCGGCCGCTACACGATGGACGGCATCGACGTGCGGGACCGACCGGTGGACGACGTGCGGTCCCTGGTCGCCGTCGTCGACGACGAGCCGCACGTGTTCGCCTCGACGCTGCGCGAGAACCTGCGGCTGGCACTGCCGCTCGTCGACACGACCACGGGTGACCCGGCCCTCGTCTCGGCGATCCAGCGGGCGGGCCTCGCCGGCTGGATGGAAGGACTGCCCGCAGGGCTCGACACCCGGTTGGGGTCAGGCGGTCGCGGGCTGTCCGGCGGGGAGAGGGCGCGCCTCGCGGTCGCGCGGGCCCTGCTGTCCGGCCGGCCGGTCCTGCTCCTCGACGAGCCGTTCGCGCACCTCGACCACGCGACCGCCGAAGCGGTGCTGGCCGACCTTCTCGCGGGCGCGCCGGACCGGTCGGTGGTCGTCGTCAGTCACACGCCGGTAGCCGTGGAGCGGTTCGACGCCGTCCTCGACCTCGAACGGGCGAGCTCGCTGAGCTAGCCGTCAGACGGTGCAGGCCGGCGCGGCCGCGAGGGCCGCCTCGGCGGCCTTGTACGGCTCGAGGTGCGCCGGCGCCTCACGCCAGCGCTTCAGCCAGTTCTCCTGCGCCTGGAAGCTGTTGATGTGGCCGTCCGCGTGGTCGGCCATCTCGCTGAGGTGCGTCGCCCAGTCGTTCAGGACCGCGCCGGCCGCCGCGACGTAGGCGTCGAGCGCCGCCTGCCGGGCGGCGCACGCGTCGAGCTTGGCCTTGAGGTCGCTCGGCGCCGCGATGGCGCTGACGTTCTGGCAGCCGCCGACGCCCGTGTACCCCGCGTTAGCGGCCTGGAATGCGGCGACCTCGCCGGGGCCGGCCTGTCGGGTCGGCGCCCAGGTCTCCGTCTTCACCTGGATCAGCGTGCGGGCACCGGAGTTGATGTCGTTCTGGCCCTGGATGTGGCTCCCCCAGTCCGTAGCGGCCTTCGACGCGGTGTCGACGACCGCCTTCGCGGCCGTCTCGCGCGCCACGCACTCCTGCAGCGCCTTCTGCGCCGCGGCGAACTCCGGCGAGACCCCGTTCGCCGAGGTGGTCGTGCTGCTGCTGCTCGGAGCCGGCGTGGTGGTCGTGCTGGTGCTGCTGCTCGTCGTCGTCGGCAGCGCGGCCGCCTGGCTGCTCGGGTTGTTCGCCGTCAGAATGCGGAAGCCGAAGAACGCCGCGGCCGCAAGTCCGAGCACGGCGATCACGCCCAGGACGAACGGCATCGGCGACCGCCGCTGCGCACTATGTTTACCCACGTCAATCCATTCTTCCGCTGCGACGCTGGTCGCAGCGGCTCTGTTTGCCCCATTCCCCCGGGTACCTGAACGCAAACCACCGCCTGAGCGTTCCGACTCGGCAGGGTGAGCGTCGGCATACGGTGTGCGCATGCGAGTACTGGTCAGTGGTGGGGCCGGCTACATCGGTTCGCACACCGTGGTCCATCTTACCGCCGCCGGGCACGAGGTCGTCGTCGTCGACAATTTCGGCAACGCCAAACCAGCCGTCATGGCTCGACTGGACGCACTCACGGGCACCCACATCCCGGTGCACGCGTTCGACCTGACCGACCGCGACAAGACGGAACACCTCTTCGCGAGCGAGCGGTTCGACGCCGTGGTGCACTTCGCCGGCCTCAAGGCGGTCGGCGAGAGCGTCCAGATCCCGCTGGACTACTACGAGAACAACCTCGAGTCGACGTTCTCGCTGCTCCGCGCGATGCGCCGGCACGGCTGCTCGACCCTGGTCTTCTCCTCCTCCGCGACGGTCTACGGCGACCAGGCGCCGCTGCCCTACCGGGAGGACTACGAGCCGCTGCAGTCCTCCAGCCCCTACGGCCGGTCCAAGGTCATGATCGAGCTGGTCCTGCGTGACGTCGCCCACATCGAGCCGAAGTGGCGCATCGCGGTGCTGCGCTACTTCAACCCCGTCGGCGCCCACCCGTCCGGCTCGATCGGCGAGGACCCGCAGGGGATCCCGAACAACCTCATGCCCTTCATCGCCCAGGTCGCGGTTGGCCGCCGCGACGTCCTCCACGTGTTCGGCGACGACTACCCCACCGCTGACGGGACCTGCGAGCGCGACTACATCCACGTCGAGGACCTCGCCGCCGGCCACGTCGCGGCGCTGAACCGGATCGCGAACTCGGACGACCCCATCCGGACCTGGAACCTCGGCACCGGCCACGGAACCTCGGTCCTGGAGGTGGTCAAGGCCTTCGAGCGGGCCTCGGGACGGCCGGTCCCGTTCGACATCGTCGGCCGCCGAGCGGGGGACCTGCCCGCGTCCTGGGCGGATCCGACGCGAGCCAACACGGAGCTCGGCTGGGCCGCGACCAGGACCGTCGACGACATGTGCGTCGACACGTGGCGCTGGCAGAGCCGGAACCCGAACGGGTACGAGGACGGGGAGCCCTCGACGGATGGCTGACGCCGACCGGCCCTTCCACATCACCGTCGTCTGCACCGGCAACATCTGCCGGTCGCCGATGGGCGAGGTGATCCTGCGGGACCTGTTCGAGGAGGCGGGGCTGGGGGACGCCGTCACCGTCGACTCCGCGGGGACGACGCGCTGGGAGGTCGGTAGCCCGATGGACCCTCGCGCGGCGGCCGAGCTGCGACGCCGCGGCTATGAGGTACCGAGGTCCCCGCGAAGTATCGGAGCGACGCGGAGAACATCCTGGGGTGGCGGCTCCGCGCACGTGGCCCGACAGTTCGAGCCCGACTGGCTGGCCAAGGCCGACCTCGTCCTCGCGGCGGACGCCGGCCACGCCTCGGTACTACGGCGGTGGGCGCGTACCGAGGACGACGCCGCGAAGGTCCGCCTGTTGCGCGAGTTCGACCCGCAGGCGGTCGCCGCGGACACGCTCGAGGTCGACGACCCCTGGTACGGCGACGAGGAGGACTTCGTCCGGTGCTTCACCGAGGTCGAGGCCGCCTGTCGCGGCGTGGCGACCTGGGTCACCGAGCGGTTGCGGTCACCGCACTGAACCGGCGGCCCTCAGCCGACGGCACTGAGGGGACCGTACGTGGCGCGGTGCGGTTCTGGGAGCATGGATCCATGTCCTCGTTCGCGGACGCCGACCCGCCGGTCGCCCTCGGTGCGCTCGACGGCCGGTATCGCCCGGTCGTGGCGCCGCTGGTCGACTTCCTCTCCGAGGCTGCCCTCAACCGGATGAGGGTCCGCGTCGAGGTGGAGTGGCTCGTCCACCTGACCGACCACAAGGTCGTGCCGGGTGTGCGGCACCTCACCGACCACGAGAAGGCCGCCCTGCGCCGGGTCGTGTCGGAGTTCGGACCGGCGCAGGTGGACGAGCTCGCCGCCATCGAGCGCGAGACGGTTCACGACGTCAAGGCGGTCGAGTACTTCCTCAAGCGCCGCCTCGCCACGATCGTGCCGGCCGACGAGGACCGCGGGCTCGGTGAGCTGGTGCACTTCGCCTGCACCTCCGAGGACGTCAACAACCTCTCGTACGCGTTGCTGGTCAAGGGTGCTGTCCAGGAGGTCTGGCTGCCCCGCGCGACTGCGGTCGTCGACCAGGTCGCCGACATGGCCGGTGAGCTGCGCGGCATACCGATGCTCGCGCATACCCACGGGCAGCCCGCCACGCCGACCACGCTCGGCAAGGAGCTGGCCGTCCTCGCAGCCCGGCTGCGGCGGCAGCTGCGCCGGGTCGGCGACGCCGAGTACCTCGGCAAGCTCAACGGCGCCACCGGCACGTTCGGGGCGCACCTCGCCGCGGTGCCTGACGCGGACTGGCCGGGGATCAGCCGGTCGTTCGTCGAGGGGCTCGGGCTCGCGTGGAACCCGCTCACGACGCAGATCGAGAGCCACGACTGGCAGGCCGAGCTGTATGCGGACCTGGCGCGGTTCAACCGGGTGATGCACAACCTCTGCACCGACGTGTGGACCTACATCTCGTTCGGGTACTTCGCGCAGGTGCGCGGGCAGGGCACCGTCGGCTCGTCGACGATGCCCCACAAGGTGAACCCGATCCGGTTCGAGAACGCCGAGGCCAACCTCGAGGTGTCCAACGCCTTGTTCGACGTGCTGGCGGCGACGCTGGTGCAGTCGCGGCTGCAGCGGGACCTCACCGACTCCTCGATGCAGCGCAACATCGGGTCGGCGTTCGGGCACTCGGTGCTGGCGCTCGACAACGTCGCGCGCGGGCTGTCGGGACTCGACGCCGTGCCCGCGGCGATGGCCGCCGACCTCGACGAGAACTGGGAGGTGCTCGGGGAGGCGGTCCAGTCGGCGATGCGCGCGCTGGCGGCGCAGGGCGTACCGGGGATGGACGAGCCCTACGAGCGGCTCAAGGATCTGACCCGGGGACGGCGGATCGGCGCCGACGACATGCGGACGTTCATCGCCGGGCTCGGACTGCCGGAGGACGTGGCGGCGCGCCTGTCGGCCATGACGCCCTCGACCTACGTCGGCGCGGCGCCCGAGCTGGTCGACTACCTGGACGACGTCGAGGCCTGACCGGTGGCGCGTTCGCGCAAGGCCCGGCCGGGAGACATCGGCGAGCTGGCCCTGGCGCTGCCCGAGACGATAGAGGCGATCGCGTGGGGCGACCGCCCGGCATACCAGGTCCGCGGGAAGTCGTTCGTCATCTACCGCGACGCCCGACCGGACGCGCTCGACGCGGACGGGGAGCGGCTGACCGACGTCGTCATGTTCAGCTGCTCGAGTCCCGAGGAGAAAGCGGGGTTGCTGGCGAGCGGACCGCCGTGGTTCACGACACCGCACTTCGACGGCTACAACGCGATCCTGGTCCGGCTCTCCGAGCTGGGGCAGGTCACGCTCGACGAGCTGGCGGAAGTCGTCGAGGACGCGTGGCTGGCACGGGCGCCGAAGCGGCTGGCCAAGGAATGGCTGGCCGCTCAAGGCTGACCGAGTCTCAGACGGTGACGAGGCCCTCCGGGGTCTGGAACGTCACGGCCAACAGGCCCGGCGTGCCGTGCGGGGCGACGAAGGTGAAGTCGATGACGGAGGAGGTCCGGTCCGGCGGCAGGCCGAGCCACTCCTTGACCCGCTCCGGGTCGCCGGCGATCTGCAGGCCCTCGATGGTCACGCTGGTCGAGGCGCCGACGCTGGGGTGGACGGACTCGTCCTCCCACTGCACGTAGTAGGGCAGCTGCGGGTCGGACATCAGCCCCTTGATGCCCAGCTGCCGCCAGCGCAGCTCGACGCCGTCGGGACGGTGCCGGTTCCCCTCGACTGCCGGGCGGCCGAGGCGCTCCTCGACGGGGGAGATGTCCTCGACGCGGACGCACCAGCCGAGCCAGCCGCCGCCGGCTTCGATCCGGGCCTTGACCGCCTGACCGAAGGGGGCCTTGTCGGACGCCGGGTGGTCCAGGCAGTCCACAACTTCCACGTACCGCTCGTCCGCCAGCGGGAAGATGATGTTGCGCGTACCGAACCGGGGATGCACGCCGCCGTCGACCGGTTCGACCCCGATGAGCTTGGCGAGGCGGGCCGCCGTCGCATGCAGGCCGTCGTGCTCCGCGGTGTAGGAGACGTGGTCCACGCGCATGTCGTCCATCGTGGCACACGCTCAGGGGTGCTTTTGACCACCCCTCGTGGAGGCCGTCAGCCCGGTGTGCCGGCCGTCCGCTGCCGGAGCGCCTCGAAGAGAACGATGGCCGCGGACGCCGCGACGTTCAGCGAGTTCGCCTTGCCGTGCATGGGAATTCGGACTCGGTATGCGGCAGCGGCCAGCAGGTCGTCGTCGGCGCCGTGCTTCTCGGCCCCGACGGCGAGGGCCACGCGGCCGGTCAGGTCGGCGTCGGTGTAGAGCAGGTCGGTCTCGGGCGTGGTGACGACCAGACGGACGTTCTGGGCGGCCAACCAGTGCAGGGTCTCGGTGGTCGTGGCGGTGGCCACCGGCACGGCGAAGACGGTCCCCTTGCTCGCGCGGACGACGTTGGGATTGCCCCAGTCGGTGACCGGGTCGGCGGCGACGACGGCGGTCACGCCGGCCGCGTCGGCGGTCCGGAGCATGGCGCCGAGGTTGCCCGGCTTCTCGACCCGCTGGGCCACGAGGAGCAGGGCGTCGTCGTCGACGTCGAGCGTGGACAGGGCGCGGCCGACGGCCGGGACGACGCCCAGCAGCCCGTCCGGGCCCTCACGGTACGCGACCTTCTCGAAGGCGGTCCGGCTGAGCATCACGACCTCGGCGCCGAGCTGCCGCGCGTGCTCGACGAGGTCCTGCTGGCGGCCGATGTCCTGGCGGCCCGCCTGGCCGGCCGGGCTGAACAGCTCGGGGCACACGAAGAGCGTCTGCGGGCGGATCCCGGAGGCCAGCGCCAGAGCCAGCTCCTCGTGACCCTCGACGAGGGTGGTGCCGGAGTCCTCCCGGGTCCGGCGACGACGGAGCGCGACGACCGCCTTCAGCCGCGGGTTCGCCGGCGAGGTGATCAGCAGGTCCGCCACGGTGGCAGTCAACCCCATCGGGGTGCTCGTCGTCGGCGTCTCGGGTCAGTCGTCACAGTCGGGTACCCGGTCGGATAACCGAATCGGTCGTTGCCACAACCGAATCAGGTACTCGACCGGGTATTCGACATGCCTGACCTACCCCGGACGCGGGCCCCTCGGCTGCCTAGCCACGTTCGCGCAGCCGGGCCACGACCCCTGACCGGGTCACTGGTAGGTGGGCCGTCGCCGTCTCGGACCGGCCGTGGCGTTCGGATGCCCGGGTCATATACCCGGTCGTATGCCGGAATCGGTCGTTCTGACAACCGATTCCGGCATACGACCGGGTATTCGACTTGCCCGACCGACCTCAGGACGGGAGCCAGCCTGGCGTCAGAGGAGTGAGCGGAGCACCGGGACGAGACCGTCCTCGTCCACGGTGCCGGTGACCTCGTCCGCGACCGCCTTGACCTCGTCCGGCGCCTGGCCCATCGCGACACCGCGCGCGGCCCAGTGCAGCATCTCGATGTCGTTGCGCTGGTCGCCGACCGCCACGGTGTCGCCGGGCTCGACGCGTAGCCGCCGCCGGACCAGCTCGAGGGCCGAGCCCTTCGAGACGCCCTCGGGGTTGATGTCGAGCCAGGCGGTCCAGCCGACGGCGTACGAGACCCCGTGGAGGCCGGCGTGCTCGACCTGTTCCATGAACTCCTCCGACGTCGCCTCCGGGCGGCGCAGCGTGACCCGGGTCGCGGGGTACGCGACGAGGTGCTCCCAGTCGACGACCACCTGATCGCCGCCGAGCTCACCGTCCGGGAACGGCGCGCTGACCTTGAACCCGACCCCGAGGTCCTCGACGGCGACCAGGGCATCCGGAATGGCCTGCCGCAGCATCGTGAGGACCGGCCGCGGGTCGAAGGTCACGGTGTCGACGATCCGGTAGCCCCGAGGCAGAGCGGAGTCCAGAGCGAGGGTCACCGCACCGTTGGAGCACACCGCATACCCGCGCTCGAGTCCCAGCAGGTCGACGACCGGCAGCGTCGCGACGATGGACCGGCCGGTCGAGATGACGAGGTGGTGCCCGGCCGCGACGACGTCGGTGACCGCCTGGCCGACGGCTGGGGACAGTCCGCCGCTGTGGTCGACCGTCGTGCCGTCGATGTCGAGGGCGACGAGCAACGGGCTGCGCCGGGCGCCCGGGGTGGTGGCAAGAGTCATGGTCGCCACCACCCTACGGGCGGCCGGCGCGGGTCAGTGGTCGGCCTTCATGGCCTCGCGAACGCCGAGCCGCCGGCCGGTATGCATGATCGACCGCCGGTAGAGCCGCTCGCCGACGACCATGGTCCAGGCGGTGAACGCCAGCGTCACCAGCAGGGACAGGAACGGCTCCCACCACGCCGCCTCGCCGGCGAGCAGCCGCTGCGGCATCGAGATGGCCGACACGACCGGCACGTAGGACGCGACCACGCGGACGACGCCGTCGCCGAAGATCCCGACGAACATGGCGACCATGAGGATCGTGGTCAGGACCGGGGTCGTCGACTGCAGGTCCTCGGTGCGCGTCGCCAGCGAACCGGCCACTGCCCAGAGGCAGGCCAGCGCGGCGAACCCGGCGAGGAAGAACACGAGGAACCAGCCTGCCGATGACGCGACGAGGCCGATCTGCGCCGCATACGAGGTGAACGCCATCCCGATGAGGCCGACCCCGACGAAGAGGACCATCTGGCCCAGGGCGAGCACGACGTTGCCGAGTACCTTCCCGGCGAGCAGCTGCCGCAACGGCACCGCGCTGACGAGGATCTCGACGACCCGCGACTGCTTCTCCTCGACCACGCTGGTGGCGATGGTCATCCCGAACGTGATCGACGCGAAGTAGAAGAGGAAGCTGAAGATCAGCCCGACCGCCAGCTTGAACCCCTCGTTGGAGTCGGGGGCGAGCAGCTGGGGCGTGACGGTGCCGCCCGCGGTCAGCGCGGCGGCGGTCGTGCCGGCAGCCTGCGCGTTCGCGGCGAGCGTCCGATCGCCCACCACCTCGTAGACGTATGCGGACAACGTCGGCTTCACCTCGGTCCGGCCGACGAGGCGCCAGCCATCACCCGTGTGGATCAGCCCGACGTCGGCCTTCTCGTCTCGGACGGCCGCCTCGACGGCGGCGGCGTCCGGCGCGTCGGTGACCGTGAGCTTCATGTCGTAGTCCCGCTGCTCGGCGACCTGACCGACCTGCTCCATCACCGCGCGGGCGCCGTCGCCGGTGACGACGGCCGTGACCTCGTCGCTCTTACCGGACAGGAAGATATTGAGGCCCAGGGCGCCCGCGATGATGACCAGGGTGATGACGGTGCCGACCACGAAGTTGCGGTCGCGCAGCTTGACGACGATCTCGCGCATCATCACGACAGGCCAGACGGCCTGCCCCGACGTGCGCGGCGCTTCGGGGATCTCGACGTCCTTGGGCGTGCGGGTCGTGGTGTCGGTGCTCATGCCGTGACCTCCCGGTAGATCTCGCTGAGGCTGGGGACGATGGTGCTGAGCTCGCGGACCGACCCGCGGCGTAGGGCCTCGCGCAGGATGCGGTCGGACGCGTCGGCGGCGACCAGCTCGAGGACCGCCACCGGCCCGTCGACGTCGACCACGGCCACCCCGGGGACGTCGCGGACCCAGCCGGCGTCGGCGGCGGCGCCGGACGGCCCGGGGGCCACGACGAGGCGATGGAGGGTCCGCCCGCGGTGCCGCAGGTCGGCCACCCGTCCATCGGCCACGACCCGCCCGGACGACAGCACGACGAGGTCGTCGCAGATCCGCTCCACGAGGTCGAGCTGGTGCGAGGAGAAGAGGACCGGCACGCCCCGCGCGGCCTGCTCACGCATGAGGTCGGCCATCGAGTCGACGGCGTCGGGGTCGAGGCCGGAGAACGGCTCGTCGAGGATCAGCGCGATCGGGGTGGACATGACCGCCGCGGTGATCTGGACGCGCTGCTGGTTGCCCAGCGAAAGCGACTCGAGGGAGTCGTTCGCGCGCTCGGCGAGTCCGAACCGCTCGAGGAAGTCCTGGCCCGCCCGGCGCGCGGAGGCGGCGCTCATCCCGTGCAGCCGGCCCAGGTAGACCAGCTGGGAGAGCACCGGCTGCTTCGGGTAGAGCCCGCGCTCCTCCGGCATGTAGCCGAACCGGGCGCGCTCGTCCTGCGTCACCGGATGGCCCTTCCAGTACACCTCGCCCGCCGTCGGGTCGAGGATGCCCATGATCATCCGCATCGTCGTCGTCTTGCCGGCGCCGTTGCCGCCGACGAATCCCGTGAGGCCGCCGGGCCGGACGGTGAGGTCCAGCGCGTCCACGGCCCGGTTGTCGCCGAACAGTCTGGTCAGTCCCCTGGTCTCGAGCATGCCTCCACGCTAGGCAGACCCGACCCCGGATGGATCAGCCCGCGGACGGAGCCGCGGCGTCCCCCTCGGGGCGGATGAGCCCCGTCTCGTGAGCGAGGACGACGGCCTGCACCCGGTCGCGCAGGTGGAGCTTGGCGAGCACGTTCGACACGTGCGTCTTGACGGTCGCCTCGCCGACGAAGAGCTCGGCGGCGATCTCCGCGTTGCTGAGGCCGCGGCCGATGAGAACGAGGACCTCGCGCTCCCGGTTCGTGAGGAGGTCCAGCGCCTTGGGAGCAGCGGGTTTCGTTGCCGGAGAATGGTTCTCAGGAGTATGCGTCGAGTCGCCGGCCGTCATCCGCTCGATGACGCGGCGGGTCACCTCGGGCGCGAGCAGAGCGTGTCCGTTCCCGACGACGCGGACGGCGTCGACCAGCTTCTCCGGCTCGGCGTTCTTGAGCAGGAACCCGCTCGCACCGGCGCGGAGCCCGTCGACGAGGTAGTCGTCACGGTCGAACGTCGTGAGGATGATGACCTTGGCCAGGTCGCGCGCGACAATCGTCCGGGTCGCCTCGATGCCGTCGGTACCCGGCATCTGCACGTCCATGAGGACGACGTCCGGCGTGAGCCGGGCAACGACCTCGACGGCGGTGGCCCCGTCACTGGCCTCGCCGACGACCTCGAGGTCCGGTTCGACTCCGAGAATCATGGAGAAGCCGGAGCGGACCAGCGCCTGGTCATCGACGACGACGACGCGCAGGACCTGGCCGGTCGAGTCGGCCGGTCCGGCGGCGGCCGTCATCGGCTGGAGTCGACGGGCTGGGGAGTCCGGCTCTCCGCAGCCGGACGCGGCGGCGGGGCAGGCTCGTCGTCGACGCCGCGAGCGCGAGCCAACGGCAGGCGTACTCGCACCCGGAAGCCACCGGTGGCCCGGGGACCGATCTCCAGCGAGCCGTCCAGGGAGGCGACGCGCTCGCGCATACCGAGCAGGCCGAGACCGGTGCCGGAGGTACCCGTCCGCGGCCGGCCGGCGTCGAGCACCTCGACCTCCGCGAACCCGCCCGGCTCGGACCCGCTGACCCGCAGGACCACCGTGGCGGCCGACGCCGTCGAGTGGCGGCGGACGTTGTGCAGGGCCTCCTGGACCGTCCGGTAGAGCGTCAGGCCGACGGCGGGACCGAGGCGCGTGGCGGACTCCGGCGGGTCGGCCACGACCGTGTAGGTCACGTCGAGGCCGTCGGCGCGCAGCTGGTCGAGCAGCCCGGGGATCGCGTCGACCGAGGGCTCCGGGGCGCGACCCGCGTGGGCTGGCGCGCGTTCACCCTGGCGCAGCGTCCCGAGGAGGGCGCGCATCTCGGTGACCGCGTCGCGGGCGGACGTCTCGACCGAGGCGAGCGCCGACGAGGCGGCCTTCGGGTCCACGTCGAGCACCCGGCGCGCGGCGGCCGCCTGGACCCCCATCACCGAGACGTGGTGTGCCACCACGTCGTGGAGCTCCCGAGCGATCCGGAGGCGCTCCTCGACGACCGCGTGCTCCTTGAGCTCGGCGGCCTGGGCCCGCAGCGTCTCGGCCTGCGTGGCGAGGCGGGCGCGGCGGCGGGCGGCGTTCCAGGCCGCCTGGCCGCCGAGAACGGCGCCGCCGAAGTAGGCGACGTTGACGAGGAACGTGTAGGTCACGGCGGCGACCACGGGGTTGACGAGGCCACGGGACCGGTTCGGGTCGGCGAGGTCCTCGTTGATCTCGGCGACCGCACTGCCGAGCAGGAACTGGAACGCCAGCCAGCCGAACATCAGCAGGAGCACGCCGGCCATGACGAGGAGGGCGGCTCGGCGGTCGCGGGCCCACGCCATGGCGCTGAAGAGAGCGAAGAAGTAGAGGCCCTGCACCGAGAGCTGCATGGCGATGTCGGGCATCCGGATGCCCACGACGAAGAACGCCAGCGACGAGGCGACGACCACGCCGAGCGGCCAGCGTCGCCGGAACGCGATGGGGACGGCCATCGCGGCGAGGCCGACGTACTCCTGCCACACGGCCGCGTCGGTCCGCAGCGCGCCGCCGCTGCGGAGCATCTCGAGGCTTACCGCCGAGAGGACGAAGAGGACGAGGGCGGCGGTGGCGTCCCACCGCCGCGCGTTCGGAGCGGGCTCTCGCACCCACGTGGAGTCCAGGGCGAAGAAGTCCGCCACCCGGGTACGCCACGTCGTCACCGCATCCAGCCTAAGGAGGAGGCCCGCTATCCGGATCCCCCTCGGTGGGAGACGGGTCGCGCGCTGGGTCTTTCGCGGGATGCCCCAGGCCGCGACGACGGCGATGACGTTGAGGCCGAGCAGGATCGCCGACGGCCATACGGTGCCGTGGACCTGCGCCAACGTGGCGATCGCCCGCGGCGACCACCGCCGAGGCCATCCCGATGGTCAGCTGGGAGAACGCCGAGAGCTCCGGCAGCTCGGCGGCCGGTCGGCGCGCTCGACGAGGTACGCCGACTTGGCCACGCTCACCGCGTCGGCGGCCAAGGTCGCCAGGAGCATGAAGCATCGCGTGGACTCAGCGCCGACGCCGACCATGTCCCAGCCGCTCGAGCGCGACCGCTCCGAACGCCGCGACGGCACTGCAGACAGTTCCGCCGACGAGCATGCCCCGGTACCCGCGGGACTTGAGCACCCGCTTCCACAGCAGCGCGCCCGCGACCAAGGCGATGCTGGCCACGGCGATGAGGAGGCCAGGCTGCCCGGCACGCTGCCGTGCAGTGCGGCAACCCGGATGCTGAAGAAGGTCGTCGCCAGCGCCACCGAGAGGAACAGGATCTGCGGTCACGTATCTGCGCAAGCCACGGATAGCGCCGCGCCGCGTCCGCGCCGTCCTTGAGCGTCGTGACGACACTCCGGCTCCGTCCCGCCTTGAATCGGCACGTGCTCCACCCCGACCAGCAGCGACAGACCCCGGCAGCACGAGGAACGCTCGGCGGCGATCCACTCAGCGCGATGTGCCCGACGATCGGGTCGCGGCTGGAGAACAGCCAGGCCGACCCGACGGCGACCAGCAGGCCAGGGCCCCGCCGATCGCGGCCTGGGTGAGCAGCAGCGTGCTGCGGCGCTCCGGGTGGACGCCTCGGGCAAGAAGGTCGGTGAAGGCGACGATGCCGACCCCGCATACGATCCCCATGCCCTAGCGCGACACCGATGAAGATCGACGTTCGACGGCCAGGCCCCGGTTGGGCAGCAGCAGACTCACCGCCGCCAGCACGAACAGCAGGGCGCCCGCCACGTGTCCATCAGCGCGAGCACCGCGCGGCTGGACACCGGGTCGACAGGACCATCGGCGCGAGCGAGAAGCCGATCAACGACCCCACGGTGCTCAGCGGGATCGAGCAGGCCAGCGACCAGCAGTGACCCGCCGAGCGCGGCGCAGAGGAACGGCAGCACCACGTTGGTGCTCGCGAGCTTGCCGGCCAGCCCGTACCCGGCTCCCTGGCCAGCAGCAGCCCGAAGTTCCGCGGCGGCGGCTCCGTTCACGAGTGCCGTCGTGTCCGCCAGCGGCGTGTGCGCCGACGCGGTTCCCGCCGCGGCCTTCACCGGAGGTTCGCCGGGAGTGACCGGCAGGACACGCGCGCGGTCCGGGGCCGCAGCGTCCGGCATCGGCTCAGGATTTGGGGCTGAGGACGTCAAGGCCGAGGTACGGCCGCAGCGCCTCGGCACCACGACCGAGCCGTCCGCCTGCTGGTGGGTCTCGAGGATCGCGACCAGCCACCGCGTCGTCGCCAGGGTGCCGTTCAGCGTCGCCACCACCCGGGTGCCGCCTCCTTCCGCGTCGCGCTCCCGCACGCCGAGCCGCCGAGCCTGGAACGTCGTGCAGTTCGACGTCGAGCTGAGCTCGCGGTACCGGCCCTGGGTCGGGATCCACGCCTCGCAGTCGAACTTGCGCGCCGCCGGACCGCCGAGGTCGCCGGCGGCCGTGTCGATGACCCGGTACGGCACGTCGATGGCCGCGAGCATCTCGCGCTCCCAGCCGAGCAGCCGCTCGTGCTCCTCCTCGGCGTCCGCGGCCGTGCAGTAGACGAACATCTCGATCTTCTGGAACTGGTGCACGCGGATGATGCCGCGGGTGTCCTTGCCGTGTGAACCGGCCTCGCGCCGGTAGCAGGTGGACCACCCCGCATACCGCTTCGGGCCGCCGCTGAGGTCGAGGATCTCGTCGGCGTGGTACCCGGCGAGCGCGACCTCCGAGGTGCCGGTGAGGAACAGGTCGTCGGCCTCCAGCCGGTAGACCTCGTCGGCATGGGCGTCGAGGAACCCGGCGCCGGCCATGATCTCGGGGCGCACCAGCGTGGGAGTGACCATCGGGGTGAAGCCGTACTCGACGGCGCGGGCGATGCCGAGGTTGAGCAACGCGAGCTCGAGCCGGGCGCCCACGCCGGTCAGGAAGTAGAACCGCGAGCCCGACACCTTCGCGCCGCGCTCCATGTCGATCGCGCCGAGCAGCTCACCGAGCGCGAGGTGGTCACGCGGCTCGAACCCCTCCGCGGCGAAGTCCCTGGGCGCGCCGACGATCTCGCGGACGACGTAGTCCTCCTCGCCGCCGGTGGGCACCCCGTCGACGATGACGTTGCCGAGCCGGCGAGCCAGCCCGTCGAGCTCGCGCTCGCGCTCCCCGGCCTCCGCCTCGAGCGACCGCACCCGCATCGCGAGGTCCTTGGCCTGTGCGACGAGCGCGGCCTTCTCGTCGCCCTTCGCGGTGGCGACCTGCTTTCCGAAGCTCTTCTGCTCCGCCCGCACCCGCTCGTACTCGCCCAGGGAGGAACGCCGCGCCTCGTCGGCGGCGAGGATCGCGTCGACGATCCCCGGGTCCTCCCCACGAGCCTTCTGCGAGGCCCGGACGACGTCCGGCGTCTCGCGCACGAGCTTGATGTCGATCACCGGGTCAGGGTATCGAGAACCCATGAGCGACCTGCCGCCCCTTTTCGGCGAGGAGCACGCGTGCGAGACCTGCCGACTCGCCTACCCCGACCTCGACGTCGACCGGTGCCTCTCACTCGTCGCCGAGTCGACGGCGGCGCTGGTCGAGCTGCTTCCTTCGCTCCGAGAAGCGATCCTGCGCGGGCGGCCACAGCCGGCGGTGTGGTCGCCGGTCGAGTATGCGTGCCACGTCCGGGACGTGCTGCTCACCTTCGCGGTGCGGGTGCATCGCGGTGTGGTCGAGGACCGGCCGATGCTCGACCCCATGTATGCCGACTGGCGAGCGGAGCGGTTCGGTTACGTCGCGACCCGGCTGGACGTCCTGTGTCTTGAGCTGGCCGCTGCGGCCGAGGGGTTCACGAACGAGGTCGGGGCGGTTCCCGACGACGCGTGGGACCGCACCGTCGTGCGCCGGCCGGAGGAGGTGCGGACCGTGCGGTGGCTGGTCCGGCAGGCGGCGCACGAGTGCGTGCACCACCTGGCCGACGTCCGGGCCGGGCTCAGCTCGCGGCCGGCCTCGGATGGAGGGGCTCCCCGGTCTCCAGGAGCGTCTTGAGCGCGGAGATGACGCCGGTCCAGCCGGCGCCGGCGACCGAGGCCGCGGTGCCCGGTGCGCCCTCGAGCCGGTCGTGGACGACCGTGAGGAGGCAGGTGCCGTCGTCGAACGGCGAGATCTCCCAGGTGACGCGGCTCTCCGCCTCCTCGGCGAGGTCGGGGTCGTAGCTGGAGGTCCAGCCGTGGACCAACCGGTGCGGCGGGTCCCACTCGTACACGGCCGCGTCTCCCCACGAGGCGCCGTCCGGGCCGAGGGACTCGTAGCGGTCGGGCGTCACGGTGATCGCGGCCCCGTGGAAGTACCGCCGCGAGAACTCGGGCAGCGTGAGGGCGTCCCAGATCTGCTGAGCGGTCGCCCTGATGACGATCCGGTACACCTGGGTCGTTGTGGCTGCGTCGGGGATGACGGCGCGGTCGGTCTGCTGGGGGCTGGCGGTCATGTCACGGCTCCTTGTCGGTCTCGTTGTCGGTCTCGTTGGCGGTCTCGAGCGCGGTCTTGAGGTCGGCGAGCGCCGAGGCGCGGCCGACGCGGTACTTGTCGACCCAGCGGTCGGCGACCAGCTGGATCGGGATGGGGTTGAGGAAGTGCCGGGTGGCGCGGCCGTCCTTGCGCGTGACGACCAGCTGGGCCTCCTCGAGGACGCGGACGTGCTTCATCACGCCGAACCGGCTCATCGCGAACTCCTCCTCGAGCTCGCCGAGCGTCTGTCCGTCGCGCTCGAAGAGGAGGTCCAGAAGGCGGCGGCGGGACGGGTCGGCCAACGCCCTGAACACCACGTCGTCGTCCTCGGGCACCCTTCGAGATTAGGTGACCATTTAGTCACATGTCAAGGCGCCGACGCAGGCGAGCCGGGCACGTCCCGAAAGGCGTGCCCGGCTCGCCACCCGGTCCGGGGAACCGGGGTCCGGTGAAGGAGGTCCCTCCTATCGTGAGCGCCGCCTGCCGGCGGGCCGACTCACCGATCGGAGGGTTCGCGCTCAGACGGTCGTGACGACGTCCTCGTACTCGAGGCGGGGCGACCGGTCGCGGTAGGCGTCCGGGGCCGGGTGGCCGACGTTGACGACCACCAGGGAGCGGTGCCGCCCGTCGGGGAAGAAGTCGGCGTCCACGGCGGCCGCGTCGAAGCCGGTCATCGGCCCGGCGGCCAGGCCGGCCGCACGGATCCCGACGATGAGGTACGCGGCCTGCAGGAGGGCGTTGAACTTCGCCATCCGCTCGCGGGCGTCCTCGTCGGCGTGGAGGCGGTCCCGGGCACCGACGGCGTGGGGGGCGACGCGCGGCAGCTCGTCGTGAAAGTCGACATCGGCGGCCAGGACGATGGTGAGCGGCGCGATGGAGGTCTTCGCCTTGTTGCCCTCGCTCATGTGCTCGACGAGACGACCACGAGCGTCGGGAGTCCGGACGAGAACCACGCGCAGGGGCTGCGCGTTCATCGCGGTCGGGCCCCACTTGACGAGGTCGTGGATGGCGCGGACCTGCTCGTCGGTCACGGGTTCGTCGGTGAAGGCGTTCGCGGTGCGCGCGGAGCGGAAGAGGAGGTCCTGGGCGTCCTTCTCGAGCTCGAGGTACGGGTCAGCGGTGGTAGTGGTGAGCGTCACGACTCGTTGAACCGTCAATCACTGAAGGATGTTCCCTCACGCAACCATTTCTCCCACAGGGCGAGCGGCCGGTCCGTCCAGGACCATGGAGACGTGACAGCAGGGTCCGCGATCCGCAACGCGCCGCTGCCCCCGGGTCAGATCGTCGGCCTGGTCGCGGCCGCCGTCCTCGACCGGCTCGTCCCGATGGTGCTGCCGGGACCGCGAACCGCACACCGCGTCGTCGGAGCGGCGCTCGGGAGTACCGGAGTCGCGTTGACGGTGTGGGCGCTGCGCGAACGGGGGCGACGGGCGTCGGGCCGGTTCGACCTCGAACGACCCGACTCCCTGGTGACGACCGGCCCCTACGCCCTGAGCCGCCACCCCATGTACGTCGGATGGTGGCTCATCCACCTGGGGACGGGCTTGTACCGCGGCTCGGCGTGGGTCCTGCTCAGCGTGCCCGCGGCGACCCTCGCCGAACACCCGGCAGTCCTCGCCGAGGAGCGCCGGCTCGTCGAGGCGTTCGGGTCGGAAGCCGAGAGCTACCTCGCGAGGGTTCCTCGCTACCTTCCGCGGCCACCAGGGTGGTCCTAGCCCCGCACGTCCCAGACGTGGTGGAACAGGTCGTGCAGGAGGTAGCGGCCGAGGGAGTCGACGGTGAACGTCGACCCGTTGCTGCGGACGCCGGTACGGGCCCAGTCACCGTCGCCGACCCGGCTGTAGGCGTCGGCGAGGGCCTCGCCGGACTCGGTCACCTCCGTGGCCACGACGGCCGGGTCCTGCTCCCAGTAGCGCTCGGCGAGAGCCGTCTCGTCCTGGTCCCAGTTGGCGAAGGTCGGGTCGTCCTCGGCGAGCATGAGCTCGAGCCGCTGCTGGAACAGCCGGTGCACGTCGCGGACGTGACACGCATACTCCAGCGGCGACCACGTCGTCGGAGCGGGGCGGCGGGCGGCGTCGGGGCGGGCGAGCACGTCCGGCCAGCGGGAGGCGGCGTCGCGCACCAGGGCGGAGATGGCGACCGGTTCGACGCCGGCGGCGTCGAAGCCGCACTCGGGACACGGCCGCTCCAGCGTCCAGGTCCAGTCCTTGCCGTCCGGTTCGGGCGTGGCGGGCTCGGTCACCGGTCGAACCTACTGCCCGGACGCGGACCCACCACACCCGCTAGCGTCTGGCTGTGTTCGACAGCCCGGCGTTCTGGATCGTCGTCGCGGTCGTCATCCTCGTCATCGTCGTGGCCGTAGTGGTGGCGCGGCGCGACATCGTCCTGGAGGCCACCGGGATCGCACGCCGCCGCCGCCGCCCGCACCGCGACGACTTCCGCCCGGAGGGGGCGGACGACGAGGCTCTTCCGCTGAAGCGGGCCGGGGTCATCGTCAACCCGACCAAGTTCGCCGACGCTGCGGCTGTGGCCGCCGTCAGAGCAAAGATCACGGCCACGTGCCGGGCCCAGGGGTGGGGCGAACCGCTCTGGTACGAGACGACCCTCGCCGACCCGGGGACCGGTCAGGCGCACCGCGCGGTCGAAGAGGGCGCCGCGGTCGTCTGCCCGTTGGGCGGGGACGGCACGGTACGCGCCGTGGCCACCGCCCTCGTCGGCACGGAGACCCCGCTCGGCCTGCTCCCCGGCGGCACCGGCAACCTCCTGGCCCGCAACCTCGAGCTGCCGGTCGACTCGCTCGACAAGGCCCTGGTCGTCGCGCTGACCGGCCAGAACGTCCGGATCGACGTCGGGCGGCTGTCCGTCGACCCGTCCGGCCAGCACGCCGACCCGGACCAGCACATCTTCCTCGTGATGGCCGGGGTCGGGCTGGACGCCGCGATCATGTCCGGCGCTCAGGATCGGCTCAAGGCCCGGGTGGGCTCGGCCGCCTACGTCGTGTCGGGGTTTCAGAACTTCCTCGGTCCACAGTTCAAGGTGAGGATGAAGGTCGACGGCGAGGGCGAGTTCTCGCGCCGGACGCGGACGGTCGTCGTGGGGAACTGCGGAAAGCTCTTCGGTGGGCTGGTGCTCATGCCCACCGCGCGCCTGGACGACGGGCTGCTCGACTCGGTCGTCCTGTCACCGCGCGGCGTCGTGGGGTGGTCCGCGGTGGCCGGGCACGTGGTCACGCGGCAGCGACGAGGCCACCCGCTCATCGACCGCCACGCCGGCGAGGAGATCCACATCGAGGTGGACCAGCCTCAGGAGGTCCAGCTGGACGGCGACGCGATCGGCACGGCCCGGTCGATGACCGCTCGGGTCGACCCACTCGCGCTCGTCGTGCGGGTCGGCGTGAGCGCTCAGGCGAAGAGCGCGTCGCCCCAGTAGCCACCCTCACGCACGCCCGGCGGGCAGGCGAAGAGGGCCGAGCCGGTGTGCTCGATGTACTCGTTGAGGACGTCCTTCTCGGCGAGGGCGCGCTGCATCGGGACGAACTGCTTGGCCGGGTCGCGGACGAACGCGATGAAGAACAGCCCCGCGTCGAGGTGGCCGACCCCGTCGCTGCCGTCCGTGAAGTTGTAGCCGCGGCGCAGGATCCGGACCCCGTCGAGGTTGGTCTTGTGGGCCAGTCGGATGTGCGCCTCGACGGCGATCGCCGGCTCGCCGTCGGTGCCCTTCTTCGCGAAGTCCGGCTCGTCGAACTCCTGCTCCTGGCCCAGCGGAGCGCCGGCCGCCTTGTTGCGACCGATGATCGTCTCCTGGTCCTGGAGGTTGGTCCGGTCCCAGACCTCGATGTGCATGCGGATGCGACGGGCGACCAGGTAGGTCCCCCCGGCCATCCAGGCGGCCGGTCCGGGGACGTCGGCCGGAGCCACCCAGACGAAGTCGTTCACCGCCGTCGTCTCCTCGGCCTTGACGTTGGCGGTGCCGTCCTTGAACCCGAACAGGTTCCGCGGCGTGGCCTGGCTGGTGCTCGTCGACGAGGTGCGGCCGAACCCGAGCTGGGACCAGCGCACCGAGACGATGCCGAAGCCGAGCCGGATGAGGTTGCGGACGGCGTGGACCGCCACCTGAGGGTCGTTCGCGCAGGCCTGGATGCAGATGTCGCCACCGGACCGGGCGGGGTCGAGGTCGTCGCCGCGGAACGCCGGCAGCTCCTGCAGCGCCGCCGGGCGCCGGTCGGCCAGCCCGAACCGGCCGTCGAACAGCGACGGCCCGAACCCGATGGTCAGGGTCAGCCCCGAGGCGGGCAGCCCGTAGGCCTCCCCGGTGTCCTGAGGGACGCCGTAGGGTCCGCCGCCGACCACGCCGCCCGGGGCGGCCTCGGCGCCGACGCTCATCCGCTCGGCCGCCCGGGTCCACTTCTTCAGCAGGTCGACGAGGAGCGCCCGGTCCTTCGTCACGACGTCGAGCGCGACGAAGTGCATCCGGTCCTGAGCCGGGGTGATGATCCCCGCCTGGTGCTCGCCGCGGAACTCGATGGGGGCGTCGAGGCTGGCCGGTGTCGTCGTCGGAGCCGGGTCCGCCGCGGGAGCGGCCGCCGATCGCGTCGCATACCCGCCGCCGAACCCGACCGCGACTCCCGCCACCGCCGCCCCGGCGGAAACGCCGAGCAGTCCGCGCCGGCTGACGCCGGTCGCGGACTGGGGGGTGGCCTCGGGGTCGGCCGGGGCCGTGGGCTCGGTCACGACGTCGGTGTCCCTCCAGCTCCCGACTCGACGACGGCCGGGACCTTGGCCACCTCTTCGGCGAGGGCGTCGAGAGCCACGGTGAGGGCCTTCACGTCGTCGGCCGAGACCTCGGTGAGGATGGCGTACTCCAGCCCCTTCTTGTGCCGGTCGAGGGCCTGGTTGATGGCGGTGAACGTCTGGTCGAGCGCCGCCACCAGGGCGGGCTGACGCTCGGTGATGACCGGGCGCAGCACCTCGAGCGCGGCCTGGGAGCCCTGGAGGTTCGCCTTCATGTCGGCGAGGTCGGTATGCGAGTACCGCTCCTCCTCGCCGGTGATCTTCGTCGTCGCGACCTCGTCGAGCAGCTCCTTGGCGCCGTTCGCGATGGAGAGCGCGGTGAACTCCGCGGTGGCGGCCTTCTCGACGATCGTCTTGACGTCCGCGAGCAGCTGGTCGGCGATCGCCGAGCTGTCGGCCTTGAGCCCGTCGACCCAGAGGTCCTTCTCCAGCCGGTGGTACCCGGTGAAGGGCAGCCCCTCCTCGACGACGTCCTCGCGACCGTCGATCTTCGGGTCGAGGTCGCCGAACGACTCCGCCACCGGCTCGATCCGCTCCCACGGAACCCGCGCGGCGGTGTAGATCGCCTTGGCCTTGGCGACGTCGCCGGCCTTGACGGCGGCGACGAAGGCCTCGGTTCCGGCGAGAAGCTCAGCGGACTGCGCGGCGACGTAGGCCTTGTAGTCGGCGATGGCCTTGGCGACCTTCTGGTCCGCGCTGCCCGGCTGGGCCGTCCCGGTGACGGTGAAGGCGGCGCGGATGCCGTCCCCCACCATCCCCGGCTTGCACGCGGTCTGGAAGGTCCCCGGCTCGGTCACCTCGACCTTGAGCTCGCGGGTGAGGCCCGGGGTGATGTTCTCGACCTCGCTGATGATGCGGTCGCCCGCGCCGTAGAGGTAGAACTCGTTGACCTTGGACCCGGTGTTCTTCACCTGGAAGGTGATGGTCCCGGCTTCGGCGGTCGGAGTGGACACCGTGCACTCGGTGTCGGTGGCCGTGACCGCGATCGGACCACCGGTAGCGGCTCCGGTAGACCCGGCGGTGGACGACCCGGTACTCCCGCCTCCGGAGGTGCACGCCCCGAGGGCGAGGAGGCCGACGGCGGCGACGAAGGCCGACGAGGTGCGGAACACGGACATGCGGGGGCTCCCTGGATGGTGCGGAAGGACGTGGACGGAGGGTCAGGCGCCGCTGCGCGTGGCAGGCGCCGGGCTCGGGGGCGGCGTGCTCGCCACCTTCACCGGACGGAGGAAGAGGGGCAGGACGATGCCGACGTAGAGCACCCAGGCGACCGCCTGGAGCCACGTCGTGTTGGGGCTGAAGTTGAAGATGCCCTTGAGCAAGGTGCCGTACCAGGAGTCCGGCGGCACGGCAGCGCTGACGTCGAAGGCGAGGTTGTTCAGGCCCGGCAGGAAGCCGGCCTCCTGCAGGTCGTGGATGCCGTAGGCGAGGATCCCCGCGGCCACGATGATGAGGAGGATGCCGGTGTAGCGGAAGAAGAGGCCGAGGTTGATCTTCAGCACTCCCCTGTAGATGGCGATGCCCATGAGCACCGCGCCGCCGAGACCGATGATCCAGCCGAGCATGGGCTGGATCTCGCCCTGTCCGGCCGCCTCGGTGGTGGCGTAGAAGAAGATCGCGGTCTCCAGGCCTTCTCGACCGACGCCGAGGAACCCGACCAGGGCGATCGCCCACGGACCCACGTCGAGGGCCTTGTCGATCCGGCCCTTGAGCTCGCCGGAGATGGTCCGCGCGGCGGTGCGCATCCAGAACACCATCGCCGTCACGAAGGCGACCGCGATGATCGAGGCGATGCCGCCGATGAGCTCCTGCTGCTCGAAGGTCAGCCGCTGGGTCCCGAAGGTGAGGAAGGCGGCCAGCCCCATCGAGAGCACGACGGCGGTCGCCACTCCGAGCCAGACGTACTTGAGCGCCCAGCGCCGGTCCGTCTTGACGAGGAACGCCGCGAGGATCACGACCACGAGGGCCGCCTCCAAGCCTTCGCGCAGCCCGATGAGGGCGTTGCTCACGAGCACGGGGTTCCTCCAGTGCGACTGTCGGCAGGGCGCCGGAATTACGTGACAGGGCCCTGCCCTAATCGGGACGGCCCATCACAGCACAGGTAAGCCTCACCTAACAAGTCGTTGCCCGGGATCCTGGGCCCCGGCTCCACTCAGCCGCGGAGCTCGTCCAGCCAGCGCCGCGCCGTGTCGAACTCGGCGTCGCTGGTGCCGACGAGCGGGGTGGTCGGCGTGCCGTCGGCACGGGCATACGAGCCGAGGTAGCGCACCTGGGCGCAGACCCGCTTGAGGCCCATCAGCGTCTCGGCCACCCGAGCGTCGGCGATGTGGCCCTCGACGTCGATCGAGAAGCAGTACGAGCCCATCGCCTCGCCGGTCGGCCGCGACTCGAGCCGCGTCATGTTGACGCCGCGGGCGGCGAACTGCTCCAGCAGCTCGAGAAGGCCGCCGGGGTGGTCGTCCCGCTGGTAGAGGACGAGCGTCGTCTTGTCGGCGCCGGTCGGCGCCGGGGTGTGTCCGGGCCGGGCGACCAGCGCGAACCGGGTCACCGCCCGGCCGTTGTCACCGATGTCCTCGGCGAGCACCTCCAGCCCGTGGATCCGGGCCGCACCGGGGGCGCAAACGGCGGCCTGGTATGCGGCCACGGCGCCGGCGGCGGGGTCCAGGTCGGCCGCGGCCGCGGCGGTAGACAGCGTCGTGAGGTAGACGGCGGACGGCAGGTTCGCGTTCATCCAGGTCCGCACCTGGGCCCATCCGTGGGGGTGGGTCCCGACCGCCCTGACGTCCTCGAGCCGGGTGCCCGGTCGGACGGCCAGGACGAAGGTGACCGGCACGAGGACCTCGCCGGTGATGACGACGTCGGACCCGACGGACAGCGCGTCAAGCGTGGCGCTCACCCCACCCTCGACCGAGTTCTCGATCGGGACCATGGCCGCGTCGAGATCGCCGGAACGCAGCGCCTCGAGCGCCGCCACCACCGAGTCGCAGGGCACGTGGTCGGCGTCCTCGGCGGGCGCCCACGCGTCGAGCGCCATCTCGCAGAAGGTCCCGGCGGGGCCGAGGAAACCGTAGCGGCGGGTCGTCATCGGCGCTCCCGAGCGGTCGTTCGCGTGGTTCCGGTGGTTCCGGTGGTTCCGGTAGTTCCGGGGGCCGACCGGACGGGTCCGCCGCGGGCGGCGGCGAGCGCCTCCTGCTCCTCCGGAGTGAGGGTGATCTCGCTGGAGCCGCCGACGATCCCCTTGGCGTAGGTGCGGGACTCGCCGCGGGCGTGGATCGACGAGATGACCAGCCCGTCGCCGGCGTCGTCGACGACCGCACAGGAGAAGCTGAGGCGTCCGCCCATGTCACCGAAGGCGTCGTACCGGACGACGGACACGTTCCGCAACGACGTGCGCAGGTCGCCGCGGACGGACCCGAGGTCCTCCCGAACGGTCTCGACGTCGCGCGCGAGGGCGGTGAGGCGGCGCTCCTGTCCGGCGGCCAGGGTCGCGACGTCCACCTCTCCGCCGCCCCAGAGGACGGTGAACCGACGACGCAGCCGCGACAGCCGCAGGTGGGAGCCGATCGCCAGCGCCAGCGCGATGACCGCGACGACCCCGAGGACGACCGTCAGCGTGCCGAGCTGCGCGGAGGTCAGGGACACCCGGGCAGGGTAGTACGGGCATACCGGCCGGTCCTCGGGCATTTCACCGCACGAGGGCGGGCCGCTGGGCTCGAGTCAGCGCAGAGTCACCTGTCGGTTGAGCAGCCCGGCGCGGGCCCGGCGCTCGTCGGCGGTGAGTGGCGTGTCGTCGTCGGCGGCGCTGGACAGGCCGGCGCCCATGGCCTTGACGGCGTCGGGGTAGTCGCCGGCCGTCGTGTCGGCGGGCACCTCCCAGACAGGGACGAGCAGCCCGCAGGCCCGGAACGCCCCGAGCAGGCGGGACTCGGGGGTGAGCCGGTCGGAGTCGGCGGCGTGCAGCCGGGCGAGAGCAGCCGTGGCGGTGTCCTCGTCATACGGCAGGACCCAGCGGACGTAGGTGCGCCCGTTGATGACGCACCAGTAGACCGACTCGCCGTCGACGACGCGCTCGGTCGGGATCACCGACTCGTTGGCCCGCTCGAGCGACTGCTGGCCATCCTCGTCGAGGGCCGCCTCGCCGACCCAGAAGTCGAACCCCTCGTGGACGGTCACGTCGAACGGGGCGGTCAGGTCGAGGATGTCCTGCAGTCGCGGGGTGTCGACGGTGGGGTTCGGGACGGCGGTGACCGGCGTGCCCTCGTCCGCGCCGGCGGCGAGGAGCAGCGCGGCGGCGAGGTCGCGGCTCGCGTCCCCGCTGGTCGCGCCCGACTGGGTCGCGACGAACAGCTCGCCACCGTTGCGGTGCAAGGCCGGCCAGGCGAGCGGGAGCACCGTGCAGACCGTCGCGGGCGTCGTGGCGCCGTCCGCGGTGAGGGTCACCGAGCCCGTGGCGGCGGGCAGGATCTCGCGCAGCGCCACCCACTCGGTCTCCGAGGGCAGCCCCTCGAAGGGTCGGGCGACGAACGGAGCCGGTGCCGGCCTGCCGTCCGGTCCGTCGGTATGCGACGCGCGGGTGGTACGTCGACGGCTGGCCTTGCCCATGGACGGAACCCTAGGGGGTCGGCACGAAGGAGCTCAGTGGGAGCGGCGCCTCGAGGGGCCGCCGAGTGCCGCCCAGACGGTCCGTCCGTTGCGCTCCTCGGTGACGCCCCACTCGTGGGCCAGGCTGCGCACGATGCGGAGCCCGCGGCCGGACGAGGCCCAGAGGGACTGCGGAGCCGGTCGTGGCGTCGAGACCCCGCCACCGTCGCTCACCTCGACCTCGACGACGCCGGCCTTGGCCTTCCAGTGCACGCGGATCATGCCGTCAGCGAGGGGGCGTGCGTGCCGCAGCGCGTTGGCGATCAGCTCGGAGACGACGATCTCGGCCTCGCCGACGGTCTCCGAGGCCACTCCGCGCGCGTCGAGGTCGGCCACGAGCACGCGACGCGTCTTCGCGACGGCGGACGGCGCCCAGGGCACACGGATCGTGCGCGGGCGCTCACCCGTGTCAGGAGCGGGTGCGGTCGTCATCCGGGTCGGCCATGTGGGTTGCGTCGAGACCCCGGTCCGCACCGTTTCGGCGCGCTGTGCCAATGACTACTCACCGCCTGATTCGTGCCTGCCCCTCCCCAGTCGCGTCCTGCCCCCATGGCGACCGAGCCACGCTGAGATTATCGGTTGCGGCCCAACAGGTCGAGCACGGAAGCAGGACGGTTACTGATGATGGCGTCCACGTCCAGATGCGTGCAGAGACGCATGTCCGCCTCGTCGTCGACCGTCCACACCCAGACCTCGTTGCCCGCGTCGTGTCGTTCGGCGACGATTCCGGGGCGCTCGCGGACCAGGGCGATGTCCAGACCCGCGGTTCCGGCGCCCGCCGCGAGTCGGGCACGGGAGACCGGCAGCGGTTGCTGCGCCGACACCAGGAGGACCAGCGGCAGCTCGGGGCAGAGGCTGGACATCCGGCGAACAGCCATGCTGGAGAACGACATCATCCGCGCCCAGACGCCGTGGGCAGCGCGCGGCCCGGTGAGTCCGTACTCCCCGAGCAGCGCGGCCACGGCGTGCTCGAGGCGGCCGCCCGCGCGGGACGGGTGCTTCGTCTCGACCGCCAGGCCGATCTCGCGGCCCGCGCCCAGGGCGAGCTCGACGAGCTCCCGGAGCGTGACCAGCGAACCGTCCTCGGCATCGCGCCCCGGCTCGCTGCCGTGCTTCCAGGCGCCCCAGTCCACGGCCCGCAGCTCGGCGAGGGACATCGTCGAGACGATGCCCGGGGACCCGCCGGTGCGTTCGAGGGTGCGGTCGTGCAGGCAGACCAGCTCGCCGTCGGCCGACAGGCGCACGTCGCACTCCAGCGCGTCCGCTCCCTCGGCGATCGCGCGCCGGTAGGCCCCGACAGTGTGCTCTGCCACGGCGTAGGACGAGCCCCGGTGTGCGACGACAAGGGGCTGCGGCACCGGCATATCGTGGCACGGTGCGTGAGCCGAGCGACTCACACCCGGCGCCGCACGGGCGTTCTACCCGTGTGACCCTTCCCCCCTTCCAGCGACTGGTCGACGACCACTGGCGCGACGTCGCCCGGCTCGCCCGGGCCCTCGCCGGGCCGGTCGACGGCGACGACGTGGCACAGCAGGCGTGGACCCAGGCGTATGCCGCGTACCCCCGCCTGACGTCCGCGCGGAACCTGCGTGGCTGGCTGCTGACCATCACCCACCGCTGCGCGATGGACGTCCACCGGTCCCGCAACCGCCGCGCCGTGCCGACCGACGACGAGACGGTGCTCGCCGGCACAACCGAGGTGGACGGCCCGGAGTCCGACCTCGTCGACACGGACCTGTGGGGGCGGGTCGCCCGGCTGCCCGACCGACAACGGGAGGCGGTGGTCCTCAAGTACGTCGGGGACCTCGACCACCCCACGATCGCCGAGCTGCTCGGTACCACGCCCACGATGAGCCGCCGCCTCGTCAGCGACGGCCTCAAGACCCTGAGAGAGAGTGCCTGATGAACGACCCCCAGACCCTGGAGCAGCGGCTGCAGACGACGGTCCCGTCGTCGCCGCCGATGCGACCCCCGACCTTCGACTCGGCCGACGTGTCCTACGTCGTCGAGGACACCGCCGTCGGGCGGATCCTCCTCGCTCGCAACGAGATCGGCGCCCTCGTGGCGTCTCGCTACGTCGGCGACGACGAGGCCGTGGACACGGTCCTCGACCGCCTCGCCCGGGCGGTGTCGCCGCGGGTGCTGCGCCGGCCCGGCGCCCTGGACGACGCGCGTCGGCAGCTCGACGACTTCCTTGCCGGACGTCGCCATCAGTTCGACCTCGTCACCGACCTCGTCCTCGCGACGCCGTTCCAACGCGACGTGCTGGCGACGTTGGCCCGGACCGTCGGGTACGGCGAGCGGGAGACGTACGGCGGGCTGGCCCGCGCGATCGACCGGCCGACCGCCTCACGAGCGGTCGGGGCGGCCCTCGGGGCCAACCCGCTGTGCATCGTCGTCCCGTGCCACCGCGTGGTCGGCTCGCACGGAGCGCTGACCGGGTATGCCGGTGGGGTCCGCGCCAAGGAGTACCTCCTGACCTTGGAGCAGTCGGCCGCCTGACCTGTGACCCGCTGCGATGCGATCCTGTGCGTCGTGACCGCCGCAGCACCCGCCCCGCCGGTCGGGGCGACCACGGCCGGCCACCGCCGCGCGGACATCCAAGGTCTGCGGGCGGTGGCCGTCGTCGCGGTAGTCGCGGCGCACGTCGCCGGGTGGCCCGGGAGCGGGTACCTCGGTGTCGACGTCTTCTTCGTCATCTCGGGGTTCGTCATCACCGGCGTCCTGCTGCGCGACCGGCAGCGACGGGGCCGCATCTCGCTGCGTGCGTTCTATGCCCGGCGGGCCCGCCGGATCCTGCCGCTCGCGCTCGTCGTCCTGGCCCTCACGGTCGCGGTGTCCGCATGGGCGCTCACCGCACCGCGGGCCGCGGAGGTGCGGACCGACGCCCTCTGGGCGGCATTCTTCCTGTCCAACTGGCACGCCGCCGCGGTCGGGAGCGACTACTTCGCGCTGGGCGACGCCCCCTCGCCCGTCCTGCACTTCTGGTCACTCGGGGTGGAGGAGCAGTTCTACCTCGTGTGGCCCTGGCTGGTCGCCGCCGCACTCGCCGTCGCCGCGCGTCGCCGCTCGGGGCGCATGGTCCTCGGGGCGCTCTGCGCTGCGGTGGTTGTTGCGTCGCTCGGGTGGGCGGCGGTGCAGGGCGGTACCGACGCGACCACCGCGTTCTACTCGTCGCTGACCCGGGCCTGGGAGCTGGCGCTCGGCGCCGGGCTCGCGTGCGTCCCGGCCGCTGCCGTACGACTCGGGCCGGCAGTGCGGACCTCGCTGTCGTGGGCCGGTCTGGCCGTCGTCGCGGCCTCGTTCGTGGTGCTGGCCGACGTCCCGGTCCCGTTCCCCGCGGCCCTGGTACCGGCGGTCGGAGCCCTCGCCGTGCTCGTGGCCGGGGTCGGCGCGCCCGTTCGTGGTGCCGTCCTCCTCAGTAACCCGGTCAGCCGCTACCTCGGCGACACCTCCTACGGGATCTACCTGTGGCACTTCCCGATCCTGGTCCTGCTACCCACGGTCCTGCCCGCGTCGACCGTCGAGAAGGTCGTGGTCGTCCTCCTGACGCTCGTGCTCGCCACCGTCAGCTACTACCTGCTCGAGCGCCCGATCCTCGACGCACCGACCTGGGGGGCGGGCCACGACCACCCGCGAACCGGACCCTGGCGGTCATGGTGGGTCGCGCGGCGCCGAGGGATGGTGGCCTCCGCGGTCGTGGCGGTATGCCTCGTGGTGGCGGGCATCCAGGTGGCCCAGGCCGGACCGGACGCGTTCTCGGCACTGGCCGGACACGAGGCCGTTCCTCCCGGCCCGGCGGCGCCGGAGGGCGCCGTTCCGGCGCCGGCACCCACCACCGAGGCCGCGACGACGGCTCCGTCGGCGAACGCCGCCAGCCAGCCCACTCCCTCGCCGTCGGCCACCGCCATCCCCCTCGGGGCGTCCGGCCAGGCGCTCCGGGATGGGCTGGCGGGAGCGCTGGCGGCGCGCACCTTCCCCGCCGACCTCACCCCGAAGCCGGACCAGTGGGCCACGACGGCCGACCAGAGTGCCGCGATGAAGGCGTGCGTCGCCACGGTGGCGAGCAACCCGCGCTCCTGCACGTTCGGCAACCCCGATGGCCCCGAGATCGACGTCGTCGGTGACTCGCTGGGTCTACCTCTCCTCGCGGCGGTCGTCGCCGCATACGGCAAGGACTACAAGGTCCGCGGACTGACCAAGATCGCGTGCGGTGTCAACGGCATCGACGCCAACTACGGCAAGGACGAGTGGGCCGTTCCCTGCGTCAACCACCGGGCGATGGTGCTCGACCACGTCGCGAAGACGCGGCCGGCCGCCGTCCTCGTGATCGAGACGTACGCGTGGGCCACGCGGCTGAAGTCCAAGGCCTCGGGTGAGGCGGCGGCGGCCGAATGGACCCGGGCCGACCAGGCGTTCGCGGACGCCTTGCGCGCCGGGACGGACCACGTCGTCTTCGTCTCGCCGTCGATCCCGGGTGTGGCGTTCCTCGACTGCTTCCGGGCCGGCGGCTCGCCGAACCGTTGCGTGACGGGCATCCCGGCGTGGTGGCAGGAGACGCAGGACGCCGAGCGCCGGGTGACGGGCGCGACGTTCATCGACACCCTGCACTGGTACTGCGTCGACGGCCGGTGCCCGATCTTCACCACGGTGCACGACACCGTCCTCAAGGGCGACTACCTGCACCCGTCGGTCCAGTACATGCGGCTGGTTGCGGACGACCTGCGCTACCGGCTGACCGCGGCCGGCGTCCTGTCTGGCGCTCGATAGGACTTTCTAGACCTGACGCTAGAGACGGCTCACGGCCAGTGCCGGGGCCGGACGACCTCGACCGGTATGCGCGTCGTGCCGTCGCCGCGGGCGGCGGTCAGCTGCGGTCCGGTGACGAACAGTGCGTCCGTGAGGTCGGCGCCCCGCAGGTCGGCGCCGCGAAGGTCCGCGCCGAGCAGGTCCGCCGAGCGCAGGTCGGCGCCCCTCAGGTCGGCCCCGATGAACAGCGCGCCGCGCAGGTCGGCGCCCCGCAAGGACTGGTCGCGGAAGCCGCGGCCGGCGAAGTCGTGGCCCCGCAGGTCCCTCCCGCCGAGGTGGTCACGCACCGCCGAGCTGACCCGGCCCAGCAGGTCACCGACCCCTCCGCGCAGCACGCCGACGTCCAGGTCCGCGAGGTCGTCGGCGTCGGAGGCCGCGAGGGCAGCGAGGTGGTCGGCGGCGAGGGCGACCTCGGCCGCCACATCGTCAGGCAGGTAGCGGGTCGCGGCGTCCGCGAGGTACCACCGCATCTCGTGCACCGCGCGCAGCGTCCCGAACGCCGCGAACAAGGGACGCGCGAGATCGTCCCCGTCCCGCCACGAGCGGCCGCCGAAGGTGACCTGCACGACCTGCTGTCCGGCGCCGAAGCAGTCGAAGACCTCGCACCCCGGGAAGCCCTCGGGCCGGAGCCGGTCGTGGATCCCGCACCGGTCGTCCTCACGAAGGTGACGGCACGGCATACCGGACGGCTTGTCAATGGCGAAGTCGGCCGAGCGCGCGAACGGCAGTGCGACACAACAGAGTCCGGCGCAGCGGCTGCAGTCGGCCCGCAGCTCCGCGCGCCGGTCCACGGCCTCGGTCGACACCCCAGGAGGCTACGTCGTTAGGGTGGCCGGGTGGCCTACCGGTTCACCTCCGCGCCTCTGACCCCCGACACCTGGGACGACCTGGAGGCCCTGGCCGAGCGCCGGGGCTCGACCGTCCTGCGTAGCTGCTGGTGCATGTTCTACCGGACGACCGGAGACTTCGGTCTCACGGTCGCGGCCGGGCCGGAGCACCGCGAGGACCTGCGCCGGGTCGTCGACGCCGGCGAGTCTCCCGGACTGGTCGGGTACGTCGACGGGGAGCCGGCCGGGTGGATCAGCCTCGCCCCGCGTCCCGAGTACCCGCGCCTGGACGCCTCGCGGATGATGCGCGCCGTCGACGACACCCCGGTCTGGTCGGTGGTCTGCTCCTTCGTCGGCAGCGACTATCGCGGCCAGGGCGTGCAGCGGCGGCTGCTCGGCGCGGCGGTCGACTTCGCGCGAGACCACGGCGTCCGGACCCTCGAGGCCTACCCCGTCGACAAGCCGAGTCGCAGCGACAACGGGTCGATGTGGTGGGGGTCGCGGTCGCTCTACGAGAAGGCCGGGTTCCGCGAGGTCGAGCGCCGCAGCCCCACCCGCCTGGTCATGCGGCGGACCCTGCGTCCCCGGACGACCGGGTGACCCTGGTCCGGCCCGGAGCGGAGGACGACCTCGCCGCCCTCACCGATATCTACAACCACTACGTGACGACCAGCCACGTGACGTTCGACGACGTGCCGTTCTCCGTCGACGAGCGCCGAGAGTGGCTCTCGCACTACGCCGCGAGCGGGCCGCACCGGCTCCTCGTGGCCGAGGACGAGGGACAGGTCCTCGGGTATGCGACGAGCGGCCCCTTCCGGCCCAAGCCGGGCTACCGGACGACGGTCGAGACGACGGTCTACGTGGCCGAGGAGGCCGGCGGTCGCGGCATCGGGAACGCCCTGTACGAGCGGCTGTTCGAGGTACTGGCCGACGAGGACCTGCACCGGGCGTACGCCGGGGTCGCGGTGCCGAACCTCCCGTCGCGTGCGCTGCACCTGCGGTTCGGATTCGAACCCATCGGGGTGTTCCGCGAGGTCGGGACGAAGTTCGGGCGGTTCGTCGATGTGGAGTGGTTCGAGCGCCCGCTGTGAACGCGGTCTGCTAAGAAGGCCCATGCTCATCGCGGCCCAGCTGGTGGCCGGTCTCGCGGCCGTGCTGCACGTCGTGTTCTTCGTGTTCGAGAGCCTGCTGTGGACCCGGCCCGCCGTGTACGCGCGGTTCGGGATCGCGTCCCGCGAGCAGGCCGAGACCATCCGGCCGATGGCGTACAACCAGGGGTTCTACAACCTCGCCCTGGCCGTGGGCGTGTTCGTCGGCATCGTCATGCTCGGCCGCGACGGGTCGGCCGGCGTTGTCGGGAAGACCCTGGTCGTGTTCGGTCTGGCCTGCATGGTGGTGGCCGGCGTGGTCCTCGCGACGACCGGTCGGCGGTACTGGACCGCGGCGGCGATCCAGTTCGTGCCGGCCGCGTTGGCCCTGGCCCTCACCGTCGCCGCGTAGATCCGGCGCGGGTACCGTCGAGCGCATGGCGAAGACCCTGACCAAGCACGAGGCGAACGACGCGGTTCCGGGCTGGCGGGCGCTGGCCAGCGGCCTGCACGTCACCGTCGCGACCGACGACTTCGCGACCGCGCTCGCGCTGGTCGACCGGATCGGCGCGATCGCCGAGGAGCAGCAGCACCACCCCGACCTCGACCTGCGCTGGGGTCGGGTCCACGTCGTCACCTCGAGCCACGACGTCGGCGGCATCTCCGACCGCGACGTCCGGCTGGCGACCGCCGTGAACGAGGTTCTCGCCGAGTTGGGCCTCGAGCCCGAGACCACGCGGGTGGCGGAGCTCGAGATCGCCATCGACGCGATGGACATCCCGGCGGTACGCCCGTTCTGGACGGCGGTTCTCGGCTACGACGGCGGCCGCGGCCAGACCCTCGTCGACCCGGAGTCGATCCGGCCAGCCCTGTGGTTCCAGCAGATGGACGAACCACGACCTCAGCGCAACCGGATCCACTTCGACGTCTGGGTCGCGCCCGAGGAGGCCGAGTCGCGAATCGCTCGCGCGATCGACGCCGGTGGCCGCCTCGTCTCCGACACGGAGGCGCCGTCGTTCTGGGTGCTCGCCGACCCGGAGGGCAACGAGGCCTGCATCTGCACCGCGGCGGAGCGCGGGTAACGCGACACCGCTGGGCTCGACTCTGAGCCGAGCGACTCGACTCACCGCATACGGCGAGCCAAGCTGCTCGACTCTCAGTCGAGCCAGCCGGGAATCACGACCGGTCGGTGAACGAGTGGTGCTCGTGCGAGACCACCCAGCGGCCGCCCTCCTTGCGCAGCCCGATGCTCAGTCGTAGACGGCGCGTGGGATCGGACTCGAACTCGTCCGGTGTGCCGCAGCGCAGCAGCGCGTGAGCGAAGGCGACATCGGCACCCGCGGTCACGTCCAGCCGGACGATCTCGAACATCGCGCCGCTCGCCTGCCACTGGAAGAACGGCGGCCAGGTCTCGGTGTACTCGTCGAGGCCGCGCACCCCGTCCTCGGGCGGAGGCACGTCGAACATGACGATGTCCTCCGCGTGGTCGGCGAGCACCCGAGGGAGGTCGCCCTCGTGCACCCCCTGCGCCCATCCCTCGATCAGCTCCCGGATCTGCGTCTCGTCCTGCGTCGTTGTGCTGTCGCTCATGACCCGGTGGACCGGCGTGACGGACGGAACTCATCGGCCGGCCGGCATAAAACCATTCGACCGCCGGGCGCCGGCCGTGGTGTCCTCGGGTACGTCCCGAGAACCGAGCGAGGAGAGAACCGAGCGATGCGAGCAGCCCTCATGTCCCCACAGGTACGTACCCACCGAATGGACGTGAAGGCCCTTGCTCACCCCGGAACCCACCCTCAACCTCGGCATCCTGGCGCACGTTGACGCCGGCAAGACCAGTCTGACCGAGCGCCTCCTCTACGAGGCCGGCGTTCTCGCCGACCTCGGCAGTGTCGACGCCGGCGACACCCAGACCGACACGATGGCGCTGGAGCGCCGCCGTGGCATCACCATCCGCTCGGCCGTAGCGTCGTTCCGGGTCGACGGCCTCGCCGTCAACCTCGTCGACACTCCTGGACACTCGGACTTCGTCGCGGAGGTCGAGCGCGCGCTCGCCGTGCTGGACGGCTGTGTCCTCGTCGTCTCGGCCGTCGAGGGGGTCCAGGCCCAGACGCTCGTGCTCTACCGCGCGCTGCGTCGGCTGGGCATCCCGACCGTCTTCTTCGTCAACAAGGTCGACCGGCGCAACGCGGACCCCCACCGGGTGGTCGGCGAGATCCGCGACCGGCTCACCCCCGACACCGTATGCGTCGGCTCGGTGAGCGAGGCGGGTTCACGAGGGGCGCGCATACAGGTCCACGAGAACCTCTGGGGGGCGACGCGACTCGCGGAGTCGTTGGCCGAGGTGGACGACGAGGTCCTCGCCGCGGCGGTCGGTGAGCGACCCGCATACTCCTGGCCCGAGCTGCTGCGCCGCCTCGGAAGGCAGACCAGGGCGGGGCGGGCGCACCCGGTCCTGTTCGGGTCCGCGATCACGGGGGCGGGCGTGCCTGACCTGATGCGGCTGCTGCCCGACCTGCTGCCGCCGCCGCCGGTTGACGCGGAGGCGCCGCTCGGCGGCGTCGTCTTCGCGATCCGGCGGGGTGAGGACGGCCAGAAGCTTGTCCACGTCCGGGTGGGCTCGGGGGCTCTGCGGGTTCGCGACCGTATCGACCTCGGACACGGCCGCGACGAGCGGGTGACCGGGATCAGCGTCCATCGCCCGGGTGGGGCGGAGGCGTCGACCGTGCTGGTCGCGGGGCAGATCGGCGTGGTTCGCGGACTCGAGTCGGCCCGGATCGGCGACCCGGTAGGCAGGTGGCCGACACGGAACAGCGACCAGTTCGTGCGGCCCTCCCTGGAGACGGTCGTCGACCCGGTCGACCCCACGGACCGAGTCGCGCTGTACGCCGCCCTCGGCCAGCTGGCCGAGGGCGACCCACTGATCGACGTCCGCCAGGACGACGGTCGCCGCGAGGTGGCGGTGTCGCTCTACGGCGAGGTGCAGAAGGAGGTCCTCGGCAGCCTGCTCGAGACCGACTACGGCGTGCCCGTGACGTTCCGCGAGTCGACCCCGATCTGCGTCGAGCGGCTGGTGGGTACCGGCGCCGACGCCGAAGTGATCGGCAGGCCGAGCAACCCGTTCCTCGCGACAGTGGGGCTCCGGGTCGAGCCGGCCCCACTGGGAGCCGGCGTCTCGATCGGTCTCGAGGTGGAGCTCGGGTCGATGCCGTCGGCGTTCTTCGCGGCGGTCGAAGAGTCGGTTCGCGCCACGCTTCGACAGGGACCGCACGGGTGGGAGATCCCGGACTGCGTTGTCACCATTACCCATTCGGGCTACTGGGGACGGCACAGCGTCGGTCATGCCGACTTCACCAAGAGCATCTCCAGCACCGCGGCAGACTTCCGCTGCCTCGCCCCGTTGGTCCTCATGACGGCACTTCAGCAGGCCCGGACGACGGTGTGCATCCCGGTGCACCGGTTCGAGCTGGACATCCCCGAGCGTCTGTATGCGACGGTGCTGGCCGCCCTGCCGCGGCTGTCCGCGACGCCGCTGGAGACCACCCAGAGCGGCGGTCACCTCGTCGTCCGGGGCGCCGTGCCCGCGGTGGCGGTGCACGCGTTGCAGCAGCGGATGCCCGACCTGACCAGCGGGGAGGGACTGCTGACGACGGAGCTCGACCACTTCTCCCCCGCCGTGGGACCGCCGCCGACTCGGCCCCGCACCGACGACGACCCGACCGACCGGGTCGGCTACCTCAAGACGACGACGCGTCGCGTGGGACGCTCGTGAGACCGGCGCTCCTCGCCTCGAAGGCGTGCAGGACACCGGCCATGTCGAGACCGCCGTAGCCGAGCCGTTCGGCTTCCGCGAAGAGATCCTCGCTGGCGTCGATAAGTGGCGTCGCGACGCCCGCCTCGCGCGCGGCCCCGGTGACGAGCCGGGCGTTGTAGAGGACGTCCCGGAGGGCCGCCTGCACGGCGAAGTCCTCCGTGCGGAGCTTGGCCAGCTTGGTGCGCGAGATCGGGCTCGACATCTGCCCACCGTCGACCACCGCCCGGAACCGGTCCAGGTCCAGACCCTGCTGTTCGGCGAAGTGGTACGCCTCGACCAGCCCACTCACGGTCGTCACGAGGTAGAGGTTGACGGCGAGCTTCATCAGCAGGCCGGACGGCACCGCGCCGCAGCGCACCACGGCGCCGCACGTCGGCTCCAGCAGCGGCTCGACCTCGTCCAGGTCAGCGTCCTCGCCGGCCAGCATGGCGACGAGCCGCGCCTCCTCGGCCGGCACCCGCGACCCCGAGACCGGCGCCTCGACGTAACGGCCACCGGCCCGGGCCACGTCGCGGCCGAGCGCCTCGGAGTACGCCGGCGCCGTCGTCCCCATGTGGACGACGAGGTGGCCGCGGACCAGGTCCTCCCAGGCCGGGGTCCCGCGACGAAGTGCCTCGTCGACGACCTCGCCGTTCGCCAGCATCATCAGGACCCGGTCGGTCCGGGCGAAGACCTCGGCCACGCTGTCGGCGACCTCGGCGCCGGCCGCTCGGAGCTCCTCCGCGGCCGGGGCGGACCGGTTCCACACCACGAGCGGTATGCCGGCGCGGACGAGGTTGAGGGCCATGGGCCGGCCCATCACCCCGAGTCCGAGGAACCCCACCACTGTCACGCCGCGAGCCTCGCGCTCCTGCGCCTCGCTGCGCGACGTCACTCACCGCCATCCCTCGTCGAGTTCCTGCCGCGTACCGGCCGTCCGCTGGAATGCTGTTCTCCGTGGGAATGCGGAATCCGGCCGTCGACGCCTGGTTCGAGACGTACGACAACCCCCAGGCCGACCTGGTCCAGCAGGTCCGGACCGCGATCCTCGACGCGTCGCCGGACGTGACCGAGGCCGTGAAGTGGCAGGCGCCGACCTTCGTCTACCGCGGCAACATCGCGTCGTTCTACCCGAAGAGCCGGAGCCACGTCTCCCTGATGTTCCACCAGGGCGCGTCACTCCCGGACCCGACCGGGATCCTCGAGGGGACGGGTGACGTCTCGAGAGTGGCGAAGTTCCTCGACGGCGACGACCTGGCTGCGAAGAGCGGCGCGCTGCAGGACCTGATCCGCGCGTGGGTCGCGGCGCACCGCCCCTGAACGTGGAAAGCCGTGGCACCACCCGCTCGGGGGTCCGGGTGGCGCCACGACACCTGTTCCATCGCGGAACGGCCCCATCCGTTACACGGGCGCTCTGGCGGCTTTCCGCCGCGGCCGTCGCCGGGATCACGACACGACCCGGGGTGCAGCGACCTAGCGGCTGATGGCCGCCTCCAGCCCGTCGAGGATGAGGTCGAGCCCGAACCGGAACTCGTCGCCGAAGTCGTAGCCCGGCTGGAGGTAGTAGGTCGACGCCATCTGCGCGAGGTGCGGGTAGGCGCCCGCCGCCATCTGCTCCATGATCGGGCCCGCGATCTCGCCGACGCTCTCCCGTCCCTCGAAGGGCAGGCTGGCCTCCTGGAGGGCGAACCCGTAGACGTAGCTGTCGAGCAGCGCATACGCGTGGGCGGTCATCTCGGGCGAGAACCCTCCGGCCCGCAGGGTCGCGAGAACGGTGTCGTGGTGTCGCAGGTTGGCCGGCCCCGGATCCGGGCGCGACTCCAGCAGCCCGATCGCCCACCGGTGACGGGCCAGGACCTGACGGGCGGAGTTCGCCCGCCGCTCCATCTCCGGTCGCCAGGGACGGCCGGGAACCGGCAGCTCGATCTCCCCGAAGACGACGTCCACCAGAGCCGCGAGGATCTCGTCCTTGTTGGCGACGTGGTAGTAGACGGACATCGGCTTGACGCCCAGCTCGGCGGCGAGGGAGCGGATGGTCAGCGCCGCCAACCCGTCGGCGTCGGCGATGGCCAGCGCTCCCTCCACCACGCGCTCGCGGCTCAGCCGCGGTCGACGTTCGTCGCGGCGTTCGGCGACCTCGGCCTCCTCGGACATCCGCGCTCCCCTCGGCCTCGTTGGACGTTTCGTACAATGTACGGTACGCTCCTCGTACTTAGTACGAATCGGACCCTACCCCGGACGGACCCCCATGACCAGCACGACGATGACCACGACGATGCGAGCGGTCACCCAGGACCGGTACGGCGACGCGGAGGTGCTCCGGGTGGCAGAGGTGGCCCGCCCGACGGTGGGCGACCGCGAGGTGCTGGTCCGCGTCAGCGCAGCCGGCCTCGACCGCGGCACGCAGCACCTGATGACCGGCACCCCGTATGCGGTGCGGCTCGCTATCGGGCTCCGTCGGCCGCGTCAACCCATCGCCGGGCGCGACGTCGCCGGGACGGTCGAGCAGGTCGGTGCGGCGGTGACCCGGTTCGCGGTCGGCGACGAGGTGTACGGGATGGCCGGCGGGTCCTTCGCCGAGTACGCGGTGGCCAAGGAGGCGAAGCTCGCCCTCAAGCCAGCCACGCTGTCGTTCGCCCAGGCCGCCGTCGTGCCCATCTCGGGCGGCACAGCGCTACAGGCGCTCGTCGACGCCGGGCGTGTGCAGGCGGGCCAGTCGGTGCTCGTCATCGGTGCCTCCGGCGGTGTCGGGACGTTTGCGGTCCAGCTGGCCAAGGCGTTCGGTGCCGAGGTCACCGGCGTGTGCAGCACGGCCAAGGTCGACCTCGTGGCGTCGCTGGGCGCCGACCGCGTCCTCGACTACGGCCACGACGACTTCGCCGACGGGAGCCGCCACTACGACCTGATCCTCGACATCGGTGGCGGCGCCGCCGTCGGCCTGCTGCGCCGGGCGCTCGCCCCCCGGGGCACCGTCGTCTTCGTCGGCAGCGAGAACGGTGGCAACCTGACCGGTATGGGCCGCTCGATCCGCGGAGCGCTCATCTCGCCGTTCGTGCGGCAGCGCCTCGTGATGCTGATGTCCAAGGAGCGCGCGGCCGACCTCGAGACGCTCACCGGCCTCATCGACTCCGGCCGGGTCGTGCCCAGCCTCGACCGCAGCTATCCCCTCGACGAGGCCGGCCACGCGATGCGCCGCCTCGAGAGCGGACAGGTGCTCGGCAAGCTGGCGATCACCGTCTGACGGAGTACCAGGCGGCGATCACCGTGCCAACGGGAGGAGACCCACACCAGCAACCGTGGGCGCTCTCACTCCTGCCATTTCCTCTGAAGGAACTGGTAGCTGTCCCGCAGCTCGGGCACGGCGGGCTTGTCCGGAATCTCGATGGAGAGGTGGCCGGGATATCGCGACTGCTTCAGGTGGCCGAAGAAGGTTCGGTAGTCAAAGGAACCCGAACCAGGAACCTCGCGGCCGGTGTCGGCCAGCTGGACATGGACGATCCACTCCGCGAACGTGCTCAGGTGCTGCAGTGGCTCCTGCTCCTCGTCCATGTGGTACGAGTCCGCCGCCACGCGTAGCTCGGGGCGGTTGACCCGCTCAGCAAACGAGACAGCCTCCGGCAGGGAGTTGATGATGTTGGTCTCGTTGCGGTTCTGCGGCTCGATCGCGATCGTGGCACCCGAGCCGTGGAAGGCCTCCGCCGCCCATGAGTACGCCTCGAGCAGCTGGTCCTCCGCCTGTGTCCTGTCGAAGCCGTCGGGCACGTTCCGAGCCGAGGCGCTCCCCATCACCGCCACCTCAGCGTTGGCGTACGACATCAGCTCGGCGACGCGACCCAGATAGCTCTTGACGCTGGCGGCGTCGGTCTCCGGTCCGACGAGCCGTACGTCAGGAGTGAAGAACTGGCCGAAGGACAGAGTCGGCAGGCACGCTCTGGCGGCCAGTTGCTTGGCGGTCTCCAACGATGCCGCGTCGGTCAACCGGAAGGCGGCGATCAACGGCTCGATGAAGTCATAGCCGGCTTCCGCCAGCGAGTCGGCCATCTCAATCGGCGCCGCGAACCCGATCTTCACGTCTCACCCGCCTCGAACCCGTCGGTGGTTCTCAAAGTTTCCCTGCTGACAGGGCGGCTACCCCACGGTGGCCCGCAGGTACCGTCCGAAATGGGGGACCGTGAAGGCGATCCGGCCGCGTTCGCCGGAGTAGATGAGGCCCTTCTTGAGCAGGGCGTCCCGCGCCGGGGACAGTGACTGCGGCTTGCGGTCGAGGTGCGCGGCGACGGCAGCGGTCGGCACCGAGTCGGGCTCGGGCTCGCTCGCCTCGGCCTCGATGACGGCCGTCTCCGCCATGGCGCGCAGGTACTCGCGCTCGGCCGGCGTCGCGCGCTCGTACCGCGACCCGAAGAACCCCACCCCGAGCTCGGCCTCCGCCTCCGGCGCCGCGACCCGGACGTCGTCCACCGTGACCGGAGACCCGGCCGCTGCGTCCCAGACCGCCTTGCCGTACGCCTGGACGAAGTACGGGTAGCCCGCCGTCGCCGCATACATCTCCGCGAGCGCCCCCGGGGTGAACTCGACGTCCTCGTCCCGCGCCGGGGAGACGAGGGCCCGGTCCGCGGCCTCCCGGTCGAGCCGGTCGACGCGGCTGTAGCGGAACAGCCGCTCGCTGTAGGACTTGCTCGCGCTGAGCACCGCCGGCAGGTGCGGGAGCCCGGCGCCGACGACGACCACCGGCAGCCGGTTCTGGGACAGCTCGTGGCAGGCCGCGCAGAGCGCCGACACGTCCTCGGGCCGCAGGTCCTGCATCTCGTCGACGAAGATCGCCACACCCCGACCCACGTCTGCCGCCAGGCCGCCGACGTCGGTGAGCAGCTCGACGAGGTCGATCTCCATGTCGCCGGAGTCCGCTCGCCCGGTGGTGGCCGGGACGTCGATCCCGGGGTTCCACCGGTCCCGCATCCGGCCGGTTCCGGCGTCGCGGGCGGCGAACGCCTTCACCGTCCCGAGCACCTCGTCGGACTGCGGATGTCCGAGCTCACGGATCGCCATGTGGAGGGCGGCCGCCAGGGGCCGGCGCAGTGGCTGGTCCGGCCGCGCCTCGAGCTTGCCGGTACCCCAGTCGGCCCGCACCGCCGCCGACCGCAGAGCGTTGAGCAGCACCGTCTTGCCCACACCGCGCAGCCCGGTGAGCACGACCGACCGCTCCGGGCGGCCGTGCGCCACCCGTTCCAGCGTCACGTCGAAGGCCGCGAGCTGCTCGTCGCGGCCGGCCAGCTCGGGCGGGCGCTGGCCGGCGCCCGGCGCATACGGGTTCCGCACGGGGTCCATGGGATCGGACTGTATGCGCGTGTCTAGTCCCGACCCGAGATTGACCGATCGAGCGGTATGCGTGTCGCTTTTCCAGCCCGACCCGAATCCGGTGGCGGCTGTCGCCGCCGGGTGGCACGGTTCGGCGCATGGCTTCCCAGACCAGCAACTTCTGCATCGACGCTGCCGACCCCTATGCCCAGACCCTCTGGTGGAGGGAGGTCCTCGAGGACTTCCGGATGACCGACGACGACCAGCACCCCGGCGACGAGGAGTGCGGACTCGAAGGGCCCGACGGTCGCTACCTGTTGTTCCTCAAGGTCCCGGAGGCCAAGTCGGTCAAGAACCGCATGCACATGTGCCTGCGGCCGACGGACCGCACCCGCGACGAGGAGATCGAGCGGCTGCTCGGTCTCGGCGCGACGCTGGTCAACGACCTGCGCAAGCCCGATCGCGGCTGGGCGGTGCTCGCCGATCCCGAGGGCAACGAGTTCTGCATCCTCATGCGCCGGTCCGACCTGCCCGCCGAGCTGCAGTAGGGCGCCCCGCCTACGGTGGAGTCATGACGACGACGTCCGAGGTCGGGTCGGTTGCCGTACCGGGAGGCGACCTCGCCTACGAGGTCCTCAGCGGCACCACCGAACCGGTTCTCGCGATCCACGGGATCAGCAGCCATCGCCGCCTCTGGTCGTGGCTGCACGCGGAGGCGCCCGAGCTCACCCTGGTCACGCCGGACCTGCGTGGACGGGGCGACAGTGTCGACGTCGACGGCCCCTACGGCCTCGCTCGCCACGCCGACGACATGGCGGCGGTGCTGGACGCCCTCGGCCTGGACCGGGTTCCGGTCGTGGGGATGTCGATGGGTGGCTTCGTCGCTCTCACCCTGCGGCACCGCCATCCCGAACGGGTCGCCAGCCTGACGCTCGTCGACGGTGGGTTCCCTCTGTCCCCGCCACCCGGGCTCACGCCCGACACCGTCGAGGTCGCGTTCGCCGACCGGACCGGCCGGATGGGCCGGCGCTGGGAGAGCGTCGACGCCTACCTCGAGTACTTCTGCTCGACCACCGGCCAGCTGCTCGACGCCGACGACCCGCTGCTGCGGCACTATCTGGAGCACGACCTGCGGGACGGGCTGGTCCGGCTGTCCGCCGACGCCCTGGTCGATGACGGGCGCGACACGTTCTTCGGCGACGTGCCCTGGCAGGACGTCGGCGTCCCCGTCCGCTGGACGCACGCCGAGTGGAGCATCGGCCGCGACTCCGCCCCGATGTACCCCGCCGACGTCGTCGACCGATATGCGGCGCAGTGCGTCTCGGTCGTCGCCCTCGACGGTCTCGACCACGCCGGGTCGATCATGACCGCTCGCGGCGCCCGGGCCACCGCGGCGCTCCTGCGCGAGGCCCTGGCGTGACGGTCGACGTCACGACCCCGCAGCTGCTGGAGGCTCTGTCCCGGACCATCCCCGAGCAGCGGCTCATCACCGACCGCGACGTCGTCGCCAGCCTCTCCGCGGACGACGCCGAATGGGCGCCGGTCGGCACGGCCCTGGCCGCGCTGCGAGCGCGGTCCGAGGCCGAGGTGCAGGAGGCGGTACGCGTGTGTGCCGACCTTCGCGTGCCGGTGGTGCCCCGGGGTGCCGGCACCGGTCTGTCCGGCGGCGCGAACGCGGTCGACGGGTGCCTCGTCCTCGACCTCTCCAGGATGGACCAGGTCGTCGAGATCGACGCCGACAACCTCGTCTGCGTCGTCCAGCCCGGCATCGTCAACGACGACCTCAAGGCGGTCCTGCGCGAGCAGGGCCTCTGGTACCCGCCCGACCCGGCCAGCGCCCCCTGGTCGACGATCGGCGGCAACGTCGCGACCAACGCCGGCGGCCTCTGCTGCCTCAAGTACGGCGTGACCCGCGACTACGTCCTCGGTATGCGGGCGGTCATGGGCGGTCCCGCCGGCTACGGCAACGCGGTTCGGCTGGGTCGCCGGACCGCGAAAGGCGTTGCGGGACTTGACCTCTGCGGTCTGATGGTGGGTTCGGAGGGGACCCTCGGCGTCGTCACGGAGGTCACCCTGCGGCTGCGCGCGGCTCTCGCCGGCACGCCGCGCACCATCGTCGGTGCCTTCGACAACCTCGTCGACGCCGGCGTGGCCGTCGCCTCCGTGACGCGTCGGGGACTGACGCCGTATGCGCTCGAGCTGCTCGACCGGGAGTGCCTCACCGCCGTCGAGGAGTGGAAGCACCTCGGGCTCGAGGCCGAGGCGCAGGTGCTGCTGCTCGCCCGGGTCGACACCCCTGGCGAAGGCGGCGCCGACGAGGCCCGCGGCATCGTCGCGGCGTTCGAGGACGGCAACCCGCTGTGGGCCGTGGAGTCCAGCGACGACACGGAGGCGGAGGCGCTCTTCGCAGCCCGCCGCCTCGCGTACCCGGCGCTGGAGCGGCTCGGACCGGTCCTCACCGAGGACGTCTGCGTGCCGCGGTCGGCGGTGCCGGCGATGCTGGCGCAGCTGCTCGACATCGCGAAGCGACACGACGTCCGGATGGCCACCATCGCGCACGCGGGCGACGGCAACCTGCATCCCCTGCTGTTGACCCCGCCCGGCGACGACGCCGCTCGAGAGGCGGCGCAGGCCGCGTTCGAGGAGATGCTCGACGCGGCGATAGCCCTAGGCGGCACGGTCTCGGGCGAGCACGGCATCGGCCTGCTCAAGCGCGACGGGATGCACCGCGAGCTCGACCCCGCGTCGATCGCCCTGCAGCGGGCGGTCAAGGACGCCATGGACCCACTGAACATCTTCAACCCCGGCAAGATCTGGTGAGTCAGAGGTCGACGAGCTCGAGAACTACCCGGACCCGGTCGCCGGGCTCGAGGTTCTCGGCGTGGCGCACGGCCTTCTTGACCGGGAGGTCGTAGCGGTCGGCGGCGGCGGGGAAGATCGAGGTACGCCACGAGCTCCCACCCACCGTCACGGCCACGCGGACGGACCCGAATCCCTTGCGGGGCAACGCCAGCGCTCGCTGGCCGATCTCCTCCGAGAGGTCGGGCGGCACGCTGACGAAGGTCCAGGTGTCGGTCCGCCGTGCGTCCCACACCCAGAGCTCCGCCTCGAACTCGAACGCCGCCACCCGCCGATCCTCCCGCGTCGCCCGATAGCGTCGTGACGTGGCCAGCGCCAAGTCGGAGGAGTCCCGCGAGGGAGTACCGCTGACCCATCTCGACGAGCCGCTCTTCGACGACTCCGAGGCGACCAAGCGCGACCTGGTCGACTACGTCGAGCAGATGGCCGACCGGATGGTCACGCACCTGCGCGATCGGCCGCTGTCGGTGATCCGGGTCCGCGCCGGGCAGGCGCCGTTCATGCAGAAGAACCTCCCGAAGTACACGCCCGACTGGGTCGAGTCGGTCTCCATCTGGGCCGAGCGGCCCAAGCGCGACATCGCTTACGCGCTGGCCAACGACCGCCGGACGCTGATCTGGCTCGCGAACCAGCGGGCCGTGGAGTACCACCCGGCCCTGATGACCACGGACGACCCCCTCCACCAGACTCACCTGATCCTCGACCTCGACCCGCCGTCGGACGTCGACCCCCAGGAGGGGTTCCGGCTCGCGGTCGCGGCCACCCGGCTGGTCAAGCAGGTGCTCGACGAGGCCGGGCTCGCCGGGGCCGCGAAGACCAGCGGGGCCAAGGGGATGCACGTCTTCGTCCCCCTGGCGCCGACGGACACCGTCGACGTCGCCGCCACGACGCGGGCGATCGCCGCGCGCGCCGAGAAGATCGATCCGAGGCTGGCCACCACCGCCTTCGTGGTCGAGGAGCGGCACGGCAAGGTCTTCGTGGACTCGACCCGGGCCGGCGGCGCGACGGTCATCACGGCGTACAGCCCACGGATCCGACCTGGCGTCCCGGTGTCGTTCCCGGTCGACTGGGACGACCTCGAGGCGGTCAGCCCACGGGACTTCACCCTCACGACGGCGCCCGGCCTCCTGGGCGACCGCGACGCGTGGGCGGACCTGATGCCCGAACCCCAGACCCTCCCGGCCGACCTGGTCGCCGAGGGGCACGACATCCCCATCGCGCGCGTGATCGCGATGCACGAGGGCAAGCGCCGCGCTGCGGCCAAGAGGAAGCCATGACGGTGCGAGAGCTCGACGACCTGCTGCTGCCCGACGGCCGCCGGCTGGCGCTCTGCGAGGTCGGCGACCCCTCCGGCGTGGTCGCCTTCTACTTCCACGGCACCGGCAGCTCGCGGCTCGAGACGGCGCTGTATGCGGACGCGGCCGCGGCTCACGGCGTCCGGCTGGTCGGCTGGGACCGGCCGGGTGCCGGCGGGTCCCCGGCCCAGCCGGACCGCACACTGCTCGACGTCGTCGCCGACACCCGGGCGGTCGCCGAACACCTGGGCGTCGAGGCGGTCCGGGTCGCCGGGCTCTCGGGCGGCGGGTCACACGTGCTGGCCTTGGCCGCCGCGGGTGGTCCCCTGGTCACCGGCGTGGTGGCGGTCAACCCCGGGCCGCCGGCCGAGGAGGACATCCTCGCCGAGCTGCCGAACCAGGTGACCCGGTTCATCCGCCTCGCCCGCGACCGGCCGAAGGTCTTCGCCATCGTCGCCCAGGTCTCGCAGTACCGCGGCAAGGGCAAGGTGGCCGAGCTGCTCGAGTCGGCGCGGATGCGAGGGCAACACCCCGCCGACGTCGAGGTGCTGCATCGGCCCGAGGTCTACGACGCGTTCCGCGCAGCGGCGGTCGAGGGCGGCCGCCAGCCACGGGCATACGTGAACGAGGCCCTCATCATCTGGAACCAGCCGTGGGGCGTCTCACTCGACACGTTCCCCGTGCCCGTGGACGTGTTCACCGGTGACGGCGACCTGTTCCGGGCGTTCACGGAGCGGCTCGAGCGGGCCGGAGCGACGCTGCACGTCTTCCCCGGCGGACACGTCTCCGGGTTCGTGCCCGAGGTCATGAACCAGGTCGTCGCGCTGCTGCGGTCCTGACCCTGGGCCACGTCAGCACAAGCTGCCCTCCTGGCGCGGTCGCTCGCCACTGCGCGAGCACCTCGTCGAGCCGGGTCTGGATGCGCTCGCCGAGGGCGGGGTCGAGCTCGAGCTCCTCCGGGACCGGTCCGCGCAGCCGTCCACGCTCGTCGACCAGCGCCGCCAGCCGTTCGGACAACCCGACATCGGCGGCGCCGGCCGACCCCAGCCGGCGAGAGCGGCGCTGGTCGTCGGCCTTGTGGCGGTCGTTCGGGTCGGGGCGGAAGAACCCTCCGACATCCCCTCCCGCGGCCACCTGACCGTAGATCCCCAGCGGTAGGCCCGCCTGCTCCTCGACGACGAAGTGCACCAGGTCGTGTGGGACGTCCGCGTGTCCCGGTCCCGGACGAGGCCTGATGTCCGGCCCGACGTCCGCGCGGGCGTTGCGACGCACCCCGATCAGGTAGCGCCGGGCATCGACCCGCTCGAAGACGACGTCCATCTCTAGACGCTAGAACAACGCGCTGTAGGCGTTGAGGGCCGGCTGGCCGCCGAGGTGGGCGTAGAGCACCGTGGCGTCGGGAGCGATCTCCTGCCGTCGGACCAGGTCGATGAGCGCGGCCATCGACTTGCCCTCGTAGACCGGGTCGGTGATCATCCCCTCGGTCTGCGCGGCGAACCGCATCGCATCGAGGGTGGTGCCGTCGGGGATCCCGTAGGTCCCGGCGTGGTAGCGCTCGTCCAGCTCGATCTCGTCGTCGCGCACGTCCCGCCCCAGCTCGATCAGCCGGGCGGTGCTCCGGGCGATCCGGGCGACCTGGTCCCGGGTCTCGGCCGGCTTGGCCGAGGCGTCGACACCGAGGACGCGCCGCGGCCGCCCGCCCGCGTCAGCCAGGGCGGCGAACCCGGCGATCATGCCCGCCTGCGTCGACCCGGTCACCGAGCACACCACGATCGTGTCGAAGAAGACCCCGAGCTGCTCCTCCTGCTCGACAACCTCGTAGGCCCACCGGGTGAAGCCGAGGCCCCCCAGCGGATGGTCCGACGCGCCGGCGGGGATCGCATACGGGGTGCCGCCGGCCTCCTCGACGTCGACGAGCGCCTGCTCCCAGCTCTCCTTGAACCCGATGCCGAAGCCGGAGCGCACCAGTCGGACGTCGGCGCCGGCCAACCGGCTGAGCAGGATGTTGCCGACCTTGTCGTAGACGGAGTCCGGCCAGTCCACCCAGCTCTCCTGGACCAGGACGCACTTCAGGCCCAGATGGGCCGCGACCGCGGCGACCTGGCGCGTGTGGTTCGACTGCACCCCGCCGATGGAGACCAGCGTGTCGCAGCCTCGGGCGAGCGCGTCGGCGGCGAGGTACTCCAGCTTGCGGGTCTTGTTGCCCCCGTAAGCGATGCCGGAGTTGCAGTCCTCACGCTTGGCCCACACCTGCGCGCCGCCCAGCTCGGTCGTCAACCGGCCGAGCCGATGGACCGGCGACGGCCCGAACAGCAGCGGATAACGCTCGAACGACTCGATCGACATGATCCGCTCCTGAGCTGGGTTGGTTTGTGCGGTTTGGAGCCGGAAATCGGTGCGGTCCAGAGCACGAACCGCTAGAGGGGGGTCACGGGGAACCGCTCGTCGGGGTTCGCGATGGCGTCCTGCTCGGCGACGAGGGCCATCTCCTCGAGACCCGCCTCGTGGGTGGCCGCGAGGACGGCGTACATGGTCGCGGCGGTCCGCGAGAGTGCGACCTGCGGGCCGTCGGTGAGGGTATGCGCGAGGAAGACCGCCGCGGTCACGTCACCGCCCCCGCGCACGGTCATCGGCAGCATCGGCGTCGACACCAGCCACGTCCCCTCGGGAGCGGAGCAGAGCATCTGGATCTCGCCCTCGGGGGTGTCCGCCGTGAGCACGCTGGTGACGAGCACCGTCGGCGGGCCCATCCTGTGCAGCTGCTCCGCGGCCGCCACGACATCCGCCAGCGTCGACACCGGGCGCCCGGTGAGGAACTCCAGCTCGAACTGGTTCGGCGTCACGATGTCGGCGGCCGGCAGGACGTGGTCACGCAGGTACTCCGGGATGCCGGCCCGGACGAAGAACCCGCGCCCGACGTCGCCCATGACCGGGTCGCAGCAGTAGACCGCCGCGGGGTTGGCCGCCTTCACCCGAGCCACCGCGTCGAGAACGACCTCGCCGACCGCCTCGGCGCCCTGGTAACCGGACAGCACCGCGTCGATGGTCGGGAACGCGCCGCGGTCCTCGACGCCGTTGATGACCTCGCGGACGTCGTCGGGGGCGATGAGCGGACCGCGGGTCGCGCCGTACCCGGTGTGGTTCGAGAAGGTGACCGTCAGCACCGGGTAGACCTCGTGGCCGAGCCGCTGCAGTGGGAAGACGGCCGCGGAGTTCCCAGCGTGCCCGTAGGCGACGTGCGACTGGATCGAGAGGATGCGCATACCGCGGGGCCGGGAGCCTGGCTCAGATGACCCGGGCCGGACCAGCGCCGTCGGCGACCATCGGCTTGCCCGCGGCGTCCCAGGCCTGCATTCCCCCAGCGACGTTCACGGCGTCGATGCCCTGCTGAGACAGCCAGGCCACGACCCGGCCGGACCGGTTCCCACTGCGGCAGACCACGGCCAGCGGGCCGTCGCCGAGCGGCAGCTCCTCGATCTGGCTCGGCAGGTCGCCCATGGGGATGAGGACCGCCTCGGGCGCGTGGCCGGCGACCCACTCGCCGCGCTCCCGCACGTCGACCATGACGGCGTCGTCGGGCAGGTCGGAGACGGACACGACCGGGACGTTGGGCTGCATCGACATGTCAGCCATTCTGGCAAACCGGTCGACGGTCGGCCGAGGTCACTTCAGCAGACGGGACATCCGGCGGTCGGCCAGCGGCTTCCCGCCGGTCTGGCAGGTGGCGCAGTACTGCAATGACGAGTCGGCGAACGAGACCTCGCGCACGGTGTCGCCGCAGACCGGGCAAGGCTTCCCGGTGCGGCCGTGCACCCGCATACCCTCGCGTTTGGCGTCCTTGAGCTCGGCCGCGGGCTTGCCCGACGCGGCGACGACCGCACCCGCGAGGGTGTCGCGCAGCGCGGCGTAGAGGCGCTGCACGTCCTGCGGCTTCAGCGAGCCGGCGATCGCGAAGGGCGACAGCTTGGCCACGTGGAGGATCTCGTCGGAGTACGCGTTGCCGACGCCGGCGAGGAACTCCTGGTCGCGCAGCAGCCCCTTGATCTGGGTGCGCCGCCCCTCCAGCATCCCGGCGAAGGTGTCCTCGTCGAAGCCGTCGGCCATCGGGTCGGGGCCGAGCCGGGCGATGCCGGGCACCTCGTTCACGTCACGGACGATGTAGGCGGCGAGGGACTTCTTCGTGCCGGCCTCGGTGAGGTCGAACCCCGCCCCGTCGGAGAACCGGACCCGCAGCGCGATCGGCGACTTGCCCGGCCGCATCACCGTGTTGGGTAGCGACTCCGACCAGCGCAGCCAGCCGGCGCGGGCCAGGTGGAAGACGAGATGGATGCCGTCCACGTCGAGGTCGAGGAACTTGCCGTGCCGTGACCATCCGTCGACCATCCCGCCGGCGAGCGCGGTCGGCGGCGGGTCGAAGGTCTTCAGGACCGAGAACGAGGCCAGCTCGACACTGGCTACGGCGAGGCCGTCCGTCCGCTCGGCGAGGAAGTCGACGAGCGCCTGGACCTCGGGCAGCTCCGGCACGGCCTCATCGTCTCACTGGGCGGTGTCGACGGGCGCTGGCGCAGCCTTCCCGGCGCCGCGCAGGATCTCCAGCAGGCCGTAGCCGTCGGGCGCGTAGTAGACCGGCACCTCTCGCGGCCGGCTGCTGCGTGGCTGCAGCTCCTCGTTGGAGACCGGCAGACCGTGCGACAGCACTTGCTCGGTGGGCGTCAGCTGGCGGATCGCGATGGCCTCGACGATCGACGGCCGGGCCTCGGCGAAGTCCTGGTAGATCTTCGGGTCGTGCTGGCCGTCGTCGCCGACGAGGATCCAGCGGATGTTCGGGAAGTCCTTCGCCAGCCGGTCGAGCGACGCCCGCTTGTGCTCCTGACCGCTGCGGAACCAGCCGGTGTTGGTCGGCCCCCAGTCGGTCAGCAGCAGCGGGCCCACGGGGTACCCGTGGTTGCGGAGGAACCGGTTCAGCGTGGGCGCGGTGTTCCACGCACCGGTGGAGACGTAGACGATCGGCGTGCCCGGCTGCTCGCCGAGGAGCTCGCGGTACATCGGCGCCATCCCCGGGACGACCCGGCGAGCCCCCTCGTGCTTCACGAAGGTGTTCCAGGCGGCGATCATCATGCGGGGCAGGGTCGTGGTGATGACGGTGTCGTCGATGTCGCTGACCAGTCCCCGGGTGACGTCCGGGCCGACGACGTTGATCTCGGCTTCGACGTCCTTCGCCCCCTGCGCCGAGATGGTGACGCGATGCCAGCCCGGCTCCAGGCCGTGGTCGCGAAACGTGGAGTCGATGTGTCCGGAACGGTCGCTGCGGCCATGGAAGGTCCGGCCGGCGACGGTCACCGAGATGGGCACGCCCATCGCCGGCGCCGTGACGAACGCACGCCAGCCCCGGTCCCGCAGGAACGGCGAGCGCATCCCCCCGTACGTGGGGTCCGGCTCGTCGCTGTCGCCGCCCTCGTCGCGCGCCCGGCCGAGCAGGACCCGCCCGAAGACCCGGATGAACTCGGGTGAGCCGTAGCCCACGTGGCCGATGATCCGGTTCTGCCAGCCCCGACGACGGAGACCGCGCTCCAGCTGCCGGTGCCACGCGTCCTCGAGGAGCGCGGCGACGTGCGGGCGCGACATGCCGCCAATCTATGGCACAGACGGCGATCGCCCACCTCGACGAACGGGTGGGCGATCGCAGTGCGGTCCAGCGGGCCGCCGGTGCTCAGACCGAGCGGAGCCGGTGGCCGACGGTGGTCGTGCGGGAGGAACCGGACGGGGTCGACGTCGAGCGGGTACGCGGGGAGGAGGCGTCGCGGTCGGCCGTCGCCCGCAGCTCGTCGAGAACCCGGAGGGTGTCGCGGTCGCGCACTCGGTCGCGATCCGCGGAGGCGCCGAGGTCGGCGCCGAAGGGAGCGTGACCCAGGCCGCTCTCACGGCGGTGGGTGCGCTCGAGGAGGCCGACGACGAGGGTCGCGAGGGCCGCGACCACGACGACGACACCGATGGTGTTGGCGATGCTGGCGAGGAGTTCAGTGGTCATGGCAGTAATCATGCGCTCGTCGACTTCCCGCCACTAGTGGCAGATAGGACACCCCTCGCAAACTTCCTGCCAAATGTGCGATCATCAGCGGTATGCCCCTCCAGACCGTCGCGGTCCTGCTCGCCGACCAGGCCGCCGCCTTCGAGTTCGGTGTCGTCCACGAGGTCTTCGGACTCGACCGCACCGCCCAGGGAGTGCCGTCGTTCGACTTCCGCGTCTGCGCCGAGCACCCCGAACGTCCGGTGGACCTGCTCAACGGGCTCTCCCTCAACGTCCCCTACGGGCTGGAGGCCCTGGAGGGCGCCGACCTCGTCGCCGTGCCCGCCACCAGGCTGCGCGAGTTCTCGCCGGCGCTGCTCGACGCGCTGCGCCGCGCCCACGAGGCCGGCGCGACGCTCATCTCGGTCTGCAGTGGCGCCTTCGTGCTCGGGGCCGCCGGTCTCCTCGACGACCGCGACTGCGCCACGCACTGGATGAACGCGGACGAGCTGGCCGCCGCCTACCCCCGCGCGCGGGTCAACCGCGACGTGCTGTTCGTCGACGACGGCGACATCGTCACCAGTGCCGGCACGGCGGCGGGGATCGACGCCTGCCTGCACCTGGTCCGGCGCGAGCTCGGCGCCGTCATCGCGACGACGATCGCCCGGCGGATGGTCGTCCCACCACAGCGCGACGGCGGCCAGCGCCAGTTCGTCGAGATGCCGATCCCCGAGTGCGCCACCGACAGCCTCCGCGCCGTGCTGGCGTGGATGGAGGAGAACCTCGACACCGAGCAGCCGGTGGCCGTCCTCGCCCGGCGGGCGGCCATGTCGGAGCGGACCTTCGCCCGCCGGTTCGTGCAGGAGACCGGCACGACTCCCGCGAAATGGCTCGCGCTGCAACGGGTCCACCGCGCACGCGAGATCCTCGAAAGCAGCGACCTCGGCATCGACCAGGTCGCTGCGCGGAGCGGGTTCGGCAGCGCCGCCCTGCTGCGGCACCACTTCATGCGGCAGGTCGGGGTGGCACCCAGCGACTACCGCCGGACCTTCAGCCGTACCGAGGCGCCGCTGGTCGACGCCGAGCTGAGCGCGTGACCGTCGACCTCCAGGCCCTCACGCCGGAGCGGCTGCGGGCCCGCCGGACGCTGAAGTGGGCCAGCCAGCCCGACGACGTCCTCGCGATGTGGGTGGCCGAGATGGACTACCCGACGGCGCCGGCCATCGCCGAGGCGCTCCACCGGGCCGTGGACGCCGAGACGTTCGGGTACCCCCTCGACGCCGGCCCCTCCGGTCTGGCCGACGTCCTCGCCGCGGACCTGGGTCGGCGACACGGGTGGACGGTCGACCCCGGAGACGTGTTCCTCGTCGCCGACGTGATGCGTGGGATGTCGCTCGCGCTGGAGACCTTCAGCGGTCGCGACGACCCGGTCGTCATCACGACCCCGGTCTACATGCCGTTCTTCGACGTCGTGGAGCTGTCCGGCCGGCCCCAGGTCCACGTGCCGATGGTCGACGTGGACGGGCGCCCGACGTTCGACCTCGACGCCCTCGACGGCGCCTTCGCCGCGGGCGCCCGCACGGTGCTGCTGTGCAACCCCTACAACCCGCTCGGACGCGTCCTCGACCGAGCCGAGCTCCTCGCCTTCGCCGAGGTCGTCGAACGCCACGGGGCGCGGGTCATCGCCGACGAGATCCACGCGCCGCTCGTCTTCGAGGGCACCCACATCCCGTATGCGTCGCTGTCGCCGGCCACCGCGGAGCACACGGTCACCCTCGTGTCGGCCAGCAAGGCCTGGAACCTGCCGGGCCTCAAGTGCGCCCAGGTGGTCACGAGCAGCGCCGCGGACCGGGCCGCGTGGCGGCGCATCCCGCTCTGGGCCAAGGTGGGCGTCGCCTCGCTGGGCATCGAGGCGAGTGTCGCCGCATACCGCGACGGGGACGCCTGGCTGGAGGAGGTCCGCGCCCTGCTCGCGCTGCACGCGGCCGTCGTCGCCGAGGCGGTCGCCGGGATGCCGGGGGTCCGGCACCGGCGCAACGAGGGCACCTACCTCGCCTGGCTCGACTGCACCGACCTGGAGCTCGACGTCGACCCGGCCGACTGGTTCCTCGAGCACGCCCGGGTCGCCCTCAGTCCTGGCCGGCCGTTCCGAGCACCGGCGCGCGGGTTCGCCCGGCTGAACTTCGCCACGACCACGGCGATCCTCGAGGAGTCACTGGAGCGAATGACGAAGGCGATCGAGAACCGTTGACCAGCAACGGATCTCACGTCACGGTGGGGTCCACCGGTTCGACGAGCCAGTCCGCGTCGGGGCGGCGGGCCTGCGACGTCACACGCCGGCGGCTCAGGCGCGGACCTGTCCCAACGGCACCTCCGGGTCGGCGAGCTTCTCGCGGTCGACGTCGTCTCGCGAGGCGACGAGCGCCTGGATGTCGTCCTGGACGTCCCAGACGTTGACGTTCATGCCCGCGGTGACGCGGTCGCCGTCGAGCCAGAAGGCGATGAACTCGCGGCCGGCCAGGTCGCCGCGGATGACGATGTCGTCCTCCCGACCGCCGCGGCCGGAGTACTCGAGTCCGAGGTCGTACTGGTCCGAGTAGAAGAACGGGAGCCGGTCGAAGTCGCCGGGCTTGCCCAGCACCCCCTTGGCGACGGTCGGCGGGCGGTCCAGGGCGTTGGCCCAGTGCTCGACGCGCACGCGCTGGCCGAGCGCCGGCGTCTCGGCGTTGGCGACGTCGCCCACGGCGAAGATGTCGGGGTCGCTGCTGCGGCCCTGGGCGTCGACGACGACGCCGTTGTCGAGCTCGAGTCCCGCGATGACGGCCAGGTCGGTGTTGGGAATCGCGCCGATCCCGACGAGGACGACGTCAGCCGGGATGCTCGTCCCGTCACCGAGCACGACCGCCCCCACCTTGTGGCTGCCGGCGGCCGACTCGATGGCCGAGACGGTGACGCCGGTTCGCAGGTCGACGCCGTGCTCACGGTGCAGGTCCGCGAAGGACGCGCCGAGCTTCGGGCCGACCACGGCCAGCAGCGGCTGCTCGGCCATCTCCAGGACGGTGACCCTGGCGCCGGCCTCGCGGGCCGCCGAGGCGGCCTCCAGCCCGATCCAGCCACCACCGACGATGACGACGTTCGCGTCCTTCTGGAACGCCTCGCGGAGCCGCTCGCTGTCCTCGATGGTCCGCAGGTAGAGCACCCCACCGAGGTCCGCCCCCGGCAGGTCGCTGCGCCGTGGGGAGGCGCCGGTGGCGAGCACGAGCTTGTCGTATGCGGTGCGGCTCCCGTCGGTCGCGACGACCTCGTGGGTCTCGGCGTCGACCGAGGTCACCGCGGTCCCGAGGCGCAGGTCGACGTCGTGGTCCGCGTACCAGGACTCCGGCAGCACATTCCCGTCCTCGGCACTCTGCTCGCCCTTGAGGAATGCCTTGGAGAGCGGCGGACGGTCGTAGGGGACGTGCCTCTCGGCCGCGAAGACGACGATCGACCCCGCATACCCCTCGTCGCGCAGCGCCTCGGCGGTCTTGGCCGCCGCGAGCCCCCCACCCACGATCACAACCCGATGGACTTCTGCTGAGGGCATGGGTGCGCCTTTCGTTCCGCGTCGTCGTCGATGTGAGGATGGGCGTCATGCGGCACCCGAGACGAAACCTACGGCAGCGTGCGGCCGTCGGCGCTGTCGGTGCGCTTACGCTCGTCACCACGCTGACGGCCTGCACTGTCAACACCCCACCCACCCCCGACCAGGCGGCCAAGGCCCTGGCGGCGGGCCTGGCCGGTGGTGACCTCAACCAGGTGGCGTTCGACGGGGCGACGTCGGCGAACGTCGCGGCGTTCCTCGCCACGGCTGTGGGCGACCTCAAGGACGTGAAGCGCAGCGTCACGGTCAGCCAGGTCTCGGAGCCCAAGGCGAACGACCGTACGGCGACCGCCACGCTGGCCTACGCATGGACGCTGCCGTCGGCGGCGCCGACCGCCGGCGCGACCGGCTCGGCGACGACGTCCGGAACCGCCACCCCCACGCCCTCGGGCAGCACCTCGGCTGCCACGGGCGGGGCCTCTGACGTGGTCTGGAGCTACACGACGACCGCGAACCTGACCCGGGCGCAGGACGAGAGCTGGCACGTGACCTGGACCCCCGCGCTCTTCGCCCCGAACCTGACCGGGTCCGAGCACCTCACCCTCAGCACCGTCGCCGCGAAGCGCGGTGACATCGTGGGAGCCGGCTCGACCCCGCTGATGACCGAGCGGGATACGGCGCAGGTGGGGATCGACAAGACGAAGGTGGCGGCGGACCAGCAGGCGGCCGCCGCGACGGCGCTCGCCCAGCTGGCCGGGTCCGACCCGGCCGCCTACGCCAAGTCGGTCACCGCGGCCGGCGCCAAGGCGTTCGTGCCCCTCATCACCGTGCGCGCCGACGACCCGCTCATCACGACCCAGTCGGCGGCCCTCGCCGCGATCCCGGGGGCGGTCAGCATCCCCGGCAAGTCGGTCATCGGGCCGTCCCCGAACTTCGCCCGGTCCATCCTCGGCACGGTCGGCGAGGCCACCGCCGAGGTGGTTCAGAAGTCCAACGGGTCGTTGAAGGCGGGCGACATCGTCGGGCTGTCCGGTCTGGAGCAGCGTTACGACGCGCGGCTGCGCGGTACGCCCGGCCGGACCATCCAGGCCGCCGGCACCGACGCGGCCGGCACGAAGACATCGCGCGACCTGTTCACCTCTCCGGCCGTGGACGGGAAGCCGCTGGTCGTCACCCTCGACGCGACCGCGCAGACGGTGGCCGAGGCCGTGCTCCAGGGCGGGCCGGCAGACACCCCGACCTCGCTCGTGGCGATCCGGCCCTCCACGGGCGAGATCGTCGCCGCAGCCAACGGCCCCGGCAGCAAGGGCCTCCCCGTCGGGACGACCGGCCAGACCGCGCCGGGATCGACCTTCAAGATCGTCACGGCGCTCGCGCTGCTGCGCGCCGGACTCACCCCGGGCTCGACGGTTGCCTGCACGCCGACCGTCAACGTCGGCGGCCGGTCCTTCAAGAACTACACCGACTACCCCGCCGACAAGATGGGCGACATCCCGCTCAAGACGGCCTTCGCCAACTCCTGCAACACGGCCTTCATCTCCAACCAGGACAAGGTCTCGCAGGCCGACCTCGCCTCGGCCGCCGCGGCGCTCGGCGTGGGCGTCGACCTCGACCTCGGCTTTCCCGCCTACCTCGGCTCCGTCCCCACGACCGCGACGGCGACAGAACACGCGGCGTCGATGATCGGGCAGGCCAAGGTCCTCGTCTCACCGATGGACATGGCGACGGTCATCGCCTCGGCGGTCAAGGGCTCCGTCGTGCGGCCGCGGCTGGTCGACGACAACCCCGCCGTCGCCGGCTTCCCGACCCCGGAGAAGCCGCTGCAGCCGGCCGAGGCGCAGGCCCTCCAGTCGATGCTCGGCGCCGTCGTCTCGGAGGGCAGCGGCGCGCTGCTGGCGTCCGACGGCGTGACGGCGGCCAAGACCGGGACGGCGGAGTACGGCACGGCGAACCCGCCCCTCACCCACGCCTGGATGGTCGCGGTGAAGGGCGACCTTGCCGTGGCCGCCTACGTCGAGAACGGCGCCTCGGGATCGAAGACCGCGGGGCCGTTGCTCAAGTCGTTCCTCGAGGCCTACTCGGGCTGACGACGCTCCGCGTCGGCGTCGGCGTCGGCGTCGGCGTCGCGCCGCCCCAGTACCTCGTCGACCCGCTCACGAGCGCGCGCCAGAGGACCCCGCTGCCGGACCGTCTCGTCGTCGTCGACCGTGGGGTCGCCGTCGGCCGTCTCGTCGGTCCGGTCGATTGTCGTGTCGTCGTCGAGGCCCCGCATGTTGCCGACCCGCTCCACCGGCTCGCCCTGCTCGGCGCGCGCCTCGTCGGACCGACCACGGTCCGGATCGGCGGGCACCGCGCGGTCCGCGTCGCCGTCATCGTCCAGGCCCCGCATGTTGCCGACCCGCTCCACCGGCTCGCCCTGCTCGGCGCGCGCCTCGTCGGACCGACCACGGTCCGGATCGGCGGGCACCGCGCGGTCCGCGTCGCCGTCATCGTCCAGGCCCCGCATGTTGCCGACCCGCTCCACCGGCTCGCCCTGCTCGGCGCGCGCCTCGTCGGACCGACCACGGTCCGGATCGGCGGGCACCGCGCGGTCCGCGTCGCCGTCATCGTCCAGGCCCCGCATGTTGCCGACCCGCTCCACCGGCTCGCCCTGCTCGGCGCGCGCCTCGTCAGACCGACCACGGTCCGGATCGGCGGGCACCGCGCGGTCCGCGTCGCCGTCATCGTCCAGGCCCCGCATGTTGCCGACCCGACCGCCCACGGGCTCCGCGCCCTCGTCGTCGTGGTGGTGGCCGTGCTCACCGGCGACGTGGTCATGGTCGTGGTCGTGGTCGTCATCGCGCGAGCTGGCGAACGCCGCCGCTCCCGCTCCCGCCGCCAGCCCACCGGCGCCGGCCGCCGCCGGGGCCCCGAGGCCCGACGCCGACCGCTCCTCGGGGTTCTCGATCCGGTTGCCGGCCTCGTCGAGGCGGTAGCCCTCTCGGTCGGTGCGCACATCCGGGTCCAGGGCGTCCGCGCGCCGCAGCTTCTCCTGGGTGCTGGCCGCCGCGGAGTCGCGGTCCATCCCGGCGCGCTGGGCCTCCACCTCGAGTCGCTGGGCCTCGGCGGCCCGCTGGTCGGCCTCGGCGCGGACCCGCCGGGCCTCGGCCTCCGAGGCCGCCGCCGCCGCTTCCTTCTCGCGCAGCTCCAGCTGGTGGTCCGCGGTCGGGTCCCGGAGCTCGGCCGCCTCGACGCGACGGTTCTCCCGCTGTCGCGAGCGGGACATCACCACGGCGACGACCACCGCGGCCACAACGACCAGTAACAGAATCCAGACCCAGGCTTCCATGGTCCAGCACTCCTCGTCTCGGGGTTTCGGCTCGGCTCCGAGCCTCTCGTCACGCTAGTGGGGGGACCCCCCGCGCGCACGGTGAGTCGCCCCGAAGAGATTCCCGCGAGTTCGCCAAATTCCTCGCCCCAAGGGGTGGCGCCGACGGCCGGGAAGGGGTGACATGGTGCCCTGGGCCCGAACCTGCAGTCCGCCGGCAGCGTGGCACGGCGGGGCCCGACCAAGGAGGCTCGAATGTCCGATACGGCACCAAGCGAGGCGGTCGACGAGAAGACAGACCAGGCGTCGGGGGACGCGGAGGGCGACACGGTCGAGATCGACACCGTGCTCCCGCACTCCGTGGACCACGTGTGGCGCGTCCTCACGACCAACGACGGCGTCCAGGCCCTGCTGGGCTCCGGCGCCCGCCTCGGCGGCAAGGGCGAACCGTGGCGCGCCGACGACGGCAGCCACGGCGTCTGGCGGAGCTACCACCCCTTGGAACAGGTCCGTGTCTCCTGGCACGCGGACGCCGACGCCCCGAGGTCGCTGGTCGACCTCCACCTCGCCCCCGAGGGCGACGGCACGCGCGTCTCGCTGCGCCACGAGCCGGCCGGACCGGACCGCGCCGCTCTGCAACGTCGCTGGTCCGACGCGCTCGAGCGCCTGGACGCGCTCGCCTGACCCCTGCGGAACGCCACACGGCGCGTTCAGGCGGGACGGTGATACTGGCCTGATGGCTCGCCCCGCCGTGCCTCGGCGTGCGGCCGTCGTCCTGCTCCTCGTCGCGACGGCCGCCCTCGGCGCGTGCACCACCACCGAGGGCGATGCCTCGGCAACCACGACCACGACAACGAACCCCGGTCCGGCCCTGACCTGGAGCGTCGTCCCGCTGCCCGCCGGGGTGGAGACCAGGACCCTGACGGCGATGGGCGACCGCCTCCTGGTCGGCGGGCTCAAAGCCGGCGACACCCCGGAGACGCCCTCGCCGGCGATGCTCACCATCGACGCGGCGGGCACCCAGACGCCGGTCCCGTTGAACCCACAGTCCCCGTATGCGCCGGTGGCCCGGTGGTACTCGGTCACCACCGACGGCACCCGGATCGTCGCCATCGGCGGGGCCAACGGGGGAGCCCACGCCAACGTCAGGTGGACCACGTGGAGCGGGACGCTCGCCGGGGTCGACGAGCTGCCGCAGAGCTTCTACGCGTTCGGCGGGTGGGGTGCCGGCGAGCTCGTCGACGCGGTCATCACCCCTGCCGGTGAGGCCCTGGTCGGCAGCTGGGGCGGCGCCAAGGCCGGCCTCGACGCGGCGATCTGGACCTTCGCCGACCGCGTCTGGACCCGCCAGGACCCCGCCGGCACCGCCCTGGAGAGCACGGCGACGGTCCTCGTCGGACCCCGTGGCGCCACCCGAGACGGCGACGGGATCCTCGTCGCCGGGTCCGCCCTCCACCTGGACGAGGGCGTCCGCCAGACCGCGGCGGTGTGGCGCTCGGCCGGCGTCAACTCCGGATGGCACCGCATCGACCTGCCGGATATCGGCAACCACAGCGAAGCCGTCGCCGCGCGCTGCGGCGATGGCTCCACGACCGCGAACAGCTGTGTCGTCGCCGGCCAGGTGGACGAGCGCCTCGCCGTCTGGACCGTGGACGGTGACCACGCGACCCGGCTGACCGGCATACCCGACCTGGCCGTGGGCGACCAGGACGTCGTGCCCGCGCCGCTCACGTCGGGCTCCACCACCGTGCTGGTCAGCCCCAACCGCGCGACGTCGGCGCTGTTGAGCCGCGCGGGAGGTAGCGCGTGGGCGCAGTCGGCCGGACCCGCGGGCCGGCCGGTGGCCGCGGCGATGGTCGGCGGCCGGCTCTACGTCGCGACCCGGCCGCCGGCCGGCGGCGGCGCGACGCTCTACCAGGCGCGCTGGCCGAGCGAGTGACGGTCAGGCCGCCGGCAGCTCGGGGGGCAGCCCGAACGTCGCGAACAGCCGCAGGTCGAAGTAGGCGGTGACCCGCTCCACGCCGTTCGGACCGATGGTCAGCTGCTGCAGCTGGAACGGCCGCATCCGGCCGTCCTCCGACCGCATGTAGAGCCCGTATGCGGGCTGCCCGTTGGCGGTCGTGGCGACCATTCGCATGTCGCCGGCCTTGGTGGCGGGGCACTGCGTGGCGATCAGCCGACCGATCTCCTCGTTGCCCTGGTACCAGCCGGTGAAGGGCGGCATGTCCCAGATCGCGTCGGTGGTGAGCATCTCGACGATGGTGTCGATGTCGTAGGCCTCGAACGCGGCGACGTAGCGCTCGAGCTTGGCCTTGACCTCCGGGTCGTCGGCGCTGAGCTGCGACGACGCCTCGTCGGCCGGGGCCAGCTTCTCGACGTGGGCCCGCGCCCGCTGTAGTGCGCTGTTGACCGCGGCGACGGTGGTGTCGAGCGCGCTGGCGACCTCGGCCGCCCGCCAGTTGAGCACGTCGCGCAGGATGAGGACGGCCCGCTGGGTCGGGGTGAGGTGCTGGAGCGCCGCGATGAAGGCGATCCGGATCGAGTCGTGGGTGACCGCGGTGGCCTCGGGGTCCTCCGGTGCGGTGCCGGCGACCAGCGTGTCGGGCATCGGCTCCAGCCAGGTGATCTCCGGCCGCGTCTGCAGGGCGTCGGTGGGGTCGGAGGCGGGCGCACCGAGGCCGGTGGGCAGCGGCCTCCGCTTCCGGCTCTGCAGCGCCGTGAGGCAGGTGTTGGTGGCGATCTGGTACATCCACGTGCGCAGCGACGAGCGCCCCTCGAATCCGTGGAACGCCCGCCAGGCCCGGATGTAGGTCTCCTGGACGAGGTCCTCCGCGTCGTGGACGGAACCGAGCATCCGATAGCAGTGGGCCATCAGCTCACCCCGCATCGGCTCCACCAGGGCCATGAACTCGCGGTCGGTCTCCGGCTGGTCGGGCTGGTCGGTCGCGGTCGTCGGGGTGCGGGTCTGGCTGGCCACCGAGGTCATGAGACGAACGTACGCGACGGGGCGGACACCGGGCCGACAGATTTCCGGCCATTCGACAGTCTCAGGTGTCATGAGGCGGATGATCTTCGTGAACCTGCCGGTCACGGACCTCGCGGCGTCGCGGGCGTTCTACACCGCCCTGGGCTTCCCCGTGAACGAGGCGTTCTCCGACGACGACGTCGCCGCCATCGTCGTCTCGGACACGATCGTGGTCATGCTCCTCACTCGCGACCGGTTCGCGGACTTCGTCACCGGCGCCGTCGGCGACCCTCGCGACGGCCCGACGACGATCACCTGCCTCAGTGCCGAGTCTCCGGCCGAGGTGGACCGCCTGGTGAGCACCGCGGTGGCGGCGGGCGGCTCCGGCTGGCTTCCCAAGATGAGCGACGGAGCGATGTACGGGCACAGCTTCGCCGACCCCGACGGTCATGTCTGGGAGGTCCTCCACATGGACCTCGGGGACGCAGAGCCGAACGGCCGGGCTCCGGCCTGACCGCGCTCAGCCCCGCAGGGTCGCCAGCGCCAACCGGACCTGGTGCTCGAAGAGGGCCTCCCGTTCCGCGAAGGTGTCGGCGCCGAACTGTCCGAACACCTCGAGGCTGACCGCGCCGAACAGCACCGACCAGAGCAGGACGGCTCGGCCGACCACGGCGGGGTCGACGTCGACCCCCAGGCCGTCGCGGACTCGCGTGAGGTCGGTCCGGAGCGCGCGCGGAACCGGGACGGCCGTGGGTCCGTCGACGACGTCGCCCATGCGGACCCCCTCGGCGACGAGCGAGACGAGGGCCCGGATCACCCGCGTCCCCGGTTCTGTGGTCCGCTCGCCGGGCGCCTCGTACCCCGGTACCGGACTCCCGTAGAGCAGCGCATACCGCGCGGGCTCACGGACCGCCCACGCGCGCACCGCGACGCAGGCCGCGAGGATCCGGGTGTCCCACGCGGCCCGGGACAGCTCCGCGAGCCGCGCGTCGACGACGTCGCCGAGCTCGGTGTACGCGTCGACGACGAGCAGCGTCAGCAGCTCGTCGCGGCTCTCGACGTACCGGTAGACCGCGGACGACACCATCCCCAGATCGCGGGTGACCGCGCGGAGCGACAGCGCGGCGGCGCCGTACTCCGTCAGGTGCCGCCGTCCGATCTCCAGCACGCGCCGCGTCACGTCGTCGCGGCGCCGCGCCCGGGATCCTTCGGTCACGTCCGGAGTCTCGCACAGATTCGAGAGCACTGCTCTTGACTTCGCCCGGCGGTTGGACGCATACTGGACAGGAAGCGAGAGCAGTGCTCTCAGAATCGAGATCGAGGAGTTCGCCATGACCCAGCAGCCCGCCGCCGCCACGCGGTACATCCAGGCCACGCGCGGGGATGTCGTGTTCATGAAGGTCGTCCGCTGGCTGACCGAACACGGGGTCAGCCTGCTCGGCTCGCGGGTCCTCACCGTGCGCGGCCGGAAGACCGGGACGCCACAGTCCGTGCCGGTCAACCTGCTGCCGCTCGGCGACGAGCGCTTCCTCGTCGCCCCGCGCGGCAACACCCAGTGGGTCCGCAACGTCCGGGCCGCCGGCGAGGCGCAGCTGCGCGTCGGGCGCCGGGTCGAGACGGTCCGCCTCGTGGAGGTGCCGGCCGACCAGCGGGTGCCGGTGCTCCGCGTCTACCTCAAGCGGTGGGGCTGGGAGGTCGGCCGGTTCGTCGAGGGCCTCACCACACACTCCACCGACACCGAGCTCGCCGCGGCCGCGCCGGGAATGCCGGTTTTCCGGCTGGAGCCGCAGCCCGCGGCTACCGTGGCGGCGTGACGACGCAGGGTTCTCTCACCGCTCGTTCGGTATGCGCGGCGCTGGCCGTTGCGGGTCTGGCCGCGTCCCTCGCGGCGTGCAGCAGCTCGCCGCCCACGCCCACCCCGGCCCCGAGCACGACGGCCTCATCCTCGACCTCGGCGACCGGGTCCTCGACGTCCTCCGGGACCTCGACCGGTTCCCGGACCGCCGCCGGCAACCTCTGCACCATCAACGACGCCAAGGCCGTGGTCGAGCCGTCGCCGGGCGGGGCGTCCGCGGGCCACATCGGGCTACAGGTGACGGTCACCAACGGTGGTTCGGCGCCGTGTGTCGTCGAGGGCTTCCCCGGCGTCTCCCTCGTCACCGGCACGCAGGGCCAGGAGCTGGGCGCTCCGGCCAAGCGGACCAGCGGCACCCCGACGCTGATCACCCTGGCGCCGGGCGCCAAGGCCAGCGCGCCGCTGTCGCTGGCCCAGGCCGCCAACTTCCCCGACTGCGGTGTGACGCCCGCCATGGGGTTCCGGATCTACCTGCCGGACGACACCGCGGCTCAGTTCTCCGCGCAGACGCAGCAGGGGTGCTCCAACACCGCTGTCGTCCTCATGGAGATCGGCCCCTTCGCCCGCTGAGCGAGAGCGGTTGCAGGTCTGTCCAAGGTTTGTAGAATGTTCGGATGGCCTCGGTCGTCCCACGCCCTCTGCCCGACCAACCGGTCGGCGTCCGCATCGGCGAGCTGAGCCGTCGGGTCGGAGTCAGCACCGAGCTGCTGCGCGCCTGGGAGCGCCGTTACCAGCTCCTCCAGCCCGCCCGGTCCCCCAAGGGCTACCGCCTCTACACGGCGCAGGACGAGCTCCGGGTCCGCGCCATGCAGGACCAGCTGGCCCGCGGGCTGTCCGCGGCCGAGGCCGCGCAGGTGGCCCGCCGGGCCATGCCGACCGAACCCGCTTACCGGCCCCTCGTCGACGGACCGCGCCCGACCGCGGCCGGCGCGGCGATGAGCCACTACCGGGCGTTGCAGCGCGCCCTCGACGAGTACGACGAGTCCGACGCCCAGCACGTCCTCGACACCATGCTGCGGGAGCTGAGCCTGACGACCGTGCTCCGCGACGTCGTCATGCCCTACCTCGCCGAGCTCGGCGCACGGTGGGAGGCCGGCACCATCGACGTGGCCCAGGAGCACTTCGCCAGCAACCTCCTCCGCGGCCGGCTGGCCGGGTTGGCGCTGGGGTGGGGTCAGGGCGTCGGACCGCGGGCCGTCCTCGCCTGTCCCCAGGGCGAGCTGCACGACCTGCCGCTCATGGTCTTCGGGATCATGCTCAACCGCTGTGGTTGGCGCGTGACGTTCCTGGGCAACAACACTCCTGTGACCGACCTCGACAGCGCTGTGCACCATCTCGAACCCCAGGTCGTGGTGCTCTCGGCCACCGCCGCCGAGCCCTTCGCGACGGAAGCGGCGGGGTTGCGGGCCCTCGCGACGCGCGTCCCCGTGGTTCTCGCGGGGGCTGGGGCCACGCCGGAGGTCGTCGCCGCGACGGGCATCACGGCCCTCCGCGGCGACCCGGTCACCGAGGCCCTGCGCCTCCAGGCCCCCCGGGTGCCCGTCCCGGCGGGTGCCGGCTCGTGAAGGTCCTCGTGGCGGGGGCCTCCGGCTTCGTCGGCCGACGCCTCTGCCCGGCGCTCGAGGAGGCCGGCCACGAGGTCCTCGCCATGACCCGGCACCCCGACACCTACCAGGGGGCCGGTACGCCCGTGGGCGCCGACGTCCAGGACGCCGACTCGCTCGACGCGGCGATGGCCGGCTGCGACGCCGCCTACTACCTCGTGCACTCCCTGGACGACGACGACTTCGAGAACAAGGACGCCGCCGGAGCGACGACGTTCGGTGCCGCCGCCGAGCGCGCCGGCCTGAAGCGGATCGTCTATCTCGGCGGCCTCGGCGACGACAGCGAGGAGCTGTCCGCCCACCTGCGCAGCCGCCGCGAGGTCGAGTCGGCCCTGGCGGAGTCGGGGGTCCCGGTGACGACCCTGCGCGCCGGCATCGTCATCGGCGACGGCGGCATCTCCTGGGAGATGACCCGTCAGCTGGTGGACCACCTGCCGGCCATGGTCACGCCGCGGTGGGTGATGACCCGAACCCAGCCCATCGCCGTCGCCGACGTCATCCGCTACCTCGTGGGCGTGCTCGAGCTGCCCGAGGCTGCGGACGAGGCCCTCGAGATCGGCGGGCCGGAGGTCCTGCGCTACAAGACGATGCTGCAGCGGGTGGCGACGATCCAGGGCCGGGACCTCCCGATCGTCCCCGTGCCCCTGCTCTCGCCCCAGCTGTCCTCCCGCTGGCTGTCGCTGGTCACCGACGTCGACACGACGACCGGCCGCAACCTCGTCGACTCGATGACCAACGAGGTCGTGGTCAAGGACGACCGCATCCGCCACATGGTGCCGTTCGAGCCGATGAGATATGACGAGGCCGCCCGCACCGCCCTTCGCGAGCGCGCCGAGCGACTGGCGGACCAGGACACCAGCGCGGGTCCCGCCGACACCATCCACCGGATCCTCGGACGGCTGCCCAAGCCGTTCCACCTCCAGGAACCCCGGGTCCCCGACGAGACCGAGGCGGTCCGCAACCGGCGTCGCCGGATCGTTCTCGGCGTCGGCGCGGCGGGCGCGACGCTGCTGGGCGTCTCGTTGAGTGCCGAGCCGGGCTCGAAACGGTTCTACTGGCTGACCGGAGCGCTCGCGGCGACCTGGACGGCCGGCGCGGTCGCCTCGGGTCCGCTGCACCTCGGCTGGATCAAGAGCCGCGACGACAACCTCCGCCGCCCGATCGTCACCCCGGTCGCCACCGGCGTGGCGGCGTTCGGCGCGTTCTACGGAGCCGCGCTGGTGGCCCGCGAGATGCCGATCCTCAACCAGGCGATCGGCAACGTGCTGCGGTACGCCGACCAGGGCAACATGCCGCTGATCATCCTCACCACGTCGGTCAACGGGCTCGCCGAGGAGATGTTCTTCCGCGGCGCCTTCTACACAGCCGCCGCCGACCGGCCGATCCTCATCTCCACCGCGGCGTACACGGTCGCGACGGCGGCCAGCCGCAACCCCGCGCTCACCGTGGCCGGCGGCGTGATGGGCCTGCTGTTCGGGATGCAGCGCCGTGCGTCGGGTGGCATCCAGGCGCCGATGCTCACCCACCTCACCTGGGCCATGCTCATGCTCCGGTACCTGCCGCCGCTGTTCGAGCGGTCGATCCGCCGGGAGGAGATCCGGGCGTGACGCCGTCGGTCCTGTGGTTCCGCCGCGACCTCCGGCTGCGCGACCATCCCGCGCTCGATGCCGCAGCCGAAGCCGGGCCGGTCTGCGCCCTGTTCGTCCTCGACGACGTGCTGCTCAAGGTCGACGACGGCCCGCGGACCACCTACCTCTACCGGTCGCTGCGGGCCCTCGACGAGAACCTCCGCTCGCACGGGGGGCGACTCACCGTGAAGCGCGGCCGTCCGGAGAACGTCGTGCCTCGGGTGGCCAAGGCGATCGGCGCCACCGAGGTCCACATCAGTGAGGACTTCGCGCCGTACGGCACCGCTCGCGACCGCCGCGTCGAGAAGGCCCTCGGGGACGTGCCGTTGGTGCGGACCGGCAGCCCGTATGCGGTGTCGCCCGGGCAGGTGCTCAAGAAGAACGGCGAGCCGTTCAAGGTCTTCACCCCTTTCTACCGGGCGTGGTCGGAGCGCGGCTGGCACAGCCCCTCGGCGTCCAACCCGGCGCGGATCGCCTGGCATCCGGTGGACGGGATCGACATCCCCCACGACCCCAGGACCACCGCAGAGCTGCCGGAGGCCGGCGAGGCCGCGGCGCGAGCGGCGTGGAAGGAGTTCCTGGGCGGCGACGTCGAGCACTACAACGCGGAGCGCAACCGGCCCGACCTCGACAGCACGTCGCACATGTCGGTGCACCTGAAGTTCGGGGAGATCCACCCGCGCACCATGCTCGCCGACCTCGGGCGGCGCGGACCGGCATACCGACGCCAGCTGTGCTGGCGCGACTTCTACGCGCAGGTCCTGCACCACTGGCCGGACAGCGCGCACGGGTACTTCCAACCGGCCATGGCGCGGATGCGCTACGACACCGGGAAGCGGGCCGAGGAGCGGCTGGAGGCCTGGAAGCAGGGCCGGACCGGCTACCCGATCGTCGACGCCGGTATGCGTCAGCTCCTCGCCACCGGCTGGATGCACAACCGCGTCCGGATGATCGTCGCGTCGTTCCTCGTCAAGGACCTCCACCTGGAGTGGACGCTCGGTGCCCGTCACTTCATGGACTACCTCGTCGACGGCGACCTCGCGAACAACCAGCACGGGTGGCAGTGGACGGCGGGGACCGGTACCGACCCGTCGCCGTACTTCCGGATCTTCAACCCGACGACGCAGGCCACGAAGTTCGACCCCGAGGGGGACTATGTGCGCCGGTGGGTGCCCGAGCTGAAGGCGTTGTCGGCCAAGGCGATCCACGAGCCCTGGACACTCGACGACCCGCCCGACGGCTACCCCGCCCCCATCGTCGTCCACGACACGGAGCGCAAGGAGTCACTGGCCCGCTACCAGGAGGTCCGGGCCGGCTGATCTAATCGCCGGACAGTCCCGTCCAGCGCTTGCTACCTTCCGAGCGTCGTCGTGCGGCCCCACCGGGTGAGTGAGGAGTAGGCGTGTCGCTGTTCCAGCTGAGCACGCCGGCCCTCGTCCTCGGCCTGTTCGTCGTGATCCTCGGCGCCACGTTCGGTGGCCATCTCCTCGGCCGGTCGATGCGCGACCGGTCCGAGGGGCTCCGAGAGCCGTTCGGCGCCATCCAGTCGGCGATGCTCGGTTTCATGGCGCTGGTCATGGCCTTCGGCCTCAGCCTGGCCGTGGGCCGCTACGAGAGCCGTCGGGCGGCGGTCGTCACCGAGGCCAACGCCTTGGGCACCGCCTACCTGCGGGCCCAGACGCTGGCCGAGCCGAACCGGACGCCGTCGCTGGAGCTGATGCGCCGGCTCACCGACGCGTCCATCGACATCTCGGAGACCGTGCCGGGAAGTCCGGAGCAGCAGACCGCGCTGGCCAGCAGCAGCGAGGTCCAACGCGCCCTCTGGGACCAGGCCGGCCAGGCGATCACCACGCAGCCGACCGCGAGCGCGCCCCGCCTCTATCTCGACAGCCTCAACGAGGCCTTCGACGCCCAGACGGCCCGCGTCTCGGGCTTGGGCAACCGGGTGCCGACGCCGGTCCTCCTGCTCGAGATGGTCGGGGCCGCTCTCGCGCTCGGACTGCTCGCCCTCCATCTCGGGACCCTGGGCCGCGGTCCGGGCATCGCTCTGCTCGCGGCGGTCCTCGTCGCCTCCACGCTGTTCATCACCTTCGACCTCGACCGCCCTGTCCGCGGCCTCATCAACGTGCCGGCCGACGCCCTGACCCAGCTGCGCACCTCCATGGACGCCCCGCCGGCCTACAGCGGGCCCGGCTGACCCGGACCACCGTCCCGGTCCCCCGGCCGGTGCCACCAATCTCCGGACAGGTCCGAGTAACGCTGCTACGTTCCGAACATCGTCCCGTTGTGGACCGTGCCGATGCGCGGTGTCCGGGGCCAGCGGCGGCTGTAGGCGAGCGCGCGCCCCCGCGCACGGGGCGGCCCCGTCTGCGTGACCGGACGGAGGACCATCGTGTCCGAGACCACCGATGGCGCCCGGCAGGGACAGGACCGTTCCGGGATTCCCCGGCGGACCGTGCTTCGGGGGCTCACCGCCGGGGCGGTCGCGGCGGGCGCCGGCTCGGTGTCGTCGGCGCCGGCGTTCGCCACACCCAAGGCCCCGGCCACGGACTGGGCCGCCTTCGACCGCGCGGTCGGGGCGGCCTTCGACCAGATGAGGCTGGTCGGCGGTGCGGTCGCGCTGGTCAGCGCCGGCCAGGTCCTGCACACGGCCACGTTCGGCGTCCGGAGCCTGCAGAACCGGAAACGGGTGACCGCTGACACCCTCTTCGCCGTGGGTTCGACGACGAAGTCCATGACCGCGGCGCTCGTCGCGACGTACGTCGACGACAACGCCATCGGCTGGGACCAGCGGTGCATCGACGCGTGGTCGGGCTTCCGCGCGCCCACGGACGAGATGACTCGTCGGCTGCGGATTCGAGACCTGCTCGGGATGGCCTCGGGTCTGGGCGAACCCGCGTCGACGTCCCTGCACTTCGGTGGCCCGACCGCTCCGGAGCTGCTCCAGAACCTCGTGAACCTGCCGGTGATCGCGAACCAGGTCGACACGACGTTCTTCTACAACAACACCGTGAACGTGGCCGGGGCCTTCCTGCCGTTGCTCGCCACCGGCGTCGCGCCCGGCGACCTCTCGGCCGCATACGGGAAGGCGATGAACGACCGCATCTTCGCTCCGGCCGGCATGAACGGTGCGCGGATCGCCGCCGACCCGCGCGGCCTCGTCGACGACTACGCCACCGGCAACGGGTTCGACCTTCGACCCCGGGTGATGACGCTGCCCTACGGCCCGACGGGTAGCCACGCCCCGGCCGGCGGCGCGCTGGCCAGCCTGAACGACATGGCCGCCTGGGTGCGCCTGCAGCTGCGTCACGGACTACCGGCGGTCGGGCGCCGGGTGGTGTCCGCCGCCAACCTCGCCCAGTGCTGGACACCGCACGTCACGACCCCGACGGACCCCGAGCTGGATCCGGACGCCGTCACGGCCGGCTACGGCATGGGGTGGCTCCGGGAGGAGTACCGGGACGGCACCTCGCTGGTGTGGCACAACGGGTCGATCGACGGGTTCTCGACCTACATGGCCTTCCTGCCCCAGCACGACCTCGGCCTGGTGGTGCTCAACAGCATGACCACCGGCCCGACCGGAGCGTTCTGGTACCAGTACGTGCTCAACCTGCTGCTCAGCCAACGGTTCGGGCTCAACGTCGATGTGCCCGACAAGGCCTTGGCCGAGAACGCCCGGTGGCTCGGCATCCTCGCCGACGTCGGCGAGGACGCGAAGCCCGTCGACCTCAAGGCGGTCGCGCCCTACCTCGGGTACTACGAGGGCGGCTACTCGCTCGTCCGCGAGGGTCGCGACCTGAATCTGCGGATCGGACCGCGCGTGTTCCCGCTCCAGGTCACCCCCGACGGTTCGTACGTCATGTCCGCCGGGTTCATGGTCGGCGTCGGGGTCAAGCTCGCGCGGGAGCGCGACGGGACACCCCACGTCGAGATCGTCGGCGTCGAGACGGTGCGGCGGAACACCGGGTAGCCGGGATCAGTCCGGGGTCAGCCCGGCGGGGCGGACCTCGCCAGCGCGGCGGCCAGCTCGGCACGGGATCGGTAGCCCCGCTTCCGGAACACGCTGCCGAGGTGGTGTTCGACGGTCTTCGGGCTGAGGAACAGGGCCGCGGCGACCTCCTTGTTGGACTGCCCCTTGGCGACGAGCAGCGCGACGCGGGTCTCCTGCGACGTGAGCGGCTCCTCGGGCACCGGCCCGCGTGACCGGGCGGTGGCGCCTGTCGCGTCGAGCTCCTGGGCCGCGCGGTCCGCCCAGGCCAGCAGGTCCGAGGCGGCGAACTCGTCCAAGGCTGCTCGCAGCTGCACCCGGGCGTCGACCCGCCGGCCGGCGCGGCGCAGCCGCTCGCCGTAGAGCAGGCGGGTCCGGGCCGCCTCGAACCGGTTCGTGTCCTGCTCGTGGGCCACGAGGGCGCGGTCGTATGCCGCGAAAGCGGTGTCGTCGTCCACCGTGGCGAGCGCGAGGCTGCATTCCACCAGCGCCCGGTCGTGAGCGGAGACCGGTTGCGTCTCCGCGACGTAGCGCCGGGCGAGCGTGGCGGCGTCCGCGGTCCGGCCCAGGGCCGCGTACGCCTCGATCAGCTGAGGAGCCACCCCGAGTGGCTCGCCCATCGACCCGATCCCTCCGTCGGCGGCGATCCGCTGTTCGAGCAGGTCGGCGGCCTCAGCCGGTTGGTGGCGCGACAGGGCGCAGAAGGCGGCGGTGATGGCGTGGTGCGCGTGAACCGTGGTGGTCTCGGCGCGGTCGGTCAGCGCGACGGCCCGCTCGAGGGCGACCCGCGCATCGTCGTGCCGGCCTCGCGCCGCGGACTGCCACGCCACCATCTCCAAGGCAACGGCGGTGTCGGCGGCGTACCCGAGATGCTCGCCGAGCTCGGTCGCCTCACCGGCGTCGGCGAAGGCTCCGGCCTGGTCGCCGAGCCACGCTCGGGCCGCGGCACTCATCGACAGCAAGGGGACGAGGATCCCGATCGCGCCGCGGCGGCGAGCGTCCCGGAGCACCGGGTCCGCGTCCGCCATCACGGCGTCGCCGATACCGAGGTGGGCGATCGCCATCGCCCAGGGGATGAGCAGCCTCGGGTTGTCCATGGTCAGTTGGCCGGTGGCCAGGCGGACCACGTCCTCGAACCGGGCGGCGCCGGCCACGGGGTCGCCGGCGGACGAGAGAGCGATTCCCTGCACGAACGACGACAGCAGCCGTTGCTGGGGATCCGCGTGGTCGGCCACCTCCTGGATCCGGCGGGCCGTCGTCGGCAGGTGGTCGTACTCACCGAGCCGGAAGTGCGCCTCGGCCAGCTCGGTGAGCGCCCAGACGCGCTGAAGCCCGTCGCACCCGTCGGCGGCGGCGAACAGGAGCCCGGCGGAGCGGCGTACCGAACCGGCGTACATCTCCATCGTGCCGAGGGTGAGCTGCACGTGACCGCGAGTGCGGCTGGAGGCGGGCGACTGGAGGACGGTGGCGGCGAGTGACCGGGTTCGGTGAAGGTCCCCCGCCAGGAACGCGTCCTCGACGGCGAGCGCCAGCCGCTCCGAGGCCACCTCGGGATCGCTGCCGAGCAGCGCCGCGCGTTCGAGCACGACCGACGACTCCGCATACCCGCTGCGCACGCGTCTGGACGCCGCCACGCCGACGAGCTCGGCGGCGAGGACGTCGTCCGGCCCGACCGTCCCCTGAGCCAGATGCCACGTGTGGAGAGCCGTGTCGGAGTCGGGTGGGATCACCGACGCGAGCGCGCGGTGGGCAGCCCGCCGCTCGTCGGCGGTGGCCGCCGCGAGCACCGCCGTCCGCAGCAGCGGATGCCGGAACCGCAGCCCCTGCCCGTCGAGGACCACGATGCCCGCCTGCTCCGCCTCGGCCAGCGCCGCGCCCGCGTCGTCGCCGCTGTGGGCCATCGCCGCCACGGGCGCGACCGGCGAGGCGGAGGCGTCGACCGCGCAGAGCAACAGTGCGCGCCGGCACTCGGGGGACCGCTGCAACAGCACCGTCTCGAAGGCCTTCTCCACCCGCGTCCCGACGGGGAGCCGTTCCGGAAGGGTCGCGGCGCCGAGCCGCTGGGCGTCCGTGAGGGTGCGCCCGACCTCAAGCAGCGCGAGCGGGTTGCCGTGGGTCGTCTCAGTCAGCCGGTCGACCACGGTGGTCGCGGTGTCACCCGGGAGCAGCTGCGCGGCGACGCTCGAGGGCACGCCCTCGATCGCCAGGACCGGAAGCCCCGACAGCTGGGCGAGGGCCGCGCTCCCGGACCGGGCGGCGAACAGGAAGGCGACCGCGTCGAAGGTCAGCCGGCGGGCGGCGAAGGCCAGCGCGGCCAGGGAGGTCTGGTCGACCCAGTGCGCGTCGTCGACCCGAACCAGGACCGGCTGCCGCTCGGCCTGCCGGGCGAGCAGCGACAGTGTGCCGGCGGCGACGAGGAACGGGTCGGCGGTCGTGTGGGCCGGCCCCCAGCCGAGGACCGCCGACAAGGCCTCTGCCTGGACGGTGGGGATCTCGGACAGCCGTTCCCGCAGGGGCGTGAGGACGTCGAGCAGTCCCGCGCAGCCGAGTGCGGCCTCGGACTCGATGCCGACGGTCGCGAGGGAGGTGAACCCCGTCGCCATCGCCGTGGCCTCGGTCAGCAGCGAGGTCTTCCCGATGCCGGCCTCGCCCTCGAGCACCAGGCTGCCGCCGGTGCCGGCGCGGGCCCCGTCGAGGAGGGCGCGGAGGCGGCCGAGCTCCTCGTCGCGCCCGACGAGCTGGGGGTCCGGGTTCAGGGATTTCCCCGACGCGACCATCGGCACCCCCTGCGACGGTTCTGTGTAAACCCTTGGCTCACAGGAGATCCGATGCTAGCGCTCCTCACCCTCTTCAAGCTCGTCGGTCGCTCGTATGCGTACGCCAGCGCCTTCTACGGCGGCATGACCATCGTGCCGCTGCCGGTCCCCCCGTACCTGCCCAAGCCCCTGAACCAGCCCTGACGCGCCGCGATGACTACTGCTCGGTCAGGGTTCAGCCCACCGAGTAGTCGAACCAGACCCGGTGGGTGTCGTCGGCGTCGACGGACATCCCGCCTCCGCCCGAGATGCCGGTCAGCTCGCCGACCCCGCTGCTCGGGACGATGACGAACAGCTCGTACCGTCGGTCCGAACCGGTCGTCGTGGCCGAGTGCACATACGCGAACCCGCCCGCCCGGTCACCCAGCCGGCCCTCGAAGGTCTCGAGCGCCACGTAGGTCCCGACTCCGGTCCCCATGTCGTAGGCGGACGTGAAGATCGTCGCCGAGCGCCCGGACACGTCGCCGTCGTAGACCTTCTCCATGACCGCCGTCCCGACCGGCACGCCCACGTCGACGGCGGCCGGCGGCGGCTGGACCTGCGCCGGGACGAAGGTGGTGACGGTGAAGGTGCCTTCGGCTCTCATGATCCGGACCCTAGTCGGACGCCGACGGTCTACGGTCGGCCGCATGAAGGTGGTGGTGGTCGGCGCGGGTGGCGTGGGCGGCTACTTCGGCGGGCGGCTGGCGGCGGCCGGTCACGAGGTCGCGATGGTCGCCCGCGGGCCGCACCTGGCGGCGCTCCAGGCGCACGGGCTGCGGGTGCGCAGCGTCAAGGGCGACTTCGCCGTGCCCGTCGACGCGTCCGACGACCCGTCGACCTTCGGCCCGTGCGACGTGGTGCTCTTCTGCGTCAAGGCCTACGACACGGAGGCGGCCGCTGGTCGGCTGGCACCGGCCCTCGGACCGGACACCGCCGTCGTATCGCTCCAGAACGGTGTCGACAACGAGGACCAGATCGCGGCGGTCCTCGGCGGCGACCACATCGTCGGCGGCGCGGCGTTCATCTTCTCCACCATCGCCGAACCCGGGGTCATCGCGCATACCGGCGGGCCGGCGCGGATCGTCTTCGGCGAGCGGGACAACCGGCGCACCGACCGCGTCGAGAGGCTGCTCGCCGCCTGCCTCGAGGCCGGGATCGACGCGGACATCGCGCGGGACATCAACGCGGTGCTGTGGACCAAGTTCGCCTTCATCTGCGCCGCGGCCGGCATGACGTCAACGGTGCGGCTGCCCCTCGGCGACATCCGCGAGAGCCCGGCGGCGTGGGCGATGTTCCGCGACATCGTCGCCGAGGTCGTGGCGCTGGCCCGGCTCGAGGGCGTCGAGCTGGGCGACGGGGTGGTCGACCAGCAGGTCGGGTTCGCGGCCGCGCTGCCGGCCGACTCGTACTCGTCGTTGCACCACGACCTGACCTCCGGCCGCCGGATGGAGCTCGACGCGCTGCACGGCTCGGTGGTCCGGCGCGCGGACCGGTTGGGGCTCGCGGTGCCTGCGTGCCGCGCGACCTTCGCCGTCCTCGAACCGTGGGCGCGTCGCAACGCCGGTCCCTGAGCGACCTCGGCCCCGGTGCGCCGGTTGTACGATCGGCGAGCCTTGAGCGGTCGGAACGCCGCGTCCACGCAGCCACGTCTACCGACCCTCGTGAACCTGTCGAGGTGGCCCATGAAGGTCCTCGTCTCCGGAGCCGGGGTCGCCGGCTGGACCGCGGCGTACTGGTTGCGTCGGTACGGGTTCGAGCCGGTGGTGGTGGAACGGGCTCGCTCGCTCGTCGTGGGCGGCTACAAGATCGACGTCAGGGGCGCGGCCCTCGAGGTTCTGCGCCGGATGGACCTCTACGACGCGGTCGAGGCGGCCGGCACCGACATGCAGGGCGCCGTGCTGGTCGACCGCGAGGGCAAGGAGGTCGGCCGGATGACCGGCGAGGACTTCGGTCACCGCGGCGGCGACGATCTGGAGATCGTCCGCGGCTCGCTCTGCCGGATCCTCCAGTCGGCCAGCCCGGACGTCGAGACGCTCTACGGCGAGACGGTCGCGGCGATCGACCAGTCCGGGGCGTCGGTCCGAGTCACGTTGGCCGGCGGTGACGTTCGCGACGTCGACGTCGTGGTCGGCGCCGACGGTCTTCACTCGAACGTGCGCGGGCTGGTCTTCGGCGACGAGTCCGAGAGCCTGCGCGACCTCGGCATGTACCTGTGCGTGTTCTCGGTTCCGAACGTGCTCGACCTGGACCGGATGGAGATGCAGTACTCCGAACGCGGCCGGGTGGCGGCGATCTGGGCCACTCGCGACGACCCTCAGGCGAAGGCCACGTTCGGGTTCGCGACCCGAGGGGCCACGGTCGACCTCCGCAACCGCGCCGAGCAGGAGGCTGCCGTCCGAGCCGCGTACGACGGAGTGGGCTGGGAGGTCCCCAGGCTCCTGGACGAGATGTCCCGGGCGACCGACTGGTACTTCGACATCGCCGCGCAGATCGTCCTGCCGAGCTGGTCGTCCGGTCGGGTGGCCCTGGCCGGCGACGCGGGGTACTGCGCCTCCCCGATGTCGGGGCAGGGTTCGAGCCTCGCCATCCTCGGTGCCTACGTGCTGGCCGGTGAGCTGGCCGCGGCTGACGGCGACCCGGCGGTCGCCTTCGCGGAGTACGACCAGGCGATGCGCCGGTTCGTCGACGCGAACCAGGCGCTCGGCATCCAGTCCGCGGGCTTCATGACATCCGAGGCGCCGGAGTCGCCCGAGCTCACCGGCGAGATGGTCCAGGACGTCATCGACGCGACCACGCAGCGGATCGCCGACGCCGCCAACGCCATCGACCTCAAGGACTACACCGCGTACCTGCGGCACCCCTGACGGACGGGTCTGTCGGCGGTCCCCGCCATGCTCGGAGGATGACGACGAGCGCCACCGTGAACCGCGTGACCATCCCCACCAGGGGTCCCTTCTCGCTGGAGGAGCTGGCCCTCTTCGGGTTCGGCCACCGCAACGAGCGGTCGTTCGACGGCGTCATGCGGATGGCCTTCCGGGTCGACCACGACCTGGAGACAGCGGTCGGCGTCGAGGTCCGTCAGCGCGGGGACCAGCTCGACCTCACCGTGCACGGCGACGCCGACCCGGACGTCGTGGCCGCCCAGGTCGCCCGGGTCATCTCGTGCGACCACGACGGCGAGGGCTTCGCGGATCTCGGCCGCCGCGACCAGGTCATCGGGTCGCTCCAGCAGGCTGCGCCCGGTCTCCGCCCCGCGCTGTTCTACTCCCCCTACGAGGCCGCCGTCTGGTCGGTCATCTCAGCCCGCCGAGCCCGCGCGCAGGGCATCGCCCTCCGCGAGCGGCTCAACGAGGCCCACGGCACCGCATTCGAGCTGGCCGGCCGGACCGTCACCGCCCTGCCGGCCCCGTCGAGGCTCGCCGCGCTCACCGACCTGCCCGGGCTCCCGGCCGACCGCATCCCCCGGCTGCAGGCCGCCGCGGCCGCCGCGCAGCGGGGAGACCTCGACGTCGACCGCCTCGTGGCCCTCGGTCCCGAGGCCGCCCAGGAGGCGGTCCAGGAGCTGCCCGGGATCGGCCCGTTCTACAGCGCGCTGATCGTCGTCCGGGCGTGTGGCTTCGTCGACGTCCTCCCCACGGACGAGCCCCGCAGCCGGCAGGCGGTCCACGACCTCTACGGTCTGTCCACCCCGATGACCGACTGGGCCCACGCCGAAGGCGGGGACGAGTATGCGGCGTTCGCCGACCGCTGGAAGCCCTACCGCACCTGGGCGGTCGTCCTCATCCGCGCCGCCACTCACCGCCTCCCGGCGTAGCCGTCAGACGACCGCGGTCATGCCGCCGTCGACGTAGAGGACCTGCCCGTTGACGAAGGCCGACGCGTCGGATGCGAGGAAGACCAGTGCGCCCACGAGATCCTCCACCGTGCCCCAACGACCGGCCGGAGTGCGCCCGGCCACCCACTCGCTGAACTCGGGGTCGTCGACCAGCGCCTGGGTCAGCTCGGTGTCGATGTAGCCGGGGCAGAGGGCGTTCGCCTGGATGCCCTTCGGCCCCAGGTCCGCGCAGAGCCCGCGGGTCAGCATGACCACCCCGCCCTTGGTGGCGGAGTAGGGCGCGATTCCCGGTCGAGCCAGGCGGCTCTGCACCGACCCGACCATGACGATCTTGCCGCTGCCGCGCTCGACCATGCCGCGGCCCACCCGCTGGGAGACCAGGAACGCGCTGGTGAGGTTGGTGGCGACCAGCTCGTCCCAGTCCGCCACCGTGAAGTCGAGGACCGGCGCCCGGCGCTGCATACCGGCGTTGTTCACGAGGATGTCCGGCGTTCCCCACTCCGCCTCCATCCCCGCGACGCCGGCGTCCACCGATGCCGCGGTGGTCACGTCGAAGGCGGCCGGTAGCGTCTCGCCGCCGGTCTCGTCGGAGAGCGCCGACGCCGCCCCGACCGCCCGGTCCCGGTCGCGTCCGTGCACGACCACGCGAGCGCCGGCGGTGAGCAGGCCGCGAGCCAGCGCATACCCGATCCCGCGGGTCGAGCCGGTGACGAGCGCGGTTCGTCCCGCGAGGTCGAACAGGCCGTCCGGCATGATGCACAGCATGCCCGAGGCCACACCCAGCGAGGTGACCCAGGACGTCGACCGTGTAGGCGTCATCGGGCTGGGCGCCATGGGCAGGCCGATGGCCGCACATCTGCTGCGCCGACCCGCCACCAGCGTCGCGGTCCACGGCCGCGGCCGGGACCGCTACACCGACCTCCTCGACGCCGGTGCGCGGTGGCACGACACCCCACGCTCGCTCGCGGCCGACGCCACGGTGGTCCTCCTCATGCTGCCCGACCTCCCGCAGGTCGAGGAGGTGCTGGCCGGCGACGACGGCCTGCTGGCCGACCGGCCCGACGACCTGCTCCTCGTCGTCTCGTCCACGTCGTCGCCGACCGGGGTCCGGCGGCTCGGTGAACGGCTGGTCAGAGAGTCCGACGGCCGGGTCCGCGTCGTCGACGCGCCAGTGTCCGGCGGCGTGGACGGAGCCGAGGCCGGCACGCTGTCGATCATGGTCGGCGGGACCGACGCCGATGCCCGCCGGGCGATGGCGGTGCTCGAGGCGTGCGGGCGGGCGTACCACCTCGGACCCCTCGGGTCCGGTGAGGTCGCCAAGGCGTGCAACCAGCTCATCGTCGCCGCCGCCGTCCTCGCCCTCGGCGAAGCCGCCGTCCTCGCCGACCGCAGCGGGCTCGAGCTCGACACGCTCTTCGAGCTGTTCGCCGGTGGCTATGCGGACAGCCGCATCCTGCGGACCCGGGGTGAGCGGATGGTCACCGACGACTTCAGCCCCTCCGGGATCGCCCGCTACGTCCTCAAGGACCTCGACTTCGCCACCGACGTCGCGACGGCCACCCGGACCGACGCTGCGCTGCTCCCGGCGGTCCGGGACGCCTTCGCGGACCTCGTGGCGCGCGGGATGGGCGACTCCGACATGGCCGTCACCAAGCGGTACATCGAGGAGCGGAGCCGACGCCGGTGACGTCGGCGCCATCCGGCGTCCGCCGCCCCAACATCCTCTTCCTCCTCAGCGACGACCACGCGGCGCACTCCATCAGCGCCTACGGGTCGGTCCTCAACACGACGCCGCACATCGACGCGATCGGCGAGACCGGGGTGCGGTTCGAGAACCTGTTCGCGACGAACTCGCTCTGCGCGCCGAGCCGAGCGTCCCTGCTGACCGGCACCTTCAGCCACGTCAACGGGGTCAGCACGCTCGACACGTTCATCGACGCCGCGCAACCGACCTTCGTCACGGCGCTGCGGGACGCCGGCTACCGCACCGGGTTCGTCGGCAAGTGGCACCTGGGCGACGGGGAGACCGACGGGGTCAGCCACGACCCGCAGGGGTTCGACTACTGGGACGCCCTCATCGACCAGGGCGAGTACCACGACCCTCGCTTCCTCTCGGCCGACGGGCTGCGCGTCGAACCCGGATACGCCACCGACCTCATCACCGACCTCGCCATCCGCTGGCTCGGCTCGCTGGAGCGCGACGCGCCCTGGTGCCTGCTGGTCTGGCACAAGGCCCCGCACCGGCCCTGGGAACCGGACGACGCGCATACCGGGACGTATGCGGACCGCGAGATCCCGGTGCCGGGCACCTTCACGGACGACTTCGCCACGAGGTCCGACACCGCCCGCCGGGCGGCCATGAGCGTCGCCGTCGACCTCACCGAGGTGGACCTCAAGCAGCCTGTCCCGCAAGGACTTTCGCGCGAGGACGAGGCGCTCTGGAAGTACCAGCGGTACATGGAGGACTACCTGGCCTGCGTCGCCTCGGTGGACGACAACGTCGGCCGGCTCGTCGGCTGGCTGCGCGACCGCGGCGACCTCGACGACACCGTGCTCCTCTACGGCTCCGACCAGGGCTTCTTCCTCGGCGACCACGGCTGGTTCGACAAGCGGTTCATGTACGAGGAGTCGATCCGGATGCCGTTCCTCGTGTCGTACCCGCGGGCGGTCCCCGGGGGCACGACGCATACCGGCATCGTCAGCAACGTCGACGTCGCCCAGACCCTGCTCGAGGTGGCCGGCGTGCCCGCTCACCCGCGGATGCAGGGGCGGTCGTTCTGGCCCGACATCGCCGGGACCCGCGTTCCCGACCCGCCCCACGACGGCCTCTACTACCGGTACTGGATGCACGACGACCGCAGCCACCACGTCGGCGCGCACTACGGCATCCGCACCGACCGGTACTGCCTCGTCTACTTCTACAACGACGGCCTCGGCGTGCCCGGCTGCTCCGACGAGCGGTACCCACCGGAGTGGGAGCTCTACGACCTCGTCGAAGACCCCCACCAGCTGCGCAACGTCGCCGACGACCCCGCGTATGCGTCGGTGCGGGCCGATCTCGAGCGTCGGCTGTGGCGCGCGCAGGCCGCGGTCGGAGACGCGCCGCACCCCGAACAGCCACCACCCGCCGGACTCCGCTGACCCAATCGGGCCCCCTCCGGGTCGCCCGGCGCGGCACGAGCGACGTCCGGCGGGTTCCTATGACTGCGATATGAGTCGCCGTCCCGCACTGCCGCTCGCGCGCCGCCGAACGTACAGTCAGGAGGTGGCCCGCGTCATCGCCCCGCCCGAGGCGGACGCCGCTGGATCGAGCGGCGACGGCGATCCGGGGCGTCCTCGTGAGGGCCGAGCCGGTACGCGTGTGCGGGCGGCGGGCGACCGGGTCGCCCGCCCGTTCGTTGCGGGGTGGCGCCGGGCGCGAGCGGTTCCGGCCCGGGTGTGGGTCGTCGCCGTCGTCGCGGTCGCCCTCATCGCCGGCGTCGGCATCTACGCCCTGACCCGACCGAACCCCACTCCTCCGGTCACACAGCAGGACATCGACGCGACCGTGAAGAAGGGCATCGACGACCAGGCCAAGGCCGAGGCGGCCGCGCCGCCCGACGGCACCGTCGCCTACCAGGCCATCCAGCCGTCCCTGGTGCTCATCAACACCAAGCGCGCGACGGCGAGCGGGAGCGAGTCCGGCAGCGGGGCGGGGGTCATCGTCAACGCCGACGGCACCATCCTCACCGCTCTCCACGTCGTGAGTGGCGCCGAGGCCATCACCGTCAGCTACACCGACGGCACCTCGTCACCGGCGATCATCGCCAGCCAGCAGCCCGAGAACGACATCGCGACCCTGGCTCCCTCGATCCTCCCGCAGACCCTGGTGCCGGCGGTCCTCGGCGGTGGGGTCCAGGTCGGCACCCCGGTGTTCGCCGTCGGACACCCGCTCGGTCTCACCGACTCGCTGTCGGCCGGGGTCGTGTCCGCGCTCGACCGCAGTGTCAACGTCGGCAACGGCCAGAAGCTCGAGCACCTCATCCAGATCGACGCTGCGGTGAACCCGGGCAACTCCGGCGGACCGCTGCTCAACAAGGCCGGGCAGGTGGTGGGGATCGTCACCGGCCTCGCGAACCCGAGCCAGCAGGGCTTCTTCGTCGGGATCGGGTTCGCCGTCCCCATCGCCACGGCCGGCGGCGGCGCCGGCGCCCCCGCCCAGTGACCCCTCCCGAGGAGCAGCCATGACCGAGTCCGACCGGAACCCGGCACCCGCCACCAGCGCGCCACGGCCCCACCCGCTGGAGCAGGCGCTCTACGAGGTCAAGCGGACCATCGTCGGCCAGGACGACCTGCTGGAGCGGATGATCGTCGCGCTGCTCGCCCGCGGTCACCTCCTCGTCGAAGGCGTGCCCGGCCTCGCCAAGACGATGGCCATCAAGACCCTCGCCGACGTGATCGGCGGGGAGTTCCAGCGGATCCAGTTCACCCCGGACCTCGTGCCCGCCGACCTCGTCGGCACACGGATCTACAACCAGCGCGACGCCGAGTTCCAGGTCTCCCTCGGCCCGGTCTTCGCGAACCTCGTCCTCGCGGACGAGATCAACCGCGCTCCCGCCAAGGTGCAGAGCGCGCTGCTCGAGGTCATGCAGGAGCGCCAGGTCACCATCGGCCGGGAGACCTTCCCCGCGCCCGACCCGTTCCTCGTCATGGCCACCCAGAACCCGATCGAGTCCGAGGGCACCTACCAGCTGCCCGAGGCCCAGGTCGACCGGTTCATGCTCAAGGTGCTCATCGGGTACCCCTCTCCTCCGGAGGAGTTCGTCGTCGTCGAGCGGATGATCGGTGCGCGAGCCGCGACGCAGCGGGTGCTCTCGGCGGACTCGCTGCGGGAGTACCAGCGTCAGGTCGACCAGGTCTACGTCGACCCCGGGGTCATCGAGTATGCGGTCCACCTCGCCAACGCCACGCGCAACCCGGCGATCGTCGGCAAGGCCGAGCTGGCGCGGTACCTCACCTTCGGCGCCAGCCCGCGCGCCTCGATCAACATGGTGCTCGCCGCTCGCGCGCTCGCCTTCCTCCGCGGGCGGGACTATGCGTTGGCCACCGACGTGCGCGACCTCGCGCGCGACGTGCTGCGGCACCGCATCGTCCTCTCGTACGAGGCCCTCGCCGAGGACATGAGCCCCGACGACCTGCTGACGCCGATCCTCGCCGCCACGCCGGTCCCGCAGGCTCCGCTGCGCGAGCGGACCGCGCCCGCCGGTATGCCCCCCGGCTTCTCCTCCCAGGGTGACTCGCCGTGGACGAGACCGCCACGCTGACGCCGGAGCGCCTGCTCCGGCAGCTCGAGTGGCGGGTCGTCCGACGGCTGGACGGCCAGCTCCAGGGCGACTACCGCAGCCTGTTCCGCGGGAGCGGGCTGGACTTCACGAACCTGCGCGAGTACGAGCCCGGTGACGACCTGCGCCACATCGAGTGGAACGTCACGGCACGGATGGACACCCCGTACGTCCGGGAGTACATCGAGGACCGCGAGGTCACGGCCTGGCTGCTGCTCGACCACTCGGCCTCGATGGGGTTCGGGCCGGTGGACCGGCAGAAGGACCTCGTCCTCGCCGAGGTCGCGACGACCCTCGCCCTGGTGCTGACCCGCCGGGGGAACCGGGTGGGCATGGTCATCTTCGACCAGGACGTCGAGCGCATCCTGCCGGCCCGGACGGGCCGGAACCAGGTCCTCCAGATCGCCGACGTGCTCCTCGACCGGCGCAACGCCCGCGCGGCGGCGGCGGAGGCATCCCCGGCGCCCCGGGCTCGACGCCGGCGGGGGCGCCCCGAGAACGGACCCGAGCGGCACGCCACCGACCTCGGGGCGATGCTGCACCGGTCCGCCGGGATGGTCCGCCGCCGCTCACTCGTCGTCGTCGTCTCGGACTTCATCAGCGAGCCCGGGTGGGAGCCGGCCCTCAGCCGCCTGGCCCAGCGCCACGAGGTGGTCGCCCTGCAGGTCAGCGACCCTCGGGAGGACGAGCTGCCCGACGTCGGGTCGATCTACGTCGAGGACGCCGAGACCGGGGAGCAGATCTTCGTCGACACCTCCGACCCGGGCTTCCGGTCGCGGCTCAGGGTCGCCGCCGACGAGCGCCAGGCGGCCATCGAGGCGGCGACGCGTTCCGCGGGCGTTGACCTCCACCAGATCCGCACCGACGAGGACCTGGTGCGGTCCCTCGTGCGGATCTCCGCCCTGCGCCGGAGCCGGCGCCGATGAGCCTCGCCTGGCCGTGGGCGCTGTTCGGCCTGCTCGCGCTCCCCCTGGTCGTCGTGGCGTACCGGCGGCTGCTGCGACAGCAGGCCGAGCGCCGGGCCGACCTCGCGCGACAGGGGCTCGTCGTCCCGACGCGGCGGGCCGACCGGTGGCGGCACGTCGCGCCGGTCCTGCTCGTCGCCGCGCTCGCCGTCATGCTGCTCGCGCTGTCCCGGCCGGTCGCCGCCGTTGCGGAGCCGCGGCGCGAGGGCACGGTCATCCTCGCGTTCGACGTCTCGACGAGCATGGCGGCGAAGGACATGCAGCCGAGCCGGCTCGACGCGGCCAAGGCCGCCGCCAAGGGGTTCGTCGAGAAGCAGCCGTCGACGGTGAAGGTCGGGGTCGTCGCGTTCGGCGGCAACGGGATCATCGCCCAGCAGCCGACCACCGACAAGGACCAGGTGCTCGCGTCCGTCAACCGCCTCACGCCGCAGGGCGAGACGTCGCTCGGCCGGGGAATCCTGACGTCGCTGAGCGCCATCGCCGGCAAGCCCATCATCAGCAACGGTGACACCGAGCAGGGTGGCGGCGACGAGACGCCGATCGGCTACTACGGCGGGACCGCGATCGTGCTGCTCACCGACGGTGAGAACACGAGCGGCCCCGACCCCGCCAACCTTGCGGACCTGGCGTCCGCGGCCGGCGTGAAGATCTACACGATCGGGCTCGGCAGCGCCGCCGGGACGGTGCTGGAGATGGGCGGCTTCAGCGTCGCGACGCACCTCGACGAGGACACCCTGAAGCAGATCGCGGAGATCTCCGGAGGGACCTACTACAACGCGACCGACTCCACGTCTCTCGCGCAGGTCTACGACTCGGTCCAGCTGAACTGGGTGTCACGCAGCGTCCCTCACGAGATCACGTCCCTGGTCGCGGGCGTCGCTACCCTGCTGTTACTCGCCGGAGCGGTCGTCTCCGTGCTGCGTCGAGGGCGGGTGATCTGAGTGACTTTCGACCAGCCGTACCTCCTGCTCGGCCTGCTGGCCGTGCCCATCCTGCTCGCCGCGTACCTGTGGCAGACGCGACGGCGCAAGCCAGCCGCCGTCCGCCACTCGAACGTCGCGCTGGTCCGGACCGCTGTCGGCCCGAGCCGGCGCTGGCGGCGGCACGTGCCGGTGGCCCTCGTGATCGCCAGCCTCGGGCTGCTCGGGCTTGCCGCGGCCCGGCCGCAGGTCCGGACCGACGTGCCGATCTCCAGCTCAACGGTGATCCTCGCGCTCGACGTCTCGGGCTCCATGTGTGCGACCGACGTCGAGCCGAACCGGCTGGGCGCCGCGCAGGCCGCCGTGCGGAAGTTCGTCGAGACGCAGGGCGACGAGACGAAGATCGGGCTGGTCCTGTTCTCCGGGTTCGCCCAGCTGGCCGTGGCGCCGACGACGAACAAGAACGACCTGCTGAGCACCCTCGACGCGGTGACGACCGGTCGCGGGACGACGATCGGTGCGGCCATCCTCAAGTCGATCGACGCGATCGCCGAGCTCGACCCGAACGTCGCCCCGAGCACCCCCGAGGACGCGCCGAACCCCGACGGCTCGTCGATCCCCAAGTCGCCGGAGGGCGGGGACGGCTCCGGCTCGACCCCCACGCCGAACGCCAGTGGCGACAAGGCTCCCGAGATCGTCGTGCTCCTCACCGACGGGGCGAACACGCGCGGGATCACGCCCGAGGACGCGGCGGTCCAGGCCGCGGCGCGCGGCGTCCGCGTCTACCCGATCGGGTTCGGGACGAAGAACCCCACCCAGATGGTCTGCTCCGCGCAGCAGCTCGGCGGGATGACCCAGCAGCGCTTCGGCGGTCGCGACTTCGGTACCGGGGGCGGTGGCGGTGGCCGCAACTTCCTCGTCGTCGACGAGGAGGCGCTGAAGACGGTGGCGTCGACCACCGGCGGCGAGTACTTCGCGGCCACGGACGCCGACCAGCTCCAGAGCGTGCTGGCCAACCTGCCGAAGCACGTGACGACGCAGCAGCAGGACGTCGACATCAGCGCCGGGTTCATCGCGGTGGCGGCACTGGTCCTGCTGCTCGGGCTGGGCCTGTCGATCCGGTGGAGCACCCTGTCCGGCTAACGACTCGAGCCCGGACCGCGGTGAGTTGTCCCCCCTCGGAGGCGTGTGATCCACCGCGCTAAAGCGGTTCCGCGCCGCTCGTCAGTCCTGGTCAGGGCGATCGTGCTGCGGAGCGGCGACGAGCGGGGTCGAGTGCCGGCGCCAGACCCGCCACTCCCCGCCGACCCGCCGCCACAGGTCGGATAGCACGAGGACGCCGCTGCGGTCCTCGCCCATCACCGTTGCTCGCATCCGGACCCGTTGGAGGATCGCCCCGAAGTCGCCGTCGACGTCGACGATCCGGTCCTCGACGTCCCACTCGTGGATCACGTAGTCGGGCAGCACCTCGAGCCAGACGCTCCGGGTCATCACGTTGCGCACCGGGTGGACCAGCTCCTGGGTGAAGTCCGCGGCGAGCAGGTCCGCAGCCGCGAACTCGTCGCGCTCACGGAAGGCCGCGTCCCAGAGGGCGGCCCGTCGCAGCAGGTCGTCGGCCTCGGTGTCGTCCAGCGACTCGACGGTGACCGCCGGCGGGTCGGGCTCGATCTCCGCGTCTGCTGCGGCGTCCATGGTGTCCTCTCTCGGCCCCGAGCGGACGCCGTGACACGCTGCCGTCGTGCCACCCTCGCCCGCGGCCGAGTCTGCCACCCGTGTCCGCACCTCCGCCTGGCGAACACTCGTCGGTGCCCTGTGGGTGCTGGGCTCCGTCGTCTGTGCCGTCCTGAGTCGCGGCTCCCTCCTGGCCAGCCACCCCGCGTATCCCGTCACGCTCGCCGCGGTAGGCGTCGTCGGCCTCGTCCTCGTCGGCACCGGCCTGCGGCGAGTCCCGTCGGACCGTCCCCGGCACCGCACCGCCACCACGATGGGGAGGATCGGCGGGGGCCTGGCGACCGCCGTCGTGCTCGGCGCCATCGGCTATCTCGTGCCCATTACCGCGGCACCCGAGGCCATCGCCGCGATGAGCGGCGACGCCACGGTCCGCGTCGAGTCGTCGCCGACCCGGATCGTCCTGACGCCCACCGCGACCCCGAAGGCCGGGCTGGTCTTCCTGCCCGGCGGAAAGGTCGACCCCCGGGCCTACGTGCCGCTCCTGCGCCAGGTCAGCGCCGCGGGCTACGTCGTCGTGATCGTGAAGGTGCCATACGACATCGCGTTCCTCGCCACCGGCGAGCCGGCGAAGGTCGTCGCGGCGACGCCGGGCGTCCCGAGGTGGGCCGTCGGCGGGCACAGCCTCGGCGGAGTCGCCGCCGGGATCTCGGTCTCCGCGAAGGACTCGGGCCTGTCCGGGCTGCTGCTGTGGGCGTCGTACCCACAGGGGTCACTGGCCGACCGAGCCGACCTCACCGTCGCCTCCATCTCCGGCACCGCCGACCCGCTCACCAGTCCCGCCGACATCGAGTCCAGCCGCGCCGAGCTGCCGCCCACGACGGTGTTCACCGCCGTCCAGGGCGGCATCCACGGCTACTTCGGCGACTACGGCGCCCAGCCCGGTGACGGCACGCCGGGCGTGGACCGGGCGACGGCCCAAGCGCAGATCGTCGCGGCCTCTACGACGTTCATGGCGGTCGAGCCATAGACTCATTGGCGTGAATCGTTTCACCAGGTCTGCCGGCGAGGTGGCGTGGGGCGACCACGAACCCGAACCGTACGCGTGGACGCGCGGCCCCTGGTGGGTCGAGGTCCGCGGTGACGAGATCGCCGACATCCGGTATGCGGGTCGTCCGGTCCTGCGCTCGGTCCGTGGGGTCGTCCGCGACCAGGACTGGGAGACGGTTCCGGCGACGGTTCGCGAGGCCACCACCACCGACGACGGCCTCGACCTGGCGCTCGACCTCGTGGGCCTGGGCGCCGACATCGATGCGCTCCTGAGTCTGCGGGCCGCCACTGACACGCTGTCGGTCAGCTTCCACGCATACGTGCGGAAACCGTTCCGGCGCAGCCGGATCGGTCTGGTCCTCCTGCATCCGGCGGACCTGTCGGGCCGGTCACTCACGGTGACGTCGCCCAGCGGCGAGCGAAGCGACACCTGCTTTCCCACGGACCTCTCGCCGGAGCAACCGGCCGTCGACATCGCCGGCCTCGCGTGGTCGTGGGACGGGGTCGCAACGGAGCTGGCCTTCACCGGTGACGTCTTCGAGATGGAGGACCAGCGGAACTGGACCGACGCCTCGTTCAAGACGTACAGCACCCCGTTGTCGCTGCCCTTCCCCGTCCTCGTCGAGGCCGGCCACGAGGTGCACCAGACCGTGGCGATCCGGTGCGCCAGGCTCGCCGAGGTGGCGCTGAGCGACACCGGCCGGCACTGGCCCGCGGTCGGTCTCGGCGCCTCGACGGCGCCCGGTCCCGAGCCGGTCCCGGTGACCCTTCCCGTGGCCCACGTGCTCGTGGAGCTCGACGCGCGCAGCCGCAGCTGGCCGGCCGCGCTGGACCGAGCCGCCGCGGAGGCCGGTCCGCGCCCGCTCGACGTGCGGATCGTCGCCGACGGCCCCCGCGACCTGGCGCCGGTGCTCGACGCGCTCGTCGGCCGCCGCGTGGTCCGACTCGCGGTCCACGACCGGCGCACCCACGTGACCGAGCCGGAGCTCTGGGAGGCGCTGCGCGACGGCGCCGCCGCGCGAGGGCTGGAGGCCGAGCTCCACGGCGGAGCGCGCTCGCACTTCACCGAGCTGAGTCGGGCCCGCGTCCGGCTGCCGGCCGACCTGCCCGCGTGGGGCTTCAGCCTGACACCGCAGATGCACGCGAGGGAGCGGGCCCAGCTCGTCGAGTCGGTCGCGATGCAGCGGCTGGTCACCGAGAGCGCCGTCGCGCTGGCGGGCGGTCGACCCGTGCACGTCGGGCCGGTCACGCTCCGGCCGCGGTACCGCACCGCCGCCGAGTCGCCGCCCGTCCCCGACGACCGGACCGACGTCACCGAGGGCTACGGCGCCGAGAACGTGGAGGGCGCGACCGACGCGCGCCAGACCTCCTCGGCCCTGGCCGCGTGGACCGTGGCCGTGGGCATCGCCCACGCCCGGGGCGGAGCCAGCAGCCTCACGCTCTTCGAGTCGTGGGGGCCCCGCGGTGTCACCGACTCGACCGGCCACCGGTACCCCGCCGCCGAGGCCGTCGGCTGGCTGGCCGAGGTGCACGGAGCCGAGCTCTGGGCCCCCGACCGGCCCACCGCCGCCGACCTGTGGGTCGCCGGTGCGCGGTCCGAGGGACGAATGGTCCTCTTCGCCGCCAACCTCTCTGACGTGGCCGTCACCGTGACCGTCACCGCATCCGACGAACCGGCGTGGACCGTCGACGTCGAGCCATACGGGTCCCGACGCGGTGTCCTACGCTTCGACCACCACGACAGCGAGGGGGTCAGCGGATGGCGGTGAGCGTGCGCGACGTCGCCGCCGTCGCGGCCGTCTCGGTCGGCACCGTCTCGAACGTGCTGAACCGTCCCGACAAGGTGGCCCCCGCCACCGCCGAACGCGTCCTGGCCGCCATCGACAGCCTCGGGTTCGTCCGCAACGACGCCGCGCGCCAGCTGCGGGCCGGGCGGAGCCGCAGCATCGGCCTCGTCGTCCTCGACATCCGGAACCCGTTCTTCACCGACATCGCCCGGGGCGCGGAGGAGCGCGCGGCCGAGAAGGGGATGACCCTCCTCGTCGGCAGCAGCCAGGAGGACCCCGACCGGGAGCGCGCCTACCTCGACCTGTTCCTCGAACAGCGGGTGAGCGGAGTCCTGCTGTCCCCCGTCACCGACAGCCGGAACCGGTTGGAACGGTTGCGCAGCAACGGTGTTCCGGTCGTGCTGGTCGACCGGCAGTCCAAGGACGACAGCTTCTCCTCGGTCGCCGTCGACGACGTCGTGGGTGGCCGCCTGGCCGTCCGGCACCTCATCGAGGTGGGGCGGCGGCGGATCGCGTACGTCGGTGGCCCACCGTCGATCCGCCAGGTGGCCGACCGGCTGCGCGGTGCCCGGCAAGCCGTGCGGCGGGCGCCCGGCGTCGAGCTCGAGGTGGTGCAGACCGACGCGCTCACCGTGCTCGCGGGGCGGGCCGCGGGCGAGCTGATCCGCGAGCGCAAGCCCGGTGACCGCCCCGACGCGATCTTCGCCGCCAACGACCTGCTGGCCATCGGGATCCTCCAGGCGCTGATGCTCCCCGGCGGGCTGCGCGTCCCTCAGGACATCGCGCTGATCGGCTACGACGACATCGACTTCGCCTCGGCGTCGGTGGTGCCGCTCAGCTCGATCCGCCAGCCGGCCGGCGTCATCGGGCGCCGGGCCGTCGAGCTCCTCCTCGACGAGTCGTTCGCCGAGGACGAGGAGTCGTTCGAGACCGACCGCGTCCTCTTCCAGCCCGAGCTGATCGTGCGCGACTCGACCGGAGCAGCGCCCGCGCGCTAGACCGTCGTCGAGAAGAGGTGCCGGCCGCTCCCGACCATCCGCGGCTCGCGTCCGGGGAGGTCGACCGAGGCCGTCGTGCCCGTCGGGACCGTCACGTCGACGGTCAGCTCACCGTGGGCGACGGACCAGGCGATCTCCGCTCGGCCGTACGGCGTCTCGTGGGCGGCGGACGCGGAGGTCAGACCACCGCCCGGCCGCGGCCGGAACAGGATCTCCCGGTAGCCGGGCGCCGCCGGGGCGATCCCGGCCACGACGCGATGCAGCCAGTCGGCCACCGCGCCCAGGGCGTAGTGGTTGAACGAGGTCATCGTCGCCGGGGTTCACCGTGCCGTCCGGGCAGCAGGCTGTCCCAGCGTTCCCAGATCGTCGTCGCGCCCTGCCTCACCGCGTACAGCCAGGACGGGCAGCCTCCTCCTCGAGCAGCAGGTCGGTAGGCCGCGTCGACGTGCCCCGTCGACGCTGAGGGCATCGCAGACCAGCGGGGTGCCCACGAAGCCGGTGGCGATCCGGTGCTCCGACTCCTCGACCAGCTCGGCCAGCCGGCCCCGGCCGCTGCCGCGGCGCCGGCCGGGACAGCAGGTCGAAGGCGATCGCCAGCGCGTATGCGGTCTGGGCGTCGCTGGTCATCCGGCCGTCGGGCAGCACGTACTGCGTCGGCGAAGGCCGCGCGGACCTCCGCGGCCAGCGCCGCGTAACGCGGTCGGCGTCGTCGTCTCGGCCCAGGACCGCGGCCGTGCCGCCATGCGCTGCGCGGAGCGGGCGAAGTAGGCCGTGGCCACCAGGTAGCGGTCGGTGCGGGCGTCGGCCGGGTCCTGCGGCGGCGCGGCCGGGTCGAGCCAGTCGCCGAGCTGGAAGCCGCTGTCCCACAGCCGCGTCTGGCCCGGCCAGCCTCTCGACCAGCTCCACCCACGCCTTGCGCGCTGTCGTACTGGCGCGGCCAGGATCTCCACGTCGCCGAACCGCTGGTAGAGGTCCCACGGGCGTGAGCGTCGCCACGTCGCCCCAGGCCGCGCCCGGGCGGATCGGCGTCCACATCTCGTGCGCCGGGATGACCGGCACGTACCAGGGCACCGTCCCGTCGGGCAGCTGCTCGACCGCGACGTCCTGCAGCCAGGACGAGAGCATGCCGGAGACGTCGTAGAGGAACGCCGCGGTGGGCGCGAACACCTGGATGTCGCCGGTCCAGCCGACCCGCTCGTCCCGCTGCGGGCAGTCGGTGGGGATGTCGAGGAAGTTGCCGCGCATGCTCCACACGACGTTCTCGTGCAGCCGGTTGACCAGGGCGTCCGAGCACGTCGAACCAGCCGGTGCGCTCAAGGTCGGTGTGGTAGACCCGGGCCACGACGTCGCCGCGGCCACGGCAGCCTCGAGGTCGCCGGGCCAGCCGGTCGACCTCGGCGTAGCGGAAGCCGTGGAAGGTGAACCGCGGCTCCCAGTCCTCGACCCGGCCGCCGGCGAGGATGTACTCGTCGGTCGACTGCGCGCTGCGCAGCGGCCGCGTGTAGATCTCGCCCTCCTGCAGCACCTCGGCGGTGCGGATGACGACCCAGTCGCCCGCGTCGCCGGAGACCCGGATCCGCAGCCGGCCCACGAGGTTCTGGCCGAAGTCGAGGACCGTCGCGCCGCTCGGTGTCCGCAGCACCGCGACCGGCGTGATCTCCTCGGTGCACCGGACCGGCGGCCCCTCCGGAGCCACCAGCGTCGCCGGGTCCCGCTCGCCGACCGCGCACCGGCTGCCAGGCGGCGTCGTCGTATCCCGGCGAGGTCCAGCCCGGTCGCTCCAGCCGCGCGTCGTACATCTCGCCGTCGTAGTTCGCCGCTCCGCACGATGGGACCGGTCGCCGCCCGCCAGGAGCCGTCGGTGGCGACGACGTCGACCGAGCCGTCGCCATACGTCACCTCGAGCTGGGCGAGCAGTGACAGGTCGCTGCCGTAGAGGTTCCGGAAGCCGCCGTTCCAGCCGAGCCGGCCGCGGTACCAGCCGTCCCCGAGCCAGGATCCGATGACGTTGTCGCCCAACCGAAGCAGGTCGGTGACGTCGTAGGTGTAGTACCGCAGCCGATGGCTGTACGAGGTCCAGCCCGGTGACATCGCGTCGTCGCCGACCCGCCGCCCGTCGATCTCGACCTCGTAGAGGCCGTGGGCGGTGACGTAGAGGCGGGCCCGGAGCAGCCCGTCCCGGACCGCGAATTCGCGCCGGAGCAGTGGCGGCCGCCGTTCGTCCGACGCCGGGTCCTCCTCCCACTGCGCCCGATCGCCATCGCCTCCCAGTCCTCTGGCTCCAGCAGGCCAGCCTCGACGTCGGCCGCGGCGCTCCACTCCGAGCCGGTGCCGTCCGCGCCGGTGACCCGGACGCTACCGACGCCCGTGTCGCGAAGCCAGCTCCGGCGCCGGCCAGGGCTCCAACACGCTGTCCGCCGAGAGACCGGGCCGTCGACCGCCCGTCCACGCTGATCTCGTATGCCGCCTGGTCCAGCCCGCCGGGGCACCGTCCGCCACGAGATCCGCGGCCGGACTCGCCGATCCCCAGCGCCCTCCGATGGTGCTCGAAGTCGGCGCCTCCACGATGACAGTCACAGAGGACATATTGACACGTTTCAAGTTCCCCGAGAAGATGACCGCGGCGTCGCGCCCCGGCCGTGACGTCCCCCGAACCGGAAAGGACCGTGCGTCGACGATGACCACGACACCGCGAGTCGCCCTCGTCGGGACCCTCGACACCAAGGGGGCCGAGTACCGCTGGATGGCCGACCGGCTGAGCGACCTCGGCGTGACGTCGTCGTCGTCGACACCGAGGTACGCGCCGCCACGGCCTTCACCGACGGCGTCAGCGTCGGCACGAGCGGGTCGCGAAAGCAGCCGGGACGACGTCGACCCGCTCCTCGACGGCGACGACCGCGGCGCCGCGGTGACCGCCATGGGCGAGGGAGCCGCCGTCGTGCTGACCGATCTCGCATCGCGCGGCGAGCTGGACGGCGTGCTCGCCCTCGGCGGCAGCGGCGGGTCGTCGATCGCCGCCCGGGCGGTCCGCGACCTGCCGATCGGCCTGCCCAAGCTCATCGTCTCGACGATGGCCTCGGGCGACGTCTCGCCCTACGTCGGCGCCTCGGACGTCACGATGATGTACTCCGTCGTCGACATCGCCGGGATCAACCGGCTGTCCCGGTCGGTGCTCGGGAACGCCGCCGGTGCCATCGCCGGCATGGCCCGCGAGCACGCTGCCCGCCACGGTGAGAAGCCACCGACGAGCGCCCACTGGTCGGCGCCTCGATGTTCGGCGTCACGACTCCGGCGGTCGACGCGGCGCGTGAACGCCTCGACGAGCTCGGCTACGAGACGCTCGTCTTCCACGCCACCGGTTCCGGCGGCCGGGCGCTGGAGGCGCTGGCGCGGTCGGGGATGCTGGCCGGCGTCCTCGACATCACCACGACCGAGCTGGCCGACGACCTCGTCGGTGGCGTGCTCAGTGCCGGCCCGGAGCGCCTCACCGCCGCCGGCGCCACGGGCGTACCCCAGGTCGTCAGCCTCGGCGCCCTCGACATGGTCAACTTCGGCCCGGAGGACACGGTCCCGGCCGAGTTCGCCGACCGGCAGTTCTTCGTGCACAACCCGACGGTGACGCTCATGCGGACGACACGGGAGGAGAACGCCGAGCTCGGTAGCCGGATCGGCGCGAAGCTCGCCGCCGCGTCCGGTCCCACCGTCCTCGTCGTCCCGCGCGGCGGGGTCTCGCTGCTCGACGCGCCCGGCCAGGCGTTCCACGACGCGGAGGCCGACGACGCGCTGTTCGACGCCGTGACCAAGGGCGTCGACGGCAGCGACGTCACCGTGATCGACGACGATGCCAACGTCAACGACCCCGCGCTGGCCCGGCGGATGGCCGACGAGCTGCACGCTCTCATCGCGGCGCGCGGCGTTCACGGCGCGGAGGGCTGACGTGGACCGCGCCACCGCGCTCGAACGGCTGCGCGCCACCATCGCCGCCGGGAAGCCGGTCATCGGAGCCGGCGCCGGAACCGGGATCTCCGCCAAGTCGGCCGAGGCCGGCGGCGTCGACCTCATCATCATCTACAACTCGGGCCGCTACCGGATGGCCGGACGCGGCTCGCTCTCGGGTCTGTTGGCCTACGGCGACGCCAACCAGGTGGTCGTCGAGATGAGCCGCGAGGTGCTGCCGATCGTCCGGGACACGCCGGTCCTGGCCGGGGTCAACGGAACCGACCCGTTCCGGCTCATGGACAAGTTCCTCGACGAGCTGAGAACGATGGGGTTCTCGGGGGTCCAGAACTTCCCCACCGTCGGCCTCTTCGACGGCAACTTCCGGCAGAACCTCGAGGAGACCGGCATGGGCTACGACCTCGAGGTCGAGATGATCCGGCTGGCCGCCGAACGCGACCTGCTCACGGCGCCCTACGTCTTCGACGTCGAGTCGACCATCGCCATGACCCGCGCCGGCGCCGACGTGCTCGTCCCCCACATGGGGCTCACCACCGCCGGGACCATCGGCGCCCACACCGCGGTCACCCTCGACGACTCGGTCCGCAAGGTCCAGGAGATGCGCGACGCCGCCGTCGCCGAGAACCCCGACGTCATCGTGCTCTGCCACGGCGGGCCCATCGCGGAGCCGGAGGACGCCGCCTACGTCCTCGCCAACACCACCGGCGTGGCCGGCTTCTTCGGCGCCTCCTCCGCGGAGCGCCTCCCCACCGAACGCGCCATCAAGGCCCAGATCGAGCAGTTCAAGGCGATCCCGCTCGACTGAGCGAGCCGCATACCCCGAAGGGAACCCGCATGACCGATACCAGCACCCTCCCCACGGCCAAGCACGACCCGGAGTCCGTCCCGACCCGCGTCTTCGACTGGGGCACCATCAAATGGCTGGTCACCCCGAACCTCGACGCCGGCATCGGCCTGACCACCGGCGAGGTGATCATCTACCCCGGCAAGGGCCACGACCCCCACGTCCATCCGGGCGAGGAGGAGGTCATCTACGTCATCTCCGGCGAGGGCACCCAGACGGTCGGCGAGGACGGGGAGGCGTTCGCCATCAAGGAGGGTGACGCGGTCTACATCCCCAAGAACACCCTCCACTCGACGTACAACACGAACTGGCGGCCGCTGCGTCTCGTCGTCGTCTACACCCCTGGCGGCGCGGAGACCGGCCTCGACCAGCTGCCCGACGCGCGGATCCTCGAGCCGGGTGTGGCGTCCAGCTGGAGCCAGTCGACCTGATGCCGGTGCTCCCGCCGGGCGCGTGGCTGAAGCCGGACTCCCGGCCGCCGTGGTGCCAGGTCACGGCGGCCGGGCGGTTCGTCGTGCCGCGCGACGGTGGCCGGTTCGACCGGCACCACCACGACGACCATGAGCTGTGGTTCATCGCCGAGGGCAAGGCCAAGGTCCTCACCGACGGCGCCGAGCACTACGTCCAGGCCGGTGACATCGTCCTGACCTGTGCCGGCGACAGCCACGACGTCGTCGAGGTCTACGAGGACCTGCGCGGGTTCTTCGTCGAGACCGGCCACCCGGCCGGCGGTCGGGCCGGACATCTGCATGCATCCGACGCCGACGCCGCGGGCCACGACGTGCGAGGCGTCGACGTGCCGGCCGACTTCCCGGTGCGCTGACCGTGCGCGTCGCGGTCACCGGCAGCTCGGGCAAGCTCGGCTCGGCCACGGTGGAACGACTGCGGGCCGACGGTCACGAGGTGGTCGGGTTCGACCGCGACGGTACGCCTGGGCCCGGGTTCGTGCGGGTCGACCTCGCCGACTACGGGCAGGTCCTCGACAGCCTGATCGGGGTGACGGCTCGCCACGACGGGCTCGACGCGGTCGTACACCTGGCGGCGATACCCGTGAACGGACTTGTCCCGGACGCCGCGACGTTCCACAACAACGTCACCGTCACTTTCAACGTGCTGCACGCCGCCCTGCGGGCGGGGATCCGCACCATCGTCATGGCGTCGAGCATCACGGCGATGGGGTTCCCCTTCGACGAACCGCCGCCGTACCTGCCGGTCGACGAGGACGTCACGCTGGCCAACAACACCTACGGGCTCAGCAAGGTCGTCGAGGAGGCGATGGCCGCGCAGCTGGTCCGTTGGTACCCGGGGCTGCGGATCACCGCGCTGCGGTTCACGAACGTCGTGACGCCGGGCGAGTACGACACGTTCGCACGGGCGAGCGACCCCGTTTACCGACGGAGTCTGCTGTTCTCCTACGTGGATGCGCGCGACGGTGCGTCAGCGGTGGCGTTGTCGCTCGCGCATCCAGAGCCCGGGCTGCGGGTCCTGTCGATCGCGGCGCCCGACACGGGAAGCACGATCCCGACCGCAGCACTCGTCGCGACGCACTTCCCCGAGGTGCCGGTGCACGGGACGCTCGGTGAGTTCGAGACCCTCGTCTCGATCGACCGGGCGCGCGAGCGGATCGCGTACTGCGCCGGAGCATCTCTGGCGCGACGAGTACACCGGGTCAGCCGAGGACTCGGGCTAGCCAATCCGCGAACTCGTCCCGGCGCGGAAGGCCGCTTCCCCAAGCGCCGATGCCGTGCGGCGGGACTGCAGCACTGGGCTTCGGGCGGTCAGCCGGGAGGATTCGACACACCCCACTCTGGTGGATCCTCCCCGTTGGTCGTCGTGGCGAGGTGGATCCCGAACGTGGTCGGCTCGACCGGGACGCGGTACTGCTCCGGGAGCGCCGGACCGCAGGAGGCACTGCCCAGACCCTGCTGGGCGTGGTCGAGGTTCAGCCAGACTCGGCCGCTGTCGCGCAGATCCGTTGGACGCCGGGCGTTCTCGAGGTCCTCGGTGGTCCAGCGGCGGACGGTGAAGTTGAAGAGCGAGCCCGCCCCGCGCGCCTGCAGTGTGGGGAGGCCGTCGCCGGAGACCCGCAGCCAGCGGGTCTCGACGTGGTTGCCGTTCTCCTCTGGCACGAGGTACGGCGTCTGGAGCTCGTCGATGCTCCGCGCGTAGTGGCCGACCAGTGCCGCCGCGGTGAAGTCCACATAGGACTCTCCCGGTCCGCGACCGAACCACTCGACGTCCGTATACCTGCCGGGCAGCCCGAACCGCAGGCCGAGACGCGGGAGCGTGAGCCGGTATGCGCCGTGCGGGGTCTCGTGCCACGGGCCTTCGGGGGTCACTGACACCTCGAGGCCGAGGCCGTCGCCCAGGTCGGTGTAGGTCATCGTCCAGCGCAGCCCGAACCGCTGCGCCGCGGGGCCACTGCGGCCCGTGACGAGGATGCGGTCCGTCCCGTCGCGGCTCACGGAGTCGGTGCGGTTCTGGATACGGTTCAGTCCCACCGCCGCCCAGGTGGCCGCCATGGTGTTGCGCGGACCCTGGCCGCGGTCGTTCTCGGTCGGCGCTCTGGCGACGTCGAGGACCGGCCCGTCCAATTGCAGGTCGCCGAGCCGCTGCAGCCGACCCGAGGCGGGGTCGACCGCAGCGGCGCCGACGACGAGCCGGTCTCTCCGGGCAGTGCGCACGGCCGCGGCAGCCGGTCGGGTCGCGGGCGCGGTCCGGTCGAGGCGCCCCTGACCGGCCGCCACGAGGTGACCGGCATCGGCCCAGGCGGTTGCGTGCGCCAGGGTCGCCCGAACCGTGAGCCAGCGCTCGGTGCCGGGCGGGTTGGCCGGCAGCCGCTGGATCTCGACGGGGATCGGGACGGTCTCGGCGGACCGCGCGGCGATCCGGGGGACCTCGAGATCGCCGTGGGCGACAGGGCCGCCGTCATCTTCGACCACCCAGCCGAACCGGAGGTGGTCGAGGTTTTGGACGTCGTACTTGTTGACGACTATCAGTCTCAAGGCGTCGACGTCGATGGCCACCGGAGCGGTCACCGCCTTGAGCTCGGCGAGACCCGGCCATGGAGTGCGGTCGGGAGCGACGAGGCCGTCGAGGCAGTACCGGCCGCCGTTGGGGCGGTGGTCGACATCGCCGCCGTGCATGACGAACGGCTGTCCGTCGTCGTCGACCGCCGTGAAGCCGTGGTCGATCCACTCCCAGACGAAGGCGCCGCAGAACCGGTCGGACGACTCGAGGATGCGCTGGTAGTCGGCGAGCGACCCGGGCCCGGCACCCATGGCGTGCGCGTACTCGCAGAGCAGGAACGGCAGCCCGCGGCGACGCGCGTCGTCGGTCGAACCGGCCACCACACCCTCCGGGGTGGGCTCCTCGCGCCGCCCGATCGCCGCCAGACGCTCCAGGTCGGGGTACATCAGGCTGTAGACGTCGGAGTTGCGGTACGACGGGTCGCGTTCGTACATCAGCGGCCTCGTGGGGTCGCGCTCACGGATCCACGCGGCGACGGCGTCGAAGTTCTCGCCCACCCAGCTCTCGTTGGCCAGCGACCACATCACCACCGACGGGTGGTTCTTGTCGCGCTCGACCATCCGCTTCTCGCGCTGGAGCATCGCGTCCCGCCAGGCCGGGTCCGCCGGCGGGTTGCCCTCCCAGCCGGCGTAGATGAAGCCGTGCGACTCGAGGTCGCACTCCTCGACGACCCACATGCCGAGCTCGTCGCAGAGCTCGAGGAACGCCGGGTGCGGCGGATAGTGGCTGGTCCGAACGGCGTTGAGGTTGTGCTGCTTCATCAGCACGAGGTCGCGGCGCATGGTGGCGAGGTCGAGGGCCCGGCCGTGGTCCGGGTCGTGCTCGTGCCGGTTCACCCCGCGGAAGAACACCGGCCGGCCGTTGACCAGCAGCCGCCCGTCGACGACGGCGACGGTGCGGAAGCCGAGGGCCAGGGCGACGGTCTCGCCGTCGGCGGGGTCCCCGACCGACCGCAGCGTGCCCGCATACACACGAGGGACCTCGGCCGACCACGGCTCGACGGGGACGGTCACGGCCGATCCGGTCGGAAGGTCGCGGATCCCGAGCTCCGGGACGTCGACGAGGCCCGGCGCCGTGGCCTCGAGGCGCAGCGTGCCCAACCCGCTCGCGTGGTCGTAGTCCGCTCGTACGACGACGTCGTCGAACGCCGCCGGGCGGCCGTTCCAGCAGCTCGACCTCTCGGAAGATCCCCGGGCAGCCACCACATGTCCTGGTCCTCGAGGTAGGTCCCGCTCGACCAGCGGTGCACCCGGACCGCCAGGACGTTGGGTCCCGGCCGGAGCACGGGCCCGACGTCGAACTCGTAGGGCAGCCGGCTGCCCTTGAAGTGGCCCAGCTCCGTCCCGTTGAGCCAGACCATCGCACAGGAGTCCACGCCGAGGAAGCGCAGTACCGATCCGTCCCGGCGCCACTCCGGCGGCACGTCGAACACGAGCCGGTGGTCGCCGGTGGGGTTCTCGGTCGGGACGAGCGGCGGGTCGAGCGGGATCGGCAGCGCGGTGTTCGTGTAGAGCGGGCCGTGGGCGGTGCCGCGCAGTGACCGCGGCTCGCTCTCGCCGGGTGGCGTGACCGGTTCGAGGACCCAGTGCGAGGGCACCCGCAGGGCGTCCCATCCCGAGTCGTCGTAGCCGTCCTCGACGAACCCCGGGCCGGTGCCGCCCGCGGTGGCGCAGAGCCGGAAGCGCCACGTCCCCGACAGGTCCAGGGTGCGGGCGCTGGTACGCAGGTACGCCCGCGGTGCTCGGCCGCCGACGCCCTGGCTCCGATCGGTGACGTACCCGAGGTCAGTCGTCACGAGTCGCGCGGTCGGGCACCGTCTCCAGCTCGTCGAGGAGTGCCGTCGGCACGTCGGCACCCGCGATCTCGCGCAGCCGTCGCAGCCGCGCCAGGCTGGAGACGCCGACGGCGGTCGCGTCCACGAGGTCGGTGCGCGTCGAGAACGCCAGGGCGGCGGTGTCCATCGGCACGTCGTAGCGAGCACAGATGCGCTCGATCTCGGCGACCAGGCGGAGGGTGTCAGGCGAGGCCGGTCGGTAGGCATACGAGTCCCGATGGCTCGACGAGCCGGCCAGGATGCCGCCCCCGAACGGAGCGGCGTTGATGGTGAGCATCCCGCGGTCGCGGGCCGCCTGGAGCACCACCCGCGAGCTGCGATCGACCAAGGTGTACCGGCTGTGCGTCAGGACCGTGTCGAACGCTCCGGTCCCGATGTAGTCGAGCAGCAGGGCCACCGGCTCGCAGGCGATGCCGATCGCGTCGACGGCGCCCTCGTCCCGCAGCCGCACCAGTGCCTCGACCGCGCCACCGGGGCTCATCGCCTCGGCGAAGGTGATCGTGTAGGGGTCGTGGAGCTGGAGCAGCGGAAGGCGGTCCAGACCCAGGCGAGCCAGGGACTCGTCGAACGAGCGCCGGACCCGGTCTCCGTCGAAGACGCCGGTCTGCGTGTCGGCGTCCGCCTTGGTGAGGACGACCGTGCCGTCGGGGAGCCCGATCCGGGCGATCGCGCGGCCCAGCGCCTCCTCGCTGTGGCCGGACGCGTACCGGTTCGAGGTGTCGACCGCCGGGAAGCCCGACCGCAGCATCGCCTCGGCCAGCTCGTCGGGATCCGGCCGGCCCGGAGCGCCCAGAGTGCTGGCGCCGAGCAGCACGGATCCGTGAGGGAACTCCACGGTGGCACGCTAGCAGCGTGGTTGACACGTTTCAATCACACTGCCAGACTTCCCGGAGTCGTCGTCGACCGGGAGGGACCACCATGCGCCTCGAGGGCCAGCGAGCCGTCGTCACGGGAGCCGCCGGAGCTCTGGGCCGGGTGATCGCCGAGACGTTCGCCGCCGAGGGAGCCGACGTCGCCGGGCTCGACCTCGACGCCGCCGGTCTCGACGCCACGGGCGAGCTGGTCCGGGCGCAGGGACGGCGCTGGACGTCGGCGGCGGTCGACCTCACCGACTTCGACGCGGTCCAGGAGGCGGTCGGGAAGGTCGTCGCCGAATGGGGCGGCGTCGACGTCCTCCTCAACGGCGCCGGTGGCGGCACGGTCAGTCCGTTCCACGAGACCACCTACGCCACGTGGACGACCCAGATGGACCGCAACCTCAACTCGGTCTTCAACGTCACCCGTGCGGTCCTGCCGTCGATGCTCGACCAGCGCCACGGCCGGATCGTCAACATCGCCTCGATCGCGGCCGTGAGCGGGGGACGGCTCGTGCGCAGCGCGACGGCGTATGCGACGGCCAAGGCCGGAGTCATCGGCATGACCAAGGCCTTGGCCATCGAGGTCGCGGACCAGGGCGTCACCGTCAACGCGCTCGCGCCCGGCGCGCAGGCCACGCCGGGCCGCGACCGCGACACCCCCGAGCGCCGCGAGGCCCTCCTCGCCCAGATCCCGACCCGCCTGCTCGGCGACCCGGCCCACCTCGCCGAGACGGTCGTCTTCCTCGCGTCGCCATCGGCGGTCAACATCACCGGCGTCGTCCTCCCGCTCGACGGCGGCCACTCCATCTGAAAGGCGCACCCATGGCGGACCGGCTCGCTAAGGGCAAGGCGAAGTTCGACGAGGTCTACGGGGAAGGTAAGTCCGAGGGGCTCGTGGCCATGCAGACCGGGCTCGCCCAGGACCTGGCGCGTTACGGCATCGAGTTCAACTTCGGCGACATCTACTCGCGCCCGGGCCTCACCCTGGCCCAGCGCGAGCTGCTGACCATCGCCGCGCTCGTCGCGATCGGCGGCCTCGAGCCCCAGCTGCGCGGCCACACTCGGGGCGCGCTCAACGTCGGATGCACCCCGACCGAGATCCTCGAGACGGTCATCCACACCGTGCAGTACTCGGGGTTCCCGCGGGCCCTGAACGCCATCCGGGTCGTCACCGACACCCTCATCGAGAACGGCGCCGAGATCCCCGAACCGCTGGGTCCTGACGAGGAGGACCGCACCTGACATCACTTCTGACGTCACGATGACTTGACATTGACGTCACGATGACGTCATAATGGCGTCATGGATCTCAGCAGCTACGTCGACACCCTGCGTCACGAGCTCGCCGTCGCGGCGCGCTCCGCCGGGCCGGACGCCGAAACCCTGGCCGAGCGGCTCACCGCTCCGCTGGAGTCGGCCACCCGGCTGGTCCTCCAGGAAGCGGTGTCCGACGCCGCCCAGGAGATCAGCCGCGACCTGGCCCCCGGTTCGGTGGACGTCCGCCTGCGCGGCCGTGACCTCGGCTTCGTCGTCGACCGCGGTCCGCGCGACGGTGCCGCGCCCGCCACGACGGACCCGGCCGGCTGGCCGCCCGCGGCGCCCACCGCGCCGCCGTCACCCGCCGACGGCCCCCAGGACGCCGGCGGCGGCAAGGACAGCGACGCCGGCCCCGCCCGGATCACCGTCCGCCTGCCGGAGAGTCTCAAGGCGCAGATCGAGGCGGCCGCCGAACGCGAGGGCGTCTCCGTCAACGCCTATCTCGTCCGGACCCTCGGCGCCGCCCTGCAGCCGGGGACCAGCTCCGCGTCGGCGAGCTGGTCGCAGTCCGGCCACCAGCTGAGCGGGTGGGTCCAGTGACCGGCCCCCAGGACGCGCCGCGCGACGCCGCACCGGACGCCCCGAAGGACGCACCGCAGGACGCCCGCCCGGGCGCCGCGAACGCCGCCGCCGACGGCACGCATACCTTCGCCGTCGAGGGCCCGATCACCCTGGCCGTCTCGCTCGAGTTCGGCACGGTCCGCGTCCACGCCCAGGACACCGGCACGGTGACCGCCCGCATCTGGCCCTCACGCACGACCCGCCGGGTCGACGTCGAGGCCGCCGACCGGTCACGCGTGCACTTCGCCGACAACGCGGTGGAGATCCGCGTGCCCGGCGCGACTCGGCGGTTCTTCGGCAGCCCCGGCTCGGTGGACCTCGACGTCGTCGTCCCCACGGGGTCGTCACTACGGATCGACGCCGGCTACGCCGAGGTGGAGGTCACCGGCCGGGTCGACGGCTGTGCCGTGAAGACCTCCTACGGCGACATCCGGCTCGATGACACCGGTCGCCTCGACATCGACAGCCAAGGCGGCGCCGTCACCACCGGCCAGGTCGCCGGACCGGCCAAGGTCAGCAGCACCTACGGCCGTATCCGGATCCGCGAGGTGGCCGGCGCAGCCGACCTCGCCACCTCGTCCGGCGACATCACGGTCACCCGGGCGACCGCCGACGTCACGGCTCGGTCGGCCTACGGCCAGGTCAGCATCGGCGAACAGGTCCGCGGCACGGCGTCTCTCTCCGGCTCCTACGGCACGGTCACCGTCGGCGTCCCGAGCGGCACCGCCGCATACCTCGACCTGCGCTCCGACCACGGCCAGGTCCGCAGCGAGCTGGAGCGCACCCCCGAACCCCGCCCGGACATCGAGCGCGCGGCGATCCGCGCGCGAACGTCCTACGGCGACATCACGATTCGACGAGCGTAAGAGAAGGGAGATATTCCGATGAACACCACTCAGGTCCAGGAGCCCGCGATCCGCGTGCACGGCCTGGAGAAGTCGTACAAGGAGCTGGAGGTCCTGCGCGGCGTGGACTTCGAGGTGGAGCGAGGCACCATCTTCGCGCTGCTCGGCTCGAACGGGGCCGGCAAGACGACGGTCGTGCGGATCCTGTCGACGTTGCTCAAGGCCGACGCGGGAACGCCCATGGTCAACGGCTTCGACGTCGCCACCCAACCGGCGAACGTGCGGGAGTCCATCAGCCTCACGGGGCAGTTCGCCGCCGTCGACGAGATCCTCAGCGGCCGGGAGAACCTCGTGCTGGTCGCCAAGCTGCGGCACCTCGAGAACCCCGGCACCATCGCCGACGACCTGCTCGCGCGGTTCGACCTCACCGACGCGGCGACGCGGAAGGTCGCGACGTACTCCGGCGGTATGCGCCGCCGGCTCGACATCGCCATGAGCCTCATCGGGAACCCGCCGGTCGTCTTCTTGGACGAGCCCACGACGGGCCTCGACCCGCAGGCGCGCCTCGAGGTGTGGCAGGCGGTCAGGGAGCTCGCCCGGCAGGGCACGACGGTGCTGCTCACGACGCAGTACCTCGACGAGGCCGAACAGCTCGCCGACCGGATCGCGATCCTGCATCAGGGTCGGATCATCGTGAACGGGACCCTCGCTGAGCTCAAGCAGCTCCTCCCGCCCGCCCATGTCGAGTACATCGAGAAGCAGCCGACCCTCGAGGACGTCTTCCTCGCACTCGTCGGCACCAACGAGCCACGAACGAGTGAGGAACAGCGATGAGCACCCACTTCCTCGGCGACACCGCCGCCCTGCAGGGACGGTCCCTGCGCCACATCCTGCGCAGCCCGGACACGATCATCACGACCGCGGTCATGCCGATCGGCTTCATGCTGCTGTTCGTCTACGTGTTCGGCGGCGCGATCGACTCCGGGTCGGACTCCTACGTGAACTACCTGCTGCCCGGCATCCTCATCATCACCATCGCGTCGGGCGTCTCCTACACGGCGTACCGGCTCTTCGGGGACCTTCAGAGCGGCATCTTCGAGCGGTTCCAGTCCATGCCGATCGCGCGGTCGTCCGTGCTGTGGGCGCATGTGGGGACCTCGTTGGTCTCCAACCTGGTCTCGGTCGTCGTCGTGGTGCTCGTCGCCCTCATCATGGGCTTCCGCACGGGAGCGGGGATCCTGGCGTGGCTCGCGGTCGTGGGCATCCTGGGCCTGTTCACGCTGGCGTTGACCTGGCTCGCCGTGATTCCCGGCCTCTCGGCCAAGACCGCGGACGGCGCGATCGCGTTCTCCTACCCGCTGATCTTCCTGCCGTTCATCAGCTCGGCGTTCGTGCCCACCGAGACGATGCCCGGCCCGGTGCGGGTCTTCGCCGAGCACCAGCCGGTGACGTCCATCGTCAACGCGATCCGCGACCTGTTCGCCCAGCAGCCGGTCGGCACCGACATCTGGGTCGCCCTCGCGTGGATCGTCGGCATCCTCGTCATCGCGTACGCCTTCGCGATGGTCGCGTACCGCCGCCGGATGTCCTAGGCGCGGCCGGCGGGGGTCAGAGGCGGCTGAGCTCGGTCAGCGTGACACTGCGCAGACCGCGCTCAGTCAGCCGCGTCAGCAGCCAGTCGAGGGTGTCGACGACGTCCCGGCGCTCGTCGGTCCCCTCGTGGAGCACGACGACAGCACCCGCGCTGATCTGTCCGAGCAGCCGCTGCTCCCGCCACGAGCCGGCTTCCGGCGGCGGCCCGTCGGCCACGGCCACCGTGCCGAGCACGCACCGCATCCCGAGCTCGTGGGCCTCTCGGACCATCGCCTTGGTGGTCCACCCGGACCCGGGCCGCCACCATCGGACCTCCTGGTAGTCAGCCAGGAGGTCTCGCGCTTCGGTCAGGTCTTCGCGAAAACGAGTGCGGGACAACAGGATCGACGCCTCATCGTGCATGAGGTGATCGCCGACCTCGTGCCCCTCCTCGACGATGCGGCTGACGACGCCTCGGTTGCCCACCACGCGGTCGCCGATGAGGAAGAACGTCGCCTGGGCCTGGTGCTTCGCCAGCACGTCGAGGATGGCGTCCGTCAGCTCCGGGTGGGGACCGTCGTCGAACGTCAGCCCCACGACCGGTTCGTCGGTGCGCCGGGCGCAGCAGACCGTCGGCAGCGCCACGCCGGTCGCCCACCGGGCCGACGCGTCAAGCGCATGACCTGCCGTCTCCCCCGCCCATTTCCCGTTCATCGCGCGGCGGCCCGCCCGGCCTCGAAGAAGGTCACGACAGCGTCAACGTCCGTGAGCTCGTCAGCGTCCCGCAGCGCGCCGAACGGCGCGTTCCAGAACTCACCCTCGCGGGCCGTCCAGGGGCCGACGTAGGCGTAGGGACCGGTATGCGTCGCGTCGCCGGGCGACGCCCCGTAGTTCACCTCGTCGACGGCGAAGCCGACGTCGAAGTGCTCCGGCCAGAGGATGGGTTCGACGTCGGGGGCGAAGGCCCGCAGTGCCGCGTCGCCGCGGACGAACCAGCCGAGCAGCCGGTCGAGGGCCTCGGCGTCGAAGGTCAGCGCCTCGTCCGGGTCGACGCCGGAACCGTCGGGGTAGACGTCCTCGAGCTGCGAGACCTCCTGGCCCGAGGCGGCGGCGAGTTCGCGGCAGGTCCCGGCCAGGGACGTACGCCCGCCTTCCCACACGAGGTCTCGGCCGTCCACGCGAACCGAGGAGAGGTGCCCACCGAAGCCACCGGGCCGGACGCGCAGCTCGATCGAGCCCTGGGTGCGGAACTGGGGACCGGCGACGACCAGCTCGGCCACCCCGTGCAGCGCGCGTCGCGTCGCGACCAGTGTCGACTCGTCCATCCGCCCTCCTCCGGCGTTTAGGAAGGGCCACCGTCTCATGCGATTCCCTCCCTCGCCGACCGGCGTCTCTGGGACCATCAGCCATGGGCACCCGGCCGCCGGAGAGACGGCCCTCCCTGGCCCACCGCGTACTGAACGAGAAGACGGTCTGGCAGAAGGTCCTCATCGCCGTCGGCAGCATCGCAACCGCGATCACCGCGATGGCCGGCGTGGTGGCGCTGGTCCTCCCGCTGTTCCGGCCGGCACCGGAGTCGGGCGCCGTGACGCCGGCACCCGTCCCCGCCGCGAGCCGGCTCGACAGCGCGGTGCCCGCCGCAGGCGCCGTGACGAGTGGCGGCGTCACCGTCATCCAGACGCAGAGCGCCGAGGCCGACGCGCTGGTGAAGAACCTCATCGCCACCGCCGGCCGCGCGCCGGTCCTGCTCGACCACCAGATCATGGGCAAGCCCGGACCTGCGAACGTCACGCTCTACTACGGCTGTGGACCGAACGGTGCTTGCTCCATGACCCGCATCGAGGTCGCGAGGCTCGAGGGGATGGCGGTCCTCACGGGTGACACCGGTGTCTGGCTGCGGGGATGTTTCTCCGTCACCCTGGACGGGTTCGGGTATGCGGCCGACCATCTCGATATCGAGCTCCGGAAGGTGGGCGAGGGCTGCCCGACCTGAGGCCCGCAGCCACGTGGGACCCGCCCAGACGGTGGCCCCGGCTAGCCTCCCTGCGTGGGGAACCGCTGGAGCACCGACCAGGTGCTGGCGCTCGCCCCCGACCCCTCGTCGCAGCAGGCCGGGCGCTCGCTCTCGACGGCGACCCCCTGGACCGGCACCGGTGCGTTCGGCAGCCTGATCTGGGGACTGTGCCGGGGCAGCGGCGCGAAGCCGTACCAGACCGTCGTCGACGTCGCCGGCCCGGCATACCGGTGCAGCTGCCCCAGCCGGAAGTTCCCCTGCAAGCACGCTCTCGGACTCCTCCTGCTCTGGGCCGGCGACGGTGTGCCCGACGCCGAGGAGCCGGCCGACTTCGCCGCGGTGTGGGCGGCCACCCGGGAGGGGCGGGCGACCAAGGCCGCGGAGCGCGGTGCACGCGCGGCCACGCCCAAGGACCTCGAGCAGGCGGCCCGCACCGCCGCGCGACGACAGGACCGCGTGACGAGCGGGCTGGCCGAGCTCGACGTCTGGCTGCGTGACCAGGTGCGGACCGGCATCGCGGGGGCGTCGGCCGACGCCTACCGCCGGTTCGACGGCATGGCCGCCCGGATGGTCGACGCCCAGGCGCCCGGCGTCGCGGCCACCCTGCGCCGGCTGCCCCAGGTCACCTCGTCGGGATCCGGGTGGCCCGGCCGCCTGCTCGCCGAGCTGGCCCAGCTGCGGCTGCTCGTCGCCGCGCACCAGCGGCTCGGCGAGCTGCCCGAACCGCTCGCCGCGACCGTCCGACAGCGGGTCGGGTACACCGTGGCGGCCGACGACGTGCTCCGGACCGCGCCGGTTCGCGACCTCTGGCACGTCATCGGCGCGACCGAGTCCGACTCCGGGAGCCTCATCACGCGCCGCACCTGGCTGTGGGCCGCCGACGCGGACCGGCCGGGCCTCGTCCTCACCTTCGGCGCCGGCGGTCAGCAGCCGGACCGGTCCTTGGTCCGGGGCACCGCCGTTCCCGCCGACGTCCACTTCTACCCGGGCCAGCCGGCGCTGCGCTGTCTGGTCGGCCGGCAGCACGGCGACGTGGTCGCCCTGCCGGGCGTCACAGCGAGTCCGCGGCCTCGAACCCTCGCCCGGCTCCTCGACGACCACGCTGCGGCCCGGGCTCAGGACCCGTGGTTGACGGCGTGGCCCGGGCTGGTCGACGTCCGGCCGGCACGGGGCGGCGGGCAGTGGCGGCTGGTCGACGAGGACGGCGACAGCCTCCCCCTGCGTGGCGGCCGTGACGCCCTCTGGCCGGTCCTGGCCGTCTCCGGCGGCGAGGTCGTGACGGTCGCGGCGGAGCTGTCCGACGGCTGGCTCAACCCCGTCGGTGTGTGGCCGAGGCAGGGGTATGCGACGGAGCCGGTCCCCACGACGGCCGCCGGGTCGGCGGTGGCCTCGTGACCGGGGCCAGCGTCGCGTGGGACGAGCTGGTCACCGCGGCGACCGTCGGCACCGGTACTCGGGCCCTTCCCCAGACCGGCTTCCACCCGACCACCGTGACCACGCGCGTCGACGACAGCGACGCGGACGACGCCGCTCGTCTGCTGGAGCTGGCGGCGATGGAGACCGCGGCCAACGCCGTCACGGTTCGGGCCGCGGCGGCGGCACCGGTCGACGCCGCGCCGGCCGAGAGCCGACCCGTGATGACCGACCGGCTCGCCGACCTGCTGCTCCTGGCGGTCCGGACCGACCGTGACGTCGCCGCCGACCTGTTCGACACCGTCGCGAGCGCCGGCCTCGTGGTGCCGCCGGCCGCGCTGCCGGCGTTCCTCGAGCTGGGCCGCGACGTGCGGATCGCACCGGTCCTCGGCGATCTTGTGGGCGAGCGCGGCCGCTGGCTGACCGGCCTCGACGAGGACTGGCTGGCCTTCCTGCCGCCCGAGTCCCGGGTCGCCGAGATCGCCGCGTTGCGCCAGGTCGATCCCGCGGCCGCACGCGAGCAGGCGGCCGCGGGCTGGCTCGGCGACTCGGCCGACGACCGGGCCCTGTTGCTCGACGCGCTCGCCGAGGGGCTGGGCCTCGACGACGTGCCGTTCCTCGAGTCGGTCCTGAGCGACCGCAGTGCCGCGGTGAGCGCTCGGGCGGCGACACTGCTGGCCCGGCTCTGCGCCCGGCTGCCCCTCGAACAGCAGCCGCCGTTCGGACGGCGGGCGGTCGACCGGGCCCGGCCCGTGGTCCGGTTGACCCGCCAGGGGCTGTTGCGGGCGCCGGTGCTCGAGGTGGTCGCCCCGGACGCTCTGGACGAGAACGCCCGGCGTGACGGGATCGTCGAGAACTCCGGCGAGCTCGCGAAGGGACAGCGCGCCTGGCGGCTTGAGCAGATCATCCACCGGGCGCCGCTGTCGTTGTGGGAGAACGAGTTCCAGCGGTCTCCGGCCGACCTCGTGGCCCTCCCGGTGGTCGGTGACTTCGCGCGGGAGCTGCGCTCGGGTTGGCAGATCGCTGCCGTCGCCCAGCAGAACGTCGCCTGGGCTCGCGCCCTGCTCGAGGTCGTCGGCCCGGTCGGCGCGGCGCTCGTGGGCGTGCTGCCGTCGGCCGAGCGCGCGGCGTACGCCCGGCGAATGCTGGACACCGTGGACGCCGGCAACGGGGTGGTGCTCCCGACGCTCACGGCCGTCGACGGACCCTGGGCGGCAGAGCTCGCCACCGGGGTCGTCGGCTACGTCGAACGGCTGCTCGCCACCGGACTGGTGCGGGAGTCCGCGGCACTGCTGCAGCTCTTCGCGCGGCGGCTGCCGGTCCGGACGCCGTTCACCGTCGAGACCATCCAGGCACGCGCCACCGCCGAGGACTGGGCCGACCAGCAGGCCCGCTCGGCCGGCTTCGACCACCCCTGGCGGCGCGCTCTCACCGTGCTGTCCGCGACCCTGTCGGTGCGCGCACGCGTCGACGACGAGCTCCGAAGGAGTGCCACGTGACCGACTCCCTGGCCGCCGTGCCGGCCGAGAGCGAGCTCCTGCGGCCTCACGCCGAGCAGCTGTTCGCCGACGAGCTCACGGCGCTGGCCGCGGCCGACGACCGGCCGCGTCCTCCGTCCTGGCTGCTGTCGCCCAACGCCGTCGTGACCTACGTCCTCGGTGGCGAGCTGGCCGACGGCACCGTCATCACCCCGAAGTACGTGGGGCCCCGCCGGCTCGTCGAGGTCGCCGTCGCCACCCTGGCCACCGACCGGGCACTGCTCCTGCTGGGACTGCCTGGCACCGCGAAGACCTGGGTGTCGGAACATCTCGCCGCCGCCATCAGCGGGACGTCCACGCTTCTCGTCCAGGGCACCTCGGGCACGGCCGAGGAGTCGATCCGCTACGGCTGGAACTACGCCCGCCTGCTCGCCGAGGGCCCTTCCCCGGCCGCCCTCGTCGCGTCGCCGGTCCTGACGGCGATGCGCGAGGGCAAGATCGCCCGCATCGAGGAGCTGACCCGGATCCCGTCGGACGTCCAGGACGCCCTCATCACGATCCTCTCCGAGAAGACGCTGCCGGTACCCGAGCTCGGCACCGAGGTGCAGGCGGCCAAGGGGTTCAGCGTCATCGCCACCGCCAACGACCGCGACCGCGGCGTCAACGACCTGTCCTCGGCGTTGCGCCGCCGGTTCAACACGGTGGTCCTCCCGCTGCCGGCGACCGAGGACGAGGAGGTCCAGATCGTCGCCCGCCGCGTCGCCGACCTCGGCCGCGCCCTGGAGCTGCCGGACGTCCCCGCCGCCGCGGACGAGATCCGCCGGGTCGTCCGGGTGTTCCGCGAGCTGCGGTCCGGCGTCACCGAGGACGGCCGCACCAAGGTCAAGTCCCCGTCGGGGACGCTGTCGACGGCCGAGGCGATCTCCGTCGTCACCAACGGGCTCGCGCTCGCCGGCCATTTCGGCGACGGGGTGCTCGGGGCCTCCGACGTGGCCGCCGGCATCCTCGGCGCCGTGGTCAAGGACCCGGTCGCCGACCGCGTCGTCTGGACCGAGTACCTCGAGGCGGTCGTGCGCGAGCGCCCCGACTGGTCGGACTTCTACCGCGCGTGTCGCGAGGTGAGCGGATGACCGTTGCGGTCGCCGAGGCGGTGGCGACCGAGGTGTCGGACGGCACCTACGTCCTCGGCATCCGCCACCACGGCCCGGGATCGGCCCGCGGCGTGCTCGCCGAGCTCGACCGAATTCAGCCTGACGTGGTCCTGGTCGAGGGCCCGGCCGACGCGGACTCGCTGGTCCGCTTCGTCGCCGCCGACGGCATGGAACCTCCTGTGGCGCTGCTCGCCTACGACGCCACCACGCCGGCCCGCGCCGTCTTCTGGCCGTATGCCGTCTTCTCGCCGGAGTGGCAGGCGCTGCGCTGGGCGGTGGACCACGGCGCGCTGGCGCGGTTCGTCGACCTCCCGTCGGGTGCCGTGCTCGCCCACCGGCCGACCCCACCACGAGACGGGCGAGACGAGCCGGACGAGCCGCATACCGACACGGACGCCGACGTCGAGACCGTCGTCCGGTCCGACCCGATCGCTCTGCTGGCCAACGCAGCCGGGTACGACGATCCCGAGCGGTGGTGGGACGACGTCATCGAGTCCCGTTCGGACGGTGCCGGTTTCGAGGCCATCACCGAGGCGATGGCCTCGTTGCGCGAGGAGCCGGACTCCCGGCATACCCACCGCGACGAGCACCACGAGGCCCGGCGGGAGGCGTACATGCGCACCGTCCTGCGCGAGGTCCGCAAGGGCGGGGCCCGGCGCATCGTCGTCGTCTGCGGCGCCTGGCACGCGCCGGCCCTCACCGACCCGCTGCCCACCGCCGCGGCGGACGCGCGAGTCCTCAAGGGGATGCCGAAGACGAAGACCGTCATGACCTGGGTCCCGTGGACGCACTCACGGCTGTCGTATGCGTCGGGCTACGGCGCGGGGATCGAGTCGCCGGGGTGGTACCACCACCTGTTCACCACGCCCGACCACGTCGTGCCGCGGTGGCTGACCAAGGTCGCCGGACGGCTCCGTGAGAAGGACCTGCCGGTGTCCTCGGCCCACGTCATCGAGGCGGTTCGGCTCGCGGAGGCGGTCGCCACGATGCGAGGCCGCCCGCTCGCGGGTCTGGCCGAGGTCACCGACGCGACCCGCTCGGTGCTGTGCCAGGGCGAGGAGCTGCTCGTCGAGCTGGTGACCCGCGACGTCGTGGTCGGCGAGCGCCTCGGGACCGTGCCCGACGAGGCGCCGACCGTTCCGCTCGAGGCCGACCTCCGGGCGACCGCGCGGCGGTTGCGTCTCGCGATGGACCCGCTCGAGAAGACGCTCGAGCTGGACCTGCGCAAGCCGAACGACCTGGCGCGCTCCCGACTGCTGCACCGCCTCCGCGTCCTGGGGGTCGACTGGGGCGCGCCGGCGCGGACGGCCGGAACGGGGACGTTCAAGGAGGGCTGGTCGCTCGCCTGGCGGCCGGAGCTGTCGGTCGACGTCGCAGTGGCCAGCGTGTGGGGCACGTCAGTGGTCGACGCGGCGACTGCGCGCGTGGTCGACCGCGCCACGTCCAGGGACAGCTCGCTGGCGTCGGTGACGCGGGCCATGGAGGCCTGCCTGCTGGGAGACCTCGTCGCCGCGCTGCCGCGGGTGCTCAGCGCTCTCCGCGACCGTGCGGCCCTCGACGTCGACGTCGAGCACCTCATGGAGGCCCTGCCGGTGCTGGTGCGCGCGATGCGGTACGGCGACGTGCGGTCGACCGACACCACGGCGCTCGGCGAGGTGGCGACGTCACTGCTGGTGCGCATCGAGGCGGCGCTGCCCGCTGCGGTGTCCGGCCTGGGCGACGAGGCGGCGGAGGCGCTGCGCGACCGCGTCGAGGAGGTCCACGCCGCGACGGCGCTGATGTCGGCCGACCAGCGCGCCACGTGGTTGGACACCCTCGAACGCCTGACACGGCGCGCCGACCTGCACGGGTTGCTCGCCGGCCGCTTCGTCCGGCTGCTCGCCGACGCGCAGGTGTTCGACAGCGACGACACGGCCCGTCGGCTGCAGCGGGCGCTGTCCGTCGGGTCGACGCCGGCGGAGAAAGCGGCCTGGATCGAGGGGTTCCTCGCCGGCGGAGGCCTGCTGCTGGTCCACGACACCGCGCTGCTCGGAACACTCGACGCGTGGCTGGCCGGGCTGCGGTCGGAGGAGTTCGTCGATGTGCTGCCGTTGCTGCGGCGCACGTTCGGCGGGTTCCAGACGGCCGAACGCCGCCAGCTGGCCCACCAGCTGCGCCGGCTGGACGGCGCCGGCTCGACGGCCGCCGCCCGCGAGACCACCGAGTGGACGGACGCGGACCTGGACCGGGCAACCCCGGCCGTGGCCACCGTGGCCCGCCTCCTGGGTCTGCCGTTCCCGCCCGGGGACGACTCATGACGGCCGAACGGCTCCGCCGCTGGCGGCTCACCCTCGGCGAGGACTCGGCCGACGCCAGCGAGGACCTCGGCCTGAGCGCCGACGACCAGCGGATGGACGAGGCGCTCGCCGCCCTCTACGGCGCCGGACGTCAGCCCGGCGACGGGTCGTCCACCGAGCCGCGGACCGGCGGCCTCGGCGGGTCGGCACCGAGGGTCGCGACGTGGCTCGGCGACATCCGCGCGTACTTCCCGTCCTCCGTCGTCCAGGTCATGCAGCGCGACGCGATCGACCGGCTCGGTGTGCGCGCCCTGCTGCTCGAGCCGGAGCTGATGGAGTCCCTCGAGCCGGACGTCCACCTCGTCTCCACCCTCATCAGCCTCGGCTCGGCCATCCCGGAGACGTCCCGGGCGACCGCGCGGTCCGTCGTCCGCACCGTCGTCGAGGACGTCGAGAAGCGCGTCGCCAACCGCACCCGGGCCGCCGTGACCGGCGCCCTGAACCGCGCCGCCCGCACGCACCGGCCCAAGCTGCGCGACATCGACTGGAACCGCACCATCGCCAAGAACCTCAAGCACTACCTGCCGGAACAGCGCACCGTCGTGCCGGAGCGGCTGGTCGGGTACGGGCGCCGTCAGCAGCACGTCCAGCGCGACATCATCCTCGCGATCGACCAGTCCGGGTCGATGGCCGCCTCGGTCGTGTACGCGTCGATCTTCGGCGCCGTGATCGCGTCGCTGCGCGCGGTCCGCACCTCGCTCGTCGTCTTCGACACCGCCGTCGTCGACCTCACCGAGGAGCTGTCCGACCCGGTCGACCTGCTCTTCGCGACCCAGCTCGGCGGCGGCACCGACATCAACCGCGCGATCGCCTACTGCCAGGGGCTCGTCACGCGGCCGACGGACACCGTGTTCGTCCTCATCTCCGACCTCTTCGAGGGCGGCGTCCGCGACGAGATGCTGGCCCGGATCGAGCAGCTGCGCGACGCGGGTGTCGTCGTCGTGGTCCTGCTCGCGCTGTCGGACGAGGGGGCACCAGCGTTCGACCGCGCGCTGGCCGGAGACCTGGCCGAGCTGGGCGTTCCCGCCTTCGCCTGCACGCCCGACGCGTTCCCCGACCTGCTGGCCGTGGCCCTCGAACGCGGCGACATCCGGGCCTGGGCGGCCAAACAGGAGCTCGACCAGCGCGGGATGAGCGGGTAGGCCGGGTAGCCGGTCAAGCGGTCAGGCCACGGTGCGCAGCACGCGTGCCGCCCGCCGGATCGTGAGCCGTTGGCCCCAACCCAGCGTCAGCCGGTCGTCCTCCATGCCGTCGCCGAAGACGACCAGCGAGTCGCTCTCGACGCGCAGCTCGAGCGCATCGTCCTCGAGGACCCCGGAGACCAGGCCGGCCCCGGTGGTGGGTGACGGCCACGCCTCGCGGACGAACCAGCTGAGCCGCCCCTCGGTCGGCGTCGGCAGGCTCATCGTCGGAGCCTGAACGCGCTGGAGGGACGCGCACCATCCAGTGGCTCCCGTGCCGGTACCGACGATGAGTCCCGACGAGCTCTGCCGCTCCTCGCGGTCGCGCCAGCGCAGCCGGTACCGCGCCGACTGGTGCGTCGGCTGTCCGACGTAGACCTCGTTGAGCGCGACCACGCTCTGACCGTCGTCCGCGTCCGCCTCGACCATGGTCCGTTCGAGGACCGGCGCCTTCCCGGCGACCACCGCCCGGAGCAGCGCCCGCACGGCGCCGACCGCGTGCGGCACGAGGACGCCGACGTTGGCGTCGGGCAGCGGGTTGACCCCGACCACGGGCTGGCCGTCGAGGTACCGCGCCACGTTCGCCACCAGGCCGTCCTGCCCGACGACCACGACCACGTCGTCGGGACCGACGACGAACCGCGCCAGCTCGGCCCGTTCGACGTCGGCCCGGCGCCAGTCCGCCGAGATCGCGCCGGCGACCTCCTTGAGGGCCGACCGGGTCACCACGTGGCGGGCGAGCACCGGTTCGACGGACTGGTCCCGGTTGGCGAGGAAGAACTCGGCCTGGCCGACGGTGCCGTGCCGGGCCACGAGCTCCTCGTACTCAGTTCGGCGGTGGACCACGACGATCCGCGGTGCGGTCACGGTGGTCACGCCCCCTGGGCCGGGCTGGTCAGCTTGGCGAGCAAGCCGTTGAGCAGGTCGGGGGTGATGACCAGGTGCTCGACGTTCGGGAGATGCGCGGCGGCCTCGCGGAGGGCGATGGCGACGAGCACGTCCCGGGGGACGTCGTTGTACGCGGCGATGCGGGCCCGCTCGGTGTCGGCGGTGGCCTCGCCGATGGCCCGCTCGGCGTCCGCCCTCGCCTGCCCGAGCGCGGTGGCCCGGCTGGCCTCGGCCCGCACGGTGATGCCGTCGGCGGTGGCTGCATCCTCGGCCTCCCGACGGGTGTTGGCGCCCTTCTGGACGATGAGCTGCTCCCGGCGGCGGGACAGCTCGATCTGGTTGGCCAGCTCGTTCTCCCCGATCGCCGCCTCGCGTTCGACGGCGAGGGCCCGCCGCTCGAAGGTCGCCTTGTCGGCCTCCTGCTGGATGCCTTCGCGAGCCGGTGTCTGCAGCGCCTTCTCGACGTCGGGGTCGGGCCGGAAGGTCGAGAACCGGACGCCCACGACCGCGACGCCCACCGAGGTGAGGCGCTCGTCCGCGGCGAGCACGGCCAGCACCCGCGAGCGCAGCGCGGCGGAGTCGGCCGAGAGAGCCTGGACGAGGTCGAGGTTCGAGAGCTGACCGATGACGGCCGCCGCGGTGGCGCCGTGGATCATGGCGCCGACCCGCTCGAGCGGCCGCTCGGGCCAGGTCCCGTCGGCCAGGTCGACCGAGAAGTCCACCCGCGACGCGGTGAGCACCGGGTCGTGGAACCGGTAGGTGATCGTGCCCGGCACGTTGACCGGTTGCAGGTCACGGGTCCGGAAGGTGATGAGCAGGTCCTGCTCCCGGTCGTCGGTCGGAACCTCGCTGATGGCCGACGTCATCGGCCGGAACCAGAACGCCACGCCGACCCCCTGGTGCCTCGGCTTCCCGTTGACCACGTGGGAGACGTACATCGTCGGGGTCGACCGCAGATGACGCATGAACGGGTACCGCGTGATGGTCGCCATGACCAGCTCCTTCTTTATCGTTGATGTGACGATAATGCACGCAATGAGTCGTTGATGTCAACTTGACGATAAGGCGCTACGCTGTCGAGGTGCCTAAGAACCCCATCGCCGTCACGGTGGACCTGGTCGTGTTCACCATCCGTGACGGCGAGCTATGTGTGCTGCTCGTGCGTCGGGGTATCGAGCCGTATGCCGGACGCTGGGCGCTACCCGGCGGGTTCGTCCTGCGGGACGAGGGCCTGGACACCGCCGCATATCGAGAGCTCGAGGAGGAGACCGGCGTCGCCGCCGGCGTCCACCTCGAGCAGCTGGCGACCTACGGCGATCCCCTGCGCGACCCGCGGGGCCGGACCGTCAGCGTCGCCTGGCTCGCTCTCGCGCCGGCGCTGGGCGAGCCGGTGGCCGGCAGCGACGCGGCCGGTGCCTCGTGGCGGCCGGTGCGCGTGGCCCTGCGCGGACGGCTCGCGTTCGACCACGGCCGCATCCTTCGCGACGGGCTCGAGCGGGCGCGCGCCAAGCTCGAGTACACGCCGTTGGCCACGGCGTTCTGTCCACCGGTCTTCAGTGTCGCGCAGCTGCGCGCGGTGTACGAGGCGGTGTGGGACCGGGAGCTGGACCCACGCAACTTCCACCGCAAGGTCACCAAGACCCCGGGCTTCCTCGTCCCGACCGGGTCGACGACCAACGCCGACGGTGGGCGCCCGGCCCAGCTCTACCGCCGGGGTGACCTCGAGGTGCTCAACCCGCCCATCACCCGCTAGCCGTCCAGCTTCAGCGGACCCCGCCCATGAGGCGCTTCAGCCACGGGGTCATCACCGCGAGGATGACGCCGATGACGATCGCGACCCCGCCGAGGATGGCGAAGTACGGCACCTGGTCGGCCTCCGTGAAGAACCGGGCCAGCTGGCCGGACAGTGCAGTGCCCGAGCGCCACCGAGAGGAAGAACAGCGCGACCATCTGGGTCTGGTAGGCGGCCGGCGCGAGCTTGGTCGACAGCGACAGCCCGACCGGGGAGAGCAGCAGCTCGGCGATGGTGAAGACGAACATGACGCCGGTGATCCCCAGCAGGGGCGCGGAGTCCGGAATCGTCGTCGCCAGCGGCACCATCAGCAGGAACCCGATGCCCATCACCGCGGTTCCCAGGGCGAACTTCATCGGCGTCGACGGCTGCCGGTCACCCAGCCGGGTCCACAGCGCCGCGAAGAGGCCGGACAGGATGATGACGAAGATCGGAGTGCTCTGCAGAACCCACGGGCACCGGCAGCTCGTAGCCGAAGAGGTCGCGGTTGACCTCGGTGTCGGAGTAGATGGTCAGGACCGTGCCCTGCTGCTGGTAGAGCGACCAGAACGCCGTGCTGGCAACGAACATCGGGATGAAGGCGATGACCCGGTTCCGCTCCACCGGCGTCACCCGTCGACTCCGGAGGATGACGGTGAAGTAGGCGACCGCCGCGACGAGGGTGATCCCCACGACGACCGTCACGAGTCGGTCGGCCGTCAGCACGCCGGCCCAGACCAGGATCGCGATGACGACCATCGCCGCCAACAGTCCGAGCGCGTACCGGATCCGGTGGCCGGCGGGAATGGGGTTGGGGACGACCCGGTCCTTCGCCGGGAACCGCCGGCGCGCGAACGCATACTGGGTGAGCCCGATCGCCATGCCCACGGCGGCCGCGGCGAAGCCGACCTTGAACCCCCAGGTCACCTGCAGCCACCCCGTGAGCAACGGACCGATGAGCGCGCCGAGGTTGATGCCGAGGTAGTAGATGGAGAAGCCGGCATCCCGCCGCGGGTCGTCCTCGGCGTAGAGCGTGCCGACCATCGCGGTCGAGTTGGCTTTGACCGCTCCCGACCCGAACGCGATGCAGACGAGACCGACCGCGACGCCGGCCAGACCCGGCAACAGCGACAGGAACAGGTGCCCGAGCATCACGAGCACCGCGGCCCAGAACAGCGTGCGTTCCGGCCCCATCAGCCGGTCCGCCACCCAGGCGCCGGCGATGGTGCTGAGGTAGACCAGCCCGCCGTACGCGCCGGCGATGCTCACCGCGGTGGCTTGGGGCAGCGCGAGCCCGCCCTGCGCGACCGGGTAGTACAGGTAGAGCAGGAGGATCCCGCCCATGGCGTAGTAGCTGAACCGCTCCCACATCTCGACGCCGAAGAGGTTGGCCAGCAACCGCGGCTGCCCGAAGAACTGTCGTTCCGGCGCCCCCTGCGCGACCTCCGTCATGACGACACGATGTCAGTGCTGCTCCACCGGACACCAGTACGTCGTGCGCCCCCCGACCGTTGCCCTGGCGACCTCGGACCCGCAGCGCGGACAGTGCCCGTCCCGCGACCGGTGCTTCATGAACGTGCCGGTATGCACGCCGCCGCGTTCACGGGCGCGCCGGGTCGCCGCGCGAAGGGCACGACGGAGGTGGGCCAGCTCGTCGGGTCCCAGCTCGTCGGCCGGCCGGCGTGGGGAGATGCGCGCCTGCCACAGGGTCTCGTCGGCGAGCAGGTTCCCGACCCCCGCGACGACGGACTGGTCCAGCAGGCGCGCCTTGACCGCAGCGTGGCCGCGGCCCAGCCGATCGCGGAACTCGGGCAGCGTGATGTGCTGGGCGTCGGGACCGAGCCGCTCGCGGTTCGCGTCGAGGCGGACCCGACCGAGCCGGCGCGGGTCGAACAGTCGCAGCTGGCCACCGTCCTCGAAGGTGATCGTGAACCGGTTCCACGCGGGGTTCTTGGGGTTCCGCGCGGCGGCCCGCCGGCTCGCGTTGGCCAGCCAGTCACCACCCTCGGTCAGCTCGCCGTCCGCGTCGGTCACGAGGATGTGGCCGCTCATGCCGAGGTGGATGGCCAGCTCCGGACCGGGGGTTTGCGACCGGCCGAGTCCCGAGGTGTCGCACCAGATCGACTTGCCCTGACGGTTCGCGGCTGTGAGGGTCCGGCCGACCAGGGCCTGCCGGATCTCTCCCGGCGCGTGCGGCCGGCAGACGTAGGTGTCGGAGTCGTCGACGTCGCTGATGCGGCGGTTCAGCGCCGCCCGCTCGAGGGCCGCCCGAGCACTCTCGACCTCGGGAAGCTCGGGCACCCCGTCAGTCTGTCAACGCGTACCGGCTCGTGCCTGTCGAGGATCAGCGTCGAGTGTCAGCGGACTCCGCCCATGAGGCGCTTCAACCAGGGGGTCATCACCGCGAGGATGATCCCGATGACGATGGCGATCCCGCCGAGGACCCCGAAGTACGGCACCTGGTTGTCGACCGAGTAGAACTCCGCCAGGGTGCCGGAGAGGGCGGTGCCGAGCGCCACGGAGAGGAAGAACAGCGCGACCATCTGGGTGTGGAACGCCTTGGGGGCGAGCTTGGTCGCCAGCGACAGCCCCACTGGTGACAGCAGCAGCTCGGCGATCGTGAAGACGAAGATGACGCCGATCAGGCCGAGCAGTGGTGCGGAGTTCGGTTCGGTGCTGGCCATGGGGATGAAGAGCAGGAACGCGATCCCCATCACCACCGTGCCGGCGGCGAACTTCAGCGGGGTCGAGGGTTGGCGGTCGCCCATCTTGGTCCAGATGGCGGCGAACACGCCGGACAGGATGATGATGAACACCGGGTTGATCGACTGCACCCAGGACACCGGCATGGTCCAGCCGAAGATGTCGCGGTTCAGCTGGCTGTCGGAGTAGACGGTCAGCACCGTGAACTGCTGCTGGTAGAGCGACCAGAACGCCGCGCTGGCGATGAACATCGGGATGAACGCGAGGACGCGCTTCCGCTCGACCGTCGTGACGTGCGGGCTGAGGAGGATGACGGCGAAGTAGGCCAGCGTCGAGCCGACCGTGACGACGATGACGGCCGTGTCGAGGTTGTTGGCCCGGAGCACCCCCGTCGCGCCGAGGACGCCGACGACCGCTACTGCGCCGACGATGCCGAGGGCGTACCAGAGCCGCTCACCGCGCGGCAGTGGGTCCGGCACCTCGTTGGCGACCTCGGCGAGCCGCTTCCGCCCGATCGTGTACTGGATCAGACCGATGGCCATCCCGACGGCCGCGGCCGCGAACCCGACGTGGAAGCCGTAGCTGGTCTGCAGCCATCCGGTCAGGAGTGGCCCGAGGAGCGCTCCGAGGTTGATGCCCAGGTAGAACAGGGAGAAACCGGCGTCTCGACGTGGGTCGTTCTCCGTGTACAGGGTGCCGACCAGCGACGTCGCGTTCGCCTTGACGCCACCACTCCCGAAGGCGATGAGGATCAGGCCCACGCCCACGCCGAGCGTGCCCGGAAGGACCGACAGGGCGATGTGCCCGGCCATGACCAGGACTGCCGAGTAGAAGAGCGTGCGCTCCGCCCCGATGAGCCGGTCGGCCACCCAGGCCCCGGCAATGGTGCTGAGGTAGACCAGCCCGCCGTAGGCCCCGACGATGCCGACGGCGGTCTCCTGGGAGATCCCCAGTCCGCCGTCCTGGGTCGAGTAGTACAGGTAGAGCAGCAGGATGCCCTGCATGCCGTAGAAGCTGAACCGCTCCCACAGCTCGACGCCGAACAGGTTGGCGAGGACCCGCGGCTGCCCGAAGAACGTCTTCTCGTCCTGGGGTTTCTGGGCGACGTCGGTCATGCGGACCACGATGGCATCCCGGATGTCCGGCACAGCGTCGAACGGTCATTCTGCGCGTGTCCGGGACCCGTGTCCGCCTCTCAGAACAACGGACGCGACGAGGTCAGGACGACGATGTCGGCGATGGCGCCGACGACCAGGAGCGCCGGAAGCACCCACCACCACCAGCGCGGGGGTCGGCCGACGACGGACCACACGATGCCGCCGATCGACGCCGCGAGCGCGACACCGTTGACGACCGAGGCGATGAGCGCCGGCCGGAAGATGGCGGTTTGCCGGATGATGCCCTCCGGGCTGGGAACCAGGAAGCTCAGCGTGGTCTGGCTGATCGCATACAGCAGGAGCAGCCCGGCGACGATCGCGGCGAGGAGACTGAGCACCACGGCGTTCCCGCGAGTCACGGGGTGCTCCCATGGTCGATGCGGCGGTGGCGGGCCAGCACGTCGAGCCCGAAGTCGGCGGTCGGGTCGCGCCAGACCGAGTGCGCGTGGTTGGCGAGCTCACGACGCGCGGCCATGCGCCCGAATGTAGTGCGCTCGCGTTGAGGGATGGCCGAACTCTCACCACCGTCCGAAGGGATCACCGCCGATCCCTCAGGAGGTTCGCATGACCGCCCCGACCGACCAGCGCTGACGCAGCTCGTCCTCCTTGCCGGGCGCCGACCGCATGTACGCGATGACAGTGAGCAGGTCGCGGCCCGGCGGCGTTCTTCTTCCACGAGAACTGGGAGACGCCGAAGCACCTCGACGCCCACCTTGAGGCCCCTCACCTCATCGAGTTCGCCGGATCATGGGCGACCCTGCTCGACGAGAACGGCCTGGCCATCAACCGGGTCCGCCGGATCGCCTGACCCTTCGAGGTACGCTCAGGGAGCCGGTACTTCCCGGCAACGCGGTCGGATACCCGGTCGGATACCCGAGCGCGTCGTGGACACGACCGGATCGGTGACCTGACCGGGTACGCGACTCCGCCGCTCGTCCCGCGGAGCGGACCCGCTCGGAACGTCGCCCCGAATGCCGTGTCCGCGCGTTGAGGCGAGGTCGTCCGGTCGCTACCGTCCACGCAGACCCGTTCCGATCACCCAGGAGGTTCGGATGACGACGCCCACCGACGACCGCCGCGACCTGATCACCGTCTTCGCCTCCATGCGGGCGGCGCCGGGTAAGGAGGAGGAGCTGCGCCGGTGGCTGGTGTCGGTCATCGGGCCGACGACCCAGGAGACCGGGTGCGTCAACTACGACCTGCACCAGGGGGTCGAGGACCCGGCCGCGTTCTACTTCTACGAGAACTGGGAGACCGCCGAGCAGCTGGACGCCCACCGGGGGACCCCGCACATGACCGAGTTCGCCGCGGTCCTGGACGACCTGCTCGACGAGAGCGGTCTGACCGTCCACCGGGCCCGAAGAATCGCCTAGATCTGTGCGCGAGGGGGGACTTGAACCCCCACGCCCTTGCGGGCACTGGCACCTGAAGCCAGCGCGTCTGCCATTCCGCCACTCGCGCGCGGGGACCAGTGTGCTGCATGGCCCTCCCTCGCGCCAAACCGCTAGTTCGGCGGCTCGGCCGGCTCGGTGACCCAGCGCTGCGCTCGCGCGTCCCAGCGCAGCCGCTGCCCGTCCGCCGTCGTCCACGAGCTCGATGCCCCTCGGCCGCCGGCCGCGGCGGCGACGTCCGGGAGCGGCTCCTCCTCCGGCGACGCGGCGGTCGGTGCCGGCTCGGCCGCCGCAACCCACTCCTGCCGGTACGCGTCCCACCGGTACTCGCCGACGGCCCCCCACACGGCCGGCTCAGCCGCGACGGGCTCGGACTCGCCTGGCTCGGGCGGGGGCTGCGGAACCCAGCCGGTATGCGCGACCGTCGCCTCCTCGGCCTCGCTCACCGGCTCGGTCAGTGCGGCCAGCGTGGTGAGCGTGGTGGGTGCCGGAGCCGCCTCCGCTGCAGCGACCGGCGCCCACGACGAGGCAGGCTCCTCGGCCTCCTCGACCTCCGCCCCCTCCATGACCCCCGGCACGATCCCGAGCCGGGCACGCTCCTCGGCCTCGAACGCCTCCTGCTCCTCCGGCGTGAGGTACCCGTACAGGGGGTGCGTGGGTTCCGGCGGGACGTACCCCTCCGGCAGCTCGACCCGCATACGACCCAGGGTAGGGACCCTGAGGCGGCGCTTCACCTGCGCGTCTGCGCGTCACCGTTACGATGAACCGACTCCCGCCCGGGAGCCGACACCATCGAGGAGAACGTGCGAGTGGGACTGTTCGACAAGGTCGAGCGCGGCCTGGAGCGAGCGGTCAACAGCGCCTTCGCGAAAGCGTTCAAGTCCGAGGTGCAGCCGGTCGAGCTCGCCTCGGCCATCCGCCGGGCCATGGACGACCGCGCCGCCGTCATGGGCCACGGCCGCACGATGGTCCCGAACCTCTACACGATCGAGCTCTCCGGGACCGACTTCGAGCGCCTCCACGGCTACGAGGAGGCCCTCTCCGACGAGCTCGTCGCCGCCGCGCAGGAGCATGCCGACTCGCAGCGCTACCAGCCGGGCGGGCCGGTCCAGATCACCTTCCACCGCGACGAGGAGCTCGAGACCGGTGTGTTCCGGGTCCGGCCCGCGACGTCGCGCCGCTCGATCGCCCCGAGCACCGAGGCGCCGCGCCGTGAGACGGTCCCGCCCGCCCAGAACGCCCCCGTGGCCGCCCCGCCCCAGCGGCCCACCAGCAGCCCCGTCGCCCGGCCGTGGCTGGTCATCGACGGGGAGCGGTACCCGCTCATCGGTGCCCACACCGTGATCGGGCGCGACGAGCTGGCCGACGTCGTCCTCGACGACCCCGGCATCTCGCGACGTCACGCCGAGATCCGCGTGACCAACGACGGTCCGCACCTCGTGACGTCCATCCGCGACCTCGGGTCGACGAACGGCACGTTCGTCAACGGCGAGCGCATCACCAGTACCCGGCTCGACGAGGGGGACGAGATCACCATCGGGCGCACCCACGCGGTGTTCCGACCCGGTAAGCGGTGACGCCTACGTGAGCGAGCTGACCTACACGATCATCCGCCTCGGCCTTCTCGTCCTCCTTTGGGTGTTCGTCCTGTCCCTGGCCGCTGTGCTGCGTCGCGACATCTACGGGACCCGCATCTCGCGTCGCGGCTGGCGCGACCGGCGGGCGTCGCCACCGAGCCCGGCCCGGGCCCCCGTTCCCGCCGCGGCAGCGGCCGGTGCCGCAGCGTCCGCGAGCGAGCCGCCGGCTCGGCCGCCTCGACGTCGGCGCGACCCGGTCACGCTCGTCGTCACCGACGGCCAGATGGCCGGCACCTCGCTCCCGCTCGGCCGCCAGGGTGTCCTCATCGGCCGTGGGCCGGAGTGCACGCTCGTCCTCGACGACGAGTTCGCCTCGAGCCGGCACGCGCGGATCTTCCCGCGCGCCGAGGGTTGGTTCGTCGAGGACCAGGGCTCGCGCAACGGCACCCAGGTCGGCGGCGTCAAGATCACCGGCGCCGTCCCGGTCGAGTCCGGCTCGGTGATCCGGATCGGGCGGACCACGCTGGAACTGCGGGGCTGAAACCATGGCCATCGCCCTGCGCTATGCGGCGCGGACCGACCTCGGGCTGGGACCGAAGTCCCGCAACGAGGACAGCGGGTATGCGGGTCCGCACCTCCTCGTCCTGGCCGACGGCATGGGCGGCCACGCCGCCGGCGACGTCGCCAGCTCGCTGATCGTCGGCCAGCTGGCCCCGCTCGACGGCGAGAGCATCGGCGCCGAGCAGGCCCTGCCGGCCCTGGAGAAGTCGGTGCGCGAGGCCAACTCCAGCCTTCGCCGGGCCATGGATGACGACCCGAAGCTGCGCGGGATGGGCAGCACGACGATCGCCATGCTCCGCACCGGCAACAAGCTGGCCATGGCCCACATCGGCGACTCCCGGGCGTACCTGCTCCGCGACGGGAAGCTCAGCCAGATCACCAAGGACCACTCCTTCGTCCAGCAGCTCGTCGACGAGCAGCGGATCACCCCGGAGGAGGCCGAGGACCATCCGCAGCGGTCCCTCGTCACCCGGGTGATGACCGGGCAGCCCGACGACGAACCCGACCTGTCGATGCGCGAGCTGCGGGCCGGCGACCGGTACCTGCTCTGCTCCGACGGCCTCAGCGACTTCGTCCGCCGCGACATCATCGAGGAGATCCTCACCGAGGCGCCGAACCCCAGCGCCGCCGCCGACCGGCTCATCGAGGTCGCCCTCAGGGCGAGCGCCCGCGACAACGTGACCGTCGTCATCGCGGACGTCGTCGACCTGCAGCGTTCCGAGGCGCCGAGCACCTCCCCCCAGATCGTCGGCGCCGCATCGCTGCGCGACCGCGAGGGGAAGCGGACCCGTGGCCTGCCGATCAGCCCGGCCGAGAAGGCGGCCAGCCTGGCCCGGTCGGTCCGCGCCCCGTCCTTGGACGACGACGACGAGGGTCCGGTCCTGGCCGACGAGCCGCGGTCGAAGCGGGTCATCTGGGTCCGCCGCGTCGTCCTGGCCTTCGCGCTCGCCCTGATCCTCGCCGGTGGCGGGTATGCGGCGTACGCCTGGACCCAGAACCAGTACTTCGTCAAGCCGTCGGAGGGCTACGTCGCCATCTGGCAGGGCGTCAGCCAGAACATCGGACCGGTCTCCCTCTCGCACGTCTACGAGCGGTCCGACGTCCCGGTCAGCCAGCTGCCGGCCTACGTCCAGGACGTCGTGACCGCCGGTACCCCGCTCGGGAGCCTGGCCGACGCCCACACCCGGGTCGAGACGCTGCGCTCCTCGGCCACCGACTGCCGCGCCCAGGCCACGCAGGGGATCCCCTGCGGCCAGAACCCCGTCGTCCTCCCGTCGCCGTCGACCACCGTGACGACCGGGCCCCTCTCCCCGACTGACACCTCGACGCTGCCGAGTCCCGCCCTCACGACGGGGTCGACGCCATGAGGACGACCGTCGAGACGATCACCCCGCGCACGCGCCGAGGGGTGGAGCTGCTGCTCACCGTGTTCGCGGTCGGCATCACCCTGCTGGCCTGGGTGAGCGTCGATCTCGGCGTCCGCGAGACCGTGCCCGCGCAGCTCCTGACCGTCGGCGGCGGCCTGCTCGCCCTGGCGCTGGCCTTCCACGTCGTCGTCCGCTGGCGCGCCGCCTACGCCGACCCGTTGCTGCTCCCGATCGCCACACTGCTCAACGGTTTCGGCCTCGTCATGATCCACCGGCTGGACCTCGCCGGCGGCCGCACCGGCATCGACAGCGACGCCGGCCGGCAGCTGATCTGGACGGCGATCTCTGTCGTGGTCGCGGCCCTCGTCCTCATCTTCCTGCGCGACCATCGGCTGCTGCGGCGCTACACGTTCACGGCGATGGCCGTCGGTCTCGTCCTCCTCCTGCTGCCGCTGCTGCCCGGCATCGGGACGACGATCTACGGTTCGCGGATCTGGATCCGGCTGGGGCCGCTCAGCTTCCAGCCCGGTGAGATCGCGAAGATCGCCCTGATCGTGTTCTTCGCGGGCTACCTCGTCTCGGTCCGCGACGTCCTCTCGCTGGCCGGTCGGAAGGTCCTCGGCTTCACCTTCCCTCGCGGCCGCGACCTCGGGCCCATCCTCATCGCCTGGCTGGTCAGCCTGGCCGTCCTCATCTTCGAGAAGGACCTCGGCTCCTCACTCCTCTTCTTCGGCGTCTTCGTCGCGATGCTCTACGTCGCCACCGAACGGGTCAGCTGGATCGCCATCGGTCTGGCCCTGTTCGCGGCCGGCGCCTACCTCGCATACCGGATCTTCGACCACGTCCAGCAACGCGTCGAGCTGTGGCTCGACCCCTTCTCGCAGGCGTCGATCGAGCAGTCCGACCAGCTGGCCAAGGGCATCATGGGCATGGCCTCCGGCGGGCTGTTCGGCACCGGACTCGGACAGGGCCGGCCCTGGCTGGTCGCCTTCTCCAACAGCGACTTCATCTTCGCCAGCTTCGGCGAGGAGCTCGGGCTCTTCGGTGTCGCGGCCCTGCTGGCCCTGTATGCGGTGTTCGTGGAGCGCGGTCTGCGCACCGCCCTCGGGGTGCGCGACGGTTTCGGCAAGCTGCTGGCCTTCGGCCTGGCCTTCTCGGTCGGGCTCCAGGTGTTCGTCGTCATCGGCGGCGTCACCAAGGTCATCCCGCTCACCGGCCTGACGACGCCGTTCATGTCGCTCGGCGGTTCCTCGCTGCTGGCCAACTGGGCACTCATGGCGATCCTGCTGCGGATCTCCGACCAGGCCCGCCGGCCGGTGTCCGACGACCCGATCCCCGAGCAGGAGAAGCCGGCGGAGAACGCGACCGAAGTGGTGGCGATGCCGTGAACGGGCCCCTGCGTCGTGTCTCAACCGTTGTCGCGCTGCTCTTCGCGGCGTTGTTCATCTCGACCACGCTGATTCAGGTGATCTTCGCGCCGTCGATCAACGCCCGCCCGGACAACCGGCGGACGCTGCTCGACAACTACAGCCGCCAGCGCGGCGCGATCCTCGTCGGCGACCAGGCGGTCGCCGTGTCGCAGCCGACGCCGAACGAGGAGATCAAGTACCTGCGCACCTACCCGCAGCCGCTGCCCTACAGCCACGTCACCGGCTACTTCTCGTACACGTACGGCGCGGGCGGCGGCCTCGAGGGATCGGCCGACGACCTGCTGTCCGGATCGTCGAGCCAGCTGTTCTACACGCGGGTCACCGACCTCCTCACCGGGAAGCAGCCGGTCGGCGCGACCATCCAGACGACGGTCAACCCCAAGGCGCAGGACGCCGCCGACAAGGGGCTGGGCAACCAGCGCGGGGCCGTCGTCGCGCTCGACCCGAAGACCGGCGCGATCCTCGCCATGATCTCGCACCCGCAGTACGACCCCAACCGGCTGGCCGCCCACGACCAGGCCGCCGTCGTCAAGGCCTGGGACGAGCTCAACGCCGACCCGAACCAGCCGCTCGTCAACCGCGCCATCGCCGGCAACCTCTACCCCCCGGGTTCGGTGTTCAAGATCGTCACCGCCTCCGCGGCGCTCGAGAACGGCAAGGTCGACCCCACCACCCAGATCCCCGCCCCGGGGGTCATGGAGCTGCCACAAACGACCGCTGGGCTGCCGAACTACGACCGTCAACCGTGCGGTCCGAACAACCAGACCACGCTGCAGCGGGCGCTGGAGATCTCCTGCAACACCGCGTTCGGGTACCTCGGCATGCAGGTCGGGGCGCAGGCGCTCGGCGACCAGGCCGCGAAGTTCGGGTTCGGGTCGACGCTGCGGATCCCCACCCGCGCGGAGCCCAGCCGTTTCCCGACGGGGATCAACGAAGCCCAGACCGCCCAGTCGGCGATCGGCCAGTACGACGTCCGGGTCACCCCGCTGCAGGTAGCCATGGTCAGCGCCGGGATCGCCAACGGCGGGGTCGTCATGAAGCCGTACATCATCAACCAGGTCCTCAGCGCCGACCTGCAGACCCTCGACCGCACGGCGCCGGAGCAGCTGGGCCGGGCGGTGTCGTCGGAGACGGCGTCGACGCTGACCCAGATGCTCACGGCGGTCGTCGACCAGGGCACCGGCACCCCGGCCCGCATCAACGGCGTCAAAGTCGCCGGCAAGACCGGCACCGCCGAGCAGGGGAACGGCAAGCCGCCGCACGCCTGGTTCACCGCCTTCGCCCCGGCGAACGACCCCAAGGTCGCCGTCGCGGTCGTGGTCGAGGACGGCGGCAACGCCGGGAACGAGGCCGCCGGGGGGCGGCTCGCCGGCCCGATCGCCAAAGCCGTCATGGAAGCCGTACTCAACCAATGAGTTTCACCTCACTGAGCCCAGCAAGGAATCTCGACCCATGAACCCTGAAGCGGGGATGACCCTCGGCAGCCGGTACACCTTGACCGACCGCATTGCGGCCGGCGGCATGGGTGACGTCTGGCGCGCCAAGGACTCCGTGCTCGGCCGCGACGTCGCGGTCAAGGTCATGCGAGCCAGCGCCGCCGAGGACCCCACCTTCGCCAACCGCTTCCGCGACGAGGCCCGCCACAGCGCAGGTATGTCGCACCAGAACATCGCGACGGTCTACGACTACGGCGAGGACGACGGGACCGCCTACCTCGTCATGGAGCTGGTCGACGGCGAGCCGCTCTCGCAGATGATCGCGCGCGGTCCGATGAACCCCGACCAGGTCCGCGGCATCGTCGGCCAGGCGGCGCTCGCGCTGGCCGCCGCCCACGCGGCCGGGGTCGTCCACCGCGACGTCAAGCCCGCCAACATCCTCATCACCCCCGACGGCCGCGTGAAGCTGACCGACTTCGGCATCGCGCGCGCGACCGACGGCGCGTCGCATACCCGAACCGGCGAGGTGCTCGGCACCCCGCAGTACCTCTCGCCCGAGCAGGCGCTCGGCAAGGGCGCCACCGGCGCCAGCGACCTGTACGCGCTGGGCATCATCACCCAGGAGATGCTCACCGGCCGCAAGCCGTTCGACTCGGGCTCGGCCGTTGCGACCGCGCTCGCCCAGGTGAACGACCCGCCGCCGCCGCTGCCGGACTGGGTTCCGTCGGACCTGCGGCGGATCGTCGACCAGAGCCTGGCCAAGGACCCGGCCGACCGGCCCACGTCCGCGGCAGCCGTCGCGGCCGCGCTCGGTATGCCGGTCACCGGCCTCGCACAGATCCCGCCGGCGACCAGCGTCATCCACACCGGCGACACCGACCCTGACGGCACTCAGGTCATGGACGCGCCGACCGGCACCGAGGTGCTCGGCGCCGCCGCGGTGGGCGGCGCCGTCGCTTACGCCGCCGGCGGTGACGAGCCGGCCGGCTACGACCCCGGGTACGAGGACGGCGTGCCGCCCTACGAGCCGTACCCGCCGAGCCAGGTGCCGGAGAAGCAGAGCAACGGGATCGGTCTCTGGTGGATCCCGATCATCGTGCTGCTGGCCGCCATCGGGTTCTTCGCGTGGGCGTACGCGAGCAACAACAGCAGCCCCACGTCGACCGTGACGACGGTGACCCAGACTCAGACGCCCTCGTCGACGGCCACCCCGACCTCCGCCCCGCCGACGACGATCACGCCGTCGCGCACGACCACGACCACTCAGAGCACCACGTCGACGACGCCTCAGGTCGTCATCAACAAGAACGACTTCGTCGGCAAGTCGTACGACGAGGCGAAGGGCATCCTCGAGGGCGCCGGCTGGAAGGACAACCAGATCAAGCAGGAGACGAAGCCGGGCAAGGAGGCCGCCGGCACCGTCACGGACGTCAAGCCGACCGGGAGGGTGGACGTCGGAACTCCGATTACGCTGACGGTCTCGGACGGCAACGCAACGGCGGCCCCCAAGCAGAGTTCGAAGGGTGACGATGGCTCGGGAGACTGACCTGGTGCGGGGCGGCGTGTGAGCGTGCCGCAGCTGCTCGGCGGCCGCTACGAGGTCGGCGAGCTCATCGGGCGAGGGGGGATGGCCGAGGTCCACCTCGGTCATGACACGCGCCTGGGTCGACCCGTGGCCATCAAGCTGCTGCGGTCCGACCTGGCGCGTGACGCGAACTTCCTGACCCGGTTCCGGCGCGAGGCCCAGGCCGCCGGTGGCCTGGCGCATGCGAACATCGTCGCGATCTACGACTCCGGCGAGGAGTCGACGACCGAGTCCGGCGGCGCCACCGTGCCGCTGCCATACATCGTCATGGAGTACGTCGACGGCGAGACGCTGCGCGCCAAGCTGCAGCGCGAGAACGTCATCGCGCCGTCCGAGGCCGCCACGATCGTCGAAGGGGTCCTGGCCGCCTTGGCCTACAGCCACCGGATGGGCATCGTCCACCGCGACATCAAGCCGGCCAACGTCATGCTGACGCGGGCCCGCGACCTCAAGGTCATGGACTTCGGGATCGCCCGGGCCGTGGCCGACACGTCCGCGACGATGACCCAGACCCAGGCGGTGATCGGCACCGCGCAGTACCTCTCGCCTGAGCAGGCCCAGGGCCTTCCCGTCGACGCGCGGTCCGACCTCTACTCGACCGGATGCCTGCTGTTCGAGCTGCTCACCGGCCGCCCGCCGTTCATCGGCGAGTCGCCGGTCTCGGTCGCGTACCAGCACGTGGGCGAGCGACCGCAGCCACCCTCGAGCTTCAACCACGACGTGCCGACGGCGTACGACGCGATCACGCTCCACGCCCTGGAGAAGCCGCGGGAGAACCGGTACCAAAGCGCCACCGAGTTCCGGAACGACCTCGTGGCCGCCCGGGAGGGCCGACCGATCAGTGCGGCGGCTGTCGCGGCCGGAGCCGCGGTGGGCGTGGCCGTCGGTGCGCTCGCTGGCGACGAGGCGACCCAGATGCTCGGCGCGCGATCACAGCCCGACCTCCTCCCGTTCGACGAGCCCCCGCCGACCGAACAGCCTGAGGGTCCGCCACCCCGAAAGCGCCCGGGCTGGGTGTACGCCCTCATCGCCCTCGCGGTGCTGCTCGTCCTCGCGGGAACCACGTGGACCGGCATCGCCCTCTTCGCGCGGCAGGGTCCCGAGCAGGTGGCCGTGCCCTCGGTGGTGGGCTTCACCGAGACCGCCGCCCGGACCGCCCTGACCCAGCGCGGGTTCACCGTGCAGGTGCAGACGAAGGCGAGCAGCACCGTCGCCAAGGGCCAGGTCGTCGACCAGCAGCCCAGCCCCAACACGCAGGTCACCGTCGGCTCCGTCGTGACCCTCGACGTCTCGGCCGGCCCGGACTCCGCGGCCATCCCCAACGTCGTCGGCTTCACGCAGGACGCCGCGACCACTGCGCTACAGCAGGCGGGGTTCACCGTCGGCACCATCCAGCAGGTCAACGACAACGCGCAGCCGAAGGGCAACGTCATCAGCACCGACCCGGCGGTGAGCGCGGTGACGCCGTTCGCCACGCCGATCACCCTCCGCGTGGCGACCGGCCAGGTCGAGGTGCCGGACGTGCGGACCCAGAGCTTCGGCGTCGCCCAGGACACGCTCCAGAAGGCCGGCCTGAAGTCGCAGATCCAGCAGGTCGACGACGCGAAGGCGATCGAGGGGACGGTCCTCGACCAGACCCCGGCCGCGGCGAGCGTGGTCGATGTCGGGAGCACGGTCACCATCAAGGTCGCGCGACGCCCGACCACCCCACCGTCGACGACGACCGTCACGGTCACCGTTCCGCCGACCACCCCGCCGACGTCGACGACCACGACGACGACGACGTCGACGACGACCACGACGAGGCCCTAGGGGGCGTCAGGCCACGGGCGTTGCCAGCCCGTGGACCAGCGGGCTGAGGCCCTGCGAGCGGTCGACCGCGTCACGCATACCGCAGAGCAGCAGCCAGTTCGCGAGCAGCCGGTGGCCACCGACGGTCAGCACGCTCTCGGGGTGGAACTGCACCCCGTGCAGCGGCAGCGTGGCGTGCCGGACGGCCATGATGATGCCGGTGTCGGTATGCCCGTTGGCCAGCAGCGTGTCGGGCCGGGTCGCGGGGTCGATGGTCAGCGAGTGGTAGCGCGTCGCGGTGAACGGGGTCGGTAGCCCGTCGAGGACCCCGGTGCCGTCGTGGTGGACCTGGGAGGTCTTGCCGTGCAGCAGCTCCGGGGCGCGACCGACGGTGGCGCCCATGACCACCCCGAGCGCCTGGTGTCCGAGGCATACCCCGAGCATCGGCTGGGCCCGCTCGCCGCAGGCCTCGATCATCGCCATGCTGACGCCGGCCTCCTCCGGGGTGCCGGGGCCGGGTGAGACGAGGACGCCGTCGAAGTCCGCGCCGTCGGCCGCGGAGACGGCGTCGTTCCGGACCACCTCGCAGTGGGCGCCGAGCTGCTGGAGGTACCCGACGATGGTGAACACGAAGCTGTCGTAGTTGTCGACGACGAGGATGCGTGCGGTCACGGGGCTGCTCCGGTGGTGGGCTCGATGGTGACGTCCTCAAAGGGTAGGTGAGGCGCCACGGCCGGGAAGACCCAGAAGAAGAGGACGGCGACGACGACCGCCAGGAGGACGAGGGCCTGGAGGGTCTTGGCCAGACGAGTGCCGGGGAGCCGGCGCCAGAGGGCCGCGTACATCAGCCGTTCCCTCCGGGTCTCGCGAGCGCGTCGGTGGGCGGCCCGTCGTCGTGCGGGACCGTGCGGTCGAGCTTCGCGAAGACGATGAAGCGGTTGGTGGAGCCGTACTTCGGCTCGCACGAGGTGAGGGTCAGCCAGGCCTCGGTGGGTGTGGCTCCGGGCTGCTCGGGTACCGGGGCGAGGACCTGGACGTCGGTCGGCGGGACGATCTCGGAGCGGACGGCCCGGTAGACGGAGTAGGACTCGTTGGTCTCGACGACGATCGCGTCACCGGGCCGGATCGTGTCGATGTCGATGAGGGGGTTGCCGTGGCCGGCGCGGTGGCCGGCGAGTCCGACGTTGCCGACCTCGCCCGGCAGCTGCGTGTCGGGGTAGTGACCGATGCCCTCCGCCAGGACGTCGGCGCCGACGCCCTGGTAGACCGGCTTGGCCCAGCCGGAGCCGAGCCGGGGGATGCGGAGGATGGCGAAGGCCTCGCCGGAGGGCGGTTGGGGTGGTTTCGTCGAGGTCGGGCTGGGGGCCGGCGGCGCGCTGGTGGCGGTGGGGCCGGGGGCGGTGGCGTTTGAGGTCGGCGACTGGGTCGGCTGGGTCGGTTGGGTCGGCTCGGCGTCGGCGAACTGGCGCTCCAGCGAGTCGACGGTCGCCGCCTGGGCGCGGTTGGCGGTGATCCCCACGACGCCGAGCTGCCAGACGACGAAGAGCAGCAGGACCGCCCCTGCGGTGATGGCCAGCTCGCCGACGACGCCGACGACCGCCCGAAGTGCTCTCACGGGCCCTCTCAGCCGCCGGTGACGCGGTCGAGGTCGATGCTTCCGGTGAATGCGGGGAACTCGCCGGACTCGCTGGTCGCCACGTCGTAGCCGAGGCCGACGGCGTCGACCCACTCGCGGTAGATGCGGACCTGAGGATCGCGGTCGAGGGCGGTCTTGAGCCGGTTGGTGTCGCCGATCGCCTTGATGACGTAGGGCGGTGAGTAGACCCGGCCCTGGAGCAGCAGGGTGTTGCCGACGCACTGCACGGCCGACGTGGCGATGACGCGTTGGTCCTGGATCATCATCGCCTCGGCGCCGGCGGCCCAGAGGGCGTTGACGACACCCTGGACGTCCTGCTGGTGGACGACGATGTCGTCGGGTCCGTAGGGCTTCGGGAGGCTGGCGGCGCTGCGATGCGCGTCGTCGAGGGAGACCGTGATGACCGGGCCGCGCACGGCCTGGGTGCCGACGACCGGGGCGAGGGCGTCGGCCTGGTCGCGGATGTCCTTGACCCGCGCGTCCCCGGGGGCGGCGACGGCCGCGAGCTGGTCGACCTCGGACTGCAGCTGGCGGACCTGTTCGGCCTTGGCGGCCACGTCGCGGTTCTGGTCGATGATGAGTCCGGGCAGGTCACGGCCGGCGGTGCGCAGGTCGGTGCCCTGGGCCGTGGCGTAGCTCGTCGCGAAGAGGACACCGGCCACCCCGGCGACGACGGGGACGACGAGCGACCAGGCGGTCGGACGGGTGCGGCCCTCCGGCATACCCTTCCTCTCTCGACTGGCGTGACCTGCGGTGGTGTGCAACTACGCTAGATCAGACGCCGCTCTCTCGAATGAAACCTCTCGAGCCAGCTCACGAGTTCCACAGCAAGGAGTTCCACCGTGCCCGAGTCGAAGGGCCGCGACAGCCGGTCCGGCCATTACACCCCGCAGCAGCGTCGCAAGAAGCAGGCGCCGAACCCGGAGTGGTACGCGCCGGTCTTCGTCACGCTGCTGCTCCTCGGACTCGCGTGGATCGTCGTCTTCTACGTGTCGCAGGGTGCCTGGCCGATCGCGGCGTTCGGCTACGGGAACCTCGTGGCGGGGTTCGTGCTGCTGCTGGCCGGCTTCGGCATGGCGATGCGCTGGCGCTGACGCCTGCGTCCACGCGACTCCCACGAGAGTTCGTCGAGTCCCTCCGTATGCGACGGGACCGGGCTGATTCTCGTGGGAGTCGACGTTTTCCCCAGGCTTGTCCCCAGCCTGGGGACGAATGACACTCGTGTAAGTCAGGCGGCGGCGAGCCGGATGGCGGCCCGGACGAGGCCAGCAACCCGCTCGGGGTTGGCGAGATCGGCCCAGGTGAGCCGCACGACGACGTAGCCCAACCGCCGGATGGTGTCCTCACGTCGCTTCTCCGCGACGAGGGCGAGCTGTCCCTGCGCCGCCGGCCCGCCGTACTTGACGGCGCCGTCGAACTCCACGACGACTCGCTCAGCGCGGAACAGGAAGTCCACTCGCGCCACGATCGCGCCCGACTCGTCATGAACGAGGCCTTGGAGCTCCGGCGCGGGCAGGCCCACCTCCGCCATGACGAGACGCGCCCACGACTCACCAGGCGACTCGGATCGGCCGTCGGCGAGCGAGACCACCCGTGCCGCCGCCCGGCGACCGCGTCCGAGACGGCCGATGTCGAGCGCCGTGGCCAGTTCGTCGTGGGTCACGCCCGAGCGCATCGCGGCATCCGCCGCAACGATGCCCGCCCGCACCCCGGCACTCGCCGCCGCCTGGACCACGCCGACCGCCGCCGTCACCACGGGGGTGCCTCGGACGTCCACAACGGCCGTCGCGGGCAGCGTCGCGTGCACGTGCAGCCGCTCGTCAGCGCGCGGCTTGCCCGGGCGCAGTAGCGACAGATGAACCTTTCCCAGGTCCGAGCGCAGCACCGGAAGCCCGTGGAGAGCCACCGCGCTGAGGTGGCTCACCGCATACCCGTTGCCGAGGAGCCCGGCCATGGCGCGAGCGGTCATCACGTGGCGAGCCACCGGCTCGCCGGACCTGAATCGCGCACCGTCGACGTAGACACCGGCACGCACCCGGACCAGCTCGCCGCGCCCCACCAGGCGGTCGAGCCCCGGCCGGTCGACATGGCGCAGCAGCTCAGTGGTCGTGAGGAAGCCACGCGCCGCCAGCCCGACCGCCACCAGCTCGTCCATCGCGCCAGCCTGACGTGGCCCCGCCGACCACGACAGCAGCGGCCGGCGGCCTGTGGACGATGTGACCGCCCGCCCGAGGGCTGTGGACTAGCGGACCAGGAGCGGCGGGACCATGGAGTACTTGGCCCCCATCGCCGCGATCACCAGGACGAGCACCCCGAGCATCCCCAGGACGGCGTACCGGCGCAGGTGCTGCTTGTTGAGCAGCGTGATGACGCCCGCGCAGGCCAGACCGGTGACGAAGCCTCCGAGGTGCGCCTGCCACGCGATGCCCGGGTAGAAGAACCCGATCGCCGCGTTGATGAGGATCATGATGCCGATCCCCGCGGTCGAGCGGCCGAGGTGCCGGTTGAGCACGAGCAGCGCAGCGAACAGCCCGAACACGGCTCCTGAGGCACCGACCACCGCGGTGTACCAGGACCCGATCGGGTCCGCAGCGGTCGGCGGCGAGGCCAGCAGCAGGAACCCGGCCGAGCCACCCACGGCGCAGACGAGGTACAGCACGAGGAACCGCAGCCGACCGAGCAGCCCCTCGAGGTACGGCCCGATCTGCCAGAGCACCAGCATGTTGAAGACGACGTGCAGGAACATCTGCGGCGAGTGGAGGAACGCCGCCGTCAGCGCCCGCCACGGCTCCTGGGCACCGACGACCGGGTAGAACGCGAAGTTGCGCACGACCGCGGGGCTGACCAGCTCGGCGACGTAGACGACGACGCAGATCCCGATGATGGAGTACGTCACGATCGCGCCGCGCGGGTTCACTGCGCCACCGAAGACCGTCCGCGTCGTGGGCACGGTCTTCGCGGCCTGGTGGACGCAGTCGACGCACTGGATCCCGACCGCCGCGGGCCGCTGGCACTCGGGACACACCGGCCGCCCGCACCGCTGGCAGCGGACGTGCGACTCCCGGTCGGGGTGCCGCGGGCATACCGGGATGTCGACCGGTGCCTGGTACGCCGTGGGGTCGGTCATGGTGCTGGAAGAACGGGTATGCCGCGGGCCGGGTTCCGGTCAGCCCTCGCGGTCGACGGTGACGCGCTCGATGACGACGTCGTTGAGCGGCTTGTCGTTGCGGTCGGTGGACACGCGGCTGATCTTGTCGACCACCTCGCGGCTCGGACCGTCGGCCACCTCGCCGAAGATCGTGTGCTTGCCGTTGAGGTGCGGGGTCGGGCCGACGGTGATGAAGAACTGGGAACCGTTCGTGCCCTTGCCCATCCGCTTGCCGGCGTTGGCCATGGCGAAGAGGTACGGCTTGTTGAACTGCTTCTCCGGGTGGATCTCGTCGTCGTACTCGTACCCGGGGCCACCCGTCCCGCGCCCTAGCGGGTCGCCGCCCTGGATCATGAACCCGCTGATGATGCGGTGGAAGATCAGTCCGTCGAAGTACGGCGTGGGGTTCGTGCGGCCCGCGTCGTCGCGGTACTCCCGCTCCCCCGTCGCCAGCCCGACGAAGCTGTCGACCGTCTTCGGCGCCTCGTTCGGGAAGAGCGTGACGACGATGTCGCCCTGGTTCGTGTGGAGGGTTGCCTTCATGGCGGCCATCCTTTCACGCATACCGACGACCGCTTTCGGGTGTTCTACGCGACGCGCGGGCCGCCGCAAGGGGCCCTGGTGTCGTGTCCGAACCCGAAACACGGCAGGATGGGCGCGGGAGCGCGCCACCGCGCGCACGGCAGGAACCAGCAGGTCATCGCAGTAGTTGCCGAGTAGATGTACCGCCAGTCGCACCCAGGAGGGACTGTGTCCGGGAAAAAGAAGCAGCCGACCGTCGGGGATTACGTCGAGGTCGTCCGCGAGCAGGCGTCGTCGAGCCTCGACAAGAGTCGTTCCAAAGGGGCGGACCTGGCACAGAGCTACGGCCCCAAGGCGCAGAAGCAGGCGCAGATCGCCGCGTCGACGGCCGCCGACGCGGCCCGGACCTACGGGCCGATCGCGCGAGAGCGGGCCGCCGAGGCGTACGAGGGAGCCCTCGAGAGACTCGAGCCCTACATGCAGGAGGCCCGCAGGCGCGCGCAGCCGTACGTGGAGCAGGCCGCTCCGCGGGTGCAACGAGCGGTCGAGGGTCTCGAACCCCAGGTCGACAAGGCGCACGACGTCATCGTCAGCGCGTGGATCCCGCGGATCTCCGCTGCCGTGGCCGCCCTCGCCGGCGCCACCATGGCGGCCAAGGACCAGGTCGTCGTGGTGTCCGAGCGGGCGCCCGACGCCGTCGCGGTCCTCAAGGGCGACAAGGTCGCCAAGCAGCCGCGGGGCGGCAAGATCCTCATCGGGCTCGGCATCGTCGCGGCGGTCGGTGCGGTCGTCGTCGTCCTGGCGAACCGCAAGCCCAAGGACGACCCGTGGGCGACCCCGTCGACCTCGTACACGCCGCCGGCCAAGACCTTCGCCGACCGCGTGTCCGAGGCCAAGGACGGCGTCGCGGCGGCGGCCGGCACCGCGGCCCACAAGGTGTCCGACGTTGCCGAGACCGCTGCGCACAAGGCCGGCGAGGTCGCCGACAAGGCCAAGGACGCGGCGGGCGACGCGGCGGACAAGGCCAAGGAGACCGCCGGGGGCGCCGCCGACAAGGCCAAGACCGCTACCCGCCGGACCAGCACCGCCACCTCGAAGGCGGCCGAGGCCGCCAAGGACACCGGCGCGGAGACCGTCGACGTGCTCGGTGACGTCGCGGACACCACCGCGGAGACGAGCAAAGACGTCGCGGCGGACGTCGCGGGTGCCGCGGCCGACGTCGAGGCCGACATGACCAAGGGCGCCTCGCGGGCCAAGACCCAGGTCGACGACGCGACCTGAGCCGCATACGCGACTAGAGGCAAACAACGCCAGAACGCCCGGACCAGAAGGTCCGGGCGTTCTGCTGTTCGTAAAGTCTTTACCAAGTCCACCGTCTCATATAGCGGAACTTCACAGCCCGGCCCCCGCCCCTACAACGACACCATGTGTCGGACCCTAGGCCGGTAGCGCCGCGAGGCACGCGCCGACCGGGTGCATCCTGCTGACGACGTGGGTGGTGTCGTGGACTGGTCGGCCCGTTGGCCGCCTCAGCGCTCGCGCACGCCCGCGTGCAGGTCGTCGCGATGCCGCACCCGGAGATCCCCTCCGCCTGCGACGTGGCGACGATGGAGGTTCAGTCGGTCGTCGCGATCAGCTGACGACCTTGCGGCCGAGCAGGGCCGCGAGCCGGTCGAGGGGTGGGGCGTCCGGGGGCGCTTCCTGCGGCGTGCCGAACGGGTTGCGGCCTTCCGGGATGCGGGCGAGCATCGGTCCGCTCCAGGCGTGCGCCTCGGCGATGGTGGCCGGGTCGAAGTCGATGGTGGTCCCGAGGGCCTGCTGAATGTCCCAGCCGTGGACGAGCGTCTCGGTGATCTTGAGGCCGAGGGCGTCGTTACCTTGGAGGGGGCCGATGGGCCACTGAGAGACGCGCTGCATGGCGGCCGGCTGCTGGAACGCCTCGAGGACCTCGACGTTGCTGGCGTCGTAGGTGTCGACCAGGTCCTTCGTCGAGGCGTCAGCTGCGGTCGGCAGGCGGCCCAGGCTGCTCCCCGGCCAGCCGGACGACGAAGCGCTCGTTGCCCGTGATCAGGTGGTTCACGAGCGCGCGGACGTCCCAGTCCGGGCACGGTGTGGCTTCGGTCCACTGGTCCTCCTCGGCCCATCGGAGAGTGGCGACAAGGGAGTCCTGAGCAGCCTTGAGCTGCGAAACGTCCATATCTCGACCCTAGGCCCAGGTCACCGAACCAACCTCCGCGAGCGGCGCTCAGGTGCCAGCCGCGGCCCCTCATTCTCCGGTCCACGCCGCGTTTCTGACTGGCTATGTGGGTCTGCCCTGGCAGGCTGCCTCGGGTGAGCAACGAGGATGGCAGCCTTCTCGAGGGCTTGTACGAAAGCTTGATCACCCACGCGTTGGAAAAGCGCATCGCTGCTGTCGCAAACCTTGATGTTCACCGCGGAGCCATAGACGAGGCCGACGAGCCGGATGTTCTTGCCAGGCACATACGTGATGTCACCCTCCGGGCGCTGCGCGAAGAGAAGAACGCCGAGCGACGACTGGCAGTTGTCAACGAACTGATCAGGGCGCTTGGCGCTTCTGATGATTCGTTGCCAACGGCGCGTCAACTCTTGGCTATTGCTATGCCGTCCCAACCCGGCCACCTCCGCGTGCTCAGAGAGCGTCCTTCTACACCGCTCTCAGACGCTGCCCTCCTGACCAACGCCCCGGGCGAGCCTGGTCTGGGTCATGAGATCAGGGCCGAACTGACCAGCGCCGACCGCGTCGACGTGATCATGGCGTTCGTCAAGTGGTATGGCCTTCGCCTCTTCGAAGATCGACTGATGACACTGCGCGAGCGCGGGGTCCCCTTGCGGGTCATCACGACGACGTACATGGGTGCCACCGAACGTGCCGCCCTGGATCGCCTGGTCAGGGACCTGGGCGCTGAGGTCAAGGTGCAATTCGATTCCCATCGAACGCGGTTACATGCGAAGGCCTGGCTGTTCCGGCGCAACACCGGGTTCGACACGGCCTATGTGGGATCCAGCAACCTCTCGCGCGCAGCAATGCTGGATGGAGTGGAATGGAACGTCCGACTCTCTGCCGTCTCGACTCCGCCACTTCTTCAGAAGTTTCGGGCGACCTTCGATAGTTACTGGAACGACACCACCTTCGAAAGCTACGACCCCGACATAGACCGCGACCGCCTCGACGATGCCCTCGCTGAGGCCTCCGGCAAGAGAACTCACGATCGAGTCACTCTGACTCTCTCAGGCCTCGAGGTTCGTCCCTACGCCTACCAGCAGGAGATGCTTGACCAGCTCGATGTGGAGCGCCTGGTTCATGACCGTCACCGCAATCTGGTGGTCGCGGCGACCGGAACTGGCAAGACGGTCATTGCGGCGCTGGATTATCGCCGTCTTGCGGAGGGAGCCACGAGCCTCCCGCGACTGCTGTTCATCGCTCACCGGCGCGAGATCCTCCAGCAGTCTCTACGGACGTACCGCGAGGTGCTGGGCAACGCTGAATTCGGTGAGCTCTACGTCGACGGTCACCGCCCCGACCGCTGGGACCACGTGTTCGCCTCCGTTCAGTCGCTCTCGTCCTACGGCATTACGAACATCCCGGCGGATGCCTACGACGTCGTAGTCATCGACGAGTTCCATCACGCGGAGGCGAGGACATACCGACGGCTACTCGATCACCTTCAGCCGCGCGAGCTCCTCGGTCTAACCGCGACGCCGGAACGAGGCGATGGTCTCGACGTGCGCTCGTTCTTCGCCGGACGCACAGCAGCTGAGCTCCGCTTGTGGGATGCCCTGAAGGCAGACCTCCTGACTCCGTTCCACTACTTCGCCGTTGCCGACGGCATAGACCTGACCCGCATCGACTGGAAGGCAGGCGCTTACGACTCGCGCGAACTGTCGAATCTCCTGACCGGCAACGATGCTCGAGCTCTCATCGTGCTCAAGGCGGTCCGAGACAAGGTCGGTGACCTGAGGTCGATGAAGGCGCTCGCGTTCTGTGTCTCACGCGACCACGCGCTCTACATGACTCGGGTTTTCAATGAGGCAGGGATCCGGGCGGCAACCGTTCTCGGAGATACCGCGACGGTCGACCGCGATGCTGCAGTGCGCGACCTGCGAGATGGAGTCATCCAGGTGGTGTTCGCCGTCGACGTGTTCAACGAGGGTGTCGACGTGCCGGCCATCAACACGGTTCTCTTCCTGCGACCGACCGAGAGCTCTACGGTCTTTCTCCAGCAGCTTGGTCGCGGCCTGCGTCGTGCCGCCGACAAGCCCGTACTCACTGCTCTGGACTTCGTCGGCCACCACCGCAAGGAGTTCCGATTCGACCAACGGTTCCGGGCCATGACGGGCAGCACGCGAACGGCGCTAGTTCGAGACATCACGCACGACTTCCCGTTCCTCCCGCCAGGAACACAGATCGTGCTGGACCGGCGAAGCCAAGAGTTGGTGCTGGAGAACATCCGGAGTCAGGTCACGTCGCGGTGGTCAGGCATCACGGCTGAGCTTCGCGCGCATCCCACGGGTGACCTCAGCACGTTCCTCGCCGAGTCCGGCGTGGAATTGGCCGACGTGGTGCGGGGGGATCGCTCCTGGACACGTCTCCGTCGTGATGCAGGTCTGGAGGTGGCCACCGGCAGTACCTACGAAGCGCCGCTCCTCAAGCGGGTCCGCACCCTTTGTCACGTTGACGACCCCGACCGTGCAGCGGCCTACCTGAGAATGCTCAACGACGACGCACCCAAGTATGAAGAGGCCGACGCCACCCTTCAGGCATACGCGCGGATGCTCTTCTTCTCCTTGTGGCCTGACGGGGGTCGCTTCGACTCGTATTCGGCCGGCCTTAACGCCCTGCGCAACGAACGGGCAGTGCGTCAGGACTTGCAGGCGGTGGTGCGCATCGGCCTGGGGTCCGCCGCGCGAGTCACGACCCGCCTCGCCGGCGAACTCAGCACGCGGCCGCTAAAGGTCCACGCCAGGTACACACGCGAGGAGATTGTTGCGGGCTTGGACTACGTGTCCATCGAGGGTCGGAAGCCAAACAGCCTCCGCGAGGGAGTGCTGTTCTCGCCAAACGCAAACTCCGATGCCTTCTTCGTGACCCTCCACAAGTCCGAGGCCGACTACTCACCAACCACGATGTACCAGGACTACGCCCTGAGCCCGGAGCTGTTCCACTGGGAGTCTCAGTCGGGGACAACCGTGGCCTCCCCAACCGGCCAGCGATATCTCAACCACCGCCAGGCGGGGACTCACGTCCTACTCTTCGCCAGGCAGCAGAAGGCTTCGGCCTTCGGGACTGGTGCTCCTTACGTGTTTTTGGGGGAGGCCGATTACGTCGAACACCGTGGTGAACGACCGATCTCGATCACTTGGCGTCTCCGGAGCCCCATGCCCGCTGCCGATTTCGTGACGGCCAGCGTGATTGGCTGAGCTGCAGTGCCGACGCAGTCGTGGTGGCAACTTGTTCGGCCCGCCCGCCCTGCATCCTCGGGGCGATGGAGGACGTGACGAGGCCCTTCTCGGCGAGCGGCATGAGCCCCTACTTGCGGTGGAGCCAAGGGGACTCGAACCCCTAACCCCCTGCTTGCAAAGCAGGTGCGCTACCAATTGCGCCATGGCCCCTGGTTGCCGACCACGTGGCCAGCCAGGGCGTCAGCTTGCGGAGGCCGGCTTCGGCGGCGCGGAGCGGACGTCGTCAGTTGCCTCGGCCCACAGCTCCTGCTCCGCACGCTGGTCGCGGACCTTCTTCTGGACCACGATGGCGCCGGCGGCGACGATGGCCACGACGAGCAACTTCTTGAACACAGGGGTCTCCTCAGGACGACACGTGGTGGTGGGCCTAAGAGGACTTGAACCTCTGACCTCTTCCTTATCAGGGAAGCGCTCTAACCGTCTGAGCTATAGGCCCCAACCGCGCCGCGACAGGCTATCCCACGCAGGGCAGCCCCATCAAAACGGCCGGATCGCGCGACGTCAGTCGTCGGTCAGCGTGAGCTGGATGCCGCCGACGAGGGCCGAGCAGATGTTGTAGAGGAACGCTGCGAGCGTCGCCAGGGCGGTCATGAGGATGATGTCGATGACGCCGAGGACGATGCTCAGCGACACCACCCGGCCGAACCCGATGTAGTTCATCAGCGTGAACTGTCGTCGTCGTGGACGGCTGGATCTCGCCGACCACGCGGTCGATGTCGGCGAAGACACCCATCCCCGACAGGATCAGCCACAGCACCGCCGTGAGCACGACGCCGGCGATCCCCGCGGCCACCGCGAGGAGGAACGACATCTTCATCACGGACCACGGGTCGACGCGCGCGATCGCGAGCTTGACGCGGCGGGTGGTCACCCGTCGCGTCGCGCCGGGACGTGGCGGCTGCCCCTGCCCGACGCGCTGCTGTGGACGCTGAGAGCCGGTACGCGGAACTCGCCCCGACGCCTCGGCCCGCGACTGTGGTGCAGGTCGGGTCGCCGTCGCGGCACCCGCGGCGGCAGCCGCTCCTACCGCAGCACCGGACGCGCCGGCTCCGCTGGGAGCCACGCCCGGGCGGTACGGCTGCGCCGTGCCTGGAGCACCAGCTCCCGCGGGGCGGACTGTCGGAGTCGGTGCGGTCGGAGGAGCAGAAGAGGTCGGGGCAGCACTGGGAGCGGCACCGTTGGCGGTGCCGGCGGGCATACCCGACCGCGTCGGATTACTGGACGGTCCGGCGGACCCACCCACGGCAGTCCCAGGGGTTCCACCCTGACCTGTCGAGCTCACTGCTGGCCTCCGTCTGCGTCCGGCGACTGGTTCGTCTCACTAGACGGTACGGCATCCTCCCCCGCACCCGACGAATCCGCGCCACCGTCTGAGACGTGCTCCAGCTCCGCCTCGACCGCCCGCTCGGCGTTCCGGGCCACCGCGACGATCGCGTCACCGGCATCCGGAGCGGCGAACCGCACCCCCTGGGTGTTGCGACCGGTGCGCCGAACCTCGTCGACCCGGGAGCGGACGATCTTGCCCTTCTCCATGACGACCATGACCTCGTCGTCCTCGTCGACGGTCAGCGCACCGACGAGGTCGCCGCCGCGCTCGGAGACCTGCGCCACGCGTACCCCCAGCGTCGCCCGGCCCTTGACCGGGTAGTCCGACGCCGGCGACCGCTTGGCCAGGCCGTTCTCGAACACGACGAACACGTCGGGGTCCTCGCCGTGCTCGACCACGGAGATCGACAGCAGCACGTCGCCGTCGCGGAACTTCATGCCGACCACACCGGACGTCGCCCGGCCCATCGGCCGCAGGGCGTCGTCGTTGGCGTGGAACCGCACCGACTGCCCCTTGCGCGAGACGAGGATGAGGTCGTCGACCGAGGAGGCGAGGCCGGCCCCGACCAGCTCGTCGCCGTCACGCAGGTTCACCGCGATCAGCCCGCCGGTCCGAGGCGAGTCGTACTCCGACAGCTTGGTCTTCTTGACCAGCCCGCCGCGGGTAGCCAGCACCAGGTACGGCGACGTCTCGTAGTTCTCGATCGCCAGCACCTGCGCGATCTCCTCACCCGGCTGGAACGCCATGAGGTTCGCCACGTGCTGGCCCTTGGCGTCGCGCGACTGCTCGGGCAGCTCGTACGCCTTGGCGCGGTAGACCCGGCCCAGGTTGGTGAAGAACAGCAGCCAGTGGTGCGTGGTCGTCGTGAAGAAGTGCTCGACGACGTCCTCACCGCGCAGCTGCGCACCACGCACGCCCTTGCCGCCGCGACGCTGGCTCCGGTATGCGTCGACGCGGGTCCGCTTCGCGTACCCACCTCGCGTGATGGTCACGACGACGTCCTCGACGGGGATGAGGTCCTCGTTGGTCATGTCGCCCTCGGCCCGCTCGATCGAGGTGCGCCGCTCGTCGCCGTACTTCTCGACGATCTCGGCGAGCTCGCTCGACACGATGTCGCGCTGCCGCTGGGGCTTGGCCAGGATGTCGCGGAAGTCGTCGATCTGGCTCTGCAGCTCGTCGTGGTCCTCGAGGATCTTCTGCCGCTCCAGCGCGGCCAGCCGGCGCAGCTGCATGTTGAGGATCGCCATCGCCTGGACCTCGTCGATGTCGAGGAGCTCCATGAGGCCGTCCCGCGCCACCTCGACCGTCTGCGACGCCCGGATCAACGCGATGACGTCGTCCAGCGCGTCGAGCGCCTTGAGGTACCCGCGCAGGATGTGGATCCGCTCTTCGGCCTGCCGCAGCCGGTACTGCGTCCTCCGCTCGATGACCTCCATCTGGTGGTCCACCCAGTGGCGGATGAACCCGTCGAGCGGCAGCGTGCGCGGCACCTCGTCGACGAGCGCGAGCATGTTCGCGCCGAACGTCGTCTGCAGCTGGGTGTGCTTGTAGAGGTTGTTGAGCACGACCTTCGCGACGGCGTCCCGCTTGAGGACGACCACCAGCCGCTGGCCGTTGCGCCCGGACGTCTCGTCGCGGATGTCGGCGATCCCCGCGACCCGGCCCTCGCGGACCAGCTCGGCGATCTTCTGCGCGAGCATGTCGGGGTTGACCTGGTACGGCAGCTCGGTGACCACGAGGCACTGCCGGCCCTGGATCTCCTCGACCTCCACAACGGCCCGCATGATGATCGACCCACGGCCGGTCCGGTATGCGTCCTCGATCCCCTTGCGGCCCATGATCAGGCCCGCGGTGGGGAAGTCCGGGCCCTGGATGATCCCCATCAGGGCCTCGAGGCAGCTCCTCGCGCTTGGCCTCGGGGTGCTTGAGGTACCACTCGGCCCCCTCCGCCACCTCGCGCAGGTTGTGCGGCGGGATCTGGGTCGCCATGCCGACGGCGATGCCGGCCGACCCGTTGACCAGCAGGTTCGGGAACCGCGCCGGCAGCACGACCGGCTCCCGGCTCCGACCGTCGTAGTTGTCCTTGAAGTCGACGGTGTCCTGGTCGATGTCGCGCACCAGCTCCATCGACAACGGCGCCATCCGGCACTCGGTGTACCGCATCGCGGCCGCGCCGTCGTTCCCGCGCGACCCGAAGTTCCCCTGACCGTCGATCAACGGATAGCGCAGTGACCACGGCTGCACCAGACGCACCAACGCGTCGTAGATCGCCGTGTCGCCGTGCGGGTGGTACTGCCCCATGACGTCGCCCACCACACGCGAGCACTTGTTGTACCCACGGTCCGGCCGATACCCACCGTCGTACATCCCGTAGATGACGCGCCGATGCACCGGCTTCAACCCGTCCCGCACATCGGGCAACGCCCGACTCACGATGACCGCCATCGCGTAGTCGATGTACGACCGCTGCATCTCGGTATTCAGGTCGATCGGCTCGACCCGATCCCCACCAGTAGACGGCGGCGCGGCGGTCCCCAGCTCCTCCACGACTCGTCGACCTCTCGGTCGCCTCCAGCCCGTCCGCGTCAGTCGCGTCCGGGATGTCGTTCACGTCGTCAGGGCCGTCGATCGGCGGCTGCTCACTCACGAGATGTCCTTGTCAGAGGTGGATGCAACGGTGTCGGAAAGGCGCCCAAGAGCGCTCGGTGAGGCGAGACAGACAGGGGTACGTGCGGCGCGCAGCATGGCGGGCCTGGCGGGAAGCGGCCGACCGTGAGAACGGAAGGCGAGGGAGGCGCATACCGAGGCCGCGGATGGTCTGCTGCGCGCCGCATGTGCCCCGGTCAACAAAGGTGACCACGCGGGTGTGTGCGCAAGAACAGGGGAGAGGAGACGCATACGGAAAGGCATCACTAGATGTCGAGGAACCGCACGTCGCGGGCGTTGCGCTGGATGAACCCCCGTCGCGACTCGACGTCCTCCCCCATGAGAATCGCGAAGATCTCATCCGCAGCAGCAGCGTCGGCCAGCGTGACCTGGAGCAGCGTGCGGGTGTCGGGATCCATGGTCGTCTCCCACAGCTCGTGGTAGTTCATCTCGCCGAGACCCTTGTAGCGCTGGATCGGGTTGTCCTTGGGGAGCCGCCAGCCGCGCTGCTCCTTGCCGGCCGCGATCATCCCGTCGCGCTCGCGGTCGGAGTAGGCGAACTCGTGGGGGGCGTTGCTCCACTTGAGCTTGTAGAGCGGTGGCTGGGCGAGGTAGACGTAGCCGGCCTCGATGAGCGGCCGCATGAACCGGAACAGCAGCGTCAGCAGCAGGGTGCGGATGTGCATGCCGTCGACGTCGGCATCGGCCATCAGCACGATCTTGTGATAGCGCGCCTTGGCGAGGTCGAAGTCCTCGCCGATGCCGGTGCCGAACGCGGTGATGAGCGCCTGGACCTCGTTGTTGGCGAGGATCCGGTCGATCCGGGCCTTCTCGACGTTGAGGATCTTGCCGCGGATCGGGAGGATCGCCTGGGTATGCGGGTTGCGGCCCTGCACGGCCGAGCCGCCGGCGGAGTCGCCCTCGACGATGAAGACCTCGGAGATCGAGGGGTCCTTGCTCTGGCAGTCCTTGAGCTTGCCGGGCAGGCCGACGCCGTCCAGGAGCCCCTTGCGGCGGGTGGACTCGCGGGCCTTGCGGGCCGCGATCCGGGCGGCGGCGGCCTGGATCGCCTTCTGGATGATGTCGCGGCCCTCGCGGGGGTGGGCCTCGAGCCAGTGGCCGAACGCGTCGGTCATGGCCCGTTGGACGAAGCCCTTGACCTCGGAGTTGCCGAGCTTGGTCTTGGTCTGGCCCTCGAACTGCGGCTCGCCGAGCTTCACGGAGATGACGGCGACGAGGCCCTCGCGGACGTCGTCGCCGGTGAGGTTCTCCTCCTTCTCCTTGAGGATGTTGTTCTTCCGCGCGAAGTCGTTGACCAGCTTGGTCATCGCCGCGCGGAAGCCCTCCTCGTGGGTGCCGCCCTCGTGGGTGTTGACGGTGTTGGCGTAGGTGTGGACCGACTCGGTGTAGCCGTTGGTCCACTGCATCGCCAGCTCGAGCGCGAGCGCCCGGTCCTTGTCCTCGACCTCGATCGAGATGATGTCGGGGTTGATCGGCTCGGCGCGCTTGGACGCGACGAGGTGCTTGACGTAGTCGACCAGGCCGTCGTCGTAGCGGTACGAAGCCCGCTTGGCCTTCTTGCTCGGCGCCGCCGGCCTGCTCTCGTCCACCGTCACGGTCTCGACGTCGACCTCCGCGTTGGCGTTGTCGAGGTCGATGTCGTCCTCGTCGTCGGCGCTCGGTTCGGGCCGCTCGTCGAGCAGGGTGATGGTCAGGCCCTTGTTGAGGAACGCGGTCTGCTGGAACCGCGACCGGATGGTCTCGAAGTCGAAGTCGACGCTGTCGAAGATGTTGGCGTTGGGCCAGAACGTGATCGTGGTGCCGGTCTGCTCCGGGTCGTCCAGCGCCTCGTCGCGCGAGAGGGGAGCGCGCGGGACGCCCTCGTCGAAGGTCATCCGGAACACGTGCCCCATCTGGCGGACCTCGACGTCGAGCCGGGTCGAGAGCGCGTTGACGACCGAGGAGCCGACGCCGTGCAGACCACCGGACACCTTGTAGCCGCCGCCGCCGAACTTCCCTCCGGCGTGCAGCTGGGTGAGGACCAGCTCCACGGCGGACACCTCCTCGCCGTTGCGCTTGCCCGTGGGGATGCCGCGGCCGTTGTCGACGACCGTCACGCCACCGTCGGCGCGAATGGTGACGTCGATGCGGTCGGCGTGGCCGGCCAGCGCCTCGTCGACGGAGTTGTCGACGATCTCCCAGACCAGGTGGTGCAGGCCGCGCTCACCGGTCGACCCGATGTACATGCCGGGACGCTTGCGGACCGCTTCCAGTCCCTCGAGGACCTGGATCGCCTGGGCGTCGTAGGCCGGGGAGTCGGACGGGTCGTTCACCGGTGCGGTCGGGGCCTGCGGAGCGATGTCGGCTGGGGTGGCCCTGATCTCGTCGGCGTCGGACACGGTGCTCCTTTGTCCACCGCCGCCCGTGAGAGCGCGGTGTGCTGTTCATGACGAGCGGCCTGCCGGACGCCCCTCACGTCCGCGAGGACGCGCGAGCGACGGCTGGCCGCCTTTGACCCTTCATTCTACAGGTCCACGTCGGAGAAACCGGCCTCAGGAGCCCCGCAACGGCCGTTTTCCGGGTAAAGAACCCGTCATCAGGTGTCGGGGGTCGTCCCCTGGCCCGTTGTGGCCTTCTCGCGGCGTTTCCCGTCTTCGCCCATCATCCCCCGAACGGTGCCCCTGTCCCCAACTCTGTCCACAGAACCTGTGGACAATCAGGGTGCCTTGTACAAGGTTTCATCCCGCTCGCTGGGACCCGGTTCGAGCCCCACAGCCGCCGGCCGGTCCGGGTCGTTGGACCACGCCGACCACGAGCCCGGGAAGAGCGCGGCGTCGATGCCGAGAACGGCGAACGCCAGGACGTCACGGGCGGCGGAGACGCCGGAACCGCAGTACGCGGCCACCGCAGGGCGGCCGGGCACCCCGGCCAGGGCCGGCGCCAGCCGGCGGCGCAGCTCGTCGTCGGCCGGCATCCGCCCGTCGTCGTACAGCGAGGCGGCGGGCACGTTCACGGCGCCGGGGATGTGGCCGCGCCGCGGGTCCATGGGCTCCACCTCGCCCCGGTACCGCTCACCGGCGCGCCCGTCGACCAGCACGCCGTGCTCGGAGAAGGCGGCCGCCCCGTCGACGTCGATCGTCGGCAGCTGCCCCGGGTTCAGCACCAGCCGCGTGGGCACCGCCGGCGGTGGCTCGCCCGACTCGAGGGCCAGGCCCGCCTCGACCCACGCGGCCACGCCGCCGTCGAGCACGCGGACCGGGAGCCCCACCCAGCGCAGCACCCACCACGCCCGCTCCGCGGCGAAGGATCCCGGCTCGTCGTAGACGACGATGTCGTCATCTTCGGACAGCCCGAGCGCGCCCAGCCCGGCGGCCAGCGTCTCGACCTCGGGCAGCGGGTGCCGGCCGTCGAGCGGGTCGCCGGTATGCGCGGTGAGGACCTCCTCGAGGTCGAGGAACCGAGCGCCGGGGAGGTGACCTTCCGCATACCGACGCCGTCCCTCGCCCGCCGCGTCGGTGAGGCTCCACCGCACGTCGAGCAGCCGTACCCGGGACAGCATCGGAGCCAGCTCGGCGACGGAGACGAGGTGCTCGGCGCGCGTCACCCGAACGAGTCTAGGAAGTCATCCGTAGGTGTCGCGTGGGCCCCGCCCGGGCGCGCGCCGCCGACCCTTGGCCCACGTCGGGGCGCTCGGTCCGGTCACGACGATCTCGGTGACCGTGCCGGCGCCGACCTCCTGCTCGAGCCGACCGAGGAGGACCGAGGCGAGCAGCCGCATCTGGGTCGCCCAAGCGGTCGACACCGCCCGCAGGGTGAGCACCCCGTTCTCGAAGGACACCGGCTGGACGTGCTCCGCCACGTCGGGACCGACGATCTGCGGCCAACGTCCGATCACCGAGCCGACCGCGACGTCGACCTGCCAGCCGCGGTCGGACACGAACTTCTCGAGCTGCTCGCCGAGCAAGAGGGGATCGCGGGCGTCCGGCCCGCTGCCGCTCGGGGTTCCGGCCGGCTGGTCGGCCCGGCGTCGGCGGCGCATCGGCTTCAGCCCCGGCCGAAGTCCCTTGTCGGCCGCGGCTTTTCGGGCTCGGGCGAGGGCCAGCGCGGCGGCTTCCGCGGCGGCGGCATCCTCGTCCTCCGGCTCCGATGGGGCGGGCCGGTCTGGTGGCGGGTCGGTCACGTCGTCAGGCGACACGGGTCACCTCGCCCAGCGCCACGGCGTACGTCGTGCCCCGCTCCTGGAGGACGTCCGGCACGTCGGCGCCCACTGCCGCGGTGATGAGCACCTGCTCGCAGTCCTCGACGAGGTGGGCGAGCCGGTCGCGACGTCCCGTGTCCAGCTCGGCGAAGACGTCGTCGAGGACGAGCACCGGGTCCTCGCCGAGGTCGGACCGGAGCAGCTGGTATGCGGCCAGCTTGAGTCCCAGCGCGAACGACCAGGACTCGCCGTGGCTGGCATACCCCTTGGCGGGGAGCTCGCCGAGAGTGAGATAGAGGTCGTCGCGGTGCGGGCCGACCAGGCAGACGCCGCGTTCGATCTCCTGGTCGCGGACCTCGGCGAGGGTGGCGAGCAGCTCCTTCTCGAGCACCTCGACGTCGGGGACGTCGCCCTCGGCAAAGGTCCCCGCCGCCGCCTCGCGCAGGCTGGAGCGGTAGGCGACACGGGCCTCCGACGGGCCGGCGCTGACCGACGCATAGGCCTCGGTGAGGTGCGGGCGCAGGTCGGCGAGCAGCCGGAGCCGACCGTGCAGCAGCTGGGCGCCGAACCGGGCGAGCTGGCTGTCCCAGACGTCGAGGGTGTGCAGCGCCGACGCGCGCGCCTCGTCGACCGGCTCGCCGTAGGCGGTGACCCGCTCGGTGCGGCGTCGGCCGCGGCGCAGCACCGGGGCGGCGGACTTGAGCAGGGCACTGCGTTGCTTGAGCACCTTGTCGTAGTCCGAGCGAACGCCGGCCCAGCGCGGCTGGCGCTGCACGAGAAGTTCGTCGAGGAACGCGCGGCGGCCGGAGGGGTCGCCCTTGACGAGGGCGAGGTCCTCCGGCGCGAAGAGCACCGAGCGCACCGTGCCGAGGATCTCGCGCGGCCGGGGCATCGGCGACCGGTTGAGGCGGGCCCGGTTCGCGCGGCCGGGGTTGAGCTCCAGCTCGATCAGCGTCTCGCGCCCGTCGCGCACGACGACCCCGCGGATCACGGCGCGTTCCGCGCCGAACCGGACCAGCGGCTGGTCCGTCGCGACGCGGTGGCTCGAGAGCGTGGCGAGGTAGCCCACGGCCTCGACGAGGTTGGTCTTGCCCTGGCCGTTCGGGCCGACCAGGGTGGTGACGCCCGGACCCAGCGGCAGCTCCGCCTGTGGGTAGCTGCGGAAGTCGGTGACGCTCAGGTGCCGGACGTGCACATCACGACTTGACGGCGGTCTTCTTCGCCGTCTTCTTGGCGGCCACCTTCTTGGTGGTGGCTTTTGTGGCGGTCGACTTCTTGGCCGCGCCCTTGGTGACCGACCTGCGCACAGCGGCCTTCGCCGCGGCGGGCGCGATGTCCCAGTCGCCGGCGATGCCCTTGCGGCGCAGGTCCTCGCCTTCCTTGATGGTCATGACCGGGTGGCCGCCGAACTGGCCGCGCAACGCGGCGACCATCTGCATCGTCGGCGAGACCTCCTGCCGCGACGCGAACCGGGCGAACAGCGACGCCGCGATGACCGGCATCGGCACGTCGAGGGCGACGGCCTCCTCGACGGTCCACTTCCCCTCGCCGGAGTCGACGGTGTAGTCGGACACGCCGTCGAGGGTGGGGTTCGCCTCGAGAGCCGCGACCGCGAGGTCGAGCAGCCAGGACCGGACGACGGTGCCGCGGCTCCACGCCTTGAAGGCGCCGGGCACATCCTTGACGATGTCCTTCTTCTCGAGCAGCTCGTAGCCTTCGGCGTAGGCCGCCATCAGGCCGTACTCGATCCCGTTGTGGACCATCTTCGTGTAGTGACCGGCGCCGACCTCGCCGGCGTGGACGAAGCCCTCCTCGCGCGGGCCCTCCGGGCGTAGTGCATCGAAGATCGGCATCACCCGGTTGACCAGGCGGGTCTCACCGCCGCACATGAGGCCGTAGCCGTTCTGCAGGCCCCAGATGCCACCGGAGACTCCGCAGTCGACGAAGCCGATTCCCTTGGCCTTCAACATCTTTGCGTGCGCGATGTCGTCGGTGAAGCGCGAGTTGCCGCCGTCGATGACCAGGTCGCCCTTGTCGAGCATGTCGCCGAGCTTGGTGATGGTGTCCTGGGTCGCGGCGCCGGCCGGGACCATGACCCACACGGTGCGCGGCGCGTCGAGCGCCTTGACCATCGCGGCCATCGTGCGCACGTCGGAGACCTTGGGGTCGCGGTCGTACCCGACGACCTCGTGACCGGCGCGGCGAAGCCGCTCGCGCATGTTGCCGCCCATCTTCCCGAGACCGATGAGACCGAGCTGCATGGCTGACCCTTTCGAAGACGCTGCGCTGCGAGGACGAGACTGCGAAGGACTACGACCAGATGGCAAGACGAGCAGGGTGGAGCGGCGATGCGAACTGCGGGGTCAGGCTACCGCCACATCGCGGCGACGGCAGGTCGCTGGGCGGTACGGCTCAGCTGGCGAAACGCACCGGCATGAGGACGTAGCGGTAGCTCTCGTCGGAGTCGCCGTCGGCCTCGGCCTGACCGGTGAGAACCGCCGGCCGGCTGGGCTGCGTGAAGGACAGCCGCGCATACGTGGTGCCGAGGGCGCCCAGCCCGTCGAGGAGGAAGTGCGGGTTGAAGGCGATCTCGATGTCGGGGCCGGTGAGCGTCGCCTCGACCGCCTCGGAGGCCTGGGCGTCGTCACCGGTGCCCGCCTCGATCGCGACCTGGCCGTCGGTGAACTTCAGCCGCACCGGGGTGTTGCGCTCGGCGACCAGCGAGACGCGACGCACGGCCTCGACGAGGGCCGTGGTCTCGATGACCGACTCGGTGTCGACGCTGGTCGGGAAGATCGAGGTGACCTTCGGGTACTCGCCGTCGAGGAGCCGGGTCGTCGTCCGGCGCTGCCCCGCCTCGAACCCGACCAGGCCGTCACCGCCGGCCGCGCCACCGAGCGCCATGTCGACGGAACCGCTGGCGCCGAGCGCCTTGGCGGTGTCGGAGAGGGTGCGGGCCGGGATGAGCGCCACCTGGCCGATGTCGGGGGTGTTGGGCTTCCAGGTCAGCTCGCGCATGGCGAGGCGGTAGCGGTCGGTGGCGAGGAGGGTGATCTTGTCGCCCTCGATCTCCATCCGGACGCCGGTGAGGATCGGCAGGGTGTCGCCGCGGTCGGCCGCGATGGCCACCTGCGCGACCGCCTGGGTGAACACGTCGCCCTGGAGCGTGCCGGTCGGCTCGGGCGCCGACGGCAGCGTGGGGTAGTCGTCGACCGGCATCATCAGCAGGCTGAACCGCGAGGACCCGCAGGTGACCTGGACCTTGTTGCCCTCGGCGACGACGTCGATGGGCTTGGCCGGCAGGTTGCGCGAGATGTCGGCCAGCAGCCGGCCGAGGACCAGGACGCGGCCCGACTCCGCGACGTCGGCCGGGACGGTGACCTTGGCGGACACCTCGTAGTCGAACGCGGACAGGGTGAGGCTGCCTTCGTCGTCGGCCTCGATGAGCACCCCGGCGAGAACGGGGACCGGCGGGCGAGCGGGCAGGCCACGGGCCACCCAGGTCACGGCGTCGGCGAGCACGTCGCGGTCGATCCTGAACTTCACCTGGTCCCGCCCTTCGTGTCCAACACGGACTCCGAACCCTAGTGTCTCGGACCGACGGTGACCACAACTCTCCACCGCGCCCGGCGACCCCGGGTTTCTCGCGACCGGCCCTTGTCCACACGCGTACTCGGGGCCATCGGATCATTGAGAGGAGTCATCGTCGTCATCGGGGGTGTGCACTCGGGGGACAACCGGCGTCCGCGCAGGTCAGCGGGCGTTCGGGACGGTGCACAGCCCGGTGGACAACGTGTGGACAACTCGGCGGGCCGGTGGATGCCGGGGCGTCGTCCCCAGTCGCGGCTGAGCGCGCTGGGAGTGATGCACCGGCACGACCCGCTTGTCCCCCGGTTGTCCACAGGGGCTGGGGAGAACGGGTTCGCGGCTGGTTGCGGTTCCCGACGAGCCGGCCGCGTCGTCCACCGGGCGTTGTTCACAGAGTTGTCCACAGGCGGTGGAGAACCCTCGCGTTTGTGGGAGATCCAGCCCCACGCATACGGGAAATCCTGTGGAGAACTCGCCCCAGCGGTGGGTAATTCGCTATGTGTGGAGCCGCGTGAGCGCGCGAGCGGTCACGTGGACTGATGCTTGATCCGGTTGGTCAGCTCGGTGACCTGGTTGTAGATGGCTCGGCGCTCGCCCATCAGCTCGCGGATCTTGCGGTCGGCGTGCATGACGGTCGTGTGGTCGCGGCCGCCGAAGTGCTGGCCGATCTTCGGCAGCGAGAGCTCGGTGAGCTCGCGGCAGAGGTACATGGCGATCTGGCGCGCCTGGACCAGCTGCCGCGAGCGGGAGCTGCTGCAGAGGTCGTCGATGGTGAGGCCGAAGTACCGGGCGGTCTCGCCCATGATCGTCGCGACGGTGATCTGGGCCGGCTGCTCGCTGGGGATGAGGTCGTGCAGGACGACCTCGGCCAGGTCGAGGGTCACCGGCTGGCGGTTGAGGTTCGCGAACGCCGTGACCCGGATGAGGGCGCCCTCGAGCTCGCGGATGTTGGAGCTGATCTTGCTGGCGATGTACTCGAGCACGTCGTCGGGCGTCGACATCCGCTCGAGGGTCGCCTTCTTGCGGAGGATCGCGATCCGGGTCTCGAGGTCGGGCGGCTGGACGTCGCAGATCAGGCCCCACTCGAACCGGGACCGCAGCCGCTCCTCGAACCCGGACAGCTGCTTCGGCGGCAGGTCGGAGGTGATGACGACCTGCTTCGTCGCGTTGTGCAGCGCGTTGAAGGTGTGGAAGAACTCCTCCTGCGTCTGCACCTTGCCGGCCAGGAACTGGATGTCGTCGATGAGGAGCACGTCGACGTCGCGGTAGACGGTCTGGAACCGGGCGGTCCGGTCGTCACGGATGCTGTTGATGAAGTCGTTGGTGAACTCCTCGGAGTTCACGTAGCGCACCCGCAGGTGGGGCAGCAGCTGGCGCGAGTACTCGCCGATCGCGTGCAGGAGGTGGGTCTTGCCCAGACCGGAGTCGCCGTAGATGAACAGCGGGTTGTAGGACCGCGCCGGCCCCTCGGCGACGGCGAGCGCGGCCGCGTGCGCGAACCGGTTGCTCGAGCCCGCGACGAAGGTGTCGAAGGTGTACTTCGGGTTGAGCCGACTCTTGTCGAGCTCTCGGGGGTCCCGAGGGTCCCGGGTCTCCCGGAGCTCCCGGGGTCGCTCGACCGGGCTGCCGTCGGGGAAGCCGGCCCCGGGGCCGGAGCCGGAGCCGGTACGCGACGTGGCCGGCGGTACCGGGGCGAGCGGGGTGCCGCCCATGGCGAGGTGCCCGTTCGTCTGGCCGTTTGTGCTGGTCAGGGGGTCGGAGCCGGTGTCGTCGGTGAGCGGCGGGGGGAAGTCGTCGCCGAGCTTCTCGTTGACCGACACCGACAGCTGCGCGATCTCGACCCCGAGCTGGTCGCTGAGCGCCTGGCGGACGGCGCTGCCGATCTGGTCCTCGATGACGCCCTTGGTCATCGAGTTGGGGGTGACGATGATCGCGAGGTTCTGCAGCACGCCGACCAGCTGGCTGATCCCGAGGAACGCGAGCTGCCGCGGGGCGACGCCCTCGTCGTCGAGGTGGCGGATGGTGTCCTGCCAGACCCGGCTGTAGTCGACCTCCGCGTCCGACATCTCCCCGCCCTCGATCGCGTGTGCTCCTGCGCCCCGGGAGACCCGGGCGGACGACTGTCCACACCGTTTTCCACACCCTGTGGACCGAACCCGTCGTGAGGCGTGACGGTAACAACTCCGTCGGGGGTGATCAACCTCGGAAGGGTCCGGCCTGGGGAGAAATCGTGGTGGGTTCGGCGTGTCGCAGCGAGGCTAGCCGCGGCGGGCCGGAAACTGGAGGGTTACCCAGGACGTTGAGGGGGAGTCGAGCCGTTCGGCTGATCCTCGGGTCGGGCGGCCCGACGAGTTTGACCGTGTCCGTGAGGCTCCCGTATCGTGGACAAGGCCTGTTTTCGGTCGCTTTCGCCTGCCCGTGAGACTCCCTGGAGATTCACCAGCTCGCCGCGTCGCCGCGGTCGGTCCCGGGTTTCCGATGGCGTCCGAACCGGGCTCTCATCCCCCATCGCTTCAACCACTCGCACGCCAGACCTCGACCCTCGACGCCTGGCAGCAACGGAGACACCTCGTGAGCAAGCGCACCTTCCAGCCGAACAACCGCCGCCGGGCCAAGACCCACGGCTTCCGCCTGCGGATGCGCACCCGGGCGGGTCGCGCGATCCTGGCCGCCCGCCGCCACAAGGGCCGCTCCGAACTGTCCGCCTGAGACGGCTCGGCTGAGGGCCGCGTGCTTCCCGCCCGTCATCGGCTCCGGACGGCCGCGGACTTCTCCGCCACCGTCCGCGGAGCGGGCGGAGCACGCTCTGGCGCTCGGCTCCTCGTCGTCCACGGCCGGTATGCCCCGCCCTCCGACCATGAGAACCGACCCGCTGCCCCACCGGCGCGGGTCGGTTTCGTCGTCTCCAAGGCCGTCGGCGGCGCGGTGACCCGGAACCGGACCAAGCGCGTCCTGCGGCACCTCGTCGCGGACCGGCTGCCGCGCATACCGGCCGGGTGTGACCTCGTCGTACGAGCGAACCCCGCGGCCGCCGAGGCCACGACACCCGAACTGGCCGCCGATCTCGACCGGTCGCTCGACGCGGTCCTGCGCCGGCTGCGGACACCGGTCGCCGGGGTGCCGTCATGACGGCGACGCGGCTGCTGGTCCTTCCCCTGATCTGGCTGATCCGCGCCTACCAGCTGGTGATTTCGCCGATGCGCCCGCCGTCCTGCCGGTTCTACCCGTCGTGCTCGGCGTATGCGGTGACCGCACTCGAGAGGTACGGGCCGCTCAAGGGGACCTGGCTCGCGGCGCGCCGGCTGCTGCGCTGCCACCCCTGGAACCCGGGGGGCGTCGACCACGTTCCCGAGAGGTCGCCGTCGCGACCAACGATGTCGGAGCGCACGCACCACCACGCTCAACGGCAGTACTGACCACTAAGGACGACTGTGTACGACTTCTTCGTCAGCCTGCTGAACCCCCTGATGTGGGGCGAGGCCTGGGTCATGAACGCGTGGCACTCGCTGTTCACGTTGATCGGGATCCCCTACGAGAGCGGCTGGGGCTGGGCGCTGTCCATCGTCGGTCTCACGGTCGTCGTGCGGTTCCTGATGATCCCGTTGTTCGTCAAGCAGATTCACGCCTCTCGGCGGATGCAGCTCATCCAGCCCGAGATGCAGAAGATCCAGGCGAAGTACAAGGGCAAGAGCGATCCGGAGTCACGTCAGAAGATGACGTCGGAGACGATGGACCTCTACAAGAGGACCGGCTCCAACCCGTTCTCCTCGTGTCTGCCGATCCTGCTGCAGTCGCCGTTCTTCTTCGCGCTGTTCCAGCTGCTCAACAACCTGCCGCACGTCGCCACCGGGGCGCACGCGCCGATCGGCCCGATCACGCCGGACGTGGCGTCGGTCATCGAGAAGTCGACGATCTTCGGCGCGCAGCTGTCCGCGACCTTCGTCGGCTCCGACGATCTCAACGTCAAGATCCTCACGGCTGTCCTGATCGTGCTGATGTCGCTGTCGACCTTCACGACGCAGCGCCAGCTGATGCGCAAGAACATGCCGGACGCCGCGCTGGACAACCCGTACATGAAGCAGCAGAAGGTCATCCTCTACCTGATGCCGATCTTCTTCGCGATCTCCGGCATCAACTTCCCGATCGGCGTGCTGCTCTACTGGCTGACCACCAACGTCTGGTCGATGGGCCAGCAGTTCTACGTGATCCGGCGGATGCCGGCTCCCGGTTCCGCCGCCGAGCGGGCCTACGAGGAGCGGCAGCGCAAGCGGGGCAAGACGATCAAGAAGCTGCACATCCCGGGGCTCGGCAACACCACCACCGACCAGCCGGACGTCCAGGACGTGCTGCCGGAAGCGCCCAAGAGTGGCCAGCGGCAGCAGCCCAAGGGCAAGAAGCGCGCCAAGCGTGGGCCGACCACCGGGCCTGGTGGCCCGGAGGACGGCGCGGGTGGCGCGGCGGGGGCCGACGGAGCGGGTGCGGGGTCGGGCGCCGACAGCGCGACGCCGCAGGACGCGCCGGTTGAGCCGACGGCGTCGAACGGGTCTGGGTCGGGTGCTGGGGGTTCCGGCGGGTCCGGCGGGTCCGGCGGGTCCGGCGCGGGGGCCCCGACGCGACCGAACGGCCAACGCCAGCAACCCAAACGGCAGAAGCAGAAGCCCAACACCCCCCGTTCCAAGCAGCCGCAGAACCAGGCCAAGCGCCAGGCGAGTCCGCCCGGTACCCGGCGGCCCGAGGGTGGCGCCCCCACCCCGGACCCGGCCTGAGCCGGTTCCTTCCGACGGGGTATGCCCGTGAGGACGAGCTCGTGCCGGTGCCGGCAGCGCGGTGTGCGACTCCCCTCGAACCATGGACGCCCAGAACCAGTGACACGGCGGGACCTCGTCCCGCACGAGCAGACCGATCAGGAGTTGCCCGATGAGCGACGACACCGATGTGAGCACCCGGCCGAACGACCTCGAGAGCGAGGGTGCCGAGCCCGCTGAGGACCGACGTGCGGAGCCCGTGGAGAGTGAGGCCAACGGCACCGCGGAGTCGGGCAACCTTGACCTCCTTGACGCGGATTCGGACGCGGATTCCGCTCAGGACGTCGCGGTCGTGGCGGACCAGGCCGACGACATGGACGCGAGCGGCCCGGATGACGACGCGGCCGAGGGCGATGAAGGCGAGGGCGATGAAGGCGAGGGCGATGAAGGCGAGGGCGAGGGAACCGAAGAGGACGGGACCCCGACCCGCCGCCGCGGGTCACGCGTACGGCTGCTCGAGCGCGAGGGCGAGGTGGCGGCTGACTTCCTGGAGCGGCTGCTGGACATCGCCGACCTCGATGGCGACATCGAGGTCGATATCGACGGGGACCGCGCCTCGGTCGCCATTGTCGACTCCGAGGATGGGCGGGTGCCCCGCCGGATGGTGGGGTCGGAGGGAAAGGTCCTCGACGCGCTCCAGGAGCTGACCCGGCTGGCCGTCCAGGCCGAGACCGGCGAGCGGAGCCGGCTGATGCTCGACATCGCGGGTCACCGCGCCCAGCGCCGCGCCGTGGTCGTCGAGATCGCCCGGACCGTCATCGCCGAGGTGAAGACCACCGGGGCGAGCAAGGCCCTCGACGACATGTCCGCGTTCGAGCGGAAGATCGTTCACGACGAGGTGGCGGCCGCCGGGCTGGGTTCGGAGTCCGAGGGCGTCGAGCCGCACCGGCACATCGTCGTCTTCCCAGCCTGACCGCCAACTCTCGTTTCACGTGAAACGTCCCGGCGCGGGCGACGCCCGTGAGCGGGGCAGCGACCGGACGGCGGTGGTCGACGTGCCGCCGACGCCGGAGGTGGCCGCCGCCGTCTTCGGTCCCCGACTGGCACAGGCGGAGGCATACGTCGGCCTGCTGGCGGACACCGGCATCGCGCACGGCCTGATCGGTCCGCGCGAGGCGCCGCGGCTCTGGGATCGGCACGTCCTCAACAGTGCGGTGGCGGCGCCGATCTTCGACCCGGACGCCCGGGTGGCCGACATCGGCTCCGGCGCCGGACTGCCGGGGATCCCGCTGGCGATCGTCCGACCGGATCTGCACCTCACCCTGGTCGAGCCGCTGCTCCGCCGCACGGTCTGGCTGACCGCCGCCATCGAGCAGTTGGGACTGACGAACGTCGACGTGCATCGGGGTCGGGCCGAGTCCCTGTGGGGGGAGACGCGGTTCCGGCACGTCACGGCTCGGGCGGTCGCCCGCACCGGCGAGCTGGCCCGACTCACCTTTCCGCTGCTCGAGGCGGGTGGTTCCCTGCACGCCCTGAAGGGCGGCCAGGTCGACGAGGAGCTCGACGCCGACGCCGCGCAGCTTCAGGCGCTCGGCGCGCGTCGATGGTCGGTCTCCCGGTTCGGGGCCGGCATCGTCGACCCCGAGACCATCGTCGTCAGCGTCGAGGTGGATACCGCCCCGCCGGTTCCGAGTGGTGCTCCGAGGCGCCGGGCGGGCCGGTCGCGGAGGTCGGGGCGATCTCGCGCCGGGCAGTCTCGGTCGGGCGAGGACCGTTCCTAGCCAGTTCATCCACAGCCGGTGTTGCGTCGCAAGATTGCCGGGGTCGAGGTGGTTGGATAAGGCGTCACATCGAGCGGAGCACGACGGCTCGACACGCGTCAGACGAAGGGTTGAGTGGGTTGATCGAGGACGGCGTTCGGACTCGGACCCTCACCCCCGGTGTCGACGGGCGAGCGCTGCTGGGGTGGCCGACGTCTCTCAGCGGCCGCCACGACGGTCTTTCCGTGTCTGGACTCGGCTGGCCTGTTTCACGTGAAACACCGCCGCCGACGGCGATCGACGACGCTGTTTCACGTGAAACACCCGCGGATGTGCGGGAGGAACTGGTGAGCAACATCCCCGAGGCGGGCGCTGACACCCCTCTTGCTCAGACGCTGGCCCAGGACGCGCGCCGGCGTCTCGCGCTGGCTGGGCGCCGGTTCCCCGCCCCGACGTCGACTCGGGTGCTGACGGTGGCCAACCAGAAAGGCGGCGTCGGCAAGACCACGACCACGGTCAACGTCGCCGCCGCGCTGGCGCAGTCGGGACTCAAGGTCCTCGTGATCGACCTCGACCCGCAGGGCAACGCCAGCACGGCCCTCGGGATCGACCATCACGCCGAGGTGCCCAGCGTCTACGACGTGCTCGTGGACGGAAAGGCGTTCGCCGAGGTCATCGTTCCGTGTCCGACGGTCGAGGGCCTCTACTGTGCCCCGGCGACCATCGACCTCGCGGGCGCGGAGATCGAGCTGGTGTCGCTGGTGGCGCGGGAGATGCGGCTGGGGCGCGCCCTCGCCGACCACCTGGCGACGAGCGACCTCGACTACGTCCTCATCGACTGCCCACCGAGCCTCGGCCTGCTGACCATCAACGCCTTCGTCGCCGCGTCCGAGGTCTTCATCCCGATCCAGTGCGAGTACTACGCGCTCGAGGGCCTATCGCAGCTGCTCAAGAACATCGAGCTGATCCGCGGCCACCTCAACCCCGGCCTGCACGTGTCGACCATCCTGCTGACGATGTACGACGGGCGCACGCGCCTCTCCTCGCAGGTGGCCGACGAGGTGCGGACCCACTTCCCCGACCAGGTCCTGCGGACGACGGTCCCGCGGTCGGTACGCGTCTCCGAAGCGCCGAGCTTCGGGGAGACCGTCATGACGTACGACCCCACGAGCAGCGGCGCTCTCTCGTACCTCGAAGCGGCCGGCGAGCTCGCCGACCGGGGCGCCGCCGGCACCACAGCAGAGGAAGCGAGTGCGTGATGAGTGAGAAGCGGCGAGCCCTGGGACGCGGCCTAGGGGCGCTGATCCCCTCGACGCCGGGGACGGCGGCTCGGCCGGTCGACGTCTTCTTCCGGGACAGCACGCCGCCGACACCGGCCGACGACGTCACGCACGGTCAGCCCGACGGCCACTCCGACGGCCGCCCCGACGACCATCCCGACACGAACGGGTTCCACAGCCCCGACCGACCACGCGGCGACGAACGGCCACCGCCCCGACGGCGTCGACGACGGTGTCTCGTCGCAGAACGGTCACGCGGGCGACGCTACCGAATCCGCTAGAGACGGCGTCGACGACGGAGCACAGCTCACGCCGGTCCCCGGGGCCACCTTCGCGTTCCTGCCGATCGAGGCCATCCGCCCGAACCCGCGCCAGCCGCGGACGGTCTTCGACGAGGACGAGCTGGCCGAGCTCGCCGCCTCGATCCGCGAGATCGGCGTCCTGCAGCCGATCGTCGTCCGACCCATCGTCGCCGACCCGGACGACACCACCCCAGCGCGCTTCGAGCTCATCATGGGCGAACGCCGCCTGAGGGCGACCCAGCTGGCCGGCCAGGACTCGATTCCGGCCATCGTCAAGGACACTCATGACGACGACCTGCTGCGGGACGCCCTGCTGGAGAACCTGCACCGCAGCCAGCTCAACCCGCTCGAGGAGGCTGCCGCATACCAGCAGCTGCTCGACGACTTCGGCTGCTCCCACGAGGAGCTGGCCACCCGCATCGGCCGATCTCGCCCACAGATCTCCAACACCATCCGGCTGCTCCGGCTGCCGCCGCTGGTCGCGCGGCGGCTGGCCGCCGGGGTGCTCTCGGCCGGCCACGCCCGGGCCCTGCTCGGCCTGGAGGACAGTGCGGCGATGGAGCGCCTGGCCCAGCGGATCGTGGCCGAAGGTCTGTCCGTGCGCAGTGTCGAGGAGATCGTGGCCATGGGCGGCGACGGCCCGGAGTCCGCTCCGACAGCGCGGCGTCCTCGAGCCGGGCACCGCCACCCGCAGCTCGACGACCTCGCGGCCCGGCTCTCCGACCGGTTCGACACACGGGTCACCATCGCCTTGGGTCAGCGCAAGGGCAGGCTCACCGTGGAGTTCGGGTCGGTGGACGACCTCAACCGGATCGTCGCCCTCATGGACCGGGTCTAGCGGCGACGCTAGAGAAGCGCCAACGCGGGGTTGTGCGCAACCGGAACCACTTCGTCGGGCCGCACCGGGCCCGGGGCGGTACCCGTCCCGAACGGGCTGCCCCCGAGGCGGTCCCGGTCGTGCGGCGCGGCCCACTCCTCCAGCAACGGCCCCTTCGGCACGATCCCGGTCGGGTTGATGTCGTGGTGCACCACGTAGTAGTGGCGCTTGATGTGCACGAAGTCGACCGTGTCGCCGAAGCCCGGCGTCTGGAAGAGGTCGCGGGCATACGACCAGAGGACCGGTAGCTCCGTCAGCTTCTGCCGGTTGCACTTGAAGTGACCGTGGTAGACCGCGTCGAACCGCACCAGCGTCGTGAACAGCCGGACGTCCGCCTCGGTGATCTGGTCGCCCATGAGGTAGCGGCGGCTCTCGAGCCGGTGTGACAGCCAGTCCAGCCCGGCGAAGAGCTGGTCGTACGCCTCCTCGTAGGCGTCCTGGGTGCCCGCGAAACCACAGCGGTATACCCCGTTATTGACCGAACGGTAGATGCGCTCCATGACCTCGTCCATCTCGGCCCGCAGGGCCACGGGGTAGAGGTCCGGCGCTCCCGGCCGTTGGTAGGCCCGCCACTGCGTCGACAGGTCCAGGGTGACCGTCGGGACGTCGTTGGTGACGACCTGCCCGGTCGAGACGTCGACCAGGCACGGCACGGTGATTCCCTTCTCGTAGCCGGGGAACCGGGCGAGGTAGGCGTCCTGGATCCGCGGGATCCGCAGGATCGGGTCCACACCGCCGGGATCCAGGTCGAAGGTCCATGACCGCTCGTCGTGCGTCGGCCCGCAGACGCCCATCGAGATCGCGTCCTCGAGCCCGAGGAGGCGGCGCACGATGATGGCCCGGTTCGCCCACGGACACGCTCGGGCGACGACCAGGCGGTACCGCCCGGGCTCCACCGGCCAGTCGCTGCCTCCGTCGACGGTGATCCGGTCGGGGATGTAGTCGGTGTCCCGGTCGAAGGCGGCCTCGACGTACGACGTCATCGTTCGACCCTAGCCACACGGTCCCGAACTAGCATGGCGAGATGGACGCTGTGTACCGCTCGCACCGTCCTGTCCGCCTGCATCGCCTCAGCCGGCGCCAGGTCCTGATCGACCTGGGGTTCGGTGGCGTCGCCGTCGCCGTCCTCGCCGGCTGCACGACCGGCTCGAGCGGATCGACCGCCTCCACCTCGTCGGTGGCCACCGGAACCGGCAGCGCAGGCACCGGAACCACCCCCGCCACGGGTGCGGCGCCCACCGGCGAGCTGTCGTGGAAACGGGTCGAGCTCGGCTTCGTCTCGGCGTACGTCGTCCTCCGCGGCGGCCGGGCCGGCGTCGTGGACACCGGAGTCGCCGGCAGCGCGGACGCCATCGGCGCGGCACTGCAGGCCGCCGGAACGTCGTGGGACGAGGTCTCCGACGTGATCCTCACTCACCACCACGGCGACCACGCCGGGAGTCTCGGCGAGGTCGTGACCCGCGCGGCCCGGGCCGCCGTCCACGCCGGAGAGGCGGACATCAGCCGCGTCACGAGCCCGCGCCAGATCGTCCCCGCACCCGACGGTTCGGAGGTCCTGGGGCTGCAGGTCGTGGCCACGCCCGGGCATACCGAAGGCCACATCAGCGTGTTCGACCGCGGCACCCGCGTCCTCATCGCCGGGGACGCACTCAACAACTCGGCCGGCCTGACCGGCTCCAGCCCGCGGAACACGGCCGACCCGGCCAAGGCCGCCGCGTCGGTCAAGAAGATGGCCGCCCTCGACGCCGGGACCATCCTGTTCGGACACGGCGAGCCGCTCACCTCCGGGGCGGCCGACGCGCTGCGGACCTACGCCGGGACGCTGTAGGCCGAGGAAGGAGGAGCCATGGGACGCGACATCCTGCCACTCACAGTCGACCGCCTCGGCGACCTCACGGGGACGTGCGCCGACTGCGTCTTCTGGGAGCTCGGCCCGGCCCTCGCCGCGCGGCGCCGAAAGCACCCGCGCCAGGACAAGGAGAGCTGGCTCACCGCCACGCTCCTGGAATGGGGGACACCGGGGCGGGTGGCCTACGTCGACGGCCGGTTCGCCGGCTACATCACGTATGCGCCGCCGCACCTGGTCCCTCGCGCGCTCGCCTTTCCCACCGCCCCGGTCAGCCGCGACGCCACCGTGCTCGTCACGGCCCGGATCGACCCGGAGTATGCGGGTCAGGGGCTCGGGCGGGTGCTGGTCCAGTCGGCGGCCAAGGACGTGCTGCGTCGTGGCGGCAAGGCCCTCGAGGCCTACGGCTCGGGCTCCGGACAGGCGCCGTGCCTGCTCCCGGCGGAGTTCCTCACCGCAGTGGGGTTCCGGACCGCCCGCGAGCACGCCGCATACCCTCGCCTCCGGCTCGACCTGCGCACCGCCCTGCGGTGGCGCGGCGAGGTCGAGCAGGCCGTCGAACGGCTGCTGGCGCCGGTACGCGGTCTCGGCACGCCGCAGCCGGTCGGGACCGCGCACCTGGAACGCCCGAACCCGAACTGAGCGCACCGGGTCAGCCGGCCAGCTCCTCGAGAACCTTTCGCAGGTCGCCCAGCTGGAGCACGCCGGTGGCGCTGGTGTCCTGCTCGCCGAGGTAGAGCCGCTGCAGGGCGACGACGATGCCCTCGGCGACGTCGTCACGGAAGGAGGGGGTCTGCAGGCGCGCGGCATCGTCGGGGTTGCTGACGTAGCCCGCCTCGATGCGCACCGCCGGCATCCGGGTGGCCTGCAGCAGCTTCCAGGAGCGGGCGTGGGTGCGGCAGTCGGTCAGGCCGGTGCGGGCGACGGTCTCACGCTGGATGAGGTCGGCGAGCTGCTCCCCGACCGCGGACCATGCCCCGAACCGCTTCTGGCCGAAGAAGAACGTCGCGACGCCGCTGGCGTCCCGCTGGTCGGCGGTGTCGCAGTGCAGCGACAGGAGGATGTCGGCCCCGCAGTCGTTGGCGAACTGGGCCCGTGCCTCGTCGTCGCCGGCGCTGGCGTAGCGCGTCCGCGTGTAGACGACGTTGGCGCCGTGCGCGCTGAGCCGGCCCTCGATGCGGCGGGCGATGTCGTGCACGACCTCCGCCTCGACCACGCCGTGCGCGACCGCGCCACAGTCGTCGCCGCCGTGCCCGGGGTCGAGCACGATGGTGCGTCCGGCCAGGCTGTGCCCCGACCGGCGCACGTGCTCCCGCTCGCGCAAGGAGAGGGACGAGCCGCCCGCGACGCTGCGGCGGAGGTCGGTGAACGCCCGCAGCGTCGCCGGACCCACCTCGCCGTCGGCGACGAGCCCGACGCCGCGCTGGAAGTCGCGGACCGCGCCCTCGGTGTCGGGTCCGAACAGCCCGTCGATGCGGCCGGGGTGGAAGCCGAGGCCCAGCAGGCGCTCCTGGAGCTCGGTGACGTCGTCACCGTGGGCCAGGTGGCCGGGGGAGTGGCGCAACAGGCGGTCGCCGAGCTGCCACCGCGCCGCGTCGAGCGCCGCGAAGGTCCACGGTCCGACGATCCCGTCGACGAGCAGCCCGCGCTCCTGCTGGAACGAGCGGACCGCCGCGTCGAGGTCCTCGTCGAAGACCTCGACCGCCGTCGACGACCAGTCGGGGACCGCCCGAAGCGCTCCGGCGGCCGTGAGGCTGTCCCGAAGGTCGCGGACGACGGGTCCGCGATACCCGAGTCGGGCCTGGAGGCCGGTACGCGGTTCGGTCACGTCCCTCCCTCACGGAGCTAGTCGGGAGTCGGGTCGCTGCTCGAAGCAGGCTGCTGACGGCGGTGCTGACGGGGGGCTGAACTGGGGCTGGATCCTCGAAAGGCTCTGCGAACGATAGCCGACGGAAACCCCTGCGGCGCGCCGACGCATACGGGATTCAGCGAACCGACACACAACGTCGGCGAGCCGTCAACGGGAGCTGGCGGACACCCGTCAGCTGGCGATGTAGTCCTCGAGCTCGCGCAGGAGGCGCGGCTTCGGCATCGCGCCGACGAGCGTCTTGACGACCTCGCCGTTCACGTAGACGTTCATCGTGGGGATGCTGACCACGCCGTAGCGGCTGGTCACGGCGGGGTTGGCGTCGGTGTCGAGCTTGACGACGTCGACCTGGTCGCCGTAGGTGGCGGCGATCTCCTCGAGGATGGGGGCGACCGCGCGGCAGGGACCGCACCACGTGGCCCAGAAGTCGACGATGACCGGCTTGTCGCTCTTCAGGACGTCCTGCTCGAACGTGGCGTCGGTGGTGACCTTGGTGGCTCCCATGGAAGTCCCTTCTGGGTACGGGTTGTCTGGGTTCAGAGGCTAGCGGTGGCGGGGGACAGCGTCGGGGCCAGGTCGGACGACGGCTCGTCCATCGCCTCGTCCTGGGCCGCGGCCGCGACGGCGTGCTCGAGGTCCTCGAGCGACGCGAGGTAGTGCTCGGCGTCGAGAGCGGCGGCGCAGCCGGTCCCGGCAGCCGTGACGGCCTGCCGGTACGTGTGGTCGACGAGGTCGCCACAGGCGAAGACGCCCGGGAGTCGGGTGGCCGTGGACCGGTGCGTGCCGTCGACGCCGGTGACGACGTACCCCGCGGGGTCGAGGTCCACGAGGTCGCGGACCAGCTCGTTGCGGGGGTCGTGCCCGATGGCGACGAAGAGGCCGGTGACCGGGAGCTCGCGCTCCTCACCGGTATGCGTGTCCGCGAGCGTGATGCCGCTGACCCGCTCGTCGCCGTGGATGGCCGTGACCTTGGAGTTCCAGGCGAACGAGATCTTCGGGTTCGAGAACGCTCGCTCGGCCATGATCTTGCTGGCCCGCAGGGCAGTCCGACGGTGGACGATGGTCACCGACCGGGCGAACTTGGTGAGGAACGTGGCCTCCTCGATCGCGGAGTCGCCACCGCCGACCACGGCGATGTCCTGGTCGCGGAAGAAGAAGCCGTCGCAGGTCGCGCACCACGAGACGCCGCGGCCGGAGAGCCGCTTCTCGTCGGGCAGCCCGAGCTCGCGGTAGGCCGAGCCCATCGCGAGGATCACGGCGTGCGCCTGGAAGGTGCCGCTGTCGCCGGTGGTCACCGTCTTGACCTCGCCGTGGAGCTCGACGCCGGTGACGTCGTCGGTGATGATCTCGGTGCCGAACCGCTCGGCCTGGGCCCGCATCTCGTCCATCAGGGCCGGGCCCATGATCCCGTCGCGGAAACCCGGGAAGTTCTCGACCTCGGTGGTGTTCATCAGGGCGCCGCCGGCGGTGACGCTGCCCTCGATGAGCAGCGGGTTGAGGTTCGCGCGAGAGGCGTAGACGGCGGCCGTGTAGCCGGCCGGTCCCGAGCCGATGATGATGACGTTGCGCACGTCGCTCACGAAGTCAACCCCTTGTGGTCCTGCTCGTCGAAGTGCGGGCGAACCGCTAGATGATGTGGCCGGGAGGCCCGGAAGCCCCAACATACCGGCCGACGCCGATGATTCATGGGCGGTAACCGCCGCGTCGGCGCGGTTGTTCCCTGGTCGTGCCTGGCGGCCCGCCGAGGGCTCCACCCAGTCGTGCCGGGCGGCCCCTCACGGCACCGGAACGGACTCCTGGAGGATCCCGGCGTCACCGTCGCCGCAGTCGCGCTGGACCGCATACACCGTCGTGGAGTCGGCTCGCCGCACGACGACGATGGCTGCCGGCTGACCCTCGTACGTCGCGAGGTCGATGCTCACCGCCCCCGCGTCGGAAGCGCCGAGAGCGTCCACGCAGGCGGCGGCCCCGGCCTGGGTGACGAGGGGTCCGGCGGAGGGGGCGTCGCCGACGCTGGCGTCCGGCCCGGGTGAGGCGATGATCGTCTGGGCGCCGGGAACCAGGCTGTCCTTGGTGTAGGCCGTCGAGCTCACCTGGACGTGGACCGAGCCGGCCGAGCCGCCGGTACCGCCTGGTCGGGGGATCTTGGCCAGCCCGGTGTCGGTTCGCGACTGGTTCGCGACCACGGCCCCGGCGATCGCCAGGAGGGCGACCCCGGCCGCCGCCGCGCCGATCAGCGGCCAGCGACGTCGCGGCAACCGCACGACGTCGTCGCCGTGACCCCCGTCGCCGTGCCCGGACTCGCCGGGAAAGACGATGACGTCGTTCGAGGCGTCCACCTGGACGACCGCGCCGGGCTCGCCGAAGCCGAGCTCGTCGAAGAGCTCGTCGTCGCCGGCGCGGGTCACCGCGGCCTGGGCCAGCGAGTCCTCGATCCGCCGGGAGAGCTCCGCGGGCATCGGTCCGGGGTCCGGAGCGGTCATCAGCAGGGTGCGTACGGCGGCCTGCACGGGATCGTTCGCGGCGTCGTTCGCGGCGGCGTCGCTCGGGTCGACGACGGGGTATGCCTCGTCGCTCGGGGCGTCGTCGGGATGCTCGTGGGGGTGGTTCGGGTGCTGGGGATCCATGCGGTCTCCGGGTTGGCGGTCCTGGTCGGTCCGGACCGGGTGGTACGAGTGATACACGCGGTACAGGTGATGCGGTGGGGCGGTGCTCCGAGTGTGCTGCAGGGCGGTCCGGAACGGGACGAGCCGCGCGGGACACGGCGAGAACCGACGGGATGCCCCCGGGCAGAGTGTTGCCGGAGGTCAGACGTCGGGGGCGGCGGAACGGTTCCCTGCCTCTGTGCCGGAGCGCGGGTCCATCCCGAGCAGCTCGGCGAGCGCGGCCCGACCGCGGGCACACCGCGACTTCACCGTCCCCTCGGCGACGCCGAGCACTTCGGCGGCCTCGGACACGCCCAGCCCGTGCATGTCGACGAGGACGAGCGCGAGTCGTTGCCCCTCGGGGAGCTGGGCCAACGCCGCCCGAACGTCGAGCGCGGACTCGGTCGAGGCGTGGTCGTCGTGCCGGTCGGCGAGGTTGAGGGACTCGTACTCGGGCAGGGGCTGGGTCGGTCGCCGCCGGCGGAGCCGGTCGAGGCACGCGTTGACGACGATGCGGTGCAGCCACGTCGTCACGGCGGCCTCGCCCCGGAACGAGTCGGCTCGCCGGAACGCCGCGAGGAACCCGTCCTGCACCGCGTCGGCGGCCATCTCGCGGTCGCCGCAGGTCCGGACGGCCACGGCCCACATCCGGTCGCGGTGGCGGCGGAACAGCTCGCCGAACGCGTCCGGGTCGCCCGCGCAGTGGGCGGCGATGAGCTCGGCGTCCGTCCCAGCCTCCGATGAGCGCGCAGGGGCGGGCCGGAGGTCGGAGGCGGGAGGCATACCGGCGGTTCCAGTGACCGGCTCGGTCACCGGACGCTCGCCTCGAAGACCTGGGCCCGGAACTGCTTGGGCTGGTCGGTGGGCCCGAGCGTGGTGAACCAGAGGATGACGTAGCGGCCCTTGACCGCGCCGCCGTTCGGAGCCGCCACGGTCGACTCGCCGTCCTTCTGCGAAACCGAACCGATCGGCGTCATGCCGGCGACCTTGGTCTGGTCGCCGACGTAGACGGTGACGTCTGCGGGGCCCTTGATCGTGAAGGTCACCTGGTGCACGTCGGTGGACGTGCCGAGGTCGAGGAGGAGACCGGTCGTGCGGCCCTTCAGGTTGGCGTACTGAGGTGATCCGTACCACATGCTCGACTGCCACCCGGTGTCGCTCTTGCCGTCGAACGCCGCGGCTGCGGTCCTGGCCGCCTGCACGCCGGCCTCGGAGACCTGGCTGGCCGAGACGATCGGGATGACGGCGGCCGGTGCGGGGGTGGGCGTGGGGTTGGCGCTGGGCCCCGGGGCGCTCCCCGACGGGCTCGGCGTCGCGGTCACCGTCTGGGTGACGAGCGGTGCGGTGGCGGTACCGGTGCCGCTGCCGAGCCAGAGCTTCGGCAGCCCCCAGATCCCGACGATCGCGGCGATGAGCACGAACGCGGCGATGACGACGAGGGCGAGGCGGGACTGGTCCTTGTCGAGGGGCTCCTGTGCGGCGCCCGGGAGCAGCGGCAGCGCGGGTTCGAGCTGCTCGTCGGTGGGTTCGAGGGTGTCGGAGAGCCGAACCTGCTCGAGTGGGTCCTCCCATTGCTCCGTCTGGCGGCGCTCGGCGCGGGTGGCAGACCGCTCGGCGGCCCGGTCGGCAGCGCCGCGTGCCATCCCACCCATCCGGCCGGTGGCCTTGGACGCGAGCGAACCGGCGGCCCCCAGGGCGGTCCCGAACCCCTTGGCCACGGCCGCCGTTCCCGCGGCGGCGCCGGCGACGACCGCTCCGGCGACCCCCGCGGCACCGGCGCCCCCGGGTCGGGACGTGCCGTCGTCGTACCCCTCGTCGCCCTCCTCGTAGGGCCCGTAGCCGAGGTCGTCGATCAGCGAGCCGTCGAGCTCCTCGGGGTACGCATCGAGATCCCCGTCGGGAGCGACCTCGCCGTTCGCCCCTTCCGGGTCCCCACCGAACGCGGGCGGGGTGTCCGGGCCCCGGGTGTCGAGGTTCATCCCGAGGACGCTGCGCGACCCGCCGGGTCCACCGGTCCCTCCGCCGCCTCCCCCTGCCGCACCGGCCGCACCGGCCGCACCGGCCGCACCGCCGGCGAGAGCACCGAGACCGGCGGCTCGGGCCGTGGCACCGCGAGGCGGGTTCGCGCGCCCGTTGGCCGAACCGGCTCGGCCCGCCCGCGCCGACGCCGATCGCGCGACGCCGCCGCTGGCGCGGTCGCGGTCGAGGGGTTCGGTGCGGTTGCCCGGCAGCCGGCGGACCGTCTGGACCTCGAGCCCCGCGCCGACCGGAGTCGGTGACCACGGCCCGATCTGCTCGACCAGCTCACCGGGAGTCTGCGGGCCGCCCTGCTCGCGCAGCGTGTGCCGCGCGACGAAGTCCAGGTCCGGGGGCACGCCGGCGGCGATCTCCGAGGGGGCGGCGACGCCGCCCACGACGCGCGGCGCCGCCTCGAGGCCCGAGTCCGGTCCCGTCAGTGGCCAACGGCTGGTGAGCAGCGCATACGTCAGCGCCACGAGCGCGACGGTGTCGCCGCGGGTGGCCTGGTCCGGCGGGATGTCGTCGGCCTCGACGAGGGCCGCCTCGGTGGCGAGGCCGCGCACCTTGATCGAACCGTCGACCTGGCGGAACACCGACCGTGGCGTCAGCACCCCGTGGTGCAGGCCTCGCGCGCGGGCGCGTTCCAACGCGGATGCCGCCTCGCCGACGATCCGGCGGGCCTCCTCCGCCGGCAGCCCGCCGTCGGTGAGGACCGAGGTGATCGAGCGAGCGCCGTTGAGGGACTCCTCGACGACGAACGCGATGGCGTCGTCGCGGCCGACGTCGAGGACTCGCACGAGCCGTTGCTCGTCGACGCCCGCCGCCCGTCGTGCCGCGTCGAGTGCGGGGGACGCGACGGGTCCGTCGGCGTCGAAGCAGAGCAGCACGACCTCACGGTCCAGCGTCTGGTCCGCCGCGACCCACCGCTCATAGCGGGAGTGCTGCGCGACGCGTCGCTGGACGAGGTAACGCCCGCCGAGGAGCGAGCCTGGTCCGACGCCCTGCACTGCCCCTCCCGCCGCCGTTCGACATCCCACATCGCGATCCGACCGCATCTGCCCGCGTGGCGGCCCGCGAGTGCTCAGGTCCGGTCGTCGGTCATCCTACGGGGCGCGGCGTCCGGAGCCGGTGCAGGCGAGGCCGCGGCCACCGCCGGGTCCTCCGGCGCGGGGGTGGCTGCGGGGTCGTCGACCCCCTCGAGCTCGTCCGGCTGGGGGACGACCGGCGGGGTGGCCAGACCGGCCGTCCGCGCCCGGCTGGCCGTGCGCGACCGCCGCAACGACCGGACGATCCCGAAGACGAGGATCAGCGCGACGATGACGCCGCCGACGATGTAGAACGTGTAGCCCGGCGGGTTGGCCCGGACCGTGATGGTCCCCGGCACCCCGATCGGGGTCCCGTCCGGCGTGGTCAGCGTGGCGTTGACCGGGACCAGCCCGGCCGCGAGCGCCTCCGCTTGGACGGGTACCACGGCCTTGCTGCCTGCGGCGATCTGGAACGGGTCGGGCTGGCTGACGATCCGCAACCGCGGGTTCATGGGCGACAGCAGCAGTCGCACCCCGTCGACGGCGACGCCGAGGTCGTTGACGACGGTCACCTGCAGGGTGCCCTCGTCGGCCAGGAAGTTCGTGGTCTGGGGCGCGACGCTGATCCCGCGGGTCGCCGCGGACGCGGCCTCGCTGACGAGTCCGTCGAGGCGGTCGCGCTCGCCCGGGTTCGCCCGCCAGCGCACCGACGGGAGCTGGTCGAGCATCGTCCAGAGCTGGGTCTTGTACGCCTCGCCGTTGCTTCCGAGGACGCTCGCGACCTCGCCGGTCGTCCGCCGCTGCTCGGTGATCCGGCTCAGCCGGGCGGCGTCGACCTGCGGGTCGCCGTAGCCGGTCCATGAGCCCTTCGAGGTGCTGGCCACCGGGTCCTGGGTGGCCGCCTGCTGCTGGAGCTCGGACGTCGTGACGAGCTGGACCCACGGCGTCTGGGCCAGCGTGCCGAGCACCTGCCTGAGCGCGCCGACGTCGGGGTCGAGCGATCCGGGGCATGGCCATGAGGAAGGTCCGGGCCACGCCGGGGCTCTCGTTGAGGATGGCCGCCGTCTCGGCGACGAACCGCTGCGTGGTGAGCGCGCCCTCCGCCGCGGTGGTGGTCTGGGTGGAGAGGCGGCTCAGCACGTCGTCCCAGGCCAGGAGGGTCAGCCCGGAGCCGGTCCGCCGCGGCGCCTGCCCGGAGAACCCGCTGGTCACCGGAAGGGCGGAGGAGGAGCCGACGATCGCCTGGAGGCCGGTACTCGCATACGCCGTCCGCAGGCCCGCCTCGCGCGACGCCTCGAAGCTGCCGTCCACGGGCCACGCGATCCCCGTGGTCGTCCCGACGCCGAGCTCCCGGCCGAGGCTCGCGCTGGCCGCCACCTCGGCGGCCACTGTCGGGTCCGCCGGGCTCGTGACGACCGTCGCTGCGAGGTCGGGGTCGGCCTGAGGGAGGGCCCAGAGGGTATGCCGGCCCGCTCCGGTCGCGAGGCGGGTCACCAGTGGCGCGACGACGGGGACGAGGGGGTTGGTCTCCGGGGGTGTCCCTCCGGTCGCCGGGTTGCCGGCGCTCGCCGCGGCGTCGGTGCCGAGGACCGCGGGATCGACGGCCCAGGTGACCGGCACCGGACCGGCCGGGCCGTCGGCATCGGTGCCGTCGAGGATGCGGTTGATCCGGCTGCCGGGGTCCAGCTCGGCCTTCCAGGCGGCGAGCCGGGTGGCCGGGTCGGTGTCGAACAGCGCGGCCGAGGGCGACAGCGTCAGCGGCGCCACGACCGCCAGGCGCACCGGCTCGTACTGCTTGGTGCGCTGCCACCCCACGAACGTGTGCGTGATCTCGTTGGTCGACGACGCGGCGTCACGCACCTGGATGGCGATGGGGATGATCCCGAACGCCCGGTTCAGCAGGAACCGGCCCGGCGGGATGGTGATCGTGAAGGGCGCCGAGGTGCCGATGTCGACCGCCCGTCCGACCTTCGTGGTGCCGACCTCGATGCCGCCCGGCGCGGTGGCGCTCCCGGCCCAGGCCTCGACCGACGCCCGGGTCACGACGGAGGTGGCGCCGAGCACCACGCGGACGGTCGGGTCGGTGAGCCGGGCGGTTCGCGCGATGACCGAGCCGGTGACCGTGACCGTCACCCCTGGTCCCGCGACCGGCGGGGTGATGGCGCCGAGCGCGAGCACCGCCGTGTCGGTGGCAGCCGTCGGGTGCGCGGCGACGCGGACGGTGTCCCGGAACGGACCCCCGTTCGACGTGGGCGCGGACGGCGACGCATACGCCGTCGGGGCCAGTGGACCGACCAGGACGCCGAGGAGGAGCAGTGCGAGGACGCCGCCCCGCCGTGGGGTCACGCGGTGCCTGCCAGCCGCTCCCAGGCGGTCTGCGCGATCCGCCGTTCGTTGGGGAAGGTGAGGTGGTGGTGCACCTCCTGCAGCGGGAACCATGCGACGTCGATGGCCTCGCGGTCGGGGTCGTTGTCGATGGTCAGCTCGCCGCCGAGGGCCTCGAGGAGGTAGTGGTGCACGAACTTGTGCACGCGGCGGTCCGACGTGGCGAACCAGTAGTCGATGGTCCCGAGCTCGGCGAGCACCCGACCGGTGATCCCGGTCTCCTCGGCGACCTCGCGCTCCGCGGTCTGGGGGAGCGTCTCGCCGGGCTCGATGTGGCCCTTGGGCAGGCACCACTCGACGCGGCCGGCGCGGTTGCGGCGGGCGATCACCGCGGTGCGCGCGCACCCCTCGTGGACGTCGATGACGACTCCACCGGCGGAGCGCTCCTCGACCGCGGGCAGCCGGCGACCGCGCAGAGCGCCGCCGTACCTCCCCGGGGTGCTCGAGGTTGTGGCGCTCACCGGTCCACTCTAACCAGCGGCGAAATCTCCCGGTCTGCGTGCGTCTACGCTGACGCTCCGTGTCACCGAGCGAGCTGCCCGACCTCCTGCGTGCCGCGGTGGCCCGGCTGGCTCCGGTCATCCCGGTCGGTCAGGAGCTCGGGAAGCGGTTCGCCGCGGCGGGCCACGAGCTCGCCCTGGTCGGTGGACCGGTGCGTGACGCGTTCCTCGGCCGGACCTCGCCCGACCTCGACTTCACGACCGACGCGACCCCCGACGAGACGCTCGAGGTGATCCGCGGCTGGGCCGACGCGCACTGGGAGATCGGCCGGGCGTTCGGGACGATCGGGCTGCGGCGCGGCGCGCATCTCATCGAGGTGACGACGTACCGCTCCGACGTCTACGACCGGACGTCGCGCAGGCCGGCGGTGACGTTCGGGTCCACGCTGAGCGCCGACCTGGTCCGGCGGGACTTCACGGTCAACGCGATGGCGGTCCGGTTCCCGTCGCTGGAGTTCGTCGACGAGCACGGTGGTCTGGCCGACCTCGCGGCCCGCGTGCTGCGGACCCCGTCGCCGCCCGAGGAGTCGTTCGCGGACGACCCGCTGCGGATGCTTCGCGCCGCCCGGTTCGCGTCGCAGCTCGGCTTCACGGTGGCCCCGGACGTGCAGGCGGCGATGACCGCGTCGGCCGCGTCGCTGTCGATGGTCTCGGCGGAACGGGTCCGCGAGGAGCTCACCAAGCTGGTCATGTCGGATGCGCCGCGCGCCGGCCTGACCCTGCTCGTCGACACCGGGCTGGCCGAGGTGTTCCTCCCCGAGCTGCCCGCCCTGCAGCTGGAGGTCGACGAGCACCATCACCACAAGGACGTCTACCAGCACTCGCTGACGGTGCTGGAGCAGGCGATCCGCCTCGAGGGGCCGCGGACGGTCCCGGGGGTGACGGCCGCGGAGACGGTCGAGGGTCCGGACCTCGTGCTGCGGCTCGCCGCGCTGCTCCACGACGTGGGCAAGCCGGCGACGCGGCGGTTCGAGCCGGGTGGCGGCGTCTCGTTCCATCACCACGAGGTGGTCGGCGCCAAGCTCGTGGCCAAGCGTTTGCGGGCACTGCGGTACGACAAGGAGACGATCGCCGCCGTGGCGCGGCTGGTCGAGCTGCACCTTCGGTTCCATGGTTACGGCACGGGCGAGTGGACCGACTCGGCGGTACGCCGGTACGTCACCGACGCGGGGCCGTTGTTGCCGCGGCTGCACCTGCTGACCCGGTCGGACTCGACGACGCGGAACGCGCGCAAGGCCCAACGGCTGGCGCGCACGTACGACGACCTCGAGGCGCGGATCGAGGTCCTCAAGGCGGCCGAGGAGCTGGCCGCGGTCCGGCCCGAGCTGGACGGCAACGAGATCGGGGAGATCCTCGGCGTGCCGCCCGGGCGGGTCATCGGCGACGCGTACAAGTACCTGCTGGGCGTCCGGCTCGACGAGGGGATGATCGGCAAGGAGGCGGCCCGCGAGCGGCTGCTCGCCTGGTGGTCGTCCCGCAACGCCTGAGGTCCGGCCGGACTCGGCCACGCGGCATACTGTCCCGACGCCAACGGCGACCGGGAGGGAGGGGCACCGATGGGGACCACTGGCGGGTTCGTCGCTGCCCTGGCCACCGACGTGGGGCGGGTGCGCAACCACAACGAGGACGCGGGCCTCGTCACGCCGAACCTCGTCGCCGTCGCGGACGGGATGGGCGGCCACGCGGCCGGCGAGGTCGCGAGCGAGCTGGCCATCGAGGCGCTACGGGCCCTCGGCGACACGGAGGACCTTCGCCCCCAGGACGTTCGGGAGGCGGTGCTCGAGGGCAACCGGGCGATCCTCGGGTCGGCCGCGCACCACCCCGAGCAGACCGGGATGGCCACCACACTGGCCGGGCTCGCCCGGGTGACGGTGGGCGGCTCGCCGCACTGGGCGGTGGTCAACATCGGTGACTCGCGCGTCTACCGCGTCGTCGACGGCCGGCTGAGCCAGATCAGCAAGGACCACTCCGAGGTTGCCGAGCTGGTCACGATGGGGCTGCTCACGCCGGAGGAGGCGCTGGTGCACCCGGCGCGCAACATCGTGACGCGCTGCCTGGGCCGTGACCCGCTGGAGCCGGTCGACTCGTGGGTCTTCCCGCCGCACGCCGGGGAGCGGTTCCTGCTCTGCACCGACGGGCTGACCAACGAGATCCGCGACCAGGCCATCGCGCGGATCCTCCTCGACGGCGACGACGCCCAGTCCATCGCGGACCGGTTGGTCGCGGCGGCGGTCGAGGCCGGTGGACGCGACAACGTCACGGTCGTCGTGGTGCTGGGGTCGTCCTCCTCCGATGGCGCGCCCGAGGCCGACGAGGAGACCGCACCGCGAAACGGCGGTTCGGAGGCCGAGGCGTGACGGGCGCGACGATCGACGTCCAGCGCCCGCCCGCCGGCTGGTCGCACCTGACCGGGCCGCTGCTGCACGTCCTCGTGGCGCTGCCTCTGGACGACCCGCGATATGCGCGGGCCTCGGCCGCCGCCTCCGGTGGCGACCTCGACGACGTCCTCGACGTGCTCGCGTCGGAGGGTATACGCCGCACGCCGGCGTTCGTGGCGGTCGCCGGGGCGTCCCGCCCTCGCGTGGTGACCCATGCGGACGGGTACGCCGTGCTGACCTCCGCCCGCGGGACGCTCGAGGTCCGGGCGCATCACACGCGGGTGTGGTCCGACCTGGTGGCCGACGACGACGTCGACACCGTGGCGCTCCGGGTCTCTCCGACGTGGGCATCGCCCCCGCCCGCAGCCACACCACCCGCACCCGCACTCGAACCCGGCCACGACAACTCAGACATTGGTGAGAAGTCTCGCGACATTTCGGACATCGGCGGCAACACCTCAACAATGTCTGAGTTGTTGCCGCCGCCCGAGCCCCGGAGCCGCAACCCGAGCCGGAGCCGCAACCCGAGCCGGAGCCGCAACCCGAGCCGGAGCCCGAACCCGGAGCCGGAACCCGAGCCCGAACCGCTGCGGCCACCCAACCGCGCACCGGTCGTCGAGCCGCCCCCGCCGGGCGGCACCGACCTCATCGCCGCCGTCCCGTGGCGGCAGCCCACCCACCCGGCGACAGGCCAACTTCGGCCGGATTCAGCCGCTGAGAACGACCAAAGCTGGCCTCTCGGCGAGCGGGAGCCGCAGCCGGGGCCGGTGCCGGAGGCGCAGGCGGAGCCGCAGCTGGAGGCGCATACCGAGGCGGTCGAGAACCCGAACCGGGACCCGTCCGACCCGGACCGGACCGTCGACCGCGCCGCCCTCCTCGCGCCCACCCCCTCGACGGCCGGCTCTCCGACCGGCCCGACTGTGCTCGCCGCGCTCTGCACCCGGGGCCACCTCAACCCGCCGACCAGCGCCACGTGCCGGGTCTGCGGCCGCGAAGTGCCGGAGCAGCAGGCGTACGAGACGCCCCGGCCGCCGCTCGGCGTGCTCCGCCTCTCGACCGGCGACGTCGTCAGCCTCGACCGCGGCGTCATCATGGGCCGCGCTCCACAGGCGCCGCCGGGCCTGCCGCCCGACCTGCAGCCGCATGTGGTCCGGATCGCCAGCCCGCAGCGCGACCTCTCCCGCAACCACGTCCAGGTCGTCGTCGAGGGCTGGCAGGTCATCCTCCGCGACCTGGACACGACCAACGGCACGACCGTCACCCCGCACGGCGGGACGACGACACGGCTGCGCGGCGGCGACCCGATGGTCCTCGACCCCGGCACGGTCGTGTCGATGGCCGGCGAGGTGAGCTTCACCTACGAGGTGCCGAGCGAGGCGCCCGCGTGAGCCGCCTCCAGACCACCGGCGCCCCGCAGCTGCCGGGCCTGGTCTACGTCCAACCGCTGGGCTCCGGCGGGTACGCCGACGTCTACCTCTACGAGCAGCAGTCGCCCCGGATGCCCGTCGCCGTCAAGGTGCTCCGGTCCGAGGGCCTCACCGACGCGCTCCGCCGCCAGTTCGCCGAGGAGGCGGACACCATGGCGGCCCTCGGCGACCACCCGTACATCGTCCAGATCTTCCGCGGCGGCACCTCGGCGGACGGCCGCCCGTACCTCGTCATGAAGTACTACCCGCCGCCGAACCTCGCCCGCCGGGCCCGGCTCTCGCCGCTCACCGTCGACGAGGTGCTGCGGACCGGCATCCAGCTGGCCAGCGCCGTCCAGACCGCCCACCAGGCCGGCATCGTCCACCGCGACATCAAGCCCGCCAACGTCCTCGTCAGCAGCTACGGCGCGCCCGGCCTGACCGACTTCGGCATCGCCGGCCGCGGTGGCGTCGACGCCGCGTCCGCGCTCGACTGGGCCGCCACCGGCGACGGCCCGGACGGCACGGACGCCGCCGACGTCGGCGTCTCGGTGCCCTGGGCGCCGCCCGAGGTGCTCTACCTCCAGACCGACGGCTCCCCGGCGACGCCCCAGCTCGCCGAGCGCGGCGACGTCTACTCGCTGGCCGCCACCCTCTGGCAGCTCCTGGTCGGGCGCTCGCCGTTCGAGGTCCCGGGCGGCGACAACTCGGCGTACGCCCTCATGCCCCGGATCCGCACGCAGCCGGTCCCGCCGACCGGCCGGGCCGACGTCCCACCCACCCTCGAGCGCATCCTCGCGCACTCGATGGCCAAGGACCCGGCGCTGCGTCCGGGGAGCGCCCTGGAGCTGGCCCGGTTGCTCCAGGGGGTCGAGCAGCAGCTGCACCTCGCGCGGACCCCGATCGTCGTCCTGGACGACCGCGGCGGGATCCCGTCCGCCGTCCCGGCCGGTGACGACGACGCGACGAGGGTCAAGAGCGTCCAGCAGGTCACGGCCCAACCAGCACGGGGTACGCGCGGCGTCGAGCCCTCGGGCGCCTTCGCACCGGTGGCGGGCACCGACGCCCACGAGAAGACGTCGGTCACGCGCGCCGGCCCGCCGCCGAACCGGCGCCCGCTGGTCCTGGCCCTGGTCGCGGTCGCCCTCTGCCTGGTCGTCATCGCCGTCCTGCTCACGCGCCCCCGCGACGAGACCGGCCCCATCGCGACCCCGACCCGGACCGCGGTCGCCACGCAGAGCCAGACCACCGACTCCGCCATCGGCGACGGTGTCTTCGCCGCGCCGGTGGTCGTCGCGAACCCCAAGGTCGGCGCCGTCGAGTTCACCTGGAGCTACTCCGGTCCCAAGTCCACCGACACGTACCGCGTCCACGTGGGCGCGACGGCCGACGAAGCCCAGATCGCCGACCCCGTGACGCTTCCCAAGGCCACGTACTCCGTGAAGACGGCGAGTGGTGCGCCGATGTGCCTCATCGCCACCGTGGTCCGGGCGGGCCAGATCTCGCCGGCGTCCCCGGCGGTGTGCGGCACCGCCCGCTGACCGAGCGTTCAGGGCCATCCCACGGAACGATCTGGACACTAAGTTGCGTCGAACCGCCCGTGACGGACACCCTTGTGCGCGTTCAGCGGCGCGGGGCGTGCGCGGGATGAGCCGGTCGTCGACACAGGGGGCACTTCGAGCATGGTGAGTGCGACGGCCCGTGCGCGCCGGTGGGGGGCGGTCTCGACCGTCCTCGTCCTGGTGCTCGGAGCCGCGCTGGTCTGGTTCGCCCTGCGCGCGGACGGCGACGTCGTGCGCAAGACGGACCTCTTCGACGGCGGCGTCTGGGTGACGAACGCCGAGCAGGCACGGTTCGGCCGGCTCAACAAGCCCGCCGGCCAGCTCGACGCCGGCATCGCGTCGCCCGGCACCCAGAGCTCCGGGCTCGACATCGTCCAGGACGGCGCCGCGGTGCTCGGGGTCAGCAAGGCCTCGAACCAGCTGCTCCCGATCAACCCCAAGACGGCGACGCTCTCCGAGTCCAGCCAGATCACCCTGCCCGCGGCGCCGACCACGGGCAAGGGCAGCGTCCCGGCTTCCCTGCTGGACCTGCGCGGCGGGTCCGTCGCCGTCGTCGACCCCGCGAAGGGGAGCGTCTGGGCCCAGCGCATCGATACGCGTACCGGCGTAGGCACCCTCGAACAGCTGCAGCCCTCGCAGAAGCCGCGCGCGGCGCTCGGCGCGAACTCCGTCGTCGCGGTCGGCGCCGATGGCACGGTGTATGCGGCGTCCGGCGCCAAGGGCGAGCTGGCCACCCTGAAGGTCGCCCCGGGCGGCACCGACTTCCTCGACCCGGTCGTCACCAAGCTCGGCTTCACGACCGCTGCGCTCCAGCTGACCGCCGTCGGCAGCCACTGGGTCGCCCTCGACGGCACCACCGGGCAGCTCTGGTCCGACGTGTCGGCTCAGCCGGTCCCCCTCGGCACCATCACCGGCGCTGCGGTCCTCCAGCAGGCCGGGCCCGATGCCGCCGGCGGTGCTCGTCCAGACCGGCGACGCGCTCCTGTCGGTCCCCCTGGCGGCGGCGCGTCCACCCGCCCGGTCGCCGTCCCGCCGGCGGGGGTCACCGGCCTCGTCGCGAGCCCGCCGGTCGCGCTCGGGGCGTGCCTCCACGCGGCCTGGGCCGGACCCGACTCCGTCTGGTACGGCCGCTCCTGCACGACCGACCCGGCATCGACCGAACCGGGTCAGCAGACCCAGCCCGCCGTCGAGCTCGGCAAGCTCACCAAGGGCGTGCGCACCGACGGTGTCAAGCTGCGCGTCAACCGCGGCCTCATCGCCCTGAACGACCTCGACTCCGGCAACGTGTGGGACGTCACCGACAAGCCGGTCAAGGTCGACAACTGGGACTCCGTCATCCCGCCGCCGCAGCAGGAGGACGAGAACCAGAAGAAGGACCCGAACCAGCAGGACGACCAGATCGTCACCACGCCACCGCAGGCGCAGCCGGACGAGCTCAACGTCCGCGCCGGCCGCACCTCCAGCCTGCACGTCCTCGACAACGACTCCGACAGCCAGGGCTCGATCCTCGGGATCGCCCCGGGCGACGTCAGCAAGCCCGACGTCCCCGACGTCAGCGCGGCGGTGTCGGTCGACGGTCAGACCGTCGAGGTGACCGTCCCGGCGAACCCGACCGCGACGATCTTCCGCTTCAGCTACACCGTGAACAACGGCTCCAGCGGCCAGAACTCGCGCGCCACCGGCAGCGTCGTCGTCCACGTCGTCGACGACTCGGTCAACACGCCGCCCTTCGTCCGCGGCGGACAGGCCAAGCTCGCGCAGGCCAAGTACCCCGTCGTGCGCAACGGACACGTGACCGTCGGGGTGGTCGCCGACTGGCGCGACGGCGAGAACGACCCGCTGTCCGTCGACTCACCTGATCCCGCCGTCAGCGTCGACCCGTCGGGGGCCCTGGGCGTGACCGCTCCGGACAACGCCGGGACCTTCCCTGTGAAGTACTCCGTCGGCGACGGCCGCGGCACGTCCGCGGAGGGTCAGGCGAACGTCACCGTCCTCACCGACGACGCGCGCGCCGAACCGCCGCAGACCCAGCCCGACGTCGTCCGCGCCGTCGTCGGCAAGCCGGTTCAGCTCCAGCCACTCGGCAACGACGTCCCCGGCGCCGACCCCACCGACCCCGGCGCCCGGATGCGCCTCGCCACCGACGTCCGCGGCCCGGGCGCCCTCGTCATCGACACCAACCTCGACACCAGCGTCCTCACCGTCACCGGGAGCGCCCAGGGCACCTACCTCGTCACGTATGCGGCCCAGGTCGGCTCCGCGGTCGGCGCCGGCCGGATCCGGGTCGACATCCTGCCCAACCCCAGCGACGACCAGCCCCCGGTCGCGGCTCCCGACGCGGCCACCGTCCGCGACCAGGAACCGGTCATCGCCGACGTCCTCTCCAACGACTACAGCCCCCGCAGCGACGTCCTCGTCGTCCAGAAGGCCGTCGCCGACGTCGCGTGGCTGCAGCCGTCCGTGGTGCAGGGCCGCTGGGTCCGCGTCCAGGCGGCCAGCCCGCTGACCGGCACCCAGGAGCGCCGCGGCAGCATCGACTACGTCGTCAGCGACGGGACGCGAACCGCCGTCGGCCATGTGTCCGTCGTCCAGAAGCCCCGGCCCGAACAGGCGCCGCTGCCGAACGTCCAGGACGACGAAGCCGTGGTCCGGCTCGGCGACGTCGTGACCGTTCCCGTCCTCGACAACGACACGATGTCCGGCGGGGTACCCCTCAAGCTCGAGCCGCAGGCGGTCAAGGTCATCGCCGGCAAGGGGCAGGCCTTCGCCTCGGGCAGTGTCATCCGCTACATCCCCGACCTCGCGCCGATCACCGCGGACGACGTCGTCACCCTCGAGTACGCGACCTACCCCGAGGGCAGCCCCGACCGCGCGGTGACCGGCCGGATCACCGTCACGGTCAAGCCGCTGCCGACCCCGACCACCCCGAACCAGCCGCCGACCGCGCGCAGCTTCACCGCCAGCGTCACGGCCGGCGACACCATCACCGTCACGGTGCCGACGAGCGGCATCGACCCCGACGGCGACCTCACCTACGTCGCCGGCATCGTCGGTCAGGACGGCGACTCGGTCGACCTGTCCCTCGGCCGGGTGACGTCGTTCGGCGCGACGACGGTCAAGTACGAGGCATACCCCCGCAGTGCCGGCACCGAGGTGATCCGCTACGTGGTCCGAGACCGGTTCGGCGCCACCAGCGAGGCGTTCATCCGCGTCGGCGTCGTCCAGCCGGGTGACCCGCAGCCGCCGATCGCGGTGCTCGACGACATCGTCGCGGCGCCCGGCCGCACGGTGAACGCCGACGTGCTCGCCAACGACCTCATCTCGCCCGACGACGAGGTCACCTTCACCGACCTCAGCACGTCCAACGAGCCGGCGGCCCTCGAACAGTTCACCAAGCTCGACGACAACACCTTCCGGGTGACGGCGCCCGAGGAGGGACCGGCCAAGGTCCTCGCGTATGCCATCACCGACGGGCTCTTCGACCCCTCCCGTGCGACGCTGACCGTCCGCGGCCAGAGGGGGTTCAACAACCCGCCGACCGCGCTCGACGACACGGCCGTCCCCAAGTCCGGGGAGACGTCCACGACCGTCGACGTCCTCGCCAACGACCGCGACATCGACGGCGACCCGAGCACGCTGCAGCTGGTGGAGGCGGTCGGCGAGGGCGTGACCGTCGTCGGCCGGCAGGTCCAGATCCAGCTGCTCGACCACCCGCGAGTGGTGCCCTACATCATCGCCGACGCCGACGGCGCCAAGGCGATGGCCCTGGTCTACGTGCCGACCGCCGACAACGGCGCGCCCTACGTCACGCCCGGCAAGGTCGTCCAGATGGACACCAACGGCACGGCGACGGTCGACATCGGCGAGTACGTCACCGACCCCCGCGGCCGCGTCGTCAAGATCACCTCGCCCGACACCGTGAGCACCTCGCCCAAGGACGTCCTGGCCGCCGAGCCGCAGAGCGACACCTCGATCACGCTCACCGCCGGCCGCGACTACAACGGGCCGGCGGCCCTGATGCTCCAGGTGACCGACGCCACCGGGCCCGACGACGCGAGCGCGCTGACCGCATACGTGTCGATCCTCGTCCAGATCGGGCCGAAGCTGCCGATCCTGCGCTGCCCCGACTACCTCGTGAACCTCGTCGGCGGCGGTCAGCCGCGCACCGTCGACATCCCGCGGCTCTGCCACGCCTGGCTGCCGACCGGCCTCGACCCGGCCACCGTGGAGTACACCGCCTCGTGGGCCCAGGCCGTGCCGGGCGTCGACCTCAAGCAGGGTGGCACCGGCAATCGCGAGGTGACCCTGACCGCCGCGCCGACGGCGAGCGGCGACGGGGCGATGACGGTCGCCGCGAAGGGCTCCGCGGAGTCGTTCCCGATCCGGGTGCACGCCACCCCGACCGCCGGCGCCGAGGCCCAAGAGGCCCAGGTCGCGCAGCAGGTGCCTCCGCTGGTCATCCAGCCCATCACCATCGCCGCCCTCAACGCCGGGGCGAGCCAGACGGTCAACGTGGCGCCGTACCTGCAGAGCCCGCTGACGTCCCCGCAGTGCGCGGTGTCGTCGGTGGTGACCGTGCGCAGCGGGACCGGCGTGACCGGCAGCGGGTCCGGCTGCTCCGTCACCGTCACGGCGGGCAAGGATGCGCGGGGCGCGGCCACCCTCGTGTTCGAGGCGTCCGACGGTCCGGGCCGCCTGGCCAACGGCGAGATCCGGGTGACCCTGCGCGGAGCGCCGGACGCGCCGCAGCGGGTCAGCGCCACGGCCGACCGGGTGGCCGGCGGCCTGGCTCGGGTCAGCTGGTCGCCGCCGGCCAACGACGGCGGGCTGCCGGTGCTCCAGTACGAGGTCGCGGCCAGCAGCGGTCAGCGGCTCACCTGCCCGGCGTCGCCGTGCACGGTCAGCGGCCTGAGGAACGGCGTGCCCGTCTCGTTCACGGTACGGGCCCGCAACGCGGTGGACTGGTCGCCGCCGAGCGCGGCGTCGCAGGAGGTCACCCCCGACACGGCGCCGCGGGCGGTCACCGTCGGCGTCGTCACGCCGGGCGACCGCACGCTGGCGGTCACCTGGGCGGCGCCGGTCAACGAGGGCAGCGCGGTCGACCAGTACCAGGTGCAGTGGGTCAACACCTCGGGCGGCGCGGGTGGGGGTACGCGGGTGGTCTCCGGCGCGACGCTGTCCACCACCCTGAGCGGGCTGGTCAACAACGACCAGTACTCGATCCGGGTCCAGGCCCACAACGGCGCCGGGTGGGGTCCGTACGGCCCGGCCGTCGTCAAGCAGTCGGTGGGCACGCCGGCGGCGGTGGCCGCGCCACGGCTGGCCGCTCGGACGGCGAACGCCGGCGACGCCGACGGGCAGGTCACCATCACGTGGGGCACCACCGACCCCAACGGTCCACCGATCACGACGTACACGGTCTACCGCCGCGTCGGCGGTGGGGCGTGGGCGGCGATCGGCACCGTGTCGGGCACCGCGTCGCGGGTCCTGTCCAACACCATGCCGTACGACGGGCGTACGTACGAGTACACCGTCACGGCCACCAACGGCGGCGGCAAGGAGTCGCCGAAGACCAACGTCTCCGCGTACCGCGCCACCGGCATCCCCGTCGTCCCGGCCGCCCCGAAGGTCGTCGAGAGCGGGTTCGACTACCTCGCCAAGGTCACCGTCACCCTGGGTGACTCGCGCGCCTCGACGTTCACGTCGGTGAAGTGGCGATCCAGTGGCGGCGACACCGGGACGTGGGCGTGTGGTGGTTGCGCCGACGGCACCACCCGCACGTTCACGACCAGCAAGCTGCCCACGACGGCCCAGAACATCTCCGTGTCCGCCTGCAACGACGCGACCCCGGTTCAGTGCTCCGGCTGGAGCGGGGGCGCGCAGGTCCATCCCTACGGACCCACCCAGGGCGTGTCCGGACTCTCCTCGACGATCAGTGGCAGCGGGGGCGACTACACGATCACCTGGCGGTGGAACAACGTCTCCAACGGCCGGGCCTACGACTCGATTCGCGTGAGCGGGGCGGTCGACCGCACCCTCGGCGGCAGCGCCGAGAGCGTGTCGATCAGCAACGTCGGCTACTCGCAGACCAGGTCCATCACGGTGGTCCCGACCGTCACGACGCCGCAGGGCAGCGACTCGGGCCCCGGCCGCACCGACTCGGCCACGACCCAGGACAAGCCTCCGGTCGTCGTCACCGTTCAGCCGTCGAACTCGACCTGCGGTGGCGCCACCGGCCGAACGTGTCCGAGTCCCGGCTCGTGCAACACGACGTGCTACTTCATCTCGGTCCGCATCCAGAACTCGTCCGGCAGCTGGAACTGCGCCTTCCGCGACAGCAGTGGCTACTTCGCCGACCACGACATCGCTGCCGACGGCGGCTTCCACCAGACGACCGCCTACTACGGCGGGCACGGACAGACCCTGACGGCCACCTGTACCCAAGGCGGCGACACGAAGTCGGACAGCTACTCGAACTGGCCCTAGGAGCAGGACACCCATCATGAGCGCACAACCCGCCCCCACCGCCGGCTCGACGGCCACCCAGGAGCAGGTCGAGTGGTTCCGGCAGACCTTCGACCGGCTCGTCGAGAACATCGACCGCGCCGTCCTCGGCAAGGACCACGTGACCCGGCTGGCCCTCACCTGCCTGCTCAGCGAGGGTCACCTGCTCCTCGAGGACTTCCCCGGAACCGGCAAGACCCAGCTGGCCCGGGCCCTCGCGGCGTCGGTGCAGGGGTCGAACAGCCGGATCCAGTTCACCCCGGACCTGCTGCCGAGCGACGTCACCGGCGTGACGATCTACGACCCCAACATCAAGAAGTTCGAGTTCCACCCCGGGCCGATCTTCGCGACCATCGTCCTCGCCGACGAGATCAACCGCGCCTCGCCGAAGACCCAGTCGGCGCTCCTCGAGGTCATGGAGGAGGGGCGCGTCACCGTCGACGGCGTACCCCACAGCGTCGGAGACACGTTCATGGTCATCGCGACCCAGAACCCGATCGAGCAGGCGGGCACCTACCGGCTGCCCGAGGCGCAGCTGGACCGGTTCCTCATGAAGACCAGTGTCGGCTACCCCGACTCCGCGGCCACGATCCGGATCCTCAGCGACGCCAAGGTCCGCGACCGCGCACGCCGGCTCCAGCCGGTGGTGACCGCCGGCGTCGTCGGCGACATGGCGGGCCTCGCCGACGAGGTCTACGTCGACCCCGCCCTGCTGGCCTACGTCACCTCGATCGCCGAGGCCTCGCGCCGGCACCCCTCCCTCAAGCTGGGGCTGTCGGTCCGCGGCTGCCTCGCCTACGTGCGCTGCGCGAAGACCTGGGCCGCCTCGCAGGGCCGCACCTACGTGATCCCCGACGACATCAAGATGCTCGCCGTCCCGGTCCTCTCGCACCGGCTGCTGCTCGACGCCGAGGCCCAGTTCTCCGGGACGACGGTCATCCAGGTCATCGAGCAGATCCTCGGCGACGTCCCGCCGCCGGTCCAGGGCAGCGGCCAGGCGCCGGCGTCGGCCGGTACGCCCGTGGCCGGTAGGCCCGCAGCCGCCGGTATGCCCGCGACCGCCGGGATGCCCGCCGCCGGCGGAGAGGAGCGAGGCCGAGGCGAGGACCCTGCACCGCACCCCGAACCCGAACGCCGACTGACCCCACGACATGACCGTCACTGCCCCCACCGCATACCCCGACGCGCCGGCCACCCGCCGTGCGCGCCGGGAGGCTGCGCGCCGCCAGGCGGGGTGGCGTGGTCGGGTCAACACCGTGCGGGGGCGGTTCCGGCAGGCTGGGCGCACCCTGGCCGAACGCACCCGACCGGTCTGGCGCCCGGTCGCGACCGGCCTGCGCTGGGTGTCACCGCTGGGCTGGGCGATCCTCGCGCTGGGCGTGCTGTGCTGGTACGTCGGCGTCCGGTTCGGCTGGGTCGAGCTGCTCGTGGTCGCGGCGGCGTGCGGCATCCTTGTGGTCGCCTGCGTGGCGCTGACCATCGGCCGGGTCCACGTCGACATCCAGAGCGAGGTGGACCCGCGGCGGGTCACCGTCGGCGACCCGGCGACCGGCCGCGTGGCGGTGCGCAACCTCGCCCGGACCCCGCTGCTGCCGTTGCTCGTCGAGCTGCCGGTCGGCGTGACCGCGGCACGGTTCGTCATGCCCCCGCTGCGCGCCGGTGGCGAGCACGAGGAGCTGTTCGTCGTGCCGACCCACCGCCGCGGCGTGATCGCGGTCGGGCCGGCCCGGACCGTCCGCGGCGACCCGCTCGGGGTGCTGCGCCGCACCGTGGAGTTCACCCAGGTGCAGGAGCTCTTCGTGCACCCGCGCACCGCGCACCTGGAGTCGCTCGGCGCCGGCCTGCTGCGCGACCTCGAGGGCACGGTCACCGAGGACCACTCGATGAGCGACCTGGCGTTCCACGCGCTGCGCGAGTACCAGCCGGGCGACGACCGCCGCTACATCCACTGGCGCTCCTCGGCCAAGGCCGGTCGGCTGCTGGTCCGCCAGTTCCTCGACACCCGGCGCTCGCACGTCACCGTCCTCGTCGACACCGACCCGCGGTCCTACACCGGCGGCGAGGACATCCTCGACGAGTGGACCGGGGAGCACACCGAGCCCCTCGTCGCCGCGCACAGCGCCCCGGAGGTACCCGACCTGGAGGCCGCGATCAGCATCGGTGCGTCCATCGTGCTGCGGGTCATGCGCGACGAGCAGGACACGACGATCGTCTGCGGCTCGCACGACATCAGCCGGAGCACCCCGCAGATCACCCTCGACGTCCTGGCCCGGGTCGAGCCGGCGCCGGTCGACCTCACCACCCTCGCGCTGCGCGCCGTCGACCTGGCGGGCGACACGAGCATTCTGTTCGTCGTCACCGGGCCGCACCGGCCGTTCGTCGAGCTGCAGCGGGCCGGCGCCCAGTTCGGTCCCGAGGTCCGCAACGTCGTCGTCGTGGTCGACCCGGACTCCACCGCGGGCATCCGCCGCGGCGGTGGGCTGACCATCCTCACCGTGACCGGGCTGGCCGACCTGCGGCGCGTGATGGCGGCGGGGGTGTCCGCATGACGGCCACCCCCTCCAACGCGGGCAGCCGTTCTCGCGGTGCCCGCACCACCCAGATCCTGGCCCGCTGGCGGCAGTGGCTCCCGGCGGCCGAGGTCCGCGTCGACCTGGTGTTCTCCGGCGCATTGGTGCTCCTCGCCCTCGTCGGCTTCAGCACGACGTACTACGGGTACGCGTGGCTGGTCGTCGGCGGGGCCGGCGTCCTGCTCGGTCTCCTGGTCAGCCACCTCGTCGTCAGCCGCCGCTGGCCGGCGGTCGTGACGCTGGCCGGGCTGGCCGTGGTCTACCTGCTGCTGGGCGGCCCGATCGCGGTCCGCGAGGGCCTGGTCGGCGGGGTGCTGCCCACGCCGGAGACCTTCGTGGAGCTGGCGTCGGCGGCCGTCCGCGGGTGGAAGACGGTGCTCACCTCGCTGCCGCCGATCGACGCGCGGGGCCCGCTGATGGCGCTGCCGTTCCTCTTCGGGCTGGTCGGAGCGGCCGCGACCTACACCGTCGCCCGCCGGTGGCGGCGCTCGTATGCGGCGCTCCTGGTCCCCCTGGTCCTGCTCGGCCTGAGCATCGCGCTGGGCACGCTCACCCCGGCGTCTATCGCCCTGCAGGGGGCCGTGTTCGCGCTGGTGGCGATCGGGTGGTCGGCGCTGCGGACCGGCCGCGGCCGGCCGACCCTTCAGGACGGCGGCGGACGTCGCACCCGGGCCACCACCGTGGCCGTCCTGTTGGCCGTCGCTGTGGTCGGCGGGATGTTCGTCGGACCGCACCTGCCGGGGTCGGACGACGCCGACCGCACGGTGTGGCGGACCGCGCTCGAGCCGCCGTTCGACGTGAGCCAGTTCCCGAGCCCGCTGGCCGGGTTCCGCAAGTACACCGAGCCGAACGCGTCCGAGCTGTTCGACAAGACGCTGTTCGAGGTGGAGGGTCTGCCCGAAGGGACGCCGGTCCGGCTGGCCACCCTCGACACCTTCGACGGTTCCGTCTGGGGTGCCGGGAACGTCGCGGCCGGCAGCTCCGCCGCAGGCGCCGGGACGGGCGGCACCGGCGCCGACGACGCCGCCACCTTCCGCCGGGTCGGCAGCCACATCGCCGCCAGCGGGCCGGGCCGGGAGGTCACGGCGACCGTCCGCGTCGTCCAGGACGGGTACGCCGACGTCTGGCTCCCGACGGCCGGGGTCGTCACCGGCATCGACTTCCAGGGCGACTCCGGCCGGGCCACCGCCCTGGGCGACTCCCTGCGGTTCAACGTGGCCACCAACACCGGGGTGGTGCCGAGCACCCTGCGCGGCGGCGACGCATACCGGCTCACCGCCGTGATCCCCACCTTGCCGGCCGACCTGGCCACGGCTGTGACCGTCGACGGTGCCCCGATCGTCGACACGCAGGCCCTCGGGTTCATGGACGCCAAGCTCGACGCGTGGAGCGGGCAGCAGTCCGACCCGTGGACCAAGGTGGTCGCGATCGCCAAGGCGATGCGGGCCGGGGCCTACACCGACGGCGGGCCGCCCGGGAACTACCAGAACGTCTTCCTGCCCGGCCACTCGCTGGCTCGGCTGCAGCGGTTCGTGCGCGCGGAGCAGCTGGCCGGTGACGACGAGCAGTACGCGGCGGCGCTCGCGCTCGCCGCGAACCGGCTCGGTATCCAGTCCCGGGTGGTCTTCGGTGCCACACCCCCGGCGTCCGGCGAGGTCAAGGGCTCCGACATCCACGCCTGGGTCGAGGTGCACACCGCCGACGGCACCTGGGCCCAGCTGCTCCCGCGCGACTTCCTTCCGGACCGCAACAAGCAGCCCGAGCAGCAGCAGCAGCGGTCCGAGGAGCAGAAGACCGGTGCCCAGGTGCCGCCCCCCGTCGCCAACAACCCGCCCTCGGTGCTCCAGGGTCCGGACCAGGCCCAGAACGCCACCCAGAACCGCAAGCCCCCGCCCAAGAACCCGCTGGACCCGAGCACCTGGCCGGACTGGGTCACGTGGCTGCTCACCTACGTCGGGCTGCCCCTCCTCGTCCTGCTGCTCCTGTATGCGGCCGTGCGGGCGGTCAAGGCCCGCCGCCGGGTCCGGCGACGCACCCGTGGTCCGGCCGGCGCGCGGATCGCGGGCGGCTGGACCGAGGTGGTCGACACGGCGGCCGACCTCGGGATCGGCCTGTCACCCAACGCGACCCGGTTGGAGCAGGCGGAGTCACTCGACGACCGCGTCGGCGACGCATACACCTTCCGTCCGCTCGCCGTCCGGGCCGACGCGCATACCTTTGCGCCGTCGGCGCCCTCACTCGAGGAGGCGTCTGCCTACTGGGTCGACGTCCGGGCGGCCCGACGAGTGCTGCGGCGCCAGGTGCCGTGGTGGCGGCGGCTCCTCGCCGACGTGTCGCCCAGCTCGGTACGACGGCGTCCCTCCTCGCGCGCTCCCCGAGAGCTCGCGACGATCGGCTCCTAGAAATCCACTTGCGCTCGGGTGTATCTGTCGGGTGAGTCCCCGCGTCTGTCAGATGCGGTTCACGACTTCGCGCGGGAGGCCCCCGATGAGCCAGCCAGAACGGCATACCGACCTGTCGGTGCTGGTCAAGGCTGCCTCCGAAGGGGACTCGGAAGCCTGGAACGCCATCACCAACAGGTTCACCAACCTGCTCTGGTCCGTGGCCCGGTCGTACCGGCTGAACCATGACGATGCGGCGGACGCCGTCCAGAACACCTGGCTGCGCCTGCTCGAGAACCTGACCAAGATCGACAACCCGGAGGCTCTACCAGGATGGCTCGCGACCACCGCACGCCGCGAGGCGCTCGGGGTGCTCCGCCGACGGGGCCGGGAGGTCCTCACGAGAGGCGAGGACACCGGCGTCGACGCCGTCGACGTGGAGGCCTCCGAGCTGGACGCCGCGCTGCTGGAGGACGAGCGAGATGCCCACTTGTGGGCCTGCTTCTCGCAGCTCTCGGAGCGGTGCCAACAGCTCTTGCGCGTGTTGATGGCCGTCGACCGGCCGGTGTACGCGGAGGTGGCAGAGGCGTTCGACATGCCGATCGGCTCGATCGGACCGACGCGGATGCGATGTCTGGAGCGGCTGCGACGATTGGTGGAGGAGTCCGGATACAGCTTCGACGCACCGTCGGACCGGCAGAGAGAGGCACGCAGCTGATGAGCGACCGAACGCGAGGCTCGTCCGGAGTGGACGACGCCGACATCGAGCTTCTCGAGCGGCTCGGCGCGATCGCGGCCGTCGTCGACCCGGTCCCCGAGCACGTCCGCGAGATGAGCCGGGCGCTGTTCGCCTTCCGCGACCCCGACGCCGAGCTGATGGAGGTGGTCGAGCTCGACGGAGACCGGCTCGAGGCGGTACGCGGTACCTCCCCGACGAGCCGGATGCACTTCTTCGAGTTCGGCGAGCTGTCCATCGACGTGGAGCTGACGGTGTCCGGCGAGTTCTGTGAAGTGGTCGGTGTGGTCGCCGACCCGGGCGGGTCCGACGGGACGTCGGTCACCCTCGACACCATGTCCGCCTCGTTCACGACGGTGCCCGACGCGGAGGGCCGGTTCGGCCTCCGCCGAGTGCCGACGGGCATGGTCCGCATCACCCTCGAGCGCGGCACGCGCGCCAAGGTGGCGACGCCCTGGTTCGACGCCGGCTGAGTCGTCCGCCCCTACGCTCCCCAGGCGGTGAACGCGGCGGCGGTCGCCTGAGAGAGCGGATCGTGGGCGGCGGCCTGACGAGCGGCCAGCCAGCCCTCCGCCAGTGATCCGCCCCGCCCCACGACGTCGTGGACGTCGCGCATGACGCCGATCGTCGCGCGGTCGTTCACCGGCACCACGCTGGCCAGGACGGTCGCGGTCCCCATCGCCAGCAGGCTCGACACGAGTCCGAGCGCCTCGTGGGCTCCGATCGGCGCCGCGTTCCCGGAGTCGCAGGCCGACAGCACCATCTCTACCGGTGGCCGCTCCAGGCGGTCGAGGTCGTGGACCGTCAGCGGCCCGTCGCTCAGCTGCAGGGACGAGAACATCGGAGCGTCGGCCCGGAACGTCCCGTGCGCCGCGACGTGCGCGAGCCGCGCCCCGTCGAGCACCTCCAGTGCGCCGGCAACGGTGGCATCCGGGCCGCTCACCGCCTCAGCGCGGGCGTGGAGTGGCGAGAGGGTGGTCACCTCGGTCTCCCCGGTACTGAGCCCTGGCCCGGTGACGAGCGCGATGTGGCCTTCCCGGTCCCTTCGCCCTCTGGCGGACGCCCACAGCTTGGCCGATGGGCTGACCGTCAGCGTCGAGGCGCCGAAGGCCGGAAGCAGGCCCCATGGTGCCGTGAGCAGCTCGGCAGGAGGCACAACCACGACACTGGGTCGCGACCACTCGGCGGCGAGGTCCCCGAGAAGGGCTCGCTGGAGCCGAACGGCGGCTGAGGGGATGTCCGTCACCCGGCCGAACGCCGCCCGCCGCAAGGCGAACCGAGCGAATCGCGACTCTTGCAACGCATCCGCCATCGGTCCGACTGCCCGGCGCCGAACCTTGCCGTTCGCCACGGTGATCGCGTAGAGAGTGCCGTCGAGGTACATCAGAAAGATCAGGACAGTCTCACCGAGGACGCCAAGAACGTCTTGGACGTTGAACGTCGCTGCTCGGGCTCCATCCGTTCGTTGCCGTCGTCGGGTGCGCCGAACGACGCTCTCGAGCCGATCCCGTTCCTGGCTGAGGGCCTCTCGGCGGGACGGGTCGGCAGTCTCGAGGCGGCGAGCAACGTCTCGTAGCGCCGCGACCTGTCGGTCGAGCTCACCGTCAGCGTGGACGTGACTACGGGGGACGGCAAGCGCCGTAGCGCGCCACCGCTCAACCCACCACAACATGTCGCGCGCATCGCCGCGCCGTTGCGCGTCGCGGACCGCGAGGGCAGCGAGCTCGATGCCGTGCCGGGTAGCCAGCGCTCGCAGCTCGAGATCCCCGAGCAGTGCGCGGTGTTCATCGACCGCGTCCAAGCCACGGCGGCAGGCGTGCAGCAACGCGCGTCGGTCCCCACGAATGTCCTGCCGGAGCGCTTCGGCCAACCATCCGGCCGCTCGCGCCAAGCCTGAGCCGACATGCCGCGAAACGGCGGCCTCCTGGAGACTTTGCAGCGCCTGGTCGTCCCGCGCGGCCTCATGCGCGATGCGGCCGTGGAGCAGCTGGGCCACGCTGAGGTCCGTTGCTCGTTCGGCGCGCATCTGGTCGACGAGCTCCGCGGCGGACCGGAGCAGTCGCTTGGTGCCGCGATCGGTGTCCTTCGCTGTCGGCTCCGACGACCCGGAGGCCAGCAGACGCTCATCCGGACGATGGGTGAGGAACTCAGCCTGCAGCGAGAGCAGCCGCGCCCGGTGCGCCCACACCGGTCGCTGCTGCGCGGCGAAGAGGCGTCCGGCGAGGTCGGCATTCACCCGTGCGGCGTCCAGATCACCATCGGCGAGGGCTGCCTGCGCAGCGGTTAGCAGCACCTCCGCCCGCTTCGCCGGCTGCAGGTCCGTCGTCCCCAGGGCTTCGTGGGCTAGTTCTCTCGCCTCGCCGACCAATCCGGCGATGAGCAGCGTCTGAGCATGGTCGATGGCCAGGTCGTTGGGCACGGACGACATCTCGGTGTAGGTGATGGTGACCTCGTCGAGGAGCGCCAGTGCCTGCGGAAGGTCGCCGCGCTGTCGCGCGATCAGCGCACGGTTGTGTCGGGCGAACGCGGACTCGAGAGGCTGGCCCAGCCGATCGAACAGTCCGGCAGCGGTGGCAGTGTCGGTGTCCGCGGCGTCGACCTGCCCGCGTGCCAACTGGATGAGACCCCTGGTGTTGAGGGAGCGGGCGAGCCAGAGGTCGTCGCGCATCCGTGAGCTGCCGAGCATGGCTTCGTTGGAGTCCGCCAAAGCGAGGTCGTAGTCGCCGGTGACATAGCCGGTGACGGCGCGCCTCAGCGCGAGTCGGGGTCGGCGTTCGACTCGCGTCAGGGTCTCGGCCTCGGCGAAGCGACGCCGGCCCGCGGCGGTGCGACCCGCGAAGATGAGCGTGGCCGCCAACGTGGCCAGAACGTCGGCCACCCGGTCCTCGTCGCCGTCGCGGCGCGCACAACGCAGTGCCTGGTGCGCGGCAGCCAACGCGACAGCCAGGTGACCGCGGTCACGCTCGACAATGGTGACGACCTGATGTGCTACCGCTCCTTGTGCCGCCGAAGGCGAACTTTCGAGAAGCGCTCGCGCGGCCGCGAGCGCTCGGAGAGGATCGGACAACGCGAGCGCGAGGAGGCCCTCCGCCGCGGAGGGCGAGCCATCGGATGAGCGGCGGTCTGCCCCATGGGAGGAGACCGATGTATCAGACGTCCCGACCGACCTCTCTGGGACCACATCGCTACTTCTACTCTCCGTGAGGTTGGCATGGTAAGTAACGCTCAAAAGATCGCCCAGGCCACAATGTTGCGCGACTCGCTCAACGGAGTCGGTACGCACCAGGTTCGGATCCATCCGGGCAATGACCCGGCGCAGATTGAGTACATGTTCAAAGAGCAGACATTGCATGTCCGGAATGCCGACGTGCCCTCCGCCATCACTGCCCTGAACGCCCTCCAGGGGGTAACGGGCTGGACCAGCCAGACCGACAAGCCGGTGGACGGGGTGACGACTTTCCTCCTGCCCGCGAACGCGTCTGTTCACGATGCCTGCGAAGCGGTGGATGCCACGGCTGGCCGGCCGGGCGCAGCGATGCCTGATCACGTCATCCACGTCTCGCCGCTCAGCTGCTGTCCGGCGACGGAACCAGTCCTTCCGCAGTCGGCAGTGCCCGTGCCGCTGGCGTCCCGCGTCCCAGGAAACGGAAACGTTGTCACGGTCGCGGTCGTCGACACCGGCCGCCGGCCCGCTACCGAGAACGAACACCTCTGGCTCAAGCAAGGAATCACCGGAGAAGGAGAAGGCGGGCAGACGGACCACTACCGCGGCCACGGAACCTTTGTTTGTGGAGTGCTGCGATCGACCGCGCCGTCCACCGAGATCAAGGTGTGGGGGAAGCTCTTCCGACACGGTGGAATCGTCGAAAGCGAGCTAGCAGGCAACCTGCGCGATGCGATTCTGAGTGGCGCGGCCATCGTCTCCATGTCCGCTGGCGGCACGACCAAGGACGGACTGCCGCCCATCGCGATCGAGGCCGCATGCAAGCTCCTTGGTCCGGGCACGCTACTGGTCGCGGCTGCGGGAAACGACAACTCCAGCACCGAGAACTTCTACCCAGCCGCCTTCGCGCCGACGATGAATCGAGTCGTCGCCGTTGGAGCTCTCGACGCCCAGTCCATGGCTATTGCTGACTACAGCAACACTGGGCCATGGGTCAGCGTCTACGCACGAGGAACGGACATCGTCAACGCTTTCCCCAAGGCGCCGCCGTACCGATACGACGAACCACCGAAGAAGGGAAATCAGCCGGATGTGACCTTTACGAACGGCCTGGCATCCTGGAGCGGCACCTCCTTCGCCACGCCGATCGTGGCGGGGCTCGTGGCGGTCGAGCTGTCCAAACAGCCCAACGGCGACCCGCTGGCTGCCTGGCAGGCGGTTTTCGCTACCGCAAGGCCGATCGGTAGCACCGGCAAGCTAAAGCTCCCCTAGCGACTCTTGAACCGGCCCCAGCCGTGCCACCGGTCGATGTCGACCCGGGCGGTCACGCGGGGCCGGTTCCGGTTTCCATAGCGCTCGCCGTCGTAGTGGGTCGAGATGCGGTCGATGTCGACGAGGTCGGTGTCGGGGATCCACTCGGCGACGTGGCCGACGATGCTGACGTGGGTGACCCAGTCATGCGGGTCCATCGCGCTCAGGGCCACCCGTGGGTCTCGCCGCAGGTGCTCGATCCGCTTACGACCGTCGTCCATGTTGACCACGATCTGACCGTCCTCGAACAGGTACCAGGTCGGGTACGAGATCGGCTGGCCGTCCGGTCGGACAACGCTGATGGTCGCGTAGTTCGGCCGGATCAGGAACTCGGCGACGTCGGCGGGAACGGGAGGTTTCGGCATACCGCTCAACCTAGGCCGAGCGCTCCTGTGGATGACGCCGGGGCGGGTGTCGTCCGGCACGGCACAGTCCAGGGGTGACCGTCCTCGACCTGCTCGCCGAGCTGACCCGCCAGGGTGGCGTGGCGAGTCACGCCGAGCTGGTCGCAGCGGGGTCGAGGAGCTCGCTCGCGAAGGCCCTGAGCAACGGACTCGTCGTCCGTGACGGGCGGGGCCGCTATGCGTTCCCCACGGCTGACGAGGGTCAGCGTGCGGCGCATCGCCTGCACGCCGTCGCCTCGCATCTCAGTGCCGCCGCCCACTGGGGTTGGGCCGTCAAGAGCCGCCCGGACCGACCCTGGGTCACGGTTCCGCGCAACCGGAGTGTCTTGCTGGCGGACCAGAAGCAGGCGCACGTCACGTGGCGTCGGCTGGACCAGGTCGACGTGGTGGACGCCTGGGTGACCGGACCGCTTCGGACGGTGCTGGACTGTGCGGCGGCACTGGCCTTCGATGAGGCGCTCGCCGTCGCCGACTCCGCGCTGCGGGCGGGGGTCGTCACGGTGGCCGAGATGCGCCGCGCGGCCGACGCCCACCCCGCCAGGGGGCGGGCACGGGTCCAGCGGGTCACTCGACACGCGACGGCCGAGGCGGCGAACCCGTTCGAGTCCGTGCTGCGGGCGATCTGCCTCGGGGTCCCGGGACTCTCGGTGGTTCCCCAGGTCGAGATCACTGACGACGACTTCTACGCCCGGGTCGACCTGGCCGACGTTCGGCTGCGGATCGTCATCGAGGCCGACAGCTTCGCGTTCCACGGCGCCCGGCAGCAGCTGCGCCAGGACTGCTGGCGCTACGACGAGCTGGTCTCGCGCGGCTGGGTTGTGCTGCGGTTCGCCTGGGAGCAGGTGATGTTCGCTCCCGAATGGGTGCAGTCCATCCTGGTCGAGACCGTCCGCCGTGCACGGGAACGGGCGTTGGTCGCCTGAACAGACCCGAAACCGGGTGTGCAGGTGACCAACGCCCGTTGGTGTGCTCCGTGCGAGCGGTCAGCGCTCTTCGGTGCCCGCGATGTACGCCTCGAGCTTGGCGCGGCCCTCGGTGTCCTCGCGCTGAACCGGCGGGGACTTCATGAGGTACGACGAGGCCGAGACGAGCGCGCCGCCGATCCCGCGGTCGAGCGCGATCTTGGCCGCCCGGATGGCGTCGATGATGATGCCGGCCGAGTTGGGGGAGTCCCAGACCTCGAGCTTGTACTCGAGGTTCAGCGGGACGTCACCGAACGCGCGGCCCTCGAGGCGGACGTAGGCCCACTTGCGGTCGTCGAGCCACTGCACGTAGTCGGACGGCCCGATGTGCACGTTCCGCGCGCCCAGGTCGTGCGACAGGTTCGAGGTCACGGCCTGCGTCTTGGAGATCTTCTTGGACTCCAGCCGGTCGCGCTCGAGCATGTTCTTGAAGTCCATGTTGCCGCCGACGTTGAGCTGGTACGTCCGGTCGAGCACGACACCGCGCTCCTCGAACAGGTGAGCCAGCACCCGGTGCGTGATCGTCGCACCCACCTGGGACTTGATGTCGTCGCCGATGACCGGCACGCCGGCCGCCTCGAACTTCGCCGCCCACTCCGGGTCCGACGCGATGAACACCGGCAGCGCGTTGACGAAGGCCACGCCCGCGTCGATGGCGCACTGGGCGTAGAACTTGTCGGCCTCCTCGGACCCCACCGGCAGGTAGGACACGAGCACGTCGACGCGCGCCTCGCGCAGCGTCGCGACGATGTCGACCGGCTCGGCCGGGGACTCGTCGATGGTCATCCGGTAGTACTTGCCGAGCCCGTCGAGGGTGTGGCCGCGCTGCACGGTGACACCGGTCGTCGGCACCTCCGCGATCCGGATCGTGTTGTTCTCGGAGGAGTTGATCGCCTCGGCGAGGTCCTTGCCGACCTTCTTGTCGTCGACGTCGAAGGCGGCCACGAACTCGACGTCATTGACGTGGTAGTCGCCGAACGTGACGTGCATGAGGCCGGGCACGGTGCCCTCGGGCGACGCGTCCTTGTAGTACTCGACGCCCTGCACCAGCGAGCTGGCGCAGTTGCCGACGCCGACGATGGCGACCCTGATTCGAGGGCTGGTGGATCCCATGGAGATGCTCCTTAGGTATGCGGGGTGTTGCGTTCGGTGGTGATGAGTTCTTCGAGCCAGCGGACCTCGCGCTCGGCCTGCTCCTCGCCGTGCCGCTGCAACGCCGCGGTGTAGGCGTCGAGCCGCTCCCGGTTGCGGACCGAGGTCTCGCGGACCTGGGCGAGCCGCTCCTCGAGCCGGGACCGCCGGCCCTCGAGGATGCGCAGCCGCACCTCGTGGGTCGTGCGGGCGAAGAAGGCCAGGTGGACGGCGAACTCGTCGTCCTCCCAGGCGCTCGGCCCGGCCTGGTCGACGAGCTCCTGGAACCGTTCCTTGCCGGTATGCGTGAGCTGGTAGACGATGCGCGCCCGCCGGCTCCCGGAGCCTCCGGTCGCCCGCGGCACCTCGGCGATCCACTCCCGGGTGAGCAGCTCGCGCAGCGCCGGGTAGAGGGAGCCGTAGGACAGCGCCCGGAAGGCGCCGAGGGCGGTGTTGAGGCGTTTGCGCAGCTCGTAGCCGTGCATCGGGCTCTCGTGGAGCAGGCCGAGGACGGCGAACTCGAGCAGCTCGGCGCGTCGCGCCATCGGGGCCACCTCCTCCACGGTTCCGAGGGAGCCCGACCTGACATACTCGGGCTTTGTCCGGTCGGAACCGTAACACAGATATATCGCCACGATACATCGCCCGACACGCACACGATTGGGACAGGCGGCCTCCGACCCCGCATACTGGTCCGTCGTGAGTGCTCAGACCCCCGACAGCCGCGCTGCGCGGCGCGCCCGCGCCGAGTCCGGAGCCGGGGGACCCGACGGCGGATCCGGGGGCACCTTCGACGGCGGACCCGACGGCGGACCCGCCGGGCCGAAGCCCCCGTCCCGCGCCCGCAAGGTCACCAAGTGGGTGCTCTTCTCCCTGCTCAGCCTCATCGCGCTCGGAGCCGTGGCCGTCGCTATCGCCTACGCCACGATCCAGCCGCCCCAGCCCAACGAGCTGGCCAACGCCCAGGCCTCGATCGTCTACTACGACGACGGCAAGACCGAGCTCGCCCGGCTCTCCGAGGCCGAGGGCAACCGCGAGTCGGTGCCGCTCTCGAAGGTCCCCGACCACGTCCAGAAGGCCGTGCTCGCCGCGGAGGACCGCGACTTCTACACCAACCCCGGCTTCTCCCCGACCGGCATCGCCCGCTCGGTCTGGCAGGCGCTCCGCGGGTCAGACGTCCAGGGCGGCGGCTCGACGATCACCCAGCAGTACGTGAAGAACTACTTCCTCACGTCGGACCGCTCGCTGACCCGGAAGTTCAAGGAGATCATCATCTCCGTCAAGATCGACCAGCAGCAGGGCAAGGACCAGATCCTCGAGAACTACCTCAACACCATCTACTACGGCCGTGGCGCCTACGGTATCCAGACCGCGTCGAAGGCGTACTTCAACAAGGACGTCAGCCAGCTGACCGTGGCGGAGGGGGCCACCCTCGCGGCGATCGTCAACGCGCCGTCGCTCTACGACCCGGCCCTGGGTGACAAGCAGAAGGCCAACCTGACGAGCCGGGTGGCCTACATCCTCGACGGCATGGTCGCCGCGGGGTGGCTGAGCCAGGCGGAGCGCGACCAGATCAAGGGCCCGGCCGACACCGTGCCGCCGTCGAAGAACACGGCGATCGCCGGACCGAACGGCTACATCGTCGACGCCGTCCGCAAAGAGCTCGGCGGCACGCTGAAGCTGTCGGACTCCGACATCGACCGCGGCGGTCTGCGGATCACCACGACGATCAACAAGGCCAGCCAGGACGCCGCCGTCGCCTCCGTTCAGAAGTACCTCCCCAAGGAGGCGCCCGACGTCCAGGCCGGCCTCACCTCGATCAAGCCCGGCGACGGCGCCATCGTCGCGATGTACGGCGGCGCGGACTTCCAGAAGCGCCAGCTGAACTCGGCCACCGACGCGATCATGCAGGCGGGCTCGACGTTCAAGCCGTTCGCGCTCATCGGTGGTCTGCAGCAAGGCATCAGCACCAAGACGATGTTCAACGGCAACAGCCCGATCACCGTGGGGACGACCAAGGTCCCGAACGAGTTCAACCAGAGCTTCGGGATGATCGACCTGCGCCGCGCCACGGCCAAGTCGGTCAACACCGTCTTCGTCGGGCTCAACAACAAGATCGGCCCCGCGAACACCAAGAACGCCGCCATCGCGGCCGGCATGCCGGAGAAGACCGCCGGCCTCGACGACACGCTGACCAACGTCCTCGGCACCGCCTCGCCGCACGTCGTCGACGTGGCGAGCGCATACGCCACCATCGCCGCCCAGGGCCAGAAGGCCACGCCGTACCTCGTCGCCGCGGTCACGTCCGAGACGACGAACATCGACTACAAGGTCAACAAGCAGCTCACCGCGGCGTTCGGCGCCGACGTGGCCGCCGACACCATCGACGCGCTCCAGCAGGTCACGGCGTCCGGTGGCACCGGCGCCCGCGCCGCGGGCCTCGGCAGGCCGACAGCGGGCAAGACCGGAACCTCCGACGAGCACAAGTCGGTCTGGTTCACCGGGTTCGTCCCGCAGCTGGTCACCTCGGTGGGCATGTACCGCGACGTCGACGGCGTCCCGCAGCCGCTGGACAACATTCCCGGGCTCAGCGTCAGCGAGGTCGGCGGCAGCAGCCTCCCGCTGTCGATGTGGCTGGACTTCATGAAGGCCGCCACCCAGGGCATGGAGGTGCAGCAGTTCCCCAAGCGGGCCGGCATCGGCGACAACGCCGTGACGACGACGAGCACGCCGAGCACCACGACCACGACGGCACCCTCGACCACGACGACCACGCAGCCGCCCACCTCGACCACGACCGCGCCGCCGCCGGTCACGACGACCACCGCGCCGCCCGCCACCACGACGACGACCAGGACCCAGGGGCCCAGGCCGACGACCTCGACGGCCCCACCCAACCCCGGCCCGTAGGCTCACCGCGTGACCTCGCGCTGGGGGTCCGCCCCCACCGCGGACCGCGCCGACGTGCCCGCCACCCCGGGGCGCGCCGACCTCGTCACCGCCCCCACCCGTGGCGACGAGATCGCCACCGCGGCCTCGGAGGTCATCGGGGGGCCGGTCGGCCGGTATGCCGCGGGTCTGGTCCGCGGCTGGCGGTACTACGCGGCCCTCCTGGCCGGCGCCTCCGCCGTCGTGTCCGGGCTCGGGGTGCTCCTGCGCGCGCCGTGCATCGACACCGGCTGGAGCTCGCCGGACCAGTTCTGGCACGCCTGCTTCTCCGACCTGCCCGCGACCTACCGCGACGCGGGGCTGTCGGCCGGGATCGGCGCCTACCTCTCCGGCGGCTTCGGCTCCCCGGCGCCGTCGCAGCCGCCGCTCACGTCGTTCCTCATGACGCTGACGGCCACCGTCGTGCCGTCGGGCGAGACCCCCGACCGGATGCGGTTCTACTTCGCGATCTGGACGATCGCCGCCGCGGTGCTGTGGGCGCTCACCACCTGGTGGACCGCGGCCACGGTTCGCCGGTTCCCGCTGCGGGCCGCGCAGGTGGCCCTGGCGCCGGTCGCGCTCCTCGTCCTGCCGATCTCGGCGGACGTCGTCGGGGTCGCGCTCACCGCGGCGGCCCTGTATGCGTGGACGCGCCGACGACCCGTGGTCGCCGGCGTGCTCCTCGGGCTCGCGGTGTCCGCGCGCACGTACCCGCTCGTCGTCATCGCCGCGCTGCTGTTCGTCTGTATCCGGACCGAACGCGTCCAGCTGTGGCTGCGCACAGCGGGCGCCGCAGCGGTCGTGGCCGGCGGGATCCTCTTCGTCCTCGGTGCGGTCAACCCCGACGCCGCCACCGCCGCATACCGGTCCTGGCTCGACGCGGGGGCGGGGTTCGGGTCACCGTGGCTGCTCCCGCAGCTCGGCGGCCAGCCGCTGTCGCCGACCACGGTGACGATTCTCTGTGTGGCCGGCTGGGTCGTGGCGCTCGTCGTCGGTGCCGGTTTCACGCTGGCCATGCCCCGACGCCCCGGGGTGGCCGAGGTCAGCCTGGTGATGCTGACCATCGTCATGCTCACGGGCAAGTCGATGACCGTGCAGTCGGCGCTCTGGCTCGTCCCGTTCGCCGCGCTGGTCGGCCTGGCCTGGAAGGACGTGCTCGCCTGGTCGGCCACCGAGGCCCTCCACTTCGAGGCGGTATGGCTGTACCTTGCCGGCACCGCAGCGCCCAGCCGCGGGCTCCCCGCCTCCTGGTATGCGGTCTTCCTCGTCATCCGGCTGGGTGGGGTGCTCTGGCTGCTCGCGCGGACCTGGCAGCTGGCCATGGGACGACCGCCCGTGTACGACGACGAGGGCGCCGTGGTGGAGAGCGACTGGGGCGACGGCGAGAGCGACGAGCTGGCCGGCCCGTTGCGCGACGCCCCGGACCGCCTCGTCGTGCGGTTCGGCTGACGCGGACTATCGGCTGCGGACCATCCGCTGGCGGGCGCCGAAGGTGCGGTACCCCGCATACATGAACGCCGCGAAGTAGAGCACCGCCACGACCAGCCCGGCCAGGACGATCGCGCCGATGGGAGCGCCGAACGTCCCCGTGACGAGCGCTGCCAGCGCGCCGGCCAGGAGCGTGTTGACCGTGCCGACGAAGAAGTTGGTGCTGCCGAGGATGTGGACGATGGTGTGCCGGCGGACGCCCATCGTGTACGTCCGCATCAGCCCTTCCTCGTCGAGGCGGGTCGAGGTGAGGAAGTGCTCCTCGATCCCCGGTGCCAGCTCGGCGTAGGCCGCACGGAGGTGGTTCATGGCGAGGATGAGGCCGGCGTCCTCGTCGCTGGCGAGGAACACCCGGACGCTGGTCAGCGTGCCGAGGATCAGTCCGGTTCCGGCCAGCCCTATCGCGAGGATCTGGAACGTGGTGCCGAAGCCGCCGGCCTGGGCGACCAGGCCGAGGATCACCAGCGACCCCGTCACGACGGTGAGCAGGATCGTGATCCGGCTCATCACCTCGGACCACATCGTTCCGCGGGTGGCGAGCAGGCTCCAGTGCTCCGTGGCCAGCAGCTGCGCGACCACGGCCGGCGGTGGTTCGGCCGGTATCGGTTCCTCGGGCATCGGTGTCTCCTCCCTGGGTGGACCCGATTGTCGCGGGCCGGCAGCGGCGGCGTCGCCGATTTCTCGGGCGTCGCGCGACCCGGTAGCCTTGGCCGGTTCGCCGTGACGCGAGAGCGCCCTGTGGACGAGCACCGACCACCGTCGGTGGCTCGTGTGAGGGTGTCTCACGACAGCGTTGCGGCGGGACGCATTCAACCCTCCTGTCACGGAGAGACCGTGACCGCCAAGACCAAAGGAGGTGGGTCAACGCATGCGTCAGTACGAACTCATGGTCATCCTCGACCCCGAGCTCGACGAGCGGACCGTCGCACCGTCCCTCGACAAGTTCCTCTCCGTCGTCACCAAGGACGGCGGCAGTGTCGACAACGTCGACATCTGGGGCCGCCGTCGGCTGGCATACGAGATCAAGAAGAAGGCCGAGGGCATCTACGCCGTCATCAACATGACCGCGGAGCCCGCCACGGCCCAGGAGCTCGACCGTCAGCTCGGACTCAACGAGTCGGTGCTGCGGACCAAGCTGCTGCGACCGGGCGCCTGAGCCCCGAACCGAGCGAGGAGGACTCACCATGGCTGGCGACACCGTCATCACCGTCATCGGCAACATCACCGGCGACCCGGAGCTGCGGTTCACGCCGTCCGGCGCCGCCGTGGCCAACTTCACCGTCGCGTCCACGCCACGGGCCTTCGACCGCCAGAGCAACGAGTGGAAGGACGGGGAGACCCTGTTCATGCGCTGCTCGGTCTGGCGCGATGCCGCGGAGAACGTGGCCGAGTCGCTCAACCGCGGCACCCGCGTCATCGTCTCCGGCCGCCTGAAGTCCCGGTCCTACGAGACCAAGGAAGGCGAGAAGCGCACCGTCATCGAGATGGAGGTCGACGAGGTCGGCCCCTCGCTGCGGTATGCGTCGGCCAAGGTCACCAAGACCCAGCGCGGAAACGGCGGCGGCGGCTTCGGCGGCCAGCAGAGTGGCGGCTTCGGCGGCCAGCAGGGTGGCCAGCAGGAGGACCCGTGGGCCACCGGGCCAGGTCAAGGAGCCACCGGCGGCGGCCAGCCCGTCGGCCAGGGCGGCTGGAGCGGCGGACAGCCGGCCGGCAACCCGGGCGGCCAGGGCAACCCGGGCAACCCGGGCGGCCAGGGCAACCAGGGCGGCGGCCAGCAGGGTGGCTGGGGCAACAACGCTCCCGGCTACGACGAGCCCCCGTTCTGATCCAGAGAAACCAGAAAGACCCCATCCCGGGGTAACTCCCCGGGCTCTCACCAGAAGAAGGAGAGCACCACGATGGCCAAGCCCGTTGTGCGCAAACCGAAGAAGAAGGCGAATCCCCTCAAGATCGCCAAGGTCGAGAACATCGACTACAAGGACACCGCGCTGCTGCGCAAGTTCATCTCCGACCGCGGCAAGATCCGAGCCCGTCGGGTGACCGGAGTGACCGTCCAGGAGCAGCGGCTCATCGCCACCGCGGTCAAGAACGCCCGCGAGATGGCCCTGCTGCCGTACTCCAGCTCGGCCCGCTGAGGAGGCACGCCAGATGAAGGTCATTCTCACCAACGAGGTCACGGGCCTCGGCACCGCCGGTGACGTCGTCGACGTCAAGGACGGGTACGCCCGCAACTTCCTGCTCCCGCGCCACCTGGCCACCCCGTGGACCAAGGGCGGCCAGAAGCAGGTCGACGCGATCACGACGGCTCGCGCGAGCCGCGAGGTCCGGTCCCTCGAGGAGGCCAAGCAGCTCAAGGGCCGCCTCGAGGCCGCGTCGGTCACCGTGCCGGCCAAGGCCGGCAACGCCGGCCGGCTGTTCGGCGCCGTGAGCACGGCCGACATCGCTGACGCGGTCAAGGCCGCCGGCGGTCCGGAGCTCGACCGTCGCCGGATCGAGGTCCAGGGCCACATCAAGTCGACCGGCTCCTACCAGGCGCTGGTTCGACTCCACCCGGAGGTCCAGGCGACGGTTCCCTTCGAGGTCGTCGCTCGCTGACCTCGCTCGGCCGAGGACGGCGCCCCACCCTGATACCAGGGTCGGGGCGCCTTCTTTCATGACCGACCCTCGGCCGGATCCGCGGCGGTCACTGGCTCTGCGCAGACGTTCCGGTCGCTGCGCGCACCGTGCACGGTCTGCGCCCGGAGCACAGCGTCTGCGCAGACCTCGCGAGCCCGCGGGCGCGAAGCGCGCTGACGACGCGCTCACCCTGATACCTCGGTCTGGGGGCCGGGCGACACGCTCGGTCACGCATACTGCGCGGTATGCCTGATGGTGAGCCGACCGCACCGCCGACCCTCCAGCCGACTCCACCCCCCGTGTCCGCCGCACCGCTGGCGAACTGGGTGGCCTACGCCCTCGTGTTCGGGACCTCGGCTGCGGTCCTGGTCCTGGAGATCACGTCGTTGCGGCTCATCGCCCCGTACGTCGGGATCACCATGGAGACCAACACGGCGGTGATCGGGCTGGCGCTCGCCGCGATCGCCTTCGGCGCGTGGTCCGGCGGGGCGGCGGCGGACCGCATCTCGCCGCGCTCGATGATCGGCCCGCTGCTGCTCGTCGGCGGGGCGTTCGTCCTGCTCGTGACACCGGCCATCCGGCTGGCGACGCGCGCCGTCGGGCCCGGCGACGCCGCCCCGATCGCCCTGCTCGTCGCCACGGTCACCGTGTTCGTCGCGGCGGCGGTGCTCTCGGCGGTACCCCCGATGGTGGTCAAGCTCGCCCTGTCGAGCCTGACCGAGACCGGGTCCGTGGTCGGTCGGCTCTCGGGCGTCAGCACGCTCGGCGCGATCCTCGCGACGTTCCTCACCGGGTTCGTGCTCCTCGCCCTGGTTCCGACGAGCGTCATTCTGATCGGCACCGGGGTCCTCCTCGTGGTCGGCGGCCTGGCCTTCGTCCTCGCGAACCGGCGGCGCGGGATTCCTCCTCACGTCGGGGTGGCCGCTCCTCTCGTTCTCGCCCTGGTGGCCGGGCTGGGTGCGCTGGTGGTGGCGTCCCCCTGCCAGGTCGAGACCCGGTACCACTGCGCGTCGGTCGTGCCCGACCCCGTACGTCCGGACGGTCGGATCCTGAGGCTCGACACGCTGCGGCACAGCTACGTCGACACCAGCGACCCGACCTTCCTCGAGTTCGCCTACATCAGGGCGTTCGCCGCAGCCCTGGACAGCCGCCCGGCAGCGCGGTCGGTGCTGCACGTCGGTGGCGGCGGGATGACGCTGCCGCGGTACCTGCTGGCCACCCGACCGGCGAGCACGAACCGTGTCGTCGAGATCGACCCCGGTGTCGTCGAGATCGACCGCGCCCGGCTGGCGCTTCCGAACGACCCGCGGCTCCAGGTGGAGGTGGCCGACGGCCGCGTCGCCGTCCAGCGGATCGACACCGACAGCCAGGACGTCTACATCGGCGACGCCTTCGGCGGGATCGCCGTGCCGTGGCACCTGACCACGCGTGAGACGGTCCTCGACATCGACCGGGTGCTGCGCCCCGACGGCCTGGTCGTCTTCAACGTCATCGACTACCGGCCGCTGGATCTCGCCCGCGCCGAATTAGCCACGGTGGCGTCCGTGTTCGAGCACGTCGCGCTGATGGCCGGCTCCGGCGACCTGACCGGCGGCAACCTCGTCATCGTCGCGTCCCACACGCCCATCGACCGGGACGCGATGGCCGCGGCGCTCCTCGACAGGGGCAGCAACCTGGCCCTGGTGCCCGAACCCACGGTGCAGGCGTTCCTGGGCGAGGACCCGCTCGTGCTCACCGACGACTACGCCCCCGTGGACCAGCTCCTGACGACCGCTCGCTAGGCCGGCGGCCGCCTCAGCTCACGTAGGCCGCGAGGTGGTCCCCGGTCAGCGTCCCGCTGCGGCACAGCGCCGCCGGCGTGCCCTCGAAGACAACGCGCCCACCGTCGTGACCCGCACCGGGACCCATGTCGATGACCCAGTCGGCATGGGCGACGACGGCGAGATGGTGCTCGATGACGACCACCGAGTTGTCGGTGTCGACCAGCCGGTCGAGCAGGCCGAGCAGCATGTCGACGTCGGCCATGTGCAGCCCCGACGTCGGCTCGTCGAGGACGAAGACCGCCTCCTGCTTCCGGATCTCGGCCATCCGGATGGCCAGCTTGAGGCGCTGCCGTTCCCCGCCGGACAGGGTCGTGAGTGGCTGGCCGAGGGTGAGGTACCCGAGCCCGACGTCGACGAGCCGGTCCAGGACCGGGTGCTTCCCGGGCAGGAACGACCGCGCCTCCTCCGCCTGCATGGCCAGCACCTCGCTGATGTTCTTGCCCTTCAGCCGGTACTCGAGGACCTCGTCCGTGAACCGGCGTCCCTCGCAGTCCTCGCACGGCGTCGGGATGCCGACGATGAAGCCGAGGTCGAGGTAGACGACCCCGAGCCCACGACAGGTCGGGCACGCACCCTCCGAGTTCGCCGAGAACAGCGCCGGTTTCACGCCGTTGGCCTTGGCGAAGGCCGACCGGATCCCGTCGGCCAGCCCCGTGTACGTCGCCGGGTTGGACCGCCGCGACCCCTTGATCGCCGTCTGGTCCACGACCGTCACGCCGTCGTGCTGAGGCAGGTACCCGTGGATCAGCGACGACTTCCCCGACCCCGCGACGCCGGTGATGACGCAGAGCACCCCGGTCGGGATCTCGACCGACACGTCGCGCAGGTTGTGCAGGGTCGCGCTTCGGATCGGCAGCGACCCTGTCGCCGACCGGACCGACGGCCGCAGCGACGGCCGGCGGTCCAGGTGCTGCCCGGTGAGTGTCCCGGACGCGCGCAGGCCGGCGACGTCACCCGCATACTCGAGGTTGCCCCCGGCCGAGCCGGCGCCGGGTCCGAGGTCGACGACGTGGTCGGCGACGGTGATGACCTCGGGCTTGTGCTCGACGACGAGGACGGTGTTGCCCTTGTCGCGCAACGACATCAGCAGGCCGTTCATCCGCTGGATGTCGTGCGGGTGCAGGCCGACGGTGGGCTCGTCGAAGACGTACGTGACGTCGGCGAGGGGTGACCCGAGGTGCCGGACCATCTTGGTCCGCTGCGCCTCGCCGCCCGAGAGCGTGCCCGGCTCGCGGTCGAGGGAGAGGTAGCCGAGCCCGATCTCGACGAACGACGCGAGGGTATGCCGGAGGTTCCCGACCAGCGGCGCCACCGTCCCCCGCGCGTGGCTTGCGCCACCGTACGCGCGGGTGGTGCCCCCAGGGGCGGTCACCCCGTCCAGCCACTCGAGCAGGTCGCTGACCTGCATCGCCGTGCACTCGGAGATCGAGACGCCCCCGATCCGCGACGCGCGCGCGGGTGCCGCGAGCCGGGTGCCGCCGCACTCGGAGCACAGCGCGAAGGTCACCGCCCGCTCGACGAACGCCTTGATGTGCGGCTGCTTGATCTCGGACGCGCGGTCGATGAAGATCCGCTTCACCTTGACGACGAGGCCCTCATAGGTCGCGTTGAACCCGGCGTGCTTGACCTTGGTGGACGGTTTGTAGAGGAAGTCGTCCCACTCCTGCTCGGTGTAGTCGCGCAGCTTCTTGTCGGGGTCGAGGAAGCCGGAGTCGGTGAACAGCCGCCAGTACCAGGTGTTCGTCGTGAAGTTCGGCACGGTGATGGCGCCCTCGTTGAGGGTCAGGTCGCGGTCGACGAGCGCGTCGACGTCGATCGCCGACTGGCGGCCGGTGCCCTCGCACGCCGGACACATCCCCTCGGGGAGGTTGAACGAGAAGGCGCCCGAGCCGCCGGCGTGCGGCTCGCCCAGCCGGCTGAACAGCATCCGCAGCATGGCGTATGCGTCGGTGGCGGTGCCGACAGTGGAGCGGGAGTTCGAGCCCATCCGCTCCTGGTCGACGAGGATCGCGGCGGTGAGGCCGCTCAGGGTGTCGACGTCGGGGCGAGCCTGCGCGGGCATGAAGTTCTGCAGGAACGCCGTGTAGGTCTCGTTGATGAGCCGCTGGCTCTCGGCCGCGACCGTGCCGAACACCAGCGACGACTTGCCCGAACCCGAGACTCCGGTGAAGACGACGAGCTGGCGCTTCGGGATGTCGATCGAGACGTCCTTGAGGTTGTTCTCGCGGGCGCCACGGACCGCGATGACGTCGTGCGGGCTGGGCTGGCCACCGCTCACCTGCCGAGCCCCCGGTAGGCCTTGACGGCGAGCGGCAGCGTGAGAGCGGTGACCACCAGGGGCCACACGACCGCGAGGCCGATGGAGTGCTCGCCGAGCCAGCCGGCCGGGTTGCCGCCGGGGTTGCCGAAGAGGTCGCGCACGGCGGTCGTCGTCCACGACAGCGGGTTCAACGACGCGAGGACGCCGAGCCACGTCGGCATCAGCTCAGGCGGGGCGAACGCGTTGGACACCATGGTGACGGGATACAGCAGGCCGTAGATCCCGTTGGCCATCTCCGGGCTCTTGGCCCGCAGGCCGAGATAGATGCCGAGCCAGAGGAAGGCCATCCGCGCGAGGAGCAGGAGCCCGATCGCGCCCAGGGTCTCCCAGGCCGTGCCGTGCCAACGCCAGCCGACGAGGAGGCCGGCGCCGATGAGGATGACCAGGCTGACGAGTGAGTAGAGCAGCCCGGCCAGCGAGCGGCCGACGACGACGGCCGACGGGGCGATCGGCATCGAGCGGAACCGGTCCATGACGCCCTTGGCGTTGTCGGCCTGGACCGCGGCGAGGGTCTCGCCGAGCCCGAAGGCCATCGTCTGCACGAACATCCCCGGCAGGACGTACTCCTGGTAGCTGAGCCCGCCGGGCACCTGCATCGCGCTGCCGAGCACGTAGGCGAAGAGCACCACGAAGATGATCGGGAAGACCAGCGTCCAGGCGATCAGCTGCGGTTCACGCACCCAATGGGCGACGTCGCGGCCGGCGACCAGGAACCCGTCGCGGGCCGCCCAGCGCAACCTCTCGAGCGGACGGTATGCCAGTGCCTCGCCGGCCGCGGTGGTGGCGGTGGTCATCGGTCTCCTCCTTCTTTTCCCGGCTTCGCCGTGGGCCCACCCGGCTTCGCCGTGGGCCCACCCGGCTTCGCCGTGGGCCCACCCCGCTTCGCCGTGGGCCGACCCGTCGGCGGGTTCGGTCGCGATCTCCGCGCCGTGCCCGGTCAGCCGGAGGAACACGTCGTCGAGGGTGGGCTTGCGCAGGGCGATGTCCGCGATGGCCACCTGGTGCTCCTGCAGGTCGCGCAGCACTCCGGCCATCGCCGCGACCCGGTCGTCCACCGGCGCCGAGACGCGGCGCTGCTCGCGGTCGACGTGGGGCGGACCCGAGCTGTGACGGGCAACCGCGTCGTGCGCCTGCTCCAGGTGGGCCGCCTCGTCCGCGGACTCCTCGACGACGACCTCGAGCTGGTCGCCGCCGACCTCGCGTTTGAGCTCGTCGGGAGTGCCGTCGGCGATCACCTTGCCGGCCTCCATGACGGCGACCCGCCCGGCCAGCTGGTCGGCCTCGTCGAGGTACTGCGTCGTCAGCAGGACGGTCGTGCCGTCCGCGGCCAGCGACCGCACCGCCTCCCACACCTCGGTGCGGTTACGCGGGTCGAGGCCGGTCGTGGGCTCGTCGAGGAACAGGACCTCGGGCCGCAGCAGGAGGGTGACCGCGAGGTCGAGCCGACGACGCATACCCCCCGAGTAGTGCTTGACCTGCTTCTCGGCGGCGTCGGTGAGACCGAACCTTCCGAGCAGCTCGTCGGCCCTCCGCTGGGCGTCGCGCCGCGACATCCGGTTCAGCCGGCCGAAGAGCACGAGGTTCTGCCGGCCGCCGAGGATCTCGTCGACCGCCGGCGTCTGGCCGCTGAGGCCGATCCGCCGCCGTACCTCGTGGGGCTCGGTCGAGGGGTCCCGCCCAGCGACCCGGGCGTCGCCTGCGTCGTAGCGCAGCAGCGTCGCGAACGCCCTCACCGCCGTCGTCTTTCCCGCGCCGTTCGGGCCGAGCAACCCGAACACCGAGCCGCGCTCCACCTCCAGGTCGAACCCGTCCAAGGCCGCCTGCTCGCCGTACCGCTTGACCAGGCCGTCCGCACTGATCGTCGCCACCATCTGGTTCTCCTCTCCTTACGGTGTAAAGTGAAGAAGGAGGAACAATACTTTATTCCGTAAAGAGAGGCAACCATGGTCACGTACGCCGGCCAGGGCGACCCTCGCCGCACCATGGAGCTGCTCTGGGGGGTCCCCACCGCGGCCGAGGCCACCCCACGAGGGCCCAAACCCGCCTTCACGGTGGACGACATCGTGGCGGCCGCCACCGACATCGCCGACACGGAGGGCTTCGACGCCGTCTCGATGCGGTCGGTGGGGGAGCGGCTCGGGCGCACCGCGATGGCGCTGTACACGTACGTGCCCAGCAAGGCCGAGCTCGTCGACCTCATGCTCGACCGCGTGCTGCGCGAGCTCGACGTCACCTACGACGTCGCGAACGGGTGGCGAGCCGCCGCCCGCCGCTGGGCCCTGAACCTCTGGGACTTCTACCTGCGCCACCCCTGGGTGCACCAGATCTCGTCGGCGCGTCCCGTCCTCGGGCCGGGCAGCTACCTCACCATGGAGCGCCCGGCGGAGCTCTTCGCGTCCACGGACCTCAATGGTGCCGACGTGATGAAGATCGTCGGCACCGTCTCGGGGTTCGTCGCCGGCATGACCCGGCAGATCGCCGAGCTGCGGGAGGCGACGCGGTCGGTGGGCCAGACCGAGACGGACTGGTGGACCACGCAGTCAGAGCTGATCGCCGAGCTGGTGCCCGACGTCGACGCCCGGTTCCCGCGGCTCGCCGCCGCGAACGCCGAGGGCGCCTTCGACTTCGAGCACGAGCCGGAGCAGTACCTCGAGCAGGAGGCGCGCAACGGGTTCGAGTTCGGCCTGGAGCGTCTCCTCGACGGCATCGAGGCGTACCTCAGTCGCGCTTGACCAGGGTCAGCTCGAACACCGGGTGGTGGTGGGCCTCGTGGACGAACGCCTCCACCGGCGCCCCCTTCGGCACGTCGAAGTACGAGCGCACCGTGGAGGCGGTCTGCCAGTAGTCCTTGAGCACCGGGCCGGCCTCGAGCGGAGTCACCTCGCGGACCGCATACAGGGCGTCGGTCTTGTCGCCGTCGACCTTCCCCGTGATGCGGACGGTGCCGGCCGCCCGGGCGTTGCGGACCCACCCGACCGGTCCGTACGGGGCGACGAGGAAGAGGCGGCTGCTGCGGTACACCAGCGAGACCGGCGTGCGGCGCTCCTCGCCGGTCTTGCAGCCGACCGTCGTGAGCATCACGGTGCGAGGGACGAGGTTCCAGGAGACGAGGCGATCCATCAGGGCGTTGCCGATCCGTCGGCCGGTCGTCATCTTGAGACGCTTGGCCGGCCAGGGGGACGTGCTCCGCTCGCCCACGGTCGCAGCGTAGCCGCTCGGCTCGCCTCGACCTCTTCGGACGGCACAGCCCGCGCCGGCCGTTCGACGATCGCGCGGACCCGTTCCGGGTCCAGCTTCGGAGACCGGTCGGCCGTGAGGAGGCCGTTGCGCTCCTGCTCGGTGTCGGTCAGCTGGGTGTAGCAGAACCCGGCGATCTCGGGGTTGTCCAGCAGGGCGCCGACCAGCCCGGCGAACCGCTCGAGGTACTCGTCCGCGGTCTGCACCGTCGCATACCCGAACCACTCCTCGCCCTCGGCGGGCGCCAGGCTGAGGCCGCCGAACTCGCTGATGACGACCGGCTGCGCGGGCTCGCCCGCACCCTCGAGGAGCACCCGGCGACCACCCGGGCTCTGGTCGCCGACGGCGCGGTCGATCGCCTCGGCGTCGCGGTACCGCTCGGCCAGCAGCTCGCCGGTCGGGGCGTAGTCGTGGACCCCGAGGATGTCGCTGCGGGTGTGCTCCCAACCGTCGTTGGAGATCACCGGCCGCGTCGGGTCGAGGGCCTTGGTCAGGTGGTAGAGCGCGGTGGCGTAGTCGCGCTGGGCGGCGTCCTGGGCGATCGTCGGTACGCCCCAGCTCTCGTTGAGAGGTACCCACGTGACGACACACGGGTGGCCGCGGTCGCGACGGACGGCCTCGGTCCACTCCTGAACGACACGCTGCACTGCGGTCGGGCCGAACGCGTATGCGCTGGGCATCTCCTCCCAGACCAGCAGGCCGAGCCGGTCGCACCACGCGAGGTAGCGCGGATCCTCGATCTTCTGGTGGATGCGGATCCCGTTGAACCCCAACGACTTCACCGCCTCCACCTCTGCGCGGAGCGCATCGTCGTCGGGTGCGGCCAGGTGTGACTGCGGCCAGTAGCCCTGCTCGAGCACGAGCCGCAGGTAGTACGGGAGACCGTTGAGGAGGAACCGCCCGTCGCCGACGCTGACGCTGCGGTACCCGAGGTACGACGTGGCCTCGTCGAGCACCCTCCCGTCCGGGGCGACGAGCGCGACCCGGGCGTCGAGGAGGTTGGGCCGCTCCGGCGTCCAGAACAGGTCGCCCTGCTCCTGGCCGTGCCGCGCCTCCGGGATGTCGAGGATGCCCACCGCGACAGAGGTGCCGACGCGGACCGAGGCCTCGGCGACGACCCGGTCGGGCCGGGTCAGGCGAACCTCGAGCCGGGCCCCGTCGACCGGCGCGCCACTCAGCTCAGCCTCGAGGGTCACCCGGCCGCGGACCAGGTCGGGCGTCCAGTCGAGGCGGGTGAGGTGCAGGTCGCCAACCACCTCGATCCAGACCGGCTGCCAGATGCCGGTCGTGCGGTGGTACCAGATGTCGTGCGGCGCGGGCCGCCAGTCCTGTTTCCCGCGCGGCTGGGCCGGGTCGTCGACCGGGTCCTCGGCGCGCACCACGACGACCTGGTCACCGGCGTCGTCGAGCGTGTCGGTGATGTCGGCGTGGAACGGGGTGTGCCCACCCTCGTGACTCGCGACAAGTCGGCCGTTCACCCAGACCTCGGCCCGGTAGTCGACCGCCCCGAAGTGCAGCAGCGATCGACGACCCGGGCCGACCGGCTCCAGCCGGACGGCGCGGCGGTACCAGACGACCGGGTGCACGGCCGAGTCGTGGATCCCGGACAGCTCGGACTCCGGCGGGTACGGCACCTGGATCGTCGTTTCGAAGGGTCCGTCACCCCGCGACCACCCCTCGCGACGGCCGACGTCCTGGTCGTCGTGGGTGAAGTCCCACGGACCGCAGAGGTCCTGCCAGTGCGCCCGCTGCAGCTGGGGTCGCGGGTATGCGAGCGGCGACGTGGGAACAGGCACCGGGCGACTTTACGGCGGGGGCGGGGCGAGGTGCCGACCCGATAGACTTGGGTCATGACCACCACCGGCTCGACCGTGACGCCCGTAGGCGTGCCGCGCGCGAGCTGGTGGCTGCCCTGACCGGGGCGGAACCCAGCACGACCACACCACAGCCGCCCTTCGACGGGCGGCTTTCGTGTGTGCGGAGCACTGCCCGGCCGAGGGACGCAGGACGACAAGGAGCTCTCAGATGACCACGCCCGTCACGACGTCCGCGCCATCGGACGCCACCCTCGAGGTGGCCGGCCGCCGCAAGCGGATGCTCACCGGCGACCGCCCGACCGGCAAGCTGCACCTCGGCCACTTCGTCGGCAGCGTCGAGAACCGGATCCGGCTGCAGGAGGAGTACGAGGCGTTCTTCATCATCGCCGACCTGCACATGCTGACGACGAAGAACGCCCGCGCCGACATCGACCAGGTCAGCACCAACGCGCGCGACATGGTGCTCGACCAGCTGTCGGCCGGCATCGACCCCGAGAAGGCGACCTTCTACCTGCAGTCGGCGATCCCGGAGGTCAGTGAGCTCAACACCCTGTTCCAGAACCTCGTCACGGTGCCGAGGCTCGAGCGCGTGCCCAGCCTCAAGGACATGGCCCGCGCCGCCGGGAAGGACGAGATGCCCTACGGCCTGCTCGGCTACCCCGTGCTCCAAGCGGCCGACATCCTCTGCGTCAAGGGCGACGTCGTCCCGGTCGGCAAGGACAACCACGCCCACGTCGAGGTGACCCGCGAGATCGCGCGCCGGTTCAACAACCTCTACGGCGAGGTCTTCCCCATCCCCGAGCTCGTCATCAGCGAGATCACGACCCTGGTCGGCACCGACGGCCAGGCCAAGATGAGCAAGTCCCTCGGCAACACGATCCTGCTGTCGGACGACGCCGACACGGTTCGCCGCAAGGTGCGCGGGATGTACACGGATCCCAACCGGATCCGCGCCGACATCCCGGGGACGGTCGAGGGGAACCCGGTCTTCCTCTACCACGACGCCTTCAACCAGGACCGCGACGAGGTGGCCGACCTCAAGGAGCGGTACCGCGCCGGTCGCGTCGGTGACGTCGAGGTCAAGGAGAAGCTCGCGGCGGCGGTCAACACCTTCCTCGAGCCGATGCGCGAGCGCCGCGCAACGTACGAGAGCCGTCCCGGCTACGTCGACGAGATCATCGTCGACGGCACCGAGCGGACCCGCGTCGAGGTCAAGGCGGTCGTCGCCGAGGTGAAGAAGGCGATGGGCATCACCGGCACCTACAACCAGCTGCGCCGCAAGGCCGAGCAGGCCCGGAAGCGCCGCGGCGAGTAGCCGCCAGGCGCGTCAGCGGTGGTCGGGGTCGTCCGGAGGCGGGCTGTCGTCCTCGACGACCGCTGACTCGACGAACGCCTCTTCATCGTTGTCGCGTTCTTCTGTGTCGGGTTCGGGCTGCTCCTCGGCGTTGTGCTTGTCCGCCGCGGGCGGAGCCGAGGGCGGCATCATGCCGGGGAAGGCGCTGTCGTCCGGATGGATCGCGTTGGGCATGGTGTGCAGGAGCTTGTCCTCGGCGTCGTGCGCCGCATGGATCTTCTCCTCGACATCGTGCAGGTCCGGTACCTCATGCTCGGTCATGGCCGCCTCCGTCGTCGTTGTCCAGGGCCGCAGATGCCCGTCGGCTCCTACTCTGCCGCGCCGGGGCCCCTCGGGCCAGCGCATCACCCTGGGCCGCGCTAGCGTTGATGGCCAGACCGCCCGCAGAGAGGATCGTTCATGCCCGGTTGGTTGTGGGTCGTCATCGCCGTCGCGCTGGGGATCGTGATCTACCTGCTTCTGCGCAGCCGCGGCGGCTCCGGTCGCCATCGAGCGCCGGCGGTCGAGTACGTGCCCGCCCTGGAGAGCTTCGAGCGGGACGACGAGGAGCCCGGGTACGCATCTGGCGAAGCCGGAGCGGGCGGCGAGCTGCGCAGCGCCGCCACTGAGCTGAAGGGCGCCGCCGGCGAGCTCCGGGGTGCCGCCGACACGCTACGGACGCACGATGGTGAACCCGACGCGGACGACCACCTCCCGGCGGAGGCGCACGTCACGCCCGAGGAGCAGGAGCGAGAAGAGCTCGAGGAAGACGCGGAGCTGCGCCACGACGAGGGGTACGTCGAGACCCTCGGCGACGAGAAGCCGGCGGACGACGCCACCACCGCCGAGACACCGGTGGCGGCCGAGGAGAGCCCCAGGACGCCGGCCGCTGAGGAGCCGGTGTCCGAGGAGCCGGTGTCCGAGGAGCCGGTGTCCGAGGAGCCGGTGTCCGAGAAGCCGGTGTCCGAGAAGCCGCTGGCCGAGGAGCCCGTTGCCGAGGAGCGGAAGGCGCCGGAGGCTCCGGCGACGGGCGTCGACCCGTCCGAGTACGGCGCGGGCTCGGCCCTTCCCGGCCCGGGCGGCACCGGGCCCGGAGGGTGGGCGGTGAAGGGCAACGCCGACTCGATGCTCTTCTATACGGCCGAGGCCCCCGGCTTCGCCCGCTCCGCGGCGGATGTCTGGTTCGAGAGCGAGGACGCCGCGGCGGCCGCCGGGTTCACCCGATGGGACGCCCATCACCGCTGACCAGGCCCCGCTCATCGGGCGGTCCGGCGTTCGGGCCGTCGAGCTCGACGTCCGCACCAACTCGCTCAACCTGATCCGCCTGGCGCTGGCCCTCCTGGTCCTCGTGGCCCACGGCTACTACCTGTCCGGCGCGGGGACCGGTCCGTCGTACCAGGGCGAGAACCTGGGCGGCTGGGCCGTGTTCGGCTTCTTCACCATCAGCGGGTACCTCATCACCGCGAGCCGCTTCGCCAACCCCCTCGGCCGTTACCTCGTCCTGCGAGTCGCGCGGATCTACCCGGCGTTCGTGGTCTGCCTCCTCCTCACCGCCGGCGTCTTCGCTCCGATCGCGTGGTCCGCAGGCGGGCGCGACTGGAGCGGCTTCCTCACGACGCCGACCACGCCACCGGCGTACGTCCTCGAGAACCTCGCCCTGCGCATCAACGCCTACGACGTGGCGGGCACGCCGTTCGGCGTCCCCTACCCGGGCGCCTGGAACGGCTCCTTGTGGACGCTGTACTTCGAGTTCCTCTGCTACCTGTTCGTCGGGCTGTTGATCTGCCTCCCCGTGGTGCGCCGGCACCGATGGGTGATCGTGGTGGCGTTCGTCGCCTCGGTGCTCGCCTGGGCGACCGTCGACGCCTGGGGACCCGGCGCATACTCCGACCTCGTCCTGCTCGCCCGGCTGCTGCCGGCGTTCCTTGGCGGCGCCGTCGTCCAGGTGGTCGTCCGGCGCGTCCCGCTGCGCACGTCGTTCGCCCTGGCGGCCATCGCGGTGGCGGCGGCCGTCGTCGCCACCGTCGACCACTGGGGCGCACAGGCGGCCTCGCCGCTCATCGCGTACGCGCTGCTGTGGCTCGCGACCGTGGTGCCGTCACCCACGGTGGCGCGGCGGCACGACATCTCGTACGGCGTCTACATCTACGCCTTCCCGATCCAGCAGCTGCTCGTGTACGCCGGTGCGCACCACCTCGGGCTGGTGGCCTACGACGTGCTGGCGGCGCTCGCGACGGCGGCTCTGGCGGTGGTCAGCTGGCGGCTCGTCGAACGGCCTGCGCTGCGCTGGGCCCGGCACCGGTTCGGTTCTTCGGCCAGGGAGTCAGCCTCGAGCCACGCTGTGGCGCAGGAGCTGCCCGGCCGCGTCCCACCGACGGCGCGCGACGACGCCGGGGAGCAGGCTCAGGGCGTGCGCCCGTGACGTGAACCGCGCGCGGGCGGCCCGCTCCGCCTTCCGCCAGCCGAGCGCGCGCATCTGCTCGACGGCCATCGCGTAGTAGGTGCGCTCGTCGGCGAACCGTGACCCGTCGACCAGCGTGGTCGACGACGCGCTGCCCGCGTGGCGCCGGTAGAGGAAGCACACCTCGGGATCCACGACCAGGGTGCCGCCGTGCGCGACGAGGTCGATCTCGAGCGCGAAGTCCTGGATGATCGCCAGCTCGACGCGGAAGCCGATCTCCTCGAGTGCAGAGCGTCGGAACGCGAGCGACGGCCAGTAGAGCCAGTTCCCGTGCAGGAGCGAGGTGGCCAGGGGCTCCCCGGACAGGGCGGTCCGGCTCTCGCCTCGAGGTCGCAGCAGCCGCTGTTTGACGGTGTCGGCCAGGCCGGCTGAGGGGGTGCCGGTCTCGTCGACCACACGCACGCCCGGCTGGACCATCACCGCCTCCGGTGCCGCGGTGAAGGCGTCGAGCACCACGCCGACGTAGCTCGGCAGCAGCACGTCGTCGCAGCCGAGGAAGACCACGTGCTCCTGGGTCGCTCGCGCGAGGCACTCGCGGTAGTTCGCGGTGATGCCGAGGTTGGCCGGGTGCCGCACCACGGTGACGCGCGGGTCGTCGACCGCGGTCAGCCATTCGGTGATCTGCGGGTCGGGGTACGCGTCGTCGACGACGAGGAGCCGCCAGTCGTCCCGGTCCTGCGCGAAGACGCTCTCGACGGTCTCGCGCATGAGGTCCGGATCGCCCCAGTACGGCACGAGGATGTCGAGCGCCACGGCGGACAGGGTATGCGGCGTCCGCGCCGTAGCGGTCCGGCGGCCCACGTCGGAGGGTCGCATCCTGGATGGAGGTCTGTCGCGTCACCTCATGTCGCACGTCATGTCGCGTGACGCGGGGCTATGACCCCACCTGCTGCGACATGAGCTGCGACGTGACCAGCGGCCGGACCGATTCAGCGGGTGGCGCCGGTCACCAGCCAGCCGTCGGCGCGGAACCGCCACCAGAGGCCCACGCCACGGAGCGCCAGGAACCCGATCCCGAACCACACCCACAACCCGGCGAGCGGCTGCCCGAACCCGCCAGGGAGGACGGCGCCACCCGCACTGGCCCACAGCGTGACCGGCACCCAGGCGACTCCAGCGCCGACCATGGCCACGGCGAGCCAGACCGTGTCCCCGGCGCCCATGAGCACCCCGTCGACGACGAACACGAACCCGGCCAGCCATTGGGCGATCGCCACCACCAGGAAGGCCCACGCGGCCGCCGAGACCACGGCCGGGTCCGCGCTGAACAGTCGACCGATGAACGGCGCGAGAGGCAGCAGCACCAGACCGGTGACGAGCCCAAAACCGACGCCCCAGCGGGCCATCGTGGTGGCCGCCGCCCGCGCCTGCCCGACGTCCCCAGCACCGAGAGCCTTGCCGGTGATCGCCTGCCCCGCGATGGCCAGTGCGTCCAACGCGAACGCCAGCCCGTTCCACACCGTCATGACGATCTGGTGCGCCGCCAGCACGGTGTCGCCGTACCGTGCGGCGACCACCGTCGTGGCGATGATGACACCGCGCAGGGCCAACGTCCGGACGAGCAGCGGGACGCCGCCGCGCGCAGCGACAAGGATGCCCGCGGTATGCGGCGACAGCGGTGCGCCGAGCCGGATCGCCTTGCGCACCACGGTGACCACCAGAGCCACGGCCATCCCGGTCTGGGCCAGGACCGTCCCGATGGCCGACCCGGCGATGCCGAGGCCGGCGCCGTAGACCAGCGCGACGTTGAGAACGATGTTGGCACCGAACCCCGCGACGGCGACCACGAGCGGGGTCCTGGTGTCCTGCAACCCGCGCAACAACCCGGTCGCGCCGAGGACGACAAGCATCGCGGGGAGGCCGATGGCGGAGATGCGCAGGTAGATCGTGGCTTGCTCCTGCACGCCCGGCGACCCGCCGATAGCGGCGCAGAGGCCCGGCGCGGCGACCGCCAGCACGACCGCCGCCAGCGCTCCCAGTCCGACCGACAGCCACAGCCCGTCCACGCCGGCCGCCACGGCGCCCGTCTCGTCGCCGGCGCCGAGTCGCCGCGCCACGACGCTCGTGGTCCCGTAGGCGAGGAAGACGAACACGCCCACGGCAGTGAGGAGGATCGATGAGGCGACGCCGAGTGCGGCTAGCGCCTCGGTGCCGAGGTGGCCGACGATCGCCGAGTCGGCGAGCAGGAACAGGGGCTCGGCGACCAGGGCCAGGAAGGCGGGGATCGCGAGGCGCAGGATCTCCCGTCTCATCGCCGCCCCACTCGCGCGAGCCTAGCCAGACGCGCCGACGGGGTTGGCGCCGCTCAGGATCCGAGGGTCAGCAGTCCCCAGTACCGCCGGTAGCCTCCGTCGTGGTCGGTGTGGTCGGCGACGTACCGGTTGTTGCTGACCCGCGACCGGATCCCGGTCCGGCTGCCCGCTGCGGGGTCGGCGTCGTCGGCGATGAGGTTCGCGCCGAACTGGGCACCGGCGTACATCGTCGTGAGCCCACCTGCCTCGGGGAGCTGGATGACCGACCACGGCACGGCCGACTCGATGGTGTACCCGGTCGACGTCGTCACGGCTGCGGCCTTCACCGCCGGCGCCGCCCGGCCGGCGTCGACGTCGAAGTTCCGGGCGGACCCGACGGTGACGGCTGCGACCGCGCCCCCACCACCGGGTCCGACGGACAGCGACACGTCGCCCGGGCTCAGGTTGCTGCCGTCGGCGTTGGCCCCCGACGAGCCGAACTGCAGTGTCACCGCGTCGCCCTGGAACAGCCGAGCCGGGTTCGCGGCGTTCGTCGTGGTCACCTCGGGGTCGATGACCTGGACGAGGAGGTAGAGGTTGTCGGCGTCCCATCCGAGCGACCAGAGGCCCTTGACAGTGGCGCCGTTGCCGGCCACAAGGTAGTCGGCGACGATTGGGGCGGTCGCGGGCCAGTCGTCGCCGCGGCCGTCGATGTTCGGCGCGGTACTCAGCCGGCGCGCGGAGAACTGCGGGCCTTCGACCGGCCGGAACGACGCCGTCGCCGTCGCGATCGACGGGGCGCCGGCCGGTGGGGCGACGGCCCCGGCCGGGGTCACCGGCGTCGAGGTGACCACGCTCGAGGGACTGGCGGCGGCGTCCGGTGAGCCACCGCCACTGCCGGCGCGCGACACGGCGAACACGACGACGGCGATGAGCACGGCGGCCGCGGCCGCCGCGATCCCGATGGTCCGGCCCCGTCCGGGCCCGGCCGGCGGCGCCGGTGAGACCACGGGCGGTGGCGTGACGGGCGGCGCCGATGCGGACCCGGTCGGGGTCGGCGGCCGGGTCGGAGGCGGGAGCGGCGTCGGTATGCCCGTCGTCTCGGCACGGGCGGGTGACTCGAAGACCTGGCCGTCGGGGGCGTTGAGGTAGAGCACCGGCGTGGCCCACTCGCCGGCGAAGCCGGCCAGCAGGCCCTTGCGCGCGCTGGTCACGGACTGGTCGACCGGCATACCGTCCGAGAGGGCCGCATAGAACTCGCCGGTGAAGACGGTCGCCGCGCCGTCGCTGATGGGGAACTGCATGGCGACCACCGCCGTGCAGTCCTGCTGGACCAGGCGCTGGGCCATGCCGCTGAACGGGTCCGCGGCGCCGAGCCGTCCGGACTGGCAGGCGTTGAGGAAGACCAGCCGCAGCGGGTCGTGGTCGTGGAGGTAGGGACCGAGGACGCCGGGGGGAACCGCGACGCTGCGGCCGTACTGGTCGCAGAAGTAGAGGACGCCCTCCTGCTGGTTCTCGTCGTAGTCGCCGTGGCCGACGATGTGCAGCACATGGACCTCGTGGCTGCGAAGCCACGCCGCCAGCTCGGTCGTGGTCGGCGCGGGCAGCCGGTCGAGCTGCACGGCACCTGCGGCCACGCGGCTGGCCAGCATGTCCTGCATCCGGCGCCACTCGGCCTCGACGTCGAGCTCGGGGAGGTCGGTCGGCGAGGAGAGGACGACGAGGACGCGCAACGGCCCGTCGACAGTGAGCGGCCGTGGAGGCTGGGGCACCTCGAGGTAGCGGACGAGCGGCGTGCGCTCGGACTGCGCGGGGTAGGAGCCGGTGCGCCGGTCGTAGAGCAGCTCCCAGGGCAGGCCGGCGATCTCCGGGGCGTCGGTCAGCTGCAGCCGCAGCCGAAGCCCCTCGCCGGCCTCCCGCGTGGCGTCCTGGCTGCGCGACCACGCGAGGAGGACCTCCTCGCCGAACACCGCGTCGAAGAGCGCTCCGCCGAGCTCGACCGACGCCTTCGGTCTCGGGTCGGCCGAGGCTCGGCGCATCTGCGACCGCCCGGGGTCGAGCTTGAGGAGCAGGTTCTCCAACGCGGTCCCGTCGAACGGCATCGTGAACGTCGCCGTCGCTCCGGCGCCCACCGGGCTCGCCGCGACTCGAGACCGGTACGTGCCGTCACCGGCGGCCTCGAGCAGCAGGTCGAAGTTCTCGTAGCGTCGGGAGGTCACGGTCGCTCGCGTCAACCCTCGAGCTGCAGCGTGCCCCAGATGCTCCGGAACTGGGCGTCGTTGCCCTTCCGCGCGGGGTTGTTGCTGACGAAGGAGCTCAGCTCGCCGGCCTTGGCACCGCTCGGGACGGAGTCGCTGACGTTGAGGTTCATGCCGTACTCGTTGCCGCCCGAGATGTCCTCGACACCGAGCGTCGTCCACGGGATGGCCGCCTCAATGAGGTAGCCGTCGTCGACCTTCACGGTCGCCGCGTGCAGTCCTTGGATGGTGTTCGTCCCGCGGGTGAAGACCGAACCGTTCGGCACGTTGATCGCGCTGATCACGGAGTCGTCCTTGAAGTTCGCCGGTCCGAGGAGGACGTGCTTGTCGCCGGTCTCGAGCGAGGCGTTCTTGTTCTTCGGCTGGGCGGTCCCGAACTCGAAGTTCACCCCGTCGCCCTTGAACAGCTGGGACGTGTCCGACTGGTGGGTCTGCAGCGCGGTCTGGTCGGTGACCTTGACGATGAAGTACAGGTTCGTGTCGTCCCAGGCCAGCCCCCAGTGGCCGAGCAGATCGGTGTCGTTGCCGGCGATGAGCACGTTGCTGTCGAAGGTCGGGACGTCGCTCGGCCAGTCGGAGGCGTCCCCGTTGATCGTCAGGCCGGTGCTGAGGTGCACGGCCGAGATCTTCGGACCGGTCAGCGTGCTCGCCTGCCCGCCGTTGTTGTTGGTCGGGTCCACCTTCTCCGGGAGCGACCTGCCGTACCAGTAGAGACCCCCGAACACGACGGCGACCACGGCGAGGATGACGGTGATGATCAGGCCCCACCGCGGCTTCTTCCCGGTCCCCCCGCCGGCGTACCTCGGCGCCGTCGGACCCGGCGGTGGCTGTGTCGGCTGCGTCGGAGGCCGGGTCTGGTAGGTCGGCGGCGGCCGGTAGGTCTGCTGGTACGCCGGCTGCTGCGGTCGGGCCTGCTGTGGCTGGGTCTGCTGTGGTGGGGCCGGCTGCTGGGCGGTCGGCTGCTGAGGCACCACCTGCGTCGGTTGCACGGCGACCGGCTGCGTCGGTGGCGGGTATGCGGGTCCGGCCGCTGGCGGTGCTGACGCTGCCGGTGCTGACGCTTCCGCCGCCGGCGGTGTCGACGGTGTGGGTATGGCCGTGCCCGCGGCGACCCCACCGGCCGCAGCGGCGAGGCCGCGCATGGGGTCGCTCTCCGACGGCGCAGCAGCGGGCTGCTCGTCGGCCGTCTTGCGCTTCGTCTGAGTCGTCGCGGCGTCGGCGGCCAGCGCTTGCTGCGCCCGCTCCTCGTCCACCTGCTCGACGGCGGGAGGCGGGGTCGGGACGGCGGTGAGCGTCGGCTGGGCGACGATGTGGTCGAACACGCGGCCGTCGGGGGAGCGGAGGAAGAGCACCGGGGTGGCCCATTCCGCCGCATACTCGGCGATGAGGGCCTTGCGGGCGCTGGTGGCCGCCTGGTCGACGGGGAAGCCGTCCGCCAACGCACCGTAGAACTCGCCGGTGAACGTCGTGGCCGCACCGTCGCTGATGGGGAACTGCATTGCGACGACAGCGGTGCAGTCCTGCTGGACCAGTCCCTGCGCCATCCCGCTGAACGGGTCGGTGCTGTCGACGCGGGCGGACTGGCAGGCGTTGAGCAGGACCAGCCGCAGCGGGTCGTGGTCGCGCAGGTAGGGGCCGAGGACGGTCGGGCTGACCTTGGTGCTGCGGCCGTACCGGTCCTGGAAGTAGACGACGCCGTCCTGGATCCGGTCGTCGTAGTCGCCGTGGCCGATGAAGTGGAGGATGTGGACGTCGTTCTGGCGCAACCACGCCGAGAGTGCCTGGACGGTCGGCGCCGGCAGCCGGTCGATCTTCACGGTGCCTTCGTCGACCTTGTTGGCCAGCGCGTCCTGAACGCGCCGCCACTCGGCCTCGACGTCGAGCTCCGGCAGGTCAGTCGGCGAGGAGATGACGACGAGGATGCGCAGCGCGCCGTCGACCGTCAGGGGCCGCGGCGGCTGCGGCACCTCGAGGTAGCGGACCACCGGGGTGCGCTCGGACTGGGCGATGAAGCTGTTCCCGCGGCGGTCGTAGAGCAGCTCCCACGGCAGACCCGCGATCGACGGTGCGTCGGTCAGCCGCAGCCGCAGCCGCAGCCCGTCGCCCTGGTCGCGGGCGTAGTCCTGGGAGCGCTGCCAGGTCAGCATGATGTCCTCGGAGAACACGCTCTCGAACAGCGGTCCGCCCAGGTCCATCGACGCCTGGCTCTGCGGGTCGGACCCGGCCCGCCGGGTGCCGGTGCGGCCGGGATCCAGCTTGAGCAGCAGGTTCTCCAGCTGCGTCGGGTTGAACGGAAGCGTGAACCGGCCACTGGGGCTCTCGTCGAGCGGGCTCTTCGTCACCCGCGCGCGGAACTCGCCGCCCTCCGCCGCTTCGAGAAGGAGGTCGAAGTTCTGATAGGTCCTGGAGGCCATCGCCGGCCCTTCCTACGGTTCCTACGGTCCCGTCTACCTCATCTTGGAGCCGCGGGGTGGCGCGATGATACCGCCGTGACCGCATCGGTATGTGGGCATTCGTCCGATGCCGGGTCCGGCAGAACGCCCCGAACCCGCGTGGCCCTTTCGCGGAGTCGTCGCGATCGTCGAAGATGGAGACCACAGCGGGCCGTCGATACTGATGGGGTATCTGCCTCCTCGCTCGACGACTCCGTGAGGATCGTGGGACGTATGCCAGGTGTGGACGCATGGTGCGCGCTGGCCGACGAGGTCGTCGCGACGCAGGATCCTGCGCTCGAGTCCCGTGCCGAGGCGGCGCTCGTCGCGTTCGGGATGACCGACGACGAGCGAGCCCAGCTCGTTGCGACGATCCGCGGCCGCGAGGACCCGGCCGGCCTGCTCCTGGGCCGGATCGCGGCGCAGGCGCATACCGACCCCTCCACGGACGGGCCGGACGGCGCGACGCCGACCCCTCACCAGATGGACGCCGCGCTCGCCCTGTCGGCGCAACTGCTCTCCGGACCCACCGCGACGATGGCCGCGCGCCTCGGTCAGGCCGCGCGGGACGTTCTGGCCCACCTGCCGGCCGATGCCGCTGGTTCGCTCGTCTCGGGACTGGTCTCGGCGTCGCTCTCGTTGCCCGACCCGGCGATGCGCACCGCGGCGCTGACCACGGTCGTCGACGCGACGCGTGACGTGTCGATGGGCCGGCTGCCGGTGGCGTCCGTCGTCACCGAGGTCGTCCAGGCGAACCCGTCGGACGGGGACCGCGACCTCGTCGCGCGGTTGCTGGCCCGCGCCTCCTCGCCCCGTCTGCTCTCCGGTGTCCTCGACTCGTTGCGGGATGGTGCGGACCCGGAGGCTGTCGTCGCGCTGCTCAACCGGGTCGCGGCTATGCGCGACACACATACCCCGCCGCCCGCGGCCGTCGACCCGGAGATCGCTCTCGGTGGCGAGGCGACGCCGTCGGGCACGGTGTGGCGTGGGGGACCTGGGCACCGCGAGATCGCGCCCAGACCCGTTCCCCCACCGGGGCAGGCACCCGGCGGCATCCTGCGTACCGCATACCCGCGGATCGATGTCGACGCGCACCGCGAGGTCCGTCCCGAGGTCGTGGTCATCGACGAGCCGTTCGACGTCGTGGTCGGGCTGGCGAAGTTCCAGGACGCGGGGATCACTCAGACCGGCGGTATGCGGTTCATGGCCGGCGCGACGACCGAGCTCGAGCTGGTCCTCGTCTACGACCCGAACTCGCTTGCTGCACAGGGGGATACGCGGCTCACACTGAACGTGACGGACGCCGCGCCCTACCCCACGGCGATCGTTCCGTTCGTCGCGCACTACCGTCCTGACCTGCCGAACGAGCGCCGGATCGGTGTGCACTACATCGTCAGCGGCCAGGTCGTGGGGATCGCCTGGCGCACTGTCGTCGCGGTCCCGTACGTCAAGGACGTGGCCATGGCGCCGACACCGATGACCGGGCCGGACGCGCTGATGGACCTCGAGCCCTTGCTGGGCGCAGACCTGCCCGATCTCATCCTCTCGATCTGCGCGTCCGACGGCGCCTCGACCGGTGAGTTCGTCTGGACGGCGTATGCGGGTGCCTCCGACGTGACGGTGCCCGACGCCCCGCGGTCCTCGACCCTCGACTCCGACCTGCAGGGGTTCGTCACCGAGATGCGACAGACCGTGTCGCAGTCGCAGGGACCGTTCGCCGACTACCTGTCCCTGGCCGGCAAGGCGAAGCGGATGGGCCGGGCCGTCCCCGACGGGATACAGGCGGTGGTCCGCGAGGTGATCGAGGACCCGCACCGCACGGAGGCTCCGACGATCCTCCTGCTCACCGAGGAGGTCACGCTGCCCTGGGAGATCGCGGTCCTCGACCCTCCCCTCGACACGGCGTGGGGCGGGATCTCCCCGTTCCTCGGATCGCACGCGGCGATAGCCCGCTGGCCCCTCACCGAGAAGCGACCCCGTCCGACGCCGAAGTCCACGGTCGCGGTGAAGCGGGCGGCGGTGCTCACCGCCAACTACCAGGGCGTCATGGGCTGGGGTGAGCTGAAGGACGCGCAGGAGGAGGCGGAGTTCGTCCAGACCCTGTTCGCGTCGGTCGTCCCGGTGAGCCCGTCACTGCGCGACGTCGTCAACCTGCTCAGTGGCAACCCTCCGGCCGAGGTGCTCCACGTCGCCCTCCACGGGCAGTTCGACTCACAGGGCGACCAGGGCGGCCTCGTCCTCCTCGCGACCGACGCCGCCGGGAACCTCACGACGCGTTCGCTGTTCCTCACCCCCGACCAGGTCCTCAACGGCCGGCTCGACGACGGGCCGTTCGTCTTCCTCAACGCCTGCCAGGTCGGCTCGGACAAGCGGGTGCTCGCCGACAACGGCGGGTTCGCCTCCACACTGCTGCAGATCGGCGCCACCGGCGTGATCGCCCCGCTCTGGAACGTCAACGACACGACCGCGGCCGAGTTCGCCCGCGAGTTCTACGCCGCGACCTGGACCGCGACGGGCGAGGACGGCGGGGCGGCCCCGGTGTCCGCGGCCGAGGCGGTCCGCTCGCTGCGCGCGAAGTACACGCAGCCGGCGGCCGAGTCCGAGACCCCGGGCGTCGACGCGACGCTGATCGCCTTCCAGGTTTTCGGCCACCCGCGGCTGCGGCTCGACCGCGGCTGATTGACGGACGGAGCGCAGACCGTGGGCGGGACGGCGGTCGTGGACTTCGACCTCACCATCGAGGTCGTGGACGACGGCGTCTACCGCGCGGTCGTCACGGCCGCTCCGGTGGGTTCTGGCGCCGCGTCGACGTTCCGGGTGTCGTCCGAGCTCGTTCCGCCTGACGAATCGGTGCTGGCCGACTCCACCCTCAGCGGCGAAGTCGGTGAAGCGTGGCGGGCCTCGATCACGGCAGCGGCGTCAACGGGGCAGCGGCTCCGGATACTGCTGCATGACGCGCCCACCGACCTGCCCTGGGAGCTGATCTCCGTCGGGCCGGCCGATACGACGGTCGTGCGCCTCGTGCCGTCCTGGCCCCGCGCTCCGTTGCGGGTGGACGGTCCGCTAAGGGTCCTGGTGGCCTGCGGCCCGCAAGGTCTGCGCGCGACCGAGCTGCGGTGGTCCGCCCTCCGAACGGCGGTCGAACCGTTGGTGTGGAGCGGCGCTCTGTCCGTCGAGCGGCTCGACGACCGCTCGCCCGGCGCGCTGGTCAGGTCGCTCCGGGGTCAGGAGGTCCACGTCCTCCACATCGTCGACGGCGACCCGGGCGACCGTGCGCTCCCGGTGATGGTCGCCGACCACGACGCGCTCCGTGTGGTGCTGCTGGACCGGAGCGGCCCGCCCGGCTGGGTCGGCCCCGCGGTCACCGCCCAGGCCGTTCACTTGGCGCGGTCCGGGTGCCCGGGTGTGGCCGCGATGTCCGCGCCGACGCCCGCGGTGGATCGGTACTTCAGGTACTTCTATCTCGCCCTGGTGAGTGGGGCCGCGTTCGACATCGCGGCCGCCTGCCTGGCCACACCCGTGGTTGTCGTCGGGCGCCCGGACGCTCGGGTGTTCGAGGCGGCGGTGAACGCCACTGCCACCCTCCCCTCGGCGACGTACTCGGGAACGACACCCGGACCGCCGAAGCCGGAGCCGCCCCCGCCTCCACCTGACGCGGTTCAGTCGGTGGAGACGCCGAACACGGCTCGCCGCGAACGTCCCACGATGCGTTCGGGCCGAGGCCGCGGATCGCTGTGGCGGGCCCTGCGCGAGGCGGCCGATGAGCTGATGGACGGGCTGGCCTCGGCGACGACACGGCGCCGGCCGTCCGCACCGCACCCTCGTACCCAGAGCGCACCCGCCGACAGAACCGCATACCCGCGCATCGAGGTCCGCGCCGGTCGGCGCGAGCGGCCCGACGTCGTGGTCGTCGAGAAGCCCTTCGACGTCGTCGTCGGCCTGACGCGGTACCAGGACAAGGCGCTCGCGCAGACCGCCGGCCTTCGTTTCGCGGCCGCGACCCCGCGCGTGGAGATCGAGCTTCTCCTCACCTTCGACCCCACGTCCCTGCACACCGACGGCCCGACCCGGATCGCCCTGACGGTGACCGACGACGATCCGTATCCCAGCGCCCGGCTGCGCTTCACGGCGCGCTATCGGGCTGACCTGCCATCGGTCCGACGGATCGGCGTGCAGTTCGTCCGCGACGGCCAAGTGGTGGCGGTGGCGTGGCGCTCCTTCCTCGTCGTGCTGCACCGCGACGAGGTTGCGGCTGCGGCCCGCCCAGCCAGAGAACCGGACGCCCTTCTCGACCTCGGCCCCCTGCTCGGCGTCGACCTGCCCGACCTCGTCCTGACGATCTGCGCCTCGGACGGCGCCGCCACCGGGGAGTTCGTCTGGACGGCCTACGCGCGATCGCCCGAGGTCGTCGTCCCCGAAGCACCGCGGATCTCGTTGCTGGACAACGAGCTCCAGCAGTTCATGACGGCCATGCGTGCGGACGCGGCCGGAGCGACCGACGCGTACGCCGCATACCTGACCCTCGTCGGCAAGGCCACGAAGGTGGGCCGCGCCATCCCGCCGGGGATCGCCGCGGTGGTCCGCGAGGTCGTCGAGGACCCGCGGCGCCGCGAGGCCGCCACCGTGCTTCTGCTCACCGAGGAGCTCTGCCTGCCGTGGGAGCTCGCCGTTCTCGACCCACCGTTGAACAGCCGGTGGGGCGGGGTCTCGCCGTTCCTCGGCGCCCATGCCGCTATCGCCCGGTGGCCCCTGACCCAGCACCGACCACGTCCCACGCCGCGGTCCTCGGTCGCCGTGCGGCGGGCGGCGGTGCTGGCCGCCGACTACGCCGGTGTCCCGGGCTGGAACCGGCTCGACCACGCGATCGTCGAGGCGAGACAGGTCGCTGCGCTGTTCGCACCCCCGGCGGTGACCGTGTCGCCACGGTTGCCCGACGTCGTCAACGTTCTCCGTGGCGTGCCGGCCGCCGACCTGCTCCACGTCGCGCTGCACGGGCAGTTCGACGCCGCCGGGACGCAAGAGGGGCTGGTCCTGCTGGCTGCCGACGCCGGCGGCCCGATCCGGACGGCCCAGTTCCTCACCCCCGACCAGGTCGAGACCGGCCGGCTCGACGGCGGGCCGTTCGTCTTCCTCAATGCGTGCCAGGTGGCGTCCGACAAGCGGGTTCTCGCCGACTACGCCGGCTTCGCCTCGACGCTGCTGCGCATCGGGGCGACCGGCGTCGTGGCGCCGCTGTGGAACGTCGACGACGACGTCGCCGCCGAGTTCGCCAGATCGTTCTACGCGGCGACGTGGACCGCGACCGGTCGGGACGGAACCCTCTCGCCGACGTCGGTGGCCGAGGCGGTCCGGGCCCTCCGGGCGCAGTACACCGAGGCCGCCGCCGAGGCGCATACCGACGGCGTCTCCGCGACCCTCATCGCGTTCCAGGTTTTCGGCCACCCCCGACTCCGGCTCGCCCACGTCTGACCACCCACGAAGGAGCACGATGGCTGAGAACCTGAGGCCCGAAGGCATCCCCGTCACCGTCGGCACGGTTCGCATCTCGACGCCCGGTCTGGCCGGCCGCGTCGAGGTGTACCAGTCGGGGACGTCCGGGATGCGCGGAGCCGAGAGCTCGACAGCGGCCTTCCGGCAGGCGCTCGACGACGCGGGCATGGTGGAGCAGCTCACCGTCGAGATCACCGGTCAGCGCGAGCTCGACACCGCTGGAGGCAGCCGTGGCGGCGGTGGCGGCAGCGACATCGTCGTCGAGGTACCACCGCCGGGGACCGGCAACGGCCAGCTGCTCCTGTATGCGGCAGAGGACGGCTCGCTGTCGTGGCACCTTCCCGACGACGTGCCGCCGGACCAGGTGGTCAGCCGCGGTGGCGACCGGCGGACCTACCGGCTGCCGCGTGAGGTGGTGCTCGCGGACCCGGCGACGGCCGGCGGGCAGCGCGGCATTCTTGGAGCAATCGGGTCGAAGCTGTTCAAGATCCTCGTGTTCCCGCTCATCGACCCGATCCTCGGCAAGGTCGGTGACTACTTCGCCGGTCGCTGGGAGCAGAAGAACCGCCGCAACCTCGTGCGCTGGTTCGACCCGGGTGACTACCGCCGGGCCGATGTTGCGGCGTTCGCGTCGCCCGACTGGACGCGGGTGTCCGGCGGGACCGCGCTGCTGTTCATCCACGGCACCACCGCCCAGTCCAACACCGCCTTCGACCAGCTTCCGGCTGAGACCCTGACCGAGCTCGGACGTCGTTACGGCGGAAGGGTCTTCGCGCTCGACCACTTCACGGTCTCGGTGACGCCGCACGAGAACATCCGGTGGCTGGCCGAGCAGCTCGTAGCCCTGGGTGGAGGGTCGCCGCTGACCCTCGACATCGTCAGCCACTCCCGGGGAGGGCTCGTCGGCCGGGTCCTCGCGGAGCGAGCGGCCGACGTCGGGCTCGCCGGCAAGGTCACCGTGCGGAACCTCGTCATGGTGGCCGCGCCCAACGCCGGCACGGCGCTCGCCGACAAGGCGCACCTGTCGCAGCTGATGGACCGCGTGACGGACCTGGTGCAGTTCCTCCCCGACGCCGGCGTGACGGACGTGGTGGGGCTGGTCCTGTCGATCCTCAAGCAGATCAGCGTCGGCGCCTTCGGCGGGCTGGAAGGGATCATGGCGATGGACCCGGCCGGCGACTACCTCAGGGCCTTCAACACGACCCCGGGCTCCACCGCGACCTACCGCGCGATCGCGTCGAACTACCAACCCGTTCAGGGCGCCTCGCTGGCGCGGATCGCCCGGAACGCGGGCACCGACTTCGTGTTCCAGAAGGCGAACAACGACCTGGTCGTCCCGACCGACGGGGTGTTCCAGGTCGCCGGCGCCTCGGGCTTCCCGGTGGCCGACCCGCTGGTGTTTCCCGCCGAGGCCGGCGTCGACCACTCGTCGTACTTCACCCGCCCCGAGGTGTCGGCGAAGCTTCTGGAGTGGCTCCCGGGCTAGTCCGGTTCGTGCTCTGGACCGCACTGAATTCCGGCTCCACACACCACGAACCGTTGGACCAGCGCGCTCAGAGGGGTCCTAGATGCCGTGTCGCCTCGCGTCTCGACAGGCCGGAGAGCTCTCCGTCGTGGGCCGAGACGAACGCTCGCACCCAGTCCGGCGCGACGCGGGCGTGATCGCGCAGCGCCCAGCCGATCGCCTTGCGGATGAAGAAGTCCCGGTCGGCGAGGTTCGGCTCGATGGCGTCGGTGAGGAGCTCCTGGTCGAGCCGGTCCTTGCGGCCGACCTGGCAGATGATGGCGGTCCGGCGCAGCCAGAGGTGCTCGTCGACGGCCCACTCCCGCAGCCGCAGCCCTTCCACGGCCGGCGCCGTCTCGAGCACCTCGCGGACGAGGTGCGTCGCCACCTCGTCGACGACGTCCCACCACGCGCCGGACGTTACGAGGTGGCGCCAGAGCGGCATGCTGTCGCTGTCGAGCCACACGCGATAGGAGCGGTACCGCGCGAGCGCGATCGCCGCGTACCACTCCTCGCGGTACGTGACCTCGTCCCACAGGGTGCGGATGGTCGCCTCCCACATCGCCCGCTCGGTCATCCGGAAGCCGGGGTCGCCGAGGATCGGGCGCAGAACGCCGGTCAGCTGCGGCGAGGTGAGGCCGCGGTAGGGGAGGGCCGACTTCATGTAGCGCTGCTGGCCCTCGGCCCTCTCGGGGTCGGCATGCCGGGCGAGCTCGGCGCGGACCGTGTCGACAAGGTCCCGGTGCACGGGGTCAGGCGTAGCGGACGGCGGCGCGGGCGCGGGCCTTGGCCGCCTCGATCTCGCGGTTCTTCGGCGGAGCGTTCGTCGAGAGGTGGTCGAGCAGGTGCTGCGTCGCGTGCGCGATCTCCTCGACCGCCTCGTCGAACGCGGCCTGGTTGGCCTGCGAGGGCTTGGTCGTCCCGGACACCTTGCGGACGTACTGGAGGGCGGCCAGGCGCACCTCGTCGGTGGTCGCCGGGGGCTCGAAGTTGTGCAGCTGGCGGATGTTCCGACACATGCCTCGACTGTATGCCGGGGGTCGCCGCCCGGGGCACCGGGCTCAGGCGGGAAGCCGGGCCTGCGTCAACGCCCGCTGAGCGACGGGCGACATGGCGCCTCCGGTCGCACTCCCAACGGCATCAACGCAGTCGGAGGTTCAAGCGTATGACCGGCTCGCCCTCCGCGGGGGTGGTTTCGGCCACGCCGAGGGGTCTCGGTGTCGTGGCGTACGCACCGTCGAAATTGTTTCGTGACTTTCTGTTGTCCACAGGCGGTGGACGACGATCAGGGCACGTCGCCACGCACGGACGTCGAGATTCCTGGGAGAACCATGCACCGGTCTTCCCCAGGATGTCCCCAGGCCCGACCGGCGTGGTGCACACCTTTGTCCACCTGTCGTCCACAGGATGGGTTTGAACCGGCGACCCGCCGCCCCTAGCGTGACAGGGCGCCAGCGACACCGGCCGACCATCGAGATCCAGGGGGCTGTCGGTGGTCGATGCTGACATGGAGTGGACACCAGTTCGAACGGCAGCCCGGAGAGGAACGCGAGGCGCGGTGGCGACCAAGTGACCATCCAGGAGCTGTTCCCGCAGCGCAGCGAGGCGCCGCCAGAGGACCGGCTGCCTCCGCAGGACCTGCACGCCGAGCAGTCCGTCCTCGGCGGCATGCTGCTCTCCAAGGACGCCATCGCCGACTGCGTCGAGGTCCTTCGTTCCGCCGACTTCTACCGGCCGCAGCACGAGGCGATCTTCGACGCCGTCCTCAGCCTCTACGGCCGCGGGGAGCCCGCCGACGCGATCACCGTCGCCGACGAGCTGGGCAAGCGCGGCGACCTGGGGCGGGTCGGTGGACAGGCATATCTGCACCAGCTGATCTCGTCGGTGCCGACCGCCGCGAACGCCGGCTACTACGCGCAGATCGTCGCTGAGCGGGCCGTCCTGCGGCGGTTGGTCGAGGCGGGGACGAAGATCGTCCAGCTCGGGTACGCCCAGGGTGGTGGCGACGTCGAGGACATCGTCAACGCGGCGCAGGCCGAGGTCTACGCCGTCGTCGACAAGCGAGGCGGCGAGGACTACCACCGACTCGGTGACATCCTCGAGATGACCGTCGACGAGATCGAGGTCGCTTCCGGCAAGTCCGGCGAGATGACCGGTGTGCCAACGGGATTCACCGACCTCGACTCGCTCACGAACGGCTTGCACCCGGGTCAGATGATCGTCCTCGCGGCGAGGCCGGCGATCGGGAAGGCGTTGGCCTTGGACACGCCGCTTCCGACGCCGTCTGGGTGGACGACGATGGGTGGCATCCGGGTCGGGGATCGGATTCTCGGCGCCGACGGACGCCCGACGAGGGTGGTCGCGACAACCGAGGTCATGAACGGACGGCCTTGCTACGAGGTGGAGTTCTCCGACGGATCGGTGATCGTCGCGGACGCTCAGCACCAGTGGTTGACCGAGACCCGCTCGAGTCGGCGCTCGTTCCAGTCCGCACGCGATGCGCGTAACCGCCAGCGCAACCAACGCACGTTCGCCGAGATCCGGACCACCGAGGAGATCGCGGCGTCTCTGCGCACCCGCACGGCCGAAGCACGGCTGAACCACTCCGTCCCGCTGACCGCGCCGCTGAAGCTGCCCGAGGCGGACCTGCCGCTCAGCCCGTACGTGCTCGGCGCGTGGCTGGGTGACGGCACCACCGACGCCGCGACCATCACGACGGCCGACGACGAGATGGTCATGTACCTCGAGGGCGAAGGTCTCGTCGTGACGCCGACGGCGGCACGGATGCGGTACTCCCTACGGTTCGGCCAGATCCGCGTCGCCGACCGGATCTGCCTGGTGTGCGGCACGAGCTTCCGGCCGGCGACGTCCCACGTACGCACGTGCGGACGGTCCTGCGGGGGGCGGAGTCGCGGTCTCGCCGAACCCAATGTCGTGCCGACCTGCCGTGACTGCGGTAGTCCGTCGAGTGGTGGCGAGCGATGCCAGAAGTGCCGCAACCACCACGGAACGCTGCAGGCTCTGTTGCGCTCGATGGGGGTGCTCGGCAACAAGCACATCCCGGCGGACTACTTGCGTGCGAGCGAGGAGCAGCGGCGGGCCCTCCTGGCTGGCCTCCTCGACACGGACGGCACTGTCAGCCGCACCGGCTCCGTCCAGTTCACGTCAACCAGGGCGATGCTGGCTCAGGACTTCTATGAACTGGTGGTCGGACTCGGTTACCGCGCCAACGTGATGTCCAAGAGAGTCCACGGACGCACCGAGGCAAGTTCGATCGCGTACACCGTCAACTTCACGTGCGCGGACGACGTTTTTCGACTCTCCCGAAAGATGTTGCGTCACAAGGAGGTTCGCGTTCGTCGGTTCGAGCGACGAAACTCGCGATTCATCGTGGACGTGCGGCGCGTCGAGTCGGTACCCGTGCGATGCATCGAGGTCGACAACGAGGACCACCTGTACTTGGCTGGTCGGTCGATGATCCCCACGCACAACTCGACCCTGGGTTTGGACATCGTCCGCAGCGCCTCCATCAGGCACAACCTGGCCTCGGTGATCTTCTCGCTCGAGATGAGCAAGACCGAGATCACCATGCGGCTGCTGTCGGCCGAGGCGGGGATCCAGCTGCAGCACATGCGCAAAGGCACGATGCGCGAAGAGGACTGGACCCGTCTGGCGTCGACGATGGGCCGGGTGTCCGAGGCGCCGTTGTTCATCGACGACTCGCCGAACATGTCGCTGATGGAGATCCGCGCGAAGTGCCGGCGACTCAAGCAGCGCGACAACCTCAAGCTCGTGGTCATCGACTACCTGCAGCTGATGTCGTCCGGCAAGAAGGTCGAGTCGCGCCAGCAGGAGGTGTCCGAGTTCTCCCGAGCGCTCAAGCTCTTGGCCAAGGAGCTCGAGGTCCCCGTCGTCGCGATCTCTCAGCTCAACCGTGGCCCCGAGCAACGCACCGACAAGAAGCCGCAGATGTCCGACCTGCGCGAGTCCGGCTGCCTCACCGCGGAGACGCGAGTCCTGCGAGCCGACACCGGAGCCGAGGTGTCGATGCGTGAGCTGCTCGATGCGGGTGAGACCGATGTGCCGGTCTGGTCTCTTGACGAGTCGCTGCGCTATGTCCGCCGACACCTCACCCACGTCTTCGCGACGGGCACGCGTCCGGTCTTCAAGCTGACCCTGTCATCGGGAAAGGAGGTGAGGGCCACCGAGAACCACCCCTTCCTCACGTATGCGGGTTGGCGGGCACTGGGTGACCTGAGGACCGGCGACCGGCTCGCCGTCCCCCGCCATACGCCGGCCCCTGATGCCTTCGACCCGTGGAAGGACGAGGAGGTCGTCCTGCTCGCCCACATGCTGGGCGATGGCTCGATGGTTGCGCGGCAACCGTTGCGCTACGCGAGTATCGACGAGCAGAACCTTGCCGCAGTGACAACGGCGGCCCTGTCGTTCGGCGTGGTGGCTGTCCGGGATGAGTACGCCGCTGCCCGCTGCACCACGCTCCGGCTCAGGGCACCGTTCAGACTCACCCGTGGCGTGCGAAACCCCATAGCGCAGTGGCTCGACGAGGTCGGCGTGTTCGGGTTGCGCAGCCATGAGAAGTTCGTGCCCGACGGAATCTTCCACGTCTCGAAGCGTCAGATCGCGTTGTTCCTCAGGCATATCTGGGCGACTGACGGGTCCGTGACCGTCAGCAAGGGCGGTCGAGGCGGCCGTGTCTATTACTCTTCCACGTCGCGCCGACTGGTCGATGACCTCTCTCGACTGTTGCTGCGGTTCGGAATCTCCACCAGAGTCCGGACCACCCATAAGGCGGGTTACCGCGACGGCTTCACGCTGGACATCTCGGGCGCGGACAGCCAGCGGCGGTTCCTCCAGGAGATCGGCGTCCACGGATCTCGAGGAGTCGCGGCCGAGCGGCTGCTGGCGATCATCCGCGACACCAAGGCCAATACCAACGTCGACACCGTGCCCGTCGAGGTGTGGGACTCCGTCAAGACGGTGATGACCGACCGCAAGATGACGCAGCGCCAGTTCCAGAAAGCGCTCGGAGTCCAGTACAACGGCGCAGCGATCTATCGGCACGCCCCGTCGCGGGAGCGGCTGGGCCGGGTCGCCGCGGTCCTCGATAGTGCCGAGTTGGAGCTCTACGCCGTCAACGACGTGCTGTGGGACGAAGTGGTCTCCATCGAAGCCGACGGTGACGAAGAGGTCTTCGATGCAACCGTCCTCGGTGGCCACAACTTCGTGGCCAACGGGATCGCTGTCCATAACTCGATCGAGCAGGACGCGGACATGGTGATCCTCCTTCACCGGGAGGAGGCGTACGAGCGGGAGAGCCCGCGGGCCGGTGAGGCCGACCTCATCGTGGCCAAGCACCGCAACGGTCCCACCGACACGATCGTGCTGGCGTTCCAGGGCCACTACAGCCGGTTCACCAACATGGCGCCCAGCTTCTGACCGATGAGTGCCGAGGTTCATCCGGTCGCGAGTCGGGCCTGCTGTTGGTTCGACTGGTGAGGGCCGGAGAGCCAGTCTTGTGTCAGACGCGCGTCCACCGGTTCCTCTCCTCGCCGTAAAGCATCGATGTAGGCATGGTCGGCCTCCAGACGGGCCGCCACCTCAGGACCCACAGCGACGGCGCCGTGCCCGGGGACGACGACATCGACGAGCTCGGCGGCCTCGTCCAGCTGGTCGAGAGCGGCCTCGTAGGCGCTCAGCTGATCGGTTTGACGAGGGTCGAAGAGCGGGATCAGGGCATCGGAGAGCATGTCGCCTGCGAGCAGGACCCCACGGTCCGCAAGGACGACCGCAGCGTGGCCGATGGCGTGCGCCTGATGCTCGATGATCGTGCCCGGCACGGGTCCGCCGTCCGCGGGCAGCGGGGTGATGAGCCCGATCAGCTCCAGAGGGACGCCCGGGGCGCTATCTGCGGCCATCGCCTGCGCTCGCTCCCGGGCTTGACTCGCCAGGTGGGCGTTGCCGGCGGTCGCGTAGCGTGGCGCGTCGCCGAACCGGGAATGCCACAGCAGGTGGTCCCAGTGGGGATGGGTGGAGAACCCCGCGATCACCGGAAGGCCGAGCGCGTCCACGTCATCGGCCAGCTGGTTCAGCTCGGTACCGTCGATGCCGGGATCGACCAGGACCAACCCGCCCTCGCCGCGCACCACGATGGAGTTGCTCCAGACCCACGCGCTTTGACGGACCCAGACGCCGTCGGCCACCCGATTCAGCATCGGCTCACCCTGTCAGGGACCTCCGCCCGCGGCAACGCCGGTCTCCAGGCGTGCGAACGCCGACGACGCCCGTGTTGGGGCGGGACGTCGGAGAGCTCGGGGCAAGCGCGCCGGCGCGCGACCGTGGCCGCTCGGCTGCCCAGTCGGCACTGGCCGCAACGGCGGGTGCTCATTGTCGCCGTCGATGCCCAGACCGGTGAACCGGTGGTGTTCGACCGCCACAGCGGAGTCGACATGGTGGACGCCGTCGCCGCAAGCACGTCGGGGCCCGGGCCTCCCTACCGGATCGGCGACAATCGATACATCGACGGCGGATACCGAGCCAACGACAACGCCGATCTGGCAGCCGGATACGGGCGGGTACTGGTGCTGGCGCCGTTCGGCGGCAGATCACGCGTTCCGCTGGAATGGGGCACCCATCTGGCCACGCAGGTCGACGAACTTCGCGCTCGCGGCAGCAGAGTCGAAACCATCTTCCCGGAGGGCGACTCGCGCGACATCTTCGGCGTCGGCGGCAACGTGATGGATCTGTCGACGCGTCCGGTCGTCGCTCGAGCCGGCTACAACCACGGCAGAGCCCTAGCCCAGGAGCTCACCGAGTTCTGGCGCTGACCGATTGCGAAACAGTTGACTCGGTAGGGCCTAGCCTCAGCCATTGTGGGAATCCTGGACGACAAGGTCACGGTGGTGACGGGGGCGGCGCGCGGGATCGGACGGGCGACGCTCGAGGTGTTCCTCGAGGAGGGCGCCCGGGTCGTGGCGACCGACATCGACGGGGATGCGTTGAGCCGGACGGTCAGCGCGACGGGGAGCGGACCGGACGAGCTGGTCATGGTCGTAGGAGATGTCGCGGTGGAGGCCGACGCCGAGGCGATGATCGAGGCGGCGACCCGGACGTGGGGCCGGCTGGACTGCCTGGTGGCCAACGCCGGCGTGATCCCGCTCAGCACGATCGACCAGACGACGGTCGAGGACTGGGACCACGTCATGGCGGTCGACGGCCGCGGCATGTTCCTCACCTGCCGCGCGGCCATTCGGGTGATGGCCGAACAAGGCAGCGGATGCATCGTGACCCTGTCCTCGATCAGTGGGCTCGCCGGGCAGGCGGGCCAGGCCGCATACGGGCCGGCGAAGTTCGTCGCCACCGGACTCACCAAGCATCTGGCCGTCGAGTGGGCCGACCGGGGGATCCGAGTGAACGCGGTCGCACCGGGCACGATCAGGACCGACGCGATCGACGAGATCCTGAGGAGCCCGTCTGGACGCCAGTACGTCACCCAGATGGAGGCCCAGCACCCGATGGGTCGCCTGGGCGATCCGCGCGAGGTGGGTCAGGCCATCGCGTTCCTTGCTTCGGACCGAGCCAGCTTCATCACCGGCGAGGTCCTGGCGGTGGACGGCGGCTACCTGGCTCAGTGAGGCGAGTGTTAATGGTCGGCACGCTCGCGCCCCCGGCAGCTATCCTCGACCTTCATGTGCGCACCCGTGGTTCGGATCCGTCGCCGATAGCGGCGCGGATCCTCCTCTGACGCATCTGCGCCGCCTCTCGGCATCCTGCCGGGCGGCGCTTCGTGCTGCCTGGCTCCCTTCAACCTTGGAGCATCAGCATGTCTTCTCACGTTGGATCGACCCATCGGGATCGGTGAGACGACGCCGCCGGTCGGGGTTCCAGAGCAGACCGATGGTGGGATGCTCGACCGCCACGCGGGCGAGCCCGCGCACCACCTCGTCGGCGGAAGATCCCTCTGCAACGCACTCCTCCGATGGCGAAGGTTGGACTCGAGCGCGGCCGTGTACAGGGCGTCCTTGCCACGAAAGTGCCGGTAGAGGGCCGGCGCCGTGATCCCGAGATCGCCGGGCGATGTCCTCGAGGCTCGTTCCGGAGTACCCGTGCCGGTGGAGGAACGGGCCGCCCATCCGGACTTCGGGGAGCTCGTCAACCTTCTCGTCTCGAGCATGCGCGGCGTCGCGCTGACGTACGCCTTCGACTCTCGGAACCATCGTCGTGAGGCGAGCCTGCCCGCCTGGCGGCGGCTCGCCCACCGTTACCTCGACGACTGAGCCTGTCCTGGGCGGTCTCCCCTGATCCCGTGATCAGTCAGGCCACGGTGCGTCGGAGCGGGATCAGGATCTGCGTGGTCTGGATCGTCTGGTGGGTCAGGAGTGCGGTGGTGAGGTACCGCTCCTCGACCGGCAGGCCGAGGACGTCGAAGCCGCGCAGCTCCGATGCTGCCCGGAATGCTCTCTCGTAGGCGGCGGCCAGGCCGGAGAACGGCCCGACGTACGACGTGGCCGCGGACCACCGCTCCGGCAGCAGCTGGTAGCCGACCTCGCGAGTGCTCTGGAACGGGCGGGTGACGTGAACGCCGACGTCGAAGCGAAGGCGCGCCGCCGGCGTGATGCCGGGTGCGTCGTGGGCTATGCCGATCAGGCCGATCGCGTCAAGCCCCCGGCGGCCGACCCAGTCCAGAAGCGTCGCATACTCGTCGGGATCGACGAGCTCGTAAGGCCCGATCCGGCGAACGAAGGCCACGTGGGCCGGTTGCAGGAGTACCGCGGAGGTCGTCGAGACGCTGGTGAAGGTCGGTGTCAGCACCGTCGTGGCGGAGTCTCGCGCGAGTGAGGGTGGCCGGATCTGGCGACGAAAGTCCGACGGCGATCGGTGGTGCGACCGCCGAAAGGCCCGGGTGAACGACTCGTGTGATCCGAATCCGAGGTCGAACGCGATGGCGGCCACGCTGGTGCGTTCGGTCAGGAGTCGGAAGGCGGCCCGCTCCAGGCGCAGTCGCAGGGTGTACTGCTTGACCGTCTCGCCGGTCGCCCGCCGGAAGACCTCGTGGAAGCGCGACGGCGACATGCCGGTCGACGCGGCCAGCGCCGGAGTCGACAGGTCGGCGCCGAGGTCGACCTGTATGCGGAGCAGCGCGGGAAGTATGTCGTGCAGCTGACCATCCTGGGTCTCGGTGGGGGTCAGGGGGCCGCCTCCACGAGTCGCGCCAGGCCGGCGAGGTCCCCGCGGATCTGCCGCGTCATCCCGGCCGCGATGAACGTGGAGGGGATCCACCGGTGGTCACTCATCTCCGCGGCCAAGGTGTGGGTCAGGGTGCACGCGTCCCCGAGGTCGTCCAGCACGAACCGGGACAGCAGCGGCCCGTCAGGAGTCTCGATCCGGCTCGCGATGACGCGGCAGTCCTCCAGCTCGACGATCTCGGCCGGCATCGTGATGGTTCGGCCACGGACGGAGACCTCCTCGACGGACCTGGCACCCAGCCGGACCTCCGCGCCGCCCACGGGCCGCGACGCCACCAGACCCGTCACCCACTGTGGCACCAAGGCGGGGTCGGTCAGCCAGCGGAACACGTCGGCGACCGGACGCCGGATGCTCGTGTGGGCCTCGGCGTGGATCACCCGACTACTGCCCATCCCGTCCCTCCTCGACGAACGCGGGTTCGGCGCTCGCGACCATCCTGACGCCCAGGTCGTCGGAGGACTTGACCTTTTCTCAGTCTCGCGTGACGGTCAGTAGCGGAGGTCCGTCTGCAGGGCGAAGTGGTCCGAGGGATAGATGCCGTCGACCGGACGGGTGCCCAGCAGGCCGGCCCCCAGCGGGTGCCCGGCCCCACCTCGTCGCGGTGTGGCCGAGAAGATGTAGTCGATACGGCGGTTGGGCCACAGCAGCTGAGTCGCCCACGGGTTGGCGTTCGACCACGTGAAGCCGGCGTCACCCGGTCCGGCCGTCTCCCAGGCGTCATAGAACGACAGGCCCGGAACGGGTGCCGTCGTCCGGCCACTGACCATCCGGATCTCGTCGCTGTCCGGATCGGCGTTGAAGTCCCCACAGACGACGAGCGGAGTCCGCCGGTCCTGGGTCTGGTTGACGTAGCCCAGGAGAAGACCCACCGCGTCCTGACGGGCCTTGCTCTCGTCGAACCACCACGCATCCATCACCACTCCGTAGACGTGGATCGGCCCGCGGGGACCGGACACCTCGGCGTACTGGACGCGCACGGCGCCCAAGGTCCGGCTCGAGCTGGTGCTGATCGGCCACCGAGACATGACCGCCACACCGGAGAGCGCGTCTGCGTCCTCCTGAGCGGCCACGCCGCTGAAGGTGTGGTGCGGCAGGCCGAGAGGCGCCGCCAACCGGGCGCACTGGCTGTCCGCGCCCTTCGCCCACGACTCGCTCAGCACCAGGATGTCGGGCTGCGCATCGTGGAGCGTCGCGATGATCGCCGACTCCCGCTCCGGCCAGGGGCCGTACCGCCCCCACACGTTCCAGGTGACGACGCGCAGCGTCGTCTCGATGAGTGAGCCGTAAGAGTCTGGCGGGATGTCCAGGGCCGGCGCCATCCGCCCATGCTGCACCGGACCACCGCCCCGTGCCAGCGAGACAATGTCCGATCGGGGCGGAGCTGTTCGTTGCCGTGCTGAGGGGTCCACATCAATGACTCCACACAGCGATCGAGAGGACACAACACCATGTCGAAGGTTGTCGCCATCATGTCCATGTCGCTTGACGGCTACGTCGCCGACGCCCACGGCGGCGTGAACGAGGTGTTCGACTGGTACAGCTCCGGAGACGTCGAGATCCACACCGGAGGCTCGGACCCGATGACGTTCAAGGTCTCGGAGCCGAGCGCCGAGCACCTCCGCCGTCTCGCGTCCGGACTCGGCGCCATGCTCACCGGTCGGCGCACCTTCGACGCCGCCCAGGGCTGGGGTGGGAACCACGCGTGGGGACCGGCGTTCGTCCTCACTCACGAGATCCCAGCCGGATGGCCGCGCCCCGACTCGACGGTCCACTTCGTGACCGACGGCATCGACAGCGCCGTGAGCCAGGCCCAGGCCGCGGCGGCCGGGAAGTCCGTCGGGGTCCACGGTGCCGACACCATCCAGCAGTGCCTGAACGCCGGCCTCCTCGACGAGATCCACGTCGACATCGCGGCGGTCCTTCTCGGCTCCGGAGTCCGACTCTTCGACCACCTCGACGGCATGCCCGCGGTCCTGGGCAACCCGACGGTGACCGCGGGAGTGGGCGTCACCCACCTCCGCTACCCCGTCCGCAAGGGCTGAGCGGCGACGTGATCCTTCCGGAGACCCGGGACCCACGCCTGGTAACCATTCGCCGCGGCGGCACGCTCACCGATGCCGACCACCAGCTGCTGGCCCTGTGGGCCGCGACGTGCGCCGAGCACGTCCTCGACCTCTTCGAGTCGGCCCAGCCTGACGACCCGCGACCGCGCGAGGCGATCGAGCACGCCCGTGCGTGGGTGCGTGGCGAGGTCGGCATGATGCGGGCCCGTGCGGCGGGCGGACACGCCATGGGTGCGGCCCGGGACCTCCGCGGCCCTGCCCGGTGGGCGGCATACTCCGCTGGTCAGGCCGCGTGTGTCGCGCACGTCGCCGAGCACGATCTCGGCGCGGCCGCATACGCGATCAAAGCCGCCCGCGCTGCCGCCCCGGATGGCGAGAGCGACGCGGCGGGGCGCCTCGAGTGCGGGTGGCAGCGAGACCAGCTCCCGGATGCGGTTCGCGAGCTCGTCCTCGACGACCAGCGAGTGCGGAACGACATCTGCTGGTCGGCGTTCGAGGTCTGAGCGCACCGGTCACTCGCGGGTCCGACGGGAGTCCTTCATGGCGCGAGCCACGGCCCAGGCGTCCGCCACGGGACCCACGTGCGCGAGCTTGTCGGGGTTGGCCACCGAACGGATGGTCTGGATCCGGCCGTCCAGGACGTCCAGCGACATCGTGCCGATGACCCGGTCGCTCGAGTCGCGAAGGACCGCACCCGGCTGGCCGTTGACCTCGCGCCGCTCCACCGTGGCGTCGATGGCCGCCATCGCCGGGAACGCCATGGCGAGCACGCGAGCCACGTTCTCGGCGCCGACCACGGCCCGAGCGAACGCCGGAGCCTTGCCGCCTCCGTCGCCGACCATCTGGACATCGGCCGCGAGCAGCTCGCGCAGGCCGTCGATGTCGCCATCCCGGAGGGCGTCGAAGAACCGTGCGGCCAGCTCGTCGCGCTCCCGCCGGTCCGCGTCGAAGCGGGGCCGACCGAGGTCGACATGGCGGCGAGCTCGGGCGGCCAGCTGTCGGCACGCCGCCTCGGAGCGCCCGACCGCGGCGGCGACCTCCGGATAGGGGAAGGCGAACACCTCGCGCAGGACGAAGACCGCCCGTTCGAGCGGAGTCAGCCGCTCGAGCAGCAGCAGGGCCGCCATCGACACCGAGTCCGCCAGCTCCGCCGACCGCTGCGGGTCCTCGTACGGGTCGTCGAGCAACGGCTCCGGGAACCACTCTCCGACGTAGGTCTCCCGCCGCACGCGCGCCGAACGGAGGACGTCGATCGAGATGCGGGTGACCACGGCGGAGAGGTAGGCCTTGGGGGAGATGGGCTGGGTCGGCGAGGCCTCGTAGCGCAGCCAGGACTCCTGGACCGCATCCTCGGCCTCGGTCACGCTGCCGAGGAGCCGGTAGGCGATCGCGAACAGCATCGGCCGCAGCTCCTCGAACTCGTCGCTCCGGGTCATGTCAGCTCTTCTGCGAATCCTTGTCGCCACGACGGGTATCGAAGCTGCCAGCCGAGCTCCCGCTTGGCCTTGGCGTTGGAGAAGCCTCGTCCCTCGGTCATCATGCCCACCGCCATCTCGCCGGCCAGCAACCGGGCCAGCCACCGTGGGACCCGACGCGGCGGTTTCGCCCCGGCGCAGGTCGCCAGGTACGGCAGCCACTCGCTGACGGGGGCCGGTTCGTCGTCGACGATGTTGAACACTCCCGTCACCTTCTGCTCCACCGCGAGGACGGTGGCGCTCGCTGCGTCCTCGACGTGCACCCACGAGAAGTAGCCGGTGCCGTCTCCGACGAGCGGGAACATCCGCTTCCGCACCATCCGGACCTGGTCGTCATTGGCGCCCGGGCCGTAGAACCCGCCGTACCGCAGCACCGCGCCGCCGGCGTCCACGACGGTCTCCTCCAGACGGTTGATCGCCTTCGTCCCCTCGATGACCTCCAGTGGGTCCTCCTCGGTCTTGACCCATCCGCCGGTGCGGACCCCGTTCATGCTGGCGTGGCCCTGCACCACGACGTTCGACACGCCGGTCGCCTCGGCGGCGGCCAGCAGATGGTCGACGCCCTCGGTGCGCAGGCGGTTGGTGACGGCGAAGAAGCGGTCGGCTCTCCGCAGGTTCGGCTTGCCGGAGTGCGCCTCGGACAGGGCGGTCATCTGGTTCACGATCACGTCCGGCCCGACCGCGGCCACCGCCTCGCCGACGGCCGCCGCGTCCAGCCCGTCCATGACGAGTCCCTTGGCGCCCAGCTCCGCCAGCATCTCCAGCTTGTCAGCGCTCGTCGTCGTCGCGGTCACCTCGTGCCCTCGAGCCACCAGCTGTGGCACCAGGATCCGCCCGATGACCCCGCTCCCGCCAGCCACGAACACTCGCATCACGTCACGCTCCTCATCTCGAAAACTCGCTTCCATCCCCGAGACGAGACAGCCCGACCGGCTGTGACAGCCTGCTACCGCACGACCCTGAGGGTCGCCAGGGTCGGGTCCGCCGCATACGCGATCCGCACTCCGGCGGTTCGCGCCTGCGACAGCGCGTCGAGCGCCGCCTCCGTGACCTCCTCGCCGGGCGCCAGGATCGGGATGCCGGGTGGGTACGGCGCGACGAGCTCGACGGTGACTCGCCCGACGGCCCGACTCGCCTCGACCGTCTCGCGCCGCGCGAAGAACGCGGTCCGGGGCGACATGACGGTGACCGGCTCGACGGCGTATGCGGCGCCGGTCACCACCGCTCGCGGCGGGCCGCGGTGCCGCCCCAACGAGCCCACGAGCGCATCGGTGAGTCGGCCCAGCGTGACCGCGTCGTCGGCCAGCGACACCTGCGCGACGATCGTGTCCCGTTCCGCCGCTTCGACCGGCAGCCCGGCGGCCAGCAGGTCGTCCTCGACCGCGATGCCGTCGGCGCCGGTACCGCCGAGGACCAAGGTCAGCTTCAGCGGGTCGACGCCCGGGCCGTCGAGGACGACCAGCCCCTCGACCTCCCGCAACCGGTCACGCGCCGCGGCCACGGCGTCGACCGCCTTGCCGAGGAGCGCCTCACCGTCACGGTCCAGCAGCGCTCGGGCGGCGTCGATGCTCGCGAGGATCGCGCCCGCCGGACTGGTCGTCTGCGTGGCCTCGACCCCGGCGTCGAGCCGCGCCGGGTCGATGCGGTCGATACGCGCAAGAACCAGGGCGGCCTGGCTCCACGAGGGAAGCGTCTTGTGAGCGCTGACCACCATCGCGTCGGCGCCGAGCCGCAGGGCGTGCCGGGGGAGCGCCCGGTGGAAGCCGAAGTGCGCCGCCCACGCGGCGTCCACGACCAGCGGGACCCCGTGCGTGTGCGCGACCTCGGCCAGCCCCGCGACGTCGCCGACCGTCCCCACATAGGAGGGGTCGGCCACCAGCACGGCCCGGGCGTCGGGAGCCGCCGCGAGCGCATCGGCCACGACCGACGGCGCGACGCCGAGTGGCAGGCCGGTCGCCGGGTCCATGTCGGGGCGCACCCAGACCGGGGTCAGCCCCGCCAGCACCAGGCCGAGCAGCATCGACCGGTGCAGGGTCCGGCTCACGACGACCCGGCCGCCGTCTGCGCCCTCGGCGAGGGCCAGCGCGAGCGCCTGGTTCGCGTGGGTGGCGCCGCCGACGGAGAACCGGCACACGTCCGCACCCCACAGCCGGGCGGCTCGTGACTCGGCGTCGGCCAGCACCCCGCGCGACAGCTTCATCGTGTCCAGCCCGGCGTAGAGCGGTACGTCTCCGGCCACGATGTCGCCGACGAGGTCGCGACGGTGCTTGTGGCCGGGGATCGTGAACGGGGTCGGCGCCTCCTGCTGGAAGCGCAGCCACGCGTCGAACAGCGGCGCGTCGGCCCGCAGCTCGCGCGGGTCAGTCGGCACGACGGGCGTCCGCCCACGCGCGCAGCACGGCGGGCAACGCCTCGGCGAGAGCGCGCACCTGGCGCAGGTCCACCCACTCGTCGGCGGCGTGGAGACCGCCGCCCGACGGCCCGCAGACCAGGGTCGGGCACACCGCCTGCCAGAGCGGCGCCTCCATCCAGTACGGCGCGTCGAAGGTCGGGCCGGTCCCGAGCGCTGCTCCCAGTCGGGTCGCGAGATCGGCCGCCGGACCCTCGGCGGCAAGCTCCCAGGCCTCCCGGTACGCGTCGAGCTCGGCGGTCGCGCCGACGTCCGGGGGCAGCAGGTCGCGGACCTCGGCCAGCACGGACGTGGCGAGCTCACCCGGAACCGTTCGTCGCTCCACGAGGCACTCCGCCGACTCGGGGACGACGAACGGGGAGTCGCCGCCGCGTGCGACGGTGACCATGAGGTCACCGCCACCGGCCCGCACGGCCGCGGATCTGGCGTCGACGGCCGTGACGAACCGGCCGAGCTGGGTGACCGCGTTGATCCCGAGCTCGGGCTGCGAGCTGTGCGCCGCCCGACCCCGGAACCGGACTCGGATCACCGCGAACCCGCGCAACGAGCGGGCGAGAGTGAGGTCGGTGGGCTCGCCGATGAGACAGCCGTCCGGGCGAATGCCGAGCGTGGGCAGCGCCGCGGTGACCGCCTCCGTACCGCGGCTGGCGTCCTCCTCATCGGCGACCAGCGCGAGAACCACGCGGAGCGGGGCTGACGAGGCCACCAGCTCTTCGGCGGCCGCGATCATCGCAGCCACGCCGCCCTTCATGTCGGCTGCACCCCTCCCGCTGAGACGGTCGCCATCCCGCACTGGCGCGAACGGCGTCGACATCCCGGCAACACCGACGGTGTCGAGGTGCCCGTTGAGAACCACGGTGGGGTCTGTGTCGGATCCCGGTCCGACGGCCAGGAGGCTGGACCGACCAGAGGTCGCCGCCTCGATGAGGTGCGTGCTGAAGCCCGAGCGGCTGAGGCGAGCATCCAGGTGCCGAACGATCTCCGCCTCGCCGGCGGCCCCGGGCACCAGGCCGGGGTTGACGCTGTCGATGGCGACCAGCTCGGCGGTCAGGGCCACGGCGGTTTCGGCCACGTCGCTCATGCAGCGTCAACCTACGCACCCGATGCTCCGTGCGCGTCGTGGTGGAGCGTGAGGGGGCCTTCGGCCCAGGATGGTGTCGTGGAGCACTTCGACACCGCGGCCCTCGCCGACACCAGCACCGACTTCCGACGCGTCCTGTGGACGGGGGCGCATACCCAGCTGGTCGTCATGACCATCCCCGTCGGCGACGAGATCGGCGCTGAGGTGCACGATCACAACGACCAGATCCTGTCGTTCGTCAGCGGGATCGGGGCGGCCGTCGTCGCCGGCGACACCCGACCGGTCACCGCCGGGGACGTCGTCGTCGTGCCGGCCGGCACCGAGCACAACTTCCTCAACACCGGCACCGAGCCACTCGTCCTCACGACGATCTACGGGCCTCCCGACCACGCGCCGGGAACGGTTCACCACACCAAGGCCGAGGCGGACGCGGCGGAGGAGCACGCGTAGCGAGCGGCTCAGGTGCTGATCGCCGCACCGCCGAGCACCGGGGTCGCCCCGGTCGCGACCGGCTGCGTGTAGAGCGCGACGAAGAGCACCGCGAGCAGACCGCCGTAGATCCCGATCCCCGCCGCGCCGACCGGCGTGGCGACAGCGAGCAAAAGGAGCGTGGTCCAGATCCCGAGCGCCAGCGGCATGAGTCGCCGCCAGCCGGCCCACTGCTCGGCGCGCAGGGTGGTGACCCCCAGGGTCACGAACCCGGCCGCGCTGAGCACCGTTCCCAGCCCGAAGACCACGACCGTCACGCCCGGGCCGGCCGCGTCCATCCGCTGCCCGACCCAGAACAAGGAGAGGACCTCCGCCACGGCCAGCAACGCCGTGCCGGTCAACGCGAGCGCGTGACCGGTCCGGGCACCGCGTCCGGAACCGGCGAGACCGCTCAGCCGGAACCCCCACAGCCCCGCGAACACCATCGCGTGGAAGACCGCGTACAGGATCGTCACGACGAGGAACGCGCCACCGTCCCAGGGGAACGTCCAGAGCTCAGAGACGACGGTGCTGCGCGGCGCCACGACCACTTGCACCGTCAGCCCGCCGACCAGGGTCGCGAGCCCACCGACGATCCCCACCAGCGCCCACTGCCTGACCGACTGCGTCGTCGCGTTCATCGCGAGTCTCCTTCCCGTCCCTCGGCGTTCGCCGACTCTCGTACGACGGTAGGGACCGCACGCCGCGGCCCGCATCGGGGCGAACCGGACGACGCGGTGGGGCCAGCCGCGGGTCGACCTGGCGGTCAGCAGCAGGTCACGCGTCGAGGAGGCGCGCCATCCAGGCGTCGCGGGCAGCCGTCATGTCCCTCGACAGCCGGGCATTCGGCGCCAGCTGGTCGCACGCGTGGAACCCACCCGGCCATACGTGCAGCTCGGCCTGGCTCCCGGCGGCCCAGAGACCCGACGCATACGCGACATCCTCGTCGCGGAACACCTCCGCGCTACCGCACTCGACGAACGCGGGCGGCAGCCCGGCCAGGTCGGTGGCCCGCGCCGGCGCGGCGTAGACCGACACGGCGTCGGTGCCACGACGGTCGCCGAGCAGGGCGTTCCAGCCCATGTCGTTGCTGCTGCGGTCCCACACGCCGACGCCGTCGATCTGGTGGGCCGAGACGGTGTCGTTCCGGTCGTCGAGCATCGGCGAGACGAGCATCTGACCCAGCAGTGCCGGCCCGCCCCTCTCGCGAGCCAGCAGCGCCACCCCAGCTGCGAGACCGCCGCCGGCACTCGGACCCGTCACGACGATGCGTTCGGTGTCGATCCCCAGCTCGACGGCGTGCTCGACGGTCCAGACCAGCGTCGCGTAGCAGTCCTCGACGGGGTACGGGTCGGGGTGCTCGGGCGCGAGCCGGTAGTCGACGGTGACGCATACCGCGTCGAACCGCTCGACCCAGGTGAGCGTCTGGTCGATCCCGGCGAACCGGCTCCCCATGACCATCCCGCCGCCGTGGAAGCGGATGATCGCGGGACCTGTCCCCGTGTGCCCGTCGCGCGCGAACACGGTCGCCTCGATCTCGCCACCCTCGTACCCCGCGATCGTGTGGTCGCTGCGGGTGATCGACCGACCGGCCAGGACCTCGTCGATCCCGACCGGGGGCGGCGCGTCCCGCATCGGCTGCACCATCTCGGGCGTGACCGTCGGTGGGAGGCGGTCGCGGATCGCCTCCAGCGTGTGCGCGAGCTCGGGGTCGAACGGCGGGCGGGTCACGGACACGAAACTCTGTCTACCGCGTGCCGACGAACCGGTCCACCTGTTCGACGACCCACGGCACGTTCCCGATGAACCACGCGTCGTTCGGGTCCTCGACCTCGCGGAGCGTCGCGTCGCGAAGGTGCGCCCGGAGGTAGCGGCCGTGCCCCGGGTCGTACGACGCGCAGCCCAGACGGGTGAGCAGTAGCACCGGACAGGTCACCAGGCCGACCGCGTCGCGGACGTCGGCCTCGACGATGGCCCGGTGGGCCAGGGCCGCGGTCTTGGGGCTCGCGCCCCGCCGTCCCACGGTGTCCCACCAGGACCGGAACCGCGGGTCGCCGGCCGCCGACGGGATCCGCCATGCGACCACGTCGACCGGCGGGTCGTCGCTCGGAGTGTGGATGCCCCGCAGGGTCTGCGACATCTCGTCGGTCGTCAGCCCGAACGGGTACCCCGGCGCCGAGGTGAACCGGGCGTACCCGTTGACCAGCGTCAGGGTCCGGACGCGATCGGGGTACCGGGCGGCCAGCAGCAGCGCCACCATCGACGTGTCGGCATTGGCGAACACGTCGACCCGCTCCTCCCCGCTGGCGTCGACCACCGCGAGGGCGTCGCCGACCCACTGGGCGACGCTCGGCGGCGCCGCCGCGCTCACCGGGTCGGACAGTCCCAGGCCGCGCCGGTCGAACGCGAGCACGCGACGGCCGGCCGCCAGGGTCGAGATCGCGCCGGCCACGCGGGGTTCCTCGAGGTAGGCGTCCACAGGGATGAACGTCGGGTTCACGAGCAGCATCGGCGCGGGTCCGGTGCCGAAGCGTCGGTACGCGACGTGGACCCCGCCCGCCTCGGCGTAGTGCGGGACATCGGCGACGACGGTGGCCACGACCGGCTCGGGACGGACCCGCACTCCCCCCGGTCCGGGCAGGGTCTGCGCGAGGACCGCGCGGTGCAGCGCCTGCAGCGAGGGGCCCGGATCCACTCCCACCTCGTCGCGCAGGTACCGGCGCACCGCCCGGTATGCGTCGAGGGCGTCGGTCTGGCGGCCGGCCAGGTACAGCGCGCGGATCCGCAGCTCCCAGGCCCGTTCCCGCAGTGGGTGCTCTGCGGTGAGGGCGGCCAGGGTTCCGACCGTCTCGGCGGCCCGGCCGGCCGCGAGCATCGCCTCGAGATGGTCCTCGACGAGCAGCATCCGCTCCTCGGCCAGCCGGTCGGCCTCGGCGTCGCCGGCCGCAGTGGCCGGCAGCTCGGGGTCGCCACGCCAGGACGCGCTGGCCTGGCGCAGCAGCGCCTCCGCGGCCGCGTCGTCGCCGGCCAGCGCGCAGAGCCGGGCGCGTCGGCGCAGGTTCTCGACCGCCAGCACGTCGAGGGCACCTGGTCCGGTGACCAACCGGTAGCCCGCGCTGCTGCCCTCCACCGTGCCGACCGCCGGATGCGCGGCGGCGAGAGCGGTTCGCACCCGGGACAGGTGTGCCTGGACCGTCTTGACGGCGGCCGGCGGCGGCTCGTCCCAGAGGGAGCGGGCGATCGAGTCGACCGACCGCGGCCGCGGAGTGGCCAACGCGAGGAGCGTCAGCACCTGTCGCGTCTTACGGCCCTCGATCGCGACCGGTCCGTCCGGGCCGTCCAGGCGTACCGGCCCCAGCACGGCCAGGCCCATGTCGTGACGATACGCGCGACCGCAGCCGAACCGCAGCCACGCTCCCGCACCCTCGGCGCATGACGACCTCAGAGATGCTGAGCGCGCTGACCGGAACGGTGTCCTGGCCCGGCGACCCGACGTACGACGCCGCCCGCCGGGGGTGGAACCTCTCGGCTCGCCAGGAACCCGCCGTCGTGGTCCTCGCCGAGGACGAGACGGACGTGCAGAACGCGGTGCGGTACGCCGCCCATCTCGACCTCGGCGTCGCCGTGATGTCGACCGGCCACGGCGTCACGACACCGTGCGACGGCGGGGTGCTCATCAACACCTCGCGGATGCGGGGTGTCCGCGTCGACCCGTCGACCCGTCGGGCCATGGTTCAGGCCGGGGCGCGATGGACCGACCTCCTCCCGCTCGCCGACGTCCACGGGCTCGCCGGCCTGCCGGGCTCCAGCCCGCATGTGGGCATCGTCGGCTACACGCTCGGCGGCGGGTTCGGGTGGCTAGGGCGGGCGTTCGGTCTCTCGTCGCACCACGTGACGCGAGCCCGGGTCGTCACGGCCGACGGTCAGATCCTCGTCGCGAGCGACGCCGAGAACGCCGACCTGTTCTGGGGACTGCGGGGTGGGACCGGGAACTTCGGGATCGTCACCGAGCTCGAGCTCGGTCTGGTCGCCCTCGACGAGGTCTACGCCGGCAACCTCTTCTACCCCCTCGAGCGGGCCGCGGAGGTCCTCGCGGCGTTCGCCCGATGGGCGCCCACGACCCCCAACGAGCTGACCGCCGCCGTGACCTTCCGGGGGTTCCCGCCTCTGCCGACGGTGCCAGAGCCGTTGCGCGGCAACCGGTTCGTGCTCATCCGGGGCGCGTATGCGGGCTCGGCCGCCACCGGCGCCCGGCTCGTCGACGAGGTGCGGGCGGCACTCGGACCGCCTCTCATGGACACGTTCGGCCCGATGCGGCCGGCGCACCTCGGCGCGGTCAGCATGGACCCGGTGGACCCGCTCGCCGCCGAAGGTCACGCGGACCTGCTGCGGGACATCACGCCCGAGCTGGCCGACGCGCTGGTCGGGCTCGAAGGACCTGGGTCCCCGCTGGTCATGCTGGAGATGCGGCAGGTGGGCGGCGCCCTTGCCGGACCTCCCGGCGCGCTCAGCCCGATGGCCCACACGTCCGCGGCGTACAGCCTCAACGCGATCGGCCTGACTCCCGGCCCGGAACAGCGGGAGGCCGTGCGCGAGCACCTCGCCAGGGTGGCCGGCGCCGTCCGGCCGGAAGCCACCGGCGACGCCTACCTGAACTTCCTCGACGCCGGTCCGTCGACCCCGGCGCGGGTCGACGCGGCCTACTCGCCGACCGACCGGGCCCGGCTGGCCCGGCTCAAGTGCCGGTACGACCCGGACAACCTCTTCCGCTTCAACCGCAACGTCACCCACACCGAAGGACACCAGCCATGACCCGCATCCTCGTCACCGGCGCGACGGGCAACGTCGGCCGAACCGTCACGTCCCTGCTCGCCATACGGCCCGACGTCCGGGTCCGCGCGCTCGCCCGCGATGCGGGTGCGGCGGCCCTGCTCCTCCCGGGCTCCGTGGAGGTCGCGGTCGGCGACTTCGGCGACCGCGCTTCGCTCGACGCCGCCCTGGATCAGGTCGACACCATCTTCCTCGCGTGCGCGAACGTCCCGAGCCAGGTCGACCACGAGTCCCTGCTGATCGACCGGGCGGCGGCGGCCGGTGTGCGGCGGCTGGTGAAGCTGTCCGCCCGGGGAGCGCAGATCGGGTCCTCGGTCGCGTTCTGGCACTGGCACGCCCTCGTCGAGCAGCATCTCGCCGCGTCCGGCATACCCGCTGTCGTCCTCCAGCCGAGCTTCCTCATGTCCAACCTGATGGCCGCCGCGGAGCCGGTCCGCGAGCACGGGCTGCTGTTCGCACCCGCGGAGCACACACGGATCTCGATGGTCGACCCGCGTGACGTGGCCGCCGTCGCGGCGACTGCACTCGCTGAGGACGGTCACGACGGCCGGACCTACGTGGTCACCGGCCCGTCGGCGATCACCTACGACGTGGTGGCCGCGGCCCTCGCCGAGGTGCTCGGCCGCGACGTCGCCTACCTCGACATCACGCCGGAGGAGGCGCGGCGGGCGATGCTCGACCAGGGGCTGCCCCCGTTCGTCGTCGACCAGCTCGGCGCGGTCTTCACCGCCCTCCGCCGGGGCGACCAGGCAACGACGACCGACGCGGTGCGGTCGGTCACCGGTCGCCTCCCGCGGGCGTTCGCCGAGTTCGCGGCCGACCACGCGAGCGCATTCACTCCGGTGCTCGCGACCGAGGCGCGCTGACGGGTCAGGCGCCGCGGCGGCGGCCGCGGCGGGCGCCGGCCAGCCGGCCGATCGACTCTCGGGCGCGGAACGGCATGGGCAGCAGCTCGACCCGCGTCCCCGACGGGTCGTCCACGAGGATCTCGACCGCGCGGCGACCCATCTCGTAGTGGGGGATGGCCAGGCTGGACAACCCCGGGTTCAGCCAGCGGGCCAGGTCGGAGTCGTCGAACGAGACCACCGAGAGGTCGTCCGGGATGGACAGCCCGAGCTGTTGGACGGCCTGGTACACGCCCATGGCGACCCGGTCGTTCAGCGCGATGACGGCAGTCGGGCGCTCCGCGGTCGGGTGCCGGAGCCGGCGCAGCATCGCGGTCCGGGCGTCGGTCGGCCACCACCGGCAGGACAGGTGGCCGAGCAGCGTGCAGCCTTGGGCCGCGAGCGACTGCTGGATCCCTTCGAGGCGTTGCCGGCCGGGGTACACCGTCGTCGGCACCTCGCCGACGAGCAGGATGCCGCCTCGATGTCCGGCGGCGAGGAGCTCGGCCGCCGCCCGGCGTCCCGCCTCGAGGTCGTCGGGGGCGACCGACGGGACGGTGCGCCGACGGTCGATGCAGTTGAGCATCACGGTGGGCTGACCGCGCAGGTTCGGGGGCAGGACGGTGACGCGCATCGCCATGGACGCGTAGAGGAATCGGCCGACGCCGCGGTCCACGAGCTCACGGCTCTCCGACACCTCCAGCCCGCGCAGGCCCTCGGTCTCGGTCATCAGCAGCGAGTGCCCCCGCTCGGTGGCGGCGGTCACGCAACCGCGGATCAGCTCTCCGGCGAACGGCTCCGTCCCGACGGTGTCGGAGATGAACCCGATCGACGGCGCCCGCACCGGCAGCGACGAGCTCGCGGGATGCCGCGGCACGTAGCTGAGCTCGCGGGCCGCCTGGTGCACGCGTTCCTGGGTGCCCTCCGAGATGCGCATGTCGCGTCGTCCCGACAGGACGAAGGAGGCCGTCGTCACCGACACGCTGGCCCGCGCCGCAACGTCGGACAGCGTGACCTTGGCACTGCCCTTCCGCACCACGGCCGATCGTCTCCTGAACACTCGCCGCTCGGCGTGCGCCGTCGGGTCTTCCGAGGATAACGACGGGACTACCGCCGCGTCGCCCCTTCCTCGCGCAGCCGCGTCAGACGCCGGACGAGATAGCGCTGTTCCGGCCTACTCGACGTCAGCTCGGCGGCTCGGGCGTACTCGCGCTCCGCCGCTTTCCGGTCGCCGGCCAGCTCCAAGAGGTGCGCGCGGACGGCGGGAACGCGGTGGTACCGCGCCAGTGCGGGGTCGTCGACCAGCGGCTCGAGCACGTCCAGCCCCGCCGTCGGCCCCGAGGCCATGCCGACCGCGACCGCGCGGTTCAGGGTGACGGCTGGGCTCGGCGCCACCTCGGCGAGCATCGAGTAGAGGATGACGATCTGCGCCCAGTCGGTGTCCTCGTAGCGCGTGGCCTCGGCGTGCACGGCCGCGATCGCCGCCTGCAGCTGGTAGGCGCCGACGTGCCCGCGCGGAAGCACCGCCTCGAGGATGGCCACCCCCTCCTCGATGAGTCCCGTGTCCCATCGTGTCCGGTCCTGCTCGGCGAGCGGGACGAGGTCCCCGCGCGCGTCGACCCGCGCAGTCCGGCGGGCGTCGGTGAGGAGCATGAGGGCGAGGGCACCCGCGACCTCGTCGTGGTCCGGCAGGTATGCGTGCAGCTGCCGGGTGAGGCGGATCGCCTCCTCGGCCAGGGACGTCTCGACCAGGGTCTCGCCGGAGCTGCGGACATACCCCTCGTTGAAGACCAGGTAGAGCACGTCGAGGACTGCGGCGATCCGCGTCGGCAGCTCGTCCGCCGACGGTGTCTCGAAGCGGGCTCCATTGTCGCGCAGGGTGCTTCGCGCGCGGCTGAGCCGTTGGGCCATCGTCGGCTCGGGGACCAGGAACGCCGTGGCGATGGCGGCGGTGCTCAGACCCGAGACCGCCCGCAGGGTCAGCGTCACCTGTGAGGACCGGCTCAGCACGGGGTGGCAGCAGAGCAGCAGGAGCAGCAGCGCGTCGTCCTGGGGATCAGCGTCCTCGTCCGCGGGTGGGACGACGAAGGCATCGCTCGGCTGCGCGGTGCCGACCGCCTCCTCCCTCGCCGCGCGCGCGTGGTCCGAGCGGACCCGGTCGACGAGGCGACGCGAGGCGACGCGTACCAGCCAGCCGCGGGGACTGTCGGGCATCCCCTCGCGCGGCCACTGCTCGGCGGCCGCCGCCAGCGCCTCCTGGGCGGCGTCCTCGCAGTCGGCGTAGTCGCCGTGCCGTCGCAGGAGCGCCGCGAGGACGTGCGGCGACTCCCGCCGCCACACGTCCTCGAGCTCCACGGTCGGCACCGGTCCGCGGCTACTGGTCGTCCCCGCCACCGGACATCGAGGGACGCAGCTCGACCGTCTCGCCGGGCCCGGACAGCCGGGCGGCGATGCTTTCGGCGCGTTCCTGCGTCTCGACGTCGACGAGGAAGAAGCCCGCGAGGTGCTCCTTGGCCTCCGAGTACGGACCGTCGGTGACCACCGGCCGTCCGGCGTCCCAGCGGTAGAGCCGGGCAGTACTGGGTGCGGCGAGCGGCTCGCCGCCCACGAGCTCGCCGTTCTGGGACAGCTCAGTGAGCAGCGCCTCGAAGGCGGCGTTCCCCGCGTCGCGCTGCTCCTGAGGGAGCGCCTGCTGCTCGGCCACGAAGTCGCTGGTCGGGTGCCCCCAGGGCTGCGGGTTCGAGTGGATGAGGATGACGTACTTCATCGTGTGCTCCTGTCGGTACCGGTCGGGCCCATCCGGCCCGCTCACCTGGGACGTCGGAACCGCGGGACCATTCTCGACATCCTGGCCCGGTGTCCTTTCCGACGGCTGTCGTTCGTGGTGATGATGAACGGCACCCCTTCAGGCGCCAAGGACCCGAGAGGACACCACATGCGTACCGTCATCGTCACCGAGTTCGTCTCCCTCGACGGCGTCATGGAGGCGCCGGGTGGGGACGAGGCGTACCGCCACACGGGCTGGACCTTCGACATCGACACCGACCAGACCATGTACGACTACAAGTTCGACGAGGCCAACGAGGCGGGGGCACTCCTGCTCGGACGCCGGACCTACGACGGGTTCGCGGCCTCGTGGCCCGGCCGCGACGGCGCCTTCGCGGACCGGTTCAACGAGATGCCGAAGTATGTCGTGTCGAGCACCCTCACCGACCCCGAGTGGGCCAACTCGACCGTCGTCCCCGACGTGGACGCCGTCGCGACGTTGCGGGAGGGCGAGGGCGGCCCGTTGGTGGTCCAGGGCAGCGCGCAGCTCGTGCACGAGCTGCACCGGCGCGGGCTGATCGACGAATGGCGCCTCATGATCTGGCCGGTCATCCTCGGCAGCGGCAAGCGGATCTTCCCCGACGACGTCGACGACAAGGCCAAGCTGACGTTGGTCGACTCGACGACCTACGCGAACGGCGTGCAGCTGCAGATCTTCCGGCCGGTTCGCTAGCCGCAGGCGGCCGCGGCTTCGAGGGTCATCCACGCCTGCAGCTGGGTGGACAGCTCGAGGCGGCCCGCGCTGGTCGCCGGTTCCACCGCGTCGACGGGGAACCGGGTGGCGCCCGCAGACGACGCGCGTCCGGCCCAGAACCCCTCCGCCGTAGCGGTCACCAGCCGGCGAGCGGTACCGGCGGTGTCGGGGTCGACTGCCGGGTCGGTCGCGGCGAGGGCGAGGTACCGGGCGAGGATGCCGGTGAACAGGCCGCCGTCGTGGCCGCCGTGGGTGACGAGTGCACGCCGGTCGCCGACGGTGAGGCCGTCGCTGGACCGCGACGACGAGCTGGGCCGCCCGGGTCAGGCTCTGAGCGTCGCCCAGGGTGACGAGGGCACCCAGCACCGTCCCCTGGTTGTACGTCCAGACGTCGCGGACGACGACCTCCTCGCCGTCGACCAGCCGCACGCCGTCGAGGAACAGGCCGGAGTCCGGGTCCAGCAGGCGCGCATACATCCACTCGACGAGCGACCGGGCCGCGGTGACGTCCCCGGTCCGGGCCAGGTGGAGCGCGACGGGTCCGCTGGCGGGGACGTTCTTGAAGTCGCGTGTCGTGTTCCAGAAGGCGCCGCCGCCGAGGTCGTCGGTGACCGCCGAGCGGAGCTGGGCGGTGAGGACCCGTTCCGAGGTCCGCAGTCGCCGGCCGGGTCGGGCGCGGCCGAGCTCGGCCTGGAGCACCGCGAGCCGGGCGCTCGCGAGGACCAGCCAGGCCATGTCGTCGTAGAACGCGTTGGGGAACCGGCCGACGTTTCGCAGCCGGATCGTGGCGAGGAGCCGGTCGCCGCGCCGCGCCCGCTCGGCCGCGCCGGTCACGTCGCCGAGGCGCAGCGCACGCCGGCCGGCGTCGACGACGCAGTCGAGATAGTGGGCCTGCCACCAGTAGTTCCAGTGCGCGTCCGCCCGGCCACGCGGCGGGTGCTCGACACGGGCGAGGTGGGTTCCCGGGAGGCCGAGCAGGCGCCCGGCGAAGAGCGAGCTCACCGACCGCTCGGCCTCCGCGGCGTGCGCGTCGAGGTCGGCGTCGGCCATTCGCTCAGGCTACGGGTGCCCGGCGCCTGGAACGGCCACGTCGATCGCCACCACAGAGCTGCTGCGCTCGCCGACCGGCCCTTCCGGACCCCACTCGTTGGTGACGACGTAGAGGGTGAGTCGGTCGGGTCCGCCCAGGACGCAGGCGAACCCGCCCCGTCCGAGCTCGACGGTCTGCAGCACCTCGCCTCCCTCGGCGACCCGCCGACAGTGGGCGTGGGGGACGTCGGCGTACCAGGCCGCGCCCTCCGCATCGAGGCAGATGCCGTCCGGGTTGTCCTCACCGAGGTCGGCCCAGACGCGGCGGTCGGACAGCCCGCCGTCCTCGTCGATGTCGTATGCGGCGAGGCAGTTCGCATACGACTCGGCGACGACGAGGGTCCTCCCATCGGCCGTCACCGCCATCCCGTTCGGGAACATCAGCCCCTCGGCGACGACGCGGGCCTGACCGTCCGGGCGTACCAGGAGGACGAACCCCGGCTGCACCTCACCCTCGCCGAAGTCGAAGCCGATGTTGTTGACGTAGGCGTTGCCGCGGTCGTCCACGACGATGTCGTTGAACGGCGTCGTCCCGAACGCCGCCAGGTCCGCGTGCGGGACCAGCGCACCGTCGGCCTCCTGGCGCAACAGGGTGGGGCCGGCGACGAGGAGCATCCGGCCGTCGGGCAGGAAGTCGACGCACAGCGGGAAGGCGTCCGCCCGGGCCACGACCTCGGACGACCCGTCGTCGCCGACGGCCAGGACCTCGCCGGCACCCCAGTCCGAGACCACGAGCCGCCCGTCGTGCCAGCGCGGCGACTCCCCGAAGGCGAGCCCGGTCAGGACGGTTCGGGGTTCGGTCATGGAGGTGAGACTCTCCGCACGGCGGAAAGTCATCGACCGGCGCGGTGGTGGTGGGCCTCGCTAAACCGGCTCGGCGACCCAGCGCATGGGGTCGCCCCACCCGAGGTCCGTCACCCCGTGGTGGTCGAGGGCGAGCGCCACGAGCGTCCTCCGATGGGCGGCGAAGGTCAGCACGTGGGCGACCATCCCCGCATACGTGAAGACCTCGGCGGGTTCGCACAGCGCATCGACGAACGTGTCGTCGAGCCGGCCCTCGTCGACGACCTCGCGGACGTGGGCCAGGTACGTGGGTCCGACCCGGGCCAACCGCCTGCGGAGGTGGGCGACGGACTCGTGCTCCTCGACCGCCCAGTCGTAGGGCCGCGTCGCGAGGGCGCAGTTCCACATGTCCATCTGGCCGACCAGCCGCGACAGCAGCGAGCGCAGTGTCTGCGGGTCGTCGTCCACGCTCAGCTCGATCGGCTCGTCCAGCTGGGCGTCCGTGAGGCGGGCGGCGTGCTCGACCATCTGGCCGGTCAGCCAGACGTGGTGCTCGACCATGCGCACGAGAAGGTCCATCGAGGTCACTTTCGTCGTCCCGGGCACGCGGAGCCCGCCGGGTGGGTGGAAGTGCACGTCGTTCGGGGCGTCCAGCCGGATCTGTCGCGGTCGCGCCCGGAAGTCCCGCGGAGCGACGCCGTACGCGCGGCTGAACGCCCGCGTGAAGGCCTCGTGGGAGCCGTACCCGGCCTCGATGGCCACGTCGAGCACGCCGGCTCGCGTCGTGACCAGCCGGTATGCGGCGCGCTCCAGGAGGACGCGGCGGCGCAGCGCCCCGGGCGGCTCGCCGGATGCTCCGCGGATCAACCGGTCCGCGTGGAACCGGGACAAGTAGAGGCGGCCGGCCAGGTCGTCGCTCGACACGTCAGGTTCGTCGAGGGTGTCCGCGAGGACATCCACGAACGCCACGAAGGTGTCGCGTGCGCGCTCGCCGGTCGCCGTCACGCCCCCCATCCTGATGGCCGCGACGGCGACCGACTTGATCCCCGTTGCCGGCCTGCTCGCGCCGAACGGCTGGGGTCTCGCCGGAACTGACCCGTGCCTGCCCCCACCACAGTGGCGACACGGATCATCCGAGCGTCCGCGCCGGTCGGCGCGAGCTCCGGGTCCCCCGCTCTCGAAGAGCGGGTTCTGTGCTGCACCACCAGGATCGCGCACCGGGCCGCCCCAGCCTGTCCGCCGAGTGGAGGACGTCACGGACGACAAGGGGGTCCACCGATCGGGGGACCATCTCGGCTACCCAGCGGGAGGGGTCCGTCGGGCGGGCTGCCCTGTCCGGCGACCAGCACCTGGCGGCCGCGGCGACGGGTCGACGTCGGCAGCCCGACCTGGACCGCCCGGGCGGGTCGATGGGCTCCGCGGCGCACGCCCTTCGGCGGGGCGGCCGGCCGGGCGTCGTCGAGGTCGGCCTGCCGCACGACGGCGAGGGCGGACCATCCGAACCGGTCGTCGTCCTGGCCGTCGCGCGCGTCGGGCGGTACCGACGCGAGACTGGCCGCGCCGACGAGCACGGCGACGACACCCTGCGCCCATGGCGCACGGGCTCGACGACCTGGTCGGCGGGATCGGGGCGTCACGGTCGGGACTCCTGGGGAGACGGCTCGGCTGGTCCGTCCAGCGTCGCGTCACCGACGGCCGCGCCGTGTCCGCCGCCCGACCGACGCGACGGAGGACGTCGAACGACTGGCGAGTGGACCGTCCCGTGGGGTCACCCCCACCCGCCTTCCCGCTTCCAACCCGACTTAGTACGCAGTTCTCGACCCCGTGGAGCCCTCGAAACCGGGCACTACCTCGGGTTGGAAGGGGGAAAAGCGGGGTCAGACGCCGAGGCGGTGGGCCACGCGGGCGGCCTCCTGGCGGCCGCCGACCTCGAGCTTGCGCAGGATGTTGGACACGTGCACGCTCGCGGTCTTCACGCTGATGAACAGCTCGTCGGCGATCTCCTGGTTGGTCCGGCCCGCCGACAACCCCGCGAGCACCTCCACCTCGCGCGGCGTCAGGCCGTACTTGTCCAGGGCGTTCGGCTCGGCCTCGACCGGTTCCGCGACGAGGTCGATGCGGTGCCAGCCCGCCAAGCGCTCGCACTCCTGCACGAGCCTCGCCGCGCCCAGGCCCAACGCGGCGGTATGCGCGTCGCGCAGGGCGTCGATGGCGGCGGCGTCCACTCCGGAGTCGAGCCGAGCCTCCGCCTCCCGCCAGCGCGCGTACGCCCGGGGGAACGGCCGATCCAGGGCCAGCCAGGCCGCCCCGGTCTCGCTCCAGGCCACCGGATCGCTGCCGAGGTCCAGACGCGTCGTCTCCGCCTTCGCCCACGCGTGCACGGCCGCATCCTCCGGTTGGTTGGCCGCGGGCCACGCGCGAGCAGCCTCGAGCGGTTGCCGCAGGAGGCCGAGGCGTTTGCGCGACTCGCGGTCGCGGTGCGCCTCGGCCTCCGTCGCGAGCGCCCGCAGCCCGAGCGCGACGAGAGTGCCGGCATACGCGGCTTCGTCGGTTCCGCGCACGAGGTCGAGACCTTCGGTCACGAGGTCGTATGCGGCGACCGGCCGCCCGGCCCAGAGCTCGACCTCCGCCTCGGTCTCGACGAGGTAGCGGCGGTAGGACTCCGGGGCGTTCTCCGACTCGACGATGACCCGCGCCTGCTCCAGCCACTCCCACGCCTCGTCGAGGTCGCCCCGCACCATCGCGACGCGGCCGGCCTGCATGAGCACCGGCACCGACATGATCCCGCGGGGGTGCTGCGACAGTGCCTCGGCGATCACGCGACCAGACTCGGCGATCCGCCCGGCGTTGCCGAGGGTCTCGGCGAGGTTGGCCTTGAGGAAGCTGACCCGCTGGCGGGCCAGTCCCATCCGGGTGAGGACGTCCGCGCCCTCGCGGGCGACCTCGACGATCTCGTCGACGCGCCCGCCGAGCCCGAGCACGTGGCTCAAGTTGATGTACGCCGTCGCCAGATCGTCGGGATTGCCGACCTCGGCCGCGATGGCGAGGGACTGACGCAACAACCGGGCTCCCGACTCGACGTCGCCGTGGGCTGCCTCGACGAGACCTGACGCGTTGACCAGCAGTCCCTCCTCTCGACGGGCGCCGACCTTGCGGGCGATGGCGAGGCCACGGCGGCAGGAGTCCTCCGCGACGTCGAGTCGAGACCACGCCGCTCCGAAGAGGGCCAGACCGGCGTGGATCCGGGCTACCAGAACGCTCTCCTCGTCGGCCGGCACCAGGGCCAGTGCCTCCCGCAGGCAGCGTTCGGTCAACGAACCCCTGCCGGCGCGGTAGTGGATGAGCCCAAGCCGGGTGAGCAGGGCCGCTCTCGCCGGCGGGTCGCTGGTGAGCGCGACTGCCGCCTCGACGAGCCGGACGGCCTCGGTGCTGTCACCCACCAGGCTGGCGGCCTGGCCCGCGTGTTTGAGCAGTCGCACCCGTTCCTGCGGGCTATCAGGGACGTCGTCCATGAGGGCCAGCGCACGGGTGAAGTTGGTGTGCGCGTCGGAGAACGCATACATCCGCTCGGCCGCCCAACCGGCGGCGACGGCGGCGTCCAGGGCCCGCTCCTTGTCCCCGGCGCCGAACCAGTGCCGAGCCAGCTCGCCGGAGACCGCGTCCGCAGCCGCCGAGCTGCGCTGGCCCGTGCCGAGACCCTCCGGTGGCTGCAGTGCCTCGGCCGCCGCCCGGTGAAGTCGCTGCCGCTCGACCGGCATCAGCTCGGCGTAGACGACCTCGCCGAACGCCGGATGCCGGAACGCGATGGTGTCGTCGCGGCGGATCTCGACCACGTGCTGGTCGATGGCCGGTCGCAGCAGCGTCTCGGTCTGCTCGACCAGAGCTCCCGTCGTCGCGGCGAGCAGGGTCACGAAGGCGGGGCGGCCGATCACCGCCGCCGAGCGCAGTACCGACTGGGTGTCCTCGGGGAGGGCATGGACCCGGGCGTGGAGCAGCTCGTGCAGGGTCGCGGGGAGCAGCGCCGGGTGCCCCGGGTTCTGCGTCGCCTGCATGACGAGCTGCTCCGCGAACAGGGGGTTCCCGGCGGACCGGGCGAGCGTGGTCTCGACGAACTCGGGATCGGCGGCGTCGCCGGCCAGCTGGCGGACCAGCCGGGCGGCCGCGTCGTGGTCCAACCGGCCCAGCTCCACGCGTTCGGCGTTCTCGAGCCGGGCCAGCTCGGCGACCCACAGGGCGAGCGGTGTCGCCGGGACCACGGCGTCGGCGCGCAGCGTCACGAGCAGGACGGCGCGCTCGTTGGTGAGGTTCGTGGCGAGGAACCGGACCAGGTCCAGCGTCGACCGGTCCGCCCAGTGCACGTCCTCGACGACGTGAAGGACGGGAGCGGCGGCTCCGAGCCGGTCGACGAGGTCGAGCACCGACTGGAACAGCCCGAGCTGGGACGCGGCGGCGAGGTCGGCGGTTCGGGTGGTCCTGGCCGGGGCCATGCCGGGGACCAGCCGGGCCAGCTCCGGCAGCCGCTCGAGCTGAAGGTTGAGGGTCCCGGTGCGGTCGAGCCGCCGCAACGCCTGGGTCAGCGGGGCGAACGGCAAGGGGTCGCCGGCCATCGGGACGCAGGAACCCGCGAGCAGGGTGACCCGTTCCTGCTCGATCAGCTCGCGGACCAGCCGGGTCTTCCCGACGCCGGTCTCTCCCGTGACGATGAGCACGCTCGGATGGCCCGCGGAGGCACGGCGCACGGCCGTTCTGAGCACCCCGAGGGCTTCGTCCCGCCCGACGAACGCCGCGGGTGGACGTCCCACCATCGCCTCATGATGACGGGCCCGACCCGGCCGCGTCACCCCCGTTTCGCCGACTAAGGCATGGCCCGGCACATCTAAGGCGTGCGCCCGATGTCCCGGTATGCCGCATCGCCGCACCCTTTCGTCAGCGCTCGACCCACTCGGGAGACCTCGAGCCAACCACGAAAGGACCTCTGATGACCCGCACCACCCCACGTTCCCGGCGGCTCACCGGCGCTGCGCTCCTCGCCGCCGTCGTCCTCGCGACCGGCGCCGCAACGGCCATGGCCGCTGTCGAGCCAGGCACTCCCGACAAGGACGTCCACATCGGGAAGGACAACGACAACGCCTCGAACCCGTTCATCCAGCCGCCCGGCATCGCCAGGGCGCAGCACATGAACGACACCGACCTGCTCTTCGGCCGCGGGAACGCCGACCTCCTCGTCGGCAACAAGGGCGGCGACACGCTGCTGGGCGGAGTCGGCCCGGACATCCTCGTCGGCGGCCCGGACCGTGGCGGCGACCGGCGTGACGACGTGCTGGTCTCCGACGACGGCGACGACGTCGCGATCTGGTCGGCCGGCGACGGCAACGACCTCGTCGACGGCAACGACGGCGCCGACACCGTGATCGTCGGACCGGTCCTCAAGACCGACAGCGGCGAGCTGCGTCTCGACACCTGGACGCTGAACCGGTCGATCCCCAAGGTCGACATCGACGGCTTCCCCACCCAGACCTGCGAGCTCGTGCCGGTTCCCGAGACCGAGCGCCTCGGGGTCCAGTACCTCCTGCGGATCTCCGTCGAGGGCGCCCTGCAGAACACGCTGCGCCTCAAGGAGATGGAGGCCGTGGTCTGCCCCGGTCCCTACGCCGGCACCGCCCGCGTCGCCGACCTCACCGCCGGCAAGCCGTCCTTCTCCACCGTCGCCGTGTCGAACGTCCGGGGCCTGGCCGGGGCGATCGTCGCGCCGCTCCCGTAACCACCCGCATACCCGCTGCCCACCTGGAGGTCCTCATGTCCGGAACCGTCGACCGCGCGCTCGTGATCGGCTCGAGCATCGCCGGGCTGCTGGCCGCGCAGGCGTTGAGCGAGGCGTACGAGGAGGTCATCGTCCTCGACCGCGACGACCTCCCGTACGGCCCGGTGCCGCGTAGCGGCGTCCCCCAGATCCGGCACGCCCACGGGCTCCTGGCCGGTGGCCGCCAGGCCATGGAGGACCTGCTGCCGGGGCTCACGGAGGACCTGGTGGGGGCGGGGGCCATCGTGGGCGACGCCCAGGAGGCGTTGCACTACTACGCCGGTACGCGCCGTTACGCCACCGGCGCGAGCGGTCTCACCGCGGTCGCGGTCAGCCGGGTGCTCCTCGAGTGGACCATCCGGCGCCGTGTCGCGGCGAACCCCGGGGTCGTCTTCTACGACCGCAGCTCGGTGCTCGACCTCGTCTTCAGCGAGGACGGCCGGCGGGTGACCGGCCTGGTCGTGTCCAGCGTGGACCGGCCGGGCAGCCCGCGGCGGCTGGAGGCCGACCTCGTCGTGGACGCCTCCGGTCGCACGTCCCGCACGCCGGAATGGCTGGAGCGCAGGGGGTTCCAGCCACCCGAGGAGGAGCGGGTGCGCTGCGACATCAGCTACGCCACGCGCCGGTTCCGGCGGCGTCCCGGCGACGCGGGAACCGCGCTGGCCATCCTCCAACCGGCCACTGCCGCCGTGCCCCGGTCCGGGGTGCTCATCGCCCAGGAGAACGACGAGTGGATCGCCGGGGTCACGGGGTACCACGGCGTCCGGCCCCCGACCGAGCTCTCCGACTTCCTCGCGTACGCCGGGACGCTCGAGTCGCCGGCGCTGGCCACCATCCTCGAGAAGCTCGAACCCCTCGACGACGGGTGCACGTACCGGTTCCAGGCCAGCGTGCGGCGCCGGTACGAGCGGCTCATCGACCTTCCCGACGGTCTCCTCGTCACCGGCGACGCGCTGTGCTCCTTCGACCCGGCTTTCGGCCAGGGAATGAGTACCGCGGCTCTCGAGGCGGTGGCTCTGCGCACGTGCCTCAGCGAGGGTCGCGAGGAGCTCGGCCTCCGGTTCTTCTACCGGGCCGCGCACCACATCGACACGCCCTGGCAGATCGTCGTCGGCGGCATGCCGCCGGCGCCCGGGACGACGGTGCGCAAGCCACTGTCCGAGCGGCTCGTCGGCTCCTACCTCACCGCCTTGCGGTCCGCCGCGGCCGACGACCCGAAGCTGGCCCGCGCGTTCCTGCGGGTGGCCCACATGGTGGCGACACCGCGGAGCCTCATGACACCCGGCAACGTCGCCCGGGTGCTGGGGAGAGTCCTCCTCGACCAGGCCGCCGCGGCCGGGCCGGCCCCGTTGTCCGTGCCCGCTGCGTACGGCCTCGGCCACGGCGTGACCTACCGCCCGCGCCCGGCCACGGCGGTGCGGCCCACCGAGCCGGCCGCGCCGCCATCCACACAGCCACCGGGTCGCAGGGGCCCGGTTCACCACCGGACAGGACACGTCTCATGAACACACGCTTCATCGCCGTCGGCGCCGTCGCTCTGGCCACCGCCGGCTTCGGACTCGCGCAGACCTCGAGCGCCGACGCCTCCGGGAGCCGGATCCGCTTCGATCTCCAGCGTTCGCCCGGGATTGCCGCCGCCGGCTGCCTCCCCGATGCGGGCGGCCGGGTCACCGTCAAGCACGACGGCGAGGTCGAGCGGATGACCATCGACGCCTGGGGCCTGCCGGGCAACACTGAGTTCGACACCTTCGTGATCCAAGTGCCGAACTTCCCGTTCGGGGTGTCCTGGTACCAGGGCGACCTCGAGACCAACCGGGCCGGCCGAGCCCACCAGGAGTACGTCGGCCGGTTCAGCCAGGAGACCTTCGCCATCGCCCCGAACACCGCGCCCGCTCCGTCGGTGCACTCGTCGCCAACGCCCGACGCGGCGACGAACCCCGCCTTCGGGCCGATCCACACGTTCCACATCGGCATTTGGTTCAACTCGCCGGCCGATGCCGCCAAGGCCGGATGCTCAGGCGCGACGACCCCGTTCAACGGGGAGCACAACGCCGGCACCCAGGTCTTCAACACCGCCCAGTTCCCGGCCACCGCCGGTCCGCTGGGCACCCTCGAGCCCTGACCGACACTCCCGCGCACGGTCAGGTACGGCGGCGGGACCATTCAGGGGTGGGTGGTCCCGCCGCTAACACGATCCGCCACCGCGCGGATCTCGTCCGCGGTCGCGTTGCCGCCGGTCACGACGACAGCGACGCGTCGCGGGCGGTTCTCGGCAGCGAGGAGTCCGGCCAGGGCCGCCGCGCCCGCGGTCTCGGCGAGGGTATGCGCGTGGCTGGCCAGCAGTCCCGCCGCGTCGTCGAGGTCCCTGTCCGCAACGAGGACGAAGTCGTCCAGCCGGCCGGACAGCACCCGTTGCGGCAGCGCATAGCTCATTCCCGTCGCCAGCCCGCTCGACCGGGTCCGGCACGGGACCTGGGCCGGTCGGCCGGTCCGCCACGCGTCGTGAGCGGCCGGCGCGGACGACGACTGCACCGCGACCACCCGGCAGTCCGGGGCGAGCACCTCGCGCACCACGCAGGCGCCGGACGCGCCGGTTCCACTGCCGACCGGCACGTAGATCGCCTCGAGCTCCGGATGCCGTTGCAGTAGCTCGAGATAGACGGTGGCGTGGCCGTGCACGATCGCCGGCTCGTTGCCGGGATCGACGTACCGCAGCCCGCGTTCGCCGGCCAGCCGCTTCGCCTCGGCCACCGCCTCGTCCATCGTCGGCCCGTGGACGACCACCTCGCCGCCGAGGGCGCGGACCGCGGCGATCTTGCCCGGGGGCGCCGACTCCGGCACGACGATCACGGCTCGGGATCCGACGAGCCGCGCGCCGTAGGACACCGACTGGGCGTGGTTGCCGGTCGACGCCGTAACCAGCCCGGCCTCCCGCTCGTCCGCGCCGAGGGAGAGCGCGAGGTTGATGCCACCACGGACCTTGAACGCTCCGGTCGGCTGCACGTTCTCGTGCTTGACGACGACGCTGGTCCCGACCGCCTCGTCGAGCAGGGGATACGACCAGGCGGGCGTCGGAGGGAGGTGCGGGGCGATGGCCTCGGCCGCCGCGAGGACGCCCTCGTAGGTGATCTCGACGGTCATCGGTCGGTCACCGCCAGCCGGCCCGCGAGGAGGAGGTAGGACCCGGCGAACGACCGCCGCAGCCAGGCGAGGACGCGGGGCCGCTGCAGGACGCGGGTGCGCATCGCGGCGGCGAAGACGCCGTACGCCGCGAACACGACCAGCGTCACGAGCATGAACACCGCGCTCAGGCCGAGCATGTGCCACAGCGCGTCGGGCTCGTCCGGTCGGACGAACTGCGGCAGGAACGCGACGAAGAAGATCGTCAGCTTGGGGTTGAGCGTGTTGACCAGGACCGCCTGCCGGATCGTGCGCCAGGCGGAGGAGGCCCCAGTGTTGGCGTGGACCCCCAGCGCCCCCTTCTCGCGCAACGTCGTCCAGGCGAGGATCAGCAGGTAGGCCACGCCGGCGTACTTGATGCCCTGGAACGCGACGGCGCTCGCGTGCAAGAGCGCGGCAAGCCCGGTCACGGCGGCCAGCAGGTGCGGCACGATCCCGAGGGTGCAGCCGACGGCGGCGACGAGGCTGGCCCGCCGGCCGCGACCGATCCCCGCGCCGATGGTGAACAGTGCCCCGGCGCCGGGCGTCGCCACGATCACGAGGGTGGTGATGAGGAAGGCGACGCTCATGCGCCGGCGGCGATCTTCGCGACCGCGGCGGCAACTCGCCGCTCTCGAGTGGCCGCCGCCTTGGCCTCCTCGATGGCCGTGACGTGAGCCTTCCGGTGGCTCGGCGGCAGCGCGTCGAACGCCGCCCGGAGTCCGGCCCGCTCCAGCGCTGCGGCCAGGTCGGCAGGCACCTCGACGGTTCTCGGAGCCGTGTCGAGCTCGAGGTCGACGACGATCGCGTCGCCGCCACCGATCCCCGTCTCCTTGCGCTTGTCGGAGCTGAACGGGATGAGGTGCTGCCCGCCCATCACCGCGAGGGTGGAGCGGTACGCATACCCGTTGACCGTGACCGACACCGCGGCCCGCTTGCCGCCGCCGAGGGCCGCCACGACCTCCTCGGGCACCGGGATCCCGGTGTTGTTGCCGGTCTGCGCCATGGTCGTCTCGAACCGCATGCCGCCAGTATTCCGTCGCGCGCGAGAGGATGACGGCATGGGTCCGGAGACCGGCGTCGCCCAGGCCGTGCTCGTCTGCGCGGGACTGGCCGATGCCGAGGTGCGGTTCTGGTTGGCCGGCGGCTGGGGCGTGGACGCGCTCGCCGGGCGCCAGACCCGCCCGCACCGCGACCTCGACCTGCTCGTCGACGCCCGTGACGAGAAGCTCACCCTCGAGGTGCTCGCCGACCTCGGGTACGCCGTCGAGACCGACTGGCGTCCGGTCCGGGTCGAGCTGGTCCGGCCGGGATCGGGCTGGGTCGACGTCCATCCCGTGGTCTTCGACGTCGCGGGAAACGGTGTCCAGGCCGGACCAGACGACACCGAGTTCCGGTACCCCGCGGAGATCTTCACGACCGGACGGCTCGGTGGGATCGTCGTCGGCTGCGTCTCCGCCGCCGCCCAGCGGACGGCCCACGAGGGGTATGCGCCCCGGCCCCAGGACGAGCACGACCTCGCGGTGCTGGACGGTCTGGATCGGGCTGGGCGGGCTGGACCGGGCTGAGTCGCGGCCGGAGGCCTAGAGCCCGGCACCGGGCTCGATCGGCCGCGCCTCGCGGACGCGACCGAGCAGAGCGATCGAGACCGCCGGCAGGATGATCACCGAGAGCATGCCGGCGGCCACCATGGCGGCCGCGTCGGCGGAGCTGAGGTACCCGTTCTCCACGGCGATCGTCGTGATGACGACGATGAGCGGTAGGCCGGTCGCCGACATCACCGCCAGCGCTCTTCGCTGCCGACGTTCGAGGCCTTTGCGGTAGACCAGGAAGGTCGGGATCGCCCGGACGACGAGCATGAGGAGCAGGAACCCCGGGACGACCAGCGCGGACGACGGCTGGCTGAACAATGCTTTCAGGTCGATCCGGGTGCCACTGACGACGAAGAAGATCGGGACCAGCATCCCGAAGCCGATGCCCTCCAGCTTGAAGCCGAAGATCGACGACGCGTCGGTCTCGTCCTCCTCGTCGTCGTGCTTCGCGGCCGCGATCCGCACGACTACCCCGGCGGCAAAGGCACCCAGGAGCACGTCGATGCCGAGCGTGTTGGCGATGGCGGCGAGGGCGAGCATGAACAGCAGCGTGATCCGGACCGGCAGCTGCGAGCTGGCCCACAGACCCTTGGCGATGAAGGAGACGATCCGCTCACCCCACGGCCGGTTGGCCAGATAGGCGGAGCCGAGGATGAGGACGGCGAAGGCGACCAGCACGACGATGGACTGCACCGGGTCTGTGCCGGTGAGGAGGAGCCCGACGAGAACGATCGGCCCGAACTCGCCCACGCTCCCGAGGGCCATGGCATACCGGCCCAGCGGCGTGCCGAGCACCCCGGCGTCACGAAGGACCGGCAGCAGGGTGCCGAGCGCGGTCGTGGTGAGGGCCAGCGGGATGACGATCTCGTTGCTCTGCCCGCCGGACAGGTAGACCCCGAACCCGACGAGCGCGGCCAGGACGACGGACAGACCCCAGCTGATGCCGGCCAGGGTCAACGGACGGCCGCGGATGGTGTCGAGCTTCAGCTCGTAGCCCGCGAGGAACATCAGCATCGACAGGCCGAGGACGGACAGCCCGTCGACGAGGCCGGTCGGCTGGACGAGGTTCAGCACCTGGGGGCCGATGATGATCCCGAAGGTGATCTCGAGCACGACGGACGGGATCGCGAACCGGCGCAGTCCCGCCACGATGAGTGGGGCGAGCACCCCTGCGGCCGCCACCAGCGTCAGCTGGAAGACGTCCTCGGGAGTCATGTGGCGACGCTACCGGCCGGTCGCGGGAAGCGTGTCGTAGAACGCGGCCTCGGCGTCCAGGGCGGTGACGATCCGCGGGGCCACCGCGCGCTCGACCGCGCCCCCGAACAGGGGCACGTCGACCTGGATCGTCAGGTCCGCGTCCAGCCGGCTGCCGGTGTCGGTCGGGGACAGCACGGCGTTGCCCCGGCAGGTCACGGGGAGCCCGGCGAACTCGAAGACCAGCGGTGACCGCAGCCCGGTGTCGTAGCGCATCCACTCCTCCATCCGCTCCACGGTCGGGCTGTCGCCCAGCCGCGAGGTGATCGTCGACGGGAGCCAGTCGAGGGGGATGTCCGTGGACACCACGATGCGCACCGCGTCGTCGGAGACCTCGTGCTTGAGGACGCGGGTGCCGAGCCCGTCGGCCTCCGAACGGCGGCGCACGACGTCCGGTTGGGCGAGGGCGTCGAGCAGCGCGTCCGCGGAGCAGTGCAGGTCGTAGGATCGCCGGAGCCGCTCCGCCATACCGCACCTGCCCTCGATCGATGGAGTGGCCTCAGCGTACGTTGGGCGGGTGAGCAGCCGGGTCGTGGTCGTCGGCGCCGGCCTGGCCGGTCTCAGTGCCGCCTGCCACCTGGCGGGGTCGGGCTACGAGGTGGTGGTCGTCGAGCGCGAGACGATCCCCGGCGGCCGAGCAGGCCGGATCGTCCGGGACGGCTTCACCTTCGACACCGGCCCCACCGTGATGACCATGCCGGGACTGCTGGCCGACGTCGTCGGCGCCGCCGGTTCGCGGCTGGAGGACCTGTTGCCGATGGTCCGGCTCGACCCGGCATACCGCGCGGCCTTCGCCGACGGCAGCGAGATCCAGGTCCGGGCCGGACACGAGGCGATGCATGACGAGATCCGGGCGACCTGCGGGCCGGTCGACGCGGCGGCGTTCGACGACTTCGTCGACTGGCTCCGGGACCTCTACGACCTGGAGATGCCTCACTTCATCGACCGCAACTTCGACTCCCCGCTCGACCTCGTGGCGTCGCCGGGGGTTGCCGCGCGGCTGCTGCGGATGGGTGGCTTCCGGCGGTTGGGCCCCGTGGTCGCGGAACGGTTCCAGGACGAGCGGCTCCGGCGGCTGTTCAGCTTCCAGGCGATGTATGCGGGTCTGCCGCCGAGCCGGGCTCTGGCCATCTACGCGGTGATCACCTACATGGACTCCGTCGCCGGCGTGTACTTCCCCGAGGGCGGAATGGGGGCGATCCCGGTGGCGATGGCCCGCGCCGCCGAGATCGGTGGTGTCCAGTTCCGTTGGGGCGCAACGGTCCAGGAGATCCAGCGGGGTCCGAACGGTCGAGTGGCGGCGGTCGACCTCGGCGGTGGCGAGCGGCTCCGAGCCGACGCCGTCGTGTGCACCCTGGACACGCCGGTGGCCTACGAGCGGTTACTGCCGGGGTTGCGCGGGCCGCGGGCCGTCCGGTCCGGCCGGTACTCGCCGTCCGCGGTGGTGTGGCACGTCGGAGTGAACGGGGCTCCGCCGGCCGCGGCGGCCCACCACAACATCCACTTCGCGCACGAATGGGACTCGGCGTTCGACGCGCTGATCGGCGAGCGGCGGCTCATGCCGGACCCGTCGCGGCTGGTCACCGTTCCGTCGCTGACCGACCCGTCGCTGGCCGCCCCGGGCGGCTCGACGCTCTACGTCCTGGAGCCGGTGCCGCACCTGGGCGGTTCCGTCGACTGGAACCGCGAGCGTGACCCGATGCGGGAGCGGCTGATGGGTTTCCTGACCGCCCACGGGTACCCGACGGACGTCGTGACCGAGGAGCTCGTGACGCCGCTGGAGTGGCAGGCGATGGGGATGGCGTCGGGAACCCCCTTCGCCCTGGCCCACACCTTCTTCCAGACCGGGCCGTTCCGGCCGCCGAACGTCGAGCGCAAGATGCCGGGCCTGTTCTTCGCCGGGTCCGGTACGGTGCCCGGGGTAGGCGTGCCGATGGTCCTCATCAGCGGGCGGCTGGCGGCGGAGCGAGTGCGCGCCTACCTGCCCGCGCCCGACCGAGCGCCGGTGGTGGCGTCGTGACCCAGACCGCGGTGCATGGGGACCTTCTGGCAGAGGGCTATCGCCGGGCCGCGCGGATCACGCGAGACAACGGCACGACCTACTACTGGGGCACCATGCTGCTGCCGCCCGAGCGGCGCCGGCACGTCTACGCCGTCTACGCGCTGTGCCGCTTGGCCGACGACATCGTCGACGCCCCGTCGGCCACCCAGGGCGACAACGTCCCGGCCACCGCGGAGGCGCTCGCGGCCTTCCGTGACGACGTGGGTTCGGTGCTCGACGGCGGACCGACCGACGATCCCGTCCTGGCCTCGATCGGCGACTCCTTCGCCCGCTGCGCGATCCCGCGAGAGAACGTGGACCGGTTCTTCGGCGCCATGGCCCAGGACCTGACGACGACGACCTACGAGACCTGGGACGACCTGGTCGCCTACATGGAGGGCTCCGCCGCGGTCATCGGCGAGATGATGCTCCCCGTCCTGCGGCCACGGTCGGCGGAGGCGTTCGAGCCGGCCCGGGCGCTGGGGTTCGCGTTCCAGCTGACCAACTTCCTCCGCGACGTCGGCGAGGACCTCGACCGCGGGCGGGTCTACGTCCCGCAGGAGGACCTGCGTCGGTTCGGGGCGGACCCGTGGGCGCGGGAGGTCACGCCCGCCTGGCGGGAGCTGATGCGGTTCGAGATCGCCCGGAACCGGGAGCTGTACGCGCAGGCCGACACGGGCATACCCATGCTGCCTCCGTCGTCCGCGCGGTGCGTCGCCACCGCCCGCGAGCTCTACGCGCGGATCCTCGAGCTGGTCGAGAGCCGGGACTACGACGTGTTCACGGGGCGGGCCCGCGTTGCATCATGGAGCAAGGCGACGACGTCGGTCCGGATCCTCGCGACCGGACCTCGGCAGAAACGGCAACGGAAGGGCACCCCGTGACCGCATCGAGCAGGACCACCAGCCGGATCCGGGCGGAGATCCGCAAGCGGGTCCCGATCCAGAACGTCCCGACGGTTCCGCACGAGCACCTCCGCAGCACGTGGAAGCAGGCCCGCCCCGGCCGCATCCGCGCGTCGTTCGACGTCGCCCAGTCGCAGGACCCGGGCGGCTGGTACGTCGTCGGCCGCAGCGGTGACGTCGGGACCAGCCGGTCGGTCACCCGGATGATCGCCGGCCGCGAGATCGTGCTGTGGCGGGACGAGGACGGGGCCTTGATGGCGGGGCCGGGCACCTGCCCGCACCTCGGCGCCCTTCTCGACGACTGCGAGGTCATCCGCGGCGACGTCGTCTGCCGGTGGCACGGGATGGCCCTCGGCGCCGATGGTCAGGCCGGTTGGAAGCCGGTGGTGGCGCACGACGACGGCGTGCTGGCGTGGGTGCGGCTGCCGACGCCGGGGGAGACGCCGACCGACCGGCCGACGCTGACCGACCGGCCCCCGCTCGACGCGTCGATCGCCGCCGTCATCGAGATCCCCGGCGTGTGCGAGCCGCCTGACATCATCGCGAACCGGCTCGACCCGTGGCACGGGGCCTGGTACCACCCGTATGCGTTCAGCCACCTCGTCGTCGACGACGACGCGAGCGACGACAAGGTCCTCGTCGTCGACGTCACGTTCCGGCTCACGCCGCGGCTCGGTGTGCCGGTTCGGGCCGAGTTCGCCTGCCCGGACGCGCGGACCATCGTCATGACCATCGTCGACGGTGAGGGCGCCGGCAGCGTGGTGGAGACGCACGCGACCCCGATCGCCCCCGACCCGTGGGGTCGTCCGCGGACGATGATGACCGAGGCGACGATCGCCCACTCGTCGCGGACCGGGTTCCAGATGGCCCGCGCGGTCCAAGCGCTGGTGAAGCCGCCGATGAAGCGGACCGCCGCCCGCCTCTGGGTGGACGACATGGCCTACGCCGAACGCCGCTACCTCCTCCGGGCGCGAGGCGACGACCCCGCCACGTAGAGCCGGGCTTTCCCGCTTCCAAACTGCCGTTGTTGCCAGTTTGGGCTAGGCGAGCGGCCCGAAACTCACAACAACGGGCGTCTGGAAGCGGGAAAGCGGGCGAGGGCTCTCCGGAGGGACGGGACCACCCTGTGGCGGCCGGCCATCGGGACGGTCCACACGTCGTGTCCGGGCAGACCCCAGCGGGACAGATGGTGGTTCGCCGCCATCCAGCCGGTCGTCGCCGCGCGCTCCATCAGCGCCACCGGGTAGTCGCAGCGGATCCCGTCTCCCGCCAACGCGATCCGCGGGTCCGAAGTCCGCACCTCGGGACGGTCGGTCCACGGTTCGGTACCGAACAGCGGGCAGTCGGCCCGCACCAGCCACTCGTCGTGGACCACGCCGGCCTGGTCCAGCTCCGGGTGCAGAGCGCTCAGCTGGGCCCGGAGCTCCACCCGGAGTGCCGCCTCGTCGGTCCCGTCGGGGAGCGCGTATGCGTGGACCTCGACGACGCTGCCACCTCGGGCCCGTGCCCATCGCGCGGCGTCGGCCTCGAAGAGGTGGACGGCCGAGACGTTGTCGAGCGGGCCGAACCCGCTCGTCGCAAGGAACGGCGGTGTCCCTTCGCGGACCGGCCGGTCGAGCCACAGCCGCCAGACCGCGAAGTCCGGCGCCGCCCGCCGCGAGGCGAGCCGCGTCCGCCACGGCTCGTCACCCACCCAGTCGGACGCCGCGACCAGCCGCTGCAACGGTCCCTGGTCGGTCGCGAGCACCACGCCGTCCGCCTCGACCACCGACCCGTCCTCCAGCCGGACGCCGACCGACACCCCGTGGTCGTCCAGCCCGACCGCGGCGATCGGCATGACCACCCGGACGCCCAGCTCGTCGAGGTAGCGGCCGATCGGTGCCCACAGCGCCGTGTCGTAGTCGTCGTAGGGCACGTCGAACAGCAGACCCTCCGCCGACCCGAGGAAGTAGGTGTGGAACATGGCCACGAGCTCGCCGCCGGAGAACTCCCGCGGATCGGCGAAGAACGACCGCGCGAAGACCTCCAGCGCGAGATGCCTTGCGTCGTCAGGAAACCGGAGCTCATCGAGCACCTCCGCCGCACTCCGCCCCGCGTAGTCCTCGTAGGTTCGCGGGAACGCGACGTCGAGCAGGCCCAGGGCAGCGTCGGCGTCGACGCGGGTCAGGTCCCGCAGGGTGAAGCTCGGGCTTCGCGCCACGAAGGCCATGAGGTTGAGCGGTGGTCGCGTGGGGAGGCCGGCGAAGGAGTCGGTATGCCCGCCGGCCAGCACCAGCGGGTAGTCGTCCACCGGCCGGAGCCGGGCCAGCGTCGGGTCGGTCCGCCGCAGCAGGGCGCGCAGGTTGTAGTACTGCCGGAAGAACGCGTGGAACCCACGGCTCATCGACGTCGCGCTGCCGCCGACCGCCACCGGCCAGGCCCGGACTCGCCCGCCCAGCGTCGGCGCAGCCTCGACCAGGGTCACCGCGACACCGCGCTCGGCCAGGCCGGTCGCCGCCGCGAGGCCGGCGATCCCGCCTCCCACGACGACGGCCGTTGGCTGCCGGTCTGGCCGGCCATCGCGTGACGGAGCCGGTGGCGCGTGCCGGACCGCTCGCGGGTCGCGGCCGGGTACCCAGTGGTCGCGGTTGCGACGCAGCGGCATCATGCGGGGCGACGCCCGTGGAACGTGTGGATGATCCCGTGCTGCCAGCCCCGCGCCGACCGCGTCCGGACGTCCTCGAAGCCCGCGTCGGTCATCCGCTGCATGACCGTCTCGACCGAGTCCATGTCCATGACGCTGCGCCACAGGTAGTGGTAGAGCCGGGTGCGCCGAGACGTGAGCCAGCCGAGCGGCACGACGACGCCCCGGCAGACCGCGGTCCAGACCGCCTCCGACACCGGTCGCCCCGCGACGGAGTACTCGTGGACGACGAGCGTCCCACCGGGCCGCAGCAGGTCGTGGAGCGATCGCAGCAGGCTGTCGCGGTCGGCCACGTTGCGGAGCAGGTATGCGGCGAAGACCCCGTCCAGGGGCCGGAACCCGGCGTCGGCGCAGACCTCCTCCAGCGACTCCGCCCGGCCGTGCTCGAACCGCACCCAGCTCGGCCACGACTTCTTCCGCGCCTGCACCAGCATCCCGGCCGACCCGTCGACGCCGAGCACCTCGGCGCGGACGCCGCCCCGGTTCAGCTCGTCGACCAGAGCACGGGTCGATGCGCCGGACCCGCAGCCGAGGTCGACGATCCGCGAGCCCTGGCCCGGGACCAGCCCCGCCACCAGCGCGGCCGCACTGTGCCGCAGGTGGGCGTGGTACCCGGGGTTGAGCGCGACCATGAGGTCGTACCGGTCGGCCACCTCGTCGAACGCCTCGGGCACCTCGCCACGCGTGGCCGAGACGGCCGTCCGGTCAGTCGCCATGGGGCACACCGTATGCGGTGGGGCCCGGTCAGCCGGATGAGGGGCGGACGAACCCGACCAGACCGACGGTGTTGCCCTCGGAGTCCTCGATGAACGCCTGCCACTCCTCGTGCCCGGCCGGCCCGAGACGGTCGTCGTCGTGGGTGAAGATCGCGTGCGGCTCGGAGACGATGCGTACCTCGTCGCGGAGTGCGTCGACAGTCGCGTGCACGTCGTCGACACCGAGGTAGATCAGGGCCGACGGGGCGTTCTGGTCCAGCAGCAGACGAGTGCCGGCGAGGTCGAAGAACAGCAGACCGGGCGGGTCGAACCGTCCCGTGGGCGCTGACGCGAGCAACGACGAGTAGAACGCCGCGGCGCGGTCGAGGTCGTCGGCGTGCAGGGCCACCTGGACGAGCCGCATACCAGCCTCCATCGGAATCGGTAGGGAACCTAACAACAGGTAGTAATGCTAACGTTTGGTTCGTGACCGGACAAGAGGTCCGCGAGGCGGCTCGGGCGATGAACTCCTTCGCGATCCACCTGCTGCGCTCGATGCGCCGGGTCGACGCCGAGTCCGGGCTCACCCCGGCCCGGCTCAGCGCCCTGTCGGTGATCCACTTCGGCGGTCCGCTGCCGCTGGGCCGGCTGGCCAAGGCCGAGGGCGTGTCGAGCCCGACGATGTCACGGGTCGTCGACGGTCTGTGCGAGCAGGGGCTAGCGGAACGACGCCCCCATGACGTCAACGGCCGGGTCACTCTTGTGGCCGCGACGGCGTCCGGCTCCGCGCTGATGCGGCGGGCCGCGGCGCGACGGGCCGACGTCATCGTCGAGGCCCTCGCGGGTCTGCCGGCCCGCCAGCGGGACAGCCTGGTCCGCGGCACGGCGCACTACCCGGCGCTCGTGGAAGGTGTCCGGGAGGCGGCCGGACTCAGCCGTACCGGTTGAACAGCCAGCCCACGACGAACGAGATGTCGTTGGTCGCGAGGTGGGCGAGTGCGGGCGCGAGCAGGCTCCCGGACCGGAGCCGCAGGTAGGCGAAGACCGCCCCGGCGATGGCCGTCGACAGGACGTTGCCCACGACGACGACCACGAGCCCGGCAGGGGTCGACGCGAGCTGCTCCATCGCGCCGTTGCTGGCGGCGGTGGTGAGCGTCGGCAGGATGTGCCACGCGCCGAACAGCAGGGACGACCACAGCACCGACCGCCACATCGAGGTGTGCCGCAGGAACAGGGCGAGGAGCAGCCCCCGGAACGCGAACTCCTCGAGAACCACCGTCCCGAGCGGGGTGTTGACGGCGATCTCGTAGAGCATGTCGACGAACGGCACGCGTAGCCGCGGGTCGTCCAGAGCGCCCTGGGACGTACCGCGGATCTCCGAGACCAGCGCGAACCCGACCACGACAGCCATGACGAGCAACAGCGCGCCACCACCCCACACCGCCCCCAGCGGATGGTGGTCGCGGTGCAGGCCGAGCTCGGTCGCGTCCACGCTCGACCACCACGCGATCCCGCCGACGAGGAGGGCCACGGCGATGTTGGTGAGCAGCTGCCACGACTCCGGGATCCAGAGCGTCCGCGTGACGTTGTAGGCGGCGAGCAGGGTCACCGTGACGATGAGGGCGGGAGTGTCCCGCGCCGTGCGCTCGCGGTCCTCGTGGGTGGGGTACTTCACTCGGGGGGCTTACTCGACGGCGCTACTCGGAGACCCTGACCAAGGTCTGGGCGAGATGGTCGGTGTCGGCCGCGGTCCAGCCCGGCGCGGCGACGAGCGCCGCCCAGGCGTAGGCGAAGTCCGGGTTGTAGTTGTGGCCGTGTCCGGGCGAGGCGCTGAACCCGTTGATGAGGTCGAAGGTCGCCTGGAGGAACGTCACGACCGGGAACCAGCGGGGTTCCTTCGGGACGTCGTCCCCCGTGGGCTGGTCCATCCACGCCGGTTTGGCCCACAGCGTCGACCAGCTCCACTGGCCGACCGGATCGGACGGGTGCTGCACCCAGAGCACCTTCGGGGTCGGGGTGTTCGTGAGGTTCTCCCCGTGGTCGACCAGCCGGATCGAGCCGTCGCCGTACGTCGGCGCCCACACCGGCGATCCCGGTTCGCGACTGGCGAGCAGGGCGTTCCACGCGACGTTGTCACCGGTCGGACCGACCCAGAGCACCGAGTCGGCGGCGGTCGACACGGCCGTCATCGTCTCGGCCGCCGAATCTCTCCCGAAGGTCGACTCGGACCCGAACGAGCCGAGGCTCTCACCGAAGACGACCAGCCGTGGCCGGGTCCCGGCGGGGAGCTGCGACCACCGCTCGTGGACTGCACGGTAGAGCGCGGTGGCCGCCTCGGCGGCCTCGTCCTTGTCGACGAGGAACGAGATCCAGCTGGGCAGGTACGAGTACTGCTGCGCGACGATCGCGGTGTCACCACCGGCGGCGTACTCGAATCCGGCCGCCCCCACCGGGTCGACCCAGCCGGTACCGGTGACGGTCCACACCGCGAGGTACTGGCGCTGGAACCCCCCGGTGCGCTCCAGCTCCTGGACGGCGAGGGCGGCCCGGGCGCCGGCGTCGGGAGCGTCGTGGAGGCCCACGTAGACCCGGACCGGGACGGCCGGCTCGCTGTTCGGTCGGAACGTGCGCAGCGCGTCGGTCGACGTCGTGCCGGCGGTGAAGAGCCGCCCCTCGGCGCCGAGCGTCGACCACTGGACGAGGGACCCGGGTCCGCCCGAGACCGTGGCCAGCTGCGGAGCGAGTACGCCCGGGACGGGCGCGGCGTCGGCGTCGCCGTACGTCGAGTTCAGGTACGGCAGGACCGCGCCGAGCAGGAGGACCGAGATGCCGGCCACGACCACCGCGGCGAACGACGCCCCGGCCAGGAGGTGTCGGCTCAGGGGCGGCCAGCGCTGCGGGAGCTGGTCGTCGATCCGGATCACGACGAAGCAGACCAGCCGCCCGACCAGGAGCACGACCACGGCCAGCAGCAGCGTCGTGACCCAGAGCTGGACGGCGTCGTCGAGGCCGAGGACCTCGTCCGGCCCGACCACGCGACGTTGGTCGTTCTGCCAGCGCAGCCAGAGGATGGTGCCGGCGACGGCCGCGACCAGCGCCAGCGCGACGACGACCACGAGCGGCCACGGTCGCGCGGCCACGAGCGGGTCACGCCGGCCGGCCCGCTTCAGGGCGCGGTCCCAGACCTGGCCGACCAGCGAGCCGACGCCCCAACCGATCGTGAACGACACTGCGCCGATGACGCCTTGGATCAGCGCCGACCGCGGTAGCAACGACGGGACCAGCGACGCCCACCAGAACCAGGTCCCGAACGCCACCGAGACCAGCCGCGGCTGCGCCAGAAGGATGTCGCGCCCACGCCGCGGCGCGACCCGAACAGGCCCCGTCAGGGCGGTGTCGTCGGCCTCTGCGCCCGCCACGACCCTCCGATCTCCATGCGTGGCCTGACGGTACCTCAGACTGCGAGGGTGACCGACGCCTCAACACCGCCCCAGAAGATCGCTGTCGTGCTGAGGGACGACCTCCCCTCGTGGCAGGCATTGAACGCGACTGCCTTCCTCAGCGGCTCGGTTGCCGGGCACCGGCCGGACCTGCTCGGCGAGCCATATGCGGACGCCGACCGCACCGCATACCTCTCGACGTTCGGGATCCCGATCATGGTCTACGCCGCGCCTGGGCCGGTGCTCAGCGCCGTCCGCGAACGGGCGGTCGCCCGAGGTCTCGGGACCGCGGTCTTCACGGACGCGATGTTCACCACCGGCAACGACACCGACAACCGAGCGGTCGTGGCGGCGGTGGCGGGTCCGGAGCTGGTCCTCGCAGGCCTGGCGCTGGTGGGCCCGCGCAACGCCGTCGACAAGAGCGTCAAGGGCGCTGTCCTGCACCCTTAGTCGCGGCCGAGATCCTCCAGGTCCATCCCGGCGAGAGTGTCGGGGTCGGCCAGCAGGGTGATCCCGGTGACGCGACCGCCCCGGACGACGAAGTCGAAGACCACCCGCGGCGCCCCGCTCACCGACCAGACCGCACCGACCGCCCCGTCCACCAGAGCCGTCCGGGCCACCCGCGCGCGGCCGGCGAACTGGTCCGCGACCGCCGCCGCACCGACCCGGCGCTCGGCACCCGTCCGCGCCGCCGCGTCGTCGACGTCGAGGACGACCTCCGGGTCGAGCAGCCTGAGAAGCGTCGACAGGTCGCCGCCGCGGGCCGCGGCGAGGAACGCGTCGACGACCGCGCGCTGGGCGGCGATGTCGCCCTCGGAGTCCTCTTCCGCACCCCGGACCCGCCGCCGCGCCCGGCTCGCGAGCTGGCGTGCGGCTGCCGAGGTAGTCCCGACGACGGGGGCGATCTCGTCGAAGGACACCCCGAAGAGGTCGTGGAGGACGAAGGCGATCCGCTCAGACGGCTTCAGCCGGTCCAGCACGACGAAGAGCGCGACCCCGACCGTGTCGGCGAGCACGGCCTGCTCCGCGGGGTCCGGCGTCCGCATCGACATCGTCGTCGGCGTCGACGTGGCGCCAGGGTCGTCGGGCAGGTCGGTGAGGTCCTCGCGTCGGGAGGACCGCGCGCGCAGCATGTCGAGGCTGATTCGCGCGACCACAGTGGTCAGCCAGCCCCCGAGGTTGGTCACGTCGCTGGTGTCGCTGCGGTGCAGGCGCAGCCACGCCTCCTGGACGGCGTCCTCCGCCTCTTCGGGCGAGCCGAGCAGCCGGTATGCGACGCGCCGCAGGTGCGGTCGTCGGCTCTCGAACTCCTCGGTCAGCTGGTCGGTCATCTCGTGTTCCTTCGTGTCGTCGCCTGTCACATCGTCGCTCGCGGATCCGTCACTTCCTTGACGGTCGCGAGAACGCGACTGTGACACCCTTTCCGAGGACCTCGAAGGAGAGCTCGATGAACACCCCGACCGTGAAGACCGTGATCTACCCGGTGAGCGACCTGGCCGCCGCGAAGTCCGTGTTCGGTGCGCTGACCGGGGGCGATCCGGTCATGGACGAGCCGTACTACGTGCAGTTCCACGTCGACGACGTCGAGATCGGCCTGGACCCGAACGGCGCTCGGCAGGGGCTGACCGGGCCCGTGGCGTACTGGCACGTCGACGACATCGACGCGAGCCTCGCCGCCCTCGTCGAGGCCGGCGCCAGCGTGCACCAACAGGTCAACGACTTCGGCGGCAGCGGCCGCAAGGTCGCCTCCGTGACCGACCCGAGCGGCAACGTCGTCGGGCTCATCCAGACCTCGTGAGCGACGTCGCGCCGCCCCGACCGCTCGCTCAGCGGATCGCCGACTCCCGACGGCTGTTCGAGACGACGGTCGACGCCTGGGTGTCCACGGCCGACCCCGAGTCCGGTCGGCCGTGGCTGGTCCCGCTGTCGTTCGCCTGGACCGGATCCCTATTCGTGCTGGGTACCGGCGCGGACAGCCGAACGGCGCTCAACGCGACGGCGCAGTCGTGGGTTCGCTTGGGAATCGGGGCGGTTCGCGACGTGGTCCTGGTCCACGGGACGGCTTCGGTCGTGTCGATAGACTCGGTGGAGGTGGCCGAGGCGGACCTGTTCGCCGAACGGTCCGGGTTCGACCCGCGCGAGCTCTCGTCGCCCTATGTGTACCTGCGGGTCACGCCGCGGCGGGTCCAGGCGTGGCGCGAGGAGAACGAGCTCGACGCGCGCGAGATCATGCGCGACGGTCGCTGGCTGACCTGAGGCCTCGTCGGACCCGGACTAGATGAGGATGTCCCCGCGTGGGATGACCAGTCCGTGGACCTCGAAGGCCTCGGTTGTCGGCTCGATCGGGGGCGCCGGTCGGTCGCCCATCAGCTCCCGCATCAGCGGGACGACGATGTCGGTGTTGGCGCGGTCGTAGTACTCCTTGGACTCCCACACCTCGACCACCTCGAAGCCGTCGGGAGTTTCCCGCCCGACATGCACCAGCAGACCGTCGACGGTCGTGCTGGTCCGCCGCTTCATCTCGGCATGCATACCGTCGTACATCTCGACGGGTGCCGGCACCGTGATACTCACTCCGTACATCTGCACACCTCTTTCTGTCGTGCGCGCGATCCATCAGCCGCCCCTCACGCCGGCGAAGTCCCAGCGCGGAACGCCTGTACTGGCGCGCTTCGACCTGAATAATTGGTACGATAGCCTGACCATTTTAGTCAGATCTACGGACTAATTGCAAGGTCGGTGCTGAAGTCAGGACCCCAGCGGGTCGTTCGCGTAGATCACGACGTGGTCGCCGTAACACATCACGACGCCGCGGGTGCTCTTCGCGTCGGAGTAGGCGCTGAAGACCTGGGCCTTCATCCACACCTGGACGGTGTCCTTGGTGTTGTTGGGGTCGTAGAGCAACACCGACAGTCCGTGGTTGCCGAGGACGGTCCGGCTGACCTTGAAGGTGAGGCTGTCGTGCGGCTCGAGTCGTGTTCCGACGGCCGGATACTCGTCCGACGGGAGGAACGGGCCGACGCGCGTGTTGGTCCCGTTGCCGTCCGTGGCGAAGACATTGCTGACGACAAGAGTGCGGTTGTCGTAGCCCCAGTTGTTGATGCTGAACTCCCGGTACGACGAGTTCGTGTCGACGGCCGACGCCGGAGTGATCTCGGCGACCGGCTGGGCCCCGGCGACGACCGCCGACGTCACGCCGGTCAGCCCGAGGAGTGCGGTGGCTGCCAGCGTCATGCAGGTGATTCGGGTGGCTTTACGCATGGTTATCGTGCTTCCTGAACCTCCGGCCGGCTCGTCCGGCACTATCGGTTCGTCCATCCACCACGATGCCGGTGAACGAGGCCTGGGGCAGTCCCCCCGCTGGGCCTCGAATCGGTGAGGCGCCATCCGCTGGTCGGGCCACAGCACCCGAGTCGATTGGAGGACTTGGCAACTCGCGAGTGGAGCGCCAGCCAGACGCGTTTCGACGCCGCCTAATGCATGACGTCGTGATGCCGTCGGTCAGCAGCCCCGGCTCAGGATGGTGTCACCGTGTCGAACGTGCGCAGTCAGGGACGGTGTCCGGCAGGCAGCGCTGCCGGCCTTGGGCGTAGGTCGAATACCCGGTCGAGTACCCGATTCGGTTGTAGCAACGACCGATTCGGTTATCGGACCGGGTATTCGACCTACGGCGATGACGTCGGCACCTACGCGGCACCGGCGATTCGTTCACGTCGCCGGCCGCCGTCACCGCCACCGCGGTGCTGCGCAACACCGTCGCCTGCTTCGCCGCCCGAGGTGTCATCACCGAGCGGGTGCTGTCCGACAACGGCTCCCCGCACGTGTCGCCCTGCGGCGTCACACGTGCGACGAGCTCGGCATCAACACTCCCGCACTCGGCCGCGGCGACCACAGAGCAACGGCAAGATCGACCGCCTGCACCGCACCCCTGGCCGACGGATGGGGCTACGCCCGCTGCTACACATCAGAAAGCGAACGCCGCGACGCCCTGCCGGCATGGCTCCACGAGTACAACCACCACCGACCCCACACCGCCCGCGGGAACAAGCCACCCACCTCCCGCCGAGCCAACCTCTTGGGTCGGTACAGCTAGTCTCCCGCGAGGGCGGCGGCGATCATCCGGTGTCCTTGGGCTTCGAACGCTGCGTCGTTGACCTGGTAGGCCCAGACCGCCGTCCCGATCGCCTCGCGTAGACGTGTCCGGCGCCAGGCGCCCGCTTCCCGGGGATCGGGGCCGTAACCACGGAGGAAGGCCACCTCGAGCCGAGGATCCCGGAGGAAGTCCTGGGCGGCCAGGCGGCTGAAGTCCGTGATGGCGGGGCGCAACGCCGCGCGACCGAAGTCGATGACCCGCACCTCGCCGGCCTCGACCAGCCAGTTCCGCGGCTGCCAGTCCCCGTGGGTCGGGACCAGCGTCGCGGTAGGCGTCGGCCACGCGAGGATCTCCGCCCGCAGCCGATCGACGGTCTGGGCGGCGATGCGGTGCGGCCCGGCCAGTCGACCGAGCAGCTTCTGGTTCTCGCGGCCCTCGTAGTCCGGATCCTCGACGGCCAGCTGCCCGTGAAGCCGCGCGAGCAGGACGCCCGCCTGCCGAAAGACATCGGGTGAGACCGCCGAGGCGCTGTTCTCGACCAGCTCACCCGCGAGGTAGCGGGTCACCAGGATCTTGGCGTCGACGTCCGCGTGCACCAGCACGGGAGCCTGTCCCCTGCTGGTCCACGGCTCCAGCCAGTTCCGGTGGGCGTGGATCTCCCGCGCGATGTGACCGTCCCCCTCGCCGCCGGCCTTGACGATGTACCGCATACCGGCTGCGTCGACCTCCAGAACCGTGGTCTCCACCAGACCCCACCCGAGGTCGTTCAGCACCACTGACCGGGGCAGCCATCGATGCACCAGCGACATCTGCCTCGGCGAAAGGTCGACGTCGGTCCACTGCACCGACCAAGGTTAGGAGGGCCCTCCTTGGCTTCCGCAGCCCGCCGCGATCGCGTCGAGATCGCGGACGGCGAAACGGTGGTGCTCCCACTCCTCTTCGAGGATCACGTGCAGGCAGGAGCGGGTGGTCTCCGGATATGCAGGTGCCCACGGGTTCTTGCGGACCACATCCAGCTCATCGGCCGTCACGGTGGCCAGGAAGTCGCGCACCATGGCGACGTGCTCGGCCCGAACTTCCAGCACCGCGGCCCACGACGGGATCTCGGTTGTGAAGATCGACAGGTCCAGCCCGTCGTCCTCGGCTCCCGGACCGGCGATACCGAGCGGGTGGAACGGCTGCTCGACCTGCAGGATCGCGCGGCGCAGCCAGGTATCCGTGGCGAGGACCAGGTGCCGCAGCGTCTGCGCGAACGACCACTCCCCGCCCACCGAGACGTCGACCGTGCCGTCCGGCATCGCCGCGACGCGCTTCAGCGTGGCCGCCCAGGTGCGCTCGAGCGTGGCCCAGGCTGCGCGCATACCGTCGGGGTCCGCGGCCCGGCGGTCGGCGCGGCCGGGGAAGCGGCGGTTCAGCTCCTCCTCGACGAACGCGGTGACGTCGACGCCGTTGACGAACAGGCCGTCGCCGTGGACCAGCCACGGCGCGTCGATGTCCATGCCGGTCACCTCGACCCCGCGCATCACCACGGTGGACAGGTCGGCCTCGACGAAGCGCGCTCCGCGCAGGTTGGCGCCGACGAACTCGGCCCCCTGCAGATCCTCGGCTCGGGTGAAGGTCACCATGACGGGGACCTTCTCACGTGAGGGTGACGGTCAGCCCGTCCACGAGGCGCTCGACGTCGGACCGGTCGGTGTACGGCGCCAGACCGACCCGCACGCCGCCCTCAGCGCCCAGCCCGAGGTGATGGCTGGGCTCCCACGCGTAGAAGTTCCCGGCCGGGGCGTTCACCCCGACCTCGGCCAGGGCGGCCCGGATCGCTGGTGGTGGCACGTGATCCGCGGTGAAAAGCAGGGTCGGCGTGCGATGCGACGCGTTGCTGTAGACCCGGACTCCGGGCAGCGCCCGGATCCGCGGCTCGAGCCACGCGAGCAGCTCGTCCTCGTGGGCCTCCAGTGCCGCATACGACGCCACGAGGCGTTGGCGTCGTGAGGCGCCGGCCTCGGCGGGAGCCAGACCGCCCAGGAAGTCCACCGCCGCCGTCGTGCCGGCGAGGAGCTCGTAGGGCAGCGTGCCCAGCTCGAACCGCTCCGGCGCCGCGTCGGTCGACGGAAGCAGCTTCGCCGGGTGCATGCCGTCCAGGGTGGCCGGAGCGGCGCCGAGCACGCCCAGGTGCGGTCCGAGGAACTTGTAGGGCGAGCACACCCAGAAGTCCGCGCCCGACGCCGGGACGTCGGTCAGCACGTGGGCGGTGGCGTGGACTCCGTCGACGTAGAACAACGCCCCGGCGGTATGCGCCAGCGCAGCGATCGCCGGAAGGTCCGGTCGGGTCCCGATGAGGTTCGACGCGGCCGTCAGGGCGACCAGGCGGGTGCGTGGACCCACGACCTGCGCCACGTCGTCAGGAGTCAGCTCCCCGGTGCTCGGGTCGAAGGCGACCCACCGCACAGTCGCCCCGGCGGCCTGGGCGGCCAGCACCCACGGGCGCACGTTGGCGTCGTGGTCCAACCGTGAGACGACCACCTCGTCTCCAGGTCCCCAACCCGCCGACAGCGTGCGGGCCACCATGAACGTCAGCTCCGTGGCCGATCGCCCGAACACGATCCCGCCGGGGTCGAGGCCGAGCAGGTCGCCCATGGCCGTTCGGGCCTCGACCACGCAGGACTCGGCGCGGCGCTCAGCCGCGGTCACGAAACCCCGGTTGGCCACGGCGGCGGTCAGCATCCCGGCTACCGCCGCGGCCACCGTGTCCGGCGACTGCGTCCCGCCAGGCCCGTCGAAGTGCGCCGCCCCCTCGAGCAGCGCGGGGAAACGGGCGCGGACGGCATCGACGTCGTAGGGCATGCGCCGACTATCCCAGCGCCACGGGATCAGCCGTCTGCCGCCTTCTCGAGGTCGGCCACGATGAGCTTGCCCATCTTCAGCATCGCCTGCATGGCCCGACTCGCGCGCTCGGGGTCGGGGTCGGCCAGCAGCTCGTTCATCCGGGTCGGGATGACCTGCCAGGACAGTCCGAACCGGTCCTTGAGCCAGCCGCACGGACCGAGCTCGCCGCCCTCGCCGAGCGCCGTCCAGTAGTGGTCGACCTCGTCCTGGTCCTTGCAGTCGATCATGAACGAGATCGCCTCCGAGAAGGTGAACTCGGGGCCCCCGTTGAGCGCGACGAACTTCTGCCCGTCGAGCTCGAAGTCCACCGTCATCACCGTCCCCTCCGGCCGTGGGGTGTTCGGGCCGTAGTGAGTCACGGTGAGGATGCGTGAGTTGGGGAAGACCGAGCAGTAGAAGCGCGCCGCGTCCTCACCCTGCGTGTCGAACCAGAGGCATGGTGTCGTCGTCATGGCAGGTGAGACCCCCCGCGTACCCAAAAGTCATCGGCCGCTCACGAAGCCGGCTCGTTGGCCTCCACGAACTCCTCGGGGTCCTTGTCCACGGGCCTGACCCCCGTCGCCCAGTGCTCGGCCTCGAACCGCAGGAACTGCACCGCGATCCCGTGACGGAGCGTGAGCGTCGTCTGCTGACGGAAGTCGGTGAGGTCCTGGCGCTCCTCCTCGGCCATGTGGTCGCTGTTGGCCACGTTGGCCTCGACGACGGCCTCCCACCACTTCTCGCTGCCGGCCTTGCAGCGCCGCACCGACCGGATCGCCTCGCGAATCTCGTTGTGGTCCTTGATCGCGTCCTCGACCTCCTCCTCGACGGAATCGGCGTCGCCCGCGCCCTCGCCCAGCTTCACGAGCTCCGGATAGAAGAACCGCTCCTCGGCCTCGGCGTGCACCTCGAGGAGGATCTCGAGGCGCTTCCACAGGGCGTCGAGCCCGTCCTCGTCGTCGCGTGGCCACTCCTCGAGCATGGTGAACATCCGCCGCTGCTCGGCGTGTTGGTGAAGGATGACCTCGGTGATGTCCATGCCGGCGAGTATGCCGGTGCGGGACTCTCCTGCAACCTCACCGGCGGTCCGTCGTACGTCAGACTCCTGCGGTCTCGGCACTCCGCGCGCGGTCGCCGGGCAGCCGGCGGTCGGCCCACAGTGCGAGAGCGGCGAGGCCGAAGAACAGCACCGCGATGCCCGCGCAGTTGACCAGCACCCGGCCCCAACCGATGGTGTCGACGTTGAGGAACGGGTAGGGGTACCAACGCGTCAGCGGCCCGAGGCCGAGGGTTGCGACGAGCCACGCGACCGGCCAGATGAGCGACGGCAGGATGTCGCGACGGGTCACGAAACCCCTGGGGCCGAACGCGATCCAGCCGACGAAGGTCAGCACGGGGACCACGATGTGCAGCAGCCGGTCGCAGATGAGGTTGGCCGTCGTGTAGTTCGGCGACGGCGGTAGCGCCACCGCGGCCACGACCCCGGTGACGGTGATGCCGATCAGCGACGCCAGCCGCAGTACACGGAACAGCTGCGTCCCGGTGCGCCCGGTGACCAGCAGGAACGTCGCGATGGCGACGAGCAGGTTCGCCTGGATGGTGAAGTAGCTGAAGTAGCGTCGCACCTGCTCCGGCAGCCCAGACGTCACGGACGACGAGTCGAGGATGTTCTGTCCGAGCAGAATGAGGATCAGCTGCAGCACCAGGGCGACCACCGCGACCACGAATGTCACGATGTGCCAAGCCCGTCCGACCGAGGACCGCGTCATACCCGGGAGCGTACGGCGCGCCGGCCTCGTTCCTGACGAACCGGTATGCGACTCAGCGGGTCGGGCTGAAGGGCGCCAGCTCGGCCGGCGTCCGGCCGCTGACCATCTGGTCGGCGAGCAGCCGGCCCGTCGCCGGACCGAGGGTGATCCCCCACATGCCGTGGCCACCCGCCGCATACACCCGCGGTGAGCGGGTAGCGCCGATGAGCGGCAGCCCGTCGGCGGTGCACGGCCGCGAGCCGACCCACTCGTCCTCGCGGGCCTCGAGGTCGGCCCCCTGGAGGAACGGACGCGCGGCGGCCGCGATGGCCCGGACCCGACGCTCGTCGAGGCGAGCCTCCGGCGAGCGGAACTCCATCATGCCGGCGACGCGCAGTCGGTCGCCGAGCGGCGTGCACGCCACCCGCTGGGCGGGCAGGTAGATCGGACCGTCCGGGACGTGGTCGACCGGAACGGAGAAGCTGTAGCCACGACCGGCTTGGACGACCGACCGGACGCCGAAACGGCGGGCCAGCTTGCCCAACCAGGCGCCGGTCGCGAGGACCGCGGCGTCGAACTCCTCGACCCCGCCGGCGGTCACGACGCGGACGCCCTTGCCGGCGTCGACGATGTCGATGACCTCGGAACCGGGGCCGGTCGCGAGCTTGCCGCCGCGGGCGATGACCTCGTCGGCGAGTGCGTGCACGTAGGCGCCGGGGTTGATGAACCGCTGGCCGCGCAGCCGGATCGCGGCGCCGACCTCGTCGGAGAGCATCGGCTCGATGGCCCGCGCCTCGTCGCCGGTGAGGACGTCGAACTCGATGCCCTGGCCGGCGGCGTGGATGTGCTCGATCTCCTCGAGCAGGGTGCGCCGCTCGTCGGCGGTGCGGTAGGCGGCGAGGAACGACGAGGTCTCGACGGTCTCGGCGCGCAGGCCGCCGTCGCGCAGCAGGTCGAAGCTCTCCAGCGCCAGCCGGTTGATCGGGACCAGCTTGCCCATCGACTGCCGCCAGTGGCCGGCGGTGCTGTGCCGGGTGAAGCCGGCGACGAACTTGAGGAACGACGGGTTGGCGCTCGGCGGCACGTAGACCGGCGAGTTGGGGCTGAGCACGGCGCGGACGCCATACTTCAGCACGGCCGGCTCGGGCAACGGCGTGGTGATGCCTGGCGTCAGCCAGCCGGCATTGCCCCAGGACGACCCGGCGGCGACGCCCTCCCGGTCGATGACCGTCACCTCGACGCCGCGCTCCTGGAGGAACCAGGCGGTGGACAGCCCGACCATGCCGGCGCCGACGACGGCGACCCGGTGGGGGGCGTGGTGAGGGGACTGGGCGACGGGGTGTCCGGCGGCGGTGGCGGGCATCGGGACCTCTTTCGAGACGAGCGTGTGGTGGGTTGCCACCCAGGATGCCAAGGCCAGTGCCGCCTGCCGTTGTACGTTGAGCACAACAGTCAGTCAACAGATCATGTTCTCAGCACAACCAGGAGGTACCGTGGTCGCCGTCGCCGATGTGGTCGACGCGCTCGGCGGCGGCCTGCTGCGGACCCTCGTCGCGGCTCCCGGCCAGACCGTCACCGACATCGTCATCGCCGAGCCGCGCGACCGGGCCGTGGACCTCGCCGGCGACCTCGTCGTCGGCGCCGGCGTGGCCGACGGCGCCGAGGCCGTCGAGCTCGTCGAACGCGCCGCCGCGGCGGGGGCCGCGGGGGTGGTCCTGCGCCGTGGTCCCGCCCGCGCCCGCGGCGTCCGGGCGGCGGCGAAGCGCTCGGGTGTCGCCTTGCTCGAGCTGGCCGACTCGGCCTCGCTGGTCCACGCGGTCGGGGTGATCCAGGGGGTCGTCGACCGCGCCGCTGCCCCGGACGCCGCCCTGGTGGACCCGGGCGGGGAGGCGGACCTCCTGGCGCTCGCCGACGCGGCGGCCGTCCTGGTCGACGGGCCGGTGACCATCGAGGACGCCCAGTCCCGCGTCGTCGCCTACTCGACCCGTCAGGACGTCACCGACACCGCGCGCGTCTCCACCGTGCTCGGCCGCCGGGTTCCCGCACCCGTCGTCGCCTACATGCGTTCACGGGGTGTGTTTCGCCGGCTGGCGCGCTCGGACGAGCCGTTCCTCGTGCCACCCGGTCCCGCACTGGAGATGCCGCGCTACGTGGTCCCTGTCCGGGCGGGCGGGGAGTGGCTCGGGTCGATCTGGGCCGTGATCGACCACGCTCCCCCGGACGACGCCGTCGCGGAGCTTCGTCGCACCGCCTCCGTCGTCGCACTCCACCTGTTGCGCAACCGTGCCCTCACCGACCTCACCCGTCGGCTGTCCGCGGAACGGCTTCGTACCCTCCTCGGCGGCGGGGCCGTCGACCCCGCGGCCGCCAGCTGGCTGCCGCCCGGGCCGTGGCGCGCGGTCGCCCTCGGTCCTACCGGACCGGCCTCCGGCGGCGTCGAGGGGGACCTGGACGTGTGGGAGTCCCGGTTCCGGCGGAGTGGCTGGCGGCAGCCGTTGCTCACCGACCTCGGCGAGCAGCCGTACGCCCTCGTGGCCGCCGGCACGGCCCCCGGACGGGCACCCCAACCCGGGACGTGGCCCTGGCTGGCCGAACTGGCCGCGGCTGACGCCGGACCCGGCGGCCCGAACGCGCGGACCTGGATCGCGGCCGGCGTCACCGCCTCGACCCCCGGAGCCCTCGCCGCGTCGGCTCGGAGCGCGGCTCAGGTCGCGGCGCTCCGGGGCGACGACCCGCTGCTCGGCGTCGCCCCGACCGCCGAAGGGCAGTGGGCCGCGCTCACCGTCACCCGAGCCGTAGCCGGCCTGGCCGACGGGACCGACGATGCGCTGGCCGGACCGGTCTCCGTCCTGGCCGAGCACGACCGCCGGCGACACACCGCATACCTGCCGTCCCTGGCGGCCTGGCTCGACCACCCGGGCGAGCCGACCGCGGCGGCGAAAAGCCTTGGCGTGCACGTCAACACGCTGCGCCACCGGATGGTCCGAATGAGCGAGGTTGCTCCATTGGGTCTCGACGACCCGACCGAGCGCCTGGCGCTACGCCTCCAGCTGCGCGCGCGGGACCTCTGAGCGGCTCAGTCCGTCCAGTGGTTGTCGTGGAACCGCATGAACTCGGCGCGCTCCGAGTCGGTCATCGTCTCGCCGGCCTGGAGGCGGGCCAGGCCCTCGAAGTACCCCTCCCGTGGCGCGCCGGGTCCGAAGCCCAGCAGCATCGTGGCGCCCGTGCCCTCGACGTTCTTGAACCCGTGCAGCCCGCCCGGCGGCACCAGGGCGTAGTCACCCGGCCGGGTCGTGACCCAGTCGCGCCCGTCGAAGATCCGAACCTCGCCCGTGAGGATGTAGAACGTCTCGACCATGGTCCGGTGGAAGTGAGCGTCCGGGCCGCTGACGTCGGGTCCGAACTCCCAGCGGTAGAGGCCGAAGAGCCCGTCCGTCGTCTCCCCGGTGGCGAGGTAGTGGCAGCGGACTCCCTTGGGGTAGACCAGCTCTGGCTCTCGGTCGGCCGGGCGGATCGTCGCGGAGACTTCTCCGGTCTCCCCGGTGTAGCGGACGGGCGGGTATGCGCGTGCCTGGCTCATCCGTCCTGCCTACCAGACCGGTCGAGGGGATCGCGGCCCGGAGACGTGCCGAGGATGGCGCGGAGCACCGCTTCCAGGACGCGGGTGAAGAGGTCGGGCGCCGGGGGCCCGGGCTTCGCCGCACCGAGAGCGGCCGTGACCCGCGCGTGCCGGCGGGCGTCCAGCCGGGCGAAGGCCTCCGGGCCGCCGACCGGACCCGCCGACGCGAAGAGGGCGGCGATGCCGTTGGTCACGGCCAACGCCTCCATCTTCTGTTCCGTCGGCGCATCAACGCCCTCGAAGACGGACAGCCCCCACTCGAGGTGGTCCAAGACGTTCGGTCCGAGGACCAGGGCTGCGTCCAGCGCCCCGACGAGCCACGGGTGGGTCCGGAACACGTCGCGCTGGCTCTCGGCGACGTCGACGAGGTCGCCGACCCAGTCACCGGTCGGTGGCCGATGCCGGACGTCGGCGGAGACCAGGTCGACCATGTGGGCCACCAGATCCTCCCGCGAGGCGACGTAGCGGTAGAGCCCGGCAGCGCTGGTGCCGAGGGCTGCGGCGACGGACCGCATGGTCACCCCGGTCAGGCCGTCCCGGTCGGCGATCGCCACCGCGGCCGCCGCGATGCCGGTGAGGGTCATCGACGGTGCGGGCCCAGGTCGAGACGAGGAGCGAGGCACGTGCATACCGTATCTGCTAACATTGTTCGCAGTTAATTCATCGCACAGAGAGAAGAGCAATGAACGACGAAGTCCGGTATGCGAGGAACGGTGACGTCCGCATCGCCTACGAGTCGTTCGGGGACCTCGCCACGGGCGAGCCGCTCCTGCTGGTCATGGGCCTGGACTTCCAGATGGTGTGGTGGCCCGAGGAGCTGATCGGCCTGCTCGTCGACGCGGGGTTCGCCGTCGTCCGGTTCGACAACCGCGACACCGGCCTCTCCACTCACTTCGAGCCGGTGGAGAAGCCCAACCCGTGGAAGGCGCTCATGGGCCGGGTGCCGCCGTCCTACACGGCCCGCGACATGCTCGACGACGCGCTGGTGGTCATGGAGGCCGTCGGCTGGGAGAGCGCTCACGTGATGGGCGGCTCGATGGGTGCGGGCCTGGCTCAGGGACTGGCCCTCGAGCATCCGGACCGCGTGCGGTCGCTGGTGAGCTGCATGGGCCTGCCGGTGACCTCGGGACCCTTCCGTACGCTGCGGTACATCCGGCCGGGCGTCTTCCGCACCCTGGCCCGCATCGATCCCGGGCCCTCGGACGACGAGCAGGTCGAGGCCCTCGTGGAGATCTACCGCGCCATCGCCTCACCGGGCTACCCGTTCCCGGAGGAGTGGGTCCGGGAGGCCGCCCGCACCAGCCACCAACGTCACCCCCGGGACCCGTCCACCACGCAGCGACAGCTGGCCGCGGGACGCGCGCATCGCTACCCGGACCTCGACACCATCACCGCGCCCACCCTCGTCATCTCGGGTCAGGACGACCCGCTCATCCGCTGGCGCGGGGGCCGCGACACGGCCGACGGCATCCCCGGGGCACGGTTCGTCAGCTACCCGGGCATGGGCCACAGCATCCCTCCGGAGCTGTACGCGTCGGTCGTCGACGAGGTCCGACGTAACGCCGACCGCGCGGCCGCTCCGGTGTCGCCGAGCCAGCCCGGCTAGTTCGGCGTCTCCTGGTCGAATACCCGGTCGGGTCACCCAAGCGGTCGTGATCACGACCGAGTCCGGTATCCGACCGGGTATCCGACCTCGTCCCCACCGTGCGGAACGGCCCGGCCAGGATCCGCGCATCACCTTGACGCAATTGCGCTGAGGTCGTCGCGGTTCGTTCCGCAGCCGGTCTCAGAGTCGATCGACGCCGATCCGAGCCTAGAAGGGCGGCGGCGGGTCGACCTCGGCAGCCTCTGGTCGCATACCCAGTCGGGTCACCCAAGCGGTCGTGATCACGACCAAGTCCGGTATCCGACCGGGTATCCGACCTCGTCCCCACCGTGCGGAACGGCCCGGCCAGGATCCGCGCATCACCTCGACGCAATTGCGCTGAGGTCGTCGTGGTTCGTTCCGCAGCCGGCCTCAGAGTCGATCGACGCCGATCCGAACCTAGAAGGGCGGCGGCGCGTCGACCTCGGCGGCGCAGACCTCCGCCGAGTCGGCGCGACGCGCGAGCGGGTCGTCATAGCGGTAGCGGTGGCTGAGATAGTCGCGACCGGAGACGGTGGTCCAACGGGTACTACCGCCCGGTCCCGGGCGGGCCTGCCAGGTCCCTCGGGTCTTGTGGTTGTGGTGCCGTCGGTGCCGGGACCGGAGGTTCCGGACCGTGGTCGGTCCGCTCGGCCACGGCACCTCGTGGTCGAGATCGCAGCGGGCGGCCGGGATGGTGCAGCCGGGCGCCTGGCAGATCCCGTCGAGCGCGGCGACCTGCTGGGCCATGCGCTCCGTCGGCCGGTACCTCATGGTCGACAGCTCCAGCGCCGTCCCGTCGAGCGGATCGGTGACGAGACGACGCCAGACCGAGCCGGCCGCACTCGCGATGTTGCGGGCCACGGCCGCCGGCACGAAACCGTGTCCGCTGATCTCGCCGGGTTGGTCGTCGACTCCGAGCAGCGTCGTCAGGGCGACGACCAGCGTGACGTGAGCCGCGGGCGCCTGTCCGGTGAAGGTCGCCCGCGCCGGCTCGGGCACCTGGTCGGGCGAGGCCCATCCGTACAGGACGAGGTCGAGGGTCAGGTCGGATCGCAGCTGCTCGAGGGTCCGCGGGTCTCCGCCGGCGCGGAGGTCGCGAGCGAGACCGTCGACCCGGTCGAGCGCGGCGGTCACCCGGCCGGCATCGCCGGTCACCGTGAGGCGGCCCGTGCCGTCCGGCTCGAGCCACCCGTATGCGCACCGCCGCTGCAGCGCCTCCTGCCGGGCCTCCGCCGGGTCCGGGGTGTGCACGGCGACCTGGCGGCGCAGCTCCCGGACGAACGACCGGTGCGAGCGAATCGACCCGTCGGCCATCGGGGCCGTCAGTCGCATCGTCACGGCTCGGCAGACGTCAGGGTCGAGACCAGAGGTCGCCTGCTGGATGCGCAGCGACCGCTCGAGGCTCACCTCGCCTCGGGTCAGCGCCTCCAGCAGTGGAGCGAACCGGCCCTCGAAGTCGAGGGCGAGCTCGAGTCGCCCGGCGACCTGGCCCTCCGACAGCCCTGTCGCGAGCGCCACCTCGTCCACGGTGGCCGTGGTGGTCTCGGCCGTCACCGCTTGGTAGGAGACGGCGTCGTTGGTGTACATCGAGATCGAGTCGGCCTGCTCCCGGACGACCATGCCGACGGCCTCGTGCAGCCGTCGCAGAGCGGCCAGGCCCTGCGCGTCGGCCCACGCCTTGAGCGACTCGGCGGCCTCGATGACCCGGAGCTCCTCCTCGACCCACGCCTGGGCCAGGTCGGTCACCGGAGCGTCGTGGAACGACGCGTCGACCGCAGCCCAGCGCGCCCTTTCGGCGAGCGTCGCGGGTGAGTCCTCGTCCTGCGGCACCGCGATCAAACCCAGCGCCGGCCAGCCGTCCACGATGCCTCCTTCGACTCGAACTGATGTTCGAAGTCTAGCAAGAAGCCTGTCTTCCGTCAACGTAGATCAGCACCAAAACGGTTGCTAAACATGATGATTCGTCACAGCGGCACTCCCGAGTCGGTGCTCCCGTCGCCGCCTCTTAGGGTGAGAGCGTGGACTACGGGCAGGAGCTGAGATTCGGGCTGTTCCCGACGCCGAACGCCGCCGACCTCGACCAGGTGCTCCTGCTGGCCGAGGTCGCCGAGGTCAGCGGCCTGGACCTCGTCAGCATCCAGGACCACCCCTACCAGGCCCGCCACGCCGACGCCTGGACCCTGCTCTCGGTCATCGCTGCGCGGAGCGCCAGCCTGCGCGTCGCTCTCAACGTCGCCAACCTGCCGCTGCGCCCACCCGTCGTGCTGGCCAAGAGCGTCGCGACGCTGGATCTCGTCACCGGCGGCCGCGTGGATCTCGGCCTCGGCGCGGGAGGGTTCTGGGACCCCATCGTGGCGGCTGGTGGCACCAGGCTCACCCGCGCGCAGAGCGTCGACGCGCTCCGCGAGGGCATCGAGGTGATCCGCGGCGTCTGGCGTTCCGACGGTCGCTCGGTCCACGTCGACGGTGAGCACCACCGGGTCGTCGGACTCCACCCAGGGCCGGCTCCCGCGCACGGGGTCGAGATCTGGGTCGGCGCCTACAAACCGCGGATGCTGAGACTCACCGGCCGGTATGCGGACGGCTGGCTCCCGAGCATGGGCTACGCCGATCCCGACGCGCTCCCCGGCCTGAACGACGCCATCGACACGGCGGCGCGGGAGGCCGACCGCGACCCGGCGGCGGTGCGCCGTCTCTACAACGTCTCCGGCTCCTTCGGACGGACCCGCGGCCGCGGGCTCTCCGGCACGGCCGAGGACTGGGCGGAGCAGCTGACGGCGCTGACCCTCGACCAGGGCATGAGCACGTTCATCCTCGGCACCGACGACGTCGACGACGTGCGCCGTTTCGGTGAGGAGGTGGCACCCCGGGTCCGAGACCTCGTGGATACCGGCCGGCGCAGCGGAGCCGTCACCAGCTCGGCGCCAGCGACACGTCATGTCATCACAACGAGTACGCCGGCCCCGCAACAGAACTCGCGGCTCGACGTCCACCCGACCCCCGACGACGGTACCCGGCTCAGTGACCAGGCGGCGTGGGACGAGAGCACCCGCCCGTCCTTCCCGGTGCCCGCCCAGTTCCACTACTCCGCGCAACAGCAGGCCACCCCGCAGCACCTCATCGACGTGCACGACGCCCTGCGGTCGGAGCTCGCGCGCCTGCGCGACATCGTCGAACAGGTCCGGGACGGCCGGACGTCCGTCGGCTCGGCCCGGTCGGCGATCAACCGGATGACGCTGCGACAGAACAACTGGACGCTCGGCGCCTACTGCGAGCAGTACTGCCGGATCGTGACCGGCCACCACATGCTCGAGGACGCCAGCATGTTCCCGCACCTGCGCCGAGTCGAGGGAGCGGCGCCGATCGTCGACCGGCTGCAGGAGGAGCACGAGGTCATCGCCGACCTGCTCGGCCACCTCGACCGGGCGCTGGTCGCGCTCGTCGCGGACGAGGAGGCGGGCACGGAACAGCTGCAGGAGGTGCTCGACCTCGTCACCGACGCCCTGCTGTCACACCTGTCCTACGAGGAGCGCGAGCTCCTGCACCCGTTGGCCCAGGCGGTTTTTCAGTGACCCTGGTTCCGGCGGAGCATCTCGTCGCGCACGGCGGCCGCCCCGAGGTCGGCTGACCCGGACAGCCCTTCGACGACGCCGGCCTGGTCCTCGTCGGACCGGTTCTGGCTCAGCTTCGCCTTGGCGTCGACACCGGTCACGACCATCGAGACGCCGACGATGGCCCTCAGCTGGCCGTCGACGAACCGCGCCGGCGCATCGTCGACGTGCCACCGCTCGCCGTCCGTCGTGCGGCCCTCGTGGTGGTCGGTCAGCCGAGTCACCGCCTGCCGCAGCCACTCCGGGTCGTCGTGCACGGTCACCGGACCCGAGAGGTGGACCGCCGAGTAGTTCCACGTCGGCACCACCCGGCCGTGCTCGCGCTTCGACGCATACCAGCGAGGCGAGATGTAGGCGTCGGGTCCGGTCACGACGACCAGACCGGGGGAACCGTCGACGATCCGGCGCCAGTGCTCGTTCGCGCGGGCCAGGTGTACGACGACCTCGTCGCCCTCCCAGAGAACGGGCAGCAGGCTCGCGTCGGGCGCGCCGTCGGCCCCGACGGTGACGAGCTGGCCGACGTGGACGTCGCGGACCAGCGACCGGATCTCCTCCAGGTCCTCGACGGCGAAGTGGCGGGGGACGTACACGACGGCCTCAGGGGTTCGCGGCGAGGAAGACGTACGCCGCGAGGAGGACGAGGTGGACGCCACCCTGGAGACGGGTGGCGCGACCGGGAACGACGGTGAGCATCCCGACGATGACGGTGATGGCGAGCAGGACCATCTGGGTCGGGCCGAGGCCGAGGAGCAGCGGACCGTCCAGCCAGATCGTGGCCACCGCGAGCGCCGGGATGGTCAGGCCGATGCTGGCCATCGCCGACCCGAGCGCGAGGTTGAGGCTGATCTGTACCCGGTTGCGCCGGGCGGCGTTGACGGCGGCGAGCGTCTCCGGAGCCAGGACCAGTAGGGCGATGACGACACCGACGAAGGACGGCGGCAGACCCACCGCGGAGACGGCCGACCCGATGGCCGGCGAGAGCACTTTGGCCAGCCCGACGACGGCGACGAGCGAGATGAGCAGCAGACCGATGCTGAGCTTCCACGAGCTCCCCGGGGGCGGGTCGTGTCCCTCGTCGTCATCGAGGAGCTTGCCGTGCTTGTCGATCGGGAGGAAGAAGTCCCGGTGTCGCCGCGTCTGGGTGAGGACGAACAGGACGTAGAGCAGGAGCGACGCGACCGCCGCGAAGGCGAGCTGCGAGGTGGAGAACTCCGGCCCCGGGTGGCTGGTCGTGAAGGTCGGCAGCACGAGGCAAACCGTCGCGAGGGTCGCCACGGTGGCCAGCGCCCCACCGGTGCCCTCCTTGTTGAAGACGACGAGCCCGTGCCGGAGCGAGCCGGCCAGCAGGCAGATCCCGAGGATCCCGTTGCAGGTGATCATCACGGCCGCGAAGACGGTGTCGCGGGCCAAGGTGGTGGTGTCGCCCTTGCCGCCGACCATCAGCATGACGATGAGCCCCACCTCGATGATCGTCACTGCGACCGCGAGGACCAGCGAGCCGTAAGGCTCGCCGACCCGGTGCGCGACGATCTCGGCGTGCTGGACCGCCGCGAGCACCGCGGCCCCGAGCAGGACCGCCACGACGACGAGGGGGAGGGTACCGAGCCCGTCGCGCCCCCAGGTGAGCAGCAGAGCGACGATGGCGAGCGCCGGGGCGAGCGTCGTCCAGCGAAGGTAGGCCGGCCGCGGCCGCCGCTCCTCGCCGACCTCCTCCTCGGCGACCTCCACCTCGTTCGTCATGCGGCAATCCTCTCAGTCGGAGCTCGTCGGTTGATGTTCGGTGCGGCCCGCGAACATCCACCGACCGCCTCCGGCACGAAGTAGGCGTGTGACCGACGTTCGTACCCGCCCCGCCGCCTCGTCGGCGGAGGCCCCCACCGCCCCGCGCATCCTGTATGCGGCGTGTGGCGTGCTGGCCGCGCTCGCGGGGATCGCAGTGGGTCACCTCGTGGCCGCCGTGACCAACGCCGCCGCGTCGCCGGTCATCTCCGTCGGGTCCGTGGTGATCGACCTCACCCCGACGCCGGTCAAGGAGCTCGTCATCGCCCAGGTCGGCACGGCCGACAAGCCGATCCTGCTGGCCACGGTCTCCCTCGCGACCCTCGCGCTCGCGGCCGTCGCCGGCCTCCAGTCGCGCCGCCGCCCCGCGGTCGGCGTGGGTCTGCTCCTCCTCCTCGTGGCCGCTGCCGGAGCCGCGGCCATGACGCGCCCGACTGCTCGGCCCCTCGACCTGCTCCCCGCCCTGGCGACGGCACTCGTTGGCGTAGGCGTCCTCCTCGGGCTGCGGCGTCTGCTGCAGCCCGCGACCTCCGGACTACGGGGGTCCGGAGCCTCGCGCCGCACCTTCCTCGTCGGCGCCGCCGGGATCACCGCCGGCGCGGTCGTCGCCGGAGCGCTCGGTCAGCGGCTCACCGAACGAGCGACCGATACCTCCGGCCTGACCCTGCCCGCACCCTCGACCCCGACCACACCGCTGTCCACCGGCGTCGAGACGACGGTCCAGGGCGTGTCGCCCTTCCGGACGCCCACCGCCAGCTTCTACCGCGTCGACACCAACCTCACCGTGCCGCGGGTCAGCGTCGGCTCCTGGTCGCTCGAGGTCGACGGCGACGTGCGCAGCCCCTTCACGATGTCCTACGACGAGCTCCTGGCGATGCCGATGATCGAGCGCGACATCACCCTCACCTGCGTCTCCAACGAGGTCGGCGGAGGCTACGTCGGTGCCGCGCGCTGGCTCGGCGTCCGCCTGACCGACGTCCTCGACCGCGCCGGCGTGGGGTCCCGTTCCGACCAGATCCTCAGCACCGCCGTCGACGGGTTCACCATCAGCACACCGCTCGCGGTGGCCCGCGACGGACGGGACGCGATGATCGCGGTGGGGATGAACGGTGAGCCGCTGACCGACTCCCACGGCTTCCCCGCCCGCCTCGTGACGCCCGGCCTCTACGGGTTCGTCGGCGCCACGAAGTGGCTGACCAAGCTCACCCTCACGACGTATGCGGCGCAGCAGGCCTACTGGACCCAGCGTCAGTGGGCTACGGACGCGCCGATCAAGACGTCGGCCCGGATCGACACCCCGGCACCCCTCTCGACGGTCCCGCCCGGACGAACCGTGATCGGCGGAGTCGCCTGGGCGCAGCACCGCGGCGTCGGCCGGGTGGAGGTCCAGATCGACGGCGGCGCCTGGCAGACGGCCCAGCTCGGACCGGACGCCGGGATCGACTACTGGCGGCAGTGGTACGTGCCCTGGGAGGCAGCCACCGGCCAGCACACCCTCGCCGTCCGCGCGACCGACCTCGCCGGCGCGGTGCAGACCGACCAGCGGGCCACCCCCTTCCCCGACGGGTCGAGCGGCATCCAGCAGGTCGTCGTCATCGTTTCGTGATGAAAACCCAATGATTTCAAGGCAATCCAGCCCAACACCTGAACCGAATACCAGGTGTAAGTCACACCGACAGACTCCAGTACGGAAGTAGGAACCGACCATGAACGCACGGACCAGCACCGCACGCCGCGCCACAGTTCTCGTGGCCCTCGCGGCTGCGCTGCCGATCGGGTTGGCCGCGTGCGGCTCGACCGCCACGCCGTCGAGCGGGGCCGCCGCGGCTCCGTCGCCGACAAGCTCGGCCCCCACGACCGCCTCCTCCAACAGCACCACCACCTCCGACATGATGGGCGTGCCCTTCGGAGCCGCCTGCTCGGCGGTCCCGAAGGACGGCAAGGGCTCGTTCACCGGCATGGCCACCGACCCGGTCGCCACCGCCGCGAGCAACAACCCGGTCCTGTCCACGCTGGTCACCGCGGTCAAGGCCGCCGGCCTCGTCGACACCCTGAACTCGGCTCCCGCCATCACCGTCTTCGCGCCGACCAACGACGCGTTCGCCAAGATCCCCGCGGACACCCTGAACAAGGTCCTCGCGGACAAGGAGACGCTGACCAAGATCCTCACGAACCACGTCGTGGCCGGGAAGATCGCGCCGGACAAGATCGCCGGCGACCACAAGACGCTGGCCGGCACCACGCTCACCGTCAAGGGCTCGGGCGAGATGTTCACGGTCGGCAAGGAGAACGCCAACGTGGTCTGCGGCAACGTCACCACGGCCAACGCGACGGTGTACATCGTCGACTCCGTCCTGATGCCCTGATCGACGCAGACGGACAGCAGCAGGCGCAACGGCAGATGACCCAGCAGAATGCTCGTCATGGCTGAGCTCCGGGCAGTGCCCTCCGGCGATGAGTCGCCGGAGGGCACTGACCCGGGTGCTCGCCTCGCCGGCCTGCTCCGACAGTCGTCGCGGGGCGACGAGAGCGCGTTCGCGCAGCTCTACGACGCCGTCGCCCCACGGCTCTACGGACTGGTGCTCCGGGTCGTTCGTGACCCGGCCCAGTCCGAAGAGGTCACCCAGGAGGCGTTCCTCGAGATCTGGCGCATGTCTACCCGCTTCGACCCGGACCGGGGCAGTGCGCTCGGGTGGATGATGACCATTGCCCATCGCAGGGCTGTGGACCGGGTGAGATCCGCGGCGGCCGCCGGCCGTCGGGACCACGGCTACCACGAGGCGAACCAGGACGTGGACTACGACTCGACCGCCGAAGCGGCGCAGGCCTCGCTCGAGGCCGAACGCGTGCGCAAGGCGCTGCAGACGCTGACCCCCGCGCAGCGCAGCGCCCTCGAGCTCGCCTTCTTCGGTGGCTACACGCATACCGAGGTGGCGGCGATGCTCGACCTTCCCCTGGGGACCGCCAAGACTCGCATCCGCGACGGCCTCATCCGGCTCCGTGACACGCTGGGACTGAGCTCATGAACAGCCACGACGCTGCCGACATCCACGCCCTCTCCGGCGCCTACGCCGTCGACGCCGTCGACGACACCGAGCGCGCCGAGTTCGAGCGGCACCTGGCTACCTGTGCGGACTGCCGCGAGGAGGTCGCGAGCTTCCGCGCGACCGCCACCCAGCTCTCGACCCTGATGAGCGTGACGCCTCCGGAGCGGCTGCGCGAGCAGGTTCTCCGTGACATCGCCAAGGTCCGCCCGCTGCCCCCCGCCGTCAGCGAGGAGGCCGGCCAGCGCATCGAGGCAACCAGCCGCGAGCATGCGGGCGCCCAGGCCGCGGACGTCCCGAGCCGGGTGTCCCGGCTCTCCGACGCCCGCCGGCGACGGAACCGCTGGCTTGCCGCGGCCGCAGCAGTCGTCGTCCTCGGCGGCGGGGGTGCCCTGGTGGTCACGCAGCCGTGGAACTCCTCGTCGCAGGTCCAGACGAACATCGCCGCCCAGGTACAGCAGGCGCCGGACGCCGAGCGGTACCCGACGACCCTGCCGGACGGCAGCACGGTGACCATCGTGCGGTCCAAGTCCGTCGGCCGGGCGGTGCTCGTCACCGACAACCTGGCGGCGGCACCGAGCGGGAAGACGTACCAGATGTGGCTGCAGGCCGCGGGCGGCAACTTCGTCTCCGCCGGTCTGGTCCCGCCAGGCAGCACCGAGACGGTGGTCCTCGAGGGCGACGCCGCAACGGCGCAGGGCGCCGGGGTCACCGTCGAGCCGAGCGGCGGGTCACCGCAGCCGACGACGACGCCGATCGCGCTCGTCGCCTTCGCCTGACCCGCGCCTGCGGCCCCTTCGACGCATCCGTCGGAGGGTGGGTCACGAATCACTACGCGGGGCCCGTCGCCTCGACGTCCGGGTCGAGCTGGCCGGCCCGCGGCCGGGCGGGCCGCCCACGTCCCGAGCGCCCCGGTGATGGTGCGCAAGGCTGCTGGAGAAGGGATGTCGAAGCGGCCCGGCTACCCGGAGTACCAGCGGCGGACCAGTTGCTTCCTGCCGCGACCGCCGAGGCGCGCCTAAAGCAGGTCGAGCTCCTGCGCCCGGGTGACCGTCATCTGGCGGTCGTGGGTCCCGAGCTTGCGGTAGATCGACTGGAGGTGCCGGTGGACGGTGCGCTCCGAGCAGCCGAGGAGCACGGAGATGGCGTAGGCGGTGCGTCCGGTCCCCAGCGCCCGCAGGACCTCGCGCTCCCGGCCCGTGAGACCGACCGACCGGCCGACGGGTACAGGGCTATGTGTGCTCCGGTGCCCGTTCGAAGGCGCCTCTGGCGAGGGGGTCTGGACCCTCGCCACCCGGTCGAGCGCCGCGTCGGGGAAGTCCTCGCCGCGGCGTCCGAGGAGGAGCAGGTGGAGGTTCTGGTCGGTGCGGCCCAGCGGGACGCCGAGCAGCTGGTCGACGTCGAGCACCTCACGACACAGCGCGCGGAGGGCACTCGACCCCCACCCGTCCTCGCCGAACTCGCGTTCGGCGGTCGTGGCGTCGTCACGACCGATGAGGAAGCCGCCGACGAACGGATCCGGCTCGGCGCTGCGATGGACGTGGTCCCGGACCCGGGCCGCGGTCACCGGGTCCGCGTCGGGACCGGTGACCCAGATGTCACCGTTGCGAAGGTCGACCGAGAGGACGAGCGCCGCGGTCGCGCCAAGGTCGCGACGCAGGGTGGACAGGGTTGGACCAGCTCGGGGCGCCCCTGCCGAAGCCACCCCACCAGTATCGAAACGGGAGGCGGCGCGTGTCGCCCCGCGGATGGTAAAGAAAGTGGCGGGCTCAGGCGGACCGGCGGGCACCCCGGACGGAGGCCGACGGCTCGCGTCGGCACTCGACGCACGCCTCGATGACGACCGTGTGGGCGCCGGACACGTGTTCGTCGGCGAGCGCCAGGCAGGAGGGACAGCGTCCGCCCCACCCGTCGCGCGGGTCGTAGAGCTCGCCGCACCATGGGTTGTCGCACCAGGCCAGCGTGGCGACGACGTCGTCCTTGGTCATGGCCACCTCCGGTTCCTTCGCTGGGTCATGCGCTCGTCCCTTCTGCTGGTCCAGTCTCCCGCCGCCGAGGCGCCCGGCCCGGCAGGACACGCGACCCACGAGTATCACGGGGGAACGACAACGGCTCTGGTTCGATGGAACGGTGGTACCCGCGCCGAGCCCGACGCCGGTGATGGGAATCGGCAAGGGCATCACCGTCAGCGTGGTCGTCGCCCTGTTCGTCGCGCTGGGAGAGGTCAACCGGCTGTCGGGACAGGTCCTCGACGACCAGGCTCGAACCTGGTCGTTCACCGCCCTGATGGGTCCGGGCGCCCTCGGCAACGTGGCGGGCTGGTCGGCGACCTTCCCCGCATACGCCTCGGAGCGGGCGACCTGGCTGGCGATGTACGTGGCGCTCGACGTCGTCCTCATCGCGCTCTACGGCATCGTCGTCGCGAACTGGCTGGCGACGCAGGGCGCCGACGTCCTGGCGTGGGTCCTGCGAGTCCTGGCGGTCGTCGACCTCCTCGAGGACGCCTTCGCCCTCGTCACGGTCCACACGCGCTCGGCCGCGCTCGGGACGGTCACCGCGTACCTCTCGGCCGCGAAGTGGCTCGTCGTCGTCGCCGCGGTGGCCGTCGTCGGCTACGGCCTGCTCCAGCCGGCCGTGCGGGCGCAGGTCGGGATCTGGTTGCGCGCGCTGTACTTCCAGCGGTTCTCGATCCTCGCGGTGGTGCCGATCGCGGTGCTCACCATCCCCGCCGGGTCGGACCTGCTCGACCAGCTGCCCGACGTGCAGCGCCGGTGGCTCGGCGACGGGCAGGGCATGGCCCACTTCGCGGCCGCCGCCGTGAGTGTCGCGGTCGTGACCATCGGGGTGCTGGTCCTCGGCCGGCTCCGGTCCGGCGTCACGTGGCAGCGAACCCCTGGGTCGGTCGCCGCCGAGGAGCGCGCGAACCTGTGGCTCGGCCTCCTGGTGCCGGTGGTGATCGTCGTGGCGTTCGTCGTGATCGGGCTCCGCGGCGGTGGGCTGCCGTGGAGCATGCCGGGGCTCGAGCCGCAGCGGCTCGTGGTGTTCCTCGCCGTCCCGTTGCTCATCATCGGGCTGTCCGCCCTGATCCGTGGTCGGCTCGACGCGGCCGGGGGCACGACGACGTGGTGGAGCTCGCACTTCGAGGCGCTGCCCCACCGTGTGCCGACGCCGGACGTCAAACGGGCCATCGTCGTCGCCGGCGACGTCCTCGCGGCCGTCTCGGTCGTCGTCGCTGCGCTCGGTCTGATCCGCTCGTTCACCGCGGTCGTGGCGCTCGCGGCTGTGGGTCTTGGTGGCACCTGGGCCGCACTGCCCTTCGTGCTGCTCGGTGTCGCGCTCACCGTCCTCGGCTGGCCGGTGGCCCGCTGGCTCAGCGGCCTGGTCACGGACGACAGCCTCGCGGGCGGCGACCACGCCGGCCGGACCTGGTGGCAGAAGCTCCGCGCCACGCTCACGCCCACGGTGGTGGTGCCGAGCAACCTCGGGCTCCGGCTCGGCGTCCTCGTCGCGGGCATCGTCCTGTTCTTCCTCGTGGGGGCGTTCGCGGTGGCCCTCGGCAGCGGAGTCGGTGTCATCGCCACGTCGCTGCTCGCACTGCTTGGAGCGACGCTCGTTGTCGGCGGCAGTGTCGTGGTCGTCCAGGACCGCAAGGCACCAGAAGTGTTCTGGTACAAGGGGATCCGGCTGAGGTCTCTCCCTGTCACGGTGATCCTGCTCCTCACCATCGCCTTCACGACAGGTCTGGGCAGTGACGTCGACGTCCACGGTGTCCGAGGCCTCGGAACCGGCCCCGCGACGCCGGCGCCCGCCGCCAGTCGGCCCACGATGCCGCAGGCCGTCGACCAGTGGTTGGCCACGACGCAGGGCTGCGGGCACGCGGTCCAGGCGGGTGGGGTGACCTACCGGCTGCGGCCGATGTTCCTGCTCGGCGCCGAAGGCGGTGGGATCCGTGCGGCGTACTGGACGACCGCCGGTCTCGACATCTTCCGTGGCGCCGCGACCCCGTCGGCGCAGTCGGTCGACTGGTCGGCGCCGTCCGCACCGAACCGCTGCGCGGCGGCCCTGTTCGCGGGCGGCGCGAGTGGTGGAGCGGTGGGCCTGACCCTGGCCCGGTTCGCCGGGACCGGGCTGGCCCGTGACCAGGCGGCGGCCATCGCCGCACCCGATGCGCTGGGCGCGGCGACCAGCGGGCTCTTCGTCCGCGACACGGCGTACGCGGCGACGGGGGTCCCGTTCTTCGGCGCACCCGGGTACGCCGCGGGGCAGGTGTCGGGGCCGGTGTGGCTCGACCGGGCGGGCCTCATGGAGTCCTCGTGGGAGCGCAGCTCCGACCTCGACGGCCCGTTCCTCCCGCCGGACGGCTCCGTGTCGACGGCGGTCACCGGGTCGCTGATCCTCAACTCGACCCGGGTCGCCGACGGCTGCCGGATGTGGGTGAGCCAGGTCGCCCTGGCCTCGGGCGACCAGCAGTCCTGCGACTTCTCGCCGACCCCTGCCGGGCATACCGTCGACCTCTTCGCTGCCCTGGGGTCCGGTGCGGCGGGCGTCCCGTCGGCGACCGACCACTGCCTCGGTCCCGTCACGGCGGCGACCGGAGCCATGCTCGCGTCCCGGTTCCCGTTCGTGACGCCGTCCGGGGTGGCCGGTCCGTGCACCGGCCAGCTGGAGCAGCAGCTCGTGGACGGCGGGTACGTCGAGAACAGCGGGCTGGCCACCATCGTCGACCTCGCGCCGGTGTGGCTGCAGGAGGTCCAGCGCCGCAACGCCGCGGCGTTGCGCACGCGGGCCGCTCAGGTCGACGTCATCGTCCCCGTCGTCATGTACTTCGACAACGGCACCGGCGCCGACCTGGTCGCCAACCCGCCGGCGCCCACCGCCGAGATCCTTGTCCCGTCCACGACCGACGGCCGCGCCAAGGGCGCACTGGTCGACACGCCCGCCCTTCTGCGCAACGCCGCCCGCACGATCGCCACGACGAGCCTCTTCGACGCGTCCACGCGGCGCCCCGGCCGACCTCGTGACCCAGATCGACCAGTGGCGGCCCAAGCCGGTGGTCGTCGTCCACCAGTCGACCTTCCCGGCGGTCACGGCGCCGCTCGGGTGGGTGCTCTCGCAGGAGAGCATGGCGACGATGGACCGAGCGCTGGCCGAGCAGGCCGACCCGAGCACGCCCGAACCCAGCAGCCCGGTGCTGTCGATCACGGCCAACGGCTCGCTCCGGGACGCCATCCGGCTGGCTCGCCCGGACCGCCCCTGAGGCGGGGCGGTTGCTCCCGGGAGATCAGTCCCGGGCGACCTCGAGGCGGGCGAGCAGGGCTCGGGCGTAAGCGCGTTCGGCCTCGATGTCGACGAACCGGCGGTCCTCGCCGTTCCCCGCGGTGGCGGTCACCGCATACCCGCCGGTCACCTGCTCGAGCCGCACGAAGGCGGCGCCGAGGAGGTCCCGGAGCTGCTCCTCGCGCGGCAGCCAGACGACGTCGTCCTGCTCCACGCTGTCGAGCGCCCACTCGGTCGTGCCGTTGAACCCGATGACGTTGCCGTTCTCGAAGCGGTGGACGTCGGCGATGACGTTGCTGAGGATGAAGACCTCCTCCTCCATCTCGGGCAGAGGCAGGACGAACCGGTCACCAGGCTTGGGCTCCCACGGGAGGCCGGCTGCGCGCAGCTGCTGGGCGAGGGCGAGGTCGAGCACGGTCCCATCCTCACACCCGCGGCACGGGTCACACGAGGCGGAGGACCAGCTCCAGGCCGTGGGAGGGGTCGTCCGTACGCGGGAGGATCAGGGTCCGCACGCCGAGGGCGGCGGCACCGGCGTCGTCCCGCCACGCATCCCCCACCATGAGGACCTCGGACGCCGGCAGGTCGAGCACCTCCAGCGCTCGCTGGAAGATGCCCGGGTCCGGCTTGACCACGCCGACGGCGTACGACATCACGGCACCGTCGACGAGCGCGCCGACGCCGGTGCGCTCCAGCGTCGGCGTCAGGTCGAACCCGACGTTCGAGAGCATCGCGACGCGAACGCCTTTGTCCCGTAAGGCTTCCAGCACCGGCAGGACGTCGTCGTAGACGTCCCACTGCCGGTGCATGATCGCGTACAGCGCGTCGGCCAGCTCGAGGTCGATGCCCGGCGCCTCTGCGATGGTCCGGTCGAACACCTCACGGTGGCGGTCCGGGTCGAGGTCGCGTTCGCTCTCCGGGTCGACCTCGCGCGCGCGTTCCCAGAGCTGGTCGAGGAACGTCACGGCGATGTCGTACCGCTCCGGCCCGAGGGCGCTCGCCGGGTCGCCGTCGCGGCCGAGGTCGGCCCAGGCCTCGCTCAGCCAGACCGTCGGATCGCCCGCGTGGGCGAGCGTGTGGTGGAAGTCGAACACCACGCCCCGGATCGGCGGTGCAGGCGGGACCGTGGGCACGCAGGGGACCTTAGCGGGACGCCCGGTGCGCCCGGACGAGGACGTCCAGGGCGACCGCCTCGGCGGGTGCGTCGGCCCGGTGGGCGCCCGCGCCCTCCGCCGCGACGACGCGCTCGACTCTGTCGGCGCGGTCGACGAGCAGGCCGGTGCCCTCGAGGTCGGCCACGACCTCCTCCGGCGTGAACAGCACCGCCGGGTCCTGCGGGCCGCCGACCCCCTGGGTGAGGTTGTCCGCGTGGTGCGCGACGAGGAGGAACGTCCCGCCCGGGGCCAGTGCCGCGGCGGCCAGCCGGTGCGCGTGCCGCCGCTCGACGGCGCTGAGCTGCAGGTAGGCGAGCACCGTCAGGTCGGCGCCCGCGGGTGGCGGGGACCAGCTCATGAGGTCCGCGGTCACGGCGTCGACCCGGTCCGCGTCCGCCCCGAGCCGCTCCTGCGCCAGCCGGCGGGCGCGCGCGGTCGCGACGGCCGAGAAGTCGACGGCGGTGACCCGCCAACCGCGTTCCGCGAGCCAGATCGCGTTGCGCCCCTCGCCGGAGGCCAGGTCCAGCGCCCGCCCGGGTGGCAGGTCCACCGTCTCCCGGGCGACCACCGCGTTCGGTGTCGCCGACCAGACGAGGTCACTGGCGTCGTAGCGGCGGTCCCATCCGGAGGCGTCCACGCCACGCATTGTGGCAACCGTTACCGGCGACGCGTGGGGCGGATTTGCGGTGCTACCGGTTGGTAACCGTATGCTGTGGACGCTTCGGGGGTTGCGCCCCCCTGTCACCCCCGGAGCCCTGGTCGTGCCATCCCCCGATGGGCACGACCGCGGGCGCGGCGGCGCAATGCCCCCAACGTGCCGCCGCGCCCACCACAGGGACTCTTTGCGCAGGACCGCGGCCGACCGGCTAGCGGGAGATGCCCGGGAGGGCCGACTCGCCGTCGCGGAGCGCCTGGAGCGCCTCGGGATGGTCGGAGCGCAGATGGGCGATCGCCTTGCGCCGGTACCGCCAGATCTGCACCGCTCCCAGCGCCCAGAACGGGAACTGGACGGCCATGGCCAGGCGGAACCCGTCGAGGGTGTACGCGGTGGGGCCGCCCGGCGTGACCTGGTCGAGAACGATCCCCACGAGCGCCATGGCCGACAGGGAGGCGACGAAGCCGCCCACGTTGACCACCCCGAGCGCGCTGCCGATCCGCTCTCGCGGGTTGAACGAGCGGGCCAGGTCGAACCCGACCATCGACGCGGGTCCGCCCAGCGCGGTCACGACGACCAGGACGACCAGCAGCGGCAGAGGGGCGTGACCCGGCCAGATCAGCACCACGGCCCAGACCGCGGCGATGGCTCCGACGACGACCAGCACGAGGTGGGACCGCTGGTACGGGTGCCGGGCGACGAACGCGCCGAGCATCGGTCCGACGAGGATCTGGGTGGCGGTCATGAGGACCAGCAGCACCCCGGCGGTCGTCTCGCTGAGCCCCTGGCCGCGTACGAGGAACGGGAACCCCCAGAGCAGGGTGAACACGGTCATGCCGAACTGGCTGGTGAAGTGGGACCAGAGTCCGAGCCGGGTGCCGGGGCTGCCCCACGTGGTCCGCAGGGTCCGCCCGAGGGCGCGGAACCGCACGTGCGGGTGCTCCTCCCCGGGGGCGTCGCGCATGAGCAGCAGGACCACCAGCGCGAGGACGACCCCGACCAGGGCCGCGCCGAGGAAGGTCGGGGTCCACCCGACACCGCGCAGAGCGGCGGCCAGAGGGAAGGAGGCCGCGATGGCGCCCACCTGCCCGAGCTGGCCGGTGAGCTGCGTGATCAGCGGGCTCTGCCGCTCCCCGAACCACAGCGCCACGACCCGGATGACGCTGACGAAGATCATCGCGTCGCCCGCGCCGACCAGGATCCGGGCGAGCACCCCGAGCTCGAACGTGCCCACCACCGCGAACAGCAGCTGGCCGCCGGTCATCAGGGCGAGCCCGGTGAGGATGAGCAGCTTGGAGCCGTACCGGTCCAGCAGGACGCCGACCGGCACCTGCAGCGCCGCATACACGAGCAGCTGGAGGACCGTGAACGTCGCGAGCTGGGTGCCCGAGATCTCGAACCGCTCCGCGGCGAGCAGCCCGGCCACGCCGAGCGAGGTACGGTGGAAGACCGCGAGCATGTAGACCGAGAGTGCCGCCAGCCAGACGACGTATGCGCGCCGCCCGCCCAGGCCGGCGCTCGCCGATGCGGTCACGGCGGTCATCGGGGCACCTGCAGGGCGGCGACCGCGTCCTGCACGTGGGTATGCGTCTCCGCCACGAGCTCCTCGACGGTGCCGGTCCGCAGGATCTCGAGCAGCCGGACGTGGTTGGTCACGGCGCGGTCGATGCGGTCGCCGTCGCGGCGGAACTGGGCGGCGAGGATGGTCAGCTGCCGGTCGCGCAGCCCCTGATAGGTGCGGGTGAGGACGGCGTTCCCGGCGGCGGTGACGAGGATCTCGTGGAACCGGCGGTCGTGCTCGACGAGGCGCTCGACGTCCCCGGAGGTGCGGGTGGCCCGCATCCCCTCCAGCTCGGCCTCCAGGGCTGGGAACAGGTCGGCCCGGCGTGACCACACGGCACGGGCGGCCCACTCCTCGATGACGACCCGCGCCTCGAGGACGTCGCGCGCGTCGTCGACCGACGGCGGCACCACGAGCGCGCCCTTCTTGGGGTAGAGCCGGACCAGTCCCTCGCCCTCCAGGCGTAGCAACGCCTCCCGCACCGGCGTCCGGCTGACGCCGGCGACCTCGGCCAGCCCGCCCTCGGTGACCAGGGAACCGCCGGGCAGGGCGCCGCCGAGGATGTCGCGCTTGACCTGGGCGTAGACGCGGTCGGCGGCGGAGGGCAAGGCAGTCGGCATGTTGCATCCAAGATAGATGCAACAGCCCGCTGCGCCAAAGTCCGTCTCACAGGTCGTCCACAGCGCCGCGCCAAGGTCACCTCAGTACCCGTTCCTAGCGTCCGAGCGTCGTGACGAGGCCCGGTGTGCACCAGGCCCTGGCGGAAGCGGGTGGGTGCGTGTCGGTGGCTCAGCAGAGTCGGCGCTCCGGGACGGAGCAGACGCCGGGGTCTCCGCCGAGGCGCCGACGGCGGCGACGGACGTGGATCGCGGTGGTCGCGGTCCTCGTGGTTGCCGCCGCAGCCGTGGGCGCGTGGGTGTACCTGCACCGGCCCGCGGCCGCGCCAGTCGGCCACAACGACCCAGCTCGTGGCCGCGACGACCGAGACGGTCAAGGAGACCGTCTCGGCCACCGGCACCATCGAGCCGGCCAACCAGGCCAACCTCACGTTCGCGCAGACCGGCAAGGTCACCGCGGTCGGCGTCAGGGTCGGCGACACGGTCACCGCGGGGCAGACCCTCGCGGCCATCGACCCGACCAGCCTGCAGGCCGCCGTCACCCTCGCGCAGCAGCAGCTGACCGCCGCCCAGGCCCAGCTGACCGCCGCGACCGCGGCGGCGAACGCCGGTCAGATCGCCTCGGCCAACGCCCAGGTGACCTCGGCCCAGAGCAAGGTCACCGCGGCGCAGGAGGCGTTGGGCCAGGCGACGCTCACCGCGTCGATCGCCGGCACCGTCGCCGCGGTGAACGTCGGCGTCGGCGACACGGTCACCGGCGGGTCCAGCACCTCCGGCTCGTCGACGGGGACGACGAGCGGCTCGGGCTCCGGGGGTGGTGGCGGCTCCGGAGGGACCGGCTCCACCGGGTCGGGAAGCACGTCCGCGTCGTCCGCGTCCTCGGCGCAGGTCGTCGTCATCGCCACGAACTCCTGGCTGGTCAACGCGACCGTGGGCGCCTCCGACCTCGCCAAGCTGAAGACCGGCCTGCAGGCGACGATCACGCCCACGGGCGCGACGCAGGCGATCTTCGGCACGGTGTCGACCGTCGGTGTCATCGGAACCACCAGCGGCGGCACCTCGACCTTTCCCGTCACCATCGCCGTGACCGGGTCCCCGGCGGGCGTGTATGCGGGGACGACCGCTGCCGTCGTCATCACCGTCAAGCAGGTCCCCGACGTGCTCACCGTTCCCACGGCGGCGATCCACGAGGAGAACGGGCAGACCGTCGTCTACCAGATGAAGGACGGCGCCCAGGTCTCCACGCCGGTCACCGTCGGAACCGTCTACGGCACGACCACGCAGATCACCAAGGGCCTCAACGCCGGTGACGAGGTCGTCGTCACGGCGCGGACCGGCCGAACGTCGACCGGTAACGCCACCGGCGGCACCGGGACCACGCGGAACGGCTTCGGCGGCAACGGTTCCGGCGGGTTCAACCAGGGCGGCGGAGGGCAGGTGCCCGGTCAGGTTCCGGGCCAGGCTCCGGGTCAGGCCCCGGCCGGTCCGGCGGGCAACTGATGTCCACGACCACCCTCGACGACCTCGCGGCGGCGCAGGCGCCCGACACCGGCCCGGACCAGGGCGGCGAACCGGAGCCGATCCTCGACCTGGCCCAGGTGCGCAAGACCTACTCCACCGGCACGATCGAGGTGGAGGCGCTGCGCGGCATCGACCTCGTCGTCCCCGAGGGCGACTACGTCGCGATCATGGGCCCGTCGGGATCGGGCAAGTCGACGCTGATGCACATCCTCGGCTGCCTCGACATCCCGACCTCCGGCACGTACCGCCTGGCCGGCGTCGACGTCGGCGTCATGGACGAGGAGGACCTCGCCGACGTCCGGAACCGACGGATCGGGTTCGTGTTCCAGCAGTTCAACCTGCTCGCGTCGCTCACCGCCCAGCGCAACGTCGAGCTCCCCCTCGTGTATGCGCGGGTGCCGCGGGCGGAACGACGCCGCCGGGCGATCGCGGCGCTCGAGCGCGTCGGCCTGGGTGACCGTCTTGATCACCGGCCGAACGAGCTCTCGGGAGGGCAGCAGCAGCGCGTGTCGGTCGCCCGGGCGCTCGTCACGGACCCGGACCTCATCCTCGCCGACGAGCCGACCGGCAACTTGGACACGGCGTCCACACTCGACGTCCTCTCGCTGTTCGCCGAGCTGCACGAGCAGGGACGAACCGTCGTTCTCATCACCCATGAGCGCGAGGTCGCCAAGCAGGCGGCGCGTACCGTGCTCATCCGCGACGGCCACCTCTACCACTCGCACCAGGAAGAGGTGGCGGCCACGGAGGCGCTGGCCACGCTCGAGGCGGGCTCGCCGGTCGAGACCGACGCCACGGCGTCGCGGACGCCGCTCTGGGAGCACCCGACCGAGGACTCCGCGGAGGACCGACCGTGACGTGGGCGGACAGCTTCCGGACCGCGTACGAGGCGATCGTCGCCCGACGGATGCGGTCGGTCCTCACCATGCTCGGGATCCTCATCGGCATCGCCGCGGTCATGCTCACCGTCGGGCTGGGTCAGGGCGCGCAGGAGCGGGTCGCCAGCGCCATCAACGCTCTCGGCTCCAACCTGCTCATCGTCACGCCGGGCAGCACGACGTCGTCGTCCGGGTTCCGGGGTGGCCAGGGCTCGGCGACGACGCTCACGATCGGGGACGCCGAGATGCTGGCGAACCCGTCGATCGCGCCGGACGTCGCGGCGGTCGCACCCGCCTCGACGTCCAACCAGGCGCTGGCCGCCGGGTCCCAGACCTGGACGTCGTCGGTGGTCGGCACGACACCGTCCTGGCTCACGGTCCGGGCACGCACGGTCACCGAGGGCCGGTTCTTCACCGACGCCGACCAGGCCGCCGGCAACACCGTCGCGGTCCTCGGGTCGACGACGGCGAGCGAGCTGTTCACCGGTGACCCCATCGGGCAGACCGTGACGATCAACAGCGCCCAGTTCACGGTCATCGGCATCCTCGACACCCAGGGCACCAGCTCGTCGACGAACCTCGACGACCAGGTGGTCGTCCCGATGACGACGTTCGCGTCACGGGTCTCGACGAGCACCAACCCCGAGGCCGTCTCCCAGATCTACCTCCAGGCCAAGGACCAGAAGTCGCTGTCCGCCGCATACCAGGAGGTGAACAGCGCGCTGCTGACGTCGCACGGGGTGACCGCTGCCGACGCGGACTTCACCCTCAGCAGCCAGCAGTCGCTGGTCGAGACGGCCACCAGCACCGAGCACATCCTCACCGTCCTGCTCGCCGGGATCGCGGCGATCTCGTTGCTGGTGGGGGGAATCGGCGTCATGAACATCATGTTGGTGTCGGTCGCCGAGCGGGTTCGCGAGATCGGCCTGCGCAAGGCGCTCGGCGCGACACCCTCGGTGATCCTGCGCCAGTTCCTCCTCGAGGCGAGCCTGCTCGGCCTCACCGGCGGGGTGCTCGGGCTGGCCGTCGGGTACGCCGGCGCGGCCATCCTGCCGAACCTCATCTCCCAGCCCGTCACCATCTCCGCCCTCTCGGCGGTGGGAGCCCTCGTGGTCTCCCTGGCGATCGGCCTCGTCGCCGGGGTGTACCCGGCACAACGGGCCGCCCGTCTCGCGCCCATCGACGCCCTCCGCAGCGAATGACGAAAGTGAACCCTCAGCCATGCGCATGACCGTGTTCTCCCTCCCGCGCCCCTCCCGTTCCGTCGTTCGTGTCGTCCCGTATGCGGGTGTGGTGGTGGCGACCGTCCTCGCCCTGGCCGCGTGTGGTCCGGCGACCGCATCGGACGGCGGGGGTGCCCCGGCCGGTGGGTCGACCGCGGCGCCGACCGGTGGCACTGGCGCCGGCGGCGCCGGGGGTCAGCGGCAGCCGGGAGTGAACGGGCTGATCGCGGCGGTGAACGGCTCGACGATGCAGGTCCAGACGCGGACCGACCAGACCGCGGTGTCCTGGAACGACGCCACGACCTTCACCACGGTGACGAGTGCGGCGCTGAGCGACGTCACTGTCGGGACGTGCGTCACGGTGCTAGAACCGGCGGCGAGCGGGACCGCTACGGGGTCGGCGACGTCCGGCCCGGCCACCCAGGTGACCGCCGCGTCGGTCGAGGTCCGGCCGGCGACGAACGGCGAGTGCGCCGGCGGGTTCGGCGGTGCCGGCGGTCCCGGCGGAACGGTCGGCGCACCCGGAGCGGGCGGCACCCGACCGGCCGGGGCGCCCACCGGCGCTCCGACGGGGACCGCCACGAACGGCACGGGTGGCCGCGGTGGCGCGGACTTCGCCCGCCGGGCCGTGGCCGGCCTCGTGACGGCGGTGAGCGGAGACACGATCACCGTCCAGGAGACGATGCGGGCGCGTGGTGACGGTACGGCCTCGTCGACGGCGACCGTGTCACCCACGACGGCGACGGTGACCGTCACGACCACCTCGTCGACGACCTACACCGCGCAGAAGGCCGGCGCCGCAGCGGACGTCGCAGTCGGCTCCTGTGCCAGCGCGCTGGGCAAGGCCGACGACACCGGGGCCGTCACCGCGACCTCGATCACGCTGCGGCCGGCCACGAACGGCAGCTGCACCACCGGGTTCGGCGGTGCCGGCGCTCGTGGCGGCGCGACCGGCACGGCGACGACGACCGGGGGAGCCAATGGCTGATCCGCGTAGCAGCGCCGCGCGACGGCGCCGTCGTTGGCGACGGCGCAGCGCCGTGGCGGCGGGCACCGTGGTCCTGCTCGGCGCCGGCGGCTACGTCGCCTACGCCCAGGTGAGCAAGCCCGACACCGACAGCGCGTACCGGCTCGCCACGGCCGGCAAGGGGTCGGTGTCGCAGACGCTGACGCTGACCGGGACGGTCAAGCGCGTGTCGCAGGTGACCGCAGCCTTCCCGGTGAGCGGCACGGTGACCAGCGTCCTCGTCAAGGTCGGCGACACGGTGACGCCCGGCCAGCAGCTGGCCACGATCGACCAGACCCCGCTGCTGGCAGCCGTGACCGACGCTCAGGCGACGTTGTTGCAGGCACAGGCGCAGCTGACGTCCGACGAGGCCGAGACGACGAGCTCGACCAGCTCACCGGGGTCGTCCACGGGCTCGTCGGGTTCGTCGACGGGGTCCGGAGCGTCCGGGTCGTCCGCGCGGACCTCAGGCTCGTCGTCCTCGTCCGGATCGACGACGTCGACCGGCACGGCATCGAGCGGCTCGAACGTCACCACCAGCGGGACGCGCGGGGGGACGGGTGGTTCGGCCACCGTCACCATGCCCGACCCCGCACCGATGCAGAAGGCGCTCGACGCCATGAAGGCCGCCGCGAAGAACGAGAGCCTCGCCTGCGCTCCCGTCCTGGCCGCCGTTCCGTTGACCAAGGCGTCGGGACCAGCAGCCACGACGTCGCCCACGACCTCTCCGACCACGACGTCGCCCACCACGTCTCCGACGACGTCCCCCACCACCTCGCCGACGTCGTCGCCCACGACGTCCACGGCCTCGCCGACGACGTCCCCCACCACCTCACCCACGCCCGTCGCCCACGACGTCCACGGCCTCGCCGACCACGACGTCCCCCACCACCTCACCCACCTCGTCTCCCACGACGTCCACGGCCTCGCCGACCACGACGTACGACGTGACCCCGGAACAGATCGCCGCGTGCGTCCCGGCCCTGCAGGCCTGGTCCACCGCGCTGTCCGCGGCCCAGAAGGCGGTCGCGGGGTACGCCACCGCGCTCACCGCGGTCCAACTGCAGCTGGCCCAGCAGCAGAGCGCCGGCACCACGACGGCGACGGGTTCGTCGGGATCCTCCGGGTCGAACCAGAGCGGCTCGTCCGGCTCGTCGGGGTCCTCGGGTAGCTCGGGTAGCCCTGCCTCCTCGGGGTCCTCAGGGTCCTCGGGCAGCGGTGGATCCGGAAGCCTGTCGACCGAGGCCGCGGCGGCGGCGAAGCAGGCGAAGGTCCTCAGCGACCAGGCCAGCATCACCGCGGCCGAGCAGGCCCTCACCGAGGCGCAGACCAACCTCGCGGCCTCCACCCTCACCGCCCCCATCGGCGGCGTGGTGGGCTCCGTCGGTCTCACCGCCGGCCAGAGCGAGACGTCCTCCAGCGGGATCACCATCGTCGGCGACGGTGCGGCGACCGTCACCGTGCCGGTGCCGCTGGCCAAGCTGCCCTCGATCAAGGTCGGCCAGACCGCGACGGTCACCCCGCCGGGGCTCGGCCAGCTCACCGGGTCGGTCACCCAGATCTCGATGCTGCCGTCGTCCTCGAGCTCGGGCTCGACGAGCGGGTCGTCGACCTCGTCGACCGTGACCTACGACGTCACCGTCACCCTGCCGAGCACCCCGCAGACCCTCGCCACCGGCACGTACGCGACGACGAGCGTCACCACGGCGGCCGCCTCGGACGTGCTGACCATCCCGGTCTCCGCCGTCCCCGGCGTCACCTCGGGGACTGCTCGCGTCGGGGTCATGAAGGACGGCGCCGTCACCCAGACCACCGTGACCGTCGGCGCCGTCGGCGGGGGGCTGGCGGAGATCCGCAGTGGCCTCACCGAGGGCGAGCAGGTCGTCATCGCCGACGTCCAGGCGGCGCTCCCGACCAACAACTCGCAGAACGTCCGCGGGGTGACCGGTCCGGGTGGCGCCGGCGGTGGCACCGTCCGGTTCAGCGGCACCGGGGGAACGGGTGGGGCCGCGGTACCGGGTGGGGCGGCCCGTGGGCGGCCGCAACTAGCCGACGTCCGAACCACGCCAAGTACCCCACCGCGCCATCCCTCAACCTCTCCACACCGGTCGTTCCGAACCGGCACGGCACGGCATACGGTGACGACATGGTCGTCGTCGAGCTCGCCTTCACCGACAGCCCGGCGCGGTTGGAGCTGCGACCGCGGCACCGCGAGATCCTCGCCGAGCTCCACGCCGCGGGCGAGGTGCTGCTCGCCGGCCCGTTCGACGACGGCTCGGGATCCATGGTCGTCTTCACGACGACCCGCGAGCGCGTCGACGAGGTGCTCACGACCGACCCGTACTACGCCGCCGACGGCGTCACCGTCGTCGCCGTTCGCGAGCTGACTCCACTCTTCACCGACTAGGGGCCGTCATGGGATTTCCGGAGAACGTGCTCACCTCGGGTGAGCGCGTCGAGCTGAAGATGCGTCCGCACTGGCGGGAGGTCTTCGCCTCGGTGCTGATCGGACTGATCCTCCTCGCAGTCCTGATCTACGTCGCGTGGCTGACGCCGAACGACACCACCGGCAACTGGATCCAGTGGATCGTCGTCGCGATCGGCGTCCTCATCGCGGTCTTCCTGGTGGTGATGCCGATCCTGCGATGGCTCACGACCCACTACGTGGTGACGACGCACCGCGTCCTCGTTCGCCGGGGCGTCATCACGAAGACCGGCAAGGACATCACGCTCTCGAAGATCACCGACGTCAGCTTCGAGCGCACCCTGCTCGACCGGCTCACCGGCTCGGGCACGCTGCGGATCGAGTCGGCCGGTGACAGCCCCGACGAGACCTTCCGGGCGATTCCGCGCAGTGACCGCGTCCAGCAGGTCATCAACCGGCTCATCGACGAGGACGCCAACCGGCGGGCCCAACGGATGGTCAACCGCGCGGGTTTCGAGACGAACCAGGAGGCCGCCGACCGGATCCACGAGGAGGAGCAGCGGATGCACGAGGAGGAGGAACGGCTGGCCGAGGCTCGGCGGAACGCCCCCTCGTCGAGCAGCTCCTCTGACACCACGGCGGTCACCGTCGATCCCACGACGCGAAGCACCTCGACGCCGGAGTCACCGACGCCGTCCGAGCCGGACCGATGACCGCCGATCTGGAGGTGGGCTCCCCCGCGACGGAGGCCTTCCGGGCGGCCCGCAACCAGCTGATGGGCTGGCGGGGCGACCACCGTGCCGCGGTGTCCGGCTTCCGGTGGCCCGACGTCGGCGACCGATTCAACTGGGCGGTCGACTGGTTCGACGCCATCGCCCGCGGCAACGAGCAGCCGGCCCTGATGATCCTCGAGGAGGCCGACGCGGTCGAGGGGAGGCCCGCTCAGGCTTGGTCGTTCGACACCCTGGCTCGGCGCTCCGACCAGGTCGCGGCGTGGCTGGCGCAGCAGGGGGTCCGGAAGGGCGACGCCGTCATCGTCATGCTCGGCAACCAGGTCGAGCTCTGGGAGGCGATGCTCGGCATCATCAAGCTCGGCGCGGTGATCATGCCGACGACCACGGCGGTCGGCCCGGCGGACCTGCGCGACCGCATCGGCCGCGGTGCGGCCGGCTTCGTCATCGCCAACGCCGACGACGCCGGAAAGTTCGCTGACGTCCCCGGGGACTACGGCCGGCTGGCCGTGACGCGAGGCGGGGCCGCGCCCGAGGGCTGGGCGTCGTTCGACGACGCATACCGGCTCGACGCCCCGCCGGCCGAGCACCCGGGCACCGTCCCGACCGACCGCCTGCTCCTGTACTTCACCTCCGGGACCACCAGCAAGCCCAAGCTGGTCGAGCACACGCAGGTGTCATACCCGGTCGGCCATCTGACCACGATGTACTGGCTCGGTCTGGAGCCCGGCGACGTCCATCTCAACATCTCGTCACCGGGGTGGGCGAAGCACGCGTGGTCCTGCTTCTTCGCGCCCTGGAACGCCGAGGCCACGGTGTTCCTCTACAACTACACGCGGTTCGACGCGCCGGCGTTGCTCGGTGTCATCCGCGACAACGAGGTCACCTCGCTGTGCGCGCCGCCCACGGTCTGGCGGATGCTCATCAACGCCGACCTCTCCGGCGGGCCGGGCCGGCTGCGCGAGATCATCGGGGCCGGAGAGCCGCTGAACCCCGAGGTCATCGACCAGGTGAACAAGGCATGGGGCCTCCAGCTGCGCGACGGCTACGGCCAGACCGAGACGACCGCCCAGGTGGGCAACACCCCGGGGTCCGTCGTGAAGCCCGGCTCGATGGGCCGGCCCCTACCGGGGGTTCCCGTCGTCCTGGTGGATCCGCTGACCGGAGAAGCCGTTTCGGCCACGGAGGACGGTCTTGGCGAGGGCGAGATCTGCCTCGACCTCACCGACCGCCCTCTGCCGCTGATGACCGGGTACCAGGGCGACGACGAGCGCAACGCCGAGGCGATGGCCGGCGGGTACTACCACACCGGTGACGTCGCGACGGTCGACAGCGAGGGCTACATCACCTACGTCGGCCGCACCGACGACGTCTTCAAGGCGAGCGACTACAAGATCAGCCCGTTCGAGCTGGAGTCCGTGCTCATCGAGCACCCCGCGGTCGCCGAGGCCGCCGTCGTCCCCGCTCCCGACGCGGTGCGCCTCGCCGTCCCCAAGGCGTACATCGTGCTCGCGCCCGGACACGAACCCACCGAGGAGACGGCCCTGTCGATCCTCGGGTACGCGCGCGAGCACCTCGCGCCGTGGCAGCGGGTCCGCCGGATCGAGTTCTCCGAGCTGCCCAAGACCATCTCCGGCAAGATCCGCCGCGTCGAGCTTCGGGGCCGGGAGGACGACCTCGCGGCCCACGACACCGAGGCGCGGCCGGAGAACGAGTGGCGCGACGACCAGTTCCCGCAGCTGCGCTCAGGCGGCTGAACCACGACGGCGGCAGCCCAGGACGACGATGAGCGGGACGACCGACTGCGCTCCGGCGAGGACCCGCTCGCGCAACCCCAGCGTCGAACCCCCGGTGACGATCTCCGCGAACGTCAGGAGCACGAGCACTCCGAGCCCGATCGTGACCACCTGACCGAACCGGGGGCGCAGGACGAGCGGCGCGTCCGGCCGGTTCCGGGCGATGACGGCGGGCCAGACGGTCAGGGCGAGGAAGGCCAGGTAGGCCACGATCATGTGGCCCACCTGGTTGCGACCCTGGGTGTCGTTGGGGATCCAGGCCGTGAGCAGGACGCCGACTCCGCCCACGACGAGCACTGCCCGCCCGGCGCCGTCGGCCGGGCGGAGGCCGACCGCCGTGACGACGTACCCCAGCCCGGTGACGACCAGGGCCGCGGTCATCAGCCAGTGCGTCGGTGCCGCGACGGCCGCGAGGTCGCTGATCGTCTGACGCACCGGGTCGTACCCCGGGGTCAGGGCGCCGGCCCACGTCCACCCACCGATGAGGGCGACCGGGGCGGCGACCGCCGCCGCGGTACCCCACCAGGGCACGCGCGGCAACGGCGGCAAGATCACCGGCATACCTCTAACACATCGACCTCGGGCTTCCATCGACGGCCGACCCGGCTGACAAGATGGGCCAATGGCTGACGCGGACGCGATCGTCGTCGGGGCGGGACTCGCCGGACTCGTCGCCGCGACCGAGCTGACCGGCGCGGGCCGGAAGGTCGTCGTCGTCGAGCAGGAGTCCCGCGCCAACCTCGGCGGGCAGGCCTTCTGGTCGTTCGGAGGGCTGTTCTTCGTGAACTCGCCCGAGCAGCGCCGGATGGGCATCAAGGACTCGGTCGAGCTCGCGTGGCAGGACTGGCTCGGGGCGGCCGGCTTCGACCGCCCCGAGGACCACTGGCCGGGCCTGTGGGCGCGGGCCTACGTCGACTTCGCGGCCGGCGAGAAGCGGTCCTGGCTTCACGACCAGGGCATGCGCTGGTTCCCCGTCGTCGGCTGGGCCGAACGCGGCGACGGGCACGCCGGTGGACACGGCAACGCCGTGCCGCGGTTCCACGTCACGTGGGGTACCGGACCCGGTGTCCTGGAACCGTTCGTACGCAAGGCGACCCAAGCCGAACGTGACGGCCTGCTCACCTTCGCCTTCCGGCACCGGGTCGACGAACTGGTCATCGACGACGGCACCGTGACCGGCGTCCGCGGGACGGTGCTCGCACCCGCGACCGAGTCGCGTGGACGCCCGAGCAACCGCGACGTCGTCCGCGACTTCGAGCTGACCGCCCCCGCCGTCGTCGTCACCTCCGGCGGGATCGGCGGCGACCACGACCTCGTGCGGGCCGCGTGGCCGGAGCGCCTCGGTTCCCCGCCTGACCATCTGACGACCGGCGTCCCCGCGTACGTGGACGGGCGGATGATCGGGATCGTCGAGGGCGCCGGCGGCACCGTCATCAACCGCGACCGGATGTGGCACTACGTCGAGGGCATCCACAACTGGGCGCCGGTGTGGCCGGGCCACGCGATCCGGATCCTGCCCGGCCCGTCGTCGATGTGGTTCGACGGCGCCGGCAAACGCCTGCCGGCCCCGTACTTCCCCGGGTTCGACACCCTGGGCACGCTGGACCACCTGCGCCGCACCGGCTACGACCACTCCTGGTTCGTCCTGACGCAGAAGGTGATCGAGAAGGAGTTCGCCCTCTCCGGGTCGGAGCAGAACCCCGACCTCACCGGCAAGTCGGTCCGCCAGGTCCTGGGCCGGGTCCGTCCGGGAGCGCCCAAGCCGGTGCAGGACTTCCTCGACCACGGCGAGGACTTCGTGACCGCGACGACGATCCAGGGACTCGTGGAGCGGATGAACACGCTGACCCCGGACGCTCCGCTCGATCCGGACGAGATCGAGCGTCAGGTAGCCGAGCGGGACCGCGAGCTCGACAACGCCTTCGCCAAGGACGCTCAGGTCACGGCGATCCACGCAGCCCGCCGGTACCGCGGCGACCGGCTCATCCGCACCGCGGCGCCGCACAAGTTCCTCGACCCCGCCAACGGTCCACTGATCGCCGTGCGGCTGTCCGTCGTCACACGAAAGACGTTGGGGGGCCTGCAGACCGACCTCTCGAGCCGGGTGCTGCGCGCCGATGGCGAACCCTTCCCGGGACTGTATGCCGCGGGCGAGGTCGCCGGGTTCGGCGGCGGCGGGATGCACGGCTACCGGTCGCTCGAGGGGACCTTCCTGGGCGGCTGCATCTTCTCCGGCCGCACCGCCGGTCGGGCCGTCGCGGCGGCGGTCCGCTGATGTCGCGCCGATGGGGGTGACCAACCGGCCGCGCCGGATCATCCTGGTCCGGCACGGCGAGTCGCAGGGCAACATCGACGACGCGATCTACGAGACCGTTCCCGACCACGCGCTCACCCTGACTCCGAAGGGACTCGAGCAGGCGACCGGGGCGGGCCGGCGGCTGCGCGCATACCTCGGCTCGGAGCCGGTCACGGTGTACGCGTCCCCGTACGTCCGGACCCGCCAGACCGTCGACGCCCTCGGGCTCGGCGTCCCCCACGGTGAGGTGCGGGTCGAGCCGAGGCTGCGCGAGCAGGACTGGGCGAACTTCCAGGACCCCGCCGACATCGCCGAGCAGAAGCGGCTGCGCAACGAGTACGGCCACTTCTACTACCGGTTCACCCACGGCGAGTCCGGGTCGGACGTCTACGACCGGGTCAGCACGTTCCTCGAGTCGCTGTGGCGCTACATCGAGGCTGATCCCGCGGGTCCCCACGGCCACCCGATGTCGGACCAGAACCTCGTGATCGTCACGCACGGCCTCACCATGCGGCTGTTCTGCATGCGCTGGTTCCACTGGAGCGTCGAGTACTTCGAGTCGCTGGAGAACCCCGAGAACGGTGGCTACGTCGCCCTGGTGCGCCAACCGGACCTGAAGTACCAGCTCGAGGAACCGTTCGTCCAGTGGAACCAGGACTACGTGGCCACGGAGCGCGAGCGGTCCTCCTGGGCCTAGGCGGTTACCCGGACAGGGCATAGGTGCAGGTGAGGTTGGGGGCGGTCCGCGGTCAGCGCCGGTCGACCACCCGGGGGCCCGCAGTCTCGGAGCTTCGCCATGCCGTCCCAGACCGGGTCGCATACCCGGTCATATGGCCGATTCGGTCGCTGCAACAACCAGATCAGTCATACGACCGGGTATCTGACCTGCTCTGGCCGCCCGCAGGGGAGAAGGTTCGACGTCAGAGCACCGAGAAGCCTCCTCGTCTGCGCACGCCGGCCCTCATCCGGTCAGCGCCGGCGCCTGATCGACCGCCCGGTACCGGCGCAGCCCCGGTCCTTCCGCCGGGCCGTCCCAGTCCGCGTCGATTACCGGGATCAGGCTCGCGACGGAGGCCGACGGCACGCCGCACATCGAGATTCCCGGCATCGAGACCGTCCGCCGGACCACCGGCCTGGCTTGAGCGGTCGCGCGGGCGCGTCTACAGGTACTGGCCGGTGCCCGCGGCGTTCGGTGGCTGCGGTCCACCAGGACCGGGCTGCTGGAGCCGCGGGTCCTGGGCGGCGGGGTGACCCGGAGGCAGGGCGCGTCGCATCCCCTGCAGCTGCTGCTGGGCCGCCATCTGTTGGGCGAACAGCGCGGTCTGGATGCCATGGAACAGGCCCTCGAGCCAGCCCACCAGCTGCGCCTGCGCGATCCGCAGCTCGGCGTCCGAGGGCGCCGCGGAGCTGAACGGCAGCGCGATCCGGTCGAGCTCCTCGACCAGCTCCGGCGCGAGTCCGGCCTTGAGCTCCTCGATCGAGCGGCGGTGGATCTCGGCCAGCCGAGTTCGGCCGGCCTCGTCCAGCGGCGCGTTGCGGACCTCCTCGAGGAGGTTCTTGATCATCGACCCGATCCGCATGACCTTGGCCGGTTGCTCGACGAGGTCGGCCGGGTTGGTGCCGTCCTCGTCGCCACCGTCGCCACCGTCGCGACCGGACCCGCCGGGCGAGGAGACGCCCATGCCGTCCTGGGTGACCACGACGATGCGACCCGCCTCGCTCTCCTGGTCCGCCTCGCTGCCCTGCTGCTCGCGCTGGTCCTGCTCAGACATGATCGACAGTCTGTCGCATGCGAACGGCGGGGACCTCTCGGCCCCCGCCGTCCAGCGACCACCACAGGGGCAGGGCGGCGCCGACGGCGCCACACGGGCGGCCACTCCCCACATCATCGGCACGCCACCCGGCGGACCGGGATAGCCCATCCGGATGGTCTCGGGTGGAATGTTGGCGGAATCTTTGCGACATTCCCGAGTTTCCGGGGCAGTTCAGACCCGCAGCAGGAGCTTGCCCACGTGGGTCGACGCCTCCATCTCCCGGTGGGCCTGCGCGGCCTCTGCCAGGGGGTACCGCTCGTGCACGATCGGGCGGACCCGACCGGCCTCGACGAGGGGCCAGACGTGCTCACGGACCGCGGCCACGATCGCCGCCTTCTCCGCCGTCGGCCGTGCCCGCAGGGTCGTGGCGATGAGCGCGCAGCGCTTGGCGAGCATCGCCCCGAGGTTGATCTCGCCCGAGCGTCCGCCCTGCAGGCCGATGACGACGAGCCGGCCGTTGACCGCCAGCAGCCCGACGTTCGAGGCCAGGTACTTGGCGCCGATCGTGTCGAGGATGACGTCCGCGCCGTGCCCGTCGGTGGCCGCGCGGACGACCTCCTCGAAGTCCTCCGACCGGTAGTTGACGAGGATCGAGGCCCCGAGCTCGCGGCATACCTCGAGCTTCTCCGGTGACCCTGCGGTCACCGCCACGCGCGCACCGACCTCGCGCCCCAGCTGGACCGCCATGGTCCCGATCCCCGAGCCACCGCCGTGGACGAGCAGCACCTCGCCGGGCTGGATGTTGGCAGTCATGAAGACGTTGGCCCACACGGTGCAGGTCACCTCCGGCAACGCGGCGGCGTCCTCCAGGCTCACGCCGGCCGGGACCGGGAGCAGCTGGCCGGCCGGTACGGCGACCTTCTCCGCGTACCCGCCACCGGTGAGCAGGGCGCAGACCTCGTCGCCGACCGACCAGCCGTCGACGCCGTCGCCCAGCTGCGCGATGCGGCCGCTCACCTCGAGGCCCGGGTAGGCCGACGAGCCGGGCGGCGGGTCGTAGTGCCCCTGGCGCTGCATGACGTCCGCGCGGTTGACCCCGGCGGCGACCACCTCGACGACGACCTCGCCGGGCCGGGGCATCGGGTCGGGGACGTCGTCGAGGACGAGCGCGTCGGGTCCGCCGGGTTCCGGGAGGGTCATCGCCTTCACGGCTCGACCCTACGGCGGGCCGCGGCGAGCGCCTCGGGAGTGTCGACGTCGAGGGAGTCACTCTCCTCGACCGGCACGGTGCTATGCGCGACGGCCAGCAGCGAGCGGGCCGGGGCGTTCGCCGGCGGGCGCGGAAGGGCGTGGCGCAGGGCGGTGGCCCGGTATGCGGCGAGCAGCGGGTTCGGGCGCCCGCCGGGATCGGCGGCGACCACCGCGTCGGTCGTCGGGTCGTCGTGCAGGGTGCCGGCCAGGTGGGTGGCGGCGCCGGCCGCGAAGGGCATGTCGCCGGCGAGGACCACGAGTTGATCCGTGTCGACCAGCAGGAGACCAGCGGCGACTGCGGCGACCGGGCCGCCGCCGGTGGGCGACTCCCTCGTCCACCGCACGCTCCGGCCGGTCGGCCGCTCGGGACCGACCGCCACGACCGGCCAGTCGGAGGGCAGTCCGTCGAGGAGGTGGTCGAGGACCGTTGTCGCACCCAAGGTGGCCGCGGTCTTGTCCGCGCCGTCGGAGCCCAGTCGCCGCGAGTCGCCGCCGCAGAGGACGAGGGCGGTGGTGTCCACGCCTCAGTCGGCCTCGGCCACGCAGGCCGTCCCCACGCGCCGGAACCCGACCGACTCGTAGACCCGGGCGACGGCGTCGTCCTGGGCCGAGCAGAACACCGTCCGCACACCGGTGTCGAGGGCGTGCCGTGCCAGGCACGCGGTGATCGCCCCCGCCAGGCCTCGTCGGCGGTAGGCCGGGAGAACGCCGACGCCGACGATCTCGGTGACCTCGCCGCGCGGGTTGTGGCTGCCCCCGCCGACCGGTCCCACCTCGGGGTCGAACGCGCCGGCGAGGACGCTCAACCCCGCCCTCATCAGATCCGCGATCCGCTCCGCGCCCTCGGGCCGGGCGACGGCGTCCTCGTCGCGTTCGGCGATCGAGGCGGGGCCGATGCTGGTCCCGGCGGTGCCGAACCCCACGTTGACGGCCGCGCGTACCAGGCCCAGCTCGGGGTCGTCGGGCGCCACGATCCGAACGCCCGCGGCGGGGTCGGGCTCGGGCGGGTCCTGCTCGAGGACGAGCAGCGGGCACTCCTCGACGGTCATCCCGGCCGCGCGGGCGGCCGCCAGCAGCGACGGCGTCGTGTCGTGGACCCACTCCACCGCGCGCGGTACGCCGAGCTCGCGCTGCCGTTCGAGGACGGCGGTGACGTCGGCGGTGGTGACCTCGGCGGCCAGGCCGAGGCGGGGCCGCGCGTAGTACGGGAACCCGCTGCGTGCCACGAACAGCGTCAGGGGACCGTGCTCCTCGGTATCGCACCGGGCTCGGGGCGCGGTGTCGTAGTAGTCCTCGAGGTCGGCCAGCAGGCTCGTGGTCGTCACGTCCTCATCCTGGTGCCGCCGATCCGCCGCGACAACGCGATTGCGGCCGCGACGACCGCCTCGGCGAGGGCGGCCTCCTCCGGCGGCCCGACCAGACGTTCCTCGTAGGTGACGGCGAAGGCCGCGGTGGGGTACCCCGCGTGGTCCACCGCCGCGGCCGCCACTGAGCCGAGGTCCGGCGTGACCGTGCCGTGCTCGACCGCATACCCCCTCGCCCGAACCGCCGTGAGCAGCGAACGGAGCTGCGTCGAGGAGGTCGGCCCGGTCCCGTGCCGCAGCACGAACGACGACCGTGACGGGTAGAGGGCCCGGACCTGCGCCGCCGGCAGCGCGGCGAGCAGGGCCAGCCCGCTGGCCGTGAGCTGCGCGGGGAGCCGGACGCCGACGTCGCTGACCAGCGACGGTCGCCGTGGGGCGCGCTCCTCGACGAGGTAGAGCACGTCGTTGCCGTGGAGCACGGCGAAGTGCGCGTTGTGGCGCGTCTCGTCGACCAGCCGGGTGAGGATCGGCCGGGCCAGCCGCTGCAGGGGCGCCTGGCGCGAGTACGCCGAGCCCAGCTCGAAGGCCGCGACCCCGAGCCCGTAGCGGCGCTCCTCGGGCAGGTGGACGACGTAGCCGTGGTCCTGGAGCACCCCGAGCAGGTGGTACGTGGACGACCGGGGGAGTCCGAGCCGGCGGGCGATGGCGGCCGCGGGCATCGGTTCGGTATGCCGTGACAGCAGTCCCAGGACCTCGAGGGCCTGCGCCGCGGCAGGGGCGTTGCTCACGGGAGGGTGCTCATCGTCGGGTGCTCACAGCCGGGCGACCGCCTCGACGACGGCTCCGGCGCCGTCCTCCTCGGCCACTCTCGCCGCGAGGGCCTGGGCCTTGGCGCGGTACGAGGGGACGTAAAGGACCTGGCGGAGCGCGAACGCCAGGCGGTCGGCGGTCAGAGTGGTGAACGGGATCGGCTCCGCGGCGGCGCCCGCACGGTGGACCCGGTCTGACCAGAACGGCTGGTCCGCGAGCACCGGCACCGGGACGGCCGGGACGCCGTGGTGTACCGCGGCTGCGGTGGTGCCTGCGCCGCCGTGATGGACCACGGCGGCCACGCGCGGCAGCAGCCAGTCGTGTGGGGCCTCGCCGATGCTGAGGATGTCGCCGCGGCCGTCGGTCTGCGCCTCCAGGCCGGACCACCCGGCCTGGAGGATCCCGCGGACCCCGACGCTTCGGAGGGCGGTGACCGCTACCTCGGCCAGGCGTTCGGCGTCGCCGGTGCCGGCGGCCATGCTCCCGAACCCGAGCAGCACTGGAGGGTCGCCGGCCGCGAGGAAGTCGACGAGCTCGGCCGAGGGGGTCCAGGTGGGGTCGGGTTCGGACCACCAGTACCCCACGACCTCGAGGCCCGGACGCCAGTCGGCGGGCCGCGGGACGAGGTGCCGGCTGAACCCGTGCAGGACCGGCCAGCGCTGCTCGGCCAGGTCGCGGCGCAGCTGCCGGTAGGAGATCGCGGGCAGCCCCATCCCGATGCGCGCCCGGTTCACCTCGCCCATGAAGGGGACCGCCAGCAGCGCCTCGCTGGCGGCCGCGCTCATCCGGTTGCCCCACGACCCGTAGGACCGCACCCCGCCGGTCAGGACGGACGAGAACTCCCGGGTCCGCTCCAGGGGTTGCAGGAACACGCCCATGCTCGGGATCCCGCGGCCCTGAGCGGTGTGGTAGTTCGGCGCCGTGAGGGTCGAGCAGAGGATGAGGTCGGCCCCCTCGGTGGCGACGAGGGTCTTCTCGGCCATCTCCCGCGCGTACGGACGCATGAGCCCGACCATCCGCACGGCGGAGGCCATCCCCTGGGCGGCCTGCCACCGCCGTCCCTCCTCGGTGCCGAGGATCTCGCGCGGGTCGGCCGCCAGCCCGGCGAACTCGATGCCGAGCGCCTCGACCATCCCCCGGAACGGCTCGTGCGTGGCGACGACCGCGGTGTGCCCCGCGTCGTTCAGCCGGCGCGCCAGCCCGGTGTACGGCGCGACGTCCCCCCGCGAGCCGGCCGTGGTGATGACGATGCGCACGGCGGCCAGTCTGACAGGCGTCGTCTCGCATACGAGACACAATCCGGTCGGCGCGTGGTCGCGCCGCCGCTGGACGGCGCTGCAATGGAGGGCATGACGCAGACGCATACCGCGCCGGGACGTGCCGGCGAGGCGCAGGCGGCCGTGACGGTCGGAGCCGGGCCGCTGTCCTTCGAGGACGTCGTCGCCGTCGCGCGGTTCGACGCCCCGGTCGCGCTGGCCGACGCGGCGCTCGTCCGGATCGGGGAGAGCCGCCGGATCGTCGAGGGGCTGGCGAGCGACCCGGTGCCGCACTACGGGGTGTCCACCGGCTTCGGCGCGCTGGCGACGGCACACATCCCGACGGAGCAGCGGGCCCAGCTGCAGCGCAGCCTGATCCGCTCGCACGCGGCCGGTTCGGGTCCCGAGGTCGAGCGTGAGGTCGTGCGGGCGCTGATGCTGCTCCGGCTGTCCACGTTGGCCACGGGGCGCACCGGGGTTCGCGAGGAGATCGTGCGGGTGTACGCGGCGATGCTCAACGCGGGGATCACGCCGGTGGTGCACGAGTACGGCTCGCTGGGCTGTTCCGGGGACCTGGCCCCGCTCGCGCACTGCGCGCTCGCGGCGATGGGGGAAGGGCCGGTCCGGGTTCGTGACGGTTCGCTGGTGCCGGCGGCCTCCGCGCTGGAGCGCCACGGGATCACGCCGGTGGTCCTCGCCGAGAAAGAGGGACTCGCCCTCATCAACGGGACCGACGGGATGCTCGGGATGCTCGTCCTCGCCATCACCGACCTGCACCGGCTGGTCACGACCGCCGACGTCACGGCGGCCATGAGCGTCGAGGGGCTGCTGGGCACTGACGACGTCTTCGCGTCGGACCTGCACGCCCTGCGGCCGCACCCCGGCCAGGCCGCCTCCGCCGCGAACCTGCGGGTTCTGTTGGGGGGCAGCGAGATCCGCGAGTCGCACCGCACCGAGGAGTGCACCCGGGTGCAGGACGCGTACTCCCTGCGCTGCGCCCCCCAGGTCGCCGGCGGCGCCCGCGACACCCTGGACCACGCCACCCGCGTCGCCGGGTGGGAGCTCGCTGCGGCCATCGACAACCCGGTCGTCACGCTCGACGGACGCGTGGAGTCGAACGGCAACTTCCACGGCGCTCCGCTGGCCTACGTCCTCGACTTCCTCGCCATCGTGGCCGCCGACCTGGCCAGCATCTCGGAGCGGCGGACCGACCGGTTCCTCGACCAGTCGCGCAGCAACGGCCTGCCGCCGTTCCTCGCCGACAGCCCCGGCGTCGACTCGGGCCACATGATCGCCCAGTACACCCAGGCGGCCCTCGTCTCGGAGATGAAGCGCCTCGCGGCCCCGGCCAGCGTCGACTCGATCCCCAGCAGCGCCATGCAGGAGGACCACGTGTCGATGGGCTGGTCCGCGGCGCGCAAGCTGCGCCGGACCGTCGACGCCCTGACCCGGGTCCTCGCCGTCGAGCTGATCACCGCGGCCCGCGGGATCGAGCTCCGGGCGCCGCTGCAGCCGGCTCCGGCCACCGGTGCGGTCGTCGCGGCGCTCCGGACGACGGTCCCCGGCCCCGGACCCGACCGGTTCCTCGCCCCGGAGATCGAGGCGGCCGTAGAGATGGTGGCCGCCGGCGACGTCGTCCGCGCCGCCGAGACGGTGACCGGCCCCCTCGCCTGACGCACCCACACACACCCACCCCACCCGCTTCCAGACGTCCGTTGTTGCCAGTTCCGGCCGGCTGAGACAGCCGAAACTCGCAACAAAGGACGTCTGGAAGCGGGAAAGCCAGACCGAAGGAGACCCGACATGGATGGCGCCCGACCCGTTCGCGCCCCGCGCGGCATATCGATCACCGCGCGTTCGTGGGCCGCCGAGGCCCCGATGCGGATGCTCATGAACAACCTCGACCCCGAGGTCGCCGAGCGTCCCGACGACCTGGTGGTCTACGGAGGCACCGGTCGCGCCGCCCGTGACTGGCGGTCGTTCGACGCGATGGTCCGGACCCTGCAGACCCTCGAGGCCGACGAGACGATGCTCGTCCAGTCCGGCCGGCCGGTGGGCGTCATGCGGACCCACGAGTGGGCACCGCGGGTGCTCATCGCCAACAGCAACCTCGTCCCCGACTGGGCCACCTGGCCGGAGTTCCGGCGCCTCGAGCACCTCGGCCTGACGATGTACGGCCAGATGACCGCGGGCTCGTGGATCTACATCGGCACCCAGGGCATCGTCCAGGGGACCTACGAGACGTTCGCCGCCGTGGCCGAGAAGCGGTTCAACGGCACGCTGGCCGGGACGCTCACCCTGACCGGCGGGTGTGGCGGCATGGGCGGCGCGCAGCCGCTCGCGGTCACCCTCAACGACGGTGTATGCCTCGTCGTCGACGTCGACCGCACGCGCCTCGACCGTCGGGTCGAGCACCGATACCTCGACGCCGTCGCCGACGACCTCGACCAGGCGGTCTCCCTGGCCATGGACGCCAAGGCGAACCGGCGCGCGTACAGCGTCGGCGTCGTCGGCAACGCCGCCACCGTGTTCCCCGAGCTGCTCCGGCGCGGCGTCGAGATCGACATCGTCACCGACCAGACCTCGGCGCACGACCCGCTGTCGTACCTGCCCGAGGGGATCGACGTGGCCGACTGGCACGACTACGCGGAGCGCAAGCCGGAGGAGTTCACCGACCGCGCGCGCGAGTCGATGGCGCGCCACGTGGAGGCGATGGTCGGGTTTCCTGGACCAGGGCGCCGAGGTGTTCGACTACGGAAACTCCATCCGCGACGAGGCCCGAAAGGGTGGCTACGACAGGGCGTTCGACTTCCCCGGGTTCGTCCCGGCGTACATCCGGCCGCTGTTCTGCGAGGGCAAGGGCCCGTTCCGCTGGGTCGCGCTCTCCGGTGACCCCAAGGACATCGACGCCACCGACCGGGCCGTCATCGACCTGTTCCCCGACAACGACCGCCTCCAGAAGTGGATGCGGGGCGCCCGCGAGAAGATCGCGTTCCAGGGGCTGCCGGCGCGGATCTGCTGGCTCGGGTACGGCGAACGCGACCGGGCGGGCCTCGCGTTCAACGACCTCGTCGCGAGCGGTGCGGTCAGTGCCCCCATCGTCATCGGCCGCGACCACCTCGACTGCGGCTCTGTCGCCAGCCCCTACCGCGAGACCGAGTCGATGCTCGACGGCTCCGACGCGATCGCCGACTGGCCGCTGCTCAACGCCCTCGTGAACACCGCCTCCGGCGCCTCGTGGGTGTCGATCCACCACGGCGGCGGGGTCGGCATCGGGCGCTCCATCCACGCGGGCCAGGTCTCGGTCGCCGACGGGACGCCGCTGGCGGCGCAGAAGCTCGCCCGGGTCCTCACCAACGACCCCGGGATGGGCGTCATCCGGCACGTCGACGCGGGCTACGACCTCGCCGACCAGGTGGCGGAGGAGCGCGGCGTCCGCGTGCCGATGCGCGAGGACGCCGTCAGTCGGTGACCTCGCCGACGTCGCTGATGTCCGCGACCTGCGCGCCGAACACCCGGATCACGTCGTCGCCGCTCACCGTGAGGGCCACGCCGTGAGCGCCGCCGCCCATCGAGACCGTGCGCCCGGCTACCGTCGTGTCCGCGACGACCGGCCACGCCTGCGTCGACCCGAACGGCGTGATCGTCCCGCGCTCGTAGCCGGTGACCTCCTTGGCCACGGCGGCGTCCGGCATCGAGAGGCGGTTGGTCCCGAGCAGCGCCCGCAGCTTCGGCCACGAGAACTGACGGTCGCCGGGCACGAGCACGAACAGATAGTCGCCCTCGCCGCGACGGACCACGAGCGACTTGACGATGTCGCCCGGCTGGACGCCGCGGGCAGCCGCGGCCTCCTCGAGACTGCGGACCGGACCGTGGCGGGTCACCGTGAAGGGGATCCCGGCGGCCTCGGCCGCCTCCCGTGCGCGCACATCTCCGGGCTGGTCCACGCCGGACAGCCTAGGTTGGACCCGTGAGCGCCGCCGTGGACGCCCAGGACGCTCCCGTCCCTGTGCCTCGGCCGGCGCTGCGGTCGTTCGACACGATGTGGACCGAGCTCGGACCGGTCGGCCGCGAGGCCTCGACCGGCGGTTACCGACGGTATGCGTGGACCCGCGAGGACCACACCCTGCGCGAGTGGTTCGCCGGCCATTGCGCCGCCCGCGGGCTCGACGTCGTCGATGACCGGGCCGGCAACCAGTGGGCCTGGTGGGGCGACCCCGACGCGGTGCGCGCGGATGGCTCGACGGGCGGGATTGCGGTCGGGTCGCACCTCGACTCGGTTCCCGACGGCGGCGCGTTCGACGGCCCGCTCGGTGTCGTCTCCGCCCTCGCCGCGGTGGACGCGCTGCGCGCCGCCGGGCTGACGCCGCGGGTCCCGCTCGGCATCGCCTGCTTCGGCGACGAGGAGGGCGCGCGGTTCGGCATCGCGTGTGCGGGTTCGCGGATCCTCACCGGGGTGCTGCCGGCCGACCGGGCCCTTGCGCTGCGGGACGCGGACGGGACCACGATGGCCGAGGCGATGGCCAGCGCCGGCCGGGACCCGTCGACGGCCGGCGCCGACCGCGAGACCCTTTCTCGGGTGAGGGCGTTCGTCGAGCTGCACGTCGAGCAGGGCCGCGCGCTCGCCGACCCCGACGCATACGACCAGAGCCGCTCCGCCGTGGGGGTCGGCAGCGACATCTGGCCGCACGGCCGCTGGCGGCTGGACGTCCCGGGAACCGCGAACCACGCCGGCACGACCCGGCTCGAGGACCGCGACGACGCGATGCTCAAGCAGGCCGCCCTCGTCCTCGCCGCGCGCGCGGCCGCGACCCGGCACGGCTGCGTCGCGACGGTCGGGAAGGTGCGCGTCGAACCGGGCGGGGTCAACGCCATCGCCAGCAACGTGACCATGTGGCTCGACGCCCGGGGTGCCGACGAGGCGGCCGTGCGTCGCGTGGTCTCCGACCTGGACGGCGCTGCGGCACCGCACGGGTCGACCCTCACCGAGGAGTCGTGGACCCCGACGACGCGCTTCGACCCCGACCTCGTCAGCCGCCTGGCGCGCATGCTCGGGCCTGACACCCCGGTCCTCGGAACCGGTGCCGGTCATGACGCGGGAATTCTTGCCACGCAAGGCATTCCGTCGGCGATGCTCTTCGTCCGGAATCCCACCGGGGTCTCGCACTCGCCGGCGGAGCACGCCGACGAGGCCGACTGCCACGCCGGTGTCGCGGCCCTCACCGCGGTGCTGGCCGAGCTCTCGGAGGCCACCGCGTGACGACCTACTGGGCCGAGCACGCCTGGCTGCCGACCGGGCCGGCCACCGCGGTGCGGATGACCGTGACCGACGGCCGGTTCGGCCGGATCCGGTCCCACGCGCACGCCCACCACGACGACGTCCGCCTGCCCGGTGTCGTCCTCCCCGGCCTCGCCAACACCCACAGCCACGCCTTCCACCGCGCCCTGCGCGGCCGGACCCACGGCGGCAGCGGGAACTTCTGGACGTGGCGCGAGCAGATGTATGCGGTCACCCAGCGGCTGAACCCCGAGACGTACTTCGCCCTCGCGCGGGCGACGTTCGGCGAGATGGTCCTGGCGGGGTACACGGTCGTGGGGGAGTTCCACTACCTGCACCACACGCCGTCCGGCCGTCCCTACGCCGACCCGAACGCCATGGGCGACGCACTGCTCGCGGCCGCGGGCGAGGCCGGGATCCGGATCACGCTGCTCGACACGTGCTACCTCACCGGCGGTCTGACCGGGGAGGGCCACACCGCGCCGGATGCCGTCCAGCAGCGGTTCTGCGACAGCTCGGTCGGCTCCTGGCTGGACCGGATGTCGGGGCGGCAGCGCCCGGACCCGTCCAGCGCCCGGGTCGGCGCCGCGGTCCACTCCGTGCGAGCGGTGCCCAAGCCGTCGCTCGAGGAGGTCGGCGCGTGGGTCGAGGGCATGCCGCTCCACGCCCACCTCTCCGAGCAGCCGGCCGAGAACATCGCCTGTGAGATGTTCTACGGCTGCTCGCCGACCCGGCTGCTGGCCGACACCGGAGTGCTGCGGCCCGACCTGACCGCGGTCCACGCGACCCATCTGTCGGCCGACGACGTCAAGCTCCTCGGCGGCGCGGACGCGCAGGTGTCGCTCTGCCCGACCACCGAACGGGACCTCGCCGACGGGATCGGCCCGGCTCGCGACCTCGCCGACGCCCGGGTCAGCCTCAGCCTCGGATCCGACCAGAACGCCGTCATCGACCCGTTCGAGGAGGTCCGCGGCCTCGAGATGAACGAGCGGCTGTCGACGAACGAGCGGGGCCGGTTCCGGCCCGACGAGCTGGTCCGCGCGGCCACCGCGAACGGGTACCGCAGCCTCGGCTGGTTCGGCGGCGGCATCCTCGCCGAGGGCGCGCTCGCCGACTTCGTCGTCGTCCGCAACGACACGATCCGCACCGTGGGCAGCCGGGCCGGCCAGATCGCCTACTCGGCGACGGCGGCCGACGTGGCGACCGTCGTCGTGGGCGGCCAGGTGGTCGTCGACCGCGGCGAGCACCAACGACTCGGCCCGGTGGCCCCGCTGTTCCGCGACGCGTTCGACGCGCTGCGGGTCGAACGGTGACCGCCACGACCACCCTCGTCACCGGCATCGGCGAGCTCAGCACCATGGACCCGGACCACCCGGACGCCGAGGACGAGCTCGGCACGCTCCACGACGCCGCCCTCGTGCTCGGCCCCGACGACCGGGTGCTCTGGGTCGGCCACGCCGCGACACCGCCCCACGCCGACCGGCGCCTCGACCTGGACGGCCGAGCCGTCGTCCCCGCCTTCGTCGACAGCCACACGCACCTGGTCTTCGCCGGCGACCGGAGCGCGGAGTTCGCCGCCCGGATGAGCGGCGCCGCCTACGACGGCGGCGGGATCGCCAGCACGGTCACTGCTACCCGCGAGGCCACCGACGACGAGCTGCGCCGGCTGCTCGCGAACCGGATCGCCGAGATGCACACGCAGGGCACGGGCGTCGTCGAGGTGAAGTCGGGCTACGGACTGGACGTGGCCACCGAGACCCGGCTGCTGCGCCTGGCCCGCGAGGTGACCGACGAGGTGACCTTCCTCGGCGGCCACGTCGTCCCGCCCGAGTACCGCTCCCGCCGCGCTGAGTACGTCGAGCTGGTGACGGGTCCGATGCTCGCGGAGGCTCGCGCTTACGCACGCTGGGTCGACGTCTTCTGCGAACCCCTCAGCCCGTATGCGTTCGCGGAGAACGAGTCCCGCGCCATCCTGCTCGCGGGCCGGGCGGCCGGGCTGGGTCTGCGGGTCCACGGCAACCAGCTCGGGCCGGGGCCGGGCGTGCGGCTCGCCGTCGAGCTGGGGGCGGCGAGCGTCGACCACTGCACCTACCTCACGCCCGAGGACGTCGACGCCCTGGCCGGCGGCTCGACCGTCGCGACGCTGCTCCCCGGGGTCGAGTTCTCGACCCGCCACCCGTACCCGGACGCTCGGGCCCTGCTCGACGCCGGCGTCACCGTCGCGCTGGCCACGGACTGCAACCCGGGGACCTGCTACACCTCGTCGATGCCGTTCGTCATCGCCCTCGCGGTGCGCGAGCTGCGTCTCACGCCGCAGGAGGCGCTGTGGGCGGCCACCCGAGGTGCGGCAGAATCGCTGCGGCGAGACGACATCGGAAGGATCACTGTGGGCGCGCGAGGCGGTGTGACGGTCCTGGATGCCCCTTCGCACCGGCATCTTGCGTATCGTGCAGGCGTGCCGCTCGCCCGACGTCTCACGACCGCCACCTGATGGCTGTCGCCCCCCACTCCCTGGGCATCGTCCGCAGCGGCGAACGCGAACCCACGCCGTGGAAGAACGGCCAGGGCGCGACCCGGGAGATCGCCCGCCGGTTGCTGGGCGTGCGGGGGCCACACTTCGTCTGGCGGCTGAGCGTCTCGGACATCGAGAAGGACGCCGACTTCGGTGAGTTCCCGGGCGTTCAGCGTTCGGTCACGCTCATCCACGGCGACGGGATGACTCTCGACGTCGCCGGGACCGAGCAGGAGGTCGCGCCGTTCGCACCGGTCACGTTCGACGGCGGGGCCGAGGCGCACGTCCGGCTCACGCACGGCCCGGTGAGCGTCCTCAACGTGCTCGCCGTCGCCAGCCGGATGAGCGCGGCCGTCCGGGTGGTCGACCTGTCCGACGGGCGGCCGCTCAGCATCGCCGGGGCGACGGCCCTGGTCCTCCTCAACGGAACGGCCTCGGTGTATGCCGCGGACGGCGCCAGCGGAGGCCTCGCCCCACTCGACGCCCTGGTCCCGCGACCGCGGGTCCGGCTCGTCTCCGGCTCGGGAATGGCCGCCGTGGTACGGATGGAGAACTTCCGCGCCTGGCGCGCGTTCTCCTGGTAGGTGAGGCTCGGGCAGCGGCGGTTCAGCTGAGGGACGGCGGGCCGGCCTCGATCCGACGGCGGTGCCGGTCGACGGCGTCGTCGCCCATCGACCAGTCGGACTCGACCCAGACGGTCGCTCCGGCCTCGGCCCACTCGGCCACGGTGGCGTCGCCCGTCGCGCCGGGCTCGCTGACTCCCTCGGCCACGACGTCGTACGCCTCCCACGGCAGGTCATGCGCCTCGCGAATCTCCTTGACCGCGGCCACCGTTCGCCGCAGATCGTCGAGACTGAACGGGTCGTCACCCTGGCCGGTCTTGGTCGGAATGATCCCGTCCCACTGGGCCGCGCGCCGAAGGGACGGCCGCGCGGGATAGGCGCCCACCACCCAGACCGGCACCCGCGGCTGCTGCACCGGCGGCGGGGGCGGGACGAAGTCGGTGGGCTCGACCGCGTAGTGCGTCCCCGCATACGCGAACGGCTGTCCACGCATGAGCCCGTCGTAGATCGCGAGGCCCTCGTCGAGCTTCTCGGCGCGCACCTTGCGGCCCTCGTCCCGCTCGAACGCGAGCCACCCGGGGTGCAGCGCGCCCAGGCCGACGGCCAGCTGGGCCCGCCCGTCGGAGAGGCTGTCGAGCGTGGCGACGCGGCCGGCGAGGTCCCAGGGCCGGATTCGCGGCAGCGGTGTGAGCATGGTGCCCAACCGGATGCGGGACGTCCGCATGGCCGCGGCCGCGAGGGTGACCCACGCGTCCTGCCCCCAGACCGCCTCCCAGGTGAAGATCGTGTCCCACCCGGCCTCCTCCGCCGCGACTGCGAGGTCGGCGAACTGCCTCGGCGTGGCGAGGCTGATGACGACGCCGGCCCGGAACGCCGTCACGGTCAGTCGTTGACGGAGTCCGCGTTCGGCAGGTGTCCGGTCGACTTCCGGTAGTACTGGGCCGCCATCCGCTCGGCGACGACGCGCGCGGCGCCGACCGCGAGACCGAGGATCGCGGCATAGACGAGGGCCTCGCCCCAGCTGGTCTCGTCGACCTCAGCGGGGTCGGTCGGCGCTTCTCGGCCGGACACCGCGCGCCACCCGACGCCGACGACCTTGGTCGCGACCGCACCGGCGGCCAGCGCCGCCGCGGTGCCGAGAAGCCGCCATCCCATCGTGCCCATGTACGCCACTCCCTTGCTTGCGCGAATCCCGCCATTCGTCCAGACGACTCTTGCACGGTGGGGGAGTAAAGTCATCTCCACTACGACAGGGGAGCGCCCCAACAGCGCTGAGAGTGCGGTTCGCCGCAGACCCTCGAACCTGCTCCGGCTAGCACCGGCGAAGGGAGTCGAGCTTCATCTCAGGTGCGGCCTCGCATACACACGGTATGCGGAGACGTACCTCCCCCGGGAAGACAGACCGACCTGACCCCGGGAGCCATCCATGAGCACCACACGAGACACCAACCCCACGACCCGCCGAACCGTCCTCGCCACGCGACCCCTGTTCCGGTGGCGCACCATCGACCTGCTGACCTGCGCCTTCATCGGCGTCGCCTTCGGGGTGGCGTACTGGGCGTGGTACCTGCTCTACCAGGCCCCGAGCACGGCGCTCGAGGCGGTCTTCCCGCCGCTGGTGGGCATCACCGGAGCGCCCTGGCTGATGGCCGGAGTCGTCGGCGGGCTCGTCATCCGGCGCCCCGGCGCGGCCCTGTTCGCCGAGATGATCGCCGCCACTGTCGAGGCACTCATCGGCAGCTCGTGGGGGGCCGCGACGCTCGTGTCCGGGTTGCTCCAGGGGCTGGGGGCCGAGATCGGGTTCGCGATCCTCGCGTACGGCTCGTTCGGCCTTGGTGCTGCAGTGCTCTCCGGCGCGCTGGCTGCCCCGATGGAGGCGGTCTACGAGTGGTTCAACTACTGGACCGACTGGGACATGGGCTACAAGCTCGCGTACCTCGTCATCCTCACCGCGGCGGGTGCGCTGATCGCCGGTGTCGGCGGCTGGCTGCTGACGACCGGGCTGGCGAAGGCGGGAGCGCTCGGGTCCCTGCCGCCCGGCCAAGAAGTGCGGGAGGCGCGCGCTGTCTGACGCCCTCCGCGTGGCGCCGTCGCCGCGGACCGCCGGCACCGGCGCCCCCGTCGAGGTCGACGGCCTGACGTGGCGTCCCTACGGCCGGGCCCAGCCGGTGCTGACCGACCTCTCCCTGCGGCTGAAGGCGGGAGAGCGGGTGCTGCTCGTCGGCCCGAGCGGCTCGGGCAAGTCCACGGTTCTGCGCGCGGTGGCCGGGCTGCTGCTCACCGCGGACGCAGGGGACCTCAGCGGGACGGTCCTCGTCGACCGCGTCGCTCCGGGTTCGGTCGCCGGCTCGGTGGGGCTGGTCCTTCAGGACCCGGGGGCCGGCGTCGTGGCCTCGACGGCGGCGCGGGACGTGGCGTTCGGGCTCGAGAACCTCGGTATGCCCCGCGACGCCATGGTCGCGCCGGTCGCCGCTGCGCTGGATGAGGTCGGGCTCGGGCACCTCGCCGGCGCGAGCCCGCTCACCCTCTCCGGGGGCGAGCAGCAACGGCTGGCGCTGGCCGGTGCGCTGGCCATGTCGCCGAGGGTCCTCCTGCTCGACGAGCCCACCGCGATGCTGGATCCGGCCAACGCCGCGTCGGTACGTCGGGTGGTCGGTGACGTGGTCCGGGCGCGCGGGCTGACGACGGTCGTCGTCGAGCACCGGCTCGGCCCGTGGGTCGACCTCGTCGACCGCATCGTCGTCCTCGGGCCGGACGGTTCGGTGGTGGCCGACGGGCCGCCCGCCACGGTCCTCGCGCAGCGTGGGGCCGAGCTGACCGCGATGGGGATCTGGGTCCCAGGGCAGCCGGACCCGGTGCCGGTAGATGTCTCGGAGGCCTTCGCGGCGCCGGATTCCTCTCCGGCCGAGCCGGCCGTACGGGCGAGTGGGCTGTCGGTGCGACGCACCTCCCAGCCGCTCAACGCCCCGCCACGGGTCACAACCGCGGTCTCCGACGTCGACCTCGAGGTCCGAGGTGGGTCCACGGTGGCGCTGGTCGGGCCGAGCGGCTCGGGCAAGTCGACGCTGCTCGAGGCGCTCGCCGGCCTGGTGACGCCGTCGGCGGGGTCCGTCGAGCTCGCCCCCGACCCGCCGAGAGGCCAACTTCGGTCCTTATCCGGAGCGAATAAGGACCGAACTTGGCCTCTCGGCCGAGTGAAGAACGACGTCGTGCCGCCGCGGGAGCCGTCCCGGCGGTCCTCGCCGGACCTTGCGCGGGCCGTCGCCTGGGTGCCGCAACGGGCGGCGAGCACCATCGTGCGGAGGACGGTTCGCGACGAGGTCCTCGCGACCTCGCTCGCGGTCGGCGCCGACCCGGTGGTGGCCGGGGCTCGCGCCGACCTGCTGCTGGACCGGCTGGGTCTGGCTCACCTCGCGACCGCCGACCCGCGCCAGCTGTCCGGCGGGGAACAACGACGGCTCGCCGTGGCCGCGGCGGTCGTCCACCAGCCGTCGCTCGTGCTGGCCGACGAGCCGACCGTCGGCCAGGACCGTCTGACCTGGGCGGCCGTGGTCGGGATCCTCGACGCCGTGCGTGGCGCCGGTTCGGCCGTGGTCGTGGCCACCCACGACGACGCGGTGGTGGCTCGGGCCGATGCCGTCATGACCCTCGAGCCGCGATCGTCGGGCTCCGCGGCGATCGCAGCCACCCTCGACCCGCCGCGGAGGTCGCTGGCCGCGCGGTGCGGACCGCTCTCGCTGCTGCTCGCCTGTCTGGTCGTGCTCCCGCTGCCGGCTCTGGTGACCGGCTGGCGGCAGCTGCTGGTCGTCGTGGCCGTCGAGGCGATGCTCGGTCTCGTCGCGCTGTGGGCGCCGGGAACCGGTCCCGCCCCACCCGGGCGGTGGCGCCGCCTGGGCGCGCGGTGCGTTCCGGCGCTGGTCGGCATCCTCGGAGTCATGTGGTCCACGTGGCTGCTCGGCGGCCACGACCTGGAGACCACGTTCGGTGCGGGGCTGCGGGTCCTGACATTGGTCCTCCCGTCCCTCGTCCTGCTGCCCTACGTCGACCCGGACGCCCTCGGCGACCACCTGGCCCAGCGGGTCCACCTGCCCGCGCGGCCCGTCGTCGCGACCACCGCGGCCCTCCAGCGGTTCCAGACGTTCGGCACGTTGTGGACCGAGCTCACCCGCGCCCGGCGGGTACGCGGCATCGGCGCCGGCCGGTCCCTCCCGGCCAAGCTGCGCGAGGGCGGCGCGACGACGCTGGCGCTGTTCATTGTGGTCCTTGGCCAGGCCGCGGTCCTCGCCCTGGCCATGGACGCCCGCGGGTTCGCCGGCGCGCATCGCCGCAGCTGGGCCGGGCCGGCTCCTTGGCGACTCCCCGACACGCTGGTCGTCGCCGGCGGGCTCCTCGTCATCGTGAGTGCCGCCGTCGCGCGGCACCTCGTCAGCTAGGCGCTCGCATACCGGGTCCAGGCCTAGAGGATCACTGCGTCCGAGAGCTCGGGTGAGCGCTGGAACCACGAGGCCACCCGGCTCACCAGCTCGGGGTCGCCGGCGGCGATGAGCGAGCCATCCTGGAGGGCATCGGCCCAGTCGAGTCTTCCTCGAGCCAGCGCGACGAGGGTGCTCATCGCGGATACGAGGTACACGTAGCGGCCCGTGTCGAGAAACGGGTCGGTCAGACATCCGTAGGGTTCGAGGTCCCGCTGGATCACGAGCCAGTACCTGCGGTCGGGCCGGTGGTGGAGCCGGAACTCGACGACAGCTGGCCGGGCAGGCGAGCGCTCAGGAGACACCCGCTGGGCCAGCCACGCGAGCACGATGGCCGGTTCCCGCTCCAGCATGTCTGGGTCATCGGGCAGCCAGGTGTCTGCCCATCCGCGCAACGACAGGATCGTCGGCATCAGGTTGGCGCCCACCGCGGTGAGGCGGTACGGCGCGTGTGCGGTGTGACCATCGCCTCGCGACACCAGGCCCAGGATCTCCAACCGCCGGAGACGGTCGGCCAGGACTGATCGCGAGATGCGGCCGGGGAGAGCGGTGGCGAGCTCGTTGAACCCTTGCGGACCGAACACCCCGAGCTCACGCACGATGAGGAGGATCCACCGGTCACCCAGGTGCTCGATCGCCTTGGTGAACGAGCAGTAGCCGGCGAACTCGCTCGAGCCCACGAACCCAGTGTCACACCAAGGGTCAGCATCCGGGAGTTCGGAAACCGAACTAGTGCTCCGCAGGCAGTCGTCGCATCGTGAGCCTCGGCGATCGACTCCGAACGAGGAGGATTCATGGCGGTCCACCCGAGTGTCGCGCAGCCCGCGGGCCACCCCACGGAGCTCGTGGATATCTACCACCGGATGCTGCGCGCGGCCGATGCGCGAGGACGCTTCGTGCGACGGACGTACGGCCAGCGCGTCCACGTGATCGACGTGGGTCGAGGTGAGGCCGTGGTGCATCTCCACGGCACCAACACCTCAGCCCTCTCTCACCTGATGCTCGCCGAGCGCATGAGTGCCACCCGCTCGTTCCTCGTGGACCGGCCGGGTTGCGGCCTCAGTGATCCCACGGAGTTCACGCCAGGGAGATTCCGTGACCACGCGGTCCGGTTCGTCGATGAGGTGCTCGACGCCCTCGAACTCGGCAGTGCCACGCTCGCCGGAGCCTCCGGTGGCGGAATCTGGGCGACCTGGTACGCGCTGGCCAGGCCAGAACGCGTCCGCGGACTGGTCATGCTCGGGTCGGTCCCGGCGCTGCCGGGAGTTCGGGTGCCCCTACCGTTGCGGTTGACGGTGACGCCGGTCGTCGGGGCCCTGCTGGCGCGCGGGGTGAAGCCGAGTCGCCGGATGCTGCTGCAGCTGATGGCATCGATGGGCGAAGCCGACACCATCGTCAAGCACCCGGACCTGTTGGACTCACTCGTCGCCGGCGCCAGGGACCCCGTCGCCGTGCGTGCCAACCGGGAGGAACTGTGCGCCTTGATGTCGCCCTTCGGCTGGCGGCATCCGATGCGGCTCACGCCGCAGGAACTACGTCGACTGACTGCACCGACGCTGATGATCTGGGGTGACCACGACCCCGTCGTATCCGTCGAGCACGCACGAGCCGCGGCGACATTGATTCCCAAAGCGCAGCTCGAGGTGTTGCCGGCCGGCCACGTGCCGCAGCTCGGCAACCCCGACCGCGTGGCCGAGCTGCTCGAACGCTTCGTCGGCGCCGAGGCAGGCACCACCTAACCTGTCGGCGTGCGACTGCTCCTCATCCGCCACGCCGAGACGACGGCCAACGCCCAGCGGCTCCTCGACACCGCGCCGCCCGGGGCCGACCTGACCGAGCTCGGCCGGACCCAGGCGACTGAGCTCGTCGAGAGCCTCGCCGAGATCCCGCTGGAGGCGATCTACGTCTCCGACCTGGTCCGGACCCACCAGACGGCGGCTCCGTTGGCCGCCGCACGCGGGCTCGTCCCGGTCGTCCGGCCGGGGATCCGCGAGATCCAGGCGGGCGAGCACGAGATGGCGAGCGGCGCGGGGTGGGACCCCTACCTCGAGGTCCTCTACCGGTGGGCCGACGGCGAGCCCGACGCACGCGTACCCGGTGGTGAGTCCGGGTCGGAGGTCATGGCGCGGTACGACGAGGTCGTCGCCGAGGCCGCGCAGCACGAGTGTCGCGGCGATCATCAGCCACGGCGCCGTGATCCGGGCGTGGACCGGCGCCCGGGCGGCCAACGTCGACCGGGCCTTCGTCGCCGACACCCGTCTGCACAACACCGCGGTCATCGTCCTGGACGGCGATCCCGAGTCGGGCTGGCGGGTCGACACCTGGGCCAACGAGCCGGTGCCGCAGCTCGACTGATTCTCACAGCGCCGCGAACCGCTCCTCGGTCCGGCGCAGCATGACCGCCCTCTCGTCGTCGGTCTTGGCGGTGACGTCGGCGTAGTTGACCCAGCGCAGGTTCTTCACGCCGATCTTCCCGAACGTCCCGCGGAACAGGATCTTGGTCACGGGGTCGCGATACCACCAGCGGTACGCCTTGTCCGGCGTCGTCATCACGGTGCAGACGGTGACGCCACCCAGCCGGTCCAGCTTGTTGCGGAAGGGGTTGCCGCGTGCCCCGACCAGCTCCTCGTAGACGATCCCCTTGGTCAGGACCCGGTCGAGGAACCCCTTGGTGGCCGCCGGCATGGCCTCCCACCAGATCGGGAACACGAAGACCAGGTGGTCGGCCTCGAAGAGCCGCCTTTGGTAGTCCTCGACCAGCGGGTCGACGACGCCGGCCTGCCGCCAGGCCACCAGGTCGTCGCGCGACATGCTGGGCTGGAACCCGTCTGCCGCGAGGTCCACGACGTCGACCTCGTGGCCGCCGGCGTTCGCGCCGCGGACGACGGACGCGGCCACCGCACCCGAGAAGCTGCGTCGGTGGACCACGTTCTCGGCCGACGTCAGGGTGTAGGGGTGGTCTAGCACGAGCATGATCCGCATGGTTCCTCCTGCAACGGTTGTATACGCAACAGTTGCACACACGACGGTCGCTGGTCAAACGTTTTGCTAGTCTGCCCTGGTGCCCCATCCCGACGACGACCTCGCGCAGCTCTGGCTGCTCACCCGGCGCGTGGCGGGGTTGATGGACCGTTCTGGAGAGGCGCTGTTCCGCTCCTCGCTGGGGATCTCGATGGCCCAGTTCCTCGTCCTCAGCGTCGTCGACGCCCACCCGGGGCGGCTCAACCAGCAGGCGGTTGCCGACCGCCTGGGTCTGACCAAGGGCACCGTCAGCCGTCAGATCGACGCGGCCGTCGCCGCGGGACTGATGACCGTCGAGGTGTCGCCGGAGTCCCGCCGGGAGCACCTCGTCGCCCTCACCCCGCAGGGGACCCGGCTGGTGCGCCGCGGCGACAGGCTGGTCGACCGCGAGCAGCTGACCGCCATGCCGCAGGTCAGCGCCGCGGACCTCGCCGCCACCCTCCGCGTCCTCCGCGCCGTGAACGAGGCCCTCGACACCTGACCTTTCCCGCTTCCAGACGCACGTTGTTGGCAGTTTCGGGCGCCGCGCTGCTGCGGAACTCGCAACAACACGCGTCCGGAAGCGGGAAGCCGTCAGGTGGTTGCAGTTGCATAGGCAGCCTATGTAAAGTCGATGGTATGCCGGTGAGCCTCGCCCCTCCGCGCACGGACGCCGAGCAGCTCGGCTCCGACCTGCTGTCGGTGGTCGCCCGGCTGAACCGGCTGGCCACCCAGCGCGCCGGCCTCGAGGTGCCCTACGCCCAGGTCCGGCTGCTCGCCCAGGTGGAGGAACAGGGGCCCGCCCGCATCTCGACGCTCGCCGCCGCCGACCACTGCAGCCAGCCGACGATGACCACCCAGGTCCAGCGCCTGGAGACCGAGGGCTGGGTCACCCGCGAGGCCGACCCGGCCGACGCGCGCGCGGTCCTCGTGACGATCACCGACGCCGGCACCGAGGCCCTCCGCCAGGCCCGGGCCCGACGCGCCGACGTCGTCGCCCCGCACGTCGCGGCCCTCAGCCACGGCGAGCGGGACACCCTCGCCGACGCCGTCGAGATCATCCGGCGGCTGCTGGCCGAGGCCGGCCCCACGCATACCCCCACCGCCTGAACCTGAACCACATCAAGGAATCCCACTATGTGGCGCCAACCGAAAGCCGTCTGGGCGGTCGCCTTCGCGTCCGTCATCGCGTTCATGGGCATCGGCCTCGTGGACCCGATCCTCAAGCCGATCGCCGACCAGCTCCACGCGACGCCCTCCCAGGTGTCCCTGCTGTTCACCAGCTACATGGCGGTCATGGGCGTGGCCATGCTCATCACCGGAGCGGTGGCCAGCCGGATCGGCGCCAAGCGGACCTTGCTCATCGGCCTCGTCGTCATCATCGTCGGCGCGTTCCTCGCCGGCTCGTCCAGCAGCGTCATGGAGATCGTCGGCTGGCGCGCCCTGTGGGGCCTCGGCAACGCGCTCTTCGTCGCGACGGCCCTCGCGACGATCGTCTCTTCGGCGCGTGGTTCGGTGGCGCAGGCGATCATCCTCTACGAGGCCGCGCTCGGCCTGGGCATCGCGGTCGGCCCCCTAGTCGGCGGCCTGCTCGGCGGGATCTCCTGGCGTGGCCCGTTCTACGGCGTCTCCACCCTGATGGCGGTCGCCCTGATCGTCACGGCGGTGCTGCTGCCGAAGACCCCACCGGCCGCCAAGGCCTCCTCCGTGCTCGACCCGTTCCGGGCGCTGCGGCATCCTGGGCTCCTCGGGGTCGCCATCACCGCGCTGCTCTACAACTTCGGCTTCTTCACCCTGCTCGCGTTCACCCCCTTCCCGCTCGACATGGGCGCGCACGAGATCGGGCTGATCTTCTTCGGCTGGGGGGTGGCGCTGGCGTTCACGTCGGTCGTCGTGGCGCCACGGCTGCAGGCCCGGTACGGGACGGTCCCCACGCTCCTGGTCAACCTCGGCCTGCTCTCCGCCCTCCTCGCCGTCATGGCCCTCGGGACGGACAACAAGACTCTCCTCGCGGTATGCGTCGTCGTCGCCGGCCTGTTCCTCGGCGTCAACAACACCCTCGTCACCGAGACGGTGATGAAGGCCGCACCGGTCGAACGCGGGGTGGCCTCAGCCGCCTACAGTTTCGTCCGGTTCTCGGGAGGTGCGGTCGCGCCCTGGCTGGCCGGCAAGCTCGGCGAGGAGATCAACGTCCACGTCCCGTTCTGGGTCGGGGCGTTCGCGGTGGCGCTGGCCGTCGGTGCATTGGCCCTCACCCGCCCGTACTTGCGCCACATCGACGACCCGGAGGCCGAGGGGGCCCGGGCGTCGGAGGCCGAGCGCGAGGCGCAGGCCGTCACGGTCGGCGACGCCTGAGCCGCCGCCGGGCTGGACCTAAGTCGCTGTGCCTGCACGGAGCGGGATGGGAGGCTGGGACTCGTGCGCCGGATCATCCAGAGCAAGAAGCTGCAACACGTCCGCTATGACGTGCGGGGGCCGATCCTCCAGGAGGCCCATCGCCTGGAGGCCGAGGGTCACAAGATCCTCAAGCTGAACATCGGGAACACCGCCCCGTTCGGCTTCGAGGCGCCCGAGGCGATCCTCGTCGACATGGTGCAGAGCCTCCCCGAGTCACAGGGCTACTCGGACTCCCGCGGCATCTACTCGGCGCGCACCGCCGTCGCGCAGTACTACCAGTCATGCGGCCTGCCCAAGACCGTCCCGGATGACGTCTTCATCGGCAACGGCGTCTCCGAGCTGATCTCGATGGTCCTCACCGCGTTCGTCGACGACGGCAACGAGGTCCTCGTGCCGGCGCCGGACTACCCGCTGTGGACCGGTGCCGTCGCGCTGACCGGAGGCGTCCCCGTGCACTACCGCTGCGACGAGACGAACGGCTGGAACCCCGACCTCGAGGACATCGAGTCCAAGATCACCGAGCGGACCTACGCGATCGTCATCATCAACCCCAACAACCCGACCGGTGCGGTCTACAGCGAGGACATCGTCAAGGGCCTCGTCGACATCGCGCGACGCCACCAGCTCGTCGTCATGGCCGACGAGATCTACGAGAAGGTCATCTTCGACGAGCGCAAGCACCATCACGCGGCGACCTTCTGCGGCGACGAGGTCCTCTGCCTCACCTTCAGCGGCCTGTCCAAGGCCTACCGGGTATGCGGGTACCGCTCCGGGTGGGTGATGATCTCCGGGCCGCAGCACCTGGCCACCGACTTCCTCGAGGGGCTGACCCTCCTGGCCAACATGCGGATGTGCGCGAACGTGCCCGGCCAGCACGCGATCCAGACGGCCCTCGGCGGCTACCAGTCGATCAACGAGCTCATCGTCCCGGGCGGCCGGTTCTACGAGCAGAGCAAGCTGGCGTCCAAGCTGCTCAACGACATCCCGGGCGTCACGTGCGTCGAGCCGCAGGGGGCGCTCTACTGCTTCCCCCGACTCGACCCCGAGATGTACCCGATCGTCGACGACCAGCAGTTCGTCATCGACCTGCTGCGGTCGAAGAAGATCCTCGTGACCCACGGCACCGGGTTCAACTGGTTCGAGCCCGACCACTTCCGGCTGGTCACGCTGCCGGCGGTCCCGGACCTCGAGGAGGCCATCGGCCGGATCGCGAGCTTCCTCGAGTCGTACGCCTAGCGCGACGGGGACGACGCGGCCACGGCGAAGATGATGGCGCCGATCACCAGGAGGACGGTCAGGGCCAGGAACACGGTCCCGATGATCCCGAGCACCTTGCCGGCCATGGCGATGCCGCGGTTGTTGTACTCCCGCGGGTCCTGGTCGATCTGCGCGACCACCTTGTTGCCGTAGTACCAGCCGAACGGTCCGAGGATCGTCAGCCCGAGGACGGAGAGCAGCCCGAGCACGAAGGCCAGCGTCGCCTGCGGGTGCTCGACGGTGGGTCCGGGCTGGTGGAAGCGGACCTGGTCGGGCGCGCCCTGACCGTACGGCTGCTGCCCGTACGGCTGCTGTTGCGCGGGCGGGTACGCCTGCTGGTACGGCGGCCCGTATGCCGGTTGCCCGTAGGCCGGCCCCGGGGGCGGCGGCTCCGGCCGTCTCTCGTCCTGCGGGTAGCTCGGCCCTTGGTCACTCACCGGTTCAGCCTAACCGCCTCCCGGCCCCTCGGTCCGGGCGATGAGCAGGAGCCAGTCGTCGCGGGGGCCCGCCCGCCGCTGCAGGAGGTCGACGGTCCAGCCGTGTTGGGAGAGGAGCCCGACGAGTGGCCCGGGCCGCCAGTAGGTGTAGAACCGCGGCGCCCCGAGCCGGTGGTCGCTCCAGGACGACCCGTCGCCCTCCTTCACCGAGATCGCCAGCACGCCACCGCGCCGGACCACACCGCGGATGCGGTCGAGGACCGCCGCGAGCTCGTCACGAGTCAGGTGGAGCAGCACAGCGAAGGCGACGACGGCGTCCCACGGACCGCCGAGGTCGTCGGAGAGCGCGTCGATCTGTAGCGGCGCGAGTCCGTCCCGGCGCATCTCCGCGAGGAACGAGCTCGCGGCGTCGGAGGGCTGGACGACCAGGCCGCGGTCGGTGAGGAACCTGGCGTTCATCCCGGTCCCGGAGCCGAGCTCCAGCACCGAGGCTTCCGGCGGCAATGACGCGGCGACGTGGTCGAGGAAGGCGATGTGCCAGTCCGGTGCGGTGCCCAGTGAGGAGCGATAGCGGTCGGCGTGGTGCTCGTAGACCTCGAGCGTGCGGGCGTTCGAGGAGGCGGGGACGAAGGTGAACAACCGACCGTGATCCGGCTCGGACGGCGGCGGAGTCACGAGCTCGGCGACGCCCACGGCCGCCATGCTGTCCGGGACGGGGTCGAACGCCACCTCGCGGAAACCGTTGTGGGTGAACCACGCCCGGACCTGAGGGGTCAGATCAGGCGGGCGGCGGGTCCGCGTCCAGATCACCCGGGCCCCGGGCGCGCACAACGCAGGGAGGACCGCCACGGCGTGCTCGATGTCGGCGTCCGAGACGTTGCCGAAGATCCCGCAGAGGAGGACGAGGTCGGCCGGCGGGTCGCCCGCATACGTCTCGGGGTCGCCCGCGTCGGCGGTCCGCACCTCGACGCCGGGGAAGGAGGCGGCGGACGCTCGCGCGCGGTCGGCGAGACCCGGGTCGAGCTCGACCAACGTCGCCGCCACGCGATGGGCGTCGTCCCGCTCGGCCAGCACCTCCAGCAGGTCACGTCCCTCACCGGCGCAGAGGCTGAGGACCCGGACCGGGCGCGGGGCGGTCTCGTCGAGGAACCGGCCGAGGTGGTCCTGGACGACCAGCAGGCGGCGGCTCAGCGACGAGGTCGGGTCGGCGTAGGCGCCGTGCCAGGCCTCCCAGTGCGTCACCACTCGTGTCTACCAGGGCTCCGTAGGCTGTCGGTCATGGACAGTGAGCGACCGGCCGAGCTTCCGCCGGAGAAGCCGAAGCACCGGCACGTCAGCCTTCGTCGGGAGGAGACCGGCCGCTACACGATCACCAACGCGCGGGGCGGGACGCTCTCGGTCGGCGGCAGTCAGGACGACTTCACCGCGGTCGAGCTGCTGCTCTCGGCGATCGCCGCCTGCTCGTCGATCGACGTCGACTACGTCACCGGTCGCCGGGCGCAGCCGGACTCGTTCGACGTCGACGTCGACGCGGAGAAGATCGGCGACGAGCGGGGCAACCACCTGGAGGACATCGTCATGAGCTTCAAGGTGCGCTTCCCCGAGGGCGACGCCGGTGACGCCGCGCGCCGACTGCTCCCGGACATCGTCCGCAAGTCGCACGAGCGACTCTGCACGGTCAGCCGCACCATCATCCTCGGGACCGACATCACCACCCGAGTCGACTGACACACATACCGAACCGGTCCCCACCCGCCGTGTCTCGCCACAAATCACCCACGTCGCACCTACCCTCGGAGCGTGAACAGCACGACGAGCGCCGGCGCCGTTGACGCCTTGCCCGTCAACGTCTCCAACGTCGTCGCCCATGTCGTCGAGGACTACCTCAACGACCTCGAGTCGACGGTGCCCGGCCTGGTTGCCGGCGTCTACCTGACCGGATCGGTCGCCCTCAGCGACTTCCACCCCGCGTGGAGCGACATCGACTTCGTCACCGTGGTCCACGACACCCCGGACGACACCCAGCGGATGCTGCTCGCCGACATCCACGAGCGCGTCGCTCAGCGGTCGCCTACGCCGCGGCTCGACGGCCACTACCTGCGCTGGTCCGACCTCGCCACGCCGCCCGACCGCCGCACGACCCTCGGCCTCCAGGCCCGGGGCGGCGTCCTCCACCACGGCCCCAACTGGGTGCCGTCGATCCTCACCTGGCACGAGCTGGCCGAGCACGGTCTGCACGTGCACGGCCCTGGCCTGGAGAACCGGCGCATCGCCCGCGACGAGGAGATGCTGCGCGACTGGTGCCTCGCGAGCATCGAGCGCCAGTGGACGCCGTGGTGGTTTCGCAACGCCAACCTGTGGTCGAGCTCCGGGCTGAGCAGCCTCGGCGGTTGGGCACCCGCGGCCGGCGTCCTCGGCGTTACCCGGGTGCACTACATGCTCACGACCGGTCGCGTCACCTCCAAGTGCGGAGCCGGCGAATGGGCGCTCACCGTCTGCGAAGCCGAGTGGCGCCGGCTCCTCGAAGAGTGCCTGCGGATCCGCAACCGCCCGACCAAGCCGTCGCTCTACCGTGACCCGTTCACTCGTCGTCGCCAGGCGCTGGCGTTCATGGACCTGCTCATGACGGCGGACGAGGAAACCTACGGCCGCTGACGGCGGCCGCCTCACGGACCCAGCACTACCGGCATACTCGGCTCATGCCCGACGCCGTGCCCGACCCGCAGGACGCCCCGCCGCTGAACTGGGGGATCATCGCCCCGGGTGGCATCGCCAACAAGCTCGCCGAAGCCGTACGCGAGTTCACCGCCGGGACCGTCGTCGCCGTCGGCTCGCGGAACGCCGGGCGGGCGGCCGACTTCGCGGAACGGAACGGCGTGGGCCGGTCCTACGGCAGCTACGAGGACCTCGTGGCCGACGACGAGGTCCAGGCGGTCTACGTCGCCTCCCCGCACTCCGGGCATCGGGAGCACGCCTTGCTGGCCATCGAGGCCGGGAAGCACGTCCTCATCGAGAAGGCGTTGGCGCGCAACAGCTCCGAGGTCGACGACATCTTCGGAGCGGCGCAGCGGAACCACGTCTTCGCCATGGAGGCGATGTGGACGCGGCACCTCCCGCACATCGCGGAGGTGCGACGTCGCATCGCCGAGGGAGCCATCGGCGAGGTGGTCATCGTGACCGTGGACCACGGCCAAGCGCTCGACCTGCCCAACGACCATCGGCTCAAGGACCCCGCGCTCGCCGGCGGTGCGCTGCTGGACCTGGGCGTCTACCCGATCTCGTTCACCGTCGACCTGCTCGGCGCGCCCCAGGAGGTGTCCGCCGTCGGCCGGCTGACCGAGACCGGCGTCGACGGTCACGTGGCGATGGTGCTGGGGTACGGGCCGAAGACCGTGGCCCAGATCGACACGACGCTGTGGACCAAGACGCCCACGACGGCGGTCATCTCCGGGACCGAGGGCAGCATCGAGATCGACGGCGACTTCTACGGGCCGAACCTCGTGCGGCTGCGCAAGGCCGACCGTGACCGGACTGTGGTCGACGAGTGGGGCGGCATGATTCCCAACGGTTTCCAGTTCCAGGTGGCCGAGGTCGCCCGCTGCGTGGCTGACGGGAAGCAGGAGAGCGATCGGATGTCGTGGGCCTCGTCGCGGGCGGTCATGGCGGTCATGGACGAGGCCCGTCGGCAGGTCGGGGTCACGTACCCGGGGGAGTGATCGGGCGCACCGTGAGCGACTGCTCCGCCCGGCCGACGGGACCCTCGACGTCGTAGAGGGTCGAGCTGGTCACCCCCAGACCGTCGTTGCCGAAGACCACGGTGGTGTCGAACCCGACCCACCCCGCCACCGGCTCGCGCAGGAGATGCACGGTCAGGTCGACGTTGGGGAACATCCACGACCGCGGATCCTCCCGTACCGCAATGCCGTTCGCGGTGTCGACGAGACCCAGGTATGCGGCGGTGGGGCTCACGTCGACTCCCTCGACCAGCGGGACGCTGGGGTGGATCCAGCCGCGGCCGCGGCCCGGAGTGTTCTGGGGATGCCCGCGCATCTCCAGGGACGCGATGTAGCCGCCGCTCCAGACCGAGCGGCCGTTCCACGGTGCGAAGTCGTCGGGCGGCGGCAGCGGCTCGGGGAGGCCACCGGCCACCGCTCCGGTGTCGCCGCGGGCGATCCGCCAGGCGCGGGCGCGGATCGCCGGGCGGGCGCCGGCCACCAGGGTCGCCTCGACGAGCTCGATGGTGCGGCCCGGCCGGATGGTCTCGACGGTCACCGACGTCGGCTCGGCAGGGATGACGCCCAGGATCTCGTAGCAGATCCGCGCAAGGAGCATCTCTGGGCGCGGCTCGTGCCGGTCGATCGCGTGGGCGATCAGGCCGGACACCGGACCCATGTGCTGCTCGTGGTCGTTCCAGGCGCCTTGCACATGGATGGTGGGCTGGTAGCGCCCGTCGGGCAGCGGGACGTAGTAGCTGCTCGCGGCGGGCTCCGGGTCGCGGCCGTCGGGGCCGTCGGACACGTCGGACACGTCGGACACCCTAGGGACCGGCCGCAGCAGGGCCTCCAGCAGGTGACGTAGGCGACACGGGTGACGTCGGGGCATTTGGGGGGAGCGAATCGGTGCTCGGACGCCGACGTCGCTCCCCGTTCGGCGGTCAAGGTCCTGAGGCATCTCCGGCCGTCCGGGATCTCGCCGCCTCGTCGTAGCCGCGCGCCACGCTCTTCGGCACCACCATCCGCCAGGCGTCGAGGACGATCTCGGTCATCTCCTCGACGTCGAGGGCGGCCATCCGGGCGACCACCCAGTGGAAGCGCAGGTCGCTCTTCCCCGGCAGCAGGAACGTGTCGGGGTCACTGGCCACCAGCGCCTCGCGCTCCTCCTTGGGGAACGCGAAGCCCATCGTCGTCTCGTCGCGGGAGAAGGCCAGCCACACGATCTGGCCGACCCGGAACTTCACCCGGTCGTGGACGACCACCTCGTAGGCCCGCGGCAGGTCCCGCGCCACCGCGCGGACGTCCTCGACGCTCACCGGCATGGGCCTACCCCACCACCGAGCACCGTCAGACGGTGCCCGCGACCCGGGCCGCGATCTCCGCGGCGCAGAGGTCGGGCTGGCACTCCGGCAACCAGTGACCCTCGTCCACCTCGACGAACCGGTAGTCCGCGAGCACCATGGCGCCGGTCGTCTCCGCGGCCAGGCGGCCCAGGAACACGTCGTGCCGTCCCCAGACCAACGTCGTCGGCACGCGGCTGCGGTGCACCGCGCCGCGCGAATGGCGCATGGCGCGGTACCAGCCCAGGGCCCCGGTGAGGGCACCCGGTTCCCGCATCCGCCCTGCATACCGGGCGGCCTCGCCCCGGGGGACGCCAGAGGCGAGCAGCGCCCCTTCGAGCCGCCGCGCGAGGAGCCGTTCCGGAAGCCACGGCAGCTGGAAGAAGAGCATGTAGGACGAGTGGGCGAACTGCCAGGGCGCACTGGTCATGGCGCGGCGGACCGCGGCCGGATGCGGGGTGGAGAGCACGGTGAGGGTGGCGATGCGGTCGGGGTGGGCGCCGGCGATCGTCCACGCGATCCCGCCGCCCCAGTCGTGACCGACCAGGTGGAACCGCTCCAGCCCGGCGGCATCGGCGAGGGCCAAGACGTCGTCGACCAGCTCGGGCAGGGCGTACGCCTGGGGGTACGGCTCGCTCGGACGGGCTCGTGGGCTGTAGCCGCGCTGGTCCGGTGCCAGCGTGCGCAGCCCGGCGTCGACCAGCCGGTCGCTGATGGGGTCCCAGGACTGGCGGTCCTCGGGGAAACCGTGCAGGAGGATGACCGCGGGGGCGCCGGGGTCGCCGCGGTCGGTGACGTCGAAGGTCAGACCGTCGCGGGAGTACTCGGTGACGCGCTGGGTGACACTGCCCACGAGGAGCATCCTGTCCCCTTCCCACCCGCCGCGCACGGGCCCTTCCCACCCGCCGCGCCCAGTGCCATCCTGCGAGGGTCCGCATCCGGCACGGGACGGAGAGTCGAGCGATGGCGGTGTTCCTCAAGCTGGACGGCATCGAGGGGGAGTCCACGGACGCCCGCCACGCCAAGGAGATCGACGTGGCCGCCTGGTCGCTGGGCGTGACGAACAGCGGCTCCACCCACAGCGGCGGGGGCGGGGGCGCCGGCCGGGCGACGTTCACCGACCTCGCCGTGACCAAGCTCCTGGACAAGGCCTCGCCCCCACTGATGCTCGCCGTCGCGTCCGGCCGGCACCTGCGGTCCGGCCGGCTCACGGTGACCAGCGGAGGTCCGCGACCCCTCGAGTACCTCGTTGTCGACCTCGAGGACGTCCGCGTCACCTCGTGCCTGCTCGCCGACGCGGCGGACCCCGAGCGACCGACGGAGAACGTCGCGTTGGCGTACGGAAAGATCCGCGTCGCCTACACCCAGCAGTCAGCGACCGGCGGACCGGGAACGGTCTCCCAGTTCACGTGGGACCTGGTCCGCAACACCTCCGGCTGAACCGGTTCGGTTCGGCCTCTTGCGGAGGATGCTCGCGGACCGGCATATTCCGGACATGCGCAGACGCACCTCGACCTGGTCTCTCGCGGGAGTCCTCACCGGCCTCCTCGCCCTGGTGTTGGCCGGCCTCGTGTCGGGTCCGGTTTTTGCGTTGCCGGCGCCGGCCGCTCCGCCTGGTTCGGGTCCGGTCGACCTCGGGCCGAACGTCAAGGTGTTCGACCCGAGCATGCCGACGAGCCAGATCCGCGCGACCGTCGACGCCATCTACGCACAGCAGGTCGACGACGAGATGGGGAGGAACCGGTACGCCCTGCTGTTCAAGCCGGGCGTCTACGGGTCGGCCGCCGACCCCCTCATCATCAGGGTCGGCTACTACACCGAGGTCGCCGGGCTCGGCCGCAACCCGGGCGACGTGACGATCAACGGTCACGTCGACGTCTACAACCGGTGCCTCGCCCCGGACAACTGCATAGCCCTCAACAACTTCTGGCGGTCGCTGTCCAACCTGACGATCAACGTCATGGGTGAGAGCGGCTGCCGGGCCTCGGCCAACTTCTGGGCGGTATCGCAGGCCGCGCCGATGCGTCGGGTCGACGTGCGCGGCGCCAACCTCAGCCTGATGGACTACTGCACCGCTGGTCCGCAGTACGCCAGCGGCGGGTTCATGGCCGACACGCGCACTGGCTTCGTCATCAACGGGTCCCAGCAGCAGTGGCTGACGCGCGACAGCGAGATCGGCGGCTGGTCGAACGCGGTCTGGAACCAGGTCTTCTCCGGCGTCCTCGGCGCCCCAGCGACGTCCTTTCCAACGCCCCCTTACACGACTCTGGACACCAACCCGGTCAGTCGTGAACGGCCCTACCTGTACGTCGACGACACCGACGCCTGGCAGGTCTTCGTCCCGGCATCGCGAACCGACTCCTCGGGCACCACGTGGTCCGACGGGCCGACGCCCGGGCGGTCGATCCCGCTCTCCGAGTTCGCCGTCGCCTCGCCCTCGTCGAACTGGTCCCTGGTCAACGCCTCCCTGGCCCAGGGCCGCAACGTCCTGCTGCTCCCCGGCGTGTACGACATCCCCAAGGCGCTGGTGGTCAAGCGAGCGAACACTGTCATCCTCGGACTCGGTCTCCCCTCGCTGACGCCGACCAAGGGCAACGCGGCGATCGAGGTCGACAACGTCCCGGGCGTGGCCGTCGCCGGCCTGACCGTCGACGCCGGTACGCCCAACTCGTCCGTGCTGATGCGGGTCGGCACGGGCAGTCGCGGCCCGGTCCAGGACGCCAAGGCCAGCGACCCGGCCAACCCCACCACGCTGTCCGACGTGTTCTTCCGGATCGGTGGCCCACACCTCGGCAAGGCCACCGTCGCGCTGGAGGTCAACAGCAACCATGTCGTGCTCGACGACATCTGGGCCTGGCGCGCCGACCATGGCGCGGGAGTCGGCTGGGATGACAACACCTCCGATACCGGCGTCGTCGTGCGGGGTGACGACGTCACCGCCACCGGTCTGTTCTCCGAGCACTTCCAGAAGGAGAACCTCATCTGGTCGGGCGAGCGGGGCCGCACGGTCTTCTTCCAGAACGAGTTCCCCTACGACCCGCCGAACCAGGCGGCGTGGCAGCACGACGGGATCCTCGGGTATGCGGCGTACAAGGTCGCGGACTCCGTCACCAACCACGAGCTGTGGGGCGGCGGAGCGTACATCTACACCAACGTGAACCCGACGCTCCACGCCACCCATGGGTTCGAGGTGCCGGACACGCCGGGGGTGAAGCTGCACAGCTTGCTGACCGTCTCGCTCAACAACGCGGGCACCATCGACCACATCGTGAACGACGTCGGCGATCCCGTGGTGCCCAGCCCGAACGGCTCCACGGTCAGCTATCTGCTCGAGTACCCGACCCCGTAGGTGCTCGTCACCTCCCGGTCGTTCGCGGAGTACGTCGCGTTCTTCGCGCTCGACCCGGACCGGCTGCCCCGCCGGGTGGTGGACTGCTCGGCAGGGGTGTCGGGCTTCGTCGCGGCCGCGGCGGAGCGAGGCTGCGCGGCCGTCGCCGTCGACCCTGCCTACCGGGAGCCCGTCGACCGGCTGGCCGAGATCGCGCAGGCCGGCGCGCTCGGGGGGTCCTCCCTGGTGGCCGACCATCGGGACCGGTTCTCGTTCGAGTGGTACGGCACGCCCGAGCGTCAGCGGGCGCTGCGGGCCGCCGCGCTGGACGCGTGCCTCGCCGACCGTCGGCGGCGGCCTGACCACTATGTCGCGGCGGCCCTTCCCCGACTGCCGTTCGCCGACGCGTCCTTCGACCTGGCCCTGTGCTCGCACCTGCTGTTCACGTGGGCCAACGTCTTCGACGAGGCGTGGCACGAGGCCGCGATCCGGGAGATGGCTCGAGTGGCCCGCGAGGTGCGGGTGTTCCCGTTGGTGCACCAGGGATCCGGCGAGCCGGTGGAGTTCCTCGACGCCTTGTGCGACCGGCTGGCGGCGGACGCGGGGCTGGTGGCGCGGGTCGAGAGGGTGCCCTACGCGTTCCAGCTCGGCGGCGACCGGATGCTCGTCGTGAGCGTTCCGCCCGACCCGGTGACGCTCACCGACCCGGTCTAGCATCGAGCATGCCGTCGCTCCCGCTCTTCCCGCTCGGGGGGACGCTGATGCCGGGGATGCGGCTGCCGCTTCAGGTGTTCGAGGACCGCTACGTCGCCCTGCTGCGCCACCTGATCGACAGCGAGGGTGAGGAGCTCGGGTTCGGGGTCGTCGCCATCCGGCACGGGTACGAGGTCGGTGACCGGGCCAACGAGCTGTATGCGGTCGGCTGCCTCGCGGTGCTCGACCGGGTGGTCCAGGTGACCCCGGGCCTCTACCTCGTCCTCGGCCATGGCACGCGACGGTTCCGGCTCGACGCCATCGACGAGTCGGCCGGGACGCTCTGGGCGACCGGCACGGTGACGTGGCTCGACGAACGACCGGGCGACGAGGAGCGAGTCCCGTTCCTGGTCAAGGCGGTTCGCGAAGCGGTGCAGGTCCACGGGGTCACGCTCGGGACCGACCTGTCGGCCCCGCCCGACGACCCGGAGCTCGTCGCCTACTGGGCGGCCGAGGCGCTCGACCTCGACCGCGACGACCGGCAGCGGCTCCTCGAGGTGTCGGAGACCAGCGCGCGGCTCGCTCTCGTGCGGAGGATGGTGCAGCGCGAGTCCGCTCTGGCCGCGCAGCTTGGCCTCGCCGGGGGCCGGGGGAGCGCCCCGTTCAGCCTCAACTGACGCGGATCAGCGCAGCGGCCGCAGCGAGGACCAGTCGTCGCGGGGGAGGACGTCGGCGACGGCCCAGATCTGCATCTCGTCGAGCGTGACGTCGGCACCGCTGTTGGTGAGGAACGCGGTGTCGGCCGCGTCACGCCCGGTCGCGATGCGCAGCAGCGTCTGCCGGGGCGCGAGCCAGGTCGCGTCGACGACGTGCCACGAGTCACCCATCCACGCCTCGCAGACGGCGTGGAAGTCCATCGGGGCCAGCCCCGGCGCGTACACCGACACGAGCCGAGCCGGGACGTCGCGAGCGCGCAGCAGCGCGATGGTGAGGTGCGCGAAGTCGCGGCAGACCCCCTGCCGGGCCAGCAGCGTCTGGACGGCGCCGTCGGTGGGGAGGCTGGATCCCGAGACGTAGGCCAGCTTGTCGTGCACCCAGCTCGCCACCGCCGCCAGCAGGGCGTGGCCCTCGAGCCCGCGGAACTCCGCGTCGGCCGTCGGCGCGAGCGTGTCGGACTCGCAGTAGCGGCTCGGCCGCAGGAAGGTGACGAGGTCGATCGGGTCGGCGCCGACGACGTCGGCCTCGCCGACCGCCGTCGCGGTGTAGTCGAGCGAGACGCGGCCGGCGCCGACCGACGTCTGGTGCAGCCGGCTGCCGTAGTGGTCGGTGAAGGTCGTCGGCTCGACGAGCTGGCCGTCGACGCGGAGCGCGATGGTCTCGTCGAGTGCCATCCCGGTCCCGGAGACGGCGGTGCTGAACAGGAGCGTCGCCGGACCGGTCACGGTCAGTGCCAGGTGGGCCGAGACGTCGCGTCGCATGGCCTCATTCGAACAGAGCAGGGGTCCGGTCAGCCGAGCAGTCCACGGAGCGTCGACTCGTCGACGAGGCCGGTATGCGTTCCCGGACTGCCGCAGGCCCATGCCCCCGCGACCGCGCCGGCCCGTGCCGCGTCCGCGTGCGCCCTCCCGCCCAGCCAGGAGAAGAGGTATGCGGCGACGTAGGCGTCGCCCGCGCCGTTGCTGTCGACGACCGGCCGGACGGCGAGGGTGACGGCCGGAACCACCAACGGGTCCTCGTCGCGGGCGAAGAGGACGCTGCCGCGCGCCCCGTCGGTGACCACGACCGCCGCGGCGCGTCCGTCGCGCAGCACCCGGCGGACGACCTCGGCCGCCGGGCCGGCCAGAGCGGCCGCGGACAGGAACACGAGGTCGGCGCCGAGGGCGAAGGGCCGGTGGTGCGGGTTCTCGCCGTCCCAGTCGTGCAGGTCCGTGGAGGTCGAGCGCCCCGCCGCGACGGCGTCGGCGAGCGCCGGTGCGGCCCAGGCCATGATCGTCACGTGGACGTGCCGGGCTCGTCCGATGCCGTCGCGCCACAGCGACCGGTCACCGGCCAGGTCGACGGGCGGACGCGGGTCGTACAAGGACATCCGCGACCCGTCGGGCGTGACGAGGTTGACCGCGCGACGGGTGCCGCTGGGATGCGTGACGACGCCGAGCTCGACACCGGCGGCCGCGAACCGGTCGCGCACCAGACGTCCCTCGACGTCGTCACCGATGACGTCGACCAGAGCCGTCCGCAGGCCGAGCGCGGCGCAGCCGAGGGCGACGCCGGTACCGGTGTGCCCGACGACCGACTGGATCGGCGGAATGGTCATCGAGTCCCGAACGGGCAGTGGTAGCACCGGAACTCGCACGACGTGGTCGACGCCGGTCCCACCGACCACGAGGACGTCGAGGACGTCGAGGTCAGCGAGGACGTCGGACTCGCTCACGGCCGGGCCTCGCACAGGTATCGCTCGTCGTCGACCGGGCCGCCCCAGTACACCGGGTCGGTGAGCGGCCGGGTGGTGACCCGCGTCGCGTGCGGGCCGAGGAGACGGCGGGTCTCTGCCGCGGTCAGGCCACCCCCGGTCCACCACCGGCCCTCGACCAGGACGAGCCGCCCGCCGGGACGCAGCAGGCGGACCCAGCGCGCCAGCGCCGCGGACGGGTCCGGGAGGGCCCAGAGGACGTGGCGGGCGAGGACGACGTCGTAGGTCCCGGCGTCGCCCGGCGGGTCGGCCGCGTCACCGAGCTCGACCGTCGCGGAAGCGCCGGCGCTCGCCAGCTTCGTGCGAGCCGCGGCGACCATGGCTGGCGCGATGTCGATCCCGGCGACCCGGTGGCCGAGCTCGGCCGCCAGCAGGGTCAGACTGCCGGTGCCACAGCCGAGGTCGAGGACGTCGACGGGCGGCTCGGGCAGGTGGTCTCGCAGCAGCGCGAGCCAGGCCGCGCGGACGGCGGGGTCCCGCAGCCCGTGGTCGGGCTCCTCGTCGAACCGGGCCGCCTCCGCGTCCCAGTAGCCGACGACGTCCTCCGTCACGCGTCGGGGCCGCTCGGGGGCCGACCGCGCCGGGAGAACCCGCGGACCGCGAGCACCAGGCCGAGCAGCGCGACGACCGGACCGACCACCGCCCAGAGCGTCACGCCCGACATGACGCTTCCCGGCAGGTACCCCAGCCCCTGCAGGGTCCACACCGCGCCGACGACGACGAGCAGGAGACCGGCGCCGATGAGGACGGGACGGTTCATCGACTGAGCATGGCACGACCAGTGGCCCGTCCCCGAGACTGATCATCGACAGTCCTCGACAGTCCGACGCGACAGTCCGCGACAGTCCTCGACCCAGTGACGAGAACAGGAGACAGGGTGGCCCGGTTCCTCGTCGCGACGCACCCCATCACCGGACACGTGCTGCCGGGCATCCCGATCGTCGCCGAGCTGGTCCGGCGTGGCCACGACGTCCACTGGTACGTCGGCGCGAAGTTCCGGGCGAAGGCCGAGCAGGCCGGCGCCACCTTCGAGCCGTACGTCCACGCGCTGGACTACGACGACTCCGACTACGACTCCGCCTTCCCTGGTCGAACGGCCCTGAGTGGACTTCGCCAGCTGACCTACGACTTCCGCAAGGTCTTCGTCGAGCAGGTGTCGGGCCAGCACCATGACCTCACGGCGATCCTCGAGCGGTTCCCCGCCGAGGCGACCGTGGGTGACACGGCCATGATCGGGCCGTTCAGCGTCACCGAGCGCGGGGGTCCGCCCAACGCGGTCTACAACGTCACCTGCCTGGGCATCCCGGGTCGGGGTATCGCCCCGTTCGGTCTCGGGCTGCTCCCGGACGACTCGCCGAAAGGGTTGGCCCGCAACCGGGTCCTCGCCTTCTCCGCGAGCAACATCGTGTTCGGAGGGGTGTCCCGAGAGCTCGAGCGGCAGTGCCGGGCCATCGGGGTCGCGCCGCGGAAGTTCGCCGGCCCAACCGTCTCCGACTTCCTCTACCTGCAGCCGTCCGTCCCGTCGTTCGAGTACGCCCGACCCGACCTGGCACCCCAGGTGCACTACGTCGGCGCGCTGCTGCCGCCGCCACCGGTCGACCCGGAGCTGCCGGACTGGTGGCCGGACGTCGTCACGTCGACCCGGCCGGTGGTGCTCGTCACCCAGGGGACCGTCGCCACGGGCGTACGCGACCTCGTCGCCCCCACACTCCTGGGTCTCGCCGACGAGGACGTCCTCGTCGTCGCGGCGGGCGTCCCCGACCTCGCCTCGCTGGGGCTGCCGCGCGTCCCGGCGAACGCGCGGGTCGCCGCGTACCTGCCGTTCTCGGAGGTGATGGAGCACGTGTCCGTGTATGTCACCAACGGGGGGTACGGAGGCGTCCAGTACGCCCTCAGCGCCGGCGTGCCGATCGTGGCCGCCGGGACCACCGAGGACAAGCCCGAGGTCGCGAACCGCGTCGCCTACAGCGGCGTCGGCCGCAACCTGCGCACGGCGACCCCGTCGCCGCAACAGGTACGCGCGGCCGTCCGGGACCTGCTCGACGACCCGACGTACCGCGCGGCCGTCGGCCGGGTCGCCGCCGAGCTCGCCACGCACCACGCGGCCGCCGAGAGCGCCGACCTCCTGGAACGCCTGGCCGCCACCGGCCGCCCGGTCGTCGACTGAGGCGGACCGGCGCGCCTCTGAGGGTCGGCCCACCGAACCTGAGGTCCGGACGCCGCCAATCTGAGGGATTCACCCGATGCCCTGCCTTGACGTCGTCGGCCACGCTCGTCAGGTCGAGACGAGGACCACGTCCAGGAGGTGACCCGCCCGTGTCGCTGCACGACGCCGGCGTGGTCGCCGGCACCATCTCCACGACGCTGTTCGTCATCAGCTACCTGCCGATGCTCGTCAAGGCCTTCCGCACGCGGGACCTGCGCTCGTACAGCGCCGGCAACCTCGTCGTGGCCAACGTCGGCAACGTCGTCCACTCGCTGTACGTGTTCACGCTGCCCGCCGGCCCGCTGTGGCTGCTGCACTCGTTCTACGTGGTCAGCAGCGCGCTGATGCTGTTCTGGTGGTGGCGATACCGGTCACGCCACCACGGTGCGGTCCCAGGTGAGCCGGGAGCCCGTCATCCACGCGGTGCTGCGGTCCGTGACGAGGTACCGGAAGACCACCGACATGGCCGCTTCCTGGAACCGACGACCTACCGGGCCGAGGGTCTTGGAGCTGCTGCTGCGCGCACCGGCCTTGACGATGCGTTCGACCCGGGCCCGGCGCGCCTGCTCGTAGGCGCGGAGTGCCTTCGGTAGGTCGGCTGCGGTCGACGCGTGGTCGCGTACCGAGGTGGCCAGTACCACGGCGTCCTCGAGGGCCATGGACGCTCCCTGACCCGAGCTCGGCGAGGGGGCATGCGCTGCGTCGCCGACGAGGACGAGGCGGTCTCGGGTCCAGTGCGGGACGTGCGGGAGATCGTAGGTGTTGTCGCCGGCCAGCTCCAGGGTCCCGGCGGCGACGAGCTCGGCGCCCGGCCCGGCATCGGCCTGGAGGAGGTCCACGAGGTGGCGCTGCCACTCATCGGGGCTCGTGGCGGCGCGCCGCTCGCGGGTGATCTCCGGTTCGGGGACGTTGACGAACCACACGACGTCGCCGTCCGGGGTCGGGTGGGCGCCGAAGAAGGCGCGGGCGCCGAAGACGAAGTGCCAGGCCTCTGGTCGGAGGGTCTCGGCCAGGGCGGTGCCCCGGGTGATCCCGCCGAAGTTCGTCAGCCCCACGTAGCGGCCGCTCGGGCGCCCCCGGGTCGATGACCGGCCGCACGCGGGAGCGAACTCCGTCGGCCCCGACGACGAGATCGGCCGTGAGCCGCATACCGTCCGAGAGCGTCACGGACGCGCCGTCGCCGTCGCTGTCCACCCCGGCGACCTCGGCCCCTCGGCGAACCTCGACGCCGCGGCGCGCGGCCTCGTCGAGGAGCCGAGACGCGAGGAGCGACCGCTTCGCGGTGAGTGCCACCAGGCCGTCGGGCAGCGGGACCCCGAGACCGAGCTCACCCAGCAGCCGGCCGGACGCTCCGTACATCGTGTTCGTCCGGCTCGGGAAGCCGGCCTCGCGGGCGATGGGGAGCGCGTCGAGCAGGTCCAGGGCGTCGAGCCCGTTCGGCGCGATGGTGAAGTACGAGCCCTCGGTGGTGTCGCCCCCGGTCCGGCGCTCCAGCACGACAGCGTCCACGCCGACCCGCTGCAGCGCCATGGCCGCGGCCGGCCCGGCGACTCCGCCTCCTACGATGAGCGCCTTCATCCTGTTACCCTCTCTCTTACGAAATTCTGATAGTTAGATTATCGAAAGAGTATCGGAGATGGCGCAGCGCGACAACCTCGTCGGCGACCTCGGTGTGGCGATGCAGCGCTACCAGCGCACCGTGCAGGCGTTCGACGACGCCGTCGGTCGCCGACTCGGCCTCGGTCCGGCCGACCTGCGCTGCCTCGACTGGCTGGCCGACGGCCCGAAGTCGGCGGGGCAGCTCGCCACCGCCACAGCGCTCACCCCGGCGGCGACCACCGCACTCGTGGATCGGTTGGTGCGCAAGGGTTTCGTGGAGCGGTACCGCGGAGACGAAGACCGTCGCCAGGTGATGGTCCGCATGACGCCAAGCGGGACGAAACGGACCATGGAGCTGTACGGGCCACTGGTCGAGGAAGGTCAGCACCTCCTCGCCGACATCTCGGACCGGGACCTACGAACGATGGGCAGGTTCCTCCACGGCATCACCGAGCTCACCGAACGGCACCGCGGACGCGTCGAACCGGCGCGCTGATCCGGCGACCGCAACTCACCGCAGGCGAACGTTCGCGCCCGAAGGAAAAGCCTGGCTTGCAGTTGCGGGGGGTCAAAGGTTCACCCGTAGAGTGCAGAGCAGGCTGCCGTTCCTTGTGGGGGCAGGGGACTCAGCCGGTGAGGAGCATCCGTGGGTAGACACTCCGCCGCGGAGCCGCCCCAGCGGCCCGCCGGTGTGGTGGTCGTCGTTGCCCTCGTACTGGGCCTGGCCCTAGCCGGCGGCCTCTACTTCCTGTTGCGTCAGACCGACGACAACCCGGGCTCCGCAGCTCCTCCCGCCTCCCCCTCGGCGACTGCCTCGTCGTGCGCCTCCGCCGCCGACCAGGTCCGCGTGGCGGTCGCCCCGAGCATGATGTCGATCGTCCAGACCGCGGCCGGCCGCGTCTCCGCAGGAAACCCGTGCGTGACCTTCACGGTGTTCCCCGCCGAGTCCTCGAAGGTCGCCGCCTCCTACTCCAGCGGATCCAAGGACGCCCCGGCGCTCTGGGTGAGCGACTCCTCCGTCTTCGTCAGCGCCGTCAAGGCGGCCCGGCCGGACGCGCTCCAGCCCGAGGTCCAGAAGGTGGCCACCAGCCCGCTGGTCTTCGCGGTGCCGGCGCCCGTCGCGGCCAAGGCGGGACCGGCGCTGGCGGGCGCGTCCTGGTCCTCGCTGGCCGCCGGCGACGGCAGCATCCCGGTGCGGCTGACCGATCCCGAGAAGACGACGAGCGGGCGGCTGGTCCTGCTCAACGCACCGACTGCGCTCGGCGACAGCCCCGCCACGCGGCTGGCCGTCGGGCGGACCCTGCTCACGTGGTCGCACTCCGCGATGTCGTCCGAGTCGGACCTCTTCCTGGCCGCCCGCAGCCCCCAGGCGGCGATCTTCCCGACCTCCGAGCAGGCGGTGGCCGCCGACCTGAAGCTGAACGCGGGCGCCGTCACCGCTCTGGTGCCCAAGGAGGGAACGGCCCGCTACGACTACAGCCTCGTCACAGCGGCGGGCAGCCCGGGGGTCGGCGTTGCGGGGTTCGCCCTGCGCCAGCAGCTGACCAACGACGACGGCCGCGCCGCGCTCACGGCGGCCGGGTTCCGGCTTCCCGACGACGAGGCGACCGGACCCGGCGTGCCCGGCATGCCTACCGGCGCGGTGACCTACCTCCCTGACCCGAGCGCGGCGCAGCAGGCCGCGATGGTCAAGACCTGGACGGGCGTCAAGACCGACGCGCGCATGCTCGCCCTCGTCGACACCTCCGGGTCGATGAAGGAGAAGGAGGGCGACAAGACCCGCATGGCCCTGGCCGGCGAGGCCGCACAGACCGCCGTCGCGATCTTCCCCAGCACCTCCCAGGTCGGCCTCTGGACGTTCGGAATCGACCGCGGTGGCCCCGGGCAGGACTGGAGCGAGGTCGTCCCGATCCGTCAGCTCGACGAGGCGGTCGGGGGCAAGCCCCAGCGGCAGGTGCTGGGCGAGGCGCTGCCCGGTCTCGTGACCACCGCCGGGGGCGGGACGGGTCTCTACGACAGCCTTCTCGCCGCATACAAGCACATGGTCTCGACCTACGTGCCCGGCCGGGTCAACTCCGTCATCCTCCTCACCGACGGCCGCAACGACGACACGGCAGGCGTCAGCCTGGAGCAGCTTCTCGGCGACATCAGCGCGCTCAAGGACCCCAACAAGCCGGTGGTCATCGTCACGGTGGGGATGGGCCAGGACGTGGACACGTCCGCGCTGTCCGCCGTGTCCACCATCACGGGGGGCAAGACCTACGTCGCTCAAAACCCGCAGGACATCAACCAGGTGTTCATCGACGCCCTGCTCTCGCGGGACTGCTCGGGCGCGGTGTGCACCTCACGCTGAGGGCGGCGTGAGGTCCAGCCGGTAGGCGGCGAGCTCGGGGCTCGGCGGGACGGTGGACGTCCTGGTCTGCCCGGTTCGCTGCCAGCCGAGCCGCTCGTAGAGACGGATCGCCCGCTCGTTCTCGACGAGCGCCCACAGCCGCGCGGTCCGCACGCCGCGCCGAGCCAGCCGGTCGACCGCGAGCTCGTGGACGTCCTCGGCCAGACCGCTGCCCCAGCTCTCCACAGCCGTGCCGAAGTGGAGGAGCTCGTCCTCGCGAAGGGCCACGAACCCGCTCAGCACGCCGTCCACATCGACGGCGAGCGCCTCGGTGTCGGGGTCGTCGATCTCCGCGCGCCACCGTGCGGTGATGCGCTCGCGCGGGAACGGGTAGGTGTCCTGCGGGAAGACGTGCCCGAGCCCGGCGATACCGCCGGCCTTCTGCAGGGAGACAAGCGCGTCGAGGTCGGCCGGGGTGAGCGGGCGGAGCCGCGTCCCGCGAATCTCCGCTCGGACCCGGCGCTGGAACGCGCGGGCGTCCGCTGGGGAGGGCGGAGGTCCGGCCCCGAGGCGGGCGGCCACGGCCGCCTCCACGACCCGGGCGGCCGGACGGCCAGAGGCGATCAGCCTGCGGCCCGCGGCGACCTTGGCCAGCCACACGCCGTCGCGGTACCGCACCAGCGACCGACAGGCTCCGAGTACCGCGTCCACCGGGTCGCCCGCCTGCCGGACCCACCAGCCGAGCGCTTCCACGAGCAGGCGCCGGAGGTCGTCCGCGTCGACGTCGGCGAACACCTCGTGCGCCGGGGGTCCCAGCAGGGAACGGCCGTTGCCGCTGAGGATGCTGCGGTCCAGCGCGTACCAGAACAGGCCATCCGCAGGGGGTCGGTCCTCAGGGCGATAGGTCGCGCGAAAGGTCATCTCGGAGCCGGTGTTGAGCTCCACCTCGAAGCCCGGGTCGGGACGACCAGACCCTGCTGCCGTCCGGGTGTACACGACCAGCTCGAGTCCTCGAGCTGGGACGGGCAACGCCTCGTGCCGCAGCGCGGCCACCAGGTCCTGCTTCTCGGGGTCGGTGATCGGGTCGGCGGTCACGAGCGCGACGTCGATGTCGCTTCGCCCCGACTGGTAGGCGTCCAGCGCCACCGAGCCCGCCGCATACGCTCCGACCAGCTTCCCGCCGAGGACACCGCGGGCGCGCTCGACCAGGGCGGCGAGGTAGGCGTCGGGGCTCTCGACGTCCGGCACTACAGGTCCTCGAACCGGACCCGCTCGCCCACCGGGCCGTCGTACTCGGGGAAGGTGATCCGTCCGGCCCCGACGCACCAGCGCGCGACGTCGACGCGGAACCGGCCGGCCCGCACCGCGGGGTCGCTCTCGGCCAGCCGCCGGGCCTCGTCGACGGGAACGGTCCACACCGACATCCCGCGCAGGGTGGGGTCGGACTGGTCGCGCAGCGGGCCGTTCGCCGCGATGATGCCGCGGGCTCCGAGGTCGGCCAGGTGGGCCAGGTGGGCGTGGTGGAGCGCGGTGGACGCGTCCTCGTCGAGCTCCGGAGGATGCTCGCCCCGGCGTAGGTAGACGACGGTGCGAACGTCGAACTCGGCCGGTACGCCCGGGGGCCGTTCCATGCCCTGGAGCCTAAGGCGCGCGGTGGCCGGCGAGGAGGCCGCCGTCGACCGGGAGCATCACCCCGGTGACCCATCCCGCGTCGGCGGAGGCCAGGAAGGCGGCCGCGGCGGCGATGTCCTCCGGCTCCCCGACCCGGCCGAGCGGGTAGAGCGGGACCATCCGGTCGGCGCCACCGGGCTGGCCCTCCCACACCCGGGTCCGCACCGTGCCCGGCGCGATGGCGTTGACGCGAATACCGTGCGGTCCCAGCTGGACCGCGAGGTTCTGGGTGAGGGACCCGAGACCGGCCTTGGCGCTGGAGTACGGCTCGCTGCCGATGCCGGTGAGGGCGTTGACCGAGCTGACCATGACGATGGCCGGGTTCCGGTCGCTGCGCTTGAGGTGCGGGATGACGGCTCGGCAGGCCCGGACGGTGCCGAGCAGGTTCAGCTCGAGCATCGCCCGCCACAGGTCGTCGTCGGTGTGCTCGACCTCGGGGTGCGGGAGGTCGCCGCCGGCCACGGCTACGAGGACGTCGAGCCCTCCCGTCTGAGCGACGACGGCCGCCACGGCGTCGTCAACCGAGGCACGCTCGGTGACGTCCATCCGCACCGCCAGGTGGTCGGTTCCGTATGCGTCGAGCTCGGCGGCGGTGCGCTCCGCTGACCCGCCGTCCAGGTCGGCGACGGCGACCCGGGCGCCCTCGGCCGCCAGGCGGTGCGCGCAGGCCCGCCCGATCCCGGCTCCGCCGCCGGTCACCAGCGCGACGCCGCCAACGAACCGACGGCCGGCCCGCACCCGGTCGTCGCGGCTCATTGGCATCTCGTCCGGCATCTCGCCAGCCACTAGGTCTCGTACTGCTCGAACGCGGGCAGGTCGGCCCAGTTCGGCCACGTGAGCTCCCACAGCCGAAGGATCCGTCCCTCTCGGTAGGTGGCGATGAGGACCAGCTCGAGGCGGGTCGCGTCCTCGCCCGGCCGGGACGTCGTGATCCAGAGGCGAACCGCGACCCGGTCGTCGCTCTCGACCCAGGACTCGTCGTCGTACTCCACCGCATACGAGATCGGGGTGTCGTACACCGTCTCGTGGCCGGTCCGGAACCCTTCGTACTCCTGCGTGATCCCGTTGGAGACCATGACGAACTCGGGGTCGTAGTACTGGGGGATCGCCGACTTGTCCTTGGCGACCACCATCCGGTCGAACATCTCGACGAGCAGCGCCCTGGTCACCCTGCGCACGGTAACTGCTCGGGCGCCGCCGGTCGCCGTCGTCAGCGAACCTGGTGGAGCCGACCCTCGTCCAGGTGGTACTCCGCGTCCGCCTGGTCCGCACACCACGCGTCGTGCGTCGCCATGAGCACGACCGCGCCGGCGTCCGCCTCGGCCCGGAGCAGCTCGACGATCGGCTCGCGGGTCGTGACGTCGAGCTCGCTGGTCGGCTCGTCCGCGAGGAGCACGCTTTTGCTCAGCGCCAGCGCGCGCGCCACCGAGACGCGTTGCTGCTGGCCGCCCGACAGCTCCTCGACGAGGTGGTTTCCCGACTCGGCGAGCCGGACGGCGGCCAGGGCGGCGTCAGCACGCATGTTGGCCTCCGCGGCCGGGATGCCGAGGACCATGAGAGCGACCTGGATGTTCTCCCGCGCCGTCAGCGGCGCGACGAGCGCGATGCCCTGCGGGACGAGCATGACGCCCTCGCGGGCAGCCGCCTCGCGGTCGGTGAGCGGGCCACCGGCATACGTGACGGTGCCACTTGTCGGGCGGAGCGCACCGGCGAGGATCCACAGCAGTGTCGTCTTGCCGGCGCCCGACGGCCCGGTCAGCGCGGTGAACGAGCCCGGGGCGAGACGGAGGGTGACGTCGTCGAGGATCCGACGTCCGGCGATGTCGAGGGTGACCCCGGTGGCGGCGAGTGGCAGCGGGCGGCGCGGCAGGTCGGCGGTCCGGTCGCGCCCGTCCACGATGTTGTCGGTCGGCACGTCGGCTCCTCTCCTCGGTGACCCGCGTGAGTCCGTCCCGTCGGCTCTCGCACGCTACAGCGACTCGCGCCCATCCGTGGGGCGGTCGATGTACCGTGCGATGGCGGATCTCGCGCCGAGGTGCCGACGGGGAGGACAGATGCTGGCAGCGCTGCGGTACCGCCGAGCGCAGACCCTCGTCGTCGTCGTGCTCTCGGCGCTCGTGACCACCTGCCTTGTCCTGGCTCCGCTCTACACGCGGGCGCTGGAGCAGGCCATGGTGCGGACCATGCTGCGGGACGCGTCGGCCGAACAGATCGGGCTCCGCCTGTCCTCCACCAGCTCGACGGAGCCGGCTCTCGCTCTCCCCCCGGACGCGCTCGAGCAGCTGCCGCCCGACACGATCCGCCCCTTCTTCGGTCCGCCGGTCGCCAGCTCCGCGGTCGACGTCCGTCGGATGCCCGTGGCCGGCGAGCCCGGCGGACGCCTGCTGGCGCGCGACGGCATGTGCGAGCACGTCCGCTTCGCGGACGGCCGGTGCCCGACGGCTCGGGGCGAGATCGCGGTGTCGGCCGACCAGGTCAAGGCGTACGCGACGCCGGTGGGCGCGACGCTGGATGTCGCCGAGTTCGACGGCGCGGTCAGCTCGTTGGAGGCCGCCCCCCGGACCACCCTTCGCATCGTCGGCGTCTACGAGCCGATCGACGGGCCCTACTGGTTCGGCGACCGGCTCACCGGCCCCGCGGCGCAGAAGGCCGGCTTCGACACGATGCTCACGTCCCTGGAGACCCTCACCGAGCCGGTGACGTCGCCCCAGGGGCGCCCGGTGGCGTGGTTCCAGCCGGCGTACGGCCTGGACTTCCCGCTCCTCGCCGAGCGCGTGGGCATCGACGAGATCGGGTCGCTCGGCACGACGATCACTGGGCTGGTCGAGTACCCCATGGGCGTGGAGCGCGCGGCCAGCCACGCCTCCGAGACGGTGACGGTCCGCAGCGGCCTGCCGGCCATGGCCGACGAGGCCCGAGTGGGCAGCGCGCAGGCCGCGGTCACCGTGCCCCTGCTCATGGCCCAGATGGGGCTCCTGCTCGTCTGTGTCCTGTGGCTCGTCCTCGTCTCCGCCGCGGACCAGCGCCGCGGCGAGGTCGCCGTCGCCCGGCTGCGCGGGCGAGGGTCGCGCGGCGCGCGTCGGCTTCTGTTGGACGAGACCCTGCCTCCGGTCGTCGTGGGGGCCCCGCTCGGAGCGCTGCTCGCCGTCGGGCTGTGCACCCTGGCGCGGCGGACGGTTCTCACCTCCGACCCACCGTTCGAGCTGCCGGTCGCCGCGGTCGTCGCCCTGGTGGCCGGGCTGGCGCTCATGGTCGTGCTTGCGGTGCTCTCGGTCCGGCGCGTCTGCCGGGACCCCGTCGCCGACCTCATCCGCAGCGTCCCCGCGCGGCGCGCGGGGATCCGGCTGGGGGTCCTCGAGGCCATGCTCGTCGCCGGTGCCGCGGCGGCGTTCATCGCGCTCGTCACCGGCTCGGTACAGGGACCGGTAGGCCAGCTCGCGCCGGCGCTGCTCGCCCTCGCCGTCGGTGTGGTCGCGGCCCGCGTCCTGTCCTCTCTCCTCGGCATCGGTGGGCGACGACTCCTCCAGGCCGGACGGCCCACCGCCGGCGCCGCTCTCCTCACGTCCAGCCGGCGCGGGACGACCCGTTGGCTCGTCCCCGTCGTCACCGTTGCCCTCAGCATCATCGTCGTCTCGGCCGATGCCCTCGCCGTCGGAGCCCGCAACTGGGCCGGCCGGGCGGCTGCGGAGGTCGGGGCCGCCAGCGTCCTGACCCTGAACTCCGTCGATCTCGAGGCCGTGACGGAGGCGGTTCGGGCGGTCGACCCCCATGGCGAGCACGTCACGCCGGTGGCCGTCGTCTCGCCGGGCGGGCAGGGCGGGGCGACCACCGTCGGTGTCGACCCGGACGCCTTCCGCCGCATCGCGCTGTGGCCGGGCGTCCCGGTCGACACCCTCGCCTGGGACCGGCTGACCGCCCCGACGGCGCCGCCGCTGCTCCTCACCGGCACCCGGGTCGCGTACCACCTCGAGGCGTCCGCGATCAGCGTCGTGACCCCGGCCATCCAGCAACCACCCACGTCCCTCGCGCTCGGCTTCCGGGTCGTCCGTCCCGACGGCACGGTCGACTCTGTCGCCCTGGGAACGTTTCCGGCCGACGGCATCACCGCGGACCAGGAGGCGCCCATCAGCTGCGCCGACGGGTGCCGCATCGCGGGCGTCGGCATCCTCGCCCCCCCGAACTCGGCGGCGGTCACCGGCGTGGTCACGGTGTCCGGGCTCACCGTCGACGGTCGACCGATCGAGCTCGGCGGCAGCGGGTCCTGGCGCGACACGGTCGCCGATGACGTCGTCGTGTCCGGGACGTTCGCCGACACCGCCCTCACTCTCCGATACGCCAACAACGGGTCGGACAAGGCGTTCCTCCCCCACGCCTCCGTCCCCGACGTCGTCCCCGCGTTGACCACATCGGCCGCGGCGCCGAGCGCCGCCGGCGCGACCTTCGGGGGGTCGTTCGTCGACGGCAGCCCGTTGCTGCTGAGCTCCGCGGGAAGCGTGCCGTTCGTTCCGGGCGGCCCGCCGGCGGCGAGCCTGGTGAACCTCGACAACCTCCTCGCCCAGGGGTGGCGCGGACGGGGGTCGGCGACCCTCTCCGCCTACGTCGACACCCGCGACCCGGCCACGCTGGCCCGGGTGACCTCGGGCCTGGCCGAGAAGGGCATCGCCGTCTCGGCGACCACGCATGCCGACGACGTCGCCGCCGCATACGGTCGGTCCGCGGCGGCCTGGAGCCTGCAGCTGGCACTGGCTGTGGGCATCCTCTCGCTGCTCGTGGCCGCCGCGGGGATCGTGGTCCTCGCGTCGACGTCGCGACGGGCGCGCAGCCGCGACTACGCCGTGCTCCGGCTGGTCGGTCAGCGTCCGCGCAGCCTGGGCCTGCTGGCCCAGCTCGAGACACTGCCGGTCATCGTGATCTCGGCGCTCCTCGGCGCCGCCGTCGGGCTGTGGGCCGCGCCGGCCGCCGTCGGCATGGTGCCGCTCTTCACGTCGCCACCGCCGACCTTCCCCGTCGACCTGCGAACCGCGTGGACTCCCGCTCTGTTGGCCGGCCTCGTCGGCGTGGTCGTCCTGACCGTCGTCGGGATCGTCACCAGCCGCGGCATCGCGCGCCGGGCCGACCTCCAGCGGCTCCGGGAGACCGTATGACCAGCGCCCAGGCCATCACCACGCTCGGGCTCGTGCACATCTACCGGTCCGAGGGGCAGGACGTCGCGGCTCTCTCCGGGGTCGACCTCAGCGTGACCGCGGGAGAGGTCATCGGACTGCTCGGACCGTCGGGATCCGGAAAGTCGACGCTGCTCGCCCTCCTCGGCGGCCTCTTCCGGCCGAGTGCGGGCAAGATCTTCGTCGGCGACCACGAGCTCTCGGCGCTCACCCCGGCGCAGCTGGACGCCTTCCAGGCGCGCGAGACCTCGCTCATGCTGCAGGGGGCACAGCGCAACCTCATCCCCTACCTCACCGTCCGGGAGAATGTGGAGTTCGCGCAGGTCGAGGCGCGCCGGCTCGGCGCGGAGGTGATCGGCGTCGACCGCGGCCTGGACCTCGTCGGCGCCACGGAGTTCGCCGACGCGCGGCTCGGGCACCTCTCGCAGGGACAGCTGCAGATGGCCGCCCTCGCCGTCGCGATGGCCCCCTCGCCGGGCGTCCTCCTCGCCGACGAGCCGACCAGTGCTCTGGACCGCGTCGCTCGGGAGCGCATCGTCGACACGCTTCTGCGGGTCAACGAGGAGCAAGGGACGACGGTGGTGGTCGTGACCCACGACCCCGAGGTGGCTGACCGCCTGCCGCGGACGGTGACGATCCGCGACGGCCGGATCGGCGGGGAGGGCCGCAGCGGCAAGGAGTATGCGGTGGTGACGGCGGACGGTTTCATCCCCATCCCCGTACACATCCGTGACGAGCTGCCGCCCGGCACCCTCCTGCGGCTGGAACGGGAGGAGGAGGGCTACCTCATCGTCCCCGAGGTGCTCGGCCAGGAGCCGGGTTCCGAACCGTCCGGATGACGCCGAGCTGTCGATTTCGTCGGTGCCCGTTCGTCTCACTGCGACCACGTCGACGAGGAGGACACGATGCAGAAGTACGTGATGGTGATCTACCAGGGCTCGGCGCCGATCGCCGGCTCTCCCGAGTGGGCGGCCCTGTCCGAGGAGGAGCAGCAGCAGGTCTACGCGGACTACCAGGCCCTCAACGCCATACCGGGAGTCACACCCGGACCTCCGATGGGCCTTCCCGAGAACGCGACCACGGTGCGGGTCGAGGCCGGGCGGACGCTGGTCACCGATGGCCCGTTCGTCGGGATGAAGGAAGCCGTGGGCGGGATGTTCGTGCTGGAGGCCGACGACCTCGACGCGGCCATCGAGGTCGCGGGCCGCGTCCCGGCCGCACGGCTGGGCGGGGCGATCGAGATCCGTCCGGTGGAGACCTATTGGTAGCAACTCTCGACGAGGTCTTCCGCCGGGAGTGGGGTCGCGTCCTGGCCACCCTCATCGGCGTCCTCGGGGACTTCGACCTCGCCGAGGACGCCGCCCAGGAGGCGTTCGCCATCGCCGCCCAACGCTGGCCCCACGACGGCATCCCCAACCAGCCACGCGCCTGGCTGATGACGACGGCTCGCAACCGGGCCACGGACCGGATCCGCCGCGACCGGGTCCTCGTCGCCAAGCTCGATCTGATCGCCGGTGATGTCGAGGTGCCGATGACCACCACATGGTTTCCCGACGAGCGCCTGGAGCTGATCTTCACCTGCTGTCACCCGGCGCTCGCGATCGAGGCGCAGGTCGCGCTCACCCTGCGCACCGTGGGCGGACTGACGACCGACGAGATCGCCCGGGCCTTTCTGGTGCCGGAGCGGACGATGGCGCAGCGGCTGGTCCGGGCCAAACGGAAGATCAAGGTGGCCGGCATCCCCTTCCGGGTTCCGCCGGCTCATCTGCTCCGCGAGCGCCTCGACGCCGTGCTCGCCGTCGTCTACCTGATCTACAACGAGGGCTACAGCGGCCGCGACGAGCTGGCCGCCGAGGCGATCTGGCTGGGTCGGGCGCTCGTCGAGCTGTTGCCGGACGACCCGGAGACGCGCGGCCTGCTGGCGTTGATGCTCCTGCACGACTCCCGCGGCCAGGCGCGGTTCGACGACGGCGAGCTCGTCCTCCTCGGCGAACAGGACCGCTCGCGGTGGAACACGCAAGAGATCGCCGACGGTCGCGCGGAGCTCGACCGGGCGCTGGCCCTCGGCGGTCGAGGGCCGTACGTCCTGCAGGCCGCGATCGCCTCGTTGCACGCCGAGACGCCGTGCGACTGGGCGCAGATCGCCGCCCTGTACGCGGAGCTCGGCCTCCTGACCGGTTCGCCCGTCGTCGAGCTGAACCGCGCCATCGCCGTCGCCGAGAGCGAGGGACCTGAGGCCGGACTGCGCATCGTCGACGACATCGCTCTCGACGACTTTCGCTACCTGCACTCCACCCGAGCCGACCTGCTGCGACGGCTCGGACGGACCCACGAGGCGCGCGAGGCATACCGGCGGGCGAGGAGCCTCACCGACGACGGTGCCGAACGCCGTTTCCTCGAGCGTCGGCTCTCGGAGCTGGCCGCGGTGTCGGGGCCCGACCGATGAGGGCCCTCCTGGCGACCAGTCCTGGCCACCCGGGCCGGTCCAACGAGGACGTCGTCGCCGCGTCGCCCGACGTCGTGGTGCTCCTCGACGGCGCCGGAATCCCGGGGACCGAGTCGATCTGCCGGCACGGCGTCGCGTGGTACGCGCACACGCTCGGCGCCGCGCTCCTGGCGAGCCTGACCCAGGGTGAACGCGCGACCGATCCGGTGTCCGCCTTGGCGGACGCGATCGACCAGGTCGCCGCGCAGCATCGGCACACGTGTGACATCGCGAACCCCAGCAGTCCGCAGGCCACCGTCGCGATCGTCAGTGTCCAGGACGGTCGAGTCGACTATCTCGTGCTGGCCGACGCGTTCGTCGTCCTCGACCCGGCCGGGGCGGCACCGGTAGTGATCACCGACCCGCGCGAGGTCGCCGTCCGCGACGAGTGCACGGCGCCCCTTCGAGGCTTGTCGGCCGGCACCCCCGCGTACGAGCGAGTCCGGGGCGGGGTCGTCGACGCGTTACGGGCTCGGCGCAACCAGCCGGGCGGGTACTGGATCGCCAAGGACGACCCGCGCGCAGCCGCCGAGGCCGTCACCGGAAGCGTGTCCCTTCGGGACCTGAACGGCGTCGCCCTTCTCAGCAACGGGGCCAGCCGGATCGTGGATCCGTACCGCCTCGCCGACTGGTCGACGGTGCTCGCACAGCTTCGGACGAGCGGTCCCGACGAGCTGCTGCGGAGCATCCGCCGGGCCGAGGCTCGAGCCCGGGGGACGGCTTCGCTTCCCGGCTTCCAGGAGCCCGACGACGCGACGGTGGCCTACGGCGACCTGACGCCCGGCGCATCGTGGTTTCCTCGTAGCGCAGACTCACACATGACGGACAGAGGCTGAGGTGACCGGGACGACAACGACCGAGACGACTGTGGCCGAGGTGATGGCCGAGCTGCGCGCGCTCGAGGACCCCAGGATCCGAGAGGTCAACGAGAGGCATGGTGACGACCACGGGGTGAACCTCAGCGCGTTGCGCGCAGTCGCGAAGCGGCTGAAGACGCAGCAGGATCTCGCCCACGAGCTCTGGACGACGGGGGACACCGCGGCCCGACTCGTCGCGATCCTCGTCTGCCGCCCGAAGGCGTACGGCCGAGACGAGCTCGACGCGATGCTGCGCGAGGCGCATACCCCCAAGGTGCACGACTGGCTCGTGAGCTACGTGGTCAAGAAGAGCCCGCACGCCGAAGAGCTGCGCCGGACCTGGATGGCCGATACCGACCCCGTGGTGGCGAGCGCCGGCTGGGCCCTGACCACCGAGCGGGTGGTCAAACAGCCCGACGGCCTCGACCTCGCGGCACTGCTCGACGTCATCGAGGCGGAGATGAAGGACGCTCCAGCCCGCCTGCAATGGGCGATGAACTCCTGCCTGGCACAGATCGGGATCGAGCACCCCGCATACCGTTCTCGCGCGCTCGACATCGGAGAGCGCCTGGAGGTCCTCAAGGACTACCCGACGCCAGCGAACTGCACGTCCCCCTACGCGCCCATCTGGATCACCGAGATGGTGCGTCGGCAACCCGTGAGCTGACGGTCAGGGGCTCCGACCGGGGGCACTAGAACGTCGCGCCCGTGCGCCACGCCATCTCCTGCAGCTCGAAGCCGTTGCCGTCGGGGTCGGCGAAGTCCGCTCCCTTGACGCCGCCCCCGAAGTCACGGATCTCGCCGACCTCAACACCTCGGCGGACCAGCTCGGCCCGCGCCTCGACGATGTCCTCGACGACCAGGTGCAGACCTCTGACACTGCCGGGCTCTCCTCTGTACACGTCCAGCCCGGTCCCGAAGCCGATCGAACACCCCGAGCCCTCCGGTGTGAACTGGACGACCCGGACCCCGTCAGCGGGCTGCACGTCGACGTCCTTCGTGAAGCCGAGCGTGTCGCCGTAGAAGGCGATGGCTCGGTCCACGTCCGATACCGGGAGCGGGATCAGTTCGAGCTTCATCTGCATCGGAGTCGAGCCCTTCTTGCCCTGTGGGTGTCCGCGGGATCATTCCATGCGGGCGCTGCTCCGGCCACGGATGGGCGTGGCGGTTGCAGATTCCTCGCCGTGCAGGGAACATTCGCTCTGAGGCTAGAGTTGAGTCAGGTGTACGCAACTTTGCGGAGTCTGGTTTTGACAACCGGTACCCCGCCCGGCAGTGTGGGTAGCCGGACAACTGAGCCCGCCTGAAGCAACCCCAGCAGCAACCCCCAGCATCACAGGAGAGTCACCATGGCACGTGCGGTCGGAATCGACCTGGGCACCACCAACTCGGCCGTCGCCGTCCTCGAGGGCGGCGAGCCGACCATCATCGCGAACGCGGAGGGCGGCCGGACCACCCCGTCGGTCGTCGCGTTCTCCAAGAACGGCGAGGTGCTCGTCGGCGAGATCGCCAAGCGCCAGGCCGTCACCAACGTCGACCGGACCATCCGTTCCGTCAAGCGCCACATGGGCACCGACTGGAAGTCGCCGGAGATCGACGGCAAGCACTACACCGCGCAGGAGATCAGCGCCCGCATCCTCCAGAAGCTGAAGCGCGACGCGGAGTCCTACCTCGGCGAGTCCGTCACCGACGCGGTGATCACCGTTCCCGCGTACTTCGACGACCACCAGCGCCAGGCCACCAAGGAGGCCGGCGAGATCGCGGGCCTCAACGTCCTGCGGATCATCAACGAGCCCACCGCCGCCGCGCTCGCCTACGGCCTGGACAAGGGCAAGGAGGACGAGCTCATCCTCGTCTTCGACCTCGGTGGCGGCACGTTCGACGTGTCCCTCCTCGAGGTCGGCAAGGACCCGGAGGACGGCTTCTCGACCATCCAGGTTCGCGCCACCAACGGCGACAACAAGCTCGGTGGCGACGACTGGGACGACCGGATCGTCCAGCACCTGCTCACGACGGTGAAGAACAGCAGCGGCGTCGACCTGTCCAAGGACAAGATCGCCATGCAGCGCCTGCGCGACGCGGCGGAGCAGGCCAAGAAGGAGCTCAGCTCCTCGATGAGCTCCAACATCAACCTGCAGTACCTCTCGATGTCCGAGAACGGGCCGATCCACCTCGACGAGTCGCTGTCCCGCGCCGAGTTCGAGCGCCTGACCACCGACCTGCTCGAGCGGACCAAGGCGCCGTTCCAGAAGGTCATCGCCGACGCCGGCATCAAGGTCTCCGACATCGACCACGTGGTCCTCGTCGGCGGTTCGACGCGGATGCCCGCGGTGACCAACGTCGTCAGGGAGCTGACCGGCGGCAAGGAGCCCAACAAGGGCGTCAACCCGGACGAGGTCGTCGCCGTCGGCGCGAGCCTGCAGTCCGGCGTCCTCAAGGGGGAGCGCAAGGACGTCCTCCTCATCGACGTCACGCCGCTCAGCCTCGGCATCGAGACCCAGCACGGTCGGTTCACCAAGCTCATCGAGCGCAACACCGCGATCCCGACCAAGCGCAGCGAGATCTTCACGACGGCCGACGACAACCAGCCGTCCGTTCTCATCCAGGTCTTCCAGGGTGAGCGCGAGATCGCGCAGCACAACAAGGGACTCGGCACGTTCGAGCTGACCGGCATCGCGCCGGCGCCGCGCGGCGTGCCGAAGATCGAGGTCACCTTCGACATCGACGCCAACGGCATCGTCCACGTCACCGCCAAGGACCAGGGCACCGGCAAGGAGCAGTCCATGACGATCTCCGGCGGGTCCGCCCTGCCCAAGGAGGAGATCGAGCGGATGGTCAAGGAGGCCGAGGCGCACGCCGAGGAGGACAAGAAGCGGGTCGAGGAGATCGACGCCCGCAACACCGCCGACCAGCTGGTCTACTCGACCGAGAAGTTCCTGGCCGAGAACGGCGACAAGGTCCCGGACGCCGAGAAGTCCGACGTCGAGGCGGCGCTCGCCGAGCTGAAGACCGCGGTCGGCACCAAGGACGCGCCGGGCACCGACGTCGAGGACATCAAGGCCAAGACGGCGAAGCTCAGCGAGGTCTCCCAGAAGATGGGGCAGGCCATGTACGCGGCGAGTGCGGCCCAGGAGGCCAACGCGGGTTCCGGCGACGCCGGTCCGCAGGACTCGGCCGGTGACGCCGGCTCGACGGACGGCTCGGAGTCGTCGGCTGACGACGACGTCGTCGACGCCGAGATCGTCGACGAGGAGACCGACAGCCCGCAGGACCGCAAGTGACCGACGAGTCGGTGGGTCCGGTCGGCGAGGAGCCGACCGGACCCACCGGACCGGCGAGCCGCGGACCCGGCCGGGGCCACCACGAGGCCGCCGGACGGTCCGGCCAGGGTCCGCACGGCGGCGAGGCCTCGTCGGAGCCGGGAGGCGACGACGAGTACGACGTCTACATTCCCGACACGCCAGGATCGTTGGTGGACAACGAGATCGAGGGTGAGGTCATCGAGGAGGCGCCCGTGGCCGACGTCCACCCGGACACGCGCAAGGCGGCCGAGCACCTCGAGGACCTGCGCCGTCTCCAGGCGGAGTACGTCAACTACAAGAAGCGCGTCGACCGCGACCGCGACCTCGCCCGCGACCGTGGGGTCACCCAGGTCGTCGAGGCGCTGCTGCCGGTCCTCGACGACGTCCACGCCGCCCGCGAGCACGGCGACCTCGACGGCACGCCGTTCGCGGCGATCGCCGACAAGCTCGACGCGATCCTCGGCCGGTTCGGTGTCGAGCGGATCGGCGCCAAGGGCGAGGAGTTCGACCCCGCCATCCACGAGGCCCTGATGCACGTGGAGGCAGAGCTGCCCGAGGACGCCACGACGACCACCGTCGTCCAGGTGATCCAGCCGGGGTTCAAGATGGGGGAGCGGGTCGTGCGGCCCGCACGGGTCTCGGTCGCCGACCCGCAGTGACGACCGGCATACACACGCGAAGGGAGGGACGCCGAGATGGCTAGCCAGGACTGGTTGGACAAGGACTTCTACGCCATCCTCGGTGTCTCCTCCGACGCCGACGCGGCGACGATCAAGAAGACGTACCGCAAGCTGGCGCGGAAGCTGCACCCGGACCAGAACGCCGGGGACGCAGCCGCGGAGGCCAAGTTCAAGGAGATCGGCGAGGCGTACTCCGTCCTCTCCGACGCCGAGCAGCGCCAGCAGTACGACCAGATCCGCGCCATGACGCGCGGCGGCGCCCGGTTCACGGCCGGGGGCGGCGGCTCGGCGGGCGGGTTCGAGGACCTGTTCTCGGGGATGTTCACCAGCGGGGGCAACACCCGAACCCGGTACTCCACGAGCAGCAGCTCCGCGAACGACCCCGACATGCAGGACCTGCTGTCCAGCCTCTTCGGCCAGGCCGGTGGCGCCTACCCCGGCGGTGCGACCTACGGCGGGTACGACACGTTCGGTGCGCCCCGCGGACCCCGCAAGGGCGCCGACGTCCAGGCCCGGACGAGCCTGTCCTTCCGGGACGCTGTTGCGGGTCAGACCGTGACGCTGGAGGCGGCGGACGGCCAGCGCATCACGACCCGGATCCCGCCCGGTGTGCGCGACGGACAGAAGATCCGGTTGCGCGGCAAGGGTTCTCGCGGCGACGCCGGTGCGGAGCCAGGTGACCTGATCCTCACGGTCACGGTCGAGAAGCACCCCGTGTTCGGCCGCGACGGCGACAACCTCACGGTCGACCTGCCGGTGACCTTCCCGGAGGCAGCCCTCGGCGCGACGGTGTCGGTACCCACGCTCGAGGGCACTCCGGTGCGCGTCAAGATCGCACCCGGAACGCCGAGCGGCCGAGTTCTGCGCGTCAAGGGACGCGGGGTCAAGCGCGGCGACAAGAGCGGCGACCTGTTGGCCAAGGTCCAGGTCGTCGTCCCGCAGCGGCTCACCGACGCCGCGCGGGAGGCGTTGGAGACCATGCAGGCCGACGAGGCCGGCCAGGACCCCCGCACCGAGCTCTTCGAGCGGGCCCGGGCCTGAGCGAGGCGACACCATGGCCACGTCCCGCGCCGAGTCATCGAAGCAGCCGAGCTTCGGTCCGGACGACGACACCCCCGTGTTCGTCATCTCGGTCGCGGCCCAGCTCGCCGGTATGCACGCGCAGACGCTGCGCCAGTACGACCGGCTCGGGCTCGTGTCGCCGTCGCGGACCCGCGGCGGCGGTCGCCGCTACTCCGGCCGCGACGTCGCGCTGTTGCGCGAGGTGCAGCGGCTGTCGCAGGAGGAGGGTGTCTCGCTCGCCGGCATCCAGCGGATCCTCGAGCTGGAGATCCAGGTTGCCGCGCTGCGCTCCCGGGTGGCCGAGCTCGCCGACGCTCTGAACAAGGAGGCCGACCGGGCGGACGCCCGGGCGCAGCTGGGTTCGCGGATCTTCGCAGCCGGCACCGGTGGCGAGATCGTCGCGGTCCGGCCCGGCCAACGGCCGCCGCGGTTCGGGACGGCGTCCCAGGCCCTGGTTCTCTGGCAGCCCGTCCTCCCCAAGCGCCGCTGACCACGCGGTTCTGCCGAGCGCTCGCGTTCGTCGACGACATCTCGCCGGCGCCCCTGGCCGAACGGCCGCAGGACGTGCGACGTCGAACCGCGCACCGGTGGTGGCCCACAGGACGCCCTCTGACCCGGACTCCGACGGCCGAGAGGCCAGCTTTGGCCGCTTTGGACCCCTCCATAGCGGCCGAAGTTGGCCTCTCGGCGAGTGGGGGGAGCGGGCGGGGGCGGAGACGGGGAGCGGGTCAGCCGCGCTCGGCCACCACGTTCTCCGGGCGCTCGAGGGCGACCGTCGTGCGGAGCGGTACCTCGCGGATGAAGACGACCGCCACCAGGGCGACGACGGCGACCGCCGCGGCGACGAGGAAGATGTGGCCGGTCGCGTCGCCGTAGGCCGTCCGGACGATCGTCGCGATCACCGGGGGCATGCTCTTGAGGTCGAGCGTGCCCGACTCTCCGGAACCGGCCGCGGCGGTGACCGCAGGACCGAGGGCGACGAGCCCGTCGTGCACCTGGCTCTGGACGAGGTTGGCCAGGACCGCACCGAGCGCCGAGACCCCCACCGCACCACCGAGCGAGCGGAAGAACGAGACCGAGGCGGAGGCTGCGCCGATGTCGCGGACGTCGACCGTGTTCTGGACGGCGAGGACGAGGTTCTGCATGAGGGCGCCCATGCCGAGGCCCATCACCGCCATCGAGACGCCGCTCTCCCAGGCCGGGGTGTCGTGGCGCAGTAGGGACAGGCCGGCCAGGCCGAGGACGAGGAACGCCCCACCGCCGACGAGGAACGCCTTCCAGCGCCCCGTCCGGCTGATGATCTGGCCGGCGATCGTCGACGAGAGCATCGCCGCGACCATGAGCGGGATGGTCATCAGGCCGGCCTTGGTCGGGCTGTAGCCCTGGGCGACCTGGAAGTACTGGCCGAGGAAGGTCGTGCCGCCGAACATCGCGATGCCGACGGCCACGCTGGCCACGATGGAGAGCACCGCGGTGCGGTTCGCGAGGACCTTCAGCGGTACCAACGGTTCCGGCGCGCGACGCTCGACGCGGAGGGTGATCCACCCGAGCACCAGCGTCCCGACGACGAACGCGGCCGAGGGCCACGAGAGCCACGCGAAGTCGGTGCCGGCAAAGGTCACCCAGAGCAGCGGCAGGCTGGCGGTGACGGCGATGAGGAACGCACCCAGGTAGTCGATCCGCGGCTGGCGCCGAACGGTGTTCAGGTGCAGCTGGGTCTGGAGCACGATGATCGCGACGATCGCGAGCGGCACGCAGATGTAGAACGTCCAGCGCCACCCCCACGAGTCGACGACGAACCCGCCGAGCAGTGGGCCGCTGACCGTGGCCACGGCCATGACCGCACCCATGTAGCCCGAGTACCGGCCGCGTTCCCGGGGCGCGACGATCGCGCCCATGATGGCGGCGGCGAGGGCGGTGAGCCCGCCCATACCTATCCCCTGGACGACGCGGCAGGCGATGAGGAACGGGACGTCGTGCGCCATACCCGCGGCGACCGAGCCCGCCACGAAGACGACCGTCGCACTCTGGACGAGGACCTTCTTGCTGAACAGGTCCGCGAGCTTGCCCCAGATGGGTGTGGTCACCGTCGTCGCGAGGAGCGAGGCCGTGATGATCCACGTGTACTGGCTCTGCGTGCCCTGAAGGTCGCCGATGATCGTCGGCAGCGCGGTCGCGACGATGGTCGACGACAGCATCGCCGTGAACAGCGCGGCGAGCAGCCCGGTCATGGCCCGGAGGATCTCCCGGTGGGTCATCTCACCGGCGACGGTCCGGGCGGGTTGCGTCGCGGGTTGCGTCGCGGGTGGCGCGGTGGTGTGCGCGGTGGGTTGAGCGGGTTGGTCGGTGGTGACGGTCATGCGTACGCCTTCTGGTCCTGGTTCGAGGTGGTGTCGTCGGCGACGCTGTCGGCGAACGCGGTGGTCAAGGGAGTGAGGGTGGGTATGCCGCCCGCGCGCATGTCCGCGACGGTGCGGCTGAGGGCGGTGTCGAGCTCGGTCAGGCCCTGGAACACGGCGTGGGCCTTGTCGTCGTCCCATCCCTCGAGGACGGCCGCGACCCGGCGCGCGTGTTCGCGGTGCTGCTCGGCGAGGAACCGCACTCCTGAGGGCGTCAGCGAAAGGACGTACGCACGGGCGTCCGCGGGGTCGGGCTGACGGGCGACGTAGCCCAGCGACTCCACGGTGGCCACCGCTCGGGAGACGGCCGACGGCGAGACGGCGAGCGCGCAGGCCATGTCTCCGGATCGGCTCGGGCGCTCGGCCAGGCGCTTGAGGATCGCGAGCGCGATCCCGGTCGGGCCGAGCTGCTCGTGCCGCAGGTGCGCGTACGAGCGGGCGGTCCGGACCAGCCCGGAGAGGGCGCCGACGATCTCGAGGGCGACGGGTTCGCTGACGGCCATGACACTGCTCCAATTGGTTGTGACACACAACTATAGCAGTAAAGTTGACCTAAGCAACCAATATTCCTGGCGGTCAGCTGGCCAGGTCGTCGTTGAGCTGGCCGAGCAGCCGCGCGAGGTCGCGGACGTCGGACTCCGACCAGCGGCCGAGGATCGACGAGACCCGCTGGCGGCGCGCGCTGATCGCCGCGTCGAGCGAGGTGCGCCCGGGTTCGGTGATGGTGAGGATCCGGGCCCGGGCGTCCTCGGCGGACGGCTCGCGACCGACCAGGCCGAGGCGCTCGAGGACGCCGATGTTGCGGCTCATGGTCGACTTGTGCAGCCCGAGTGTGTCGGCGACGTCGATGGCGCGTACACCGCCCGGCAGGCTGGACGAGAGGTCGGAGATCGTCACGAGGACGGTGTACGACGCGACGTCGAGGTCCGGGTGCACCTCGGCGGCGATGGCGGTGGACGCCACCCGCGAGCGCCGGAAGAACCGGGTCAGCTCGCGTTCGAGGTCGTGGAGGTTGCTGCGCTCGGCCGTGCTCACAGCCCTAGCCTGCCGGGTCGACGCCGAGATCGGCGAGAGCCCGCGAGAACTCGCCGAGAACCGCGTCGCCTATGAGGACGAACCGGACGAGCTGCACGCCCGGTCCGTGGCCGGAGTCGTAGGCGGCGCCGACGGCGATGTCGGCGACGACGGCCGGGTCCCATCCGTAGACGCCGGCGCTGACGGCGGGGAACGCCACCGACCGCGCGCCCATCTCCGCCGACACGTCGAGCGACCGGGTGAAGCACCGGCGCAGCAGGTCCGGGTCGCGCTGGCCCCGGTGCCAGTTGGGCCCGACGGTGTGGATCACCCAGCGCGCCGGCAGGTTCGCACCGGTGGTCGCCACAGCGTCGCCGACCGGAAGGCCGTCGGGGTATGCGTCTCGACGCACTTCCCGGCAGGCCGCCAGGAGCCGCGGTCCGGCCGCCCGGTGGATCGCGCCGTCGACGCCGCCCCCGCCGAGCAGCGACCGGTTCGCGGCGTTCACGATGGCGTCGACCCGTTCGGTGGTGATGTCGCCGCGCACCGCCTCGACCCGGCGCGTGGAGTCCACGGGACGCATACCGGAGCTCCTTCGTGTGTGAGCTCTTCCCAGGGTAAACCTGAGCGGAATAGACTCAACTTTGTCCGGCGTTGTCCTGAGCGACCCGCATACCGAGATGACCTGCTGAAAGAGGTACCCGCACTCCATGGATCTGCAGCTGACGACCAAGGCCAACGAGGCACTGGCGGCCGCGGCGCGCACCGCCGCCGCGGACGGACACCCCCAGATCGAGCCCGCCCAGGTCCTCAAGGCGCTGGCCGAGCAGGCCGACACGACCACCCCGGCCCTGCTCGAGGCCGCCGGGACCACAGTCGCGGGCGCGGTGAGCGCGGCCGACCGGATCCTTGCGGCGCTGCCGTCCGTGTCCGGCTCGTCGGTGCCTACGCCGCAGCTGTCTCGTGCGGCGCTGGCCGTGCTCGAGAGTGCCCGGTCGCTGATGGCGTCGATGGGCGACACCTTCATCTCGACCGACCACCTGCTGCTGGCGCTCGCGCGGACCGGTGACTTCGGCCTCGACGCCGCCGCGATCGAGGCGGCCATCCCTCAGCTGCGGGGTGGGCGACGCGTCGACTCGGAACATCCCGAGGCGACCTTCCAGGCGCTGGAGAAGTACGGCACCGACCTGACCGCCGCCGCTCGCGAGGGCCGGCTCGACCCGGTGATCGGCCGCGACGCCGAGATCCGACGCGTCGTGCAGGTCCTCTCGCGGCGGACCAAGAACAACCCCGTGCTCATCGGCGACCCCGGCGTCGGGAAGACAGCGGTCGTCGAGGGACTCGCCCAGCGCATCGTCGCCGGCGACGTCCCGGAGAGCCTGCGCGGCAAGTCGCTGGTGTCGCTGGACCTCGGCGCGATGGTGGCCGGCGCGAAGTACCGCGGCGAGTTCGAGGAGCGGCTCAAGGCGGTGCTCGAGGAGATCACCGGCTCGGAGGGCCAGGTCATCACCTTCATCGACGAGCTGCATACCGTCGTCGGCGCCGGCGCGACCGGCGAGGGCACGATGGACGCCGGCAACATGCTCAAGCCGATGCTGGCCCGAGGCGAGCTCCGGCTGGTGGGCGCGACGACGCTGGACGAGTACCGCAAGCACATCGAGAAGGACGCGGCCCTGGAGCGGCGCTTCCAGCAGGTCTTCGTCGGCGAGCCGTCGGTCGAGGACACCATCGCGATCCTCCGCGGCCTCAAGGAGCGCTACGAGGCGCACCACAAGGTGGCCATCGCCGACGCGGCGCTGGTGGCCGCGGCCTCGCTCTCCGACCGCTACATCACCGGGCGCCAGCTGCCCGACAAGGCGATCGACCTCATCGACGAGGCCGCGTCCCGGCTGCGGATGGAGATCGACTCGTCTCCCGTGGAGATCGACGAGCTCCGGCGCCAGGTCGACCGGCTGAAGATGGAGGAGCTGCACCTGCAGGCCGAGACCGACGAGGCCTCGCGCGAGCGGCTGGCCCGCCTGCAACAGGACCTCGCCGACCGGCAGGAGCAGCTCGACGCGCTCAACGCGCGGTGGGAGGCGGAGAAGGCCGGCCTCAACCGGGTCGGTGACCTGAAGTCGAAGCTCGACGAGCTGCGCAGCCAGGCCGAGCGGCTGCAACGCGAGGGCGACCTCGGCAGCGCGTCGGCGATCCTCTACGGCCAGATCCCCTCGGTGGAGCGGGAGCTGGAGGCGGCGGCCGGCGATGAAAGCGCGGCCACGGGTGCCGACGTGATGGTCAAGGACGAGGTAGGCAGCGACGACATCGCCGACGTCATCTCGTCGTGGACCGGCATCCCCGCCGGTCGGCTGCTCGAGGGCGAGACCGAGAAGCTCCTGCACATGGAGCAGCACCTCGGCGCCCGGCTCATCGGCCAGGCCAACGCCGTGCGGGCGGTGTCCGACGCGGTACGCCGCGCCCGCTCCGGCATCGCCGACCCCGACCGCCCGACCGGCTCGTTCCTCTTCCTCGGCCCGACCGGCGTCGGCAAGACCGAGCTGGCCAAGTCGCTCGCGGACTTCCTCTTCGACGACGAGCGGGCCATGGTGCGGATCGACATGTCGGAGTACTCCGAGCGGCACGCGGTGGCCCGGCTGATCGGTGCCCCTCCGGGCTACGTGGGGTACGAGGAGGGCGGCCAGCTCACCGAGGCCGTGCGACGTCGGCCCTACTCGGTGATCCTGCTCGACGAGGTCGAGAAGGCCCACCCCGAGACGTTCGACATCCTGCTGCAGGTCCTCGACGACGGTCGCCTGACCGACGGCCAGGGGCGGACGGTCGACTTCCGCAACGTCATCCTCGTGATGACCTCGAACCTTGGTTCCCAGTTCCTCGTCGACCCGCTGCTCACGCCGGAGTCGCGCCAGGAGGCGGTCCTCGGGATCGTGCGCCAGACGTTCAAGCCCGAGTTCCTCAACCGGCTCGACGAGGTGGTCGTCTTCGACCCGCTGTCGACCGAGGACCTCACCCAGATCGTCGACCTCCAGGTCCACGCCCTGGCGAACCGGCTGCACGACCGTCGGATCACCCTCGACGTGACCGACGCGGCGAAGGAGTGGCTGGCCGTCACCGGGTACGACCCGACCTACGGTGCCCGACCGCTGCGGAGGTTGGTACAGAAGGAGATCGGCGACCGGCTGGCCAAGGCGCTCTTGTCCGGCGAGGTTCGCGACGGCGGCACCGTGAAGGTCGACCTCGACGCGGAGGCGGACACGCTCGTCCTGCGCTGACGACTGACCGGTTCGGACGTATGCGCGTCAGCCGGTGCCCGAGCGGGCGATCCGCCACAGCGACAGGGCGAGCGCGAGCCGCTCCCGACCTGGACCGCCCAGCACCGGGAACCCGAGCCGGCCCTCGAGCCAGGTGAGCCGTTCCTGGAGCGTGGAGTGATGCACGTGCAGCGCAACCGCGGCCTGCCGCATACTCCCGTGCCCGACGACCGCTGCGACGGTGTCCGGTAGCCATGGGTGCTGCGGCAGGAGCCGGTCGAAGACGGCGACGTCCGGCACCTGCTGGGCCTGCTCGGGCGTGACCAGCTCGGCGAGCGCGGCGAGGCCGCCGAGGTCCTCGTAACGAGTGGTGGCGGTCGGACCCGTGGCGAAACCGCTGAGCCGCAACGCGATGCGAGCGTGTGCCACTCCCCGCGGGAGGTCGTGCGCGGCAACGACCGCGGACCCGACCAGGGAGGAAGCTGGTAGAACCGGCGCGGTGTCGAGGTGGTTCAGCAGGACGACCGTCACGTTGTCGACCAGGGCCTGACGGCGTGCCGAGAGACCCGTGGCCGTCGGGCCTACCGCCCACACCGTTACCGCGTCGTGGAGTCCCAGCGTCTCGACCGCGGGACGGCGCTCGGCGACCGTGAGGTCCGGGTCGCAGGCGACGCGGACGGCGTGCGCCACGCGGCCGGAGTCGGCCCGGGGGCCAGCCGTCGTGTCCAGCGCCTTGCCGAGCCGTTCCAGGATGAGCCGGTCCAGCGGCCCCGGTTCGTCCGGTCGTTCGAGCCAGACGGCGCCGTCCCGGCTCGTCTCGAGCGTGACCCGAGGCCAGCCGGCCTGCCATCCGGCGGGGCCGAGGGAACGCCCCGCCGGGTCGAGGCGCCGGGTCACGCCGGACTCGCTGTCGTGCCAGGCGGCCGGGCACCCCGCGAGGGCGGCTGCCGCCCGGACCATGGCCGGCGCGGAGGCCCGCTCGTCGACCAGGCCGTCGAAGTGGGCGATGACGCGCAGCGCACTGGCGGCGTCGTCGTCGACGACCTCAAGCCGCCCGATCAGCTCGCGCATCCGTGGCCTCCTCGCGGGCGACCATCATCGCAGGGCGGGCCATGGCTCACCCCGCCGAGCGCGTCATCCCTCCAGAGCCCGCCGGAGAAACTCGTCCCTGGCGGCCTGCGCGGCCCGGCTGACCGCCGCGTGCGGCGCCATCAGGTCGAAGCCGTGGAAGCCCCCGCCCCAGAGGTGCAGGTCGACGTTGACCCCCGCCTGGGCCAGCCGCTGCGCATACGTGATCGCCTCGTCGCGGAAGGACTCGACGGTGCCGACGTCGACGTAGCTGCGGGGGAGGCCGGAGAGGTCGGCGGCGCGTGCTGGGGCCGCGTAGATGGAGACGTCCTCGCCGCCCTGGCGGTCGCCGAGCAGCGCGGTCCAGCCGAAGAGGTTGTCGTTGCGGTCCCAGGCACCCTCGCCGTCGAGCATCCGGCTGCTCGGGGTCTCGAGGCGGTCGTCGATCATGGGGCAGATGAGGACCTGGTGGGTCAGCGTCGGGAAGCCGCGGTCGCGGGCGAGCAGCGCGGTACCCGCCGCGAGCCCGCCGCCCGCGCTGGCACCGGCGATGAGGATTCGACCCGGGTCGATGCCGAGCTCCTCGGCGTGCTTGGCCGTCCAGACCAGTCCGGCATAGCAGTCCTCAACCGGGGCCGGGTCCGGGTGCTCCGGCGCCAGGCGGTACTCCACGGAGACGACGACCGCGCCGATCTCGAGGATGTAGGGCAGGAACATCTCGACTCCGGTCCGCATGTCGCCGACGACCATGCCGCCCCCGTGGGTGTGGTAGACCGCCGGCCACGGGCCGGTACCGGTCGCCGGGCGCAGAACGAGCAGGGTGATCTCGGGGTCGCCCTCTGGTCCCGGCACTGTGCGCTCCTCGACGAGGACTGCGCCGCCTGCGGTGAGGTCGACCGGTTCGATGCCCGGTATGCCGTCCGCGAGGGCCGTGCGCAGGGCCGGGAGGCTGTCGGTGTCGAACGAGCCCATGGCGGCGCGGAAGCCCTCCACCACTGCGGTCAGCTCCGGGTCGAACGGTGGTCGGGCGGGCGTCGTTGTAGTCATCGGGCGACTCCTTCATCGGCGGTCCCCAACGCCGTCGTCGGGGAGCGGGACCAGTGTCACCGGGCAGCGGGCCCTCGTGGGAGCCGCTGACTGGCTGGAACCCACGGCTGCACCCCCGCCGGGTGGCGGGGGTGCAGGGCTCGCGCGGGTCAGGCTCAGCCGAAGAAGGTGCGGAGGTCGTCGACGACGAGCTCCGGAACCTCCATGGCCGCGTAGTGGCCGCCGCGGTCGAACTCGGTCCAGTGCACGATCGAGGTGTTGTCGCGCTCGGCGAGCGGGCGGATGGTCTGGAAGTCGTCCTTGAACACGGCCACGCCGGTCCGGCCGTGGCTCACCTGCGGCTCGGCGCCGGAGTGCCCCTCCGCGTAGTGGTAGCGGACCGCCCCGGCCGACGTGTTGGTCAGCCAGTAGAGCGAGACCTGCGTCAGGACCTGCTCCGGCGAGACCAGGCTGGTGCCGTTGCCGAAGTTCTCGAACAGCTCGTTGTACGCCAGCTGTCCCACCGGCGAGTCGGACAGAGCGGCGGCCACGGTCTGCGGACGCGTCCCGTTCATCCCGTTGTACCCGCCCACCGACTGGAACCAGCCGAGGAACTCGAGCGCCGCGTACTCCTTGGGTCCGAAGCCGTCCATCTCGCCGTCGGCGCCGGACGGGAAGGAGAACAGCTGGAGGACGTGCGCGCCGAGGAACCCGGGCGGGTCCAGCACGGCGAGCTCGCGCGAGACCATCGCGCCACCGTCGCTGCCGTGGGTCCCGTAGGAGTCGTACCCGAGCCGGCGCATCAGCGTGTCGTATGCGCGAGCGACTGCGGCCATCGTCCAGTCACCGCCGTCGGGGGCCGGGGCCACCGGCGTGCTGAAGCCGAGGCCGGGCATCGACGGGACGACGACGTGGAAGGCGTCCGCGGCCTGACCGCCGTGTGCGACCGGGTCGGTGAGCGGGCCGATCATGTCGAGGAACTCGGCGAACGAGCCGGGGTAGGTGTGCAGCAGCAGCAGCGGCGTCGCGTCCGCTTCGGCCGAGCGGACGTGGACGAAGTGGATCGTCTGCCCGTCGATCTCCGTGACGTAGTTCGGCACGGCGTTCATCCGCGCCTCCTGCTCGCGCCAGTCGAACTGCCGCCAGCGGTCGACCATGTCGCGGAGGTAGGAGACCGGCGTGCCGTGCGACCAGTCGTCGCCGGGGGCGGGCTCCGGGTAGCGGGTGTTGGCGAGACGGGCCTGCAGGTCGTCGATCGCCTCCTGCGGGATGTCGATGGTGAAGGGCCGGATCTGGGTGGTGTCGGTGTTCGTCATGACCGCTACGCTAGGAGCGGTTCAGGAACACTTCGTTCCTGTTAATCCGAAGAGTTTCGAGGAATCGTGCTGGAGAGCTCGGCCCGCCTCCTCGCGCTGCTCGGGCTGATGCAGTCGCGCCGGGACTGGACCGGTCCCGAGCTGGCCGAGCGACTCGGCGTCACCGACCGCACCATCCGCAAGGACGTCGACCGGCTGCGCCTGCTCGGGTATCCCGTCGACGCGGTCCGCGGTCCGCACGGTCACTACCAGCTGGGGGTCGGCGCCTCGCTGCCGCCGCTGCTGCTCGACGAGGAGGAGGCCGTCGCGGTCGCCGTCGGGCTGCGCGCCGCCACCGGCATCACCGGGATCGAGGAGACCAGCGCCCGCGCGCTGGCGAAGCTCGACTCGGTGCTCCCTCACCATCTTCAACGCCAGGTGACCGCGATGCACGAGGCGGTCATCAAGGGGCCGGAGAACACCGGCTCCAACGTCGAGGACCCGGTCGTCGACGCCCCCCTGCTGACCGCCCTGGCCGCGGCGATCCGCGACCACGAGGAGGTCCGGTTCGTCTACCGCGGCGACGCCCGCCTGCAGGTCGAGCCGTACCGCCTCGTGTCGTGGCAGCGGCGCTGGTACCTCGTCGCCCGCGACGCGCATACCGACACGTGGGCGCCGTACCGCGTCGACTGGCTGGTGCTGAGAACCCCTGGGGGACGCCGGTTTCGGCCGGTGCCGTTCCCAGGCGACTACACCTCGTTCGTGCTGCGTGAGGTCGCCGTCGCCGGCTGGGCGGTCCACTGCCGGGTCCGGGTCGACGCGCCGGCTGAGGAGGTGCTCGCCCGGATCAACCCGACCGTCGGCGTGGTCGAGCAGGTCGACGACGCCCACTGCGACCTCGTCACGGGCGGCGACAGCGTCGAGGTCGTCGCGGTCTGGATCGGCATGCTGGGCCTCGACTTCCACGTCGACGAACCGCCGGAGCTGGTCGAGGCGCTACGGGTCCAGGCGCGCCGGTATGCGGGGGCTGTATCGGGCTGAGTCGGAGGGTTGTGGCCCCGATCAGGGCCACAACCCTCCGAGCTCGTGGCTGTGGATAACGCGGCGGACCCGGTGACCGCGTCGACGACAGTGAGGTATGCGCCCGGAGACGAGTCGCGAACCGGACGACCGCATCCTCGGCGCACCGAACCCGCCTCGCAATCTCGTCGAGCTTCGCGCCACCAGCGCGGAACAGCGAGGTCTGCTGACGCGTCGGCAATGTCTCGAGGCCGGAATGTCGACCAAGGCCGTGCGGTGGAGGCTCGAACGGCAGCTCTGGGTTCGCGTGCACCCCGCCGTCTATCAGACCCTGCCAGGGCGCGACGACTGGCATACCGATGCGCTGGCCGCGCAGCTGGCCGTCCCTGGGTCGGCGTGGTCACATCAGACCGCGGGCTTCGTCCACGGTCTGCTCAACCAGCCGCCACGACCCATCGAGCTCGTCGTCGACGAGCGGCGACGGGTGGCGAACCCGAGCGGCGTGCTGGTCCGTCGTCGGGTCGATGCGGACACGCACGTTGACGATCTGCACTGGCCGTGGCGCGTGACGGTGGGCGAGACCCTGATCGACCTGGCCGATGCAGGGACGGACGACGACGCTCTGGCCCTCCTCGGCCGCGCTTTCTTCCGTGGTCTGGTCACCGACGCGACCCTGCGCGAGCTTCTCGCCAACCGAGCGCGCCATTCTCGACGAGGCCTGTTGACGGACGTTCTCGGGGACGTCGCCGATGGTGCCGAGAGCGTGATGGAGGTGAGGTTCCTGCGCGACGTGGAGCGAGCGCATGCGTTGCCGACGGGTCGCCGTCAGCGGCCCACGGTCGTGACGACGACCCGCGTGCACGACGTCGCATATGAGGAGCAGCGAGTGCTGGTCGAGCTCGACGGCCGCCTCGGCCACCAGGGAGCCGCGCGAGTCACGGACGGGATCCGAGACCGCCGAAGCGCGACAAGGGGCTGGCTCACCGTGAGGGCGTTCTGGGTCGACGTTGCCGTCACTCCCTGCGAGCTGGCCCGCGAGATGGGCGAGATCCTTGTCGATCGCGGCTGGACGGGCGCGCCGCGTGCGTGCCGGCGGCGGAACTGCGCGATGCGGCGCAGCGAGATCGGAGGGTGATGGCCCTGATCAGGGCCACAACCCTCCGACGTCGGCCCCTTCCTAGGCGTTGACCTGCTGCTTGGCCAGCTCCGCGGGCATGTAGTCGTAGCGGAGCAGTGACCGGGTGAACAGTCCGGTGCCGTGCGACACCGAGCGCAGGTCGATCGGGTACCGCGACAGCTCGACCTGCGGCACCTCGGCGTGCACCACGGTGCGCCCCGACACCTCGGCCGGCTCGGTCCCGAGGACCGCGCCTCGGCGCCCCCGCAGGTCGGACATCACGGCGCCCACGTAGTCGTCGTCGACGGTGATGTCGACCTTGTCGACCGGTTCGAGCAGCGACACGGTCGCCTCGTTGGCGGCCTCCTTGAGGGCGATCGCGGCCGCCGTCTGGAAGGCCATGTCGGACGAGTCGACCGAGTGCGCCTTGCCGTCGAACAGCGTGATCCGCACATCGACGACGGGGTACCCCGACAGCACGCCCTTCTCCAGCTGCGCCCGCGCGCCCTTCTCGACCGACGGGATGAACTGGCGGGGCACCGAGCCGCCGACGACCTTGTCGACGAACTCCACTCCACCACCGCGTTCCAGCGGCTCGATCTCGATCTGGCAGACCGCATACTGGCCGTGCCCGCCGCTCTGCTTGACGTGGCGGCCCTGGACGGTGCACTTGCGGACGAACGTCTCGCGCAGCGCGGTGCGGAACGGCTCGGCCTCCACCTCGACGCCGTAGCGGTCGCGCAGCCGCCCGAGGATCTCCTCGACGTGGGCCTGGCCCATCGTCCACAGCACGACCTGGTGGGTCTCGGGGTTGTGCTCCATCCGCATCGTCACGTCTTCCGCGACGACGCGCTGAAGAGCCCCGGCGAGCTTGTCCTCGTCGCGCTTGTTGGAGGCGTGGATCGCGATGGGCAGCAACGGATCCGGCAGCACCCACGGCTCGATGAGCGCCGGCCGGTCCTTCGCCGACAGGGTGTCCGACGTCTCCGCGTGCGACAGCTTGCTGACGAGGACCAGCTCGCCCGCGATGCCTCGGTTGGTGGGTCGGGTGGCGTCGTCCAGCGGAGAGCTGAGCGGCCCTACGCGCTCGTCGTTGTCGTGGTCGGTGTGGCCCTCGGCGGCCATGCCTCCCCGTCGCTCCACGAACTCGCTGAGGTGCCCCGACACGTGAACCACGTCGTCCGCCTTCAACGTGCCGGAGAAGACGCGGACCAGTGAGAGGCGTCCGACGTACGGGTCGCTCGTCGTGCGGATGATCTCGGCGACCAGCGGCCCGTCCGGGTCGCAGGAGAGGCTGGGCAGCGTCGCCCCGACCGGGCTGTATGCGGTGGGTGCCGGTCGGCTCGCCGGCGAGGGGAAGCACTGCTCGATGACCTCGAGGACCTCCTCGAGACCCACTCCGGTCGCGGGGGAGATGGGGACCAGGGGGAAGAACGTCCCCTTGGCCACCGCGGTCTTGAGGTCGTCGATGACCGTCTCGGTCGAGATGTCCTCACCCTCGAGATAGCGGTCGAGAAGCGTGTCGTCCTCGGACTCCTCGATGATCGCCTCGATGAGGGGCCCGCGCCGGACCTCGATGGCCGCGGCCTCGTCGCTGTCGGGGTCGCGCTCCACCCGGGACCCGCTCGAGGAGTCGAACACCCGCTGGCTGAGCAACCCCATCGACCCGACCACGACCTTGTCGGCGTTGTGGACCGGCAGGTACAGCGCCTGCGCGTCGCCGAACGCCCGCTGGCAGCGCGCGATGGTGTCGTCGTAATCGGAGCGGGGGATGTCGAGCTTGCTCACGGCCACCGCGCGCGGGACGCCGACCGCGGCGAGCTCCTGCCACAGCAGCGCGGTCGCGCCGTCGATGTCGTCGGCCGCCGAGATGACGAAGATCGCCGCGTCGGCCGCTCGGAGACCCGCGCGCAGCTCGCCGACGAAGTCGGGGAACCCGGGGGCGTCGACGAGGTTGATGGTCAGGCCGTTGCTCTCGAAGGAGGCGACGGCCAACCCGACCGATCGGGCGCGCTCACCCTCGTGAGGTCGTCGCCCCGGGACCCGGGCCGCGACGAGATGGTCGAACAGCGTGGACTTGCCGGCTCCGCCCGGACCGACGAGGACGACGTTGCGAATGTCCTCGGGGGTCCGGGGCTGGGGCGCAGGGGATGACTCGGTTTTCGCGGCGCCTTTGCTCACTCCCCCACCCTGTCAAGCACCCGATGAGGGCACAAGGCCGGGGTGGGGGGCCGCGCCGGACGGTCAGGCCTTGGTGGCCGTCACGAGCAGGTACTCCCAGGGCATGTGACCGCCCTGGAGGTACCGGTCGCCGAGGTCGGCGAGGATCCGGTCCAGCTCCGCGACCTTCGTGGGATCGTCGGCGATGTTCCGGTAGGCGGCGATGGTCGGGCCGTAGTAGCTCTTGAAGAAGTCGCGGAACTCCGCACCGGTCGTGAACCGGTCGACGTCGAGCTCCTCCCGGGTCGCGGTGAGGGCGGAGACGTGGTCGCCGAAGAGCTCGCGGACGTGGGTCTCGTTGCCCCACAGCGGTCCTGGGGATGCTCCGGGCGGCGGGGCGGCCGCATACGGCTTCATCGCCGCGAACATCTGGCCGATGAAGCCCTCCGGGGTCCAGTTGACGAGGGCGATGGTTCCTCCGGGCCGGACGACCCGGATGAGCTCGTCGGCGACCGGCTGGTGGAACGGCGCGAACATCACGCCCACGAGGGAGAGGACCGTGTCGAACTCACCGTCCTCGCACGGCAGGTGCTCCGCGTCGCCCTCGCGCCACGTGATGTCGAGACCCTCGGCCTCGGCGCGCTGGCGACCCGTCTCGAGCAGCTCGGGGGTGAGGTCGGTGGCCCAGACCTGCCCGCCGGCACGCGCGGCGGGCAGGCTGGCGTTGCCGGAGCCGGCAGCGACGTCGAGGACGCGGTCACCCGGTGCGATTCCGGCCGCCTCGACGATCCTCGGACCGAGGGTCTGGATCACCTCGGTGGAGACGTTGTCGTAGTTGCCCAGCGCCCACATGGCGCGGTGCTTGGTCTTGATGGGGTCGAGCGTCAGGGGTGTGGTTGTCATGACTCGACGGTAGGAACGAGGGGTATGCGCCGGCATCGGTGCGCACGCGCATCCCTCGGCCGCGTCCGGTCGGGTTCGCGGCGGTGTGCGCGTAGTCGCTGGTCGTGGTCCTCGCGAGGTTTCGGAGCGAAGCGGAGAACCTCGTGGGGTGACTAGGCGGTGGTGAGCAGGCGAGCGACGGCCGCCGCGCGGGCGGACTTCCCCTGGACGTCGAGCTTGACGTAGACGTTCTGGAGGTGGCGTTCGACCGTGCGGACGCTGAGGTGGAGCTCGCGCGCGATGTCGTCGTTGTCGAGTCCCCGGGCGGCGAGGGTGAGCACCTCGCGCTCGCGTGCGGACAGCGACATCGGCGTGGCAGGCCGGGCCGCCGCGGCGTCGCGGTCCGGACGGAGGAACTCCTCGACCTCGCGGACGAGGACCGGCCATGCACTCTCGTCCTCGAGGATGATGTGGTTCTGGCTGTCCAGCGGGACCAGCCGCGCCCCACGGATGGACGACGCGAGGAACCGGCCCTCGTCGAAGCCGTTGATCCGCTCGCCGGTCGCGTGGAGGACCAGGGTCGGCGCGTCGAGCCCGGGCAAGCACTCCATGGCGCCGTGGTGTCGCCGCTCGTGGCGGGATGCGTAGGCGGTGGTCGCCGAGGCCGAGACCCGCTGCAGCTCGTCGAGCCAGCCCTTCTGCTCCTCGGTCGCCGCGGGGATCAGCATCGAGGTGAAGACCCGGCGGAAGGTCGAGTCCGGGCGGGCCCAGCCGACCTTGATCATCTGGTCGAACGTGTCCTCGACCTCGGACTCGTCCGGCGTCTCGTCCCGCGCCGCGTCGGCGTAGCTGTTGTAGAAGATCAGCCGGGTGATCCGCTCGGGGTGCGCGGCCGCATACCGGATGCCGACCGGACCGCCCTGGGCCATCGCCATGAGCGCGAACCGAGGGAACCCGGCGTCGTCGGCGACCGCCTCGAGGTCGGCGATCCGCATGTCCAGCGAGAAGTCCGTGACGTCCCAGTCCGAGAGGCCGTAGCCGCGCTCGTCGAAGCGGATGACCGTCGCGAACCGTCCGAGATCGGCGAGGAAGTGCCGCCAGACCGGGCTCTCCCAGTCGTACTGGAGGTGGCTGAGCCAGCACGTCGAGATGAGCAGCGGCGGACCGGAGCCGTGGACGGCATACGCGATCCGCACCCCGTCGGACGACCGGCAGAACCGGACCTCCTGGGGCGGTGTGCTGGGGGCGCGACCCGACGCCGTCACGGTGTGGATGCTACGCCGCGGCTCGACGGCGAACGGTCAGAAGCCCATCGCGGCACCGGGAGCCAGCTCGGTGCGCAGCGCCCGCGACAGCTCGGACACGGCACCGGTTCGGCGTTCCACGACGAGGCCGGCACGGTGCTGGGCGGCGAGGCTGCCGCCCCCGAGGTATGCGGCGCCGAGGGCCTGGACCGACAGCTTCAGGTCCGCGTCGGCGGAGGTCTTCTCCACGTGGGCGTGCCCGGTGTCGTCCGCACGGATCCGCCACGAGCCCTGGTTCCAGGGAGCGCTGACGTCGTCCACCTCGACCACGACGTCGCACGGCTGCACCCATGTCCGGTCCTGCAGGGCCTCGGGCAGGTCGACCAGGCGCACCCAGAGGCTGTCGTACGTGCCCACGTCGGCCGTCGAGCGCGGGCCACCGGCCCACAGGAACAGCGGGTCGTCCACCGCAACCTTGCCGAGCGAGACGCTCCCCATGAGGTCGAAGTCGACCAGGCGGCGCAGGAGGACCAGCTCGGCCACCGGGTCGCCCACCAGCAGCCACACCGAGAGCTCGCCGGCCGGCCGGAACTTCTCCCACTTGTGCGTCCGGCGGAACACCGCGAACCCCACGTCCTCGCCGTCCCGACGCGCGAAGAGGACCCGCGACGGCTCCTTGTCGCGCAGCTGGTCCGGGGGCTCGAAGGAGACGCGTTCGTAGAAGCCGATGTCCGCGATCACCGCCCCCAAGCCGCCGGACCGGAGGTGCGCTTCTCGCAGGCGGGTCGGCATTCCCGCGTCGGACACCGTCGCGAACTGGGTGGTGACCGCGGTGGCCGCCTCCTCCAGCTCGGGTGCGGTGAGGGTCGATCCCCGGCCGAGCCCGACCTGAAGTTCCAGAGAGGCCAACCCGTAACCGTAGCGGCCGTAGATCGCCGGCTCGCTCGCGTGCAGGGCCGAGACGTGCGTGTCCGCCTCCTCGTGCACCTGCTCGAGATGGTGACGCATCATCGCGGAGAGCACGCCCTGGCGCCGGTGGTCCGGATGCACGCCGACCCAGCTGAGCCCGGCGCAGGGCACCCGGCTGAGGCCGCCGTCCGGTCCCGGGACGTTGAGGGTCAAGGGAAAGACACCGTAGACGCCGGGGTAGGTCGTCGGGTCCGCGCCCTCGATGTCGGCGGCGAACCGCTGGTCCTTCGCCAGACCGAGTAGGCGTTCGTCCGTGGACGCGACCGGTAGCCCCTGGAACCACACCGTGCGGTCGGTCTCGAGGAAGCGCTCGGTGTCCGTCGCGAGACCGACGCTGATGGGGGGCCGGGTCGGGCTCGGGGTCATGGGAGCAGCCAACCCGGTGCGCCGACGGACCTCAAGGGAATTGGCGTTCCCCCGATCGGGGGATGCGCGCGTCCACCATCAGGCGGCCCGGTCGGCGGACGAGCCGTTCCGGCGTTCTGGACAGACTCGTGAGGACGACATCTCCGGCGGCGACCGTGACGCCGATGTCGTCCACCGAGCCGAGGAGAACGTTGTGAGCCACGCCCTGAGGACCTCTGGTGTCCTGGCGAATGTCGTTGCGCGATACGGGTTCCGAGCGCACCAGGCCACGAGGCCGACGACTCCGAGATGGGTGGCGGGACCCAACGAGGTTGCCGCCGACGTGCTCGGGCTGGGCTTCGAGCAGGTGGTCCGCCTCAACGGGTCCCGGGTCGAGATCGTGGCGCCGGAGCCGCGCGGCGGTCGCGTGCTGGCCTCCTTCGAGGCCGGGACCGACACGACGTGGCCAGGGTGCGACCTTCCCTTCCACGGGCAGGACGTCCTCCGCGCCGTGGGTCACGAGGCCAGCCGGGTGGCGGTCGTCGGTCGCCGCATCGCCGTGAGCGTCGTGCGCTGTTCGCCGGACCCCACGTCGGACCGGCGCGGCTCGTCGGCCGTGGAGCTCTACGAGCCGAACGGGACGCTCGTCACCCGAAGGACCTTCCCCGACGGCGTTGCCGTCACCACACTCGACGGTGTCGTCGTCAACGGCGTCGCCTTCCTCGCCATCGGCCTGAGCGCCTCGGGTGTCCGGGTCGTGCTGGCCGACGAGCCCGGCCTGCCGGACCACCACAGCGTCCCGGCCGACTGGCGGCGACACGAGGCGCGCCGGAAGGACCGCGAGATCGTGGTGGCGGCCAGGTTCGGCGCGGCCGACGACGGGCGGACGGTCCTGGTGTGCGCCGCGATCACCGTCGACGGGGCGGCCATCGTCGTGACCGACCTGCTGGACGGCCGGCTGCTCTGGAGCGACAACATCCTGGTCAGCGAGCCCCTGCGGGACCGCCCCACGTCGATCGCGGTAGGACCGTTCGGCCGGACCGGCGTTCCGACCGTGTCGGTCGCCTGGTCGTCGGGACGGCTGACCCTGCACGATGCGAGCCGCGGAACCCGCCCTTACCAGGTCGCAGCGCAGCCCGAGAACGCCGTGACGGCACAGTCGTTCGTCACCGGTGCCGACGGGCGGCGGCTCCTGGCCGTCCGCCGTCAGATCGGCGCCAAGGTGCTGGCCGCGGGCGTCGGCAATAGGGAGGTCCTCGGCGCCTAATAGGGTGCGCCGCCCGATGCGGGCAGCCCTGCCCGGCGCCGAGTCTGTGAGCTACCAACACGTGCAGCTCACAGGGAGGACACCCGAACCATGTTCCGTCCACGAATGCTCTCGATCGCCGCGGCCCTGGCCGGCGCGGCCCTGACCACCCTCATGGGCGCTTCGCCCTCCACCGCGAACGGGGTCGGTGTCGGCGGCGGTGGCAAGCCGGGCCCTCGCGTGCCCGGGGAGATCACCTCCTTCACCTTCGAGGCCGGTGAGGTCTGCCCGTTCCACACGACGATCATCGATGTGGTCAACGAGACCCACTCGCGGACGTTCCCCAACGGCAGCTCACTCTCCACCGGTCGCCTGGTGGAGCGCATCACGAACGACGAGACGGGCGAGAGCGTCGTCCGGAACATCTCCGGTCCGGGGGCCAGCACCTACGGTCCCAACGGAGAGTGGACTCTCACGCTGACCGGCTCGTCGATCTTCTGGATCATCAAGGAGATCGGCGACGCCACAGGGACTCTCAACGAGGGCCTGTTCATCGGGCACGGTCCTCTGGTCTATGTGGACCTCAAGCTCGTCCAGGCCCCGCCCCGCTACGAGAACCTCTGCGAGACCCTGAGCTGACCCGCCCGATCGACAGCGTCATCGGGGTCGTCGTTCGCGGAGGCGGGCGACGACCCGGTGACGGACTGGACGGAGCGGGTACTCCCACTCGCCGGCGAGCTCGACCGCGTCTCCGCCCAGGCCGAGCTTGAAGCGCAGCAGCCCGAACAGCGGGTCGTCGGGATCGAGGGCGTCGGAGATGCCGCGCAGGTCGTAGACCGAGGCGCCCGCAGCCCGCGCGTCCGTCAGCATCCGCCACTGCATCGCGTTGCTGGGCCGCCACTCGCGACCGGCCGCGGACGACGCGCCGTGGGTGTACGACACGACGTCACCCACTTGGGTCCGCAGGGCCGCCGCGTGGGCGTTTCCATCGCGCTCGGCAAGGTAGAGGGCGAGGCGCTCGGGGTCCTCACCGGTCAGGGACGCCCACATCCGTTCGAAGAACTCGAGCGGCAGCGGCGGGAAGCCGTCGCGGCCGGCCGTCTCCGCATACAGCGCATAGAAGCTCGGCAGGTCGTCGGCGCCGCCGGTCCGCACGTCGACCCCGGATCCCGACGCCTTGCGCAGGTTCCGCCGCCACTGACGGTCGAGCCGCTCCACCGGGTCGGCGTCGGGCGACAGCGGGACGTGCGAGCGGTACCGCGGGTGCATCTGACCGCCGAACCCCGGCCCGAGCGCCTCGTACTGGGTCCAGCCCAGCCCGCGCAACGCGTCCACGACGTCGAGCGCGATCGGCGAGACGTCGTCCGGCGGTACGTCGCGCAGCCGTTGCGCGGTACCGGACCTCAGGACCGACCGCAGCGTCTCGACGCGCCACCGCCGCAGCACGAGGTCCGGCGCGAGCATCACCGAGAAGACCCCGCGGTTTCGCAGGTAGGCCAGCAGCGGGTCGAGGACGTTGTCGGCGCCCAGCGCGGCCCAGTCCACGACCGGGCCCTCGCCGACGTACGCCAGTGAACCGACCAGCGGCACCGGTCGGTACAGCACCAGCCCGACACCCCGCAGCAGCGGACCGTCGTACCAGCCGACGCTCTCGTGCTCCCAGCGCGGCGGCATCACGCCCCAGGACGGGCACTGCAGGTATGACGCGCCGGCGCACCCACGGACGAAGTCCAGATGCTCGGTCGCCGAGACGGGACGGACGCTGAGCGGACCGGTCACCGCGTCATCGCGTCATCGGGTGGTCAGCCGGCGCTTCGTCTCGCGGACGCCGTTGATGACGTTCCACTTGACGGCGCCCGCCACCTCCCGCGCGTGCTCGGCGGGGGTGAAGTCGCGCGCGTTCTCGGCGTCGGCCAGCGCTCGCTCCAGGTTGTGGTCCGAGTCCTGCAGCACCCGCCAGAAGTCACGGCGCATCGGACCGATCGCGTCGTACCCGTACGAGCGGTAGATCCCGGCGAACCGCGGCTGGTACAGCCGGATCCGCTCGTGCAGGCCGCTCGAGTAGGACATCGGGTTCTTGTGGCGTTCGAGGATGTAGTCCGGCAGGACGTCGGCGAAGGTGTGCCGCAGGATCCACTTCTCGTAGCCGTCGCGCAGCTTCATCGACGCCGGGATCCGCATCGCCATGGTGAGCATGTCGAGGTCGAGGTACGGCACCCGGGCCTCGACGCCGTTGCCCATGCTGGTGCGGTCGACCCGTTGCAGCTCGGTGCGGCTCAGGTGCCGGATCTTGTGGAGGAACAACGCCTTCGACTGCTCGGGTGAGATCTCGCGGTACATGTCGTACCCGCCGAACAGCTCGTCCGACCCGTCGCCCGTGAGCACCACCTTGACGCCGTTGGCGTGCACCCGCTCGAACAGCTTCATCGACACGACGGCGTTGATGACGTCGCCGTACTCCGTCGCCTCGCTGACCCGGATGGCCTCGCGGACGTCGGCCAGGCGGACGTCCCGCGGCCGCAGGGTGACCACCTCGTGGCGCACGCCGAGGTCGGCGGTGAGGCGACGCGCATACGCGAGGTCCTCGCTGCCCTCGGTCCCGACCGTGAACGCGACGCAGTCGGGGTGCATCTCGCGGACGTGGGCGAGGGTCAGCGAGCTGTCCAGCCCACCGGAGAGGACGACCCCGACGGTGAGGTCGGTGTCGACCCGCATCCGCACCGCCTCGCGGTAGGTCGCGCGGACCAGCGCGGTCGCCTCGTCGAGGTCCTCGACCATCGGCTGGCCCTCACCGAGCCGGAGCAGGTCGATGTACGGGTGCAGGTCGGGTGCAGCGCCGGGCTCGGCCCAGCCGCAGTGCCCTGGCGGCACCTCGTGGACGACGGCGTCGTGGCCCAGCGGAGCGACCAGTGACTTGACCTCGGAGGCGACCGCCAGCCGGCCGTCGACGACGGTCCAGTACAGCGGCTTGACCCCCGCCGGGTCGCGGGCGAGGAACACGCGGCGGGTATGCCGGTCGACGACCCCGAAGGCGAACTCACCGCGGAACCGGAGCAGCGCGTCCTCGCCCCACGCGAGCACGCCCTCGAGGGCCACCTCGGTGTCGGACGTCGAGCGCAGCTCCCGCCCTTCCGCGAGCAGCTGCTCGCGCAGCACGCCGAAGTTGAAGATCTCCCCGTTGTAGGACAGTGCCCAGCGGCCGTCGGCCGACGTCCAGGGCTGCACGGCACGGTCGCGGTCGACGATGCGCAGCCGGTGGGTGCCGAGCAGGGCCTCGTCGTCGAGGAGGGTCTCCTCCACCTCGCCGCGCGGGCGGACCGTCTCCAGCATGGCCGCGAAGGTCGCGGCGTGGCCGCGGGCGCCGGGGCCGACGAGCAGGGCGATGCCACACATCTAGTCGATCACTCGCAGTCGTCAGTCGGTGGTCAGGGACGGGTCGCGGTATGCGGGCACATGGTCCGGGCTGAGGCACAGGTGCCAGGCCTGGCCCTCGCCGATCACGTTGAGGACGCCGCGGTCCCGGTAGTCGACGAGGATCTCCTGCAGGGTCTCGGCCGCGCCGAACGTCTCGTACCAGGTCATCTCGACGTCGGCGCCCCAGCCGAGGCAGTGCGAGCTGGGCAGCAGCGCGGAGTACCCGAGCGCGCTGAGATGCTGCTGGTGCTCGACGCTCCGGACGATGCTGTTCACCCAGAGCGCGGGGGTGCCGGCCGGCGCCTCCTTGCGGAAGATGTCCCCGACCTCGTTCAGCAGGGTGACGATCTCCGGGCGGGCCACGAGAAACTTCATCCCGGAGACCTGCGGCCGCCGCCGTGGGGCCATCCGGCGCATCGCCGCGTCACGGCCGCGGCCCACCAACCCCTCCGGCTGCACCGCGAACCGGAAGCGCAACGCCCCGGCCCGGTCGAGCACCGGCAGCGACACCAGCTCTGGAGCGTCCTCGACGGCCTCCTGGTCCGCATACGGGGTCGAGTGCGCCCACCACATCGCGTCGACCTGGTGGAGCACGAGGATCCGCACGAGCGCCGCCCGGCTCTTGGGGCTCGAGGGGAGGCGCATCTTCGGGTCCTCGAGCTCGCGCCGCGCCGCGGCGAGGAGCTCGGCGCGGGTGTGCGGGAGGCGGTCGATGACCTCGCGCGCTGCGGGTCCCTCCAGGGCACCGTCGAGGGCCGCCAGCGCGGCGGAGTTGTCTCCGCCCGCGTCCAGCGAGCTGCTCATGGCGGTCACGGCGGCGTCGACCTCGTCGTGGTAGCGGGACACCACCGCGAGACCACCGGGCCTGCCGTCTCCGACCACGAGCGCCGACCTTAGCCGCCGGGCGACAATGCCGACAATTCAGCCGGTGTTCAGGGTCGTCGGGTAGCGGACGGGCTACGCGCGGAGCTCGACGAGCACGGGAGCGTGGTCGGAGGGGGTCTTGCCCTTGCGCTCCTCACGGACGATCTCGGCGTGCTCGACCCGCTTGGCCAGCTCGGGGGAGCCGAGGACGAAGTCGATCCGCATCCCCTGCTTCTTGGGGAACCGGAGCTGCTGGTAGTCCCAGTAGGTGTACGTGCCGGGGCCGGGCGCATACGGGCGGACGAGGTCCTGGTACCCCGCGTCGACGACCCCCTGGAACGCGGCGCGCTCGCCGGGGGAGACGTGCGACTTGTCGACGTAGAAGTCCATGCTCCACACGTCGTCGTCGAACGGCGCGATGTTCCAGTCGCCCATGAGGGCGATCTGCGCGGTGGGGTCCTTCTCGAGCCAGCCGGCGGCCGCGTCGCGGAGGCGACCCAGCCAGTCGATCTTGTAGATCATGTGCGGGTCGTCGATGTTGCGGCCGTTGGGGATGTAGAGCGACCAGACCCGGATCCCGCCCACCGTTGCCCCGATCGCACGGGCCTCGCTCTCGATCGGCTCACCCCACCCGGGCATCCCGTCGAACCCGACCTCGATGTCGGTCAGGCCGACCCGGGACGCGATGGCGACGCCGTTCCACTGGTTGAACCCGACGTGGGCCACCTCGTAGCCGAGCGCCTCGAAGGTGAGGTAGGGGAACTGGTCCTCCCGCGCCTTGGTCTCCTGGATGGCCAGGACGTCGAGGTCGGCTCGCTTCAGCCAGTCCTCGACACGCTCGATGCGGGACCGGATGGAGTTGACGTTCCAGGTCGCGATGCGCACCCCGGCAACCTATCGGCCTACGCTGACGCTCATGACGACCGCGCTGGTGACCGGGGCGACCGCCGGGATCGGGTACGAGTTCGCCCGCCAGCTGGCCGAACGCGGCCACGACATCGTGCTCGTCGCGCGCGACCGAGCGCGGCTCGAGAACGTCTCCGACGAGCTGCGCCGGGACTACAAGATCCGCTCCGAGATCCTCGTCGCGGACCTCTCCGACCGCGCACAGATCGAGAAGGTCGCGCAGCGGCTGGCCGACGAGGCCCGCCCGGTCGACCTCCTGGTCAACAACGCCGGGTACGGCATGAAGAAGGGCTTCCTGGCCAACGAGGTCCAGGCGGAGGAGGCGATGCTCGACGTGCTCTGCACGGCGACCCTCGTCCTCTCGCACGCCGCTGCGCGCGCGATGAAGACCCGCGGTCGCGGCGGGATCATCAACGTCTCGTCGGTCGCCTCGTATGCGGCGATGGGCACGTACTCGGCGGCCAAGGCCTGGGTCCGGTACTTCTCCGAGGGGCTGTCCCAGGAGCTGGCCGGGTCCGGGGTGACCTGCATGGCCCTGTGTCCCGGCTTCACGCATACCGAGTTCCACGAGCGCGGCCGGATGAAGATGTCCCGGCTCCCCGAGTTCATGTGGCTCGACGCCCCCACGGTGGCGCGGCAGGGGCTGGACGACGCCGCCAAGGGCAAGATCGTGTCGGTGCCGGGCGTCCAGTACAAGACGCTGGTCGGCGTGATGAACGCCGTGCCGCGAGTGCTGGTCCGCGACGTGTCGAGCTCCCTGGCTCGGCGCCGCCGCACGCAGGGCAGCTGAGGGCTGCGCCTCGACACCGGGCTGACGTCGTGGAGCTGCGGCTGGAGTGGGGACCCACCGGCGCCGCGGCCCTCGCGCCCGAGTGCGACGTGGCGGTCGTGGTCGACGTCCTCACGTTCTCGACCACGGTCAGCGTGGCCGCGGACCGTGTGGTCGCCGTTCGCCCCTATCGGTGGGCGGATGCCTCGGCCGAGGACGAGGCGCGTCGGCTCGGGGCCACGCTGGCGGTTGCCCGCGACGCCGCGACGCCCGGCGATGTGAGCCTCGCGCCGGAGACGTTCCGGGCGGCGGGCGACCTGAGCCGGGTCGTGCTGCCGTCGCCGAACGGGTCCACGATCTGCGCGATCCTCGCCGAGGCGGGCGCCGACGTGGTCGTGGCCGGCCTGCGCAACCGGCGGGCCGTCGCCGCACACCTGCTGGAGCGGGGTGGCCGGGTGCTGGTGGTCCCGGCTGGCGAGCGGTGGCCGGACGGATCGCTGCGGCCGGCCATCGAGGACCTCTGGGGCGCCGGTGGCGTCGTGGCCGCTCTGCTCGAGACCGACCCGTCCGTCGAGGCGAGCGAGGAGGCACTGGCCGCGGCCGCCGCATACCGGCTGGTCGAACCCCGGATCGGGTCGGCGCTCGCGGCCTGCCCCAGCGGACAGGAGCTGACCGGCTGGGGGTATGCGTCGGACGTGACGATCGCCGCCGAGGTCGACCAGAGCCAGGTGGTCCCGACCCTGCGGGACGGCTGGCTCGAACCTCAGTAGAGGCCGGCCGAGTAGGCCTCGCCGTAGTACCGCTCGAGCTCCTCCAGGGAGTCGTCCGGGCGTTCGAGCTGCTGGGCGATGCACGCTCGCGACGGGACGGCGTCGGGGTTCCATGTCTCCGGCTTCCACAGCTGGCTGCGCAGGAACGCCTTGCCGCAGTGGAAGAACACCTCCTCGACGTGGACCTCGAGGGCGAGCACCGGGCGGTGCCCCTTGACGACGAGCTCGTCGAACCACGGGGCGTCGCTGACCAGCCGCGCGGTGCCGTTGACGCGGAGCGTGTCCGTGCGGCCCGGGATGAGGAAGATCAGGCCGACGTGCGGGTTGGCCAGGATGTTGAGGTAGCCGTCGGCGCGCTTGTTGCCCGGTCGCTCGGGCAGGACCACGGTGGACTCGTCGAGCACGTGGGCCAGACCCGTCGGATCGCCCTTGGGGGAGGCGTCCACGCCTCCGTCCGCGCCCGACGTGGCCACCACGCAGAACGGCGAGGCGGCGATCCACTGCCGGTGCAGCGAGGCGAGCCGCGGCTGGACCTTGTCGACGACCCGCTGGATCGGGTACCCGATGACGGCGCGCAGCTCGTCCTCGGTGGTGACGTACGCGGTATGCGTGGTGGGAGCGACAGCCGTCATGGCGTCGAGGCTAGGCGAGGCGCCACCGCCCGTCGCCTAGATTTGTCACGTGAGCATCGATGTGAGCACCGACGTCGCGACCGCCCGAGCCAAGCTCCTCGACCTCATCAAGGCCAAGGCGATCGTCCACGGCAAGGTCATCCTGTCGTCCGGGCGGGAGGCCGACTACTACGTCGACCTGCGCCGGATCTCGCTGGACGCCGAGGCCGCGCCGCTGGTCGGCGTGGTCATGCGCGACCTGACCAAGGACCTGGACTACGCCGCCGCCGGCGGCCTCACGCTGGGCGCCGACCCGGTCGCCACGTCGATGCTCCACGCGGCGGCGGCCGCCGGTGAGCGCTGCGACGCGTTCGTGGTCCGCAAGGAGGGCAAGGCGCACGGGTTGCAGCAGCGCATCGAAGGCCCGTCCGTGGCGGGCCGAAGGGTGCTCGTCGTCGAGGACACGACGACCACGGGAGACTCACCGATCGCCGCGCTCCGCGCGGTCCGGGAGGCCGGCGGCGAGGTCGTCGCCGTGGCGACGATCGCCGACCGGGCCACCGGCGCGGACGCGAAGATCGAGGCCGAGGGCGTCGCATACCGGTTCGTCTACAGCCTCGAGGACCTCGGTCTCACGTAGTCACCCCACGAAGTTCTCCGCTCCGCTCCGATACTTCGCGGGGACCCCGACGCGTAGCCCAACCCCTAGGCTTCCCTCATGTCCACCACCCTGATCGTCATCCTCGTCATCGTCGTGGTGCTCGGACTGATCTTCGCCGGGCTCTACAACGGGCTGGTCAAGCTGCGCAACGTCGTCCAGGAGTCGTGGGCGCAGATCGACGTCGAGCTCAAGCGCCGGCACGACCTCATCGGCAACCTCGTCGAGACGGTCAAGGGCTACGCCGCCCACGAGCGCGGCACCCTCGACGAGGTCACCCGCGCCCGCGCGGCGGCGATGGCGCCGAACCAGAGCCCGGCCCAGGCGGCCGAGTCGGAGGGCGCGCTGAGCCGAGCCCTGGTGAACCTCCAGTCGGTCACCGAGGCCTACCCGGACCTCAAGGCCAACCAGAACTTCATGTCCCTCCAGAACGAGCTCAGCTCGACCGAGGACCGCATCGCCAGCGCTCGGCGGTACTACAACGCCAACGTCCGCGCGCTCAACACCAAGGTCGAGACGCTGCCGACGAACTTCATCGCCGGGATGGCCGGGGTGACCAAGGCGGAGTACTTCGAGACCGAGGGCATCGCCCGCGAGGCTCCCCAGGTGAGCTTCGACTCCAACGGGCCGGCCACCCCGTCGGTGGGACAGGGTCCCGCGGCCGGCGGCCAGCTCCCGCCCGGGCCGCAGGACTCGCCGCCTCCCCGGGGGTGACGGCGCCGGCGGGGTCTCGTTCCGTGCTGCGGCGGCTCACCGGCTTCACGGTGCTGCCGCTGCTCTCGATCGTCACCCCGTTCCTGTTGATGCCGGTGGTCGCGCGGGTCGCCGGGCCGTCGGGCTGGTCGAGCTTCGTGGCGGCCCAGGCGGTCGGGACGGTCGGGGCGACCGTCGTGTTCTGGGGCTGGAACGTCGGCGGCCCGGTCCTCGTCGCCCAGGCGTCGTCCGCGGCCGAGCGGGCCGAGGTGTATGCGGCGAGCCTGCGCACGCGGTACCTGCTGCTGCTCGGGGTGGTCCCGGCAGTCGCCGTGGTCAGCGCTCTGGTGGCCCAGCCGGGGCACCGGGTGGACGCGTCGGCCATGGCCGTGGCCACGTCGCTGCTCGGGATGTCGCCGTCCTGGTTCGGGATCGGGCTGGGGGAACCCTGGCTGCTGTTCTGGTACGACACGCTGCCGCGGGTGGTCGCGGCGGTGATCGGGGCCGGGGTGGTCTGGGCGACAGGACTCGTGTGGACCTACCCGGTCCTGCTGGCCGTGTCGGTGGTGGTCTCGCTGGTCGCGTTCCGGCGGCGGGTCGCCCCGGCGGCGGCCGGGGTGTCACCGTTCCCGGTGTCGCGGTCCGCGGGCGAGCTGCGCTCCCACCTCGGGACCGCCGGGATCAACCTCGCGGCGACGGCGTATGCGTCCACTCCGGTCCCGGTCGTGACGGTCGCCTTCCGGCCGGACGTGTCCTCGCCGTTCGCCTCGGCCGACGCGGCGTACCGCCTCGGGTTGTTCTCGGTGACGGCGCTGGGGAACGCGTTCCAGGGCTGGACCTTGGAGGCCGCAGCGGGGGGTGCCGAGCGGCGGTCGCGGCACCGAGCGGCGTTCCTGTCGCACGTGGTGCTGGGCGTGGTCGGCGGGGCGCTGTTCGCGGCGCTCGGCCCGTGGGTGACGGGGTTCGTGTTCGGGGCGGACGTGGCGGCGCCGCGGGACGTGTGCGTCTGGTACGGCGTGGCGTTCCTGTTCCTCAGCGTCAGCACGCCGCCGATCCGGAACCTGTTGGTCCCCGCCGGGCGGGTACGGCTGGTGCTCGGGTGGACGCTCGGGTCGGCGGTGGTGGGGCTGGTGCTCATGGTCGCCGCGGCCGTGGCGGGGTGGAGCGCCGGCGTCGCGGCCGGGATGGCGGTCAGCGAGGCGGTCCTGCTCGCCGGTCTGCTCGGCCCGGCCCTCCGAGCGTCCCGATCGGCCACCCCATGACGCCTTCCAGACCGCCGTTGTTGCCAGTTTCGCGCCGCTGGCGGCGCCGAAACTGGGAAGAACGGGCGTCCGGAAGCGGGGAAGCGTCGTGAGTGGCGCACACGCCGACATCCGGGTGGTGGCCGTCGTCACGGCGTACGACCCCGGCCCGGAGCTGGCTCGGCTGGTCGAGGACGTCGCACCCCAGGTCGCCGGCGTCGTGGTCGTCGACGACGGGTCCACGGTCGGGACGGAGGTCCTCGAGGCCCTCGAGGAGCGCTCGGGCGTCCGCGTCATCCGGCAGGCCAACTCCGGAGTCGCCGCCGCTCTCAACACCGGAGTCCGCGCGGCCCTGACGGACGACGGCGCCGACGCCGTGCTCACACTCGACCAGGACTCCGGACTCCCGCCGACCTACGTCGCCCGAGCGGTCCGGGCCTGGCAGGACGCCGTGACCCGACGCATACCCGTCGCCTTCGTCTGCGCCGCGAGCTACAGCGGCCGCCGGACCCCGACCCGTGGCGTCGTCCAGGGCTACCCACGAGCCTTCGACCCGATGCAGTCCGGGTCGCTGGTGCCCGCCACGACGTACCGGGACGTCGGCTGCTACGACGAGGGGCTGGTCATCGACGCCGTGGACTCCGAGTTCACGGTGCGGTGCCTCGCCGCCGGGCTCGAACCGCTGGTCGCCCCGGGCTGCGACCTCGCCCACGGGATGGGCGAGCGAACTGCGGTGCAGGTGCTGGGCCGCGACCTCGCGTACAACCACCACTCCCCAGACCGCGTGTACTACATGGCCCGCAACGGCACGCTGCTGGCGCGGCGGCACACCAGGGACGAACCGGGCTGGGTGTTGCGGCGGCTCGCGGAGGAGGCCAGGGCGCATACCCTCCGCCTGGCCCTCGACCCCGCCCGCGCGGACCTGGCCCGGGCCGCCCTCGCCGGTGTCCGCGACGGCCTCAGAGGACGCACGGGCCGCAGGCCGGACGCCTAGACCTGGTCGCGGCTGCCGGTCTCGAGCTCCTCCGGCGTGGGAGTGCTCTGCTCCAGCTCGGCGGCCGACGGGGTGCGGTCACGGCGGTGCCGCCACCACTCGAACGCCGCCGGGATCAGCGACACCAGGACGACGATGACGATCGCCACGTCGAGCTTGTCCTGGAGCACGGGGAACGCCTGGCCGAGGAAGTATCCGAGGAAGGTCACGGAGCAGACCCACAGCGCCGCGCCGACCGCCGACCAGAAGAGGAACCGGCGCCGGTCCATCCGGCCGATGCCCGCCACCACGGTGACGAACGTCCGCACGATCGGCACGAACCGGCCGATGACCAGGGCCTTGTTGCCGTGCTTCTCGAAGAACTCGTGGGTCTGGTCCCAGTACTTCCGCTTGATGATCCGCCCGTCGTGGCGGTAGATCGCCGGACCGACCGCGCGGCCGATCTCGTAGCCGACGACGTTGCCGAGGAACGCGGCCACGAACAGCAGGATCAGCGCCAGCCAGAGGCTGATCGGGAGCTTGTCGGTGGCGATGAACAGGCCGAGCGCGAAGAGCAGCGAGTCGCCCGGCAGGATCGGGAAGAGCAGGCCGCACTCGATGAAGATGATGGCCAGGCTCACCCAGATCAGCGCGGTGCCGTACTGCGCCAACAGGTAGTTGGGGTCCATCCAGTCGGGGCCCAGAATGGGCAGCGCGGTCTGGACGGAGTGGAGCATCACAGGGAGAACGGTATGCGCCAGGGCCCGGTTCCGCCGCATCGTGAGCGCGTCGGGCGGCCGCATACGGTGTCCCGATGACTGAGGTGGGCGTCGGCCCGTGGCCGGGTGCCTGGCCCGAGGGCGACCACTGGGACCCCGAGCTGCTCGCCGAGGGCGACCGGCGCAACGTCGAGGACCGGTACCGCTACTGGCGGCACGACGCGATCGTCGCCGACCTCGACACCCACCGGCACCCGCTCCACGTGGCCGTCGAGAACTGGGGCCACGACTTCAACATCGGCTCCGTGATCCGGACGGCCAACGCCTTCAACGTGGCGGCGTTCCACATCGTCGGGCGGCGGCGTTGGAACCGCCGGGGCGCGATGGTCACCGACCGGTACCAGCACGAGGTCCACCATCCGACCGTGGCCGACCTGGCGACCTGGGCGGCGACCACGGGCATACCGCTCGTCGGGATCGACAACCTGCCCGGCTCGGTCGCGATCGAGGGGTATGCGTTGCCGTCGGCCTGCGTGCTCGTCTTCGGTCAGGAGGGTCCGGGCCTGACCCCCGAGATGCGCGAGGTGTGCGAGGTCGTGCTGCACATCACCCAGTACGGCTCGACGCGGTCGATCAACGCCGGCGCCGCGGCGGCGATCGCCATGCACTCCTGGGTGCTCCAGCACGGCGGCGTGACTCAGAGGCCGTAGACCCGAGCCGCGTTGTCGCGCGCCACGAGAGCCGCGAGATGCGCCGCGTCGTCCTCGGCAAGGTCGCCCTCGGCGACCAGCGCGTCGACCACCTGGCCGAACCCGCGCCGGAACAGCAGCGCGCCGAGGAGGTAGAGCTCGGCCAGCCCGTAGGCGTCGGTGGAGAACAGCAGTGTGCCGAACGGCACCAGCTCGAGGGTCTCCCGGATCGGCCCGGTCGAGAGGGCGCCCGTGTTGTGGACGGCCAGGCCGAGGTCCATGAGGGCGTGGTCGAACACCTGGCTGAGGTACGCCGCGTGGCGGTGGAACGGGTAGGTGTGGAGCAGCAGGACGGGGACGCCGAGATCCTGCGTGGCGCGCAGGAACGGCGTGAGGTGCAGCGGGTCGGCGGCGAGGAGGTCGAGGTCCGGGTCGCCGTAGCCGGTGTGGACCTGGAGCGGCAGCCCGAGCTCCAGCGCGGTGTGGGCGAGCCAGCCGCTGACCGTCCGGTCGGCCACCCGGTGGGGGTCGGCGTCGCGGAGAGCGGCGCCGACGGCGTCCCGGCCGGGCTTCTCGGCAGGGAGGTCCAGGCCCACCCGGTATGCCGCAATGCTCTTGGCGGCGATGGCGCCGCTGGTCCGGAGCCGGTCCTCCACCGCACCGGGGACGTCGTCGAGGCCCTCCTGGAGCGCCTGCTCGGCCAGCCGTTCGAGACGGACCACCTCGTAGGCATCGCCGTCGGCCAGTCCGGCCAGGTCGGACGGGGTGGTCAGGGCCGCGCCCTCGGGGCCGTCGATGCCGGTGTCGACGAGAAAGGTCCCGATGCCCGCGGCGGACACGAGGCGCCGGTTGACCTCGGCCGCGCCGAGCTCGCGTCGTCGGGCCAGGTAGGCGTCGGCCGGGGCGAGCGGCTCGAGGTCGAGCAGCGGCGCGCAGTGCCGCCGGATGGCCAGGCCCAGCATCGAGTCGAAGAGCGAGGTCCCGAGGGGTGACGCCCGCGGCGCCTCGTTCATCAGGGCCTCGAACCCCTCCTGGTCGAGGTCGGTGGTGACGAGACCGTGGCAGTGGTGGTCGGTGAGCACGCCGAGCCGGTCGGACACCGTTCTCACGACGAAGCGGGGACGTCGGCGGACTCTTCGGGCGACTCGTCGAGGTGCCGGAACGCCGCCGACATCCGGTGGGCCAGCCCTGGGACGACGAGGACGACCACCGTCACGAGGAGCAGCCAGCCGAACGCGACCACGGGAAACCAGCGGGCCGGTCCGTCGTCGGGGTAGGGGAACACGTTGCGGTAGAGCGTGTAGACGAGCATCACCAGCGCCAGGAGGGGGATGACCACCTGCCAGCCGGGCACGTCCATCTTCTTGTCGATCCAGATGAGCTTGATGCAGCCGACCGTCGCGAGGACGTAGGCGACGAGGAGGATCAGGGTCCCGATCGTCCCGCTCCAGAGGAACGTGTCGAACGGGGTCGCCCCGAAGGCCACCGCGCAGACCAGGGCGATGACGGCGACCACCCCGGCGATGACGCCGGCGGCCGCCGTCGGGGTCGCGCTGGCTCCGGTACGCGCGAGGGCGCTGCCCGGCGCCAGGTCGCGGCTGATCGCGAAGAGCAGCCGGGACGCGCCGACGACACAGGCCAGGCAGCAGCCGAAGGCGCTGACCGCGGCCCCCAGGGTGACGATGTCGCCGACCCAGGGGCCGATGTACGCCGTGCCCAGGTCCCCCATCAGGGCCGGCGACGCGATGAAGGCCTTGACCCCCTCCTCGGTCGGGGTGAAGGCCATCATCTCGATCGCCGTGATGACGGTGAAGTAGACGCCGCCGAAGATCGCCGTGCCGAGGATCGCCCGCGGGATGTCTCGGCGCGGGTTCCGGGCCTCCTCGCCGAGGGTCGCGGCGGCCTCGAACCCCGCGAAGGAGAGCAGGCCGAAGACGATGCCGAGGAACAGCGTGGACACGTCGGTGCCCGGTTCCACGGAGAAGACGGTGAGCGTGAAGGTCGCGCCGTTGGGAGCCGTGCCGCGCAGCAGATGAAGCAGCACGACCGCCGCGATGACGAGGATGAGCGCGACGGTCGCGCCCTCGACGCTCAGCAGGACGGCCCCTGCTCGGCGGGCGGGGACGATCGCCAGCGTCAGGGCCAGGACCAGGGCGATGCCGCCGATGAGGAAGCCGGCCCAGACCGGCTGGTTCGTCCAGATGCCGAGGGCATCGAGGAACGCGGACCCGAAGATGCCGGCGGCCGACGACGTGACCAGCGCGTAGAAGACGTACGTGCCCATGAGGCCGAACCCCGCGACGGCGCCCGCGCGGGCTCCCAGCGTCGCGCCCGCGAACACGTAGACAGAACCGGCGTGCCGGTAGTGCTGGCACAGCCGGACGAAGACGTAGGCGATGAGCAGAACGGCGACGGCCGCGAGGAAGAAGGCCAGCGGCGTCGCCCGGCCGACCTGGCCGGCGGTGCCCTGGGGGTTGATGTTCGCGGCCATGCTCGGGGCCATCAGCGCGACCGAGATGCCGACGGCCTGCCAGACCGAGAGGCTCCGGCGAAGGGTGGTGCGCTCCTGGGGTGTGGTGGCCAATGCACGCTCCTGCCTGGGGTGGTTTCGACCTCTCGGCAGTCTCGTCACGCACCTATCCTTTGTCCACCAGCCCCACCGCACGTCCGCATACCGAGGCCCAAGAGAGGACGCCCGTGGACCAGGCCGACCGGGAACAGCGTCACGCCCGAGCGACGGAGCTGGCGCCCGCGCTCTCCGACCAGGGCGTCGTGGGCGTCGCGACGAGCTTCGTCGACAACGCCGGGATCTCCCGGGTCAAGAGCGTCCCCGTGGGCAAGCTGCCGGACCTGGCGGCATGGGGTGCGGGGTTCTCCACGGCGTTCGACTACTTCCGCGCCGACGACTGGGTGGCCGCGCCGGCCAGCGGCGAGGGGCCGGTCGGTGACCAGCGGATCGTCCCGGACCTCAGCCGGCTCGTCGTCCTCGCGGCGCAGTCCGGCTGGGCGTGGGCACCGGGCGACCGCTACGAGCAGGACGGCACTCCGCACGCCCAGGACAGCCGGCTGCTGCTGCGGCGGCTGGTCGATGCGTGGGAGGCGCAGGGTGTGACGTTCCGTTCGGCGTACGAGACCGAGTGGGTCGTGTCCGCCGGCGACGGCGACGACTTCGTCCCAGCGGCGGTCGGACCCGCATACGGGCTGGGGCGCCTTGCCGCCGCCTCGGACTACGGCCGCGACCTGCTGGAAGCCTTTGCAGCGCAAGGAATCCAGGTCGAACAGCTGCATCCGGAGTATGCGCCGGGACAGTTCGAGGTGTCGGTCGCCGCGGAGTCGCCGGTCGCCGCTGCGGACACCTCGGTCCTCGTCCGGGCGACGATCAGGGCGGTCGGGCTGCGGTACGGGTTCCGGACGTCGTTCTCGCCGAAGGTCGACGCGGCCGGGGTCGGCAACGGCGGCCACCTGCACGTCAGCCCGTGGCGCGACGGCGAGAACCTCATGGCCGGCGGGTCCGGGCCGTACGGCATGACCCCCGACGGCGCGTCGTTCGCGGGCGGCGTGCTGGCCCATCTGCCGGCGCTGCTCGCCCTCGGTGCGCCGAGCGTGGCGTCGTACCTGCGGCTGGTCCCGCAGCACTGGGCCGGCGCGTATGCGTGCTGGGGGCTGGAGAACCGGGAGGCCGCGCTGCGGCTGGTCACCGGGTCCGCGGGGAGCGAGCCGTGGGCCGCGAACCTCGAGGTCAAGTGCGTCGACCTGCACGCGAACCCGTACCTCCTGCTGGCCGGCGTCCTCGCCGCCGGCGCCGACGCGACGCCGCTACCCGAGCCGGTCGACGTCGACCCCGCGTCGCTCGGCGACGACGAGCTGGCGCGCCGAGGGGTGGTCCGGCTGCCGACGACGCTGCAGGAGTCGCTCGACGCGTTCGTCGCGGACGCGGTCCTCCGGGAGGCGTTCGGGCAGCCCCTCGTCGACTCGATCGCCGCGGTGCGAGAGTCCGAGCTGGAGGAGCTGGGCTCCTCCAGCCCGGAACAGGTGGCCGACGCCTCCCGCTGGGCGCACTGACCGTCAGCTGTCCCAGACCTGCACGGCAGTCTGGTCGGTGATCAGCCCGTCGCGGACCGTCGCCACGGTGATGCACAGGACCTGCTCACCGCCGGGGTACCGGCAGTGCTGGATGAAGGCGATCCGGTCGGGAGTCGCCACCCGGTCCTGCACGCGGTGGTCCATGTTGCGGCCACAGATGTCGCGGAAGTACGCCTCGATCTCGGCGGCCCCCGCGTAGACGGCCGGATCGGCCGGCGGGTGGTCACGGTCGAGCAGGCTGAGCGTCGCGTCCGGCGCGTAGTGCGCGGCGACGGCGGCCGAGTCCTTCGACTCGATCGCGTCGGCCAGGGTGTCGAGCAGGGCGGTCGGTGGTGGCGGAAAGGGTGGTGGTGGTCATGACGGTTCTCCTGGGTCCTGTCGGGGTGGTGGTTGGGGTGGTGGTTGGGGTCGGTTGACGGTTCGTGAGGTTCCGGGTCAGTCCCGGGCCTCGTAGACGTGGTTGACGGGGGTCTCGGCCGCGATCCGGACCGAGCGGAAGCCGGCCTCGCGGAGCACGGAGGTGATGGTGGCGGGCCCGGCCTGGGTGCCGATGGCCGCTTGACCGGGCTGCGCCAGCGAGCTCGGGGTGCAGATGAGGGCCGAGGCCCCGTAGAAGACGCGACCCAGCGGGTTGAGGTTGTCCTCGACGCGGTCGCCGGCCCGCGGCTCGACGAGCATGAACACACCGTCGGCGGCGAGCGAGGCGCGGATCCGGCGCGCCGCACCGACCGGGTCGCCCATGTCGTGGAGGCAGTCGAACATCGTCACGAGGTCGTAGCCGTCGCCGGCCAGCTCGAGGGCGTCGACGGTGACGAACGTGGTGTTCTCGGTGACCCCGGCCTCCACCGCGCGGCGTCGGGCCACGACGATCGAGGCCTCGTGGTAGTCGGCGCCGACGAACGACGACCGCGGGAAGGCTGCGGCCATAAGGACCGTCGACGCGGCGTGTCCGCAGCCGACGTCGGCGACGCGAGCCCCGGCCTGGAGCTTGGGGACCACGCCGTCGAGGGCCGGCAGCCAGGCGTCGACGAGGTTCGCCACGTAGCCGGGCTTGAAGAAGCGCTCGGTCCCGACGAACAGGCCGGCGTCGTGCTCGTGCCAGCCGAAGCCGTCGCCGGTGCGGAACCGCTCGGCGATGGCGTCGACGTCCCGCAGGGCGCCGACGGCGACCTGCATGCTGGGGGCGAAGTAGGCCGGACTGTCCGGGTCGGCGAGGGCCGCGGCCTGCTCCGGGCTCAACGCATACCGGTCGGTGCCGTCCTCGTCGATGTGGGTGACGTACCCGCCGGAGGCCTGGTTCGCGAGCCACGGATTCAGGTACGCGACGGCGAGGCCGGTGCGCTCGGCGAGCGTCTCGGCGGTGACGGGCGTGCCGTCGGCCATGGCGCGGTAGATCCCGAGCCGGTCGCCGATGAGCACGAGCCCGGCGGAGACCGTGGCGCCGAGGTCACCGACCATCTGGCCGATGAAGGCGTTGAGCAGGTCCGGGTCGACCTCGCGGGTCTGGATGGTGGTGGTCATGAGGGTCCTCCGATGTGGTGTGGTCTGTTCCGACCACGGTCCGCCAGGGCCGTCAGCGCTGCGTCAACGAACCGTCAACGGCCCGACCGGCCGGTCTACGCTCGTCGTGTGCTCCGGCTGTACCTGGTCGGGCGCGTGGCCGCGGAGGCCGAGGGGACCCCGCTGCCCGTGCCGACGGGAGACCGGGTCCGCGCCCTCGTCGGATGGCTCGGGCTCCATCCGGGCCTGCAGCCACGCGGCCGGGTCGCCGCGGCGCTCTGGCCGGACGCGGACGAGACGCAGGCACGGGCCCGGTTGCGGACGACGGTCTGGGCGCTGCGCCAGGCCTGGGGCGATGCGGCCGACCGGGCGCTGACCGGTGCGCGGGACACGCTCGGCTTCGCCGAGCCCGTCTGGGTCGACGCGACCGACGACGCTGCCGAGGCGGTTCCGGACGGCGAGCTGCTGCCGGGGATCGATGACGAGTGGGCGGAGACCGAGCGGGAGGCGTACCGGGAGCGGCAGGGCGCACGGTTCCGCGAGCTGGCCGAGCAGACGCTGGCCGAGGGCCGGACGCGGGAGGCGGTCGACTGGGCCCGGCGCCGCTGTGCGGTCGCGCGGTGGGACGAGTCCGCGCACCGGTCCCTGGTCCGGGCGATGCTGGCCGACGGCGACCGCGCCGGCGCGGCGGACGCCGCCCAGCGGTTCACCGAGCGGCTCCGCGCCGACCTCGGGGTGGCGCCCAGCCCGACGACGCGCTCGCTGCATGCCGACGTCACGTCCGGTTCGGCGCCGCGGGCGGCGGTGTCGATCTTCGGGCGGGCCGCCGAGCTGGGCCTGCTCGACGCGGCCTGGCGGGCGACGACGCGCGGCAGTGGCCGTGTCGTCGTGGTGACAGGCGAACCGGGGATCGGCAAGACGACCCTGCTCGACGAGCTGGGCCGCCGCGCCTCGGCGCGTGGCGCGCGCACCGCGTGGGCCGCGGGGCTGGACGTCGGCGGTGCCATGCCGTTCGGGGTCTGGCTGGAGCTCGCCCGCGGGCTGGCCGCACAGGTGCCGCCCCCCGCGCCGGCGGCCCTCTGGCCGCTGGAGCTGACCCGCCTGTCCGAGGACCTCGGCGCCGCCCTCGGGCGGTCGGGGGTTGCGCCCCCGGTGGCGACCCCGGAGCTGGAACGCCTCCGCGTGTTCGAGGCGTCGCTGCGGCTCGTCGAGTGGGCCGCCGCCGATCGGCCGGTTCTCCTCGTGGTCGACGATGCCCACCAGGCCGACCGCGCGAGTATGCGGCTCCTCGCCCACCTCGCCCGACGTCTCGGCGGGCTGCCGGTCGCCATCGCGGTGGCCTCTCCCGACCGGCCCACCGCAGAGATGGACGTCCTCGCGGACGTGGCGGCCCGGTCGGGGGTCGGCGTGGCACGGGTCGCCGTGGGGCCGATCACGCCGGAGGCCGTCGCGGCCCTGGCCGCCTCGCTCGGGCTGGCCGGGGCGGACGAGGTCGACCGGGTGGTCGCGTCCGCCGAGGGCAACGCCCTCCTCGCCACCGAGAGCGCCCGGGCGCTCGCCGGTGGCGACAGCGGCCCACCGCCGAGCCTGCGCGCCGCGGTGCGCGTCTCCGCGGGTCGGCTGACCCCCGCGGCCCGCCGTCTCCTCGATCTCGTGGCGGCCGCGGAGCGCCCGCTCACCGGTTCGGAGCTGGTCCGGCTCGGCGACGTCGCGGCCGACGAGACCGTCGCTGAGGTGCTCGCCGGGGGTCTGGTCACGCGGACCGACGGACGGCTCGGCTTCCGGCACGGCCTGCTGCGCGAGGCGGCGTACGTCGACGTGGCCGACCCGGTCCCGCTGCACGCAGCGCTTGCCGCAGCGGTCGACCCGTCCCAGAGCGCCGAGGTCGCCGGGCACTGGGAGCGAGCCGGGCGTCCGGACCGGGCGACGACCTCCTGGGTGGAGGTCGCTGCCTACGCGCAGTCCGTCGGCGCCCTCGCCGAGGCGGCGGAGGCCCTCACCCGCGCCCTCGACTCCGCGCCCGAACGCGGGGACCTCTGGCTGCAGCTCGACGAGGTCTATGCGCTCCTCGGGCGGCGCGAGGAGTCAGATCGGGCGTGGGACGCAGGCCTGACCCGGCTCAACGCCGCCGCGCTTCCGGGGGCGTGGTGTCGCCGCGGCGACCAGCTCCGCAGCGTGAGCTGCGACCCGCCGAGGTCCTGGGACGCCTACCGGGAGGCCCGGCAGGCGTACCGGCGGGCGGCGGCGTCCAGTGACGGGGACCGGCTGAGGTTCCGGATCGACGTGGGACTGGCCTGGAACGAGGCGGTCGCCGGCGACCCCGCGCGGGCGTTGACCGCGCTGGCCGAGCTCGGAAACGCGATCCCCGACGACGCGGACGTGGAGGACCGCATCGACCTCATCGACATCGGGATGCAGGGACTGATCCGCCAGGGGCGGTTCGCCGACGCCGCCGAGCGGGCGTGGACGGCGCGCCCGCTGCTCGACCTCGACGACAGCGCTGGAAAAGGCTGGCGCATCACCGTCAACGCGGCCGCGGCTCTCGTCTGCGCGGGCGACGACGAGGGGGCGCTGGCCTTCGTGGAGCGGGCCGTCGAGGACGCACGCCACGCCCCGGCGATCCTGGCCCGCTCGCTGGGCGCGCTGGCCCACCTCCAGGCCCGGACCGGTCGCGCCGCGGAGGCCCGAGCGACGCTGGCCGAGCAGCGTCGGGTCGTGGAACGGTTGGCCGCGCCGGAGTTCGCGGTGGCCGCCGCGGCCGACGCCGGCCTCGCCGCCCTGGTCCTCGGCGAGCCGGTCGAGGCGGCCGCCCTGCTCGGAGAGGCGCTCGACGGAGGCCTCGTCGCCTGGCGTCCGTCGACCTCGCTGGCCCGAGCCGAGGCGCTCGCGCTCGCGGGTGAGCCGGACGCGGCGGTCGTCCAGCTGCGCTCCGCCCTGGAAGAGCCGACCGCTCCGGCCGACCAGGCCTGGTCGCTGCTGCCGCGGGTCTGCTTCGTCCAGGCCCTCGTCGCCGTGGCGCGGGACGACACCGCGGAGGCGGTTCGCCGGCTCGACGAGGCCCGGGCCGTGTGGGACCGGCTGCTGCCGCAGGTCGGGGCGCTGACCAGTGAGGGGTACCTCGCCAACCTGCTCGACCTGGGGCGCCCGCCGGTCCTCGGGCTGGTGGAGCCGCAGCGCGAGCTCGACCGGATCCAGGCACTGCGCGACGTCCTTGCGACCCGGCCAGGCAACCCCGTGGAGGTGGCGTGATGCCGCACATCGACGACGCGGTCCTCGTCCCGGCGCCGCTGGAGGAGGTCTGGAAGCTCGTCCACGACCCGACCCGATACCCCGAGTGGTGGACCGGGATCGGTGGGGTCGCTGAATCGGCCGAGGACGGTTTCACGATGTACCCCGACGGCTGGCCCGACTACCCGATGCCGCAGCGGCTGCGCTCCTCGTCGGCCGACGGCCGGGTCACCATCTCGTGCCTCGTCTCCGACCTGGAGTACCGCTGGCAGCTCACCGCCGAGGGAGAACGCACCCGGGTCGAGGTCCACGTCGACATCCCCGAGGTGGAGGCCCATCGGCTCGAGGTCCAGACGGCGGCGATGTCGTCGGCGCTCGGCCGGCTGACCCGGCTGGCCGCCTCGGCAGATCGCTGACGAGCGTCTGTCGAATCCCGCCTCGCTCGCCCGTCATCCCGGTGTCAGGCTCGACCGAGCCACGACCCAGACCGAAGGAGAAACGGCATGACCGACTACGCGATCCTCCTCACCGGCGACGAGAACCGGTGGGCCAACGCGACTGCGGAGGAGCGGGCCACCACGTTCGCGCGGCACGACGAGTTCACGGTGGCGCTCGGCGAGCGCGGGCACACGGTGACGGGAGGCGCCGAGCTCGAGCACTCCCGGGGCGCCAAGGTCGTGCGGGGCACGCGCGGTGCCGTCAGCGTGACCGACGGCCCCTACGCCGAGGCCGCGGAGCAGCTGGGCGGGTTCTACCTCGTGAGCACCGACGACCTCGACGACCTGCTCGACGTCTGCGGCATCCTGGCCGACGGTGACGGCGCGATCGAGGTGCGGGTCTGCCTCCCCGCCCCGGACGAGGCCTGATGCGGTTCCTCCTGCTCATCGCCTACGACGACTCGACCTGGCCGGAGTCCACGGCGGAACAGCGACAGGAGTTCGTCGACGCGCACCACGCCTTCGAGCAGTCGGTGTATGCGCACGGTCACCTCATCTCGGGGGACGCTCTGGCGAGCGCGGACCGGGGGTTCACCGTGCGCCACACCGGCGACGGCTGGCACCGGACCGAGGGGCCGTTCGCGGAAACCGCGGAGCAGATCGGCGGCTTCTACCTCATCGACGTGCCCGACGAGCGGGCCGCGCAGGAGGCGGCGCAGTGCCTGCCCCGGCACTACACCGTCGAGGTACGCCCGTCGATCGAGATCGAGGGGTACGAGCGGAGCGACACGCCGGTCGACGCGGCGTCCGGGTAGCCGCCTCGTCGGGGTCCCCGCGAAGTATCGGAGCGAAGCGGAGTACTTCGTGGGGTGAATTAGCCTCGTCGGGTGGACGCGAGCGCCGCGCTCGACGCGGCATACCGGCAGCATTGGGGCCGGCTGCTCGCGCTGCTCGTCGGCCAGTACCGCCGCCTCGACCTTGCCGAGGACGCGCTCTCCGACGCGTTCGAGGCGGCGACGCGGCGCTGGCCGGCGGACGGCGTGCCCACCAACCAGCCGGCCTGGCTGCTGACCGCCGCCCGCCGGCGGGCGATCGACCGCCTCCGGGCCGAGGCCGTAGCGGTCCGCAAGGAGCCCTTGCTGGTCGTGGACGCCGAGCACGAGGCTGCGGCGGCTCGGGTCATGGCCGACGTCGGTGAGGTCGTCGAGGACGACCTGCTCCGGCTGGTCCTGCTGTGCGCCCACCCGACCCTGACGCCGGAGTCCGCCAGCGCCCTCAGCCTGCGGCTCGTCGTCGGCGTCCCGACCCGCGACCTCGCCCGCCTCTTCCTCGTCCCCGAGGCAACGATGGCCGCCCGGCTCACCCGGGCGCGAAAGCGGTTGGCCGGCGCCGACTTCGGGGTCCCCTCGCCCGCCGACCTGCCGGACCGGCTCGAGGTCGTCGGACAGGTCGCGTACCTCGCCTTCACCACGGGGTACGCGCCGGGCTCGGGCCGCGACCTGCTGCGCGCTGATGTCGCGGGGGAGGCCGTGCGCCTCGCTCGAGTGGTCCACGACCTGCTGCCCGAGCAGCCGCTGCCGACGGCCCTGCTCGCGCTGATGCTGCTGCAGCACTCGCGACGGGACGCCCGCGTCGGCGAGGACGGTCGGCTGGTGCTGCTGCCCGACCAGAACCGCGAACGGTGGCGTGCCGACGAGATCGCCGTGGCTCTAGGGCTGCTTGAGCCGCTGATGGGTTCGGACCTGCGCGGCGAGGCGCGGTCCTACTGGCTCCAGGCCCTCATCGCCGCCGAGCACGCCACCGCCGCGACCGCGGACGCCACGGACTGGGACCGCATCGCCGCGCTCTACACCGAGCTCGAGACGCACACCGGGTCGCCCGTCGTCCGGCTGAACCGGGCCGTCGCGGTCGCGGAGGCGGCCGGACCCGCCGCGGGCCTGGGCCTCCTCGACGGGCTGGACGACGAGCTGCCCCAGGGCCACCGGCTGCCGGCGGTCCGGGCCGAGCTGCTGGTTCGCGCGGGACGGCCGGACGAGGCGAGGGCGGCCTTCGACCTGGCCATCGCGCGGTGCGGCAACGACGCGGAGCGGGAGCACCTCAGCCGTCGGCGGCAGGAGAGTCTCGGCTGAGACGGACCTGCGGCCCTCCCGGCCCGCCGTGGAAGGATGCTGGGGCGTCATCGTCCCGTTCGTGAGGAGCCCGTCACCATGCCCATCGCCACGCCCGAGGTCTACGCCGACATGCTCGACCGCGCGAAGGCCGGCTCCTTCGCGTACCCGGCGATCAACGTGTCCTCGTCGCAGACCCTCAACGCGGCGCTCAAGGGGTTCGCCGACGCGGGGAGCGACGGGATCATCCAGGTGTCGACCGGTGGTGCGGAGTACCTCTCCGGCCCGTCGATCAAGAACATGGTCACCGGCTCGCTGGCCCTCGCGTCGTACGCGCACGAGGTCGCCGCGAGCTACCCCGTCAACATCGCGCTGCATACCGATCACTGCCCGAAGGACAAGCTGGACGGGTTCGTCCGCCCGCTGCTCGCGGCGTCCACCGAGCGGGTCAAGGGCGGTGGGCTGCCGTACTTCCAGTCCCACATGTGGGACGGGTCGGCCGTGCCGCTGGAGGAGAACCTCCAGATCGCCCAGGAGCTGCTGGCTCTCTGTCAGGCCGCCAAGGTCATCCTCGAGATCGAGGTCGGCGTGGTCGGCGGCGAGGAGGACGGCGTCGCCCACGAGATCAACGAGAAGCTCTACTCGACGCCCGAGGACGCCATCGCCACGGCCAAGGCCCTCGGCATCGGCGAGAACGGCTACTACATGACGGCGCTGACCTTCGGGAACGTGCACGGCGTCTACAAGCCGGGCAACGTCAAGCTGCGGCCCGAGGTGCTGAAGGCCGCGCAGGACGCGGTGCACAAGGAGTTCGACACCCCCGACGACAAGCCGTTCCACCTGGTGTTCCACGGCGGTTCCGGCTCGCTGCCCGAGGAGATCTCCGCGGCCGTCGACTACGGCGTCGTCAAGATGAACATCGACACCGACACGCAGTACGCGTTCACCCGCCCGGTCGCCGGCTACATGCTCACGAACTACGAGGGGGTCCTCAAGGTCGACGGCGAGGTCGGCAACAAGAAGCAGTACGACCCGCGGGCGTGGGGCAAGGAGGCCGAGGCGGCCATGTCGGCCCGGGTCGTCGAGGCCTGCGAGCACCTGCGCGCGGCCGGTACGCACGCGTGACGCTGTCCACCGACGGCGGCCTGCTCGGCGTTCCGGAGACGCGCCTTCCGGTCGACCCGGCCGCCGCCCGGCTGGGGGCCGGCGAGAGCGCCAGGACCGTCGCCGCCGCATACCCCGCGTCCTCGCTGGCCTGGTCGCTGCTGGCCGAGCAGGCGCTCGGCGCCGACCACCCGGTCGAGGCGTACGCGTATGCCCGCACCGGCTACCACCGCGGGCTCGACGCGCTCCGGCGCTCGGGTTGGCGCGGTCAGGGCCCGATCCCGTGGTCGCACGAGCCGAACCAGGGCTTCCTCCGGGCGCTCGCCGCCCTGCACCGCGCGGCGCGGGCCATCGGCGAGACAGAGGAGGAGCAACGCACGGCGACGTTCTTGCGGGACTCGTCCCGCGAGGCCGCGGAGGCGCTGGGCGTCTGACTCAGCCGGAGTACTCCGCGGTGGCCTCGGCAGCCGCGGCCACGTCGAAGAGGTTGCCGTGCGGGTCGCTCATGGTGACCCAGCGGAACCCCTCGTCGCCGCGGCGCTCGACCATCGTGGCCCCGGCGGCCACCAGCCGGTCCACCTCGGCGTCGACGTCACCGGAGGTCAGGTCCAGGTGGACCTTGTTCTTGCCGGGGGTGGGGTCGTCGACCTTCTGGAAGGCCAGCATCACCGGCAGGCCGCCGCCCTTCAGCGTGACGAACCAGCCGTCGTAGGGGTCGTCCAGCTCGCCGCCGGTCTGGTCGGCCCACCATTGGGCCAGCTCGCGGGCGTCCTGCGTGTCGACGGTCACCATGCCAAGGGTCAGAGCCATGCCCGGACCGTATCGGCCGGCACCGACAGCTCCTGTTCCCCGAGCGTGAACGACTCTCGACCTCAGGGCGTGGGGTTTCGTCCACACTGCCCTGTGGAGCAGCGCAGGGCGACGTTCCTGTGCGGCTCGTCCGGCCAGGCGGCGGAGATGCTGGGCGTCTGGCTCTCAACCGGTCCGATCTCGCGCGCGATCGAATAACCAGTCGGGTACCCGAGGTGGTTGTGCGAACAGCCGAGTCGGGTACCCGACCGGGTATTCGACATCGGGACGCCGTCGCCGGACGGCGCCCTGCCGGGTGGAGCCGCGGCTTCCGGATGTCGTCAGACAGCCGTATGCCGGGGAATGGACCCCCGATGCGTCCATTCCCCGGCACCTGCCCCCCTTGTGGGCAGCGGATCTCCGGCCGAAGCCGTACCGCAGGGGTTCGGCACCATCCCCAGAAGATGCCGAACCACCGATGTCATCCAATCACTCTCGTTGGCGTTGACTGTGGTCAACACCTGCCAATGTCCCTAAGATGCCACAGTGGCTCTCCCGGACGTCCCCAGCTCGGAACTCATCGACGAGGACCCTCGCGACACCATCTCGCGGCTCATCGGCGTCGAGGAGGAGCGGCTCCGGACTCGGCAGGCCGATCTCGCGACGGCGCGCAACGCGCTCGTTCGCCTGCACGGGCTCGGAGTGACGCACGATATCCCCGCCCTCGCGCCGATCACCGTCGAGGTCGCTCCCCTGCTCCTGCGCAGCCTGCTGGACGACATCACCGGGCCGGTGCGCAACGCCGTCATGCGGAAGGACGTCGGGTCCGGCACCGACGAGGACTGGATGAGCTACAACCTCGAGGCGGTCCGGGACGGCAAGGAGCAACGCACGATCTACGACGACTCGGTCCTGGACAGTCCGGTCCTGGCGACGGAGATCGCGGAGTGGGCCGCGGCCGGAGAGCTCCAACGGGTGTTCAGCGGGATGCCCAGTGAGTTCGTCGTCTACGGCGACAGTGCGGTCGTCGGCCCGGCCGTGTGGGGAGACCCGGCGTCGCAGTACGTCGTGGTGCGTGACCGCATGCTCGTCCACCTCTTCATCGACCTGTTCGACCGGCTCTGGGACGCCGCGTCCCCGATCCCGTGGCGGCGCGCGAACGACGAGGGCGAGGACGCGCACCTGCTCGACCTGCTGAGCCGCGGGTTCAAGGACGAGGCGATCGCCCGCTACCTGGGCTGGAGCCTGCGTACCGTCCGCCGCCGCGTCGCACGGCTGATGGAGGAGCTCGGAGCCAAGACCCGGTTCCAGCTCGGCGCCGAGGCGGTCCGGGCCGGACGGCTGGAGTCGAAGGGTGCTGGGACCAGCCCCCCGGCATACCAGGGTTCGGGACCAGGGCCCTGGCGGTTGGGCGGCCAGCAGCGCAACGGATAGCCTCGACCGCGCTCGGCCGCTGACCCAGAGCCGCGCGAGACGGGTGTCGACGGGGCGCCCGGGACCGGGCTCGAGGAGGTGCGCGGATGCCGGCTGTGGTGTTGGTGGGCGCCCAGTGGGGCGACGAGGGCAAGGGCAAGGCGACCGACCTGCTCGGCGACAGCTGCGACTACGTCGTCAAGTTCAACGGCGGCAACAACGCCGGCCACACGATCGTCATCGGCTCGGGGGAGACGGCGGAGAAGTATGCGCTGCACCTCCTGCCCAGCGGCATCCTCACCCCGACCTGTACGCCGGTCATCGGCAACGGGGTCGTCGTCGACCTGGCCGTCCTGTTCCACGAGATCGACGACCTCGAGGCCCGCGGGGTCGACACGTCGAAGCTCGTCGTCAGCGCGAACGCGCACATCATCACGCCGTACAACCGGGTCCTCGACAAGGTGACCGAGCGGTTCCTCGGCTCGCGGCGGATCGGGACGACCGGCCGCGGCATCGGGCCGACCTACGCCGACAAGATGTCGCGCACGGGCATCCGGGTGCAGGACCTCTTCGACGAGAACATCCTGCGGCAGAAGGTCGAGGCGGCCCTCGACGTCAAGAACCAGGTGCTGGCCAAGATCTACAACCGGCGCGCCGTCGTCGCCGAGGACGTCCTCGGCGAGCTGCTCTCGTACGCGGGCCGGCTCGAGCCGATGGTGCGCGACACCTCCCTGCTGCTCGAGCAGGCCCTCGACCGCGGCGACACCGTCCTGCTGGAGGCCGGTCAGGCGACGCTGCTGGACGTCGACTTCGGGACGTACCCGTTCGTGACGTCGTCCAACGCCACCGCCGGTGGTGCCTGCACGGGTTCCGGCATCCCGCCCACGCGCATCGACTCGGTCATCGCGATCCTCAAGGCGTACACCACCCGCGTCGGCGAGGGGCCGTTCCCGACCGAGCTGAACGACGACCACGGCGAGTACCTCAGGAAGACCGGCGCCGAGTACGGCACGACGACCGGCCGGCCGCGGCGGTGTGGCTGGCTCGACACCGTCATCGGCCGCTACGCCACCCGGATCAACGGCGTGACCGACTTCGTCGTCACCAAGCTCGACGTCCTCACCGGCCTCGACACCGTGCCCATCTGCGTCGCCTACGACGTCGACGGCGTCCGTCACGACGAGATGCCGATGAGCCAGAGCGACTTCCACCACGCCGTGCCGGTCTACGAGGAGATGCCCGGCTGGTGGGAGGACATCTCCGACTGCCGGACGTTCGGCGAGCTCCCCCCGAACGCCCAGCGCTACGTCGAGCGGGTCGAGGAGCTGATCGGCGCCCGGGTCTCGGCGATCGGGGTCGGACCCGGTCGCGACGCGATCATCGAGCGGCACGAGATGCGTCAGGTCCGCGGGCGGGCCGCCTCGTGAGCGAGGCGTCGCGAGCCGGGTTCCACATCCAGCCCGCGAGGGGGTGGACCAACGACCCGAACGGGATGACCGTCCGCGACGGGCGCTGGCACGTCTTCTTCCAGCACAACCCGGCGGCCGCGGTCCACACCGACATCCACTGGGGGCACGTCTCCAGCGACGACCTGGCGACCTGGACGGAGCACCCCGTCGCCTTCGGCCCGACGCCGGACGGCCCCGACCGGGGCGGCTGTTGGAGCGGCGTCTGCCTCGACCTCGGCGACCGCGTCGCCGCGCTCTACACGGGCATCGTCACCAGCCCGGTCGACAGCACGGTCTGCCTCCGGTATGCGTCCGACCCGTCCCTCGACACCTGGTCGGCCCCGGTCGTGGTCGGGACGGTCCCGGACCTGGGTGGCGCCGGCGCGCAGATCCGCGAGATGCGCGACCCGTTCGTCTTCGAGTGGGACGGCCGCCGCTGGGCATTGCTCGGCGCGGGCCTCACCGACGGGACCCCCGCGGTGCTGCTCTGGTCCTGCGACGACCTCGAGTCCTGGCGGTTCGAACGGGTGTGGGTGACCGGTGAGGACCCGGTCCTCGGGCGGCTGGCTCCTGCCGAGATCTGGGAGTGCCCGCAGCTCGTCGAGGTGGACGGCTCCTGGGTGCTCCTCGTGTCGTTGTGGCGCGACAACCAGCTCGAGCACACGGTGGCCGCAGTCGGGTCGATGTCGACCGCCCCGGACGGTACGCCCCAGCTGACGATGCGTGGCGGTGGACGGGTCGACGACGGCCGGTCGCTGTATGCGCCGCAGGTCGCCCTCGACGCCGACGGCCCCTGGTTCCTCGGCTGGGTCATGCAGGTGGGCGCGCCCGCGGAGTCGCCCGAGGACGCCGTCGCCGGCTGCCTGACGCTCCCGCGACGCCTGCGCGTGGACGGTGACCGCGTCCTCAGCGCCGTCGACCGGCGCCTCACCGCGCTCCTGGGTCCCGAGGTGACGCCCGGTCCGGACGGAGAGCTTCCGCCCTCCGTCCACGTCCGGGCCGCGGAGGACGCGGTGACGCTGCGCGGACGGGAGCTGTCGGTCACGCTGCCCCCGGGTGCCGAGGCGTGGGTGGACGGCGAGGTCCTCGAGGTCTACCCGGTGAACGAGCCCCCGAAGACCTATCGCGACCCCGACACCGCCGAGTGGCACCTCGTCGGCGACCCGGCCGCTGCGGCCGTCCGCGCGGTGCGGACGTCAGCGCAGGACGGTCATCCGGTGGGCGGCCCGGGTCATCGCGACATAGAGGACCCGCGCGCCACCCGGTGACTCCGCCACGATCGCCTCGGGGTCGACGACGACCGTCGCGTCGTACTCGAGGCCCTTGGTCGACATCGGGTCGGTGACCTGGACGCGGCCGTCCGGACCCTCGCCGATCTCCGACAGGGCCGCGGCGTGGACCGAGGGGGTGATCACCGCGACCGAGCCCTCGACCTCCTCCAGGAGCCGCTCGACCGCCTGGGCCACCGACGCGAACGCGTCGGGTCCCAGGAGTCCGTCGACGGGTTCGACGCCGGTCTCGCGGACCGCGACGGGGATGTCGGCGTCGGGCACGCTGCGGCGGATCATCGCGGCGGCGTAGTCGAAGATCTCCCGCGCGTTGCGGTAGTTGGTGGCCATGTGGAAGAGCCGGCGCGGCTGGGTCCCGAACGCCTCCTCGCGCGCCACCGCGGACTCGACGGGGTCCGGCCACGAGCTCTGCGCGGCATCCCCGACGACGGTCCACGACGCGTACCGACCGCGCCGTCCGAGCATCCGCCACTGCATGGGGGAGAGGTCCTGCGCCTCGTCCACGAGGACGTGCGCGTAGTCCTCGGAGCGGCCGATCCGCCCTTGTAGCAACCGTTCCCGAGCGTCAGTGGGGGTCAGCGTGTATGCGGGTTCGACCCGGTCGGGGATGGCCCGGCCGCCGAGCTCGGCGACCCCGCGCGACGACAGGTCGTCGAGCTCCTCGATCTCGTAGAAGCCGCGCTCCTCCCGGGGCTGGTCCTGGACCGGCCCGAGCCGCGCGGCGAGGTCGTCGACGAGGGCGACGTCCGCGACCGACCATGTTCCGGTGTCGAGGGCGACCCGCATGGCCGAGAGCAGCACCGCCGTCTCGTCGGCGTCGAGGATTCCCTTGGCGTAGCGGGCGAGCCGGTCCTCGTCAGCGAGCCACAGCAGGACCTCGCGCGGGTCGAGCTGCGGCCACCACCCCTCGAGGAACGTCGCGACCTCGAGGTGGTCCTCGAACCGGCCGACGAACTCCTCGCGCTCGGTGTGCCCGCTCTGGCGGTAGGCGGCGTCGGCGAGCAGCTGGACCACGGTGTCGTGCGCGAGGTTCCGCTGGTGCTGGCGCAGCGCGCGTGACCGCACCTGGTCGAGGGTCTGGCGGTTGAGCCGGACGGCGTGGCCGGCGACGAACGCCCGGAACTCGTCCGGACCGTCCGGCACGGCGTCGTGGACGGCGCGCGACAGGACCTGGCGGATCCGCAGGCTGCCCTTGACCGCGGCGGCGGCAGGGGTGTCGAGGCGCTCGGTGCTGACGGCGTCGACGACGTCGCCGAGGGAACGCAAGGTGACGGTCTCCTCACCGAGGGACGGCAGAACGCGCTCGATGTACGAGGTGTAGGCGGCCGAAGGCCCGACGACGAGGATGCCGCCGGACTCGTAGCGACGCCGGTCGCTGTAGAGGAGGTAGGCGGCACGGTGCAGGGCGACGACCGTCTTGCCGGTACCGGGCCCACCGGTGATCTCGGTGATACCGCGGGCGCTGGCCCGGATCGCCTCGTCCTGGTGGCGCTGGATCGTTGCGACGATGTCGCGCATCTGGGTGCCGCGGCTGCGGGTGAGCGCGGCCATGAGCGCCCCGTCCCCGACGACGACGAGGTCGGCCGGCGCCTCGGCGACCATCAGGTCGTCCTCGATGCCCACGACGTCGGAGCCCTTGCAGCGCAGCACCCTCCGGCGCAGCACCCCCATCGGCTCGACCGGCGTCGCGCGGTAGAACGGCGAGGCGGCCGGGGCGCGCCAGTCGATGACCAGCGGCTCGTAGTCGTCGTCGCGGACGCCGAGGCGCCCGATGTAGCGGATCTCCCGCTCCACGCCGCCGTCGGTGTCGGGCTTCGGCGGGTGGTCGATGTCGAGGCGACCGAAGACGAGCCCCTCGTACTGGCTCTCCAGGGCGTTGCGCCGGCGGGCCGCGTGGAAGACCAGGGCGTCGCGCTCGAAGAGCCCGGTCATCTCCTCCTCGCGGGCGGAGCCGACGCGGTCGGTACGCCCCCGCGCCAGGCCGTCGGCCTCGACGAGCCCGGCGCGCTCGCCGGCCTTCGCAAGCTCCATGTAGACGAGGTCCACGTGGGCCTGTTCGACGGCGATCTCGTCAGCGACGAGGGCCGACGTCGAGTCCGCCCTGTTGTCCGAACCGGTCACACACTCCGCCTGGCGAGTCGCGATGTGGGCGGCCTCGACGTCACGGCGACCAGGGTCGCTGCGGGTGGGGCTGCCACGATGGGAACGAGTGAGTCTAGTCCGGGTCGATGGGTGCAGCCGTCAGCCGTCCGACTGATGGCGCGTCGTGCGGGCCGACGCGTGGCCGCATACCGGCGTCGTGGGCTCGCTAGAGCCACCCGCGGTGGACGGCCTGGACCCCCGCCTGGAAGCGCGTCTGGGCGCCGAGCCGCTCCATGACGTGCCGGACGCGGCGCTCGACGGTGCGCTGCGAGAACCCGGTCTGGCGCGCGATCGCGGCATCGGTGACACCGGCCGCCATGAGGCGCAGAACCGTCGCGTCGCGAGCGTCGAGCTCGCCCTCGGCGTCATCCCCGATGGGGGTTCCGAGCTGCCAGAACCGCTCGAAGACCTTCAGCCCGGCGGCCACGGCACCGCGGGCGTGGCCCTTCAGCCCCTGCGGGCCCTTGCCCTCTCCGGTCCACTCGACGATGCAGGTCGTGTCGTCGACGATGACGACGCTGAGCGGCACGTTGGTCATCGAGCGCTGGATCTCGCCGCCCGCGCGCCGGGCGGAGAGGGCGGTGAGCGCGCCGGGCATCTCGAGGACCTCGGCGTCCCAGACGGTCAGCATGTCCACCCGGCGGCCACCGGCGCCGATGGTCGGCTCCCGGTGGGACGGGAGCGGGGAGGCCATCAGCTCCCGGGTCCGCGCGGTCATGCCTCGAAGGCAGCGGACCGTGTCCTCCGCGAGGGCCACGGCCTCGTTCGTGGCGGAGCCGACGTGCTGGAGGTCGGCGAGGATCTCGATCCCGCCGTGGAGGTCGTCGTCGGCCGCCCGGGAGGCGTGGTAGATCCGAGAGAGGGCGTCGCTGGCCGCCCGCGCGGCGCTGGCCCGCTTCTCGAGAATCAGGGCGTGCTGGGTGAGGGCGCCGAGCGGCGGAGGCACCTCGATCTCCCCGCCGCCCCTCAGGACGACCAGCCCGCGCTCGGCCAGGATCTGCAGCGCGGGGTCGAGCCGGGCGGCCGGTATGCCCGAGGCGAGGAGCAGCTCGCGGGTGGGCCGAGGCATGCGAATCACCGACAGGTACACCCGGGTGGAGTCGTCGTTCGGGGACTCCAGCCAGGTGAACGAGGGCGTGTCGGATTCCGACTCGCGCCCGGCTGTGGCGGTCATATCCGAAAAGTCCGGCACGGATCGTCCCCTCCGCCCGACCCTGGGGCTCGGTGCTGCTGGCGGAATTCCGCCACTGACTCTACTCCGCCAGGAGAGCCCTTTACTCCGGAGCGCTTGTTTGCCATTGTGGGGCTTGTCGGTTGCGATCGACATTGCTCCGTTGTCGCGGGTCCCCCTCCCAGCGGCACGGTGCGAGAAGCGCGGTGTTCCCGGGTGAATGTCCCCCCTGCCTCCCGGGAGCACCGCGCGCCGCATTTCGGCTCTAATGGGCCTCATCGCGGGTCGCGCCGCCCCGGGCTCCACCGGGAGCACCGCGCGCCGCATTTCGGCCCCCAGGGGCCTCTCCGTCGGACGCAAGCGCGCTCCCGCTCGGCTTGACGCTGCGTCGTGCGACTTGACGCACCGTGCACACCGCGCCAAGTCACTCGACGCAGCGTCAAGCCCGGCGGTTCGGTGCCGTGGACGGCCGGCTGACGCTCCGCCGCGTTCGCCCTAGGGTGGTCGCCGTGGCCGGCTGGGTAGTCCTCGTCATCGGCTCCGGAGCGCGTGAGCACGCACTGGCCCGGGCGCTCGCGGCGGACGACGCCGTGGACGCCGTGGTGGCCGCCCCCGGGAACCCCGGCATCGACACCATCGCCCGCTGCGAACCGCTGGCCGACGTCACCGACGCCGGCGCCGTCCTCGAGATCGCGACCCGGCTGGCCGTCGACCTCGTCGTCATCGGGCCCGAAGCGCCCCTGGTCGCCGGCGTCGCCGACGTCCTGCGGGCGAACGGGTTCCTCGTCTTCGGCCCGTCCGCCGCCGCGGCGCAGCTGGAGGGCAGCAAGGCGTTCGCCAAGGAGGTCATGGCCGCAGCGAACGTCCCGACCGCCCGCGCCCACGTCTGCACGACGCCCGAGGAGGTCGAGGACGCTCTCGACGACCTCGGCTCGCCCCACGTCGTCAAGGACGACGGCCTCGCCGCCGGCAAGGGCGTCGTCGTCACCGACGACCTCGACGAGGCCAGGGCCCACGCCACCGCCTGCCTGGCCAAGCCCGGTGGCCGGGTCGTCATCGAGGAGTACCTCGACGGCCCCGAGGCCTCCGTCTTCTGCATCACCGACGGCACCAGCGTGCTGGCCCTGCCACCGGCCCAGGACTTCAAGCGCGTCGGCGACGGAGACACCGGCCCCAACACCGGCGGCATGGGGGCGTACTCGCCCCTCGACTGGGCCCCAGCGAACCTCGCCGACCTCGTCGTCGAGCGGGTCGCGCAACCGACGATCGACGAGATGCGCCACCGCGGCACCCCGTTCGTCGGCGCCCTCTACGTCGGCCTGGCCCTCACCACCAAGGGCCCGCGCGTCGTCGAGTTCAACGCCCGGTTCGGCGACCCCGACGGCCAGGTCTCGCTCGCCAAGCTCCTCACCCCGCTCGGCACCCTGCTCCACGCTGCCGCCGACGACCGCCTCGACGAGCTCCGCCACCTGCGCATCGACCCGGCGTACGCGGTCACGGTCGTCGTCGCGAGCGAGGGCTACCCCGCCAAACCCCGGACCGGAGCACCCCTCACGGGCCTCGACAGCGCCGAGGCGACCTCGCCCGACGCCTACGTCCTTCACGCGGGCACCACCCGCGACGCCGACGGGCTCCTCGTCTCGTCCGGCGGCCGGGTCGTGGACGTCGTCGCCACCGGTGCGACCCTCGCGGAGGCCCGCGACGCCGCATACCGGGCCGTCGCCGAGATCCAGCTGGACGGCGGCCACCACCGCACCGACATCGCCCTGGCGGCGCAGCGCGGAGAGGTCACCGTCGGATGAGCGCCCCCACCCTGCCCGGGTATACCCACGTCTACTCCGGCAAGGTCCGCGACCTGTATGCCCCGGACGACGCCCCCGAGCAGCTGCTGCTCGTCGCCTCCGACCGCATCTCGGCCTTCGACTACATCCTCGACACCCCGATCCCCGACAAGGGCGCCGTGCTCACCCAGCTGAGCCTCTGGTGGTTCGAGCGGCTGTCCGACGTCGTCCCTAACCACCTCGTCTCCACCGACGTCCCCGCCGAGGTCGCCGGCCGCGCCGTGCTGTGCCGCCGCCTGGAGATGGTCCCCGTCGAGTGCATCGCCCGCGCCTACCTCACCGGCGGCGGGCTCGCGGAGTACGCGGAGAAGGGCTCGGTCTCCGGCGTCGCCCTCCCGCCCGGGCTGGTCGACGGCGACCGGCTGCCCGAGCCGATCTTCACTCCGACCACCAAGGCCCCCGTCGGCGAGCACGACCTCCCGATGACCGCCGCCGAGGTCGCGGAGCTCGTCGGCGCGGGCATCGGGGACCTCGCCGACGGGCTCACCCGGCGGATCCTGGCGCGGGGCAACGAGATCGCCACTGAGCGCGGCATCATCATCGCCGACACCAAGGTCGAGTTCGGCGTCGACCGGACCTCCGGGACGCCAAGCCTCATCCTCGCCGACGAGGTCCTCACCCCCGACTCGTCCCGGTTCTGGCCGGCCGAGGAGTGGGAGCCCGGCCACCCGCAGCCGTCCTTCGACAAGCAGTACGTCCGCGACTGGCTCACCTCGCCGGCCAGCGGCTGGGACCGCACGTCCGGCGAACCGCCGCCGCCGCTGCCGGAGGACGTCATCGAGCGGACCCGCGCGAAGTACGTCGACGCATACCAGCGGCTGACCGGCCGCCGGTTCGGCTGACCCGCCTCGGTAGCCTTCGGCCCATGGGACGGATCGTCGTCGATGTCATGCTCAAACCCGAGATCCTCGACCCGCAGGGCCAGGCCGTCGCCGGCGCGCTCCCACGGCTGGGCTTCGACGGGATCACCGACGTGCGCCAGGGCAAGCGGTTCGTCCTCACGGTCGACGGCGAGGTGACCGACGACCAGCTCGCCCGCGCGCGGGAGGCGGCCGAGACGCTGCTCTCGAACCCCGTGATCGAGGACGTGGTGTCCGTGACGGCGGAGGGCGGCTCGTGAAGGTCGGGGTCGTCACCTTCCCGGGCTCGCTCGACGACCGCGACGCGGCTCGTGCCGTCCGAGCCGCCGGTGCCGAGGCGGTCGCCCTCTGGCACGCCGACCGGACCCTGCGCGACGTCGACGCGGTGATCCTGCCCGGCGGCTTCTCCTACGGCGACTACCTGCGCTGCGGCGCCATCGCCCGGTTCGCCCCGGTGATGGAGGAGCTCGTCCCCGCCGCTCGCGGCGGCCTGCCGGTCCTCGGGATCTGCAACGGGTTCCAGATCCTCTGCGAGTCACACCTCCTGCCCGGCGCGCTGATCCGCAACGACCACCGCAAGTTCATCTGCACCGAGCAGGTGCTCCGCGTCGAGAACGCCTCCACCGCGTGGACGTCGGACCTCGAGGTCGGGAGCCACATCACCATCCCCCTCAAGAACGGCGAGGGCGGCTTCGTCGCCGACCAGCCCACGCTGGAGCGGCTCGAGGGGGAGGGCCAGGTCGTCTTCCGGTATGCGGGCAAGAACCCCAACGGCTCCTACCGCGACATCGCCGGCATCACCAACGAGCGCGGCAACGTGGTCGGCCTGATGCCCCACCCGGAGCACGCCGTCGAGGAGGGGTTCGGTCCGTCCACCGACGGGCTCGCGTTCTTCACCTCCGTCCTGAGCCGGGTCGCCGCGTGAGCGTCGCGGCGCGCGTCGACACGGTCGAGGCCGCGGCGACCGAGGCCGAGGCGACCCAGCCCTGGAGCGAGCTCGGCCTCAAGGAGGACGAGTACGACAACATCCGCGAGATCCTCGGCCGCCGCCCGACCTCGGCCGAGCTGGCCATGTACTCCGTGATGTGGTCGGAGCACTGCTCCTACAAGTCGTCCAAGGTCCACTTCGCGCTCTGGGGCGAGAACACCACCGACGAGATGCGTGAGAAGCTCCTCGTCGGCATCGGCGAGAACGCCGGCGTGGTCGACATCGGCGACGGCTGGGCAGTGACGTTCAAGGTCGAGTCGCACAACCACCCCTCGTATGTCGAGCCGTACCAGGGCGCCGCGACCGGCGTCGGCGGGATCGTCCGCGACATCATGTCCATGGGCGCGCGACCGATCGCCGTCATGGACCCGCTCCGGTTCGGCAACCTGCACCACCCCGACACCCTCCGCGTCCTCCCCGGGATCGTCGCCGGCATCGGCGGCTACGGGAACTGCCTGGGCCTGCCCAACATCGGCGGCGAGGTGGTCTTCGACGACTGCTACCAAGGAAATCCACTCGTCAACGCGCTCTGCGTCGGCGCCATGCGCATCGAGGACATCCACCTCGCGTCGGCGCGCGGCGCCGGCAACAAGGTGATCCTGTTCGGCGCCAAGACCGGCGGCGACGGCATCGGCGGCGTCTCGGTCCTCGCCTCGGAGACCTTCGACGAGGGCGGTCCGACCAAGCGCCCCGCCGTGCAGGTCGGCGACCCGTTCGCCGAGAAGGTCCTCATCGAGTGCTGTCTCGACCTCTACGCGGCCAAGGTGGTGGCCGGCATACAGGACCTCGGTGGTGCCGGGTTGTCGTGTGCCACAAGCGAGCTCGCGTCCAACGGCGACGGCGGTATGCAGGTCGCGCTCGACCTGGTCCCGCTCCGCGACGCCTCGCTCCGACCCGAGGAGATCCTCATGTCGGAGTCGCAGGAACGGATGATGGCGGTCGTCGAGCCGCAGCACCTCGACGAGTTCTTCAAGATCACCGGGAAGTGGGACGTCGAGGCCACCGTGATCGGCGAGGTGACCGACGGCGACCGGCTGGTCATCACCTGGCACGGCGAGACGATCGTCGACGTCCCGCCACGGTCCGTCGCGCACGACGGCCCGGTCTACAACCGGCCGCTGGCGCGACCCGCATACCTCGATGCGTTGCAGGAGAACGGAACTCACGGCCTTGAGCGCCCGGTCACCGGCAAGCAGATCCGCGCGACGTTGCTCACGATGCTCGGCAGCCCGAACCTCTGTGACAAGTCCTGGGTGACCAAGCAGTACGACCGCTTCGTCATGGGCAACACCGCGCTGGCCATGCCCGACGACGCCGGCGTCGTCCGCGTCGACGAGGAGACCGGCCGCGGTGTCGCGGTCTCCACCGACTGCAACGGCCGGTTCGCGAAGCTCGACCCGTACGCCGGTGCGCAGCTGGCGCTGGCCGAGGCCTACCGCAACGTCGCGACCGCCGGCGCGGCCCCGCTGGCCGTCACCGACTGCCTGAACTTCGGGTCACCCGAGGACCCGGGCGTCATGTGGCAGTTCCGCGAGGCGGTGCGCGGGATCGCCGAGGGCTGCAAGACGCTCGGCATCCCCGTCACCGGCGGGAACGTGTCGTTCTACAACCAGACCGGCGACGTCGCGATCCACCCCACACCGGTGGTCGGCGTCCTCGGCGTCATGGAGGACGTGTCGACGCGGACCTCGACCGGGTTCCGGACCGACGGCTCCTCGGTGTTCCTCATCGGGACGACCCGCGACGAGCTGGACGGGTCCGAGTGGGCGCACGTGGTGCACGGCCACCTCGGCGGCCACCCGCCGTTCCACGACCTCGACCACGAGCAGCGGCTGGCCGGCGTGCTCGTGGCGGCGGCCCGTGAGGGCTACCTCGACGCGGCGCACGACCTGTCCGACGGTGGCCTGGCCCAGGCGCTGTGCGAGTCGGTGCTCCGGCACGGGGTCGGTGTCCGCGTCGCGCTGAAGCACGTCCACGAGGACCCGTTCGTCGCGCTGTTCTCGGAGTCGGCCGGCCGCGTCGTGGTGTCGGTCGTCCCCGGCAACGACGACGAGCTTCTCGCACTGGTCGACGCGGCCGGGCTCCCTGTCGTCAGGATCGGGACCGTCGACACCGACACCGACGGCCTGGTCGTCGACCGCCTCTTCGACGCCGACCTCGTCACCCTGCGCGACCGGCATACCGGCACGTTGCCCAAGGTCCTCGGCCCCTAGCCCGCTTCCAGACGTCCGTTGTTGCCGTTTCGGGCCCCCTTGCGGCCCGAAACCGGCAACAACGTGAGTCCGGAAGGCGGGCCCACCACTGTAGTTTCGCGCTGAACGCCCGCTTCTGGCCATGGACCTAGGTCCCCTCTTCGCCCCGTCGCGGCTCCCCGGGGTCCCGGCACCGCATACCTCGGGCATGCTGGGGCGATGGCCACCGGGCGTGTCTGGCGTTCGCGCTCGCTCGACCTGGCCCTGGTCATGCTCGGCGTGGTCAGCCTCATCCTCGTGTTCGTCGTGGTCGCGCTCACCGTCGACAGCGGGAGCGAGCCGCTCTGGGGTCTCCTGCTCCTCTACGCCGTCGCCGTCGAGTTCCTGGTCATCGGCCTGGTGGGCTGGCGACGACGCCCCCATAACCGGCTCGGCCCGATCATCGTCGTCGGCGGAATCGCCTCCCTGGTATCGGGGCTCGGCTCCGTCGCCACGCCGTCGCTCGTCGCGGTGGGCCTCGTGGTGGCGACGCTCCCGCTGGGCGTGATCGTCCACCTGCTGCTCGCGTTCCCGTCGGGCCGGCTGCGCACCCGCTCGTCGCTGCTCATCGTCTCCGCGGCGTATGCGGTGTGCCTGGTCCTCCAGGCGCCGCTGTACCTCTTCGCCGCGGCGGGTCCGGTTCCGGGCGACCCGCTGGCGATCGCCGACCGCCCCGACCTCCTGGAGGCCGGTCGGACGGTGCAGTCGATCGCCGGCGCGCTCGTCATGGTGGCCACGACCGTCGTCCTCGTCGGACGGCTGCGTGAGGCCACCCCCCGGCAGCGCCGAGTGCTGGCGCCGCTGGACGCGTACGGAATCGTGGTCGTCCTCTGCGTACCGGTCACGAGCATCGCGCTCCACGGCGCGGGCCTGGACGCCGCCTTCGTCACCGTCCTCCAGATCGTCCTGCTCGCAGGAGTTCCGCTGGCGTTCACGTGGAGCATCCAGCGCGGCGGCTTCGCGCCGGCGGGAGAGATCGACGCGCTGGCGGTCCGCCTCGGCGCGGAGACGGCCGGTCGGTCCAGCGTCGACCTCGCGCTCGCCGAGACCCTCGGTGACCCGTCCCTGCAGGTGGTCTACGCGGTGGCCGACGGGCGCCCCGTCGACGGGGCGGGTCGATCCTTCGACATCGAGAACCCGGGGCCCCGGCGGCGGGCGGCGGCGGTGCACATCGGCCCACGGCCCGTGGCGTGGATCGTCTACGACGCCACGCTGATCGCCGACCCCGGGTACGTGGAGAGCGCCGGCCAGGTCGCGGCCCTCGCCCTCGAGCGCGAACGGCTCACCGCCGAGCTCGTGGTGCGTTCGCGCGAGCTGGAACAGTCCCGCGCCCGCATCATCGAGACCGGTGACGACGAGCGCCGGCGGATCGCCCAGGACCTGCACGACGGGCTGCAGTCGCAGCTGGTCCTGCTCGCCCTCCGCGCGGGTCTGCTGACCGAGGTCGACGGGGCGTCGCCCGAGGTCGTCCGGCGGGCGACCCAGCTGCGCCGCGAGCTCGACACCGCCGCGGCGGAGCTGCGCCGGCTGGTCCACGGCCTCATGCCCGCCCTGCTCGTCGAACGCGGCCTTTATGCGGCGACCGAGGACCTCGTCGCCCTCACGCCGCTGCCGACCGACCTGCTCCTCGAAGGCAGCGACGCGGACCTCCCCGACACCGTCAAGAGCGCCGCCTACTTCGTCGTCGCCGAAGGACTGGCCAACGCCCTGAAGCACTCCGGCGCCGGTCGCATGTCCGTCGGCCTCGACCGGGTCAACGGGACCCTTCGGATCGAGGTGGCCGACAACGGGATCGGCGGCGCGGTCGCCACCGGTGGGGCCGGGCTGCGCGGGCTGGCCGACCGCATCGACGGCCTGGGTGGCCGGTTCCTTATCGACAGCCCGCCCGCCCAGGGAACCCGGATCGTGGCGGAGGTCCCGTGCGCGCCGTGATCGCCGAGGACCAGGCCCTCCTGCGCGAGGGGCTGGTGTTCGTCGTCGAGTCCGCGGGCTTCGAGATCGCGGGCACCGCCAGCGACGGACCGTCGCTGCTCGCGATCGTCCACGACGAGCGACCGGACCTCGTCGTCACCGACATCCGGATGCCCCCCGCGTTCACGGACGAGGGGTTGGTGGCCGCGCTGGAGATCCGGCGGACCATGCCCGCCACGGCGGTGCTCGTCCTGTCACAGTTCGTGCAGCGCCGGTATGCCATGGAGCTGGTTCGTCAGCGCGGCGGCGGTGTCGGGTACCTCCTCAAGCAGCGGATCTCCGACATCGGGACGTTCCGGGCGGACCTGCACCGGATCTGCTCCGGCGGCACCGTGCTCGACCCCGAGGTCGTGGACCGCCTGATGGGACGCGCCGACTCCGGGCGCGTCGGCCTCGACCGGCTCACGCCACGCCAGCGCGACGTGCTCGGCCTCATGGCGGTCGGGCGCAGCAACGCGTCGATCGCGCGGGAGCTGGTCATCACGGAGAAGGCGGTCGTCCACCACGCGTCCCGGATCTACGACGTCCTCGGACTGCCGCCCAGCGCCGACGACCACCGTCGTGTTCTTGCGGTCGTCCAGTACCTCACCGAGGACGACTGAGGCCGGCCGCCCCACTGACCACGCGGTCAGCGCAGCCGCCACCGGCCTGGATCGGGCGGCAGCGGTGACATCTCGAGGTCGTCGTCGGCCAGCGGACGCGCACCCGACACCAACCGGTCCACCTCGGCGCCGTGCCGCATCCCGGCCGGGAACGGCTTCCGCGCCGCACCGCGCCGGATCGCCGCCACGTCGAGCGGCGCACTGCTCGCGACGACGACGGAGTTGCCGAACCGGCGCCCCCGCAGCACCTCGGACGTCCCGAGCACCAGCCGATCCGCATACCCCGCTGCCGTCACCGTGGCCAGCACCCGCCCGAGGAACCGGCGCCGTGGCTCGTCCGCGATGTTCAGCAGCGCCACCCCGTCCGGCCGCAGGACCCGCCGCACGTCGGTCAGGAACGCGACGGTGGTGAGGTCCGCGGGGATCCGGCCCTGCGCGTACGCGTCGAGCACGACGACGTCGGCGCTGTCGTCGGCGAGCCCACGCATACCCGCCGCGCCGTCGATCGGTCGGACCCGGATGCGGTGCCGCCGTGGCAGCGGCAGCTCGCGCCGGACCACCTCCGTGAGACCGGCATCGGGTTCGAGGACGACCTGGGTCGAACCCGGTCGGGTCGCCTCGACGTAGCGGGGGAAGGTCAGGCCGGCGCCGCCCACATGGGTCACCGCCAACGGTCCCGGCGGCAGCGCGTCGACAACGATGGCGAACTGCTGGACGTACTCGAAGACCAGAAGCTCGGGGTCGTCCGGCTGCACGTAGGACTGGGGCGTCCCGTCGACGACGACCGTCACCCCGCCGTAGGTGTCGGGCTCGAGCCGGATCCGCTCGGACTCCGGTGGCGCACTCATGGAGCGTCGAGGATGAGGACCCGCGTCTCGCCGTACCGCACGAAGCCGAGCCGGGCGAGGATCGGGGACGAGGTGTCGACGACGCCGTGCGTCAGACCGAGCGTCGCCCCGGCCGCGCGGGCGATCTCCAGCCGGGTGGTGAGCGCGGCCCGGTAGGCGCCCCGGCCGCGGAGGGCGCTGCGCGTCGCACCGCCCCAGAGCCGGCACACCGGTCCGGCCAGCGTCCAGCCACCCGTGCCGGCGGGCTGCCCGTCGACGTACGACACCACCCGGCCGACGGTGTCGTCCTCGAGGCCTCGCTGCACCTCGCGAAGGGACCACGCCACCCGTTCCGACGACGCAGCGTCCCCGAACGCCTCGTCGCTGACCGTCAGGCTGTCGCGCACCGTCTCCTCGTCCACGGCCCGGCGCGCCTCGACGTCCTCGGGCACGGCGAAGTCGGGCACGCCGGCCCCCAGGGGCAGTCCGAGCACGTCCATCCGGGCCTCTAGCGCCGCGCCGCGGCGCACGAGCTCGGCTTCCAGCTCGAGGGGCCGGGTGGCGTCCGAGAGGTGCCACCAGGTCCGGGTCCGGCCGAGCTCGCCGGCCACGTGCACGATCTCATCGACCAGGTCTTCTGCCGCCGCATTGGCCCCAGTGACGAAGACGGACGTCGGCGACGGGAGGAACTCGTCCGCGGCGACGAGCAGGTAGTCGTCGGTCCGCACCTCGCGGGACCCTTCCGGGATCCAGATCCACTCGTCGGAGGCCGCGACGACGTCCCGGGCGGTCCAGGAGTGGTTCGACATCCGAGTAGCGTGGCACGGTGCGCTTCGGTCTCGCGATCCTCCCGGAGCGGCCGTGGTCCGAGGCCGAGCGCCAGTGGCGGACGGCCGAGGAGCTCGGCTTCGACCACGCGTGGACCTACGACCACCTGGTGTGGGCCGGGCTGCCGGAGTCGCCGTGGTTCGGCACGACGCCGACCCTTACGGCCGCGGCGCTCGTGACCTCCGGGATCGGCCTGGGCACCTTCGTCAGCTCGCCGAACTACCGCCATCCGGCGGTCTTCTGGCGCGACGTCCAGTCCCTCGACGACATCTCGGGTGGCCGGTTCCTGCTCGGCATCGGCAACGGCGCCGATCTCGACTCAGGGATCCTCGGCGGGCCGCCGCTCTCTCCGCGCGAGCGCGTGGACCGGTTCCAGGAGTTCACCCGGCTCCTGCTGCGGCTGCGCGAGGACGACCACGTGACCAGCGAGGGCCAGTGGTTCTCGACCGCGGACATGCGCACGCTCCCGCGCGTCCGGCACGTCCCCGTCCTCGTGGCGGCGAACGGGCCCCGGTCGGTCCGGTTCGCCGCGCGCCACGGGGACGGGTGGATGACTACGGGACCGCGTGGCGCGCCCAGTGTGGACGCCTGGTTCGACGGCATCGCGGAGTCGGTCGGCACGTTGGACGATGCGCTCGCCGCGGCGGAACGCGACCCCTCGGGGTTCCCGCGCTACCTCAACCTCGACTCGGCGCCGTCGTACTCACTGACCGACGCGGAGGCCTTCGCGGCCCGGGTCGGACGGGCTGCCGAGCTGGGGTTCACCGACGTCATCACGCACTGGCCGAGGTCCGACTCGCCGTACGAGGGCAGCGAGTCGACGCTGGAAATCGTTGCTACCCAAGTCATTCCGGGGCTCAGAGCGTGATCGCTCGGCGCCGGGTGGATCCCGCCGCGGGGCACGACGCGCTCGAGGTATGCGAGTCCGCACCCGACCTTTCCGCGGTGCCGCGCGCGGTGGTCGCGACTGCGGTGCGGTACACGCTGGAGGAGCTCGCGGCCCGCCATCCGGGCCGGTCGGTCGAGGTCCGAGTGCCGCCTCACGGGGCCGTGCAGTGCATCGAGGGGCCGATGCACAAGCGGGGGACCCCGCCGAACGTGGTCGAGACCGACGCGCCGACGTGGCTGGGGCTGGTGGGCGGCACGGTGGCCTGGGCGGAGGCGGAGTCGAGCGGACGCATCCGGGCGTCGGGACTGCGTGCCGACCTGTCCGCATACCTGCCGATGACCGGCGTCTGAGGTGGCCACGCTGCACGTCGTCGTCGGGCTCCCGGGGGCGGGCAAGACGACGCTGGCGCGTCGGCTCGAGGCCGATGTGCCCGCGTTGCGGCTCACGCCGGACGAGTGGATGGTCCCGCTGTTCGGCGAACCGGAGGCGGGTGGGAAGCGCGACGACGTCGAAGGGCTGCTCATCGCGCTGGCCCTCCGGTCCCTGGCCCTGGGGGTCGACGTCGTCCTCGACTTCGGGGTCTGGAGCCGCGACGAGCGGACCTGCCTTCGCCACCTCGCGGCCTTGCAGGGGGCCGACACGCGGCTGCACTACCTGCCGGTCGACCCCGAGGAACAGTGGCGGCGGCTGTCCGCCCGGGACGAGGCGACCTCGTTCCGGATCGAGCGCGCGGACATGGACCACTACGCGACGTTCTTCGAGGCGCCGTCCGCCGAGGAGCTGGCCGGCGCCGACGAGCGGCCGGACGACCCGGACTGGACGGAGTGGTCCAGTCGGCGGTGGCATACCCTGGCTGAGTGAGACCGGCCCCACCGCGGACGCCCAACTACCTGCGGTTCATCGTCACGGGCGCGATCCTCGGGTTCGTCGTGGGCGCCGTCTTCTCGCTCGTGGGGGAGGGCGTGCCGGACTACTCGTCGGGGGCGCAGATCGCCTTCTTCGGGGTGATGTTCGCGGGGATCGGCGCGCTGCTCGCCGGGCTGCTGGCGGTGCTGCTGGAGCGGCGCCCCTGACCGGTCCGCCGCGCTCGGCGTGCGAGACTGAGGCGTGCCTCGCGGAGACGGACGACTCTCGCACGACCTGAACCCGCTGAACCCCTCCGACAAGGGCCCACAGGACGCCTGCGGCGTCTTCGGCGTCTGGGCCCCCGGTGAGGACGTCGCCAAGCTGACCTACTTCGGGCTGTATGCGCTGCAGCACCGCGGCCAGGAGTCCGCCGGGATCGCCACGGCTGACGGCGACAAGATCCTCGTCTACAAGGACATGGGCCTGGTCAGCCAGGTCTTCGACGAGTCCGCGTTGGCGTCCCTGCGGGGGCACATCGCGGTGGGGCACACGCGGTACTCGACGACCGGCGGCTCGACGTGGGAGAACGCCCAGCCGACGCTCGGCGGTACCGGTGAGACGTCAGTTGCCTTGGCGCACAACGGAAACCTCATCAACACCATGGAGCTCCGCGACCTCGTCACGGAGCAGCTCGGCGCCTCGGCGGGCAAGCGCGGCGAGCTCGGGCGGGGCAACACCTCCGACACCGCGCTCGTGACGACGCTGCTCTCGGCGGACCCGGACCGCCCCATCGAGACGGCGGCGCTCGAGGTGCTGCCGCTGCTCAAGGGCGCCTTCTGCTTCGTCTTCATGGACGAGAACACGCTGTATGCGGCGCGCGACGCCCACGGGGTACGTCCCCTGGCGCTGGGGCGGCTGGAGCGCGGCTGGGTCGTCGCCTCCGAGACGGCGGCGCTGCAGACCATCGGCGCGTCGGTGGTCCGGGAGATCGAGCCGGGTGAGCTGGTGGCCATCGACCAGCACGGGCTGCGGTCCCACCGGTTCGCGCCGGCGCAGCCGAAGGGGTGCGTGTTCGAGTACGTCTACCTCGCGCGGCCGGACGCCGTCATCCGCGGTCGCGTGGTCCACGAGGCGCGTGTCGAGATGGGCCGCCAGCTGGCCCGCGAGCACCCGGTGGACGCCGACCTCGTGATCGGGGTGCCCGAGTCCGGGGTGCCCGCCGCGGTGGGGTACTCGCAGGAGGCCGGCATCGCATACGGGCAGGGGTTCGTGAAGAACGCCTACGTGGGCCGGACCTTCATCCAGCCCTCCCAGACGTTGCGGCAGCTGGGCATCCGGCTCAAGCTCAACCCGTTGGAGCACACCATCCGCGGCAAGAAGCTGGTGGTCGTCGACGACTCCATCGTGCGCGGAAACACCCAGCGGGCGCAGATCCGGATGCTGCGGGAGGCCGGTGCCCTCGAGGTGCACGTGCGGATCTCGTCGCCGCCGGTGCAGTGGCCGTGCTTCTACGGCATCGACTTCGCCACCCGGGCCGAGCTGATCGCGACCGGGCTCGGCGTGGAGGAGATCCGCGCGTCGATCGGGGCCGACTCGCTCGGGTACATCTCCGAGGAGGGGATGGTCCGGGCGACGGACCAGCCGGCCACGGACCTGTGCACGGCGTGCTTCACCGGGTCGTACCCGATCGAGCTCCCCGAGGACGGCCGGATCGGCAAGCACGTCCTGGAGACCCTCCCGATCACCGTCCGAACGGGCCACGACTCGAGCATCGACCTTCTCGCCCTCAACCCGTAAATCCCGGTGGAGGTATATCCGAGTGCCCTAGCGCTCTCAGCACCCTCCACCCGTTGTCCACAGATGCGCCGCGGCCCCGTTTCGGCCGCGGTTGAGGGTCCATCGTTCGAAGGTGAGTCCTCGACGACGCTCCGCCGCTCTGCTGGCGCGCGCCCAGGACACCGCCGCGGAGCGGGACGGCGTCATCAGCCGGCGCGAGCTCGCGGCGCTCGGCCTGGACCGGTTCGCGGTCCGCGACATGGTGTCGGCGGGACGGTGGCGCGTCCTCGGACGGCAGGCGGTATGCGTCCACACCGGTGAGCTGTCCGAGCTGGCTCGGTGGTGGTGGGCGGTGATCGAGGCCGGGCCGGAGATCGCCGCCCTTGACGGGGTGACCGCGCTCGTTGCCGCCGGCGCCCGCCATCTGAGCTCCCGCGAGATCCACCTGTCGGTTCGCCACGCCAGCCGGCCTCTTCCGGTGCGCGGCGTCCGGATCCATCAGGTGAGGGGATGGCAGCGGCACGACGTCAACACGGCGGGAGTGCCGCGCGTACATCCGGCGGTCGCCGCCATCCGGGCCGCACATTGGGCGGTCTCCGACCGACAGGCGGCGCTGTTCCTCTGCGTCGCCGTTCAGCAGCGGATCGTGTCGCCGGAAGCCCTTCAGCGGGCAGCCCGGCGGGTCACCGGTCGACGTCGTCGGGCATTCGTCAGCTGCGTCGTGGCTGACCTCGCGGACGGTGCGCACTCTCTGGGCGAGCTCGACTTCGCCCGGTTGTGCCGCCAGCGCGGGCTTCCCGAGCCCAGCCGTCAGGTGGTGCGCCGAGGTCCGCGCGGCAAGGTCTACCTCGACGTCCGGTGGGACGAGCTGAACCTCGTCGTCGAGATCGACGGTTCGCAGCACACCCAAGGCCTGAGCGTCTCGGACGACAACCTGCGTGCGAACGCCGTGGCGATCCGCGGCGACACGGTCCTGCGCATCGACCTCGTCGGGCTCCGCGTCTTCGAACACCTCTTCATGGACCAGATCTGCGAGGCACACCGGGTCCTGGGCGGTGGCGGCCGCGGCCGAGTCGCCTGAGTGGAGAGTCGAGCGAGCGGTAGAGCGCTCGGATATACCTCCACCGGGAAAACTAGAGTGGAGCACGTGGTGACATACGCCGAGGCCGGGGTTGACGTCGAGGCGGGCGACAAGGCGGTCGACCTGATGAAGGACGCGATCCGCCGCGCCCAGCGTCCGGAGGTCCTCGGCGGTCTCGGTGGCTTCGCGGGCCTGTTCGACGCGACCCGGCTGACCCGGATGACGCGACCCGTCCTCGCCACCTCCACCGACGGCGTGGGGACCAAGGTCGCCATCGCGCAGGCCCTCGACAAGCACGACACCATCGGCTACGACCTCGTCGGGATGGTCGTCGACGACATCGTCGTCTGCGGCGCCGAACCGCTCTTCATGACCGACTACATCGCCACCGGCAAGGTGGTCCCCGAGCGGATCGCCGAGATCGTCGGCGGCATCGCGAGCGCCTGCGCCGAGACGAACACCGCCCTCATCGGCGGCGAGACGGCCGAGCACCCCGGACTGCTCGACCCCGGCGAGTACGACGTGGCCGGCGCCGCGACCGGCGTCGTCGAGTACGACGACCTTCTCGGCCCGCACCGCGTCCAACCCGGCGACGTCGTCGTGGCGCTCGCGTCCAGCGGACTGCACTCCAACGGGTACTCGCTGGTCCGCCGCGTCATCGAGTCCGCCGGCTGGACCCTCGACCGCCACGTCGACGAGTTCGGAAGGACGCTCGGCGAGGAGCTCCTCGAACCGACCCGCCTCTACACCAGACCCGTCCTCGACCTCATCGACCAGGTCGACGTCCACGCCCTCAGCCACGTCACCGGTGGCGGGCTGGCCGCCAACCTCGCCCGGGTCCTGCCGCCAGGCACACTGGCCACCGTCGACCGCCGAACCTGGACACCCCCGCCCGTCTTCACGACCGTCCAGCGCCTCGGCCGTGTCCCGCGGTCCGACCTCGAGCGCACCCTCAACATGGGCGTCGGCTTCCTCGTCGTGCTACCCGCCGCCCACGCCCCACGCGCCATCGAGCACGCCACAACCGCCGGCATACCCGCCTGGCTCCTCGGCGAGGTCACCGACCTCACCGAACCGGCCCGCGCCAACATGGACACGACCACCGCTGAGCTGGTCAGCGGCGCCAAAGGGGTCAACGGAGGAGCGGTTCAGGTGCTTGGGGAGCACCCGGAACCGTAAGGGAACCAGGGAGCGCTATCGCTCTCCCGACGCCCACTTCCCGTAGTCGCCGTACCCGTCCCCGTCGTCATCGTCCGCGGTGTCCGTCTCCGGTTCGTACCGCGGGGAAGACCCGTGAAGTTCTCGCTCAAGCGCGCTGAGGTCGGTGTCGGGGGAGAAGTACTTCAACTCCCGAGCGACCTTGGTCTGCTTGGCCTTCGCCCGGCCGCGCCCCATGGCGTGACCCCCTCATGCGTCTGCCGGGGCGGCATCACTCGTGTCGATGACGGAAGACAGTCGTCGACCTTCGCGGAGCGGCCCCGGGAATCGTGTTCTTCGTGAGGACAACGCTACCTCAGGCCGCAGGGTTCCACCTACCGGCTCACCGCGGCAGCCACACGCCGCCCGGCGACGCGGCGGCGATGCGCTCCTCGGCGAGGTGGTTGGCCGCCTCGGACGTGGTCACGCCGCGCGCCGACGCCGCCCGCAGCACCGCCAGCGTCGTGTCGAAGATGCCCGCCGTCCGCGCCCGCGCCCGCTCGAAGTCGAACCCCTTCAGCTCGTCGGCCACCTGGATGACCCCACCGCTGTTGACGACGAAGTCGGGCGCGTAGAGGATCCCGTGCTTCTCCAGCCGGTCGGCCGACCCGCCCGGACCCTCGACGGCGAGCTGGTTGTTCGCCGCCCCGCACACGATCGCTGCCTGCAACCGCTCGACGGTGTCGTCGTCGAGCGCGCCGCCCATGGCGTTCGGCGAGTACACGTCGAGCGGGAGCCCGGTCAGCGTCGCCGCGTCGGTGACCACCTCGACCGACGGGTATGCCGCCAGCACGGCGGCCACCGCGTCGGGGCTCACGTCGCACACCACGACCGCCGCGCCGTCCGCCTGCAGCAGCTCGACCAGCCGCCGGCCGACCTTCCCCACCCCTGAGATCCCCACTCGCCGGCCGGCCAGCGACGGCGTCCCCCACCGGAAGGCGGCGGCCGCCCGCATCCCTTGGAACACGCCGTATGCGGTGAGGATCGACGAGTCGCCGGCCCCGCCGTTCGCCTCCGACCGCCCCGTCGCGAACCGCGTCGTCTCCGAGACCGTGTCCATGTCGGCGACGTAGGTGCCGACGTCGGACGCCGTGACGTACCGCCCGCCGAGGCTCTCCACGAACCGTCCGTATGCCCGCAGCAGCTCCGGCGTCTTGTCCCGTCGCGGGTCCCCGATGATGACCGCCTTGCCGCCACCGTGGTCCAGGCCGGCGACCGCGTTCTTGTATGCCATCCCGCGGGACAGGTTGAGCACGTCGGCCAGCGCGTCGTCCGCCGTCGCATACGGGTAGAACCGGGTGCCGCCGAGGCCCGGGCCGAGGGCGGTCGAGTACAAGGCGATGATCGCGCGCAACCCGGTGTCCGGGTCGTGGCAGAAGGCGACCTGTTCGTGCGTGAAGGGATCGGGACGGACGTCGTCGGCGCGTGAGGACATGGGTGGTGACTCCGCTTCGGTGGCTGTGCGCGGGGATGACCGCAGTTCCACCCTATTCGGGGGTTTTGGGTGGACCTGCCCAAAAACCCGCCGTTCGATCGATGCCCGATGTACGGTCAGCGATGTCGAACGGCGGGCCCCCAGAGGGGGTGGGTCTGCATCGGGGATTCGACATCATCACGCGGGAATGTGAGCTAATGCGATGGGATCATTCGAGCACGAGAGATTACTGACGCCTGCCGAAGTGGCGGCGTTGTTCCGGGTCGACCCCAAGACGGTCACCCGGTGGGCACAGGCGGGCAAACTGACGGCTATCAGGACCCTGGGGGGTCACCGGCGGTACCGCGAAAGCGAGGTCAGCCGGCTTCTCGAAGCCGGGTAGCGCACGGGTGGCCGCGCCGGAGCCGTAGGCTTCGCGCGTGGGCGTCGGTGAGCGGTTCGGACGTGGATCGTCGCTGCGCCGAAAGGGGCCCGGCGAGGCCGCTGAGGGTGGTGCGTCGCCGGACGCCGGCCCGCCCGTGACCAACGAGCCGGAGAGCGGCCTGGTCACCGAGGTGACCCCGGCGACTCGTCCGGCCCCGGTCGAGCCTCCGCACGGGCAGGCCCAGTGGATCTCCATCACCCCGGCCAGCGCCAAGCGCACGGTCCTGATGGTGATCGGGTTCCTCATCATCCTGTCGGTCGGCACGTGGGCGTTCCAGGCGATGGGGACGTTCCTCTTCATCCTGCTGCTGGCCTGGCTGTTCTCCATCGCCATGGAGCCGCCGGTGCTGTGGATGGTCCGGCGCGGGGTGCGACGTGGGCTCGCCACGGGGATCGTCCTGATCCTCGGCCTCATCATGGTCCTCGGGATCACCGCGCTCTTCGGCGGCGTCTTCGTCTCCCAGCTGTCGGACCTGGCGAGCTCGCTGCCGAACACCCTGACCTCGGTGATCAACTGGGTCAACTCCACGTTCCACACGTCGTTCGACCTGAACAACATCGCCTCGTCGATCCAGATCACCCCGAACAAGATCGGCGAGTGGGTCGGCCAGTACGGCGGCGGTCTCCTCGGCATCTTCGGTTCGGTGTTCGCCGCGATCTTCGACACCCTGACGATCCTCGTCTTCGCCTACTACTTCTCCGCCGACAGCCCGCGGCTGCGCCAGACCATCGGCTCGTGGCTGCCGCCGGCCTACCAGCGGTACTTCGTCACCGTGTGGGAGATCTCGGTCGAGAAGACCGGCGGGTACGTCGTCAGCAAGGTCGCGCTCGCGGCGCTGTCGGCGTTCTTCCACGCGGTCTTCTTCGCCATCATCGGGGTGCCCTACTGGCTTCCCCTCGGCGTGCTCGCCGGCATCGTCGGCCAGTTCATCCCGACCATCGGCACGTACATCGGCGTGGCCCTCCCGGCGCTCTTCACACTCGTGTCCGACAAGCCGATCAACGCACTGTGGATCGCCGTGTTCGCGACCGTCTACCAGCAGCTCGAGAACTACGTCTTCACCCCGCGCATCAGTCGCAAGACCATGGACGTCCATCCAGCGGTCGCCCTCGGGTCCGTCATCGTCGGCGCTGCCCTGTTCGGGCCGGTCGGGGCGTTGATCGGGATCCCGCTCGCCGCGGCGGCCCTGGCGATCATCGACACCTTCACCCACCGCCACGAGCTGCTGCCCGAGCTCGCCTCCCTCGAGGACGCCGAGAACCGCCAGGACGAGGACGCCCGCGCCGAGCAGGACCGGGCCAACAAGGCCCGTAAGAAGGAAGACTCACCCCAGGGCTGACCCGGTATGCGTCGGGTCCGGTATGCGTCGGGTCCGCCAGCGACGACCGCCGGGTCAGTGCTCGTGGAGGTTGTCCGGCTGCGACGCGTCGCCCGGGTGCTCGAAGCCTTCCGCCAGGCGAACACGGTCGTGCGTCGCGCGGGCCAGCCACCGGGCGAACGCCTCCATCCGGGCCGACGCGATGAGCGCATCGGCGGTCCAGGCGCTACCGCCGTCGTCGGTCGCCGACAGTGCGGCGGCCCGCCGCAGCCGGTCCGGAGCGACCGTCACGTCGCGGGTGACGAGGGCGGCAGCCCGAGGTACCGCCGGGTTGTTCGTCCAGGCGGCGGCCACGATCGAGCCGAGCGCGGCGGCGTCGGCCTTGGTGAGGGCACCCAGCTCGCCCGCCGAAGCCGACCCACGATCCTCGACCTCGCGCTCGCATACCCGCTCGACGACGGCCACCTGGGCGACCCACCGGCGCAGCTGACGCCCCTCCCGCGAGTCGGGCACCGGGAGCGAACCGGCTCGGTCTCGCGACCGCAACCGGGTGAGCCGTTCGTCGACCTCTGCCGCGGCGATCGCGGAGCCGTCGACCCAGGCGGCCGCGGTCACGGCCGGACCTCCATCCGGACCGTCTCCGCATACTGAGCCCGACCGAACCACATCACCTTGGCCATCAGCCAGGCGTGACCGGGCGTCGCGTCGGCCGGTGGCGTCACGTCGATCGGCACCGCGACCGTCGCGCCGGCGGGCACCGCGAACCCCCGCGTCGGCCGGGCGACCCACTCCCACGTCCCCCATGGCGAGGCGATCTGGATCTCGCCGCGGACCTCCGACCTTGTGGTGTTGCGCAGCGTCAGCGTCACCGTGGTCGATCCGCCCGGCGCGACGACCACCGCGGTCGTGTCGACGGCCACCTCCAGCCCGGTCGGCCGCGCTGTGTCGTCGGACGTCGCGCCCTGCTGGGGATTGCGGCCGACATCGGCCGTGGACGGCAGGCCGAAGCCCAGCGTCTCGCTCAACGCGTCGGAGTCGCCGACGAACACGGTCACGACGTCCTCGACGACCTCGGCCGCACCGCCACCGGCCAGCGCACCGTCGTCCGGGGAGACCTGGGCCGCGACCGCGTACTGGCCGGGCTCGGCGCCCGAGGGCACCTCGACCCAGGACCTGAACCGCGCGTACCCGCTCGGCGAGAGGGATGCCGGCGCCTCCGGCAGCGTCGCCGTCCAGCCGTCCGGGAGCTCGAGCCGGCTCGCGACCGCGACCTGACTCGACGCGTACTGGTTCGCCACGACCCAGCTGACCTCGAACCGCCCGCCGGCGGCACAGCGCGCCACGGTGGGTGTCACCGCGACGGACACCGGCAGGAAGCCCATCGGCGCCGGACCTCGGTTGTGCAGCCAGTACCGGCTGAACACCGGCTGCGCCTCCTCGCGCTCGGGGCCGAGCACGTTCGACGCCGGCTCACCCGCCGCGGCGGCGGTCAGGACGACCGTCTCGATCTGCTGGCCGTCGAGCTCGACGGTCACGGCGCCGTCGACGACCTCGAGCGGTTCCCGTGGCACCTCGAGCAGGTCAGCCCGCGCGGCGGACTGGGCGGGTGTCGACGGCAGGGCCAGCGTCGCTCGCCGAGCTGTTCCGGTGGTCTCGGCGAGGCGGACCGTGACGCTGTGGCGCGGGTCGGCGCCATCGTGGGCGCCGGAGGCGACGGGGTTGCCGGCGGCCTTGACCGTCTGCACGAGGACGTCCCGGGCCGGCTCCACCGTCAGCAGCGAATGGGTGGCCGGCAGGTCGCCCGCGGCTCCCGTCGCAGAAACGGCAATCAGTGGCGTCGTGAACGCCTGACCTCGCGCCGGCAGGTATGCGTCGCGCCAGTCCCCCTCGTGGCTCACCAGCGCGTACTGGAACTCGTGGGTCCAGTGCTGCAGCTGGAACGCCGACCCGTCCGGGGTCGTCCGCCGCGGCGGGTCGATCCAGACGCCCGACGGCCAGCCGGTGCAGGAGCGCATCAGCGAGAGGTTGAGGCCGCCGTCCGGGTCGACGGCGAACCCCGGGAGCCCATAGGTCAGTAGCGCCACGGTGCCGTCCTCGTGCGCCTCGACCTCGCGTCCACCGGCCAGCAGCGCCGGCACCCGACCCGAGGTCACGGCCTCCACCGCCGCCGAGACGTCGCGTACGACGACGACCGGAAGCGCGTCGACGTCCCGCAGGTCGGCGTGCGGGACCCAGGTCTCGGCCAGCGGCTTCAGCGCCGGCACGAGAACCAGGTCGCCGTCCGGGAGTCGGCCCACGCGGGTCTCCAGCTCGTCGAGGAGGGTGTTCGGGCGATCGGCCAGGACGAACCGGAGGTCGGGGAGGTTGGAGTCGACGCTGAGATCGCCGTACCGCGATCCGGACGCCCGCGACGTGGTCGCGGTAACGCCCCGCCGGGCCAGCGCGACGACGAGGTCGCGGGCCGAGGCGGGGTCGACCTCGTCGGGGACGACGACCTCGGCCACGGCGACGGCCCGGGTCCCAACGCGCTGACCGGCCGAGTCGACCGCGTCGACGGCCAACGTGGTGCCGATCCCGAACCACGTGTTGGCGGGGTTGTCGAGCGTCCACGGCGCCTCCGCGGTGTCCGCGTCGATGAGCCCGAACCCCCGGCCGATGACCGCCGACGCCACCTCGCTCACCGGCAGGCCACCCGGCTGGTCGACCGGGAAGCGGACGCGAACCAACCGGTCCGACACCTCGTGGTCGAGGAACCGGGTCGTGTGGTCGACACGGTCCAGGCCGTCGACGAGCGTCGTGACCTGCTCGTAGTCGATCCCGTCGACCGCGCCGCGCGCGACCAGCCGACGCCCGATCGCGCTCTCCTGCACCACGACTCGCGCCTCGGCGTCCGCCGCGTGTACGGAGCGACCGTTGGGCAACAGGTGCCACGGTCCCTCGCTGAACCGCGGGTGCGCCGCATACTCCTCGTACACCCGCAGCTCGTTGCCCGGGCCGGTGAGCAGCTCCCGGTCCCGCCGCCGGTCGACGATCGAGGTGAGCGTCCCGCCGTGCGCCGGGTCGGCGGTGACCCGGTATGCGTCGCTCTCGACGGTCACCAGACCCTCGTCGACCGCGACGTCGGTCCACCCCTCCGCGAGTCCACCGTCGAGGACGCGGTAGGTGCGCCATCCCATCGAGGGGACCTCCCGAGCGACGAACTGGACGACGCCCGGCGCCTCCACGACGACCGGGACCTCGTGGCCGCGGTCGTCGATCAGGCGAACGCCACCCGACGTATCGACCTGTGCCCGCACGAGATCGGAGCGCTCGAAGGCGAGGGTGTTGAGCACGACGAGGGCCGCACCGTCGCCGCGCGTGTCGATGCGCCCGACGATCGCCGACGCGCCCGCCTCGCGCGCCTCCGACGCGAGGTCGTACGCCTCGCGCCAGCCCGTGAGCAGGTCGATGTAGACCTGGTCGGCCTCGGAACCCGTGATCGCGTCGTGGTGCGCGCCGAACGCGAGCTGCCGCCACACCTTGTCGAGGGCGGCCTCGGGGTACCGACCGGCGCCGAGCAGCGCGGCGAACGTCGTCAGCTTCTCGGCGTCGGTGGCGGCGGTCTCCGCGGCGCGCTGCGCCTGCTTGGTGTCGATGTAGGAGACGTCCTTGCCGGTGTAGACCGGGTTCATGTCGCGGCTCTGCGGCGACGGGTTGCGACGCTGCTCGGCCAGGCCATCGCGTACCCGGTCGAGGAACATCTTGGTGGTCCCGCAGACGAACCTCGGCCACACGTAGTGCTCGTTCCACCACCGGTGCAGCTCGGTCACCCAGTTGTTCGGAGGGCAGTAGTCGCCGCCCACCGGCAGCAGCGTGTTCCGAGTCGCCGCAACGGGTTTCAGCACCTGGAAGAGGTGGTACGCGATGTCGCCGGCTGCCTCCACCGACGGCGCGTGCTGCAGCTCCCAGCCCGGGCCGTAGTGGTCCGGCATGTAGTGCGTGAGCACTCCGTCGCCGCTCGGCGAGATCCACTCGAACTCGCTCTCGAACTGCATGACCGTGACGTCACCGGTCCGGTCCTGGTCCCAGTGCTGGCGGAGCGGACCCCACTGGTGGTGCGGGCCGCGCGCCCACGCGCTGCCGGTCAGACCGGCCTTGGCCGCGAGGCCCGGGAACTGGGGGTCGTGGCCGAACGCGTCCAGCTGCCAGGCCGACTCGAGGGTCGCCGCCGAGGATGCCGCGCTGGAACCCGATGCCGTAGACGAAGTTCCGGATCGTCGTCTCGCTGCTCGTGAGGTTGGTGTTCGGCTCGTTGTAGGTGCCGCCGACGAGCTCGACCCGTCCTTCGGCGAGCAGCCGCCGGAGCACGGCCCGCTGCTCCGGGTACGTGTCGAAGTAGGGCTTGAGGTAGTCGAGCTCGGCCAGGACGAAGTGGTAGTCGGGATCGCGGACGGCGAGCTTGAGGTGCGCCTCGACGAGCGCGAAACCGTTGTCCACGAACGCCGGTCGCGTCGACCAGTCGGGCCCCACGAAGTCCCAGTCCGTCGTGTACGACGCCTGGGTGTTCCACCACACCGGGTCGTAGTGGAAGTGCGACACCATCACCATCGTCCAGCCCGGTTCGGCGACCACGACGGTTCCGTATGCGTCGGCTCGCCCGCCGCTCTCGGTCCGGGCGGTCACGTCGACGGGGATCTCCGCGCCGACCTCCGCTCGAGCCGGGAGGTCGAGGGGCACGTCGACCCGGACCGTCCGGTCGCCCGCGGGCACGTCGATGGCGCCGCGGACCTCGGTCGCGAAGAGCGACCCGTGCTCCTCCTGTCCGGTGACCTCCACCCGGACCGGGCCGTCGCGCATACTCCGCTCGAGCGTCACGTGCAGCACCTGCCGCGGCTGCTCCGGCGTTCCCACAAACCGCTCGGTCGACGTGACCTCGGTGATGCTGAGGGGCACGGGGTCTCCTGACGTCGTCGTGAGTGGGTCCGCTCCACTCTGGCATCGGCGCGCTGCTCGGTCGAACTCGGACAAAGCGCCGCACACCACCCCGGTTGCGGCGCTCAACTGGCCCGTTCGGTCGATGGACTTCGCCATCGCGGGCCGCGAGGCTGGCCAACGACACTCGGGGGAGGGTTACGTGGGTTGTTTCCGACAACCTCGGCGCGATCGTCGCGACCGGGGTGCGGCGGTTGTCGAGTTCGCGCTCGTCATCCCGCTGCTCATGGCGCTGGTTCTCGGCATCATCGACTACGGGCTCTGGTTCAACGACTCCATCTCGGTCCGTCAGGGCGTGCGCGAGGCCACGCGCAAGGCCGCCGTGCAGACCGCCTTCCCGGGCTGCGGTCCTGGCAACAGCATGGCGTCCGTCGCCTGCGGTGCGAAGCAGATGTCGGTGACCAGCGGAGGGACCGCGTCGGCGCGAGTCTTTCCGGCCGTGGCCGCGACCGGAGCGCAGACCGGCACGTGGACCAAGGGCGACCTCGTTGTGGTCTGCGTCGCCGTCAAGGCGACCAGCTTCACCAAGTTCGTGCCGCTGCCGGCCAGCGGGATCATCCGGTCCAAGACCGTGATGTCCATCGAGAACGGCGCCACGCCCAACCCGGTCAGCTACACCGCCGACGCCGACCCGTCCGGTGAGAGCTGGACCTGGTGCAACGGGCTCGGTGGGCCGTGATGGGCCGGCGGGGGCGGCGCGACGCGGGAGCGGCCGCGATCATCACGGTGATCCTCATGTCGGTCGTCCTCATCGGGCTGGCGTCGATCGTCGTCGAGCTCGGGCTCGCGCGGGACACACGGCGGCAGGCGCAGAACGCCGCCGACGCGGCCGCCCTGGCCGCGGGGAACGTGCTGGTCAGCGGCGGCTCGGTCACGACGGCTGTCGCGTCGGCCAAGAGCCTGGCCGCCAAGAACTTCGGGACCACCGCCGCGGACTGGGCCGGCTGCACCGACGCCGCCCAGCTGAGCTACCACCCCGCCGGCGACACGCCGTGCATCTCGTTCAACGCGGCGGCGTCGCCCTCGCAGGTCCGGGTGCTCGTTCCGTTCCGACCGGTGGTCACGCCGCTGGGCGGAGTCTTCGGTAGCCAGAACGTCAACGTGCAGGCCCTCGCGGTCGTCGGCCTGACCGGCTCGACCCTGGGTCCGTGCGGCCTCTGTGTCATCGGTCCCGGCAACCACGACCTGCAGAACGGAGAGATCACCGTCTCCGGGGCGAATGTCGTCGTCAACGGGACGCTGCAAGCCAACCCGCAGGGCAAGATCACGGCGACCGGCGGTGGGCAGATCAACCTCGACGGGACGACACCGAACAAGGGCACGTACAACCCGGCGCCAAACGAGAACCAGGCGCCCATCCCCGACCCGTTGGCCGGGATGGCGATGCCCAGCTACTCCGCGCTCACGAACAAGACGAACGCCTGCACGTCCGGGCCCGGCATCTACGGCGACCTCGGCCTACCGAACGGGCCGTGCACGTTGGCGCCTGGCCTGTACGTGATCTACGGGCCCAACCACGTGTCCGGCAACACGGCGATCACGGCGCTGGGGGTGACGCTCTACTTCGTCTGCGCCACCGGCACCACGCCCCGCGCGTGCAACGCCAACGAGTCCGGCGGGGACCTGCTCATGACCGGTAACGCCACGATGCACATCACCGCGCCGACCGCCGGGCCCACGGCGGGCCTGGCCGCGGTCTCGGATCGGAACAACACCTCCGAGTTCGGCTGGCGCGGCAACGGAGCCGATGCGAACTCGGGCACGGTGTATGCGAAGAGCGGCACCTTCGACTACCGCGGGAACGGTGCGGGGATCTTCGACGACTCGCTCGTCGTCGTCGGCGACCTGGACTTCAGCGGAAGCCGCTCCGCCATGGTGCTGACCTACACGGCGAACAACAACGTCGTCATCACCACTCCCTCGATGGGGCTGACCCAGTAGGAGTCGTAAGACGCGATATATCTTGACCGAGTCGCTGCAACGCGTCATACTCTGAACCGAGTATTCGGAACGGAGGACATCTCATGACGCGCCGACGGGTCAGCAACCCCCTCGCCCTGGCCGTGCTCAGCTGCCTGGCCGAGCGCCCGATGCACCCGTACGAGATCTCCACGACCCTGCGCACCCGGGGCAAGGAGAAGAGCATCAAGCTCAACTACGGCTCCCTCTACGCGGTCGTCGACTCGCTCCAGAAGCACGGCCTCATCGAGCCGAAGGAGACCATCCGCGACGGCCGTCGTCCCGAGCGCACGATCTACGCGATCACCCCGGCTGGCTACACGGAGTTCGAGGACTGGCTCAGCGAGCTGCTGGCCGTGCCGACCCGCGAGTTCACGTCGCTCGAAGCCGCGCTCTCGCTGATGGGCGGCCTGCGTCCGGGCGAGGTGGCCCGACTGCTGGAGGAGCGGGTCGGGCGCCTCACGATCGAGCTCCGCTCAGAACGCGCGACGATCGACGTCGCCCGCGAACAGGGTGTCCCCGACATGTTCCTCGTCGAAGGACTGCTGCGAATCTCCATGCTGGAGGCCGAGCTTCGGTTCGTCGAGCAGCTCGTCCACGATATCCGGTCCGGGGAGCTGCCGGGCGTCACCACGTGGGCGACCCTCCACGACCTGTTGGCCGAGGGGCATACGCCCGAGGAGATCTTTGCGGACCCGGTCCACTACCTGGGGGAGGAGGGACGAGCCCTGGTCGACCTGCCGACCGTCAGATCGACCTAGCCAGACCCACCCACCGGCGCGGCAACGCCGCAGGTGGGTCTGACCAAGCCATCACCTCGAGTCGAACCGGTGGACGAGCCACCAGCCGCCTTTGGATGCACCTGGCAGCCTACGGCAGCCCACCGGTCGACTCCTGCTCGCAAGGAGTCACCATGCCCAGTTCCAAGGGGTCCACCGCAATCAGGAACCCCGAATCACCAACCGCCACAACGCCTCTCGCCATCGAGGCGACCGACCTCGTCAAGACATATGCGACAGGTCGCGGCAAGCCGCCGGTCCAGGCCCTCGACGGCCTGTCCCTGACCGTTCGTCAGGGCGAGGTCTTCGGCGTGCTCGGACCCAACGGCGCCGGCAAGTCGACGACCGTCAAGATCCTCTCGACGCTCACGCTGCCGGACTCCGGCCGCGCGAGCGTCGCCGGGCACGACGTCGCCGGCGATCGGAACGCCGTCCGCCGCTCGATCGGGCTCATCTCCCAAAGGTCCAGCTCGGCGCCGATGATGACGGGACGCGAGAGCGTCGTCCTCGCCGCGCGCATCCACGGGATGCCGGCCAAGGAAGCCAGGAGCCGCGCGGAGGAGCTCCTCGAGCGGTTCGCCCTCACCGAAGCGGCCGACCGTCTCACGAAGACCTACAGCGGCGGCATGCTCCGCAAGCTCGACGTCGCCGTCGGTCTCGTCGGACGCCCGACGGTGCTGTTCCTGGACGAGCCCACGACCGGCCTCGACCCGGAGGCCCGCGCCCAGATGTGGGACGAGATCGCCCGGCTGGCGTCGGTCGAGCAGCTGACCGTCCTGCTGACGACGCACTATCTCGACGAGGCGGACCGCCTCGCCGACCGGCTGGCCATCGTCGACCACGGCCGCGTGGTCGTCGAGGGAACGCCGGACGAGCTGAAGAGCCGGCTCCGGGGCGACAGTGTGGTCGTCGAGGTCGCCGACCAGACGATGGGTTCCACTGCCGCCGAACGCCTTTCGCACATCGACGGTCTCGGCGACGTCACCCACGAGGGCCGAATGGTGCGGGCTCGCGCCGACGAGGCCGCCCTACTGATACCGAGTGTGCTCGCCACGTTGGAGCAGGCCGGCGTCACCGTCGCCTCCGCCACGGTGGCCCGCCCGAGCCTCGACGACGTCTACCTCCGCTACGCCGGACGCACCTTCGAAGAAGGAGCCCAGCGATGACCGCCCTCGTCACCCACTCCGCGTTGCTGGCCCGCCGGTCGCTGACCGTGCTGGTGCGGCAACCCGCATACCTGCTCATCACCCTGATCCAGCCGATGATCTGGCTGTTGCTCTTCGGGCAGCTGTTCTCCAAGGTCATCGAGATCCCCGGCTTCACCAGCGACGACCAGTCGTTCATGGCCTTCCTCACGCCGGGCGTCGTCATGATGACCGCGCTGTTCTCGGCCGCGTGGGCCGGGACGACGTTCATCGAGGACATGGGTCTCGGCGTGATGGACCGGATGCTCGCGTCGCCGGTCCGGCGGGGCGCCCTCATCAACGGCACCGTGATCTACCAGGGCATCGTCTCGGTCGCCCAGACCGCGGTCGTTCTCGTCGTCGCGTATGCGACGGGCGCCCGGTTCGGGTCGCCCCTCGTCGGCGTGGTCCTCACCATGGCGGCTGCCGTGCTGCTCACCGTGGTCTTCGCGGCGCTGTCGAACGCGTTGGCGCTGTTGACCCGTCAGCAGGAGACCTTGATCGGCGTCAGCCAGCTCCTCAGCCTGCCGCTGACGTTCCTGTCCTCGGCGATCATGGACCCCAGCCTCATGCCCGAGTGGATCCAGAACGTGGCCCGCTACAACCCCCTCGACTGGGCGGTCCTGGTGAGCCGCGAGGCGCTCTCCGCGACGCCGGACTGGGGCGTTATCGCCTGGCGTGGAGGGGCGCTCGTCGCCCTCGCCGTGGTGATGTCCTGGCTCGCCACCAAGGCGTTCGGGGCCTACCAGCGGTCCGTGTGATCCCCTGAGAGTCGGTGTCGGCCGGCGTGGCACAGTGAGCGCATGGCCGACACCGAACTCGGGGCTTCCTGGCTGACCGTCGAGGACCTCAACGCCAACGGCGGGGCCCTCGCCGCGAAGATGGGCATCCTCTTCACCGAGGCGAACCGCGAGCGCGTCGTCGCGACGATGCCCGTCGAGGGCAACACGCAGCCCTACGGAATCCTCCACGGCGGCGCCTCGGTCGTCCTCGCCGAGTCGGTCGGGTCGATGATGGCGGTCCTGTATGCGGGCGAAGGCCGGGCCGCGGTCGGCATGACCATCAACGCGATTCACCATCGACCGGCCTCCGCTGGGACCGTCACCGCGACCGGCAGGCTCATCCAGGCCGGCCGGACCACGGCCAGCGTCGCCATCGCCATCACCGACGACGAGGGCCGGCGCGTCTGCTCGTGCACCCTGCTCTGCCAGCTGCGCGACGCACCGCCGGTCGAGCGCATCGCCCGATGACCGACGAGTCACTGCCCGCGACTGCGGTCACCGGAGTCACCGGCGCCCTCGGCGGCCTGGTGAGCCGCGCCCTCGCCGACGCCGGTGTCCCTCAGCGGCTGCTGGTCCGGACGCCGAGCAAGGCGCCGACGCTGCCAGGGGCGACCATCGAGAAGTTCGACTTCGACGACCAGAACGGTTGCGAGACAGCGCTGTCCGGCGTGCGCACGCTGCTGTTCGTGTCCGCCGCGGAGGACGCGCAGCGGCTCGCCCAGCACCGGAACGTCGTCCACGCCGCCACCGCCGCCGGGGTCCGGCACGTCGTCTACACGTCGTTCGTCGGCGCCTCGCCGACCTGCACGTTCACCCTCGGCCGCGACCACTACGCCACCGAGCAGCTCATCCGGGACAGCGGGATGACCTACACGTTCCTGCGCGACAACTTCTACCAGGACCTGCTGCCGTCCTTCGTCGGCGACGACGGCATCCTCCGGGGGCCGGCCGGCCAGGGACGCGCGGCGTTCGTCGCCCGGGCCGACGTCGCGCGGGTGGCGACGACCGTGCTGCAGGACCCGAACGCCCACGCCGACCGCACGTACGACCTCACCGGACCGGAGGCGCTCACCCTCGACGAGGTCGCTGTCCTGCTGACGAGCGGCCTGCGCCGCTCGGTCTCGTACGTCGACGAGACCGTTCCCCAGGCATACGAGTCCCGCGTCCAGTACGGCGCGCCGGACTGGCAGGTCGACGCGTGGGTGTCGACCTATACAGCCATCCGCGCCGGTGAGCTGGAGCGGGTCTCCGGTGACATCGAGGCCCTCACCGGCCGTCCGGCGACGAGCCTCGCGCAGCTGCTCGCCTGATCTCAGCCGGGCAACGCGTCAGGCTGCGCCCACCCGGGCAGGTCCAGCCACCACCGGAACGACGTCAGCCATTCGGGGCTCGCACCGTGCTGCGCGGCCAGCGCCGCCAGCTCGTCGAGGCGTTGCGTCTGACCCCACATGCCCAGCAGGTAGGCGTGAGCGCGGGCGAGGCTCTTGGGGTCCGGTTGCGGCCGGCGCAGCTGCTCGGATGCCAGCCGGCTCGTCCACGTCGTGATGCGAGTGGCGGTCTCCGACGACACCCGGGCGTTGCCGGCGGCCCCCGAAGCCGTGAGGGCGGTGATCGGATCAGTGGCGGCCTGGAAGGCCAGCTCGACGAGCTCTTCGGCGTGTTCGGGCTGCACCAGCCACGACAGCGCCCCGAGAGCATCGTCGATGAGCGTGGGCTCGTCGTTGAGCCAGGCCTCAGAGAGCTGGGTCGCATACGCCGACGCGACGGCAGGCGCCTGCGGGGTCAGCATGAGGACCGCGAGCGCCTGCCCGCGCTCCTCGTCGTGGGTCGTCGTCGCCGCGATCCGGAACAGCCGGTCGAGGCTGGGCGCCCACCGCGTCATCCGCATGGTGCGGCGCAGCTGGATCTCGAGGCTGCGGGTGAGCGCGTCCACCTCGTGGTCGGCGATCGCACTGCCCTGGGAGACGATGTGCGCGATGCGCCGGCGCGACTCGGCGCTGAGCGCGTTGATGATCCGGCTGCGGGTCGGCGGGTCGATGCGGCGCAGCAGGTTCGCCGCCTCCCGGTGGATCCGGACGGACTGGCTCTCGTCCCGCAGCAGTCCGAGGGCGATCTGCGCGACCCTGACGGTGTCTGAGTGGGACAGCCGCCCGAGGCGAACCTGGGTCGCGGTCGTGTACAGGCATACCCAGAGCCCCGACTCAGCGGTGGGTGTGTCCAGGTACTCGACGAGCAGCGCCGTCCCGTCGGGATCGGCGGAGTGCTGGAGGAGCCCCACGACGTCGGCGTAGACCTGCGTCGCCGGGTCGTAGAGCGTGCGACGGGCCATCGCCGTGAGGGCCGGAGCACTGCGCGGGTGAGCCGCGAGGCGCAGCAAGGACTGGTCGCGCAGGGTGAACTCGAGCCCGGTGTGGATCGAGACCTCGAGCGCCAGCCGCCCGATGAGCGTCTCCCAGTCGACGGTGCGGATGAGCCAGTCGTCCCGGCTCTGGAGGAACCCGGTCAGCCGGTCCCAGTCCTGACCGCCGAGGAGCTCCTGGTCGAGGGCACGGTCGAGCAGGTCCATCCCGGTCGCGCGGTCGTCGGTGGCCCAGGGCGCCACCAGGAACGGGACTCGGCTCCGGCGGTCGCCCAGCTGGGCGAGGTACTCGATCGCGGAAAGCAGCTGCCCGTACGGCAGTCCCAGGACTGCCTCGTAGCGCCGCACGGTCTCGTGCGTGACGGGGACCTGGCCGTGCTCCCAGCGCACCACCGCCGACCGGTGCACCGGCGGGAACTCGCCGGCCCGGGCGAACCCGGCCGCGGTGTCGACGCCATCGACGCGTGAGTACTGCCGGGCGTTGGCGAGCAGCCACCCGACGTCCTGGGCGAGCGTCGTCTCCATGTGTTGCATGAGAGTACGCACTCTGCAACAGCGGCGCCTGTCGAGGTCACGGCCTAGTGAGATGGAGCAAGGGCAGGGGAGTTCGCCGCGACTTTCAGCTGAGCAGGGGCTTAGTAGCTGGCGCGGGTGGGGTCCCCTGCCCCGTTTTGTGCGGCGTCCGGGCTGTGACCAGACTGGACCATGACCGACGACCGGAAGCCGCTGGGCGAGTATGCGATCCAGGGCGGCGCGGCCGAGGAGCACCGGTTGGCGGTGCTGGCTCAGGTCATGTCGGGGCCGACGACGCGGCTGTTCGGAGAGATCGGCGTCACCGATGGTTGGGTCTGTCTCGACGTCGGCTCCGGTGGCGGCCAGGTGAGTATGGCGCTGGCCGGGCTGGTGGCTCCGAGCGGCTCCGTGACGGGGGTGGACATCGGCGAGACGACCGTCGTCCACGCGGCGGCGTCAGCACGCGAGCTCGGCGTCGAGAACGTCCGGTTCGAGCAGGCCGACGTGTCTGCGTTGCCGTACCAGGACCGGTTCGACCTCGCCTACGCGCGGCTGCTGCTCTGCTACCTCACCGAGCCGGTGGCGGCGCTGCGCCAGATGGCGGCCGCGGTCCGGCCGGGCGGTGTCGTCGCCGTCGAGGACGTGTTCACCGACACCCTGCGGTCCGAGCCCGCCACTCCCGCGCTGGACGACCTGCGACGCATCTACGGCGCGACGGTTCGGGCGCACGGTGGCGACCCGACCATCGGTCCGCGGCTGCCGAGGTTGTTCCGCGCCGCCGGGCTTACCGACGTCCACGCGACGAGCGTCGTCAACGAGCTGCGTACCTCCGACGAGAAGGGCTTCCTCGTCACGCTGGTCGACTCGATGCGGGCCGCCACGCTGGACGCCGGGGCGGCCTCCGCCGACGAGCTCGACGCGATGAAGGCCGGGATCGGGGCCGCCGTCGAGGACCCGGGCTGCACGTTCTACCAGGCCCGCATCCATCAGGTGTTCGGGACGCGCGCCTCGACCTGATATGCCCTCGCGCGGTCGTGCACGTACTCGTCGTACCGCCGCGGCTCGCGCCCGATCAGCCGACGCGTCTCCTCGAGGTCGGCGGCGCTGGTCTTCACCTTGAGCGTGCTCAGGGCCTTGAACGACGCCTGCCAGTCGGCCAGCTTGCGGCCTTGGAGGTGACGAGCGAAGGACTGCTTCCACGCACGCTCGTCGTCGCCGACGAAGTGCACCTCGCGACCGAGCTCGCGGGCCCAGACGTCCGCGCACTGCTTCCCGCTGAGTGTCTCGGGACCGACGAGACTGTATGCGCCGGAGGGGAACTCGTCGTCGAGTAGGGCCACCGCCGTTGCCTGGGCGACGTCACGAAGGTCGACCCGGTTCGCGCCGGCGAGTGGCTGGCAGAACTCGCCGGCGTGGATGTCGTCGAGGAAGACGTCGTCGTTCTGCATGAAGTTGCTCGGCATGAAGATCACCGGCCTGGTGTTCGACCGCTCGATGGCTCGCGCGAGCTCGAGCTTGCCCTGGTAGTGCCGCAACCAGAGACGGAACAGCAGGCGGTAGAAGACCTGGCGGACCGGGTTCCGGTCGTAGACGTGGACGCCGGCGAAGACCAGCCGGACACCGGCGCCCTCGCAGGCCTCGACGAAGTTGCGGGCCAGCTCGACCTCGTCGGCCTCGTGCGGGCTGACGTAGAAGGCGGACCGGACACCGGTCAGGGCGCGGGTCAGACTCTCGGGGTCGTGCAGGTCACCCTGCGCCCGCTCGACGCCCTCCGGGAGATCGGCGACGCGGTCGGGATCCCGGACCAGGACGCGGACGCGCGCCCCGGCGGCGAGGAGGGCGGCGGTGACCTCACCCCCGACCGCGCCGGTGGCTCCGACGACGAGGACGGGGCGGGATTTTCGGTGGTCATGGTCATCACTCCTGGTTCGGGTTGGCGTTGTGACCACCGTGCCGGAGGGTTCTTGGGCCGCACTTGTGCCCCGCTCGAGACGCATACTCTCGTCGCGGAGAGCTGGTGCGGCTAGATGCGGTCGACGCTCGACGGGCGGGCGGGCAAACCGCCGATGGCCGCACCGTCCCGTTCCGCCGGCGATGGCGGGTCCGGCGCGATGGCCTGCCGCACGGCCTCGCTCAGCGAAACCCCTTCGTGCGGCCCGAAGGCGGCGGTCGTCGGGCCGAGGTCGGCCACCATGTCGTGCCGCAGGCTGGCCAGCAGGGACTGCACCGTCGCCGTGTCGACGTCGGTGAGCTGTCCCGCGAGCCAGCCGACGACGTCCTCCGGAATGGCCGGCACCGGCACCTGGACCCGGGTGAGGCCAGCGGCATCGGCATACAGGTCGAGCAGCTCGGGGTAGGTGACCCGGTCGGGTCCGGCGACGTCGAGGTGGCCGGTGACGTCGGTGCGTTCGACGGCCTCGGCGACGTAGCGCACGGCGTCGGCGACGGCGATCGGCTGGACGACGGTGTCGCGCATCCAGCTCGGGATGGTCTGGACGAGCGGCAGCCGTTCGGAGATCTGCCGGACCACCTCGAAGCTCGTCGACCCGGCCCCGACCACGATCGCCGCTCGCAGCGCGAGGGTCGAGGCGTGCGACTGCGCGAGGATCTCCTCGACCTCCAGGCGGGAGCGCAGGTGCTCGGAGAGCTCCTCGTCGGGGACGTCCGGGACGATGCCCGAGCAGTAGACGACGCGCCGGACGCCGGCCACGTCGACGGCGTCTCTCATGTTCTCGGCGGCCTCTCGGTCCATCCGGCTGAAGTCGACGTCGCCGAGGCCGTGGATGAGGTAGACGACGGCGTCCACGTCCGCCAGGGCAGCGGCCAGGACGCGCAGGTCGAAGACGTCGACCTGCCGCCAGTCGGCCTGGTCGACCCACGGAGCGTCGGGTGGCGCCTTCCCGGTCCCCGACGCAACCACCTCGTGGCCGCGGCGGAGGAGCTCCGGGACGATGCGCGACCCGAGGTACCCGGACGCGCCGGTGACGAGAACGCGCATCAGCCCTGCTTCAGGCCCACGCTCAGGCGGCGCTCGCGACACGGGTGACGGCCTCGACGACGACCGCGGCCACCTGCTCAGCGTGCGTGTAGGGGTTGTTGTGCGAGCCGGACAGGGTGTGCACGGTCACGCTCGGCGACTTCTCGGCTGCCGAGGCGAGCTGCTGGAGCCACTGCTTGGGCGCGAACGTGTCGGCCGTGCCGGCGGTCAGCGTCAGAGGGACGCGGAGGTCCAGGAGCCGCTCCTCGGGGGCGTCACGCATACCCGAGCGCACGACGGACAGCACCCCTGACGACCGGCGCAGCGCGGTCGGCACGACGACGAGCGCACCGGGGGAGTCGCGCAGGTAAGCCGTCGCCGCTGCCGCTGCCATGCGGGGGAGACGCCGCTGCCGAGGGGTGAACGTCGGCCCGGCCATGACGAGGCCGAGTCCGGGCTGGGTGTCCTGCAGCCGCAGCGCGGCGTCGAGAGCGCCCTGCGCGCCGGTCGAGTGGCCGAACACGACGAGCGGTCCGAGCAGGTTGTGGGCCTGGACCCACTCGGCGGCTGCCCGGCCGATTCCCGTCACGTCGGGGCGTGACCCGTGACGTCCGGGTGCGGCGAAGCCGGGGACGTCGAGGACGGCGCAGCTCACACCTAGCCGCGAGAGGGCCTCGGCGGTGGGGAAGACGTACTGCGGCAGCCCGAGGCCCGGAACGAGGACCGCGACCGGCGTGCCGAGGGGGCTCGGATCGGCCAATGGGTCGGAAAGGTAGGCGTGGACGACGTGGTGGTCGGTCGTGGTCCAGGTCTGGTGGGCGAGGGAGGGCCTCGGCATCGCTGGCCTCCTCGGCTTACGAGCCTTGACCGTATGCGGGTTGGTGCGTCAGCGCATGTCGAGGGACGGCTCAGTCGTGGTCAGGCCGCGGTGCGGCAGGACCAGGGCTTCAGGCCGCGGATGGCGTACAGCCGGTTCGCGACGGTGATCTGCTCCTCGCGGCTGGCCAGGTCGGCGCGCGGCGCGTAGTCCTGCCCGGCGACGTCGGTCCAGGCCTGCATGTTGAACTGCAAGCCGCCGTAGTAGCCGTTGCCGGTGTTGATGTGCCAGTTGCCGCCGGACTCGCAGTAGGCGATCCGGTCCCACATGTCGGCCATCGCGAGGTTGAGCGGCGGCTTGCCCGACGCCGGCGGCGGCTTCGGCGTGGTCGGGACGGTGGGGGTCGTGGTGCGCGGCGGCGGTGGTGGCGCGGGCTTCGGCGGCGGCTTTCGCCGCGGCGGCTGCGGCGGCCGCCTGGCGCGCGGTGGTGGCCGCCCGTTCGGCGGCGGCGGCCTGCTGTTGTTGTTGCGCGACTCGAGCGGCCTCCTGCCGGGCGGCTTCGGCGGCGGCGCGGATGCCGGCCTGCCGCGCCTCCTCGTCCCGCCGGGCCTGCTCCTCGGCGGCGAGACCTTCCTGCCGCGCCGTCTCGAGCGCGACGGTCGTCTGCTGGAGACTGGCGAGCTGTTGGGTCAGCGCGTCCTGCTGGGCGGCGAGCGCGGCGGCGCCTTGGCGGGCGGCGAGCGAGCGCTGGGCAGCCTCCGCGGCTGCTGTCGTCGCCTCTTCGGCGGCTTGGGCCCGGCGCTGCTCGGCCTCGCTGGCGGCGCGGTCGAGGGTGGCGGCGTTGAGGCGTGCCGCCTCGGCGTCGGCGAACGCCTGGGCGCGCTCGCTACCGACGGCCTCGATACCGGCCGCCCGGTCGATCATGTCCTGCGGACCGGCGCCGAGGAGGGCGTCGAGCTGGGTTGCGCCCACGCCCTGCTGGTATGCGTCGGCGGCCAGGAGTGACAGCAGCAGGTTCGCGTCGTCGGCGTGGGCGGCGGCCTGGTCGGCGGCCCTTCGCTGCTGTGCGGCGGTCTGGGTGGCGCGTTCGAGGGACGCCTCCGCGCTGTGTCGGGCCATGTCGGCGTCGGCCGCCGCGGCCTTCGCCTCCGTGACCGCCGCGCGGGCGGCTTCGAGCTGGGCGTCCAGGGTGCGGGCCTGGGTCGCGGCGTCCGCCTCCGCGGTATGGGCCGCGGCGACCTGCTCGGCGCTGGGAGTCGGCCCGCGGTCGGCGGCGGCGGACTGGGCGAGCTCGGCGGTCAGCGCCAACGTGCAGAGCGCGCCGAGCAGCGCGCGGCGCACGACGACTGCGCGCGTCCGACCGGCCGACATGGGCCGAGGCTAGAACGCAGACGTCACAGGAAGAACACGGGCAACAGGGGTCTCACGCGGCGCGCGAATGACACTGGTGTGTTTCCGCTGCTGAGCGGGGTGTAGTGGCCGCGTCGGTGCCAGGACACGATTTGGTAACGCTGGCCGGGCTTGGGCGAACTCAGCGGTCGGCGGTCAGCCACTCCACGGACCGCGCGAGGAGCGCGACGTGGCCGGGCGTCTCGTACGACCCGACCTCGTGCCCCAGGGCGTCGTAAACCACCCGGCCTCGGCCGGCCGTTCGGGCCCAGACCAGCGGGTGGGTACGACCCTCGAAATGGTGCTCGTAGAGGACGGTGACGTCCGGCCGGGTCTCGAGGTGGCTGTACCGCTCGTCGACGATGGTGAAGTCGTCGAGGCCGGTGGTGACGGGGTGCTCGCGCACCGGTGACTGACACGAGGCACTCGTCGCGCGGCGGGTGCATGCTGCGGCCGCGAATCCACCGGCCGCCGAGGATCTCCGGCCACTCAGGCATACCGGTCAGTGAGGTCGAGCTCGAGTGGATCCCGAGCAGCCCGCCGCCCTCAGCGAGATGCCGCGCCACCCCGGCCGCGGCTCGGTGCATCGCCTCCGGGGGGCGCGGCTCGGCCGGGTTGCCGATGTTGACGACCAGCAGGCGAGCGTCCTGCGGGTCGGCCAGCGCCTCCTCGACCTCACCGGTCACGTCGACCGTGAGGCCGCGGTCGCGGAGGAGAGCAGCCAGCCGCGCCGACGTCGCGTCGAAGTCGTGCCAGGGGTCGACGTACGGGCCGGCCCCGCTCACGACCAGGGCGTCAGGCACAAGGCATCCTGGCATCGCCATGATCCTCGTCGCCATTCCCGAGCCGCTGCGCTCCCGCATCCTCCCGGCCGCCCTGATGGATGAGCTGCGCGCGCTGGGGCCGGTCACGGTCGCGCCGACCCCCGACGACCTCCTCGCCGATGACACACGCGGACTGCTCGCCGAAGCGGAGGTGGTCCTCACCGGCTGGGGCTCCGACCTCGTCGACGCCGGGGTCGTCGCGGCGGCGCCGAGGTTGCGGGCCGTGGTTCACACCGGCGGCTCCGTGCGACCGGTCGTGACGAGGGACGTGTACGCGCATGGCGTGCTCGTCTCGTCCCAGGCTTGGGCGAACGCCCTGCCGGTGGCGGAGTACGCGGTGGCGATGATCCTGTTGTCGGCCAAGGGTGTTCACCGGATGCAGGGTCGGTACCGCGCGGCCAAGGGTGGCGTCGACGTGCATGCGGACCTGGCGGGGTTCGGGACGTACGAGACCCAGGTCGGGATCATCGGCGCGTCGGCCATCGGTCGCCGCGTGATCGAGCTCCTCGCTCCGTTCGACCTGACGGTGGCGCTGGCTGACCCGACGGTGGGCGCCGACGAGGCCACGTCCCTCGGGGTCACGCTGATGAGCCTCGACGATCTGATGCGAACGAGCCGGGTCGTGTCCCTGCACGCGCCGCTGCTGGACAGCACGGTCGGGATGATCGGGGCAGCAGAGCTGGCGGCATTGCCGGACGGCGCCACGTTCGTCAACACCGCGCGCGGCGCCCTGGTGGATGAGGACGCGCTGGTCCGTGAGCTGCAGTCCGGGCGGATCGACGCGGTCCTCGACGTCACCTGGCCCGAACCTCCCGCGGCCGACTCTCCGCTGTGGACGCTGCCCAACGTCGTCCTGACGCCGCACGTCGCGGGTTCGGCCGGCAACGAGCTGGTGCGGATGGGTGCGTCCGCGGTCCGCGAGGCGGCGAGAGTCTTACGTGGCGAGCCCCTCCACCACGCGGTCGACGTCGACGCCTACGAGCGACTGGCCTGAGGCGGCCACGGTCTCGGCCTTGCCAATTGGTAAACGTTCTGTTACCAATTGGATCATGGACGCGTTCGAGGGGGTCGCCGACCCGCTGCGACGTGACCTGCTCCGCCGGCTGGCGGCCGGACCGGCTCGGGTGGTGGACCTCGCCGCCGCGTACGACGTGAGTCGGCCGGCGGTGAGTCGGCACCTGCGCCTCCTGACCGAGGCCGGCCTGACCAGGGCCGAGGACCGCGGCCGCGAGCGGCACTACCGGCTGGAGCCGACCGGCCTCGCTGGTTTGCGGACGTTCCTCGACGAGCTCGACACCTCCCCGAGTGAGCCCTCGGCTGAGCCGCGATTCAGCAAGAACCTGCTGGAGGCTCTGGACACCGAAGTGCACAGGACCCGACGAGAGCACCGAATGCCGAGGCGTACGAACACGATTGAGGAGCACACCGGATGACCACACCGACCCATCCCACCGGGCGTCGCGAGGCCCGGGAGGGACATGACCTCGTCGCCTACACGCGGACGTTTTCCGCCCCGATCGAGGACGTCTGGGCCGCCGTGACCGAACCCCATCGACTCGAACGGTGGGTCGGGACGTGGGACGGAGACCCGGCCGACGGCTGGGTCGGCTTCCGGATGACCGCCGAGGCCGCGGACGCTCCCGCGGAGCGGATGTTCGTCGACGAGTGCGACCCACCGCGCCGGCTGGCCGTCCACTCGAGCACCGACTACGGGACCTGGCATCTCGAGCTGGACCTCGAGGAGGCCGACGGCGGCACCACGCTGACGTTCGCGCAGCAGATCACCGACGCCGAGACCGCCGGCGAGATCGGCCCGGGCTGGGACTACTACCTCGACCGGCTGGTCGCAGTCGAGACCGGCGGAGACGTCGCGGCCATCGACTTCAACGACTACCACCCGGCCGACAAGGAGTACTACCGCGGGTTGTTCACCTGACCTGACGTCGTGACCCGTCGGAATGCGGACGCGGATCGGCCGGAATCGTCCCTACCCTGACCGTCATGGCAATCGCTCGCTTCCCCAGCCTGGTCATCGACTGCCCCGACCCGCTGGCGCTGGCCACCTTCTACGGCGCGCTGCTCGACTGGCCGGTCGAGGCCTCTGACGACTGGGCGCACATCCGCGCCGAGTACGGCGACTCGATCGGTTTCCAGAAGGTCGACGGGTACACGCCACCGGACTGGCCCGGTCAGATCATGCCGCAGCAGATGCACGTCGATGTGACGGTCGACGACCTCGACACCGCGGAAGCCGCCGTCGTCGGCCTCGGCGCCACGAAGCATTCGCACCAGCCCGGCACGACATTTCGGGTCTTCCTCGACCCGGCCGGCCACCCGTTCTGCCTCTGCATCACCTGACGGGGACGGTCTCACGGGCGTCGAGCGACTCCGGCTCCTGGTGACGGCGCCTCCTGACCACCTTGCCCAGCTCGACGACGACCGGGAGCAGGGCGGCGAGGCCGGCACAGACGAGCCATTGGCGTCCAGTGAGCGGAACGGTGAGGAGAGCCCCCTGCAGCGTCGGCAGCTCAGTGGCGAAGAAGACCATCGCCCCGGGGACGACAGCGATGGCCAGCGCCTTGAGGATGGGCGGTGTCAGCCCGCTGGTGGGGTCGCGGCGGTTGACCAGCGCGTTGAATGCGGTCCCCAGGCCCATGACCGCGAAGGTCATCGTCATCGACACGCTGGCGTGGTTAGGGCTGGGTTCATCCGGGCCGGCCACCAACGGCAGGAAGGCGGCGAAGAACAGCACGAGGGCGTAGGCCACCCACATGATTACGGCACCCCGGTTCGTGATCGTCACCGCGGGGTCGCGCGGCGGTCGGTGCATGACGTCGGGGTCGCCCGGGTCGACGGCGATGATGACAACCCCGACCGCGGTGGCGAAGAACAACAGGTACAGCACCATCGTCGGGGTCATCGCCACCCCCTGGTTGACGTTGAACACGGTGGCGGCGAGGAAGAGGAACACCAGCGACAGCAGCTGCGTCATCTGGTATCGGACGTACGAGACGACCTTGGCGTAGACGCGCCGACCGATGCCCACGGCGTGGACGAGCGTCCCGAAGTTGTCGTCCGTGAGCACCATGCGGGCTGCCTGCTTGGTCACCTCGCTGCCGCTTCCCATGGCCACCCCGATGTCGGCCTGCTTGAGGGCCGCCGCGTCGTTGACGGCGTCGCCGGTCATCGCGACGATCATCCCCTGCTCCTGCATGGCCCGGGCCAGACGCAGCTTGTCCTGCGGCGTGACCCGTCCGAAGACGTGGAGGTTGGGCAGCTGCTGCTTGAGCTGTTCGTCGCTGAGGGACTGCAGCTCAGCGCCGCTGATGGCGCCCGGACCCAACCCGAGATCCGCTCCGATCGCCTGCGCGGTGACCGCGTGGTCGCCCGTGATCATTCGGACATCGATTCCGGCCGCGAGAGCGACCGCGACCGCGCTCTTCGCCTCCGAACGCAGCGGGTCGATGATCCCGGCGAGCCCCACGAACGACAGACCCTGGGTCAACGCCATCGGGTCCTCGGACATCGTGGTGAGTTCCTCGTCCGCGACCAGGCGCGCCGCGAACGCGAGAACGCGCAGGCCCTGGCGGCCCATCCGTTCGTTGGCCTCGATGATCCCCGCCCCAGCCTGGTCGAACGGCACCTGCGAGCCGCTGAGTGGGCCGCCCGCCTGGCTGCTGCGAGCGATGACGACATCGGGTGCGCCCTTGACCAGCTCGATGACGTGCTCGGCGCCGTCCAGCGTCACCCGGTGGAAGGTCGCCATGAACTTGTACTCGGAGTCGAAGGGAACCTCCGACAGCCGCGGGTATGCGCGCCGGGTCTCCTCGGCGTCGACCCCGAGCTTGGCGGCCAGCACCACCAGCGCCGCCTCGGTCGGATCGCCGATCACCGACCCGTCATCGTGGACGACGGCGTCGCTGTCGAGAGCGAGGCCCAGCGCGAGCCGGGTGAAATCGGGGACAGGCGTACCGGCGACCGAGAGCAGGGTGCCGGTCTTGCGGTAGCCCTCGCCTTCGACGGTGAACCAGGAACCGCTGGCGTACAGCGTCGAGACCATCATCTGGTTCAACGTCAGCGTGCCGGTCTTGTCGGTGTTGATCGCACTGGTCGCGCCGAGCGTCTCGACGTCGGTGAGGTTCTTCACCACCGCCTTCGCCTCGGCGAGCTGCTTCGCGCCGAGCGACAGCAGGCCAGACACGAACGCCGGCATGCCCGTCGGGATCGCCGAGATGGCCATCGCCGTTCCGAGCAGCAGCAGGTCCTGGCCCGGGATCCCGCGGATCAGGCCCACCACCACGATGATGGCGACCGCACCCCAGGCGATGATCCCCAACACCTTCGTGAGCGAGTCCAGCTCCTTCTGCAGCGGCGACCTGGTCCGCGTCACCGAGCTGAGCATGGTCGCGATCTGGCCCATCTGCGTTCCGGCCCCGGTCGCCGTCACGACGATCGTCCCGGTGCCCCTCGTCACCGAGGTGTTCTGGAACAGCATGTTCGTGCGGTCTCCGAGCGTCACGTCGGAGGAGGCCAACGGGCCGGCGTCCTTGGCGATCGGCGCGCTCTCCCCGGTGAGCGCGGCCTCCTGCGCCTCCAGTGTCGCCGACCGGACGATGCGACCGTCGGCAGGCACGATGTCGCCGGCCTCGACCTGGACGATGTCGCCAGGAACGACGTCCGTGGCCTCGACCATCACGGTGACCCCGCCGCGGACCACCCGCGCCTGCGGCACCTGCATCTTGGCGAGGGCATCGACACTCGCCCGCGCGGCCAGCTCCTGGCGGGTGCCGAGAGCGACGTTGAGCACGATCAGGAGCCCGACGATGACGCCGGTCGAGACCTGCCCGACGAGCAGGCTCACGACCACCACCGCCACCAACATGAGGTTCATCGGGTCGCGAAGCTGAACGGCGGCGACCTTCAACGCCGAAGGCGGTTCCTCGGCGGCGACCGCGTTCGGGCCGTATGACGCGAGGCGCTGGGCCGCTTCGGCGCCGCTGAGACCACCGTTGGCGTCGGAGCCGGCCGCCGCGACCACCTCGTCTACCGCGAGGGCATACGGCGGAGTCTCTGCGCCGGATGTCGACTCTGCTGCTCCACCGGGCTCGCTCACGGGTTCGTGCCCCTCCTAAGTCGAAGCGACGATGCGTTCCTCGGACGGTAGTCCCTGCCGCCGCCGGTGGGACCATTCGCAGGGGGCGATCGAGGCGCGCGCAGTGTCGTTCCGCGCCGACAAGGAGGCGAACCGCAATGAAAAACAGCACCGGGGCCGCTGCGGGCAGTGGAGCCCTCTACTCGTTGGGGATCTTCGGAGCGTGGGTCTATTTCTGGCAGCAGGCCGACGGCTTCTGGGAGTATGCGCTGGCGATTCTCGAGGGGCTCTTCTGGCCGGCGTGGATGGTCTACCACGTGTTCGCCGCGCTACACGCGTAACCCAACAGCACCAGCCGGACGGTCCTGGGAGCCCGAGGGGACCAACGAGCTCGGGCTCAGCCTTCCCTCCTGGCGCGGCACGCTCGACGACGAGCAGGGCGGTGAGGGAGCGGGCTTCCTCGTCGCAGGCGGCACACCCTTGGAGGTGGCGGTCCATGGCGGGGTCCAGGTGGTTCGGGTCGGCGAGCAGGGCTTCGACGTAGGTGTCCATCCGCGCGAAGCAGTCGTCACACGAAAGCCACGGTGTGGTGTCGAGCAGGAGGGCGGAGACGGCGTCGTCATCCAGCGGCGGGGGCGATGCTGAGTGGCTCATGGTGTACCTGCCGAGGTGGTCGTGGGAGAAGGCGGTATGCGGTGGGTGGCTCGTGCCGGGTCCAGGTAGCCCTTGGCGGTGAGCTCCGCGCGAAGGCGCTGGCGGGCGTCGTGCACCGTCTTGTACAGGGCGCCGCGGTTGGTAGCGAGTCGTTCGGCAAGGACGTCGACCGGCACGCCGTCGACAAGCAGGGCGATTGCGACGCGTCGCTGGTGAGGGGTCAGCACGGTGCGCATGGCGTCGGCCACGGCGACAGCGACGTCTGAACCCTGGGCCTGTTGTTCGGGGTTGAGATGCTCGGCCGCCGGCAGGTGGGCCAGGTCCAGGTCGCGTAGCTCGACGTCGCGGTGCTGCCACTGCAGCCGGCGGACGTCGCTTGCGGCCTGGACGATGGCGAACTTGAACGCCCAGGTCGTGAACCGGCTGCGTCCCTCGAACGTGTGCAGCTTGCGGAGCACGGCGGCCATCGCCTCGTCGGCAGCCTGGTTGACCACGACGTCGACCGTGCCGGGTGATGCGTCCGGGAGCGCGCCTCGCATCCGGGACACCTGATGGGCGGCCGCCCGCAGCATCAGCTGATGCAGCTGCCGCATCGCGACGACCTGGTCCGGCCCGGTACCGGTCAGCGCGGAGACCCAGTCGGCCGGTTCGTTCACTCGGTCGGAGGCCCTGGCCGCATCACCTCGTCCGTCATGGGTGGTGGTCTCTTCGACGGGTCGATGGGGCCGCGGCTCGTCCCTCACTGCGGTCACCGCGACGGCCCCGGGTCTTCCTGAGGGGAGAGGATCCGTGCGGCCAGGTCCGGCCGGCAGCCGGCGTCGACCAGCTGCAGCAGTGCGTGCAGGTCGACCGCCTGACCGGCCAGGGCCTGGGCGAGGTCCGCGGGGAAACCGCCGTCACGCAGCCGGCTGGCGCGCCACTCGACGATGCCGGCCGGCCCGGGGGCATGCCAGGGCTTCGTCGTCGGCAGGTGCTGGGTCGTCATGACCTGTTTGCTGCGCGGTGCCGACCGCGTCTTACCTCTCGCTTCGCTGGTGTCGGTAAGAACCCGGCGGGTGATGCCACTAACACCTGGTCAGCATTCCACCGAGTGGCGCCTGAGCGGCCGGCACGGGGAACGGCAACCGAACGAGGAGATGACCATGTCCACGAATGTGACCCGACCAGAGCCGCAGGCGACGTCGTCCCGACACCGGGACGCGACATACCAGGCGTACACGATCCTGCGTACCGCGTTCGTCGTCGCACCGATCCTCTTCGGGTTGGACAAGTTCCCGAACCTGATGGTGCAGTGGGACCAGTACCTGGCACCGCCCATCGTCGCAGTGCTGCCGGTGTCGGCTCATCAGGCGATGTACGCGGTCGGGGTGGTCGAGGTCCTGGCCGGACTGCTCGTGGCCGTACATCCCAGGCTGGGCGCTGCTGTGGTCGCGCTGTGGCTGGGCGGGATCATCGTCAACCTGCTGTTGGTCCCGGGCTTCTACGACGTCGCCCTGCGCGACTTCGGACTCCTGCTCGCGGCCGTGGCCCTGCAACGGCTGGCCACCCGCTTCGACCCCCGGCCGATCCTGTGGCCGATCGTCAAGGCGTGAGCCGTGCGCCGCGGGAGTACCGCCTTCGTCCTGACCGGCGGCGGCAGCCTCGGCGCCGTCCAGGTCGGCATGGCCACGGCCTTGCACGAGCACGGCATCGACCCGGACGTCCTGGTCGGAACGTCGGTCGGCGCGATCAACGCCGCCTACCTCGCCGGACCAGGGACCACCGGAGAGCGGCTGGCATCGCTGGCCACACTGTGGTCCGGTATGCGCCGACGCGACCTGTTCCGTGTCGAGCCGAGACGGTGGATGCGGGCCACCCTCGGAACTGAACCGTCGATGTTCTCCGGCAACCCGCTGCGCCTGCTCCTCCAGGGACAGCTGGGCTTCCACGTCTTCGAGGACGCCCGGCTGCGGCTGCACGTCACCGCCACCGACGTCGTCACCGGCGCCGGAGTGATCCTCAGCAGCGGGCCGGTCCTGGACGCGGTCCGGGCCAGTGCCGCCGTGCCCGGGCTGCTGCCACCGGTGCTCCTCGGTCAACGGACCCTGGTCGACGGAGCGATCGGCCATCCCGGCGCGTTGGCTCACGCGGACGGGTGCGACGTGGACGAGATCTACCTGCTGCCCGCCGGGTACCCGTGCGCCGCAGTCGCACCCAGCAGCGCACTGGGCACCGCGCTGACCGCGGTCAGCGTCCTGCTGCACCGTCAGCTGCTCGACGAGGTCCGCGCATACACCGGGCACGCCCGGCTCCACGTGGTGCCGCCGCTGTGTCCGCTCGCGATCTCACCGGCCGACTTCACCCAGGTCGACTCCCTGATGCGGCGCGCGCGAGCCAGCACCGTCGACTGGGTGAACCACGGCCAGGACGACGGAGCGTCGGTCACCGGCGACGGCGTCCTCGCCTTTCATGCCGAGCATCGGTCTCGTGAGCACGTGATCCCTGCACGCCTGCGGCGAGGAGCGTGACCGACTCACCTGCCTCGGGTGACCCCCCTGGACAGGGCGTCTCGGCAACTGGACGGTCAACCGTGGTCGCTCTGGACGAAGGCAGCATCTGTCCAGAGGGATCGGACGACACCGGACAGGTGGCACGCATGGAGGCACCGGCTGGGGCGGACTCGTCCCGCGGACTGCGAGGGGTTCTCGTACCGCTGGCGTTGGCACAGTTCATCTGCAGCTTCGCCGGCTCCAACATGAACGTGATGATCAACGACATCAGCACCGACCTGAACACCAGCGTCCAGGGCGTGCAGGTCGCGATCACGCTGTTCCTGCTGGTGATGGCGGCCCTGATGATTCCCGGCGGCAAGCTCACGGACCGCTACGGCCGGAAACGCTGCTTCCTCGCCGGCCTCATCATCTACGGGATCGGAGCCCTGCTCAGCGCGGTCTCCCCAGGCCTCGGGATCCTCATCCTGGGCAACTCGATCTTCGAGGGTGTGGGCACCGCCCTCCTGATCCCCCCGGTCTACATCCTGACCACGTTGCTGTTCAAGGAGATGACCTCTCGGGCCAAGGCGTTCGGAATCATCAGCGCGCTCGGCGGGATCGGCGCGGCCGCAGGACCACTCCTCGGCGGTCTCATCACCTCCGCGATCAGCTGGCGGGCCGCGTTCGGGTTCCAAGCCCTCATCATCCTCGTCATCGTCCTGCTGAGCCTGCGCATCAAGGACCCCGTCGCACCCGACCCCACCCGAGCCTTCGACACCGGTGGTGCGGTCCTCTCCGCGGTCGGGTTGGTCCTCCTGGTCCTCGGCATCCTGGCCACCGACAACAACCTCTGGCTCGCTCTCGGACTCGTGGTTCTCGGTGCACTGGTCCTGACGTGGTTCGTCTTCGCCACCCGGGCCAAGGAGCGGGCCGGCCGCGAACCGCTGGTGTCCCTGAGCCTGTTCCGCAACCGCACCTCGAACCTGGGCATGGTCACCCAGAACGCCCAGTGGCTGTTGCTCAGCGGTGTGTCGTTCGTGGTCTCCGCGTACCTGCAGGTCGTCCGCGGCTTCGACGCCATCGAGACCGGGGTCATCTTCTCCGCCACCACCCTCGGCCTCATGGTTTCCTCACTGGCGGCCGCACGTCTCGCCCGGCGGACATCGCAGCGCAACCTCATCCTCGTCGGCTTCGTGTTGACCATCGTGGGCGTCGCCCTGCTGCTGGTGATGGCCTCCGACGGGGCGACCCCGTGGTCGTTCGTGCCCGGACTCCTGCTCATCGGCGTCGGCCTCGGGACGATGCTCACCCCGTCCGTGAACGTCGTGCAGTCGAGCTTCCCCGACCAGCAACAGGGCGAGATCTCCGGGGTGTCCCGCAGCGTGTCCAACCTCGGCTCGTCACTGGGCACAGCGGTCGCGGGCACCATCCTGGTCGCTGGGCTCACCGTGACGCCGGAACGCTCCTACGCCCTCGCCCTCGCCGTGCTCGCCGTCATCGGAACGGCGGGGCTGGTCGCGGCGCTCGGCCTGCCTCGCCGATTCGGAACCGACGCCGGCGAGCGTCGCGCCGACGACCCGACCAGCCCAGCACTAGAGCGGAGTCCGTATGCCTGGGGCAGAACGCACACGGGTGGAGTCGTTCGGACACCCTGAGGACGGCCTGCACGACGCGACGCCCTGGTACGACTGGGGTCCCTACCTCTCGGAGCGAGCATGGGGCACGGTGCGCGAGGACTACAGCGCCGACGGGACGGCCTGGGACTACTTTCCTCACGACCATGCTCGATCTCGCGCGTACCGCTGGGGCGAGGACGGCATGGCGGGCGTCAGTGACGTCGGCCAGCGTCTCTGCATGGCGCTCGCGCTGTGGAACGGCCGCGACCCGATCCTGAAGGAGCGGATGTTCGGTCTGACGGGTCCGCAGGGCAACCATGGCGAGGACGTCAAGGAGTACTGGTGGTTCCTGGACGCACTCCCCAGCCACGCCTGGCTGCGGTGGCGCTACCACTACCCGCAGGCCGAGTTCCCGTATGCCGACCTGGTGGCCGAGAACGGCCGTCGCGACCAGACCCAGCCGGAGTACGAGCTGTTGGACACGGGCGTGTTCGACGACGACCGGTACTGGGTGGTCGACGTCGCATACGCCAAGGCCGACCCGCAGGACCTGCTGATGGAGGTCAGCATCACCAACGCCGGCCCCGAGCCGGCGACGCTGCATGTGTTGCCCCAGCTGTGGTTCCGGAACACCTGGTCCTGGGATGTCGGCGCCGAACGGCCTTCGATTCGGGCCGTGGCGACCGACCGGGCCGCGGTGAGCCACCCCATGTTCGGCGAGCTGTCCTGGGAGCTCGATGCCGGCCCGGACGGAGCGCTGCCCGAGGTGTTGTTCTGCGAGAACGACACCAATCTCGCGCGCCTGTACGGCTCGGACGCGTCACCGGCATACCCGAAGGACGGGATCAACGACCACGTCGTCGCCGGTGCGCCGACGGTGAACCCGGCTGGCGAAGGGACGAAAGTCGGCGGCGTGGTACCGCCTCACGGTGGCACCGGGCGAGACTCAGGTGGTGCGGGTCCGCCTGCGCTCGCCGTCGTCGTCGCCGGGATTCGGCACCGACTTCGACGAGGTGCTCGCGGCGCGGCGCGGTGAGGCGGACGAGTTCTACGCCGAGGTGATCCCCGCCGACGTGGACGACGACGCCCGGCTCGTCGCCCGTCAGGCCTTCGCGGGGATGATCTGGGGCAAGCAGTTCTACCGGTACGACGTGAAGCGCTGGCTGGACGGCGATCCGGCCCAGCCGCCGCCGCCAGCGCAGCGGCGGGGCGGCCGCAACGCGGGGTGGCTCAACGTGGACGCCCGCGACATCCTGTCCATGCCGGATCCGTGGGAGTACCCGTGGTTCGCCGCCTGGGACATGGCTTTCCACACGGTCGCCCTGGCCCACGTCGACCCGGCGTTCGCCAAGTACCAGCTCTTGGTGCTCTGCCGCGAGTGGTTCCAGCACCCCAATGGTGCGCTGCCGGCATACGAGTGGGCGTTCAGCGACGCCAACCCGCCCGTGCACGCCTGGGCGGCACTGCACGTGTGGGACATCGACGGCCGCCGTGACAACGACTTCCTCGGCCGCCTGCTGCCCAAGCTGCTGATGAACTTCACGTGGTGGGTCAACCGGATGGACCCGGAGGGCAACCACCTCTTCTCCGGCGGCTTCCTCGGCCTGGACAACATCAGCGCCATCGACCGGTCCCACCTCCCCGCCGGGGGACGGCTCGAGCAGGCCGATGGCACGAGCTGGATGGCGTTCTACTCGCTCACCCTCCTGGAGATGGCCAGGATCCTGGCCGAGGAGGACGACCGGTGGACCGACATCGAAGTCAAGTTCATCGAGCATTTCGTGCTGATCGTCGATGCCATGCATTCCCAGGGGCTGTGGGACCAGGAGGACGGGTTCTTCTATGACGTCTTCCACGCCAGCGACGGCACCACCGTCCCGATCAAGGTCCGATCCATCGTGGGGGTGCTGCCCCTGATGGGGATGGTGGTCCTCGGACCGGAGCTGCTGAAAACGCTGGAGACACTCCAGAAGCGCTTCGCGGGTTTCCTCGGGCAGGACGCCCCCGGCGCCCCGGAGTCGAGTCACAGCCGGGTGGTCCCGGTTCCCGACATGGACGCCGTCGCGGTCGGTGTCATCCCGCCGCGAGAGGTTCGCCGCGTCCTGGCCCGAGTCTTCGACGAGAGCGAGTTCCTGTCACCACACGGGCTCCGGGCTCTGTCGAAGTACCACGCCGACCACCCGCTATGGGTCGACCTGGCCGGTATGCACGTCTCTGTCGGCTACGAGCCGGCCGAGTCGCGCACCGGCATGTTCGGCGGCAACTCCAACTGGCGGGGGCCGGTCTGGATGCCGGTCAACTACCTGGTGCTGCGCAACCTGCAGCGGTATGCCCGATCGCTGGGCGCGACCGCGGAGATCGAGTACCCGACGGGCAGCGGCCATACGCAGTCGCTGGCCCTCTGCGCTGACGACCTTCGAGAGCGGCTGATCTCGCTTTTCCTCAGGGGAACGGATGGCCGCCGACCGTGCAACGGCTGGGTCGCGAAGCTGCAGGACGACCCGAGATGGCGCGACAACATCGCGTTCAGCGAGTACTTCCACGGCGACAACGGCGCCGGACTCGGTGCCAGCCACCAGACGGGCTGGACCGGGTTGGTCGCCGACCTGATCTGCCGGCCGGACCCGTTCGCCGGGCGGCCGTGGGAGCTGTGACGCCCGGCAGTCGGATCGCCTTCGGTCGCGGCGTATGCGGCTCCCTCGACGAGGCGGCCAGCCGCGAGTGGCTCGTGACCGACGGCCTCGGAGGCTACGCCTCCGGCACGGTCGCGGGCCTGGCCACGCGCCGGTACCACGGGCTGTTGGTCGCGGCTACCGCACCAGCCGGCGCCTCCCGGATGGTCGGCCTGGCCGGGCTCGACACCGTCGTCGTGGTCGGCGATCGTCGGTTCCGGCTGTCGACCCACGAGTGGTCAGGCGGTGCGGTCGACCCGCGCGGGTACGAACACTGCGCCTCCTTCGACCTCGACCAGGGGGTGCCGCGGTGGCGTTTCGACCTGGGCGCGGTCCTCGTCGAGGTCGAGGTGGCCATGATGCACGGTGCCAATGCCGTAGCGGTGGTCCACCGCATCCTCACCGGGCAGGCTCGCGTGGAGGTGACCCCGCTGTGCACGTGGCGTGACCAGCACGGAGACAGGTTCGCCGGGGCTGACCCCGATGTGGAACCGACGGCTTCCGGCTTCGTCTTCGAGTCCGCGTACCGCGTCGACGGCCCGAGCTACCGGCCCGGCGGGTCCTGGTTCCGCGGCGTCGTGCATCGAGAGGAGGCGGCCAGAGGGCTGGGCCCGACGGAGGACGTCTGGGCCGCTGGCACGTTCACGGCTGATCTGTCCGTCGGCGAGGTCCTCGGCGTGACGGCAACCACCGACCTTGATCTGACATGTCCGGACGCGCCGGTGGTCGTCGCCGCCGCCCGGAGCCGGGCCGACGCTCTGGCCGCCCAGGCCGGTGCTACCAGCGACGATCTGGGTGGGGTCCTGGCGGTCGCGGCGGACCGGTTCATCGTCCGCACCCCGACTGGCCCGACCGCGGTGGCCGGGTACCCGTGGTTCGGTGAGTGGTCGCGCGACCTGTTCACCTCGTACGAGGGGCTGTTCCTCTGCACCGGCCGGGCCGAGGAGGGACGCTCGGTGCTGGTCCGAGCCGCCGGCACCGTCTCCGAGGGCATGCTGGCCAACACCGCCGACGTCGGGACGCTGGAGTACAACACCATCGACGCGACGCTCTGGTTCCTGCACGCCCTGGGTCGGCACGTCGAGCAGACCCGAGACGTCGACCTTGCCGCCGAGCTGGCCGACACCGTGGTCGACGTCCTGTCCGCGCATCGTGCCGGCACCCGTTTCGGCATCCAGGTGGACCCGGCGACCGGCCTGCTACGAGGTGGGGCGAGCGGGTGGGCGCTGACGTGGATGGACGCACGCATCGACGGCCGGCCCGTCACCCCGCGGGCCGGCTTCCCGGTCGAGGTGGAGGCGCTGTGGATCAACGGGCTCGGTGCCGCCGTCGACCTGCTGGAACGGGTCGGGCGCCCCGCCGACGAATGGGTCGCGTTACGAGACCAGGCCATCTCGTCGTTCACGAGGCTGTTCCCCGTCGGCGAGAGTGGGCTGCCGGATCTGGTCGACGACGCCGGCCAGGCGCTGGCCGACTGCCGGCCGAACCAGTTGCTGGCGGCCTCCCTCCCCTACGGCCCGGTCAGGGACGTGCAGGCGGTCGCCGCGATCGTCGCCGCGTGCCGCGACAACCTGGCGACCTCCGTCGGTCTGCGGTCGCTGTCTCCGCAGGATCCCGCATACCGTGGTCAGCATCGCGGCGGTCCTGCCGACCGTGACCGGGCCTACCACCAGGGCACCGTCTGGCCGTGGCTCATCGGCGCCTACGTGGACGCCACACGCGGTGCACAGCAGGACACGACTCACCTGCTCGACGGGCTGGAGCTGCACCTCTCCGAGTTCGGGCTCGGCTCCGTCTCGGAGACGGCTGACGGAGACGCACCACACGTCGCGACGGGCTGCCCCTTCCAGGCGTGGTCGGTTGCCGAGCTCATCCGGGCGAGAACCTCGCAGACGGCGCCACCCTCAGAACGCCGCGCCGGCTGAGCGGGGACCGCCAGCACGGTCGTCTGCGCGGTCTGCGGGGCCGATGGTCATTGGTCACCGCGGCGCGGCCGTACGCCCGCAGGGTCGGCGAGATCGTGCTGCGATCGACGGTCAGGCGGCGGGACCAAGGGGCGCGGCCACCTCGCCCGACGTCTGGGCACGGTGGGCCAGCGCGACCGCCTCCGCCTCACGCTCCGGCAGGAACCCGGAGTCGGTCTCGCAGTCATGGCAGACCGCGACGGCACGATGCCCGAGATGGATGACCTGCACGGCGTGCGGGTGACAGGTCACCGCGCCCGTGTGATGGTGATCCCTGCGGTGCGCGGCCGCCGCAGTGCACGCCGCCACCACCGCCGCCCTCTCCTCGCTGGTGTACTCACGCATGTCCCCTCCACGTTGCTGCGCGCTGTCTATCCCGTTCAGCGCTGTGCGCTCCCCGACCCTTCCCCCGGGGGTTATGCCTCTGCTGAGGACGAAGGTCCCTGTGTCGACACAAACCCCGAACTCATGGCACCACATCAGGTATCCGGCCGGCGCCGAAATCGAGCAGACGAGATGTGTGAGGCCGCCGGATCTGAGGAGCTGTTCGTCCTGCGGCAGCTCCCTGACTGACCGTCTCGGGCGGAGAGCCGTACCCGCCAAGCACGAGGCCGAGAGCTGGCAGGCGGCGTTCTCCGTGTCGCATCTGCAGAACTGGTGGACGAGACCCGCGGTTTCGTGGCGCGGCCAGGGGCGGGGATCGAACCGCCGACCTTCCGACTCTGGCCCGGCTGGGCTCGTGGGTGGGTCCGAAAAGGGCGCGGCCATGCGGGTGCGGGCTGTCGTGAGGGCGGGTCAGTGCGGCGAGGTTCGGATGGGTTGCTGTCAGCGCTGCTGTCCAACGGGCGGTCGGCGGGCACCGAGTTGTTAAATTCAATTGTCTGCGCCCGATGTCTAGCAAGTGAGACTTGGGCGGCGCGCAGCCTGGGTGGCCTTCGCACTTCCTACCCCGGTGAACTGACGGTCTGCACGATGGTCCCGATGCGCTCGGTGCCCCATCGGGTCGTCTGTCTGCTGGGGCTTGAGGACGGGACCTTACCGCGGACCGAAACGGTCGACGGCGACGACGTCCTTACTCCGCGACCCGGTGACCGGCGAGCTGGATGGGCGAAGTCAAGACCGGCAGCTGCTGCTCGATGCCGTTCCGTGTTGATCGCGACAGGATCTCCATAGGGAAGCGGGCACCGACACCACGAGAGCCGAATCACAGCACGTTGTTCCCTGTCAGCCTCCCTTTAGTACTCCTATAGCGGCTCTATGCTGTATCTTTATCATCGGATGCGCCGGATAGTCGGGCCTCCACCGTCCGAAACCGCCCAGAAGAGTCCTGGCTGCCTGGCGGGATCGTCAGCAATCGCTGAACGACCACAACTAACGAAGGTCCACACCCACATGCGCATCCGCAACATCCTCATCACGGCCACAGCGCTCAGCGCAGTGGCCCTCATCGCTGGGGCCACCTCGGCATCGGCCGCCACCCTTAACGCAGACGGAACGGGGTTCGTCGGCAAAGGCGAGGTCCAGACCGCGTTCGGCTGGAACAACAAGGCCGCACAGGACAATCAGAAGAACGTCACATTCTCCTCGAAGCAGCCCACCACTCAGTCGCTCACCCAGAGCGTCTCGCAGGATGGGTACCGGGTCGGCGCCCAGGTGGGCACGCAGCACGCGACCCAGTCCGGCACCCAGTCCGGCATTATGGTCGTCTCGCAGGACCTCACCTGCGAGTTCACGAACGGCAGCGGCACCAAGACGTTCCACCGTGACGGCATCCGCGAGGGCGACCGGGTCGGCAGCCGCGAGGGTACCCGAGACGGGGAGCGCGTCGCTGTTCGCCTCTTCGAGCGCTTCGGCAGCCGCACCGGTACGCAGTCCGGCGTGCAGTCCGGCAGCATCGCGAGCGACCTGAGCGTCACCGACAAGAAGACCGGCCAGTACACCGGCTGGAACCTCAAGGGCTTCACCGGCACCCCGGTCTCCTCCAACGTCGGCATCCCGACGTGGGGCGCTCCGAGCTTCGGCGAGTACCAGTTCGACCAGCCCAGCTACCGCGACTGGATGTACCTGGGCGACTTCGCCTTCGGTGACTACGAGTTCGGCGATTACACCTTCGAGCCCGAGACCGGCGTCGAGTGGGGCGAGTGGGACGCCGCTCCGGGCGAGAACCCGGACGACTGCCTGCGCAGCCAGAACGCTGACCACATCACTCAGATCAGCAACGAGATCACCGACGGCACCGTGACCGACGGTGATGTCACCGACGGTGCGATCACCGAGGGTGCGACCGATGCGGGCGCAGTCATCGGCGAATACGACGTGCCCGGCGCCATCACCTACGGCGACCTCACGTCCGGTGCCGTGACCAACGACGGCGCAGCCATGGTGTTAGCTACCTTCGGTGGCGTCACCAAGCCGCTCACGATCACGGTGCCCGCCCTCTGATCCGACAAGCGAAAGCAGCATCGAAGCGCCTCGGACCTCAAAAGGTCTGGGGCGCTTCGCGCTTCTGTTTCGGCAGGTGAGTCCCGCCCGTGTGCGCCAGCAGCGGTGAAGTCAGTTCGAGAGCCCTCGGCGCAAGTCGATCCAGGCAAACATCGCTGGCCGGCCCTCGAACATCGTCATCCCCCAGCCACACCGCTCCCACCCATCGCCGCGCCCTCACCACGTACAGCCGCGCACGCCCGCCCTACGCGGCCATCCCTCGGGCAAATCGGCGAGCATCAGCACGCCTCCCCGGGGCGAGTTCCGGATGTGGCCAAATGCTTACTGGTCGTCTTCGCCGGGCCGGCCGGACTTTCGCCGCTCCAGGCGCCAGTGGATCTCGTGGGTACTCGGGTGCCGCCACTCGAGCATCCTGTACTCGAACCCCGGTAGCAGCACGATCGGGATCGGGTCAGGCGACGCCGGGGCGACCGCCCCCACGACGATCTTCGCGTCCAAGGGGATGAACGGCGACTGCGCCGGGACCGGTCCGGTAACGATCTCCACGGGATCTCCATAGGGACGTGCCATACGACCAGAACGTACCAGATGGACTAGTAGCGAATCATCCCTATGGAGGATGTATGGGTCGTTAACCCATTGATACTGTCCCGACTCAGTCCGGATGCGTGCGGGAAGGCAGGTCATGCCGCATCGTCCGCGGTGGACTGCCGGTTCTCGTCGGCCGCCAACCGGTGGGACCCGCCTTGTCACAGAGAGAAGCGCATTACACCTTGAGCCTGAACACCAACAAGAACCAGATCGTCTTCCCGCCGCAGTCGCCGCAGGACGCGCCCACCCCTGGACCCAAGGGCAAGGGCGGGCGGGTCATCCTGCTCAGCGTGATCGGCGGTGCCGTGCTGCTGACCGGCATCGGGATCGGCGCGTCCAACAGCACGACCACGACCACGACCGTCGCGAGCCCGGAGATCACCAAGACCGTCGAGGTCCCGGCCGCCGCGCCGGCCCCAGCTGCGCCGGCCCCAGCGCTCCGGCCCCGGCGCCAGCCGCTCCGGCCCCGGCGCCCGCTGCCAAGAGCGACGCCGCGGTCCCGTTCGGCGGCCGGTTCGACGCCGGGAACGGCAACTGGATCAGCGTCTCCGCGCCCACGACCAAGACCGGGCTGTTCGACAAGCCGGTGACACTGGTGGAGATCACCCTGCACAACGGCTCCGGCAAGGCAATGGAGGTCGACGCCTTCACGATCTTCACCGAGGCCAACCACGGCGCGAACGGCAAGACCGCCGAGTGGGCCATCCTCGACAGCACCCCGATCGACGGCGCGGCGCTGCCCGGCAAGTCCGTGACCGGCGAGTACGCCTTCGAGGGCAAGCTCGACAACCCGGTCACCATCCAGGTCAAGGTCCAGGCCTGGGACACCACCGCCTACTTCGGCGGCTGAGAACATCATGGACATCCTCGACAGATCCACCTCGTTCCCCTACACCGGACACCGGTTCCGAATCGGCGTGGACGACGGACGGACTTGCGACTGCGGCCACATCGCGGACTCGCTGCTGGAGCGTTGGCGTCACCTCTACGCGGTAGGCGCGCTGATCGCTGCACCAAGCAACTAACTCACCAACCAACGAGACACGCGTCGAACCCATGAAGATCTACCTCGCAGTCGAGGATCGCGCAGGTGCCGCGTGCGCCGCCCCCAACCGGCGGCCAACACTGCACCGAGCCCTGAGCTTCACACGGGGCGGACCCCGACATGGCGGCCCGCAGCCAAGGGTCGGGTCAGGGGCGCCCCGGATGTACGGGACGGAACCGACGGCCGACAGTAGTGGGGTCAGCCAACGCCGCTCGCGCACAAACTTCAAGGAACGCCATGACGATGAACGACATCCACCAAGGTTTCGCCCGGCAGGGTTTGATCCGACCGAGCGAGGGTCGCGTGTTGGGCGGGGTTGTCGCCGGTCTCGGCCGACGCCTCGGCATCGCGCCGTGGCCCGCTCGGATCCTTTTCGTGCTGGTGCTCCTCCTCATCCCGGGTAGCCAGATTCTGATCTACCCGATCCTGTGGATCCTGATGCCGTCAGAGTCCGCCGTCACCGCCCAGGCGTGGCGCACCGCCCCCGCTGCAGCCTGACCGCTGGCGCAGGGTCCGGATCGACGCCCTGGCGCCGGCGCCCCGCTATAGCAGCCCGGTTCGAGGCCCGGACAGTGTTCCGGCGACGCTGCCCTCAGCGAGATGCCGGCGTCCGAGCGGAGTCGAAGTAGGGCGGCTGGTCGCGGGTGCCGGACTGGGTCACGACCGTCACACCGAGGAGGGCCCGCGGGGTTTGCGCGTGGCGAGAACGGGCATCGTGGGTGCATGGGGAACCAGGTGATCCTCGGGGGCTTGTTGGCGTGTCTGGTGTTGTTAGCGTTGGAGATTGGGCTCCTGGTCGTGTCGGGGAATTGGGTCGCACTGGCGCTGACACTGACGGTGCTAGGCGGTGTCGTCGCAACCATGTACGTGATGGTCCGGCCGCGCGGTAGACAGCGCCGAGGCCTTCGTTAGCCCTCCGGGAGGTGCTCGGGCGGACAAGCGTTGGCGCCGAACGCATGAGCCGCATGGGGCCGAACGGTGGTTCTCGGCCGAGTCGGAGCAGGGCAAGATCTCCACTGGTCCGGTCGTGACATGGGGGGTGCCGTTCGGGATCAGCGCCCTCCGCTTCGTGCACAGCGGGGGGCGCTGTCGTTCATGTGCAAGCGGTCCGCCGACGCCGATCGGCAACGTCTCGTTGTTTGGTCATCGCCGAGTCGACAGCCGTGCTGAGCATGGCCACCGCCAAGCGGATCGTGCCGCTGTTGCGGTCCACGGGGGCCACGTTCGAGCGGACCTTCGGCTAGGGTTCCGCTGCGCCGACGGTGACGGTGATCGAACCGTTCGTCGTCGAGGTCGAGGCGGACGCCTCAGCGCAGACCGGTGTGATGCGTCCACGCCTCACACCTGCACCGAGCACGACCGGATTTGGACCCCGTCGAAATGACCTAGCGGCCTTCGGGGTAGGTGCCTTGGCCCGGTGCGGTCAGCGCTTCCCTGAGGCGACTTGGTCCGGTCGAGCAGGCGGCTGACTCGGCTGACCACGACGTGCACGACCGTCCCGCTCCGGCCCTTCGGCAGGTAGCGGAGACAGTACAGTTCGGGAGCCAACCTCCAACGAAGGGGAGTGTCACCATGACCGATTCGATGCCTGAGACGCCGGTCCTCGACCTGCTCGCGAGCATGACCGCGGACTCGCTGGCCGCCTCGAGCCTCGATCCCGGGTCTCTGATGCTGGTGCGCCTGGCTGCGCTGGTGGCGGTCGATGCGCCGCCCTCGTCGTACCTGTTGAATCTTGAGGCTGCCGGCGAGGTCGGTCTTGACGCCGAATCGGTCCGCGGTGTTCTTGCTGCGGTCGCCCCGATCGTCGGCACGGCCAGAGTCGCTTCCGCGACCGGCAAGATCGTCAAGGCGCTCAGCGTTGCGATCGAGATCGCGGAGGAAGACGCGGAGTACAACCAGTAGCTGCGGTACGGGGACTTGCTCCGAGGGACCTACGGGGGAGGCCGAGATCCGGACGGCCGATCGCTACCGCTGATTCGGTGGTGGCCGGCCAACCCAAGTTTCCCTCACAGAACAGGCACCTTCGCTACCTCGGGTGGCGGGCCACGCCCAAAGTGAGCAGGGCAAGGTCGCGACGGCAAGGGGGCGACGGCCAGCCGCCTGGGCAGCAGCCGGTCCGGCAGCAGGGCGTTGTCCGGGGCTGCAAGGCTTGCCGAGCCAGACCGGCTGGGTAATGTCCGGACCAAGTGACCAGATCAAGTCAGCCGCAGAACACACCCTGGTGGCCAGGTCGGCAGTGGCCCGTTGGCGGCCGTGATGGTGGAGATCGGAAACGAGGTCCCGGGCCCAGGCCCGAGGTCCGCGCCGTGCTGTTTGCGCATGCAGGGGCGTAGTTGAGGGCGTACGCGGCAGCAGCTGCCGATTCTGGGTTATTCGTCAGCCGGAAATGTGGCCCTTTTCATCGGGCCCGTTCTGGGCGGAGTCGTCGGGGGCATTGAGCCGGAGCAGCCCTTCGGCCTCGTCCGCTGCGGTCGGCGTACTTGCTGCCTCCTGTCGCAGAACCTGCGCGAAGCTGCGCGCGGCTGCCGTGTACTGAGGGTTGTGCAAGATCTCGGACACGGCAGCGGCGATCTGAACCGGTGTGGACCGCTGCTTCAGCCGTATCCCGGCGCCGAGGCGGAGCACGCGGACCATGTTGTCCTTCTGGTCCCGACCCATCGGGATGCATATCAGCGGGACGCCGGCCGCCAGGGACTTCAGGACGGTGCCGTGACCGGCGTGGGTGATGACGGCCGAGGCCTCGGGAAGGACACGGCTGTGAGGTGCCGCCTGCACGGCCTCGACGTTCGGCGGAGCCTGGATCGTGCACGGGTCGATCGCCTGGCCGGTGGTCACGATGGCTTGGACGGGAAGCCGGCCCAGGGCGTGGGCGATCCGTTGAAGCAGGTCGGCCTGGTGTTGGTAGACCGAGCTCGTGGCGACCAGGACGAGTGGATAAGTGCCGCGTCGGTGCCAGTCCGCGGAGGCTGCCCAGTCCGGGTCCTGCAGCTGGGGCCCGACGTATCGGACGTTCCCTGGCAGCCGGGGTGCTGCGAAGTCGAAGGCGGGGCTGGTCAGGACCAGCACCCTGCTGCACTGGTCGAACAGCTCGAAGACGTCGTCAAGCGGGGACTGTCGGTAGCGCGCCGTGACGGCGTTCAGGCGTGGCAGGGTGCGGTTGAGCAGCCAGGTGGCCGTGCTCGGAGCGAGCCGGTCCCGGGCCCGGCCCGGGAAGCTTCGAGCCGGTGACCAGCCGGTGCCGAGCAGGGGCAGGCCGGGTGTCGGGCGCAGGTACGTCTGGGCCAGCAAGGCAGCGGTGGGCAGGCCAGTGGACTGGGCCCCGATCAGTATTCCGGGAAGTCCGTCGGCCAGGATGGCGTCGACGGGAGAGTCCCGGACGGTGGCCACGACGTCGCCGGCGAATCGGCTTGTCATGTCCTTTCCCGCGTAGCCCTTGACGGCTCGCAGGGCCCGGACCGGGTTGCGGCACTCCATCGCTGCGATCAATGCTGTCTGCTCGGCGCGGGAGTTCAGATGCGGTGCGTCGCGCCAGGGGGTGAATCGGCAACCAGCCGATCTGGCCGAGGCCTCGATGGTGGGATCCGCCAGTACCCGAACCTGATGGCCCCTCTGGATGAGGTCTCCGGCCAATCCTAATGCCGGAGGGACGGTGCCGCCCGCGTCAATCATGGCCAGCAGGAACCGGCCGCTCCGGTCAGCAGTGGTCATGCCATGACTCCCCTTAGCGAGGGCGATGGGGCAGCCGCTCCGGTGACGATACGGCAGACGCTCAGCATCGGCGATCAAACATGGTGATCCGGAATCGCTGCACCGTCGACCTGCCACGACAACCAGATCCTCGCCTTGGAGGACCGCGTACACCTCGTGATGGCAGGCGACTGGCACGGCGCCAAAGGCAACACCGTTGATCCCAGCCTGGCGAGGCATGTTGTCCCGGCAGGGACCACGCCGGGTGACACGCGGTGTGCGCATCGGAAACACTCAGGTGATGATGCCCGTGCGGACCAGGAGGGCTTACGACCGGTGGTTGGGGTGACACGCCCTCGAACTGCGCCGCGCGAGCGTCGTCCTCGCCCTTGGGCTAGCGCCTTAGCGGAACCAGAGAAGACCGTGAGCCTTTCGCGCAGCGCCGGCCCCACGCCATGGCAGTCACCCAACGGCTCCTCGAGGACGGCTCGGTCGCGCACTTCCAGGTGGTGATCGTCCTGCGGCTGGGGCGCGACCACGATCGCGGCCGCCGCTCCCGCGACATGCCTGGCGCCTTGCCAGACCTTTGCCAATTCGACCAGCTGGGCCCTGTCCGTAACGAGCAAGAAGTCCCACGGCTGCCAGTTGCCCGCCGACGGGGCACGGCGCACGGCCTCGAGGATTCGGTCGAGCGCCTCGTCAGGGACTGGATGGTCAGTGAACTGCGGACGTTTCGTCGCGCCCGCCAGGCGTCCCATGTTTCCACGGGTGTCATCCTGCGCCTCCAGCGCTGTTGCGGCGACCATCTGCCGGCTTTTCACGCAGCGGTCAGCGGCAAAGCCGGGCACCCCGCCCAGACAGCCGCATGGGCGATCATTCGACCTTGGCGTGCCGGTTCTCAGATGACCACGAGTGCGTCGAGCGGTGATCGCAGGGGCTGACTCGGGCGGGAGCTCGCCAGCCTGCTCGCCGAGTTCAACGGCAGGCTTGAGGGCGGCCCGGACGTCTACTTGAGGATGAACCAGGCGCTGAGTTTGGAGCCGTCCATGGTGGGTGTGGAGACGGTGTAGTGGGCTGCCCCCGGTTCTCCGGACTTAAGCGTTGAGAGACTGGCACCGCTTGGTCGTCCGGAAGGAGCCGCGCTGTGCCCAAGCCGTACCCACCTGATTTCCGTCGTCGAGTGTTGGATCTGGTCATCTCGGGGCGCACGGTCCGCGATGTGGCGGCGTCGCTGGGAATCGCCGAGTCGTGCCTGTACGGGTGGAAGTCCCGCGACCTGATCGATCGAGGGCTCAAGCCCGGCACCACGACGACTGAGTCTGCCGAGCTGGCCGCTGCGCACCGGCGCATTCGCGGGCTGGAGGAGGAGAACAAGTTTCTGCGGAAGGCGGCCGCGGCGGTGGAGCAGGTGGTGCCCCCAAAAGGGCGGTACCAGCTCGTCGCCGAGCTGGAGCGGATTAGTGGACCAGATCTTGCGTCAGTGCTCGCGGGGGAACGCGGCGAAGGCCAGGACCTGGCTTTTGGCGGCGTCCATCAGCGGGCCGATCTTGGGGTAGCGGGCGGTCGGCTCGTCGCGGACCTTGTCCCAGGTTTCGTCATCGAGGCCAGGTCGGGTTGGGCGAAGATGGTGCGGAACACTGCGGCCACCATCTCCACCTGCGCCTTGGGCACGTGCGCCAGGACGTTACGGATGAGGTGCACCCGGCAGCGTTGGTGGGCAGCGCCTTGAAACACCCGCGTCAGCGCGGCAACCAGGCCGGCGTGCTGGTCGGAGATGACCAGCTGCACCCCGGCCAGGCCACGCTTCTTGAGTGACGTCAAGAAGGTGCGCCAGAACACTTCGTCTTCGCTGTCCCCGCCGTCCAAGCCCAGGATCTCCCGGCGCCCGTCGGCGGTGACCCCGGTGGCCACCACGACCGCCTTGGACACGGTGCGAAACGCCTCCACAGCTCGGACACGGCAGACTGAGATAGGGCCATCGGTGCGATCTCCTTCGGTGCGTACTTGGCGGTGCACACCAAGAATCACGCCGATGGCCCCCTCAACCACGGAGCCGCTCCGCCTGTTGACAACGGGAAGCAACGGCTTGCCAAACGGATACTGATGGTATTACCATACTTTTGGTATGCGGATACGGTCCGTATGCGGAGGGGTGGGATATGGGAACGCGGTTGTCGAGGGCCGAGCGGCGTCAGCAGACCCACCAGGAGCTAGTCACGGCGGCCGAGGCATGCTTCATCGGCCGCGGGTTTCACGCCACCTCGGTGGACGAGGTGGCCGAGCGGGCGGGCTACACCAAGGGTGCGGTCTATTCCAACTTCGCCTCCAAGGAGGACCTGTTCTTCGCTGTCTACCAGCGGCGCGTCGAGCAGGTGCTGACGGACGTGGTTCCAGGCCTGCGCGAAGCCGGCCCAGAACGGGCACTCGACTGGTTGGCCACGGTTACGATCCAGCGCCGCGACAGCGACGATGGATGGCTGGCGGTCTTCTTCGAGTTCTGGGCGCACGTGCTGCGCCATCCCGAGCTTCGGGACCGCTTCGCGGCGATCCATGCCAGCTTCCTCGAGCCGCTGACGGACGCGGTGCGGCAGCTCGCCGACGACCGCGGGCTCGCCCTGCCCAGCGATGTGACGGCCACTCAGGTGGCCCTGGCCTGGAACGCGATGGAGGTCGGGCTGGGCCTTGAGCGGCTGACCCAGCCGCAAACCGTGGACGTGGTGCTCGCCCGGCGCATGGGGCGGCTGCTGCTGGACGCGGCCTTTGGTGCGACCCAACTCTCCGCCGGCAGCGACGGAACCCAGCGTGACCGGCGGATCCGATGAACAGCACGCAGGTTCGATACCACCGGCGGCGCCTGGCCGACGTGGCCCAGGCCATGCGGCTGGCGCGGACGCAGATCCGCCGGGAGCAGCAGCCCCGTGCCCGGCTTTCTCAGCACCAACAGCGGCGCTTGGAGACCGTCGTCCGCCACGCCGCCGCTCACTCGCCGTTCTACCGAAGGTGGCTCGCCGAAACCGGCGCGCCGGGCAACCAGCCAATCGACCTGGCCCACCTGCCCATCCTCAGCAGGCCCCTGCTTATGGAGCACTTCGACGAGCTGGTCTGCGACCCTCGCCTGCACCGCGACGAGCTGCTGGACTGGGTCGGCCAGATGACCCGGGACCAGCTCTACCTGGACCGCTACCGGGTGCTGTTGACCAGCGGATCCTCGGGCCGGCCAGGCCTGTTCGTCTACGACGCCGGCGGCTGGCGGTCGATCGCGGCCGGGTTCGTGCGCACCGCTGACTGGTGCCACCTGCGGCCCACCGTGCCCCGCCAACGGATGGCCTGGATCGCCGGCGCTAGGCCGTCTCACATCACCCGCCAGGGAGCCGCCACCATGGCGACCGGCCTGCACCGGATCCTGTCCCTGCCGGTCACCCTGCCGCTTCGAAAGCTGGTCGAGGCACTCAACCAGTTCCAACCCACCTACCTGAACGTCTACCCCTCGATCGCTATGTGGCTCGCCGACGAGCAGCAGGCCGGCCGCCTGCACATCTCGCCACGGATAATGGCCACCGCCGCGGAGCTCCGCACCCCAGAGATGACCGAGCAACTGGTCAACGCGTTCGAGGTGCGGCCCTACGACCTCTACGGCTGCACCGAGGGGCTCTTCGGCTCCGAGTGCGAGTACCACCAAGGCATCCACCTCTTCGAGGACACCACTCTCGTCGAGAACGTCGACGCCGACAGCCGACCAGTGCTGGCCGGACAGCCGGGCTCCCGACTGTTGGTCACCAACCTGCACAACCTAGTCCAGCCGCTGATCCGGGTAGAGGTAACCGACATGGTCACCGTCGACCCAGACCCGTGCCCATGCGGGCGCGTACTGATCCGCGCTAAAGCAATCCATGGTCGAAACGATGACGTGCTCTCCCTTCCCGCCCGCGGCGGCGGTCAGGTGGCCGTCCACCCCTTGCACTTCGCCCTGCTCACCAGCGACCCGCACGTCCGTGAATTCCAAGTCCGTCAGGACGGCGCCGTCATTCGCATTCTCATCGTCCCCAAATCCTCAACCGGCCCGACGACAGCCGCCGACGACGACCTGGAGACCCGACTTAGCCGAGCCGTCGCGCGACAACTCGCACAACTCGGCGCACGAGACCCGCAGGTCACCGTCGAGCGCCGTCACGGCTGGCCCGATCGGCCGGTGGCAAACTGAAGCTCGTGATCGCCGGCCCCGCCACAAACCCGGTCCACACCGACACGCCATAAACCAGCCCACCACCACGAACCCCAGGGAGGCCGGGACTATCCCCTGAGCCGCCTCGGGGAATCGAAACCCAGACCGACGTACCACGAGTCACTAAGCGATGTCCTGAGGGTCTGTCCGATGATCGGTGTACGCCGCAGCCCCTTGACGCGGCCCGGAGCGGGGCGGTGCTCCTGGGACGGGTGCGGTAGGTGACTCACGTAAGGTCCTTGCCCGCGCTGCTCCGCGTACGGCAACGGCCAGGGCCTGTCCGGCATGGCGGCCGATGAGGTGCGTGGTGCGAAAGCGCCTAGGGGTTGAGGCGAAGGAAGACCTCGCGGAAGGCCTGCACTGTCGCAGTCCCCCGGATCGGGAGGTCCAAACATGCTGACGCTGAAAGGCCTCCGTGGGCCGAACCGTGCATCAGCATGCGGAAGGCCCGGGCGATGTGGCCCGGGCCTTCCTGGGATGGCTTACTTCAACTTGAAGTTCGCAAGCGTGCTGGAGCCATCATCCGTCGTCACCGTCACCTGGTAGCAGACACCCGGCTTCTTCGGCGTCTGCCAGTTCTGGATGAACTGACCAGCCGTTGTGTCATACCTGAGCGACGTGCCACCGGTGGTGGTAAGCTCGACGTCATCAGTGGGGGCACTGGCTCCGGGGCAGGTGACGCCCTTGACCGCGAAGGAGTCCACGACGGCAACATCAGTGAGTTCGGTTGTTCCAGCAAAGACCTCGAACTTGAGCGGCACCGTGGAGCCGTTCTTCACGGTGTTCCACACCCCACCCAGGTCAACGGGCTGGTAGAAGCCGCTCACGGTCCACGCATTGACGCTGTAGTTGCGAGTGTCCGTTCCGGTGTTTCCAGCGTTGTCGTGCGCCGTCGCAGTCAGGGCGTGGCTACCGATCGCCGTGCTATAACCGCCCACGGAGCAGTCCTTCGGACCTGACAGCAGGTCAGTGGCCGAGCACGTCGGAGCGGGCGGCACGAACCCGAAGTAGTACGTCCCACCGTCGGCCGGGCCACCGGTCCATGAGACCCCGGGGCCGTCTTGTCGAGCTTGACGGTCAGCGGTGCCGCGTTCGTGGTCAGGCCGGCGTCGTTGGTGCAGGAGCCGTTGAACTGCTGGCCGTTCGTCTCGACGGTCTGTGTTGGTCCGCCGTGCAGGTGACCGGGCCGCTGATGCTGTCAGTCCCGGTGGTGGTGACGGTGACGTCGGTGGTGTACCAGCCGTTGCGTCGCCGGGTGTGCCGCCGGTGACGGCCAAGGCGGCCGAGGGGGCGGTCTTGTCGAGCTTGATGGTGAGCGGGGTCGCGTTCGTGGTCAGGCCGGCGCCGTTGGTGCAGGAGCCGTTGACTCCTGACCGGTCGTCTCCGCGGTCTGGTGTTGGTCGGCGGTGCACGTGACCGGTCCGCTGATGTCGTCTGCACCGTTGGTCGAGACGGTGACGTCGGTGGTGTACCAGCCGTGCGCCCCAGGGGTGCCTGCGGTGACGGCCAAGGCGGCCGAGGGGCCGGTCTTGTCGAGCTTGACCGTCAGCGGGGTGGCGTTCGTGGTGAGGCCGGCGCCGTTGGTGCATGAGCCGTTGAAGACCGTGCCGGCGTGTCGGTCGTCTGGTCTGGTCGGCCGTGCAGGTGACGGCTGCTGGTGCTGTCGGTCGCCGGTGGTGGCCACGGTGACGTCGCTGGTGTACCAGCCGTTGGCCCCAGGGTGCCTGCGGTGACGGTCAGGGCGCCGAGTCGGGCGGTCTTGTCGAGCTTGACGGTCAGCGGGTTGCGTTCGCCCGTCAGGCCGGCGTCGTTGGTGCAGGAGCCGTTGATCGGTGCCCGGTCGTGTCGCGGTCTGGTGCTGTCGGCGGTGCAGGTGACCGGTCCGCTCGATGGTGTCGGCACCGGTGGTCGCGACGGTGACGTCGGAGGTGTACCAGCCATTGGCTCCAGGGGTCCAGCGGTGACGGCCAAGGCGGCCGGGGGCCGGTCTTGTCGAGCTTGACCGTCAGCGGGGCGGCGCCGGTGGTCAGGCCGGCGTCGTTGGTGCAGGAGCCGTTGAAGGTCTGGCCGCTGGTCTCGGCGGTCTGGTGCTGGTCCGCCGAGCAGATGACCGGCCGCTGATGGTGTCCGACCGGTGGTCGACACCGTGACGTCGGAGGTGTACCAGCCGTTAGCACCGAGGGTGCCGGGGGTGACCGCCAGCCGGCCGAAGGACCGGTCTTGTCCAGCTTGATGGTGAGGGCCGCGGATGTGGTGCCTCCGTGTTGGTGCGGTGCCGGTGAGGGTCGCGCCCCGTGGTTTCAGTGATGAGTCTGACGGCTCGCAGCCACTGCTCGAGGTGACGGCCGCTGATTGTCGCTGCCCGACCTCGTGACGGTGACATTGGAGGTGTACCAGCCGTTGGTGCCAGCGGTACCGGTAACCGTTGGGGTGATGGACGGAGGCGTCGTGTCGGTCGGAGCCGGTGCCGTTACACGCAGAGTGAATGCCGCGGGCGCCGTGTTCAACTGACTGCCAGCCTTCCCCCCAGTGACATTGGCGACGGAGACTTGGTAGTCACCCGGCGTAGTGCTCGCCGGGACGTTGAAGACAACGGCCTGCACTATTCCGCAGTCAGTGAAGGACGGCGATGTGGGGGCTGTAACCCACTCGGAACGGAAAAGTTGACGATCACCGCTGCGCTGCCAGCTGCATTACACCCTTGTCGGTCGGTGGCCGGGTCGGTCACACCGCCGCTGGTCTGCGCCTCCAGGATCTGGAAGCCGATCGAGGTGGAACCTCCGGCGACGACATCCTTGATCTCGAAGTCGGTGTCGGGTGTCGCGTCGATGGTGTTGGTGACTTGGTCTGCGAAAGCAGCCTGGGCGCCAAGGGCCATAAGTACGGCGCTCGTAGCGAGAACCCCTACAGCCCTCAGTGATCGATTCATGTGGTGCTCCCCTGCGTTTCAGGCTGCCCGGAACCCCGGGATTGGGATGTCTACGCGGCGCCGGCTCGAGGCCCGTGCCGAACGGAAACGTATGCGGTTGGCCAGCTGCCTGTCGGCAGTACTTAGAGAAGCAACCGTTCGGCTAGTGATGGTGGCCAAACGGAGGACCCAACAGGTCAAGGCGAGGCGCTTCGACAGCATCAGGTCCAGGAAGCCTGGGAGCACAGCGGAGCAAAGAACCCCGGCGAAGGGCCGGGGTCAGGGCTGGCCGAAGGTCATCCGAGCGACGCGCAGCGGCCTTGACGCCGGCCGCAGTCGGTCGGAGGCTTCTGCGGCGGGTCGGCGGCTCAAGCGACCCCTACTTGCAAA
>CAWBEH010000013.1:0-723456 GCA_963787725.1 uncultured Actinomycetota bacterium | reverse complement strand
GTGAATCACTTCATCCAGAAGGGGCGTGGTCTCGGACGTGCTGCAAACCGCCCAGTTAGACGCAAGTGCCCAGCCTTACGCGTCTGCACATGCCGATGAGGCGGATTCCATCGAGGATGAAGGCGACCCGAGCCGAACCCCACTGTTCGGGGTCCTTCCCGTGCCCAGGCGGGGCAGGCGGCGGGCACGACGCCTGGGTTCCCTCGTCGACGACCCGCTCAGGGTGCCCGACGGGCGGTGATCAGCCAGGCCGCCGAGCCCAGTTCGACGCCGTCGGGCGTCTGGTGTGCGGCGAAGAGCGCGTGGAGGTTCGCGGCGGCTGCGGTGCGCTGCGCCTGGTTGGTGTCGAGCAGAAGCCAGCCGGACTGGCCCAGCTGCCACCTGGTTCCCTGATCGGCGTCGCGGCCCAACCAGATCGGCTGGTCGAGAGGCTCGAAGGCGACGTTGGACCAGCCCGCGGCGGCCAGCAATGGCTCGACGGTGGCCGGGTCGCTCTGAGCGAACGGCCCGGGCGCGCCCGGCGTTGGCATCGGCAGATCGCGTCCGACCCGCAGCGCCTCGAAGATCTCGCGGAGCCACTGGTTCTCGGCTAGGCCGCGCCACACGAGGATCGCTAGCCGACCACCCGGCCTGGTGGCCGTGGCCAGGTTGGCGAAGGCCGCCGCCGCATCGCCGAAGAACATCGTCCCGGTCCGGCTCACTATCAGGTCGTACGCCGCTGTCCCGAAGTCGTGCACCTGCGCGTCGGCCTGAGCGAACTCCACCGCCAGCCCGGCCCCGCGGCGCCTGGCCACGGCGAGTTGCGCCGTGGACAGGTCGACCCCGAGGGCGCGCGCACCCGGTGCCTTGCGGACCAGGTCGATCGCGACCTGACCGGAGCCGCAGCCGACGTCCAGGATCCGGTCTCCCGGGCCCGCGTTTGCGGCGGCCAGGACTTCGGGGTGGTAGCCGGCCAGGCTCCGGTCGTAGAGGTCGGCGTACTCGGCCCAGTAGCTGCCGTGCTCGCCGTCCCAGTCGCGGAGTTGGCGACTGTTACTGCGGTCGACGTCGAATGTCATGGCCTCGCGCATCGGGGTCATCTCCTTGGCATCATGTACTCCCAAAGAGAGTATGTGCTAGATTTACTCCCAAAGGGAGGGTCATGTCAAGAGTGCTTACCACGACCACATACGGCGTGCTCGGACTGCTCGCGGTCCGTCCGTACTCGACCTACGAGTTGGCCAAGGCGATGAAGCTCAGCGTCGGAAGGGTGTGGCCCCGCGCCGAGAGCAAGCTGTTCGAAGAGCCCAAGAAGCTCGTGGAGCACGGCTACGCCAGGGCGCGCGAGGAGACGGTCGGGCGGCGCCCGCGGACCGTCTACTCGATCACCGCAGCCGGCCAACGAGCCCTGGCCGCCTGGCTTGCCGAGCCCGGTGACGGGCCGGTGCTCGAGTTCGAGGGGCTGGTGAAGCTCATGATCGCCGACCACGGCAGCCGGGCCGACGCGCTCGAAACGATTGCGCGGGCCAAGGCCTGGGCCGTAGAGATGAACGCTGACAACATCGCCGCAGCCGAACGCTTCGCCGAGAGTGAGGGCCGCTACGAGGAGCGCCGGGCCATCACCCTGCTGGTGGGCGCGTTCCTGACCGACTTTTACGCACTGGTGGCGCGCTGGGCCGAGTGGGCGGCCGTCGAGGTCGACGGCTGGCCCGACGACATCGCCAGCCACCGGGCCGAGCCCGAAAAGACCCGGGCCGTGTTGGCGCGTGCGCAGTGGTCCCAGTTGGGCGGCCCCAGCGAGAAGTGAAGGCGCGGTCACCGCTCATCACCTCGGCTCTGGCCAACAGCGGACACCCCTACGCGGCCGAACGCCTCCTCCTTGAAACCGAGACCCCGTCGTGGCTTTCCACCGTCAGCCGCAAGACGGCGCATCGGCGCATGCCCCCGGCGTCCCGCTACCTGAGACTCGAACCTCGTGAGGCCTTGTCGGGGGCCACGCGCTGCGAGCACGCTCGTTGGTGCAGGGAGGCCTACTCCAGGAGGCTCGAATGCGCCGATCTCTTCTCACCGTGGCTGTGCTCACGACCGCGTTCCTCGTTCTGCTCCTCCAGGGATCAACCCCGGCCGCGTCCGCGGACCCGGGTGACCGCGGCGGTCGGACGTTGCTTTTCACGGTGTCGTTCAGTCCTTTCAGCTACACCGACCTCGGGCAACCCGGACCGTCCGCGGCCGACGTCATCGTCTTCCACGACCAGCTGTCGCAGGGCGGCACGACGGTCGGCGACGAGGTCGGCAGTTGTGTTCTCGTCGAGGCGACCGGTGTGTCGAACTGCACGGGCGTCATCCGCATCGACGGTCGCGGCACGCTGACCTTCGCCTTCGTCAACGCTCCGCCGCCACACAAGGAGCTCGCTATCACCGGAGGGTCTGGCCAGTTCCGATCCGTCCGCGGTGACGGAACGCTGGACGAGAACGGCGACGGCACCGGCACGCTGGTCCTGCATCTCGTCTCATAGAGGAAACCAGCACAGGTCGAGGCGCAGAATCATGACCGGCCGGCCCGCTGCCAGTCCCTTGTGCTCGAACCCGTCCACGGGACGCTAGCCGGCCGCGCCCCTTTGCGGGTGACGAACCTCCCGTGCACTGCCGACAGCGGGTATCCATCTACTGAAGGGGTCGTGCGATTCTCCAACCATGAGGGGTATCGCGGCGGCCCTGGACGCGTTGCCCAAGGTGGAGCTGCATTGTCATATCGAGGGTGCGATGCGCCCCTCCACGGTCGTGGAGCTGGCGCGGGCCAACGGGGTCCCGCTGCCTACCGAAGACCCCACCGAGCTGTACCGGTACGACTCGCTCAATGCGTTCCTGGACGTGTTCTGGCTGGTGCAGTCCACCCTGTGCACGCGCGCGGACTGGACGCGCCTGGCCTACGAAGCCGTTCTCGACAGCGCAGCCCACGGAGTGCTCCACCAGGAGTGTTTCTTCACCCCGGCCCGTCATCTGATGGCGGGGCAACACCTCGCCGACATCGTGGCCGGACTCGACGAAGGCATCACCGCCGCCGAGGAGGAAACCCGGAGTACATGCCTGCTCATCGGTAACATGGACCGCGCCTTCGGGCCGGCGGCCGGCCGCGACTTCGTCGAGGAACTCGCCACGCTCCGGCGCGCCGGTGCCCCGGGGGCCGAGCGCGTCATCGGGGTCGGAATGGACTCCACCGAGCTGGGCATCGACTCCACGACCTTCCACCCTGGATACCGTCTCGCCCGGTCCGCCGGCTTCCGCCTGACCGGGCACCAGGGCGAGAACTCCACGGCCAGCGACATCGCCGCGTGTCTTGACGTCCTGGGCCTGGAGCGGATCGACCACGGTGTTCCCGTTCTCGATGATGACGCCCTCACCGCCCGCTGGCCGCCGAACGGATCCCGATCACCGTGTGCCCGACCTCGAACGTGGTCATCGCGGGCTGCTTCGAACGCCTGGAAGACCACGTCTACCCCCGTATGCGCGCCGCCGGCCTGCTCGCCACGGTCAACACCGACGACCCCGCCCTCACCAACCTGAACCTCGGCCAGGAGTACGCCGCCGTCGCGCACGCCTTCGGGTACACCTGGGACGACATGATGCGCATCGCCCTGGACGGCGTCGAGGCCTTCTGGCTCTCCGAGTCAGACAAAACCGCGCTACGGCTACGAATCATCGACGCCGGCAGGACTCTGAGACCCGATGAAGACTCAAACGCCTAGCAGCCGGACAGTGGTACGTCAACAAACGGATCCGTTCCTCCAGCGCGGAGACCAGGTCACGCGGCGCACGGGGCCGCTCAACGGAACACCTGCGATCCACCACACGGCCAACTTCTCCGCCGCCGGCGTCCACGCGCTGCAGCTAGGACAGACGAAATGCCCCGTAGGGCCCGGATGGGTACGTCTACCGATGCGGCGGTTCTGGTCAACGGACGAGCCTGAGCGAGTTCGTCCGTTGAGAGGGCCAGCCATGAGAATCAGCAGCGTCGTACCCGGAGTGCAGCAGGCACAGATCAACGGCGTCCGGATCGCCTTCCAGGACACCGGCAAGGGCGAGCCCCTCGTGCTCGTGCACGGGTCCTGGGGTTCGCACCGCAATTGGGACCCAGTCGTCCCAGGGCTGTCCGCACGTCACCGGGTGGTCAGCTACGACCGGAGGGGGCACAGCGAGAGCGAGGGGACCCTGGGCCAGGGCACTTTCGCCGAGGACGTCGCCGATCTGGCGATGCTGATCGAGGCGCTGGACGCCGCTCCTGCGTGGGTGATCGGCAACTCGGTCGGGGCCGTGATCACGCTGCAGCTCGCCGCCGCGCGACCCGACGTGCTGCGTGGTGTCATCGTCCATGAGCCGCCGTTGCGCGGGCAGTTCTCCGAGGGTGGTGCCGACGGACCGCTCCGGATGGTGCTGGACCTGATCCGCGCGGGCGACGACGCCGGTGCCGCGGCGCGGTTCGTCGAGGACGTAGCGCTCGGGCCCGGCGCCTGGGCTCAGCTGCCCGAGCAGATGCGGGCGACGATGGCCGACAACGCGCAGACCTACCTCGACGAAGAGCTCGCGCCGGACTCCAGGACCGTCGACGAGGCCGCCCTCGCAAAGTACGACGGGCCGGTCCTGGTCACTTCCGGAACCCAGAGTCCCCCGGCCTTCCAGCCGGTGATCCAGCACCTCGCGCGGCTGCTGCCGCAGGCTCAGCGCATCGACTACGCCGGAGCAGGCCACCTGCCGCACGTGACCCATCCGGAGGAGTTCGTGACCACCGTCGTGGGCTTCATTGCGGGAACGAGCCTCCAGGCGCGGTTTTGACCCATATCGACGTGACCCGCCGGACGGGATCACGTCCGGGTCGCGACCGGATGCGCTAGCGCGGCAGCAGGTCGTGCTCCATCGCGAACAGTGCCGCCGCGGCCCTGGTGGAAGTGCCGATCTTGGCGTAGACGTGCTGGACGTGGTGCTCCGCCGTGCGCCGGGAGATCACCAGCGCCTCTGCGATCTGCTTGTTCGACAGCCCCCTCGCCACGAGCCGCAGCACTTCCACCTCCCGGTCGCTGAGCCCGCTCGGTCGGCTGGTCCGGGCCGGTGCCGTGGCCTGCCCCGCGGCCTCGATCACGGCCCGCACGCAGTCCGTGTCGAGCCGCCCGGACCTCGCCTCCTCGGCCAGGCGCTCCGCGGCTAGAGCGGGAGAGTGGGCGACGCGGTGGGGCCGCTCCTGCGTCAGGGTCTGGAAGGTGTCGGCCGACGCCAGAACCCGAGCCGAGACCGGGATCGCAGCGGCGGCAAGCCCGTGGTGGTAGCCGCTGCCGTCCAGGCGTTCGTGGTGCAGCCCGGCGATCCGACCCAACTGCGCGAGCACCGGCGAGCAGGCCAGGATCCGCTCGGTGTGGTAAGGGTGCAGCCGCACCTGCTCCCGCTCACTGCGGGTGAGCGCGCCCGGCTTGTCCCAGATCCCGCTTGACACCCCCACCTTGCCCAGGTCGTGCAGGAGCGCAGCCCGGCGCAAGTCCGTGACCGCGGACTCGTCGAGGCCAACAGAGCGCGCGGCGAGCTCCGCCAGTTCGGCGACCGTCGTCGAGTGACCCAGTGTGTACGTCGACTTGAGGTCGACCATGTCAGCGAAACAGTGAGCCACCCGGTCGAGCTCGCCGGGGCGGACGTGGCGCGTGGGGGCCGGCTCTGCCTCCAGCACCGCCTGCCACGGGTCGACAGCGTCGTTGGCACGCAGCAGTTCCTCGCCGTACCTCTGGAATGCTCCGGCGATCGACGGGTCGAACCACCCGCCGGACCGGTCGCGCAGCATCGACATAACGGCATCGGCACCGCCCGCCTGATGGAACAGCAGTGCCTGGGTCGCGACCTCGCTGAGGCGCGCCGGGAGCGTGATCTCGTCTTTCGCCAGCCCCCGGGGTCCGCCCGTGCCGTCCCAGCGCTCGAACTGCTGGGAAATCGCGACCGCGACCTGCTGACCGAGCCCGAGTCGCCCTGCGAGCAGCGCGCCCGCCTCGCAGATCGACGCGAAGATGCCCGGCCCGTAACGCCGTTCGCCCGCGACCGCCCGCCCGACAAGCAAGAGACGACGCGGTCCGCTCCCACGGCCGGTCCCGTACGTCAGTGCCAGCATCTCTCGGCGATTCCCGAAGTCCGCGGGCTCCGACCCGCGCCGGGCCTGTAGCTCATCGCCGCCGAACAGCCTGGCCTCCAGCGACGCGGTCGCCGTGCAGCCCAGGTGCCGCATCAGCGAGGCGAAGTAGACGTCGCGGACCTCCCCGTCCGAAAGGCCAATGGCACGCCCGAGTCCGGTCGCCAACAGGCATGACCGGACCGCCTTCTCCGGTGGCTGTCCCATCCCCAGGTCCGTCGCCACCGACAACGCGGCCAGAAGGTCGGACAGCCGAAGATCGCCGTTCGTGCCCACGCTCCACTTCACCACGAGAGGGTCCCGCGCATGAATAGCGCCCAGGACTGGTTCCCGCCGTCCCCGCCCGGGTGGCAGTTCCGGACTTTGCCCGATCGTCCCAACGAAGCAACGCGCGCCTAACGGAGCGAGATGGCCAGGCGGAGTGCGTGGCTCAAGGCTGCCCGAGGCCCTCGCGCAAAGATCCACGGGCGGTCGACAACGGCGCTGGCGATGCCGCTGAGCGCGTCACTCCCCGCAGATAGACGCTCTTGGCGACGGGCTGGAATGGGTACCGCGGCCGCATCCGCAGGTGGGCGTTCAGGCTGCGGCGCGCCGCTGAACCTGCTTTCGAATGAAGGCGCGTCGGGCGTCGGCGAAGCCACACCGGTCGTCGATGATGTCGAACCTCATCTCGGCCAGCTCCTGGCGGCGGTACTGGGCCAGCGGACGGCGCTGCTCGTCGACGTCTCGACGTTCCTGCTTCCGGGCCAGCTGATCGGCGTAGTCGGGTGCCACGGCCAGCCCGGCGGCGTATCGAGCAGCGGCCATCTCGAAGTCATGAACGGTCCCGGTGAGGGTCGCGTCAGCCAGACCGATCCGTCGCGCCTCGCGGGCACCGATGGGCAGGCACTCCGACGTCAGCGACAGCGCGGCTTTCCGACCCACCCGCCCGGGCAGAAGGTACGTCCAGTACTCCGAGCCGTACAGACCCATGGTCTGGTAGTGCGGGTTGAGGACGGTCCCGTCACGCTGCAGCACCCGATCCGCTCCGAGTGCCAGCATGACGCCGCCGGCGCCGGCAGACCCGCCGACGGCTGCGACGACCAGCTGCTCGGTACAGGTGATGATGCGGCGGCATACGTCGTCGATGGCCACGATGTTGTCCCACGCCTCGCGGGCTGGATCTGCGGCACCTTCGATCACCCCGAGGTGGATGCCGTTGGAGAAGGGCTGCCCTCCACGCAGCAGCAGCACCTTGGTGTCCTGGGCGACGGCATACCGCAGTGCCGCCTCCAGCCGTTGTGACTGGGCCGTGGACATGGCGCCGTTGTAGAAGCGGAACCTCACGGCGCCTACGTCACCGTCGCGGCGGTATCCGATCTCGCGGTAGCCGGTGTCGTCCGTTCCCTCCGGCACATCGGACAGGTGCCCGGAGAGCACCGTCGTGGCCGGCAGCTTCAGGCCCGCGACCCGCGGGTCGTCCAGAGCCCGGAGGTGACCGATCCACACGGCGGCGTCGCCCGTTCGCACGAGGACCGCACCATGTCGACGGCGCACAACGGTGCCCGGCCGACCTGCCCCTCCGGGGCTCACCGTCCCTCGGTGCGCGTCATACACGGCCACCGGAACCCCGCAGAGGACGGTGTGGACACCGGGTGATCCGTCCGAGGCACGGATGCGGCGCAGGATGTGCTCCGTCTCGTCGGCCCACCGGAAGTGGCGATCGAACTGCCGGGCGCTGGGTCGGGCACGGCCCCACACGTCGGGACGGTCGTAGTCCTGCTGTTGCGGGCGGAAGCCCGGGTCCAGCGCCTTGCTGAGAACCTCACGGATAGCAGCGATGGCAGCGTCGGCGACGAGGCCGTTGTAGAGGTCGCTCTTACGCAGGGGATCGGCCGGCATCGCGATCGACTGCGTAGCCCACACCGGACCGGCGTCCATCTCGTCGACCGCCTGGAGCACCGTCACGCCCCACACGGGTTCCGCGCCCATGATCGCCCAGTCCAACGAGGACGGTCCCCGGTCACCCGGCGGACCTGGATGGACGACGATCGTGGGTCGGCTGCGCCAGACGTCCTCCGGTACGCGTTCGCGAAGGAACGGGCAGATCACCAGATCCGGGTCAGTGGCCGCCACCGCTGACCGGATGCTCTCGTCGCCACCGGAAATCTGGACCGTGACCTGATGACCAGACTCCCTCAGCTCGATCCACGCCCGTTGGCTGAGACCGTTGAATGCTGAGCAGAGCAGAAGGATGCGCATCAGCTGTCTCTCGTCCGGCGCGCGATGTGCAGTGCAAGATGATCCGCTGTCGTGCCTTGAGGTTCGGGACTCTCCAGATCGCGCCGCCGACCCGGGGCGATCGCGAAGCCACGTCGTCCTGGTTGGCGACAAACTTGCTCGAAGCGTCCCGATTGTTTCGTCGGTCGACGTACCGGGCGACGGTCGGTCCGTCGGTCAGAAGGCAACCCGAGGCTGACACGCTCTGCCGCCCACAGCGGTGAGCTGTCGTTGAACCTGCACCCCGCGGTCCCCAGGACCTCACCAGAGGGGCAAGGGCAGCGTCGACTGTAGACGCGCTCGCCGATGAAGAACGGGCGGATCTTGGGCGCACAGATGGCGCGGTGGACGAGCATGAGTGATCCCCCGTCAGGCTGGTGGTGCATCGAGTCGCTTTCCAAGGTGGTCGGCTGGCTGCCACTCAGACTCGTCGAACATCGACCCATTCGAATCAGGCGGAAACCTCAGATCCGGCGGTGTGCCCCTTAGCCCCCCGCACACACTGAAGTTCTTTCGCCGGGACAGGTTCGTCACCCACCAGGCCGGCGTCGCGTGAAAATCCGAACGACCTGAGGATCCGTATCGACGCGATGGACGTCCATCGGACATAACCCCGCTGTGGTCGGCTCGTCGGATCAACTGGACAACAGCGTTCAGGTCGGAGAAGTGTCTTGCCCGTGCTTGCGGATGAAGTCGAGCGCGGCTTGGGCGACCTCCGCCCAGCCGTGGTCGATGGTCAGGGAGTGCCCCCGGTCCGGGAGCTCGACGAACTCGGTGACGGCCTGGTTCTTCCTGTGCGTCTGTGGCAAGCCGATGAGACTCGGGTCAGAGTCGAGGTCAGCCGTTCTCCGGAGGCGCGTCGTACTCGTCTGTGAGGTCGGTACGACCGAGGGGTCCCGGCGCCTTTGGCTTGATGCGGTAGCGGAGTATCAGGAAGGGCAGCCCGAAGACCCAGAAGGCGTGCGCTGCGCGCAGCTCGTCGTCCTCGATGTATACGTCGAGCCGCTCGGCGAACCCGTGCACCGCCGCTGCGGTCAGCTCCCCGGTGGCCGGGTCGATGTAGGTCAGGTAGTGACCAGCGTGGGTCTCGTGGCCCCGGCTGGTCAGCGTCAACCCTCCGTCGGAGCGCGACTGTGGCAGGAGCGTGGCGGTGAAGCTGGCCTGTGGGAGGGGGAAGCCGACGCTGACGTACCCGCGGCCGTGGTGACGGTAGGTCGTGTAGATGCCGACGTAGATTGGCTCGTCATTGTCGACGAAGGAGCGGATCCAGCCGCGGACGGTCACCGCGTCGTCATCGGCGGGAGTGATCGTGTCGATACGGCTGCGAACCCCACGCAACGCCTCGCGCTGGTTCATCGGAACACTGGCCTGCCCGAGCGGCCGAGCCACCAGGGTGCGGTAGAGCAGGTAGCCGGGACGCACCCAGAGACGCCATTCCGGGACGATGTCGAGGGTGAACCGCGTGGTGTGCTCGTAGAACTCACGCACCCGCCCATCCACTCGCGCGGGATCGAACCCCGGCCCGGCCAGCTGATCGATTGACGCGAGGATCCCGGTGTCCGACGCGTCGGCGGTGTACACGCCGCCGACGGTTCTCGCCAGGTCCCGCACATACCCGGTCCCGACGTACCGTGAGCGCGACGGCAGTGGGACCACGAACGGCAGATCCTCGGCCGAGACGCGCTCGGCCAGCAGGCTCAGCTGCGCGTCCCGGAAGAGGAGGGCGGACAGGCTTCGATACGCCAGGACGGTGCTGCTGGCGACCACCGCCGGCTCCGGTGCCGCGCGATGTGAGGCGTACGCCCATCCCACCAGCGCGCCGACCACCGGACCCAACGCCACCTTCTGGGGACGCAAACCGAGCGCGCCGACCGTCGCACCGGTCACCGCTCCGACGGCGACCGGCCCGGCGCCGGTCAGCCGCCCCGCCGCCCAGCCGAGTGGGGCGGCCAGGGCGGTGCTGACCGCAATCCGCTGCCAGAGTGCGGGAATCTCTCCCGGACGCTGACGCGCGCGCGCCACCGCCTCGGAGACGGCGAGACCGACGGCGCCGGCCAACATGCCGGCGACCCTCGTCCCTGCGCCTCTGTGGCCGGTCAAGGCGGCGCCCGCCAGAGCGCCGATCGCGCCGGAGAAGGCCACCGAGCCGGATCGTCCGGACCCGGTGCCCGGAGCGCCTGTTGTCATCCTGGGAATCTAACCGGCAGGGCGACGACGACGCCCCTGTTCGGTCGCGCATCGAGACCCACAGAGGTCCCGGTTTCCCGTCGACGTCCCTAGCCCGTCTTCCCCTGCCGTCAGCGGGTGGGCCTCACCTACCGGTCAGCATCGACCGCGTCCTGCCGCAGCCAGCTATCCACGGCGGCAACACCGCACGCGAAGTCCGACCGGTCATGCCGGTCGAGATCGATGCGCTCGATCCGGACGGCATCCACAACCCCGCAGTCTTCCAGCCGGCGCGCGGCCCGATCGAACCTTGGACCTTCCGGCCTGTCCAACCTGTCATGACCGAGCGGAGAAGCGCTTACCACCCGCGTAAGGCATGGTCCTGGTGGTGCTGCACACCGCCCCGAAGGGGCGTGGCCTGGTCGGTACGCCACTGCGGCTGGGCGGGGCCAGGAGCGATCGATCCTCATGGCGGATCAGGACGAACCCGGGTGCGGGGCCGGGCGACACCGACCTGGGGGACGTCGAATCCGGCCACCGCCAACACGGGCGACGAGTACCGTCTGGCACGACCAAACGCGTGAGGAGGGACGTCCTGCATGCAGTTCTTACGCAAGGACGCCGGGGGCGCCGGCCGGGCCGAGGGTTGGGCGCTGAAGTCGCCAAGGGTCCACCGCGGCCAGATCCACCATAACCAGGACCTGGCGGATCGGCTGGGCCACCAGTCAGGTGACGTCGCACTGGCGTGGCTGCTTCGCAACCCGCTGTCACCGCACCGAGCATCGGCGCCCGAACCGAGGAGCAGCTGGACGCCTCGCTGCGCGCGCTCGACGTCGAGCTAGACGAACCGACCCGCGTCCGGCTCCACGAGCTCTTTCCCGGGTGTCGGACCGCATCCGAGGATTACGCGTGGTAACCCACCCCAGGCAAATGGTCGCCTCTCCAGCCGGGGCCGGGCTGAAGGTGCTGTTCATCGGGGGGACCGGCGTGATCAGCGCCGCCGCCGCCGAACGGGCCGCCGCGGTAGGTCACCAGCTCACCATTCTCAACCGGGGCAACACAGTTCTGCGCGCTACTCCCCCTGGAGTCGAGCTGCTGCAAGCCGACATCCGGGACACCACCTCGGTACGGACCGCCCTCGGCAACCGGCAATTCGACGTCGTCGCCGACTTCGTCGCGTTCACCCCCGAGCACGTCGCCGCTGACATCGCGCTGTTCAGCGGCCGAACGGGACAGTACGTCTTCATCAGCTCCGCCTCCGCCTACCAGAAGCCGCCAGCGAGGCTGCCGATCCTGGAATCCACTCCTTTGCGGAACCCGTTCTGGCAGTACTCGAGAGACAAGATCGCCTGCGAGGACCTACTGGTGAGGGCCTACCGCGATGACGGATTCCCGGTCACCATCATCCGTCCCTCCAGCACCTACGACCGGACCCGCATCGCCCTCACCGGCGGCTGGACGGACGTCGCCCGGCTACGGGCGGGCAGACCGGTCGTGGTTCACGGCGACGGGACCTCCCTGTGGACGGTGACCCATAGCAGCGATCTGGCCAAGGCGCTGGTCGGCCTGCTCGGCCTTCCGCAGGCGGTCGGGGACAGCTTCACCATCACCTCCGACGAGTACCTGCCGTGGAACACGATCTACCAGCTGTTCGCGGAGGTTGCCGGCGCACCGCCGCCCCGGCTGGTCCACATCGCCTCGGAGACCATCGCGGCTGCGGCACCGGAACTCGGTCCACCGCTGCTGGGCGACCGGTCGCACTCGGTGATCTTCGACAACAGCAAGGTCAAGGCGCTGGTCCCCGACTTCGTCTGCAGCACGCCTTACGCCACCGGCGTGCGCGACATCCTTGCCTGGTTCGACGCGAACCCCGACCAGCAGATCGTCGATCACGACCTTGACGCGACCTTCGACCGCCTGATCGACGCCGCCCAAAGCCCGTGACACCTCACGTCCGAGCGTTAGGCTCTCGCTGATGAGTGGGCCCGGGGCGGATGCGTCGCCGCAGCGGTGGCGGGCGTACCTGCCTGGTCTGGCGGTGGCCACTTCTTACCAGCGGAAGTGGCTGACCAAGGACATCGTCGCGGGACTGGTCCTGTCGGCGTTGTTGGTGCCGCAGGGGATGGCGTACGCGGACCTGGCCGGGCTCCCTGCCGTTACCGGGCTATACACCTCGATCCTCTGCCTCCTCGCATACGCCGTCTTCGGACCTTCCCGGGTGCTGGTGCTTGGCCCTGACTCGTCGCTGGGTCCGATGATCGCGGCGACGATTCTCCCACTCATGCTCGCGGGCGGTGATCCCGTGCGGGCAGTGGCGCTCGCCTCGCTGCTCGCGGTGCTCGTGGGCGTGATCATGGTGGCCGCGGGGCTGGCGAAGTTCGGGTTCGTCGCGGACCTGTTGTCCAAGCCGACCCAGATCGGCTACATGAACGGGCTGGCGCTGACGATCATCGTTGGCCAGCTGCCGAAGCTCCTGGGGTTCTCGGTGGACGCCGACGGGCTCGTCGCCGAGGCCCGCGCCTTCGTGTCGGGGTTGGCGCAGGGCGACGCCAACACCACGGCGGCCGTGGTTGGGGTCGCCTCGCTCGCCGGGATCCTGCTGCTGAATCGGCTGCTGCCCAAACTGCCGAGTGTCCTCATTGTGGTGGTGCTGGCCGCCGCTGCGGTCAACGCGTTGGACCTGCAGGAACAGGGGGTCGACACGGTTGGCGTGATTCCGCAGGGCTTCCCGCCCTTCACGATCCCCCCTGTCACGTGGGGTGACCTGCCGCCGCTGCTCCTTGGAGCGTTGGCCATCGCCGTCGTAGCACTGGCGGACACGATGTCCACGGCGTCCGCGTTCGCGGCTCGTCGCGGGGAGCAGGTGCGGGGCAACCAGGAGATGGTCGGGATCGGCGCCGCGAACATCGCCGCCGGCTTCTTCCAGGGCTTCCCGGTCAGCACCAGCGGCTCGCGGACGGCGGTCGCCGAGCAGGCCGGGTCCCGATCCCAGGTCACCGGAGTCGTTGGCGCCGCCGTCATCACCCTGGTCCTGGTGTTCGCCACCGGGGCGATGGAGTTCGTCCCGCAACCAACACTGGGTGCGATCGTCATCGTGGCGGCACTGTCCCTGGCTGATATCGCCGGGACGCGTCGACTCTGGCGGCAGCGTCGAGTGGAGTTCACCCTGTCGGTGATCGCGCTGCTCGGCGTGGCTCTTCTCGGTGTACTGCCCGGCATCCTCATCGCAGTGGGCCTGTCCATCCTCAACGTGTTCCGCCGTACCTGGTGGCCGCACCACACCGAGCTCGGCCGGGTCGACGGCGTCGCCGGCCTGCACGACACCGAGCGGTATCCCGACGCCGAGCTGTTGCCGGGTCTGGTCGTCTACCGCTTCGACGCACCGTTGATCTTCGCGAACGCGCGGATGTTCGGCGAGGCGATGCGCGGGATCGCCCAGGAGCACCAGGACCTGCGATGGATCGTCATCGCCGCCGAGCCCATCACCGATGTCGACACCACGGCCTCCGACATGCTGCACGAGCTAGACCTCTGGCTCAACGAGCGCGGTGTGTCACTCGTCTTCGCGGAGATGAAGGACCCGGTGCGGGAGAAGATCGACCGGTACGAGCTGACTGACACGATCGATCCCGCGCACTTCTTTCCGACACTCGATGCGGCACTCGCCGAGTACCTGCGGCAGACAGGTACGGTGTGGCCGAGTAAGGGGGCGGGGTCGTGACCACGACTGTCGCGGGCGGCAAGCCCAGCATGTTGCGCCGGGCCGCAGCGGCGGTTGCGCTTGTGGCTCTATGTGCCGCCTTGGTCTACCTCGCTCTGTCGGCGCTCTCCCGCTGGGACGTGTTGCTGGCGAGCGTCGTCTCGCTCGGGGTCACCGTGATCGCCGCGTGGTACATCCTGTCCCGGCGCGGGGTAGCCCGTGCCGTTGCCGCGGGCATCGCTGCGCTCGCGCTGCTGGTGTTCCTCGCAGTCGTCATCGCGAGTGAGAGCGTTGTCGTGCTCGTGGTTGGGCTGACGCTCGCGGCGGTATCGGTCGCAGCGGCGAGCTACGCCTTGATCCCGGCCTCGGCAGCCGTCGCCGCCGAACGCGCGCCACAGGCGAAGTACCCCGTTCTGCTCATGAATCTGAAGTCCGGTGGAGGAAAGGCCGAGCGGTTCAGACTGGTCGAGCTGTGTCGGCAGCGCGGCATAGAGCCAGTCGTCCTGCACCCCGGCGACGATTTGCGTCAGCTGGCAGAGGACGCCGTCGCGCGCGGCGCTGACATCCTTGGCATGGCGGGCGGTGATGGCTCCCAGGCGCTGGTCGCCTCGGTCGCGAGCCAGCACCGGATTCCCTTCGTCGTCGTTCCCGCCGGGACCCGGAACCATTTCGCACTCGACCTAGGCCTCGACCGCGCGGACGTCCAGGGGGCACTGGACGCTTACGAGGATGGCGTTGACACCGTTGTCGACCTTGCCGAGATCAATGGACGCGTCTTCGTCAACAACGCGTCGATGGGGGTGTACGCCAAGATCGTCCAGTCGGGGGACTACCGGGACGCCAAGGTGCATACAGCGGCGGCCATGCTGCCAGACCTGCTCGGGCCGGAGGCGACGCCACTTGACCTGCGCTTCACCCTGCCATCCGGCCAGGAGGCGAATAGCGCCCAGCTCCTGCTCGTGTCCAACAACCCCTACGCGCTGGCGCGCCTGCGTGGCGGCGGCACCCGCGAACGGCTCGACCGTGGCGTGCTCGGCATCGCCTTCCTGCGGGTGGACTCGGCTGGGCAGGCAGAGAAGCTCGCCGCCTTGGACGCCTCGGGCCGCGTCCAGCGCTTCTCCACCTGGAGCGAGTGGACCGCGTCCGAGTTCGAGGTGCGCTCCTCGCATCCCGTGGAGGTCGGTGTCGATGGGGAAGCCCTGACCCTCCAGCCACCGCTGCGCTTCGTCACTCGGCCGGGCGCATTGACCATCCGACTGCCGCTCAGTGCCCCCGGCCGGTCACCCGCCGCGCGCACCGTCCGCGTCATGACCAGGCCAACCGTGGTTGCGCTGTGGCTGACAGTCCTAGGCCGTCCGAGTGCGACCCGATGACCGGCCTCACTCCTGTGGAGCCGGTCGAGGAACGGCTCGCCGATCGCCTCAGCGCTCGCCGGGGAGATGCCGGGCCATCGTGGGCAGTGCGAGCTCTGCGCCGGCTTGGCCGCCTCGACCGCGCCGCCTACCGGGCCGTTGCGGATCTCTCCACGCCGGGGCTGGACCGTCCCCTGCGTCGGGTGTCGAATCTGGCGAACTTCTCCAAGCCGTGGTTCGTCATTGCGGGCTTACTCGCCCTCTTCGGCGGGGCCCGAGGGCGTCGTGCCGCCGTGACCGGTGTGGCCGCGATCGGGCTCACCTCGCTCGTGGTCAATCAACCGATGAAGCTGGCCGGCGGGCGTGGCCGCCCCGACCGCACCGGGATGGGCGTCCCCGAGAACCGCTGGGTGCGGATGCCGACGTCGACCTCATTTCCTTCCGGCCACTCGGCATCGGCGGCGGCGTTCGTTGTCGCGGTCGGGGACGTGCTGCCACAACTCAAGGTGCCGTTGCGGTTGGCCGCCACGGTCGTAGCGTTCTCTCGCGTCTACACCGGCGTTCACTACCCCGGTGACGTCGTCGTAGGTGTAGCCGTCGGGGCCCTGCTCGGACGGGCGACCTCGAAGGGGGCTCGGCGGCTGCGCCCGAACTCGCGCTGAGCGGCCACATCTGATCGGCTGAGAGACGCGGCAGCGCGGGCAATCGCGATGGGGGCTTCGGATGGCGCCGCTCGTCAGTGCCCGGGGCCTGGTGGGCCCGGGTGTGGTGTGTGGCCGTCGAAGTGTCGTCGGTGCTGGTCGTGTCGACTAGACCTGGGACCATCCCAGGGCCGCCAGCGCCAGGCCGATCACCATCATGACCGACGCGGTGACCTTCAGCCCGCTTCGGGACAACCGCTCACGCCAGGTCACCAGTCGCGGCTCCATGGAGTGTGGCGAAACGAGCGTGCACACAATCGGTACTGCCACCGTCGAAGCGGAGACGGCAATGTACAAGGCGAGAGCGAGCCCGCTTCTGGCCGATGTCGGCGACTGAGCACTGAGGGCCAGTCCCGCTGCGATGCCGAGCAGCATTGCCTTGGGACGCAATCCCATCAGGAACGCAATCCCGAAGGAGGCGGCCGGCCCGTACGATCCGAGGCGCTCCAAACGCCCTCCCGATGTCGGGGCCGGCGACTGCGACCGACGCCAGGTGAGGATCGCACCGATGACCAGTGCGGCACCCACCACGATCTCTAGGGCGGCCTCAAACTGCGAACGCTCCCGTCGGGAGAGCGGCATCGCCAGAATGCCTGCTGCCGCGGCCAATGGGACCACGGCAAGGGTCAGCAACCACCCGGCAAGGAAAGGAAGACTGGATCTCCGGCGCTGCGGCGACAGCAGAATCACGATCGTGGCCGTGATGGGGACCGAGCTGAGTGCCATCGCGACGGCGATGCCCAGCAGGCTGCCTGTGCCCAACACTTGACTCCCAACTCGAGAGGATCGTCACCGCTGCATCGTCTATCGCAGTAGACAGGCCAGGTTCGCCCCCTCACCTTGGCTTCCGTGAACCCGTGACTGACTTCCCTGTTCCTGCACGATCATGAGAGACGACGCAGGCATTCGGCGGACGCGCGAACCGCACCGCATTCGGGGCACGAGTGACGCGGGAGGCGTCCGGGCCCATGTGAACTCCTGATCCCGAAGCGCACCGGTCCGTCGGCCGCATCCTCTGCTTGAACGCCAGCCGCCGGTATGCCTGCACGCTGGTCTCAGAAGGCGATCGCTCCGATCAAGTACCGACGAGCACTGTGGTGTCGAGAGCACAGCATCCGGATGAGGTAGCTGTAGTCGACCAGCGTGGTGCCGAGGTTGGTGGTGCCGGACAGGTCGAAGTTTCGCGCCGACGATCTGGGGCCGCCGGTGGGGAAAGTGTAGATGCGCCCGATGGCGCCGGCGTCAGGCCGGCGACGATTCCCGGGACAGCACAGCCGCGAGGCCGATGGGGACCATGGTGCGGGTGGCGGCCGACTGCTGGCGGTGAGGGTCGCGACGAGGAAGACGGACAGGGCGAAGACAAGGACGCGGCCGCCGACCGATTGACGATGACCTCTTGTTGGCCGCGATGAAGGTACTGGCCCGTCACCGCTGTGGAACGACGGGCGAAGGTCGGGAAAGTCCCACCGGACGATCAGCAGCACGCCAGTCAGGAACGTGACCGCCGAGTTGCGGCTTGGCGGGAGCTCGCCGGCTCGCCGCTACCGGGCCTGCCACAGTACGACGGCTACGGCGAGGGATCCGATGACGGCGACGGTGTAACAGCCGATGTTGATCGGCCGCTGGTGGTCCTTGAGCTTGAGTCCGTCGAACAGCGTGTAGCGGAACCGCTGCGCCCAGTGGAAGAGCGAGAGCAGGCATACACCGAAGAGCACGAGCATCGTCAACGGGTTGGCCAGCACTGCGTGGAGATGGTCGGGGCCGGGAGCCAGCCAGCCGAGCGGGACCGCGAGGCCGAAGATGAATACCAGGACCGGCAGGAACAATGCCGCCGCCACCCCTCCGGCACTGAACAGTAACCAGAGGATCGGCTCCGCGGTTCGCGGGGACTGCGTGGTGCGCTGGGACATCACTGCCTCAACACGACCCAGGCGACAAGCGCCGAAACGACGACCCAGCCGGCGTACGCGGACCCGGCGATCACCGCCGGCCGGACCCGCCGACCCTGCAGCCGGACTACCGTCGCCGCCGGCGTCAGGTTGAACCACGTGATGGCATGGAGCACCAGGAACGCGAAGGCCACGACATTGAGGACGACGACCCACGGCATACGAGCCCAGGCGACGAACTGCTCGTACGCGGCCCCGCCCTCACCGACCGCGCGGGCGACCAGCATGAGGAAGAGGACGGACCAGGCGACGGCGATGCAGCTCAGCTCGCGGAGGGCGAAAAGGAGGTAGGTGCGCCGCCGCAGCCACCAGAGGATGCTCACCGGGGGCCGGTACGCCCTCGCCTGGTACGCCGGCTCGCCGGCTCTGCCGGTGATGTCGCCTGGTCCGGTGGTCACCGCGCCCCCCGGGGCAGCAACAGGGACTTGACGGAATGCATCGCCGCGGTGAGCTTGTACCGCTGGATCGCGCCGGCCGGGTCCACGCCCTTGGGGCAGACCCGGGTGCACTCGCCGACGAAGGTGCAACCCCAGATGCCTTCGGGGTGGACGAGGAGATCGAGGCGGACCTCGGCCCCCTCGTCTCGCGAGTCGAGGTTGTAGCGCTGGGCCAACGCGATGGCCGCGGGGCCGACGAACTGCGGGTCCAAGGCATACACGGGGCAGGCCGAGTAGCACAGCATGCAGTTGATGCACATGCTGAACTGTTGGTAGTCGTCCATCTGGGCGGGGGTCTGCAGGTACTCGCCGTCGTCCACCGGCCGCTCGTCCTCTCGCACGATCCACGGCTTGACTGTCGGGAGCTTGCGCAGGAAGTCGCCGATGTCGACGACGAGGTCGCGGATCACCGGGAAGCCGGCCAGCGGTTCGACGCGTATCGGCCCGGGCGCGTAGTCGGCGAGGAAGGACGCGCAGGTCAGCTTCGGCTCGCCGTCGACCATCATCCCGCAGCTGCCGCAGATCCCCATTCGGCAGGACCAGCGGTAGGACAACGTGCCGTCCAGCGTGTCCTTGATGTGGTTCAGTCCGTCGAGCACCGCCCAGTCGTGGTGCAGCGGAACGGCGAACTCCTCGAACGTGGGCTCCGACTCGCGCTCGGGCCGGTACCGGGTGACCTGCAGGGTGATCGTGTCGGCCATTGGCTACCTCCCGTAGACCCGCTCCGCCGGGGGCCAGCGCGTCAGCGCCACCGGCATGAGCTCGACGTGGTGCTCGCCCTCACGTCCCATGCGGATGAGGGAGTGGGCGAGGAAGTGCTCGTCGTCACGAGCCGGATGGTCGGTTCGCTGATGAGCGCCGCGCGACTCCGTGCGCTGAAGAGCTGACTCGATGATCGCCTCGGCGACGTCGAGCATGTTGGCCAGCTCCAGAGCAGCGACCAGCTGGGTGTTGAACGTCCGGCTGTGGTCCTCCAGGGCGACCGACCGGGCGCGGTCCTGCAGCTCCCGCAGGGTGTCGGCGCCCTTGGCGAGCTCCGCTCCCGTTCGGTAGATCCCGGCGGCGTCCTCCATCGTCTGCTGCATCCGGACTCGTAGGTCGGCGATCGGCTCGGTGCCGTCGGCCGTGTCCAGCAGGTTGCGGAGGCGAGTCTCCTCGTCCCGGGCCTGGGCCGACGCCGCGGCTCCGGGTTCGGGGGCCGTGCGGGCCTGTTCGGCGGCCGCCCGTCCGGCACGGGCGCCGAAGACCAGGCACTCGGGCAACGAGTTCGACCCCAACCGGTTGGCGCCGTTGATGCTCACGCACGCGACCTCGCCCGCGGCATACAAACCGGTGATCGGTGTTGCGCCGTCGATGTCGGTGTGGACCCCGCCCATCATGTAGTGGACGACCGGCCGAACCGGGACGAGCTCGGTGACGGGGTCGATGTTCTGGTACTTCAGGCACAGTTCGCGCACGAACGGGAGCTTGCTGTCTATGAGTTTCGCGCCGAGATGGCGCAGGTCGAGGTTCACCACGGGGCCGTACGGCGTGTCGATGACCCGGCCTTTCTCCACCTCGTGGACGAACGCCTGCGAGAGCCGGTCGCGCGGGCCGAGCTCCATGCTGCGCAGCACCGGCGTCGGGCTCGGTGTGCCCAGGTCGTAGTCCTGCAGGTAGCGGTAGCCGTCCTTGTTGAGCAGCCAGCCCCCCTCCGCTCGCGCGGCCTCGGTGATGAGGATGCCGGTGAAGGGCAGTCCGGTCGGGTGGTACTGGACGAACTCCATGTCCTTCAGCGGCGCTCCGGCCCGCCAGGCCAGGGCCATGCCGTCGCCGGTGTTGATGTTCGCGTTCGTGGTGAAGGGGAAGACGCGCCCACATCCGCCGTTGGCCAGGATCACGGTCTTGGCGGTGATCGCCTCGACCTGGCCCGAGGCCAGATCAACGGCGACGACGCCCTGTGCGCGGCCGTCGTCGACCAGCAGCCGGGTGACGAACGCCTCGTCGAAGCGGGTCACCGAGTCGTACTTCAGCGAGGTCTGGAAGAGCGAGTGGAGCATGTGAAAGCCGGTCTTGTCGGCGGCGAACCAGGTGCGCATCTTCTTCATACCGCCGAAGGCGCGCACGGCGATGTGGCCATCAGGTTCGCGGCTCCACGGGCACCCCCAGTGCTCGAGCCGGAGGAGCTCTCGGGGTGCCTCGTGCACGAACATCTCGACCGCGTCCTGGTCGGCCAGCCAGTCGCTGCCCGAGACGGTGTCGTGGGCATGCTCGTCCAGTGTGTCGCCGCTTGCGATGACGCCGGCAGCGCCCCCCTCGGCTGAGACCGTGTGGCTGCGCATCGGGTAGACCTTGGAGACCACCGCGATCCGCAGGGTCGGGTCGGTTTCTGCGACAGCGATGGCGGCGCGGAGCCCGGCGGCGCCGCCCCCGACGATGAGCACGTCGAAGGCGGCGGTCATCGCCCGTCACTCGCCGCGGAACTCTTCATGGACCAGGACCTTGCCGTTGTGGTGCACCACCCGCCGAGTGACGCTCCCGTCGTGGAAGTCGTCGAGGTAAGAGCGGCAGCCGCAGGCGTAGTTGATGTGCTCGACGCGCAGCCCGTCCTCGTCCGTGTCGCGGTAGCGCACGCCGTCGACCACGCGCCCGCACGGAGCGTTCTCGCTGGTGAAACTGGTCGTGGTGGCCACATCGCCCACCTTCTTCGACTCTTGGCCACTCCTAGCATCCTCCCGAAGCCCAGCCGACGGGAAGATCCCTCTGGTACCTGCTCCGCCGAGGCAACCTCGGCGAGACCGCGTCCCGCTTCCGCCGATGTGGCGACTACGGGCCGACCGCAATGCCGAACAGCGCGCCGAACGTGGTGCTGTACAGATTCTGCACCGATCCGCCAGTCACGGAGACCGCGCTGATGTTGCTCTCTTGGTCGGTCCAGTAGACCTGCCCGTCGCTCACGGCAACGGCGTACGGGAAGTTCAGCCCGGAGACCAGGGTGGTCGGCGTGCCCGTTGGACTGCGAGCCAGCTCCATGGCACGACGCCGGAACTCCGGCGGCCTCGCAGCAGGCATCCCAGACTCCTCTCCCGAGGCGATCATCGCCTCAGATCAGGTGTCCGGAGAAGCGGGTCAGGCTCCCCGGCAGACCAGCGATGGCGGGCCTTGCGGCTGCGGTCTCGTCACCGGCGACAAGGGGCGATGCACTGGACCGGACGCTGGAGGCTGCTGGCCAACGAGTGGTCTGCATGATCTCCGGCGCGGACGTCGAACCGTCGAACAGCCGCACGAAAGACATTGTGCTGCAACGGGATTCGAGGCCGAGATTTCGGATTGTGACAAATGCCCGATGCAAAGCGAGATGAGCCACTGCGTCGTCCCCCATCCACGGCCGAGCGCAGTCGTCGCATGACCAACTGTCCGACGCGGCTGACGTTTGTCACCTTGATCCGGTGATGGGGGGCACTACGCGTTGCGTGCCCGGCACGGGAGCGTGGGTGTCATGACAGATCGAGCTGCTGACAAACAGTCGCCGGGTGCCGTCCTGGCCGAGCTTCAGGGTGTATCGAAGACGTACGGTTCGGGTGGGTCGGCGGTGTTCGCCGTGGGGGGTGTCGACCTGAGCGTGCGGGCGGGGGAGCTGCTGGCGGTGCTGGGCCCGAATGGTGCGGGCAAGACGACCGCGTTGGCCATGCTGACCGGTCTGGTGACCCCCTCCAGCGGGACGGCGCGGCTGTTCGGGAGGGATCCGAGGGACCTGGCGGCGCGGCAGCGGATAGGTGTGATGCTGCAGTCGTCGGGGGTTCCGGACACGTTGCGGGTGCGGGAGCTGCTGACGGCGTTCCGTGGCTATTACCCGGCCCCGCTGCCGATGGCGTCGGTGGTGGAGGCAGCCGGGCTGCACGGGCTGGAGGACCGGCTGTTCGGGACCCTGTCCGGGGGGCAGCAGCGGCGGGTGCTGTTCGGGATCGCATTGTGTGGGGACCCTCAGCTGGTGTTCGTGGACGAGCCGACCACCGGCCTGGATGCCGAGGTGCGGCGCACGCTGTGGGCCACGCTGCGCACCCTGGCCGCCACGGGCCGTGGCGTGGTGCTGACCACGCACTACCTGGAGGAGGCCGACGCGCTGGCCGACCGCATCGTGGTGCTGCACAAGGGCCGGGTGATCGCCGAGGGCACCCCGTCGCAGATCAAGTCCCTCGTGCCCGGGCGGCGGATCACCGCCGAGTCCAGCATCGACGCAGGGCAGGCGTCCGGCTGGGTCGGGGTGCACCACGCCAAGCGAGAAGGCACCCGGCTGGAGCTGCTGGTCAGCGAGCCCGAACCGGTGCTGCGGGAACTGCTGCACCGGGACCAGTCGGTGACCGGCGTGACCGTCACTGAACCCACTCTCGAGGACGCGTTCCTGACGCTGACCGACCGAACGGAGGAGGCAGCATGACCACCACCATCACGACCGGGCCGAACGCCCCGGGTGCTGCGGCGCCGCCCCGGTACACCCGCCGCAGCCGGCTGCGCGTGTATCGCACCGAGGCCTGGCAGGAGTTCCTCAAGTTGATCCGGCTGCCGATCTTCGCGGTCACGACGATCGCACTGCCGTTGATGTTCTACGTGATCTTCGGGATCACGTTCGCCGGCGAGCAGGCCGGCGGGGTCGGGATGACCACCTACATGCTGGTCACCTACGGCGCGTTCGGGGTTATCGGGGCGGCTCTGTTCGGGTTCGGGGTGTCGGTGGCCGTGGAGCGTGGGCAGGGCTGGATGCGCCTGAAGCGGGTCGCGCCGATGCCGCCGCTGGCCTACTTCGTCGCCAAGGTCGTCATGAGCCTGGCCGTGGCCACGATCATCGTGCTGGCCATGTTCACCCTCGGGGCCCTCGTCGGCGGCGTCCGTCTCGACCCGCCGCAGTGGGTCGCAGCGGGGCTGGCGCTGGTCGCGGGTGCGCTGCCGTTCTCGGCCATGGGCTTGGCGTTCGGCTACCTGGTAGGACCCAACTCCGCCCCGGCGGTGCTGAACCTCGCGTGGCTGCCGATGGCGTTCGCGTCGGGGTTGTGGATCCCGATCTCCCAGCTGCCCGACCTGGTGCAGTCGGTCGCGGTCGCTCTGCCGCCGTATCACTTCGTGCAGCTGGCGCTGGGCACCATCGGGGCCTCCCAGGGCGGCTCGCCGGTCGTGCATGCCGCCGCAGTCCTGGGATTCACGCTGTTGTTCCTGGTCGTGGCAGCCTGGGGGTTCCGTCGCGACGAGGGACGCACCTACGGATGAGACGAGGGCCGCGGTGAGACAACCGGTCACCCGCTATGTGCCGTACCTGTGGCTGGTCTACCTCGGCGCGCTGGTCTTCCAGCCGGCGTTCGACCCCGACACCACCGCGGCGGACTGGGTCGCGACGGGGCTGATGGTCGCGGCCTTCCTACCCCTGTACCGAGCCAGCTTGGCTGAGCGGGATCAGCGACGCCTGATGTTCCTGCTCGCCGCGATGGCTGGTCTCGGCGTGGTGGGGACCTTGGTCAATGCCGGGGCGGGTGTGTTCGTCGTGTACGCCGCCGCCCTCGCCGGACGTCTCTCACCAGTCAGGCGGGCCGTTGTAGCGGTAGCCGTGCTGGCCGGGCTTGCCGGGGTGATGTTCCTGATCTCCACGGTTCCCCTGCCGTGGCGACTGCTCGCTGTTGGCCCGATCATCGTGTTCGTCTTGGTGATGGGGGCAGCAGGGATCGTTGACGGCGAACGCGAGCGCATGCAGGCCCGGCTGCGTCGCGCGGACGAGGAGATCGAGCGGCTGGCCACGATCGCCGAGCGTGAGCGCATCGCACGTGACCTGCACGACCTGCTCGGTCACACCTTGTCGGTGGTCGTGCTGAAGTCCGAGCTCGCCGGGCGGCTGGTCCGATCCGATCCGGACCGTGCCGAGCAGGAGGTGCGCGAAGTGGAGCGCACCGCGCGGACCGCCCTGGCCGAGGTGCGCTCCGCCGTGGCCGGGTACCGGGCCAAGGGGCTCGGCGTCGAGCTGGTCAACGCCCGGCGAGCACTCTCGGCTGCCGGCGTCGACATGGAGGCCACCATCGACCTTCCCGTCCTGCCCGCCGAGCACGAGGCAGCCCTCGCCCTGGCCCTGCGCGAGGCCGTCACCAACGTGGTACGCCACGCCGACGCCCACCACACCACCATCCACGCCGACACCACCCGAGACGAGGTGACCCTCGAAGTCTGCGACGACGGGCGAGGCACCTCCGGGCCGGACGGTTCCGGCCTCGCCGGCATGCGCGAACGCATCACCGCCCTCGGCGGCCACGTCACCCGCCGCACCGGCCCTTCCGGGGGCGAGCGACCCGGCACAGTCGTGACCATCAGTCTGCCCCGCACCCCGAGCACGGCGGCGGCACCCAGCCCGGCGGCCCGGCCATGAGCATCACCGTGCTGATCGCCGAGGACCAGCGCATGGTGCTCGGCGCCCTAGGCAGCCTGCTCGGTCTCGAGCCCGACATCGACATCATCGACACCGCGACCGACGGTGACGAGGCGCTGCGCCTGGTCCAGACCCTGCAGCCGGACATCCTGCTCACCGACATCGAGATGCCCGGACGCAGCGGCCTCGACGTCGCCGCCGAGATCCGCCGACGCGGGCTGGGCACCCGGGTCGTCATCCTCACCACGTTCGCCCGCACCGGATACCTGCGGCGTGCCCTGGACGCCGGCGTTGGCGGCTACCTGCTCAAGGACGCCCCCTCGGCCACCCTCGCCGACGCCATCCGCACCGTGCACCACGGCGGGCGTGCGGTCGACCCCGCCCTTGCCGCGGACGCCTGGGCCGAGGCTGACCCGCTCACCGACCGGGAACGCCAAGTCCTACGTCTGGCCGGCGACGGGCTGTCCAACGCCGACATCGCCGCGCGCCTGCACCTGTCCGACGGCACCGTGCGCAACTACCTGTCCGAGGCCATCCGCAAGCTCGGCGCCACCAACCGCACCGCCGCCGCTCGGCTCGCCCATGACCGGGGCTGGCTCTGAATCTGAGTCGAAGAACATCACGACTACGGCCGGATACGTTCACCGTTGTCTATGGCCACGGAGAGTGCGGCGTAGGCGAGTCTGGTGCCTACGCCACCGGCAACCGCATCTCGCGCTCGGGATACACGGGGGTGTACCAAGGTTCTTGGACTCCCCCACGAGCGCGACTTCCCGACCGCGTCCGCGTCAGCGCTGCTCTCCAAGAGGCAGACCACGCCGCCAACTGACGACGAGATCCAGTACAACCCCGCAGCCTCACGCCGGGAATCGAGCGCTGCTTCATCTGTCAAGCGGTAGCAATTCTGAATCAGCGGCACGGCCCCTCGCCGCTGAACCGCGTCACCCGAATAGTGTCGAGACGCGATTCGGGACCGCGGCGCGCGAGGTCCGCGTCGCACTCCCCTGTCGCCCGCCCCAGTTCATACGCAGCACGTCGGTCCGTTGGTACTCGTTCTCGAATGACGAGTTCCGTCACAATGAGGCAGGCTGCCAGAGGAGGCACGGGTGCTGTCTGCGTTGGTCGGTCGGGATCGTGAGCTCGGGGTGCTGCTCGGGTGCCTGGACGAGGCGCAGCGGGGTCGCGCGAGCCTGGTTGTGTGCGTGGGCGGCCCGGGCGTCGGGAAGACTCGGCTGGTCGAGGAGCTGACCAGGCGGGCCCGGGAGAGAGGAGTCCTGACCGCGTGGGGCCGGGGAGCCACCACCGACGGCGCGCCGCCGTACTGGCCGTGGCGGGAGGTGCTGCGGGTGTTGGACACGGCCGGGATGGCCGGGCCGGCCCCCGTCGACCTTCTGACTCTGAGCGCTGTCGAGCCGTCGCTGGAGGAGCGCGTGCGGAGGTTCGACGAGGTCGCCCGGTTGGTGCTCGGGGCCGCGAGGAGCCGCCCGCTGCTCGTTGTCCTCGACGACTTGGACGGCGCTGACGAACCGTCGCAGCTGCTGGTGCAGTACCTGGCGCGCACGGCACGCGACGACCGTGTTCTTGTCGTGGTCTGCTGCCGGGAGACGACCGGCCCCCTCGCCACCCTGGCCCAGGAGCCTGGTGCGACCCAGGTCGAGCTGGGTGGCTTGGAGAGGCCCGCCGTCGGCGAGCTGGTTTCGGCCCTGGTGGGGCGGGCCGCCAGCGACGCCGAGCTGGCTGCGGTGTACGACGCCACGGTGGGCAACGCGTTCTTCGTCTGCGAGCTTGCCCGCCAGCTGGCCGATGGACCTACGCTCGCTGTGGCCGTACCCCGGTCCGTGCTCGACGCGATCGGCCAGCGACTCGGGCGGCTCTCCCCAGGGTGTGCGGCGTCGCTGCAGGCTGCGGCGGTGCTGGGGATCCGCTTCGCGGTACCCATCGTCGCCGCGATGACGGGGAGGAGTGTGGGTGACAGCCTCGCGTGGATGGACGAGGCCGCGCGTGCCTCGCTGGTAGTCGAGGGCGCGGCTCCAGGGGAGCGGCGCTTCGCCCACGACCTGGTCCGGGACGCGATCGTCGCCGGTGTGGACGCCGGGCAGCGGGTGACGCTGCACCGTCGTGCGGCCGAGGCGATCGAGTGCCACGTCCCGCACGGAGCTGAGATGGCCTTCGACCTGGCGCACCATTGGGCGGAGGCGTCTGTGGACGGAGACCGTGCCGTCGCGGTGACGTGGACGGAGCGGGCCGGCCGCGAAGCGATGCGGCTGCACGCCTACGAGGAGGGGCGCCGGTGGTACGGGCAGGCGCTCGCGCTTGGCGCGGGGGTGCTGGACGACGCCGACCGGTGCCGGCTGATGATCGCGTATGCCGGCGCTCAGTGCCTGTCCTCCGACTTCACCGGTGCGTTGGAAACCTGTCTGCACGCAGTCGAACTGGCGGTTCGCCTAGGCCGCCCCGACCTGGCGGCCGAGGCCGCGCTGGTTCCCGAACCGACGTTCGACGAGCGCATCGACCGGTTGATCCGGGCACTGTGCGAACGCGCCCTCGCCGTCTCGGACGGTGCGCCGGATTCGGTTCGGGCACGCTTGCTAGCCCAGTACGCCTGGGTCTGCGACCTCCTTTCCGACCTGGATGCGGCCCTCCCCGCCGTTAGGGAGGCGCTCGTGCTGGCCGAGGCCAGCGACGACGCGACCGCGCTCGAGGCGGCACTCACCGCGCACCACATGGTCCGTTCCGGCCCTGAAGGGCTCGCCGAGCGTGAGGCGAACGCGGACCGGATGTGGGCGCTGGGGATCCGCACCGGCAGGGCGGCGGCCTGCCTGTCGGCGTCCGAGTGGCGCTTCGACGCCGCAAGCGAGCGGGGCGACCTTGCTGGCGCGGCTCGCGAGCTCCAGGCCATCAGCCGCTGGAGCACCCACGTCGGCGGGCCGGTGGCCCAGTGGCGGCTGTTGCGCTGCCGGGCGATGCTCGCCCAAGCCCGGGGGCGCTACGCAGACGCCTATCGGCTCGGCGCTGCGGCACTCGACACACTGGCCGCCACCGGGTTCCCGCCCGCGTTCATGATGTGGGGCGGGTTGCTGAGTATCCAGTGCCATCACACCGGGCAAACCACTGAGTCCCTGGGGACGGTCGGCATCACCGACGCGGAGGCCACGTTGCAGGACTGGCCGCTGACCGGGGTCATACCGACGCTGGCACCAGCGAGCATGCTGGCCGATGTCGGTCGGCTGCGGGAGGCCGCCGCCGTGTTCCGCCGGCTCGGCCCGGTCGCGGAGTGGCAGGAGTCACCCCACGCCATGCTCTTCACCTGGGCGGGCGGTCTTGCGACCGCCCAGGCGGTCGGGGCGGATGACGACGTCGCGGCCTTGCGCTCGAAGCTCGGCGCCTGGCGCGGGCACCACGTCGTCAACGGCCGCTACGCGATGGCCTACGGCGGCCCCGCCGAGCTCCATCTGGGTCGGGCGGCCGCACACCTCGGCCTCGTGGACGATGCGATCGCCGATCTGGAGCAGGCGGTGAAGAGTTGTACGGATAACGGTGCCGAGGGCTTCCGCGCCGAGGCACTGTACGAGCTCGCCTCGGCACTGGTCCGTCGTTCGAATCCGGGTGACCTCGGCCGCGCACGCACCGTGGTGGTCGAGGCGCTGCGGCGGACCGACGAGCTCGGCATGCCGCCGATCCGGGCCCGGGCGAAGGACCTGCTCGACCGGATCGATACGGCCTCCGCCGTTGCGCTGACGCGCCGGGAGCTCCAGGTTGCCGACCTCGTCGCGCAAGGCATGACGAACCGCGAGATCGCGTCGGAGCTGTTCTTGTCCGAGCGCACCGCGCAGAACCACGTCCAGCACGTACTGGACAAGCTGGATCTGCCGAACCGGAGTCAGATCGCGGTGTGGGCGCGAGACCGGAAACAGAGTAGGTCGACTGAGTAGATCGGTCGACGCGGCGTCCTCTCTGCATGCCTACCGTCTTGAGGCATGACCGAAACGAAGATCATTGCGGTGGTCGGCGCCGCTGGCGCCACTGGCGGGGGCGTCGCCCGGGCCATCCTCGCCGACTCGCTGGGCGAGTACGCCTGCCGGGCAATCACGCGAACTCCCGACTCGACCGCCGCTCTAGCGCTGGCCGACCAAGGCGCCACCGTGGTGCGCGCTGACCTGGACGATGTCGACAGTTTGGTCGATGCCTTCGAGGGCGCACACGGGGCGTTCTGCATGACGTCGTTCTTCGAGCACTTCGACGCGGAGCGGGAAGCTACCCAGGCCGCCAATCTGGCCCGGGCCGCCGCCACCGCGGGCGTCCGCCACGCGATCTGGTCGACGGCGGAGGACACCCGGCGGCGCTACCCCCTGGAGGACGACCGGATGCCGACGCTGCAGGGCCGGTTCAAGGTGCCGCAGTGGGACGCGAAGTCGGAGGGTGACGCGCGCTTCGCGGAGGCCGGTGTCCCCACCACGAACCTGCTCACGCCCTTCCACTGGGAGGCCTGGGTGTCCGGCCTGGGGGCTCCGCAGCCCGGACCGGACGGCGTGCTCACTGTGGCGATGCCGCTGGGCGATGCCCTACTGCCAGGGATCGCCGCCGAGGACATCGGCCGGTGCGCGTACGGCCTGTTCCGCGGTGGGGAGGAGTACTGCGGAATGACTCTCGGGATCGCGGGTGAGCACATCACCGGTGAGCGGCTCGCTGTTGGGCTGTCGCGGGTGTACGGGCAGCCGGTGCGATACCAGTCGCTGCCACTTGAGGTGTTCCGGTCGCTGCCATTCCCGGGTATCGCGGTTGCGGCCAACATGATTCAGTACGTTGCCGAGGCCAACGAGGAGTACTGCCGGCCGCGGGACGTACGGCTCGCCAGGTCGCTCAACCCGGGGCTGCTCGGGTTCGACGCGTGGGTCTCCGCCGCCCGGGTGCCGGCCCGGACGCGGTAGATGCCTTCATCGAGCCGCATGATCTGATCTTCTCGGTCACCAACGCGGGCGCGGCCGCCCGATGCCTGCACCTGGCTGCGTAACTCGGAGTCGCCGACCACATCGACGACCGTTCAGTCCCGGCGGGGACTTGGCGCAGCGCTGCAACGTCAATGCAGACGGGTTGAACAGGGTCCTCTGCATGCTGTCCGCACACGGCGAGTTTGTGCGTGTTACCGGCGGGCGCCAGCACAGTGCCGCGTCCCGGTTGCTGCGCAGCGACCACCCGATGTCCATGCGTGCGTCATGCGCCAAGAGCGGACGTTCGTGGTCTTCGCTAGCATCCTGGCCGTGACCGGGAAGATCCTGAGGTAGTGATCTCGGCCCTGCCTTCGGCGAGCACCGTGCTGTCGGGTGGCTCCGCCTTCGCCGTGCTGGAACCCTCGCACGCCGATTTCGCCGACGTGGTCGAGCTGGGGGTCGGCAGATGACACGCCGGGTCGATGTCGACTACCTGGTGGTCGGCGCGGGCGCGATGGGAATGGGGTTCACCGACGCCCTCATCGACCACGCGCCGCGGGTGCGGGTCGCCCTGGTGGACCGGCGTCACGGGGTGGGTGGCCACTGGCTCGAGGACTACGCATTCGTGCGGCTGCACCAGGCGTCCACCTTCTACGGGGTCGCCTCCACGGTGCTCGGTGACTACCGGGTCCAGACGGGTGGACCCGAGGCGGGCCTGTGGGAACGGGCCGACCAGCCCACCATCGTCAGCTACTACGCCGACGTGCTGGCCGACCGGATGGTCGGCCCCGGACGAGTGCAGCATTTCCCGGGCTGCGACTACGTCGGCGACCGGCAGTTCGTCTCACGCATCTCCGGCGAGCGGTACGAGGTGCCCGAGCGGTGTCGCGTCGTCGACGCACGCTACCTCGCCCCGGACATCCCCGCGGAGACGCCGCCGCGCTTCGCGGTCGAAGAGGGTGCCCGGGTCATCCCGGTCAACGACCTGGTGCACCTCGACGAGGCACCCAGCCAGTACGTCGTGGTCGGCTCCGGCAAGACCGCGACCGACGCCTGCGTCTGGCTCCTGACGCGCGGTGTCGACCCGAACGCCGTCTGCTGGGTGCGTCCACGCGAGCCCTGGATGCTCAACCGAGCGTTTGTCGCCCCCAACCCCGCCATCTACCTCCCTATGCTGGCCAACCTGCTCGAGGCGGCCAGCACGGCGGATTCGCTCGACCAGCTGTTCCTCCGCCTGGAGGACGCCGGGTCGATGCTGCGCATCGACCGGTCGGTCACCCCCACGATGGCGAAGGCCCCCACCCTGGGCCAGTGGGAGCTCGACCTGCTGCGCAGCATCGAGGACGTCGTGCGCCTGGGCCGAATCAGGTCGGCGCGCCGCGGACGCCTCGAGCTCGACGACGGCTCGGTGCGCATCGCCGACGACGCGGTCATCGTCAACTGCGCAGCAGACGGGCTCAAGATGCCGCCGCTCGTCCCGATCTGGTCTCCCGACGCGATCACCCTGCAGTCGGTCCGGGCCGGCTTCCCATGCTTCGGGGCCGCAATCTCCGGGTACGTCGAAGCGACCAGGAGCGACGACGACGAGAAGAACCGCCTATGCCCGCCCGCATCGTTCGGCAACACCCTGTCCGACTGGGCCCGGATGAACATCGTCGGCATGCGCAACGTCGCATCGTTCAGCGCTGAGCCCGACATCAAGGACTGGTCGGACCGGGTGGCCGTCAACGCTGCACGGGTGCCACCCGAGCGGGCTACAGAGCCCGCCATCGCCGACGCCGTCGCCCGCATGCGAGCAAGTACCGGACCCGCCGTCGCCCGGCTCGCCGCACTCAGCGCCTGACGTCTAAGTCTGGCGACAGAGCACGGGCCCGGCCCGTGGGTCGCACGAAGAAGCGCTGGGGCCCCGGACTGCGTCCTTCTTTGCCGGCCGCATGGGCTCAGGAGGAGACTCGGCGGGTGGACCCGCGACGGGCTGGGCTAGCCGAGCGGGCACCTGCTGCGGGTGCCGACGTGACGTACGTGGGGACGTGGCGGCCTCGGGGAGGCGAACAGCACGGTGGTTGACGGCGACGACCTCGCCATCGGCCTTGAGTCCGTTCGGCGTCTGGCGTGGGGCGATGCCTACAAGTCCCTCCGCCTGGCCGAGCGGTCGGGTCCGCTGGCGGGCGAGGATCTTGAGGTGCTGGCCGCCGCGGCCTACCTTCTGGGTCACGTGGATGAGTGCCGGCAGGCGCTGCAACGTGGCCATCGCGCCTTTCTGGCGGCCCACAATCCGCGACGGGCAGCCCGTTGCTTGTTTTGGGTGGCCTTTACGCTGCTGCTGGAGGGTGAGCTGGCACCCGCCGAGGGCTGGCTTGCCAGGGCCCACCGGGTGATCGGCCCCGAAGATCGGGAGTGCGCGGAGCGTGGGCTTCTCCTCCTGCCGGACGCTGTGCTGGCTGGCGGAGCGGGCGACTTTGCCAGGTGCGAGGTCGCCGCCGCGAGGGCGGCAGAGATTGGTGCCCAGTTCGACGACGTCGACCTGCTGTCACTTGCGCTGCATTTCCAGGGCAGAGCGTTGGTGCGGCAGGGCCGGGTGCGCGCGGGTGTGGCACTTCTGGATGAGGCGATGGTGACCGTCATCGCCGAGGAAGTTTGGCCGCCGGTTGCCGGCAACCTGTACTGCTCGATGATCGATGCATGCCACGAGATCTCGGATCTGCGGCGCGCACGCGAATGGACTGCGGCGCTGGAGAACTGGTGGGCGAAGCAGCCGGACATGGTGACGTTCACGGGACAGTGTCTGATCCATCGTGCGGAGCTTCTGCAGCTTAAGGGGGCGTGGTCGGAGGCGATTGAAGAGGTCGAACGGGCGCGTGAGCGGCTGGCCCGGGCAGCGGATAAGTTCGCAACCGGCGCGGCGTTGTACCGGGAGGCGGAGATTCATCGTGCCCTGGGTGACTTCCCCTCGGCGGAGGACGGCTACCGTGGAGCGAGCCGATGGGGGTACGAGACCCAGCCGGGCCTCGCTCTGCTGCGACTGGCCGAGGGGGACGTGGACGCGGCCGCCGCATCCAGCCGGCGGGTCGTCGTGGAGTCGACTGACCGACTCCGGCGTACACGGGTACTCCCGGCGCACGCCGAGATCATGCTCGCGATCGGCGACGTGCCGGCCGCGCGCGAGGCGGCCGAGGAGCTCGCCGAGCTGGCCGAGTACTTCGGAACGGCGGCGTTGCACGCCCACGCCGGTCGAGCGGTGGGCGCGGTGCTCCTTGCCGAGGGCGACGCCCGCGGCGCCCTGGGCGCACTACGCCGCGCCTGGGACCTCTGGCGGGAGCTCGAGGCACCGTACGAGGCCGCGGTGGTGCGGGTCCTGATTGCGCTCGGCTGCCGGGCACTCGGGGACGAGGACTCCGCGGCCCTGGAGCTCGACTCGGCTCTGAGAGCCTTCCGCGATCTGGGCGCCAGACCGGACGTCACACGGGTTGAAGGTCTCGTGCGGAGGCAACCGACCGCACGGACACTCACGTTGACGCCACGCGAGCTTCAGGTCCTTCGCCTGCTGGCCACGGGCAAGACGAACCGCAGCATCGCTCAGGACCTTGTCCTGGCCGAGAAGACTGTAGATCGGCACGTGACCAACACCTTCGCCAAGCTGGGCGTCACCTCCCGGGCGGCCGCCACCGCGTACGCATACGAACACCGGCTGCTTTGACCGCTTGGGGAGAACACCCCAGCGGACGACGTCGCGAGTTGAGGTATTCGCCCGAAGCGCGTGACCGGATGGGGTCCCTAGCGTCGAGATCTCACAGTCGATCCTGCGGAGACGCACGTTCGCCGCGGGTGCCCGGGAAGGGACAGACCATGAAGCACCTCAGCGAGAGCCCGTCACTGACCAGCGATGAGGCCAACGTCGAACAGCGCGAGTATTGGCGTCACGCGGGCGCGGACCAGTACAAGGAGAACGAGGACGCCAACGACGCGGTCATCGCCCCCTTCGGCCAAGCCATGCTCGAATCGGCCCGGTTGCAACCCGGCGAGCGGGTGCTCGACGTGGGCTGTGGCCGCGGTGCATCGACCGTCGAAGCGGCCGAATGCGTGGCACCCTCGGGCCTGGTTGTCGGAGTCGACATCTCGGCGACCATGCTGCAAGCCGCGCAAGCGCGATCCGCCGCAGCGGGTCTGCACAATGTCGAGCTGCTGGAGGCGGACGCACAAGTCCACGCCTTCGACCCTGGCTCCTTCGACGTCGTGATCAGCCGGTTCGGGGTGATGTTCTTTGATGACCCCCAGGCAGCGTTCGCGAACCTGGCACGTGCGCTCCGGCCAGGCGGGCGGCTCCATTTCGTCTGCCCACAGGACCCGCTCAAGAGCGAATGGATCGCCGTCGCGTTCGGCGCCGCCGTCAAGGCCACAGGGCGGGCACCAGAGGTCGGCCGGCCAGGGGCACCGGGCCCGTTCGCGTTCGCCGACGGTGACCGACTCGGCCGCCTGCTTACCAGCAGCGGATTGCAAGAGCCGCGTTTGGAGTCGATTGTCCGACCCGTTCGGCTCGGACCAGACATCGACGCCGCCGTCGCGTACATCCTCTCCCTGCCAGAAAGCCAACAGCTGTTCGTCGGCGCCCCACGAGAAACCATCCAGGCAGCCAAAACGGCGCTCCGGTCCGGCTTCGCGCCGTACGCCGGTTCCCAAGGGGTGGTGATGAACGCCTCGGCATGGCTCGTGTCGGCCCACCGATGACCGGTTCGCGCGACACACGCGCCGCGACGTGCCTTGCTCTGCCTGCGTCGTTTCGCCGCCAGTCGGCGCTCGGACGGCGGCAAGGTCGGGCGTCGCTGGCCGCGGTGAGCACGGTGCCGGCCCGAGGGCTGGCGGGACGGGTCAGAGACGGTTGACGGCCCACGCGAGAAGCTGCTCTGTGTCCGCGGCGCGCGGGTCGAGATGGCCGCCGGGGACCGCGAGAGACGTTGCCCGTGGAAGGTGGTCGACCAGCCAGCGACCGTGCGCCGGTGGCGCGCTGGTGTCCGCTTCGGCAACCATCAGGGTGACCGGGCAGGTCACGGCCGACAACTCGAATCCCCAGGATCGCGACAGGGCGGCATAGTCATCCAGGATGCCCCACGGCCCCCGGCTGATCGCCTCGGCGAGCGTCGGCACAAAGACGTCCTTGGCGGCGGGCGGGATGTCGGGACTAGCGACGAGTTCCTCGACCCACTGTCTGGTCTCATTGAGGATCGCTGCCGCGTCCGGAAACGACGCGGTCCTGGCCCGCCACTCCTCCACCTCGCTCTCGGCCATCCCCGCGTAGAAGTCAAGGCCCTCGGCATCCGGCGGCGCCAACCCGTTGACCACGACGCAGCGGGTCACCCGACCAGCCAGCTCGGCCGCGACCGCCAGGGCGTGTGGTCCGCCGGCGGAGACACCGACCACGGCGAACTCCGCTAGCGACAGGTGATCCGCGATGGCCCGGACATCCTCGGCGGCGTCGGCCACCAATCGCCCGGGCCGCCGGTCCGACCAGCCATAGCCGGGCCGGTCATAGGTCAGCATGCGCGCCCCCCATGTGGTGAAGTCGAACTCCCGCGGATGCAGGTAGCGGCTGCCTGGAGATCCGTGCAGGTACCACACCGGTCGCCCCGTTTGATCCCCCCACTCACAGAACGCCAGCGTCCGGCCATCTTCGGTCTGGACAGTGCTGGTGTCAGCCAGCATCGCTCCTCCTCCCACCCCACCGGCCGCTAATGAGCGCCGCACAGCCGTCGTCTCAAATCTACGAGTGTTTCTGCACTCCTCGAGGTCTAGATCGGAGCCAGCCTGCGGCATCAAACATGTTCGGGAAGCACCGAATTCGACGAGGACCATCGCATCGCCACTGATCAGCGGCGCCAGAACACTGAATGAGTCCAACCAACCGAGCGTCTACCTGTTGCCGGACACTCAACTGCGCACCGTAGACGGAGCGACGCCAGGCGAAGCCGCGGGCCCGGCCCGTGCATCTGCGTCACATCGCCGAGAGCTGGGCGGAACGCGCGTTGCGCGCATCAGTTCGGACGACGCGAGCGTGCGGCGAGGAGTGAAACGCCCCGCGGCTGAGCTCGAATCGGGGCCAGCCGGTGGGTCGCCGCCGAAGGTCGGGGACGGAGGCCGTCGTCAGGGGCGAGGGCGTCGGGGGCGGGATGGCTTTGATGGCGACTTTCGAAGCAGCGTCATGTCGCATGACGTTGCGTCAAGTCCCCCACCACCGCAGCCAAGGTCGCTCCCAGCTCGTAGGCCCTCGCCAGCGCGTCCTCGCCCACATCCCCCATCACCTCGAGAACGCCGAATGCCTGGCGCCAGCCTAGGGCACCGGTGATCGCCATGACGGAGCGGACTGCTCCCGTCGTGTCATACCGGCCGTGCACGTAGAGCCCGAACGGCCGACCGGTAGTACTGCCGCCAGCCGGCGCCGCGCTCCCGTCCGGAGCAAGGCTCCCCCCGACAGCCAGGAACGTCGAGTCGAAGACATGCTTCAGCGCACCGCTCATGTAGCCGAAGTTCGCGGTGGTACCCAGCAGGTAGCCGTCAGCCCCCAGAATGTCATCAGCCGTCGCGCTCCCCGTCGCGAAGTCCAAGGCGCGGCACGGGACGATGTCGACATCCTCGATCGCCTCGTCGTGACAGCCCGCGAGCACCGACTCGGTGATGGCGGCCACCGCCCGGGTCGGCGAGTGATGAATGACGAGCAGCCGAGCCACTCAGCCATTACACCTCCCCGACGGTCAACCGCGTCTCGATCAAGGCGCCAGACGACTCGCAAGGGGACAGAAACCGGGTCGATCCGAGCGGGCTGCCATGCCGGAGGAACTCGGTGTCAATCGATGTGACCCCCGAGGACGACGCCCCGTCCCTGACCCGCGCCCTGCATTGGGTGTACCCCATCGTGGGCGCATCGATCACCGCCCACCCACCGGCGGTCGGACGGGTCCACCTGACCACCAGCGGGACTGGACCTGCGTCCTATCGCCGCCTGCGGACCGCGAACGCCTTCGGCCTTGTCGGCGGTGGTTCAGCGCGCATCCCGCCCCGCCTGTCGTCGAGCGCCGGCGGCGCGGGTTGACGCATCGCGCTTCTGTCCCCCGGTCGTCTGTCGGTGCTCCCGGGCTTGCCCTGGACCACCCGACCGTTCCTTCGTGGCGGGGCGGGCGGGTCCGACCGTCCTGTTGGCCTTGGCGGCGGCCAGCCGCTCCGCGCGGAGGTCCGCTGCAGACTGGCGGGACAGGACGGCAAGCCGTCGGCTGACCCGGTTGAGCGCCTCTTCGAATACCTCCGCTCGGGCCGCGCTGCGGGCGTTGGCAGGCCGGGCCTTTCCTCGCCCCCCGGTCTCGGCCACCCTTGCACTCGCCCCGCGACGGTACTGACCCGTGTACTTGTTGCGCGCACGACGGATCCGGTTGTGCAGTTCGGAGACCCCGTCCTCGTCCAGCGCGGCCATCGCCTCTCGTTCGGTCTCGCGCCAGAGCATTAGATCGGCGTCATTCAGCTGAGCCAACAACCTCGTGTCCATGTTCGATCCTTCCGTCCGAAGCGAAACGCCGTACTGCCACGAACAGCATCCCGGAACGCTGTCGTGCGCCGTGACCAACACGATGTCCCACATCCACACGGAACGTCATGACGTCGACATCCTCGCGATCCTGGCCGTGACGGCAATGGTCGACTGCGGTTTGCCGCGTGGGGCGCTGCTGGAGGACGTCCGAGTTTGGCTGGCAGCAAGTCTCCGACCGCCGACCAGCACGGCGCCTTGGATGCGGCCGCCACGCCACGGAGGACGGCCCCGTACAGCCAAGACCATCCGACCACCCGCAGGCGTCGAGCTGGACCTTCGTCGCGCGACCGTGCAACCACACCCGACGACGACCTCAACGCCGCGCACCAACCCGGGACCGTGGACGAAGCCGACCTTTCGTGTCCTTCAGGCCTGTCGTGATCCATAGGCTTGCGGCGGAAGGGAGCACACCATGAGCGCCGACCTGGACCACACCATCGTGCATGTCCGGAACCGGCATGCGGCTGCTGCCCACGTCGTCGAGATGCTGAACCTGGAACCGGCCCGCGACTACGGCCCATTCGCGATGGTCCGGCTGGGCAACCAGGCAGTCCTTGCCTTCGCCGACACCCTTGGTCGGCCACGCCACGGGCACTTCGCCTTCCTCGTGGACTCCGCGGAGTTCGAACAGATCAGACAACGCTTGACCGACCACGGCATTGCGACGTACGCCGACCCTGGCCACCGCCAAGAGGGGGTCGACGAGTCGCGCGCCGAAGGCGGCCGCGGGCTCTACTGGGACGACCCGGACGGCAACGCCCTGGAGATCCTGACCGTGCCTGACGGTGGGTGGCCGGCAGGCCACCCCCGTCGCCCGAGATAAGGGCCGGTGACGCCAGCGACACGTGACTGCAAGGCACCGAACCGCCGACTTGCTGGTGGTGATCACCCTGAACTGCCGCGCTGCGCTCGTCTCTGCCCGCGTCCTTGCGCGGATGCCGATGTGCTTCGCCCCAGTGGGCAGCCACCAGTTGCCTCAAAGCGTCGCGAATGGCCGCGTGACGGCTTCATGCGGCTGCACTCTTCCCCGCTCGCGAGTGAGAGTCACGCCGATGGCTTCCTCACGACCGGAGCCCCCGCTATCCCAACCCCACGGATACGCACGCTGAACCCGGCAGATCATCCGAGGGCCGTTAGAGAATGCGGCGCTCGAGCGTGCGGTGGGTCAGCGTCGGGCTTCGAGTACGAGGTTGAAGGGGGTCTCGGCTGCCCGTCGAACTCGGGAGAATCCGGCGGCGGTGAGCACGTCGCGCAGCCGGGATTCGCCGGCCTGTGCACCGAGTGCCAGGCCGCCCTGTTGGGCGCGGGAACCGGGTGTGCACAGCATGGTCGATCCCGCGTAGAAGATGCGCCCGATCGGTGTGAGGTTGTCTTCGAGCCGGTCCTCGGCGAAGGGTTCGACGAGCAGGCACGTGCCGTCGTCGCTCAGGGTGTCGCGGATATGCGCGGCGGCGCCGACCGGGTCCCCCATGTCGTGGAGGCAGTCGAACAGGGCGACCAGCTCGTAGCCTCGGCCGGAATAGTCGGTGGCTGTGGCCACGTCGAAGCGGCAGCGGTCCGCGACTCCTGCGTCGGCCGCCGCCTTGCGGGCGGCGTCGATCGATGGCGGGTGCGGGTCGTAGCCGATGAACGACGACGCCGGGTAGGCGGTGGCCATGATGATCGTCGAGGCGCCGTACCCACAGCCGATATCGGCGACGGTTGCGCCGGCCTGCAGCTTGGGCTCAACGCCGTCGAGTGCGGGGATCCATGACGCGGTCAGATTGGCTATGTAGTTGGGTCGGAAGAAGCGGTCGGTTCCGACGAACAGGTCGGGGTGGTGGTCACCCCAGGCGACGCCGTGTCCGTCCCGGAAGGCGTCGGTGATGAGCTCGACGTCCTTGATCGCGGCGGCGGCACTCTGGAATCCGCCCGGGAAGAACAGCGGGTTGTATTCGTCGGTCAGGGCGAAAGCCTGCTCCTCGGACAGCCGGAACTGTCTGGTGTCGGGGTCGTAGTCCGCGTAACCAGCGGCGGCTTGAGCTGCCAGCCATTCGGCCACGTACCGCTGGTCCGTGTCCGTCCGTTCAGCCAGGGACGCCGGAGTGATCCACTGGCTGTCCGCCATTGCTTGGTAGAGGCCGAGTCGATCCCCGACCAGGAGGGTGGCGGCGTGAAACACCGCTCCGAGATCCTGTACGAAACGGCCGACGAACTGCTCCAGCTTGTGGTTGTCGAGGTGCGGGACTGAGGGAGGCATCGCTGTCACCTTTCCGATGGAGGCTGGTGGGTAATCCGGTTCCGATGCTGGCTTCGGGTGACACCCAAAGTCGTCCGTACCGGTACGGATGCCGATACGGACTTCGGCCTCCAGTGGGGGCTGCGGCGTAAAGTGCGCCTGTGGGCCGGCACGGCGGTTGGCAGGCTCCGCTGGTTGGTCGGGCCGCCGAGAGCAGCGAGCTCGACGTGCAGTTCCGGCGGTCACTTCGCGGCGAGTTCCGCAGCGTACTGATTGACGGCGAGCCGGGCGTCGGCAAGACGCGGCTGGCGTCTGCGTTCATGGCACGCCATCGAGTCCGTGCCTTCACGTTGAGAGCCCGCGGTCACCCCTCAGGCGCGGCCGCGTCCTTCGGCCTCTGGGCAGAGGTTTTCGACAGCCATCTGCGGGCCCGGTCCCACGACGAGGTGACCCGGCTGTGTGGTGGCCTCGTCGAGGACCTCGCCGGCCCACTCCGGACGGCAGCCGCGATGCGGGGATCGTGGCGCGCCGACGTGCTGCCAATGCGTATCCGGGAAGCGTTCACAGTGCTGCTGGGCAATATCGCGCGGGAACGACCGGTGGTCGTTCTGCTCGACGACCTGCACCTCGCGGATGCGTCGTCGTGGGAGTTGCTCGAGTATTTGGCTCGCAACCTCGCCGACGCTCGAGTGCTCATCGTCGCCTGTGCACGGCTTGACGAACTCGTCGAACGCTCAGTGGGACGGCATGTGCTCTTCGGGTTGGAGCAGGAAGGGGTGCTCTCCCGCCTGCCCCTGCGACCCCTGCCGGCACCCCAGCTGCGCGAGCTCGCCGAGCGAGTCCTCGCTCGCCCTTCGGTGCCGGCCGCTCTGGTGACCTGGCTCGTCACCGAGTCGCAGGGAAACCCCTTGTTCGCGGTTACCCTCCTCGAGGCCCTTCTCAACGAGGGTGCCGATCTCGGAGCGCCCAGCCTGGGAGAAATTCCGCGAGCCCTGGCCGACCGGATCGCCTCCAGCGTCGAGAGCCTTGACCCCGAAAGCCGGGAGACGCTCGAACTCCTCGCCGTGATCGGGCGGCCCGTGAACGACGCGGAGCTGCACCGGTTCCGGGAACAGGCCGTCGACGACTCGGAGCATCGGCTGGATCCCCTGGTGGAGGCGGGACTGATCACCGAGCAAAACGACGACACCGAGCTTGGATACGAGGTCGGCCACCCGCTCATCCAGGAAGCGATCTACCGCGGACTGAGCGCACCGCGCCGACGGGCGATTCACCGGCGAGTCGCACGCGCACTAGTGGAAAACGGCCGCCTCGGTGAGGCCGCCTCGCATTACGGGCGGTCTGCCCAACGCGGCGACACAGAGGCCATCGTGGTGCTGCTGCGAGCCCTCCGCGAGACCTGGTCCAGACACACGTTCGCGGAAGCGTTCGTCGTTCTCGGGTCGCTCGTTACCCTGCTGCCGCCAGGTGATCAGCGCTGGGTCGATGTGCTCGACGCACTGCCGGAGAACGTCGAGTGGGCGTCGTCGTACAACCGGATCGCCTTCGACACCGCCCTCGGAGTGACCGCCTTCCGGGAGATCGAGCGGACGCTCAGGCAAGCGGACCCGATCGACCCAGGTCGGCTGGCACAGGTCAATTCCTACCTCGCGGGACTGCTCGGGTGGTGCCTCGGCGAAGTGGACGAGGCGGTCGCGAGGGCGGCCGCGGCGGTCGACCTGTTCGAACAGACCGGTGATCGCGCACGTGCTCGCGCGGCAGGCTGCGAGCTGTCGTGGATGGAGGGACTGGCTGGGCGGTACGCGGCTCAGGAAACGGCCACCCGGCGGGTGCTCGCCGCGGCCGAGGGGGCCGCCGACCATCAGACCACCCTGGTCGCCTTGGTGTCGTTGGCCACGACGGCGCACATCCGCGGCGACGACGACACTGCGTGGGACGCGCTTCAGCGCAGCATCACGGTGGCCAGAGTCGTACACAACCCGACGCGGCAGCGCTTCGGTCTGGCGATCCTCAGCGAGATGGTGGCGCACAGCGGGCGGCTGGATCGAGGCCGGCAGCTACTCCAGGAGGCCGAGAGCGTCGAACACGATTCCGTCGACGCGATCGTCCTCGAGGCCGCCGTACGGTTGTCTTGGTTGGCGGGAGAATTCTCGCTGGTCGCCCGCGAAGCACCCAGGGTCGCCGCCTTGTGCGCGCCGACGCAGAAGTGTTGGCTCTTGACGTATGCCGCGATGGCCGCCGCAGAGACCGGTGACCTCACGGCCGCACACGAACACCTGCGGACGATTGGGCAGCTAGGTCGAAGGCCGTTCTGGATCATCAGCGACCACTTCGACTGGGCGGCAGGCCGGGTAGCCCTCACTGAGGGAAACCTCGACATAGCGGTGGAGCGCCTCGAGGCCGCAGCCACCGCGTTCCAGCTCACAGGCGCGCTACCGTACGCCGGGTACGTGTTCGCCGATCTCGCTGAGGCCGCCGCGATCGCCGAGCAACCGGCCGTCGCCGCACGCGCCATGCAGGCGGCCGACGAGACGGCCCGCCAACTCGATCGTGACCAGTTCCGCGCACTGGCAGCGATTGCGGCATCCGCTGCCAATCTGACCCTCGGGCAGCGCGACGTCGCCGTCAAGAATGCGCGCAAGGCGGTGGCTCTGCTGTCGGGTAGCGGCTATCTGTCACTCGAAGCCCGAAGCCTCGCCCTGCTCGGCCGCTCCCTCAGCACTGTCGACCGTCAGGAGGCCGTGATCCGGCTGAGCCGCGCGGCGGACCTGTTCGCGGCGTGTGGCAGCCGATGGCGCGGCGACCAGGTCGTTGCGGACCTCAACAACCTCGGCAAGCCTGGCCGGCGTGCGGCCGCCGGTTTCGTCGGCCCCGCAGCCCTCACCGACAGGGAGCGCGAGATCGCGGCTCTTGCGGCCCAGGGTCTTACGGCCAGAGTGATCGGGCAGCAACTGCACATCGGAGAGCGAACTGTGGAGACCCACGTCGCACGCGTCTATGCGAAGTTCAACGTGCACACACGCCGTGACCTCGTCCGTGCCCTAGCCCGGACCGGGCTGGACACGTATCCATGACCCGATCCCAGGAATACACGGGGGCGACTCCACTGCAGCAGTACCCGAGATCTGCCAAGCCTGGGCGGAGCGTTTCAGCCCGAGCGGGCACGTCAGCGGTCGCAGTCCTGACCTGAAGAAACCCAAAGAGCGCAGCCCCGCCCTGCGCTGCGCCGGTGCAGCCTCGCCATATGGCTAGTCCTCCTCGCTGGAGCAATCTCTGCGGCCTGCACCGCCGACAGGGACTGACCGCCGCGCTGTCCCCGTACGACGCGGACCCGGTTCAGCCCGGCGAGGGGGTGTACCACTGATCCTTCTGGGCGGAGGAGCCGGCTCGTCCCGAGGGCGCTCGCCTTCGCTCTCGGGATGCTGGTAGGCCGACCGGCAAGCTCGGTGTACCTTCCGCGTGCGTTGGAGCAGAGCGCCGACCAGTACGGATCCATCGGAGTTGCCTTCACCCTCGCCTCGCTGTACGCCGTCTCCTTCGTCTTCCTCGCCGCCCAGATCTTCGGCAGCGCCGTCGCCGACGACCAGGGAGGACTGGGCAAGTTCATTCGCGGCAACTCCCCTCGCACCCTCGAAGACTCCGTAGGCTCGAGTGACGACGAAGAAGGCCGCTAGAGCCTCGCGCCGCTCGTTACAGGACAGGCCACTGTGCGAGGCCGCGATCGCGAACACCGTTGAGGTCTCAGGGTATCCAGCCCCGCCACCGCCAGACCGGCTGCAACGCGGTGCCAGGCCTCCTCTTGCCGCGTGTGCCGCTTTGCGGTAGGACTGCGAAGGGCGACAGTCGTCTCAGGGTGAGGAGCTTGACGTGAGCGTTTACCGAGTGACCGAGCTCATCGGCACCAGCACGCAGTCCTGGGAGGACGCGGCCTCGGTTGCCCTCAAGACGGCGAGCGGGACGCTTCGTGACCTCCGGGTCGCGGAGGTGGTCCAACAGGACATCCAGATCGGCGAGGACGGCGCGCTCACCTTTCGAACGAAGCTTCAGGTCTCGTTCAAGTACGAAGGCCGCGAGTAGAGCGCTGGCATCGCCGTCCGGTGGGTCGGGTCGACACCGGCTCGAGATCAGGCCATAGATCGCCCCGCCCGAGAACGCCTGTCCGCACCCCGATGATCATGTCGACCTTTGCCGAAAGCCTCGACTTCAACGGCAAACGAGTCCTTCCGTTCGTCACCTATGCAGTCAGCGGCCTCGGTAGCGCCGCCCGCGACTACACCCAGTCCTGTCCCGGCGCCCAGATCGGAGAAGGCCTGGCGGTACGCGGCGAGGAAGTGCCACAACAACGCGCCGCCACGGAAGCGTGGCTACGCCGGGCTGGTCTGACGTAGGACGGTTTCAGTCTTGTGGGATCGTGCGCGAAGTGAGCGCCCGTCCGGATCACGCCGCCGGGAACTGACCTCCCGTTGGAATCAGACGCCGCTGCCCGGCGCGAAGTCGGTTGCCAGGCTGATCGTCCTCCGGGCGGAATGGAGCGTTCGGGGCTCGACGGCTCGGATGATCGCGTCTGCAGCGCGGGCCGGGTACCCCGGGCTGTTGACCGTCCACGTCGCGCTGGTTCTCCTTGGGGATGCGCACCGGCCGTCGCGGCGTAGTCCCCGATCGCTGTTCCCGACGCCAACGCCGGAACGCGCCTGGCCCTGTGTCAATTCGCTTGACTGATGACGCTCCTCCCCGACCTCGCGGGGGTGGTGGCCGGCTGGAGGACCGGCCACACTTTTCTGGGCGGGGGGCGCGGGCTCCGGTGCCGAGTCGGGTCAGGTAAGGAGTGCGGTGTCGAACGACTATGTGATCTCGGGAGGCCGGTCAGGGTTCGAGCGGCTTCGAGTCTTATCGCGGGTATGGGGCGACACGACGGAGTCACTGCTGCGTTCGGTTGGAGTCGGCCCGGGAATGCGGTGCTTGGACGTCGGATGCGGCGCGGGCGACGTGAGCCTGTTCCTGGCCTCGCTCGTCGGGCCGTCGGGTGCGGTCGTGGGCAGCGACTCCGACGGAGTCCAGCTGGACCTGGTCAGGGCGGAGTGCCACCGGCTGGGTGTCAACACTGTGGAGCTGGTGCTCGAGGACGTCATGGAGCTGGCGGCGTCCGACGCATACGACGTGGTGTACTCCCGCTTCGTGCTCGAGCACCTGCCCGACCCACTCGAGGCGCTGCGGCGAATGTGGCGCGCCGTGCGGCCCGGAGGCCTGCTGATCGCCGAGGACGGTGACTTCCTGGCCGACTTCTGCGAGCCGCCGCATCCGGGGTTCGACTTCTGGCAGTACGCCTACCAGGAGACCCTGCGCCGTCACGGCGGCGATCCGCTCAGCGGCCGGCTGCTGCACTCCCGCTTCCGGGAGGTGGGTATCCCCGACCCGCAGCTCGAGGTCGTCCAACACGTCTACCTCAGAGGGGAGGGCAAGCTGATGCCCTATCTGACGATTGCGCGGACGGCGTCGAAGATCGTCGCCAGCGGAGTCGCCACCCGGGCCGAGGTGGACCAGGCGCTGAGTCAGCTGGAAGCGCTGGCCAACGACACCACCACGGCGGTGAGCTCCCCGCGGCTCTTCCAGTGCTGGGCGCGCAAGTAGCACCACCGGTGTCCGGTGAAACCGGTCGGGCCATGGTGGGCCTCACCCGAACCGGGTCGACTCGGCTGGACGTATCCTCGACAGGCGAGGTCTTCTGCCGGCATCGCGACCGACGCCGGCGTGGGCGCACCAATACGAGCAAGGTTGGGCGGTCGTCATGACCCTTCTTATTGTCGCTGTCGTGGTGATGCTGGCGGTCCGCATCGCCGTCGTCCTCTCGATCTGCATGGTGCAGAACCGCGAGAAGCGCGTGCTCTCCGGCGTTGAACATTCGAGGGCCAGGGTCAGCCCGCGACTGACGACCCTCCGTGTCCCGGCCCAGAGCTACATCACGAAGGACAACGTGGCGGTTCACGTTGACGCGGTCGTGTGCTTCCGCGTGGTCGACGCGGTCGGGGCGCCCACAACCGCGCAGGAGCACCACGTCGCGATGTCGCAGCTGGCCCAGACCACGATGCGCTCGGTGATCGGTAGGACCGAGCGGGACGACCTGTTCTCGAACCGCGCCGAGCTCAGCCCGGAGCGCACCGAGGCCGCTGTCGCGCGCGGCCCGCAGGACGCGCCTTCGTGGGGGCCGCAGGACGCCGTACACATCGACCTGCCCGTGGTGCCGGTCGAGGAGTCGGTCGTCACGCCCGACTCGCCGAGGCAGGGCATGTTCGTGCTCCCGGACCTCAAGGCCGATCTAGGCGCGGCGCTCACTGTCGCCAAGAGGTGGGGCACTAGCAAGGCGAGCCGCGACGTCACCGCCGGTCGCCAAGTCGACAGCACCATCCTCGACCTCGTGCCTCGTCCCGTCGGAGGACCCTCCTATCTCGGCGGACGGGACGACGCCGCGTACCTCCGTGGCTGGGACGACGCCGTCGACTGGATCGCCCAGGGGAACGGGGAGGACGCTCCTGCCTGGGGTGGCGTCGCCTACATGACCGGCTGGAAGGATGGGGTGAAGGCCTGTAAGGCGGCACGCGTTGGCGAGCAGGCGCGGCCGGTCGCGTGCCGTCTAGAACGCGCCGTCTGACAGGTCCCTCAGGTCCGTATGGTCGACCAACATCCCGTCGAAGACCAATGACTCCTTGGTACTGACGTCGTTGAAGACAGTCGCCTCGGAGACGCCGGCTGGGTGACTGTAAATCTATAGCGACATGAAGTTTGCGGTGCCGCCGTGCGCCGACCCGCTACGTGGCGGCCCGGACGCCAGCGGCATGGATGCTGTCATGGAGGAGCAGGAAGGCACCCTGCAGCAGAATGGCCACCCCTGCACCCGCGATGTCGGGTCGAGAGTCACGGCCCAGGCGTGCCCCCAGCGCGACATAGCCGACATCCGCGACCACGTTGACCAGCAGGACGCGCCGCAGCTTGACCCGCTCCGCTTCCTGAGCGGCAGCCGCATAGGGGTCAGGCAGCTGACGCATCCGCCGATCCTGCAGCCACCGCCCCAGAGCCGCGATGCCGAGGTCGACCGCACCCCACCCCGCCGTCTGCAGCGCGAAAGCGCGTCGCCACGAATCCCGAGTCGTAGCCGCGAGGCCGGCGCCAGCGACCACGCTCACCGATCCCCAGACCACTGTCGTTCGCGCTAGCGACCGTTCCCGCTGCCAGACGTCCACGGCACGATCAGAACACAGTCGGTATGCAGGAGCCCCGTCACCGCATCTGGCACGGTGTGCGATCTCGTGAATGTCAAGGGAAGCGCAAACGTTTCACCAGCACGCGGCGACTCACGCCGACATGCTCGGTGCATGAGCATGAGCCTCGATCCAACGGTCACGAATCCGCAGCACTACCGGGTCATCTTCGAGAACGACCAGGTCCGGGTCCTCGAGTACACGGACCAGCCAGGCGACAAGACGACTCCACACGCGCACCCTGACAGCGTGATGTACACCTTGAGCTCCTTCCGGCGGCGACTGATCTCCGGGGAGATGCAGCGCGAGGTCGAGATGGAGTCCGGAGTCGCGGGCTGGCTGCCTGCGCAGATTCACCACGGAGAGAACATCGGTGAGACACCGACGCACGTGGTCTTCGTCGAGCTGAAGGACGTCGACCGGCGGAACCCGAGCGATCCCGCCATCACGGAGATCGGGCCTCGGTAAAGCGCGGTAGAGCGCGCCGAGCTACGACGGGTCGGCAGACGTGGGAGGCGCAGAGCCGTCGGGCCAGGCGGCGACGCATACTCGGTTCCCGGCCTGATCGGCCAGGATCCAGCCAGCTGGGGCGTCGGTGTCGTCCACGACTCGTCCCCCGGCGGCCAGCGCGGCCTCCACCCGCGTTCCGGCGTGTTCTCGCGCCACCGAGACATCGATGTGCATCGCGTGCCGCAGTGGCCGGTTCGGGCTCAGCTCCTGCATCCAGACCGTGGATCCGTGACCGAGGGGGTCGGTGGCGTTGTCATCGGCCAGCGGCTCGTATCCCAGCACGGCCCGCCAGAACTCGATGTCGATCTGGTCTGGCTTGGCGGCGACCGCCAGCTGAACTTCCTGGACGGCCGCCCGGTCGGCAACCCGTCCGTGTTGTCGTGCCGTCGCCGAGATCTGACGCGCGAGGTCGATGTGCGCCACCTCGAGGCGAAAGACGCCGCGGGTCAGACGAACGGTGAGACGGTCATCGGCGACCGTCAGCAGGGCCCCCGAGCCGGCCAACCCGGGGACCTGTGCGACCGCGTCGGCGAGGCGAGCGCCGTCACCCAGCGAAGGAACGCGGAACACGGCTGTCGCGCCGCCGTGCAACACCACCCAGTCGGCCACGCCCTCCGCGGCCAGGAACTCCTGCCAGCCCTGCTCGCTCATCCCGTCAGGCTAGGGGTGGATCAGGACGATCCACGTCCTGGTCCGGATGGACCTCCCTCGCCAGGGCGCAGGTCTCACGCCAGGATGACGATGATGGCGCTCCCCCAGAGGGTCAGCAGGATGTTGCCGATCGCATACGGGGCGGTGTAGCCGATCACGGGAATGTGGCTCTTGGCCGCGTCCGTGACGGCGGCGATGCCCGCGGTGGTGGTGTTCGCACCGGCGATGACGCCGAGCAGCACCGGCACGTCGAACTTGAACAGGTACCTACCGAGGTACAGGGACGTCACCATGGGGAACAGCCCCACCACGAATCCCCCGAGAACGAGACCCAGACCCTCTTCCCGAAGGCCGTCGATGAAGTGCGGCGCGGCGGAGATGCCGACCGCCCCGACGAACAGGCACAGTCCACCGGTGCTGATCAGCCAGTTGGCGGCGGCGGGGAACTGCCCGAATGCGGGGTTGCGGGTCCGCAGGTAGCCGAGGAACAGCCCCGCGATCAGCGCACCGCCGGACGTGGTCAGACCGACCTTGGCGGTCAACAGTCCGATCGTGGGAACACCGATCAGGCAGCCGAGCGCGATGCCGAGGCCGATATACGAAAGGTCGGTCGTGGGCGTCGTCCGTAGTGGGTACCCGAGCCGAGCCGCCGCCGACTCGACCTCGTCGGCGATCCCTTGGACGCGGATCTCGTCGCCCCTCTGCACGATCGTGGACGCCGACCACGGCACCTTGACGCCGGCGCGGACGACGTCGTTGATGAAGATGCGTGGGGCCACATCGTTCATGACGTCGCTGATCGTCCGGCCGGCGAATCGTTTGTTGGTGACGATGATCGGCAGCTCCTGCACGTCGTAGCCCAACAGCTCGGGATCGTCGATCTCTACGCCGAATCTCGTTGGGTCCTCTTCCGTCAGGTGCCCCCGTCGTGTGCTCACCGTGACGACGTCCCCCACCCGGAGCACGGATTCCGGCGACAGCACCGAGATGACGTCCGCGCGACGCATCCGATGCAGCACGAGCTCGTGCCCGCGGGCCCGAGCGTCGAGCTCGGCCTCCTGCACGGTTCGTCCGATGAGGTGGGATCGCTCGAGCCGGTACGCCCGTCGGACGACCGAGTAGTACGCGGAGGTCACGTCGGGGTTGCTGTTGATGCCGAGCCGGCGTTCCACCTGGCGCGCGGCAGCGGGAAGGTCGCGCACGCCCAACAGCCGGGGCGCGACGACGGAGAGGAAGTAGGCACCGGCCGCGGTGCTCACCAGGTAGCACACCGAGAACCCGACGGCGATCTGAGACTCGAAGAGCCTGGCCTGTTCCGGTGAGACTCCTGGCAGCGACTCGATGGCCGCCGACGAGACTCCGATGATGGACGACTGGGTGAGGCCACCGGCAAGGAGTCCAGCGCCCCACCCCACGCCGTAGCCGAAGGCCTCCGCCACGATGACGGCGCCCAGCAGGGCCAGCACGCAGGAGATGGTGGCCAGCGACACCTGACGAAGGCCGTCCGATCTGAGGCCCGCGAAGAACTGGGGGCCCACGTTGTAGCCGAGCGCGAAGAGTGACGCGGCAAAAGCCGCCGCCTTGATCGTCGAGTCGAGCGTGACACCGGCCTGACCGACCAGCACTCCCACGAGGAGGGTGCCGGTGACCGAACCCAGGACCACGGAGCGGAAGCGCAGCCGACCGACGAGAGCTCCCCCGCCCACCGTGAGAAACAGGGCGATCTCGGGGTACTGACGCAGCGTCTCCCACCACCCGCTAAGCACGGTCGGCTCGTCCCAGCAGAAGCACCCTCACGACGCCGACCACCCTGACAGGGTGCCGCGCCACGCCCACGACCGACTGGCGCCATGCCGGACGCGGAGATGTGTCGAGGGGCGCGCGGGTCATCGGCCAATCCTGGCGGACCCCGGGTATGCGCGCCCGATGCCCGGGTCGGCGTACGTACTCGCCACTCGCCCATCGGGCGGCTAACGTCGACCACGGGCCGTCGAGCACCCGGACGGCATCAACCGAGGAGCGCATCGATGTCTCTCGCACGGATCCACAACCTCTCCATCTCCCTCGACGGCTTCGCCACCGGTGAGCCCCAGTCGGCCGAAGCACCGTTCGGCCATGCGGGCGAGCGGCTGCACGAGTGGATGTTCGACACCCGGTTCTGGGACGCGGGCGGAACCGCCGGAGTCGACGACGCCTTCGCCGAGCGCAACAGTCAGGGCATCGGCGCGGAGATCATGGGGGCCAACAAGTTCGGTCCGCCCGGCTGGCAGGACGACCCGGACTGGAAGGGCTGGTGGGGTCCGAACCCGCCGTTCCACTCACCGACCTTCGTCCTCACTCACCACCCCAGGGCGCCGATCGAGATGGAGGGCGGCACCACGTTCGTCTTCCTCGACGCCGCCCCGGCCGAGGCGCTCGCCGCCGCCCGTGAGGCAGCCGATGGCCAGGACGTCCGGATCGGCGGCGGCGCCAGCGTCGTACGCGAGTTTCTCGCCGACCGGCTCGTCGACCACATGCATCTCGTCCAGGTCCCGATCGTGCTCGGCCGCGGGGTTCGCGTCTGGGACGGTCTGGAGGCCCTTGAGAGTGACTACGCCGTCGAAGCGGTCTCCTCCCCCAGCGGCGTCACCCACCTCACGTTCACGCGGAGGACCGACTCATAACGCTAGGAGGCGTCGCCCTTCTTGCCCCAACAGGCGTGCAGCAGCTCTCTGCGCAGCCAGACCGTCGGGTCGGCGAGCGCTGCGGTCATGACGTCGACCTCGGTCCGGGACGCCTCATCGCCGCCACCCAGCTCGTTCATGACCTCGAGCGTCGGGATCCACCACCTCGCCCACGGGGACCCACCACGCACCACCTCGGTGGACGCCTCGCAGTGGACGTCCTCCAGCCCGCAGCGCTCGAAGAGCACCGGCAGCTTCTGCCCGAAGACCTTGTCGTACCCGCGCTCCGCCCACCAGTCCCCGTCCTGCCAGACGCGCTCATAGTCGTCGTATCGGGGGTGTTCGGGATCGACGGGCGCCCCGGCTGTCCCCCAGTTGGCGTCCTCGTCGACGAGCCAGCCGCCCGGTCGCAGGCATGCGACCATCTGCCGGATCGCCTGTTCCTGGCGATCCCGGAGGTGGAAGAGCATCAGTCGCGAGCAGACGAGGTCGAACGACCCGGGCTGGAGCGCGTCGAGCGAGTCCTCGAGGATGTTGTGCTCGACCACCTCGAGGTTCGGGATCTGGAGACGGGATAGGTAGCGCGTGTCCACGTCGGTCGCGACCACCTGGCCGGTCGGACCGACCTGCTCGGCCAGCCACACTGCCATCGACCCACGCCCCGCTCCGACCTCGAGGCAGCGCCAGCCGGGCTGGACCAGAGCGCGCCGCCGGCGCGAGGAGGGGTCATAGATCTGCTCGAGAAGGTCGAGCCGCTCGTCCTCTGCGGCCTCCCGGCCGACGGCAGCCAGACGATAGTCGGAACGCTCTCGGGCGCTCGACTGCTCGGGCTCGGCCACGCTCGCGAACGTAACGCCGGCGACGGGCCCGCGCAACCGCCGCTAGCGCTTCGCTGCTCGGGACACCGGATCGCCGAACGTTGCGGCGTCGGCCTTGCCCTTCTTGTCGGCGCGCTTCTCCTTGATGGTCTTGCCTTGCTTCTTCGACATGTGTTGGCGCGGGGACTTGTCCGACATGGTTGCTCCTCGGTAGGACCCGAGATGGCCCTGTTGCGCACAGTACGCCCGTTACAGTCCTCCAGCCGGCGCACCGCGCCCCGAGATCGTCGGTGTCCAAACCGTGCGAGGCACCGCCGGCTCGCGTAGACCGGACGGCCTGACGCATACCGAGAGCGTCCGCGTCCCTATCCTGCTCGGGTGACCGAGCCGACGACGTCGAACCCTCGCGTGCGCGTCCGCTGGGGCTGGATCATCGGGTGCATCGTGCTCGGGCTCGCCGGCATCGCGGCGGGGTTCCTGCTGGCGGCGCCGACGGACCGCGCGGCGTACATCGCGAGCGTCCTCGCGGGGGTCGGCACGACGCTCCTGCTGGTCGGCTTCGTGGTGCTCCTGGAACGACGGATCGTCGACACGACGGCGAGGGTGGTCCAGCGGGCGGTGGACGCGCAGCGCCAGGCGAGCGACGCGCGGATCGAACGGATGGTCCAGGACTTCGAGGATCGAATGTCCGCGGAGTGGGCTCGGACCGACCCCGCCACCATGGACGCCACGAAGCTCAGGACCGCGGAGCTCACCGGCGAGATGGTCGAGCGGGTCGTGGAGGAGGCCACCGGTCAGGCGAGGGGCCATCGGCGGGAAGCGGAGTAGCCGGAGGGCCAAGCGCCCCCCGGGTCTACCCCGGCGGCTGGGCGCTGGGGTCCGTGAACTCGTCCTCGGGGGTATCGGCGTTGGGACCCGCGGCCGATCCCGGGTCGGCCTTGGTGCGGCTCTCGGCCGAGGTGATCTCGCCCTCGTCGGCCTCGGCCGGGATCACCACCGGCGCGGTCTCCGACGTGGATCGGTGTGACTCCTCGGAGGATGCAGCCATTGGTTCGTCGGTCATGACCAGCACGTACCCCGTCAGGGACACGACAATCAGCACCATCGAAGTCGGGTGACCGCGGTTACCGCACGGGTCACGGGGTATCAGGCGGTCGTGCGAACCGTCAGACCGTCCGCAACCGGCGAAGCGCATGCGCCGGTCGAGCCGGCCCGCGCGTCTCTCACCCGCGGCGTCACGCGGGTGCTCTCGATACCGAGCAGCCACCCCTACCCGCGTGGGCTCCGAGTTCGGTCCGAAGCCGACCCCGCCATCGAGCACCTGCCTGACCCGCACGTTCACGGCGGCAGACCCGGTCAGTGGTGGCCTCCGCCGGCGCTGACGACGGACTGGCTGGACGACCACGCCGAGCAGGTCGACGTGGTCCATCTGCACTTCGGGTTCGACGCGCGTACCCCGGAGCAGCTGAGCCGCTGGTGCGCCCGCCTCGAGGCCTACGACATCCCGATGGTCGTCACGGTCCACGACGTCGTCAACCCGCATTTCGTCGACCAGACCGACCATCTCGCCCGGCTCGCGGTCCTGGTACCCCACGCCGCGGAGGTGGTCACGCTGACCGCCGGCGCGGCTCGAGAGATCCGGCGCCGCTGGGACCGCCGTGCCACGGTGCTCCCCCACCCGCACGTCGCGCCCCTCGACGCCATCGGCCGCGTCGTCGAGAATCCACGAGAACGGTTCCGGGTCGGCCTGCACCTGAAGAGCCTCCGGGCCAACGTCGTCGCCGCGCCGGTCGTGCAAGCGCTGGTCGCCGCCGCCGAGCCGCTGCCCGGCGCCGAGGTGTCGGTGCACCTGCACCGTGAGGTCGTCGACCCCGGCCACCCTCGCCACGACGCGGAGCTGCTGACCCTGCTGACCCGTCTGGACGCCGCAGGTCGGATCTCCCTGACCGTGCACGACCCGCATACCGACCCCGAGCTGTGGGACTACCTGCGTGACCTCGACCTCTCGGTGCTGCCGTATGCGTTCGGTACGCACTCCGGCTGGCTCGAGGCCTGCTTCGACCTCGGGACCGCGGTGCTGGCTCCCCGAACCGGGTTCTGGACCGAGCAACGGCCGTGCGCGACGTTCGGCTGGAGGCCGGCCGGGCCGTCGGCCACCGACATCGCGGCCGCGGTCGACCGGTGTTACACGGAGCGACCGGTCTGGCAGGCGACCCGCGGGTTCCGCGCCGCCGAGCAGCGCGACCTCGCGTCCTGGCACCGAGCCCTCTATCGGCGGCTGGTCGACACCCCCGCGGCCGAGAGGCGGGGAGCGTGACGCTGGTCGGCTGGTATGCGCATCACCTCGGGTCGGGTCACGTCGCCCGAGCCATGACGGTGGCACCGCTGATGCGTAGCGACGTCGTGGTGTTGAGCTCCGCGCCGCGGCCCCCGGACTGGCCGGCGGACCGCTGGGTGCCGCTGCGCCGCGACGACGATGCGGGAGGAACCGACCATGCCGCGGGCGGCGCATTGCACTGGGCACCGATCGGCCACCGGGGTTATGAAGAGCGAATGGCCTTGATAGCAGAGTGGATCGGGACCGCCCGACCGACCGCACTGGTGGTCGACGTTTCGGCCGAGGTCACCCTTCTCGCCCGAACCCTGGGCGTGCCCGTCGCCACCGTCGCCATGGCCGGAGACCGGCGCGATCGGCCGCACCAGATGGCCTACGACGCGGCCACGACGTTGGTGGCCTGTTGGCCCGCCGATGTCCGCCCGGTCATGGGCTGGCAGAGGGCCTGGGACGCCAAGACGACCTGGGCCGGCGCCTTCTCTCGCTTCGACGCCATGACACCGGAACCGCCACCCGGCGAGCGCCGGGCGGCCTGGCTGTGGGGGCACGGTGGGGAGGTTCTCCGGCCCGAGCGCGTCGCGCAGGTCCGTCGGGCGACCCCAGGATGGACGTGGGTCGGCGGCCCCGGGCTGCCGCCCGACCAGGTGTGGTCCACCCTGTGCACCAGTGACGTCGTCGTGACGCACGCCGGGCAGAACGCCATCGCGGAGGTGGCCGCCTCCCGCCGCCCGGCCGTGGTGCTTCCACAGCCCCGTCCGCACGACGAGCAACTTCACCTCGGAGACGCTGTGGCCCGGGCCGGCCTCGCCCAGTCGCATCCAGGCTGGCCGGACGACGCGGCGTGGCCGGAGCTGCTCGAGTCCGCCTTGCGCAACGACGCCCAGCAGTGGAGCCGGTGGTCGGACGGACACGGCGCCGCGCGGATGGCCGACGCCGTGGACCGGCTGGCCACCTGGGAGGCCGCATGACCGAACCCAAGGTGGCCGTCCTCACCCTCGCCCACGGCCGGCACCAGCACCTCACCGCCCAGATAGAGGCGCTGTCCCAGAGCCACCGCCTGCCCAACCTCTACCTGGTCGCCGCGATGGACGACCCCGCCGTCCCGGACGTCGTGGCGCGAGCCGCAGCGCCGGCGGCACCCGCCCACGAGATCCGCGTCGTACCCGTTCCCGCCCGCTCGGGGGGACTGCCGCTCGCACGCTCCCGCAACGCCGCCGCGGCCGCCGCCATCGCCGCGGGGACCGGCCTGCTCATCTTTCTCGACGTCGACTGCCTACCCTCGCCCGAGCTCGTCGGGCGCTACGCGGAGGCGGCGGCTGCCGTTGTTCGCCAAGGGAACTCGGGCGGTATGCGTCCGTCGGTGCTGGCCGGGGCGGTTCACTACCTGCCGCCTCGCCGGCCAGGGCAGAGCCGGTACACGACGCCGGACCTCATGGCCTCAGGCGCCCATCCGGCTCGACCGGCCCCGGCACCGGGCCAGGTGTGGGCCGCGGACGACCCGCTGCTCTTCTGGTCGCTGTCCTTCGCCATCACCGCGCAGGACTGGTTGACGCTGGGCGGCTTCGACGAGGACTACGAGGGGTACGGCGGCGAGGACACCGACTTCGCGATGCGGCTGACCGCCCACGACGGACAGCTTCTCTGGGTGGGAGGGGCGCCCTGCTACCACCAGCACCACGACGTCGAGGACCCACCACTGGGACACCTCGCGGACATCGTGGACAACGGCAACCGGTTCCACGCGCGGTGGGGGTTCTTCCCCATGGGCGGCTGGCTGTCGGCCTTCGCTGAGAACGGCCTCATCCGACGGACCGGCTCTCCTCCCAGGTGGCACCTGACCGAAGCTGGGCATAGAGCCGTTCGTACCTCGTGACCATCCGGTCCAGCGACAGGTATCGCTCGGCATACGACCGCACCTCGTCCCGGTCGAGCAGGACGGTGCGGGGTAGCGCTTCGGCCATGGCCGCGACGTCACCGGCTGGGACCAGCGAACCGACTTCGGGGTCGGTCAGGACCTCGGGGATACCGCCTCGGTCGAAGGCGACCACGGGTGTCCCGCACGCCAGCGCCTCGGCCACCACCAACCCGTACGGCTCGTCCCAGACCGGTGTGACCAGCGCCCCGGCGCTCGCGCCCACCAAGGCCGCGAGGTCGGGAACGGCCAGGTGACCGCCGTACTCGACGTCCGGTCCGAGCCGTGGCCGGATGGCCTCGGCGAAGTAGGTCCGGTCGACGACGGGACCGGCGAGGGTGATCGGCATCCCGGCCCTCCGCGCCGCCTCGACCGCGAGATGCGGGGCCTTCTCCGGAACGATCCGGCCGAACCAGACCAGCCGGTCACCACCCGGACCGAGGGGCCACTTCCGTAGGTCGACTCCGTTCAGCACCACCGACGCGGCGAACTCGGCGTGCGCCGACTGCCACGCCTCGGCGATGTACCCGCTGACCGCGGCGAACGACCCCGGCGGACCACCGGGATACGGGGCCGCCGACACCGCGCTCTCCAGCCAGGGAGTAGGCGGTGTGTGCAACGTGGTGAGTACCGGCATGTCGAGCATCGGCGCCATGGCGAGCGGCAGGTGGTGGAGGGCGTGGTTGTGGACGACGTCGAAGCTGTCGGCCAGGGGCTGAGCCAGGGCCATGAGCAGCCGCAGGTACGCGTGGTGGTCGCTCATGAACCGCGCCGGCGGCATCGAGCAGTCCTGACGGGCGGCGAGGCTGGGCTCCCACCCCTCGGTCGGAAAGGCATACCGCTCGTCGACACCGTCGGAGCCCTCGCCGGCGAACAGGCTGACCGTGTGGCCGCGACGGCGCAGCCGGTCGACGAGGTTCCAGACCAACGCCTCGAGTCCCCCCGCGAACGGCTGCCGGATCGGGTACTGCGACGGGGCGATCACAGCGATCCGCAACGGGTGCCGAGTGCGGGACCGCGGCGTGAGGGGGGCGGCGAGGGCAAGCGGGATCTCGCTCACCTCGCCGTCCCAAGGCGAGTGTGGTTCACGTGGAAGTGGGTACCCATTTTTCCGTGCCGAACACCACCCAGCACGATTCTGGTCCTGACCGGCTGCTCCGCCGGTACGTCGTCGTGGGGCCGGATCGGCACGGAGTCGTCACCCACGCGCTGCGGCTCGGCGCGGCCGACTCACGACTGAGCGCCTCGCTTCTGCGAGTTCGCTTACCCAGGAGTGGTGTTCGACCTCGGGGCCTCGTCGAGTCGATCCCTCCGGGCAGCGCGGTGATGCTCCAGGCGACCGACCGCCTCCTCGGGAGCAGTCCGGACAAGGCCGCCCGCGTCGTCGGTGCCGTCTCGGGGCGGGCCACGATCGCTCTGGCGTTGCACGACCTTCCCCAGCCGGCCGAGGGCCTCGACTGGTACCGACGGCGCCGGGACGCCTACGCCGACATGACGGACGTGGCCGACGTGGTCGTCGTCGCCAGCGAGCACGAACGGGAGTGCCTCGAGCGCTGTCGCCGTGAGGCCGACCTCGCCCCCCTGCGAGCGGGACGGGTCGTCGTCGTCCCGCTCCCGATCGACCCCGACGTCGGCCATCCCGTACCGCAAGGCGTCCGGGAGAACGAGATCGCAGTTCTGGGCTTTCTCTACCCCGGCAAGGGTGTGGACGAGGTGCTGGCGGCCGCCGCCCGGCTTCGTCGCGCTGGTCGGAGGGTCCGGGTCACGTGCCTCGGCGCCCCCGCCGAGGGACACGCCGAGCACGCGACGGAGCTGGTGGCTGCAGCTCGGCGGGCCGGCGTTCCCTTCCGAGTCACCGGGTTCGTCCCAGACGCCGAGCTCGGATCACGACTGCGGACCGTGGGTGTGCCGGTGGCACCGCACCGGCACATCTCCGCCTCGGGATCGATCAACGCGTGGCTCGAGGCCGGGCGGCGGCCGACCACCCTCCCCAGCCCGTACTCGCGCGAGCTTGCCGATCGCCTGCCCCGCGCCCTACACCTGGTCGACGACCTCGAGACGGGCATCATCGACGCCCTTGACCATTCCGAACGGACGTGGCTGGGCCCTGAGGTTGGGCTGGGCCCGTCGACCAAAGAGGCCGCGCGGCGGCACGCCGACGTCCTGGACGAGCTGTCGCAGAACACTCCCCGGATGGCCTCCACGGCAATGGTGTTCGCGTGACCCGGCTCGAGGTCAGCGTCGTCGTTCCCTACTTCGAGCGGCAGGACCAGCTCGACCGGCTGCTCGCCGGCCTGGACCACCAGACCATGGCGCCGGGAGCATTCGAGCTCGTCGTCGCCGACGACGGCTCAGCACGCTCCCCCGTCGCCGGTCGCCGGGCGTACCCGACCCGGGTCGTGCGCCAGCCGGACGAGGGCTTTCGACCGGCCCGGGCCCGGAACCTCGGCGCGGCGGTGAGCACCGGCCGCGTCGTCGCCTTCCTCGACCAGGACTGCATCCCGACGCCGGACTACCTGCGCCTGGTCGCCGAGGCGACGACGTCTTCATGGTCGCTGGTCGTCGGGCACCGGCTCCACGCCGATCTCGACGGCTGGCGACCACCGGCCGTGACGGCCTGGCTCGCCGGCGGCCGTCCGCAGCCGCGCGTGATCCCCGAGCCGGACTGGCTGCTCGAGGGGTATGCGCGCACGGCCGCGCTGACCCGGCCGGACGACCACGCGTACCAGCTGGTCATCGGCGCTGCCGTGAGCCTGCACCGAGACCTGTTCGACCGTCTCGGCGGCTTCGACCCGACGTTCTGCGTCTACGGGGGCGAGGACTGGGACCTCGGTCACCGGGCGCTCACCGCGGGAGCAGATCTGTTGTGGCGGGACGACGCCCTGGTCTGGCACGACGGCCCGGACCTCGCCGGTCGGGCCGAAGACCTGGCCGGGACCAAGAACGCCGAGACGCTGGCGCTGGCGGCTCGCGTGCCGGATCCGGACGTCCGGGGCCGGCATCTGGTCTGGCGGGTCCCCACCATCGTCGTGCGGCTTCGAGCCGGCCGAACGCCAATTCCGACGGTCGTGGCGTCGGTCGAGAGTCTGCTGGCCGCCGCCGATGCCCATGTCTGGGTCGACGAGCCGGTGGGCTCCGAGCTGGTCGAGGTGCTCGAGGATCCTCGCGTCCACGCGGGCGCACCGTCGGCCGCGGTGCTGGCGCGCAGCCGCTATGAGGTCGTGTGCGAGCCGGTTCTCCTGAGCGGCGGGACCCTGCACGACCTGGAGCCCTGCACCCCGCTCGAGCGGCCGGGCCTCCGGATGGTGCGCATCCGCGACGCGAACCGGAACCAGCGTGGTGTCCCGTGGCCGTCCGGCGATCCGTGGCCGTCGCGCATCGAGGTCGAGGCACTGGGACCCGCCGTGCAGCTTGAGCGGCACTGGCAGGAGCAGCGCCTGGAGGCGGACCCGAGGAGCGGGGAGGTCACCTGGCCAGAGCCGGTCGACGGTCTGGTGACGTCCACGCTTCGAGCAGGGCGGCAGTCACCGACAACGGACTGAAGTGCTCCGCCCGGCGGCGGGCCGCCTGAGCTGCTTCACAGGCGGACGCCGGCTCGTCCAGCAGCCGCACGATTTCCGCGGACCACGCCGCGGGATCGTCGAGCGGCAGCAGCGTCACGCCGCCCGACGCGCCGACCAGCTCCCGGAAGGCGGGGATGTCAGAACCGACCACAGGGATCCCGGCGGTCATGGCTTCGAGCAGAGTCAGCCCGAACGACTCGCGTCGGGACGGGACCATGGCCATCCGCGCCTCCCCCAGCGTGGCCATGACCTCACCGTGCTCGAGCACGCCGAGATACGTCACCTGGGCCCCGCTCGCCCTGAGCAGCCCGAGGCCGGTCCGCTCCCCGCTCCACGGGTGGTCCGCCCCGGCGACGACCACCGACAACGGACGCCCGGCCCGCCGCAACGCCTCGGCGAGAACGTCGACCCCCTTCCGCGGTTCCAGGCGCCCGAAGAAGGCGACGTCGTAGCGTCGTTCGCCCGGGGTTCGCGGCCCGACGTCGGGCCCGGGGTTGGGCACGATGATCGCCCGCGACCGAAGCCGCGTCCCCCACGTGTCATCGGTCATCTGCACGGCGGCCCGGGAGGGGGCGGTGACCACGTCGGCGGCGCACGCCAGCGCCCGTTCGGGATCCTCCGGCCGTCCCCGCCACATCTCCGGGCGATGCCCGAGGATCGTCTCGGCGCCGTGCAGACGAACCGCCAGTCGGCGGGCGATGTCACGTCGGCCCACGGCGACGGCCCCCAGCCCCCGGAACTCCGGCGTCTCCAGCACGTCGAACGGGCCCACCCGCGCAGCGGCCCGCTCGATCGCCCGGCCGATCGCCTCCGCGTCGCCCACGGAAGGAACCAGATAGCGCGTCACCCCGTCGTCCACGGCGACGCCGTCTCCGCCGCCGGCGACAACATGGACGTCATGGCCCAGCCGGCTGAGCGCCCGAGCCACGACGTGCGAGTAGGTGCCGATCCCGCCGGCCTCGCCATTGACGGGATAGTTGTCCGACACGAGGGCGACGCGCATCAGTCTCCGCCTCACCTCCGGTCGGAAGCCCCGCCGGCCGGTCGTGCCGAGAGACGGTACAGACACTCGGCCATCTGCTTCGCGGCGTCGTGACCGATCTTCTGCAGGCCGGCACCCAGGAGGGGGGAGGCGAGCTTCGCCGCTCCGGTGAAGCTGAAGTCCGCCGTGTACGACACGACCGTCCCCTCGCCGTCGGGTGACAGGAGGATGGTGTCCTCCGCGGTGAAGCTGTCGGACTCGCCCCGGAGGCGCAGCAGACGCGGCGCCTCGTGCTCGACCACCGTGTAGACGATGTCGGTGTCGTGCCCGAGGACCCGGGACGTGTTCTGGTAATGCGTGCCCACTCCGCCGTCACCGGACACCCGGACGGTCGACACGGTGGGCGGGTCCCACTGCTCCGTCGTCGTGAAGTCGGAGAGGAAGGCCCACACCTCGTCGATGCCGGCGGAGGTGGTCACGGTCTCTTCGACCTTCGGCATGGCTCTCCAGAGGTGGGACGAGCGGGCTAGGCGACGGCGAAGGTCTACCCGTTGGAGATCGCGGCAAACGCGAGGCCTCCCCCACACCCACCCCGCCGGTAGGCCCTCTCGAGGCCTACCGGCGGTGGCGACGTCAGCGTCAGCGAGCGACCGCCTGGAGGGCGTTCGCCATCCCCGCGCCGTAGAACGAGGTCTTGCCCGCTCCGCCGGTGCAGATCCGCGGGTCGTCCGCGGGCCAGTCCGTCGGGCACGCCAGCGGCGTGGCCGAACGCCGGATGGCGGCCGCGACCGCAGCCGGGCTCCAGCCGGGGTGGAGCTCCCGGACGAGGGCGGCTACGCCGGCCACGTGTGGTGACGCCATCGACGTTCCGCTGATCCACACCCACCGGTTGCCGTTGGCGTCCTCGACGGCACGGCCGGCAGCGGCAAGGGCCTCCCACTGCCCCGACTCGTCGGTGCTCGTCCAACCAGCGAGGATGCGACCGAACGTGACGCCCGGCGTCTGGGCGGCGTCGCCGCCCGGAGCCGTCACGTCGACCGGGGTACCGACGTTGGAGTAGCTCGCCAGCTCGTTCACACCGCTGGCGGACACCGTGACGACGCCCGGCAGCTCGGCCGGCGCGACCCGGCAGTTGTTGCCGACTTCCCGCTCCACGGCGGCGCCCGGCGGCCAGTCCGGGCTGATGTCGTCGATCTCCGGGTGACCGAGGTCGTCCGACTCGTTGCCCGCGGCGGCGACGATGACGACGCCCCGCTGCTGCGCGTAGCGGGAGGCGTCCAGCAGGTCCGTGAGGATGGCCCGCTGCTCGGCCTCGCTCTTGCAGTAGTAGAGATAGGGGTCGGCGAACAGGCTGAGGTTCACCACGTCGAGGCGCTGGTCCCCCGCGTAGCGGAGAGCAGCGGCGACGGAGTCGGCGAAGCAGTAGCCGGCGATGGTGCAGGCCTTGAGGACGACGACGGTCGCGTTCGGCGCGACCCCGCCGATGCCGACCCCGTTGATCCGTCCCGCGATGGTGGTGGCGACGTGAGTGCCGTGACCCTGCAGGTCCTGCACCGCGGCCTTGTTCGAGCAGTCGCCGTTGGCGATCTCCTTGGGGTCCGCCGTCGGCGTGTCCGAGTAGATGAAGGAACAGGACGACCCGACGTCGATGTGCCCCGTCAGGTCACCGTGGGTCAGGTCGACACCACTGTCGATGACGCCGACGGTGACGCCTGCACCGGTGGCCTTCGCGTAGGAGGCGGCACCGACATCCATCGTCCGCATGTCCCACTGGCAGGCCGACAACGGCTCCGGTCCTTCAGCCACCCCGAAGTAGACCTCGCACAGGTCAGACGCCTGGGCGGGCGTGTACGCGCCTGGGGTCGCGGCCGAGGCCGGCACCGCCATGGCCACGGAAACTGCGACGACCGCTCCACACGCAAGCAGGGCCCTCTTCATCCAAATCCTCCGTCCGATGACCCCGATGCGCGGAAGGTATGCCCCCTGCCGCCGGGAAGGCAAGAGATTCTCCGGGCCGCCTCGACGGCCTTGCCGTTCGGATGTCCGGTGTGACCCGGGTTGGGGCGTTCTGCACCGCGTCCTGCCTCGACGACTGGGCCACACTCGAGCGAAGAGGGCATCCCGCCTTACGGTCCGAGAAGAGAGGAACTGCTGATGACCGAGCTGATCGTCGACTTCATCACCTCGCTGGACGGGTACGGCGCCGCCGACGGCTGGCCAGGATTCTGGGGGATGGAGGGACCCGAGTACCTCGCCTGGTTGGGCGACCAGCCGGAGGAGGCGTACACCGTCCTGATGGGCGCGAACACCTATCGGCTGATGTACGGGTTCGCCAGCGAGGGTGAGCCGGGGACCGACTCGCTGGCCGACATGTCGAAGGTCGTCTTCTCCAGCACCCTCAGCGACCCGTTGGAGTGGGCGAACTCGACCCTGGTGACCGACGACCCCGTCGATGCGGTGCGCGAGATGAAGGCTTCCGGCGCTACCTCCATGCGGACCCTGGGAAGCCTTACCCTGTGCCGCTCCCTGCTGAGCGCCGGTGTTGTGGACCGCTTCCGCGTGGTGGTGTTCCCCGTCATCACGGGGAGCACGGGTCGCGACCGGATCTACGACGGGTACCCCGACGTCGCGCTCGACATGGTGAACAGCCGCACCTTCGACGGTCGGCTGCAGCTGCTCGAGTACGTGCCCCGGGTGCTGGCGGGTCCACCCGGGACGACGGCCGAGGACTGACGTACGGGCCCCAGGCTTCTACAGTGTGGGGCGCGCAGCATGCCATGTGCCGGTGCAGTGCGGCTCATGGCTGAAGGTGGAGGCGGTGGAGCGGCTGAACCTCGGACGCCTGGCCGGGAGGTCGCGGGCGCGACTCCGCAACCTGCTGTGGTGGGCCTGGCCGTCGTTCCCCACGTCGTGGGCGCAGCTGCCCGCCCGGATCCGGCCGGCGTCGGCTCAGATCGCTCGGCTCACCGTGGCCGCTGTCGTCTCGTACCTCATCGCCAACACGGTGTCACCGGGCATCCTCGACCTCACGGCACCGCTCACCGCGTTGCTCGTGGTCCAGGCCTCGACGGTCGGCACCCTCCAGATGGGCCTGGTCCGGGTCGGCGCCGTCCTCACCGGCGTCCTGGTCGCGGTCGGAGTGGCCAGCTCGATCGGACTCACCTGGTGGAGCCTGGCCATCGTCATCGCCGCGTCGCTGGTGCTGGCCAAGGTCCTGCGGCTGGGTGAACAGTCCCTCGAGGCGCCGATCAGCGCGATGCTGATCCTCGCCGTCTCCTCCCCCGAGCTTGCCGCCGAGGTCCGCGTCGTGAACACCCTCATCGGGACGGTCGTGGGGATCGCGTTCAGCCTCGTCGTACCGGTCACGATCCCGAACGCGCGGGCCCGCGAGGCGGTTCGCGGCGTGGCGCGGTCGCAGGCGGGTCTCCTCGACGAGGTCGCCCTGACCGTGGCCAGCCGGACCCCGCACCCCGATGAGGTGACGGCCTGGATGGCCTGGGCGGACCACATCGACGCCGACCTCGAGGGCGCGGCCGCCTCGGTGGAGGCGGTGGCACAGAGCCGCAAGCTCAACCCGCTCGCCCTGGCCAGTGCGACGGTGCATCCCGGGCTGGCCGACGCCCTCGGTCGGCTCGACGGGTGTCTCGTGGCCCTGCGCGCCCTGCTGTCCGTCATCGCCCTGCAGGCGCCCGCGGCCGGCGACGCCGCGGACACCCCGGCCGCCGTCGAGCTGCGGCGGGCGTTCGCGGTCGTGCTCAACGACCTGGCCAGCGGGCTGCGGTCGTTCGCCGAGCTGGTCGACGCCGAGTTCGGCTCGGGCAACGTCGACCGCGTCGAGGAGGCGATGGACCAGACCGTCGAGATCGTCCGCGAGGCGCGGGCCGTCATCACCGAGCTGATGTTCATCGACGTGGACCCGCGGAGCCAGACCGACCTCTGGATGCTCCAGGGCTCGGTGCTCGCCGCGGTCGAGCACGTGCTGCGGCAGCTCGACCTCGAGCACACCGAACGGCGAACCGAGGCCTGGCTCCAGCGACGGACGGCACCGCTGATCCCCCAGACCTGGCAGGCCGCGCGCCGCTCGCGCCAGCAACCCTGAGGGCACCTCGACATGGGTATGCCCGCGGCCCGGCGCCGCCCCCGGGCTACCGTGAACGGGTGGTCGACCCGGAGCTGTGGACCCGCCCGGTCGGTCCGGACCAGATCCCGGAGCTGACCACGCTCTTCGGCGCCTCGCGGAACACCCGACGCTGCTGGTGCATGGCTCCGTGCGTCAGCGGCGTCGCGTTCCGCCTCGGCTGGGTGACCGGGTCCAACCAGCGACGGTTCACCGAGCTGGCTGCCGGCAGCCAGGCGCCCATGGGAATCCTGGCCTCCCTCTCCACTGAACCAGTGGGCTGGTGCGCTACCGGCCCTCGTTCTCGCTACGTCGGTGTGGATGGCTCCTCCGACGATGCGGTCTGGCTCGTGCCGTGCTTCGTGGTCCACCCCGACCACCGGTCGCGAGGAGTGAGCCACGCGCTGTTACGCGCGGCGGTCGAGCTGGCGACACAGCACGGCGCTACGGCGATCGAGGGCCGGCCGGCTCCTGGGCCGGAACCCCGCCCCAGCGATGCCTTCAGGGGCCGGGAGTCCCTCTTCACAGAGCTCGGCTTCACGCATACCGCGCCGGGGAGCATGCGGCTCGACCTCACCGGCGGGCGTCGGAGCTAGGCAGCGGGCTTCGACGGTCCTCGGCCGAACTGCGGGACCTCGCCGGTCGTCACCAGCGACTCGGCGATGTCCACGAGCTTGCGGTTGCTGTTCTGGCTGATGCTTCGCAGCAGGTCGAACGCCTGCTCGGGTGTGAGCTTGTGCCGTTCGACCAGGATCCCGGTCGCGGTGCCGATGACGCGGTTGGACCCGAGGGCCCGCTGCAGGTTGTGCGCGCGATCCTCCTGGAGGGTGCCCTCGATGGCGATCGCGGCGTGGTCGGCCAGGACCGAGGCCCGGGCGATGGCCTCGTCGTTGAACGCGTCGACGAACCGCGAGTACACCGTCAGCACACCCAGGGCGTGGTCCTGCATCACCAGCCCGAACGACAGCACCGACCGGATCGGAGTGTGCTCCAACATCTCGGCCGCATAGGTCCCGAACCGTTCCTCGGCCGACAGGTCTGGCACCAGGACGACGCTCCGCTCCTCGAACGCCGCCCATCCGGGACTCGTTCCGGCCGCTCCGGCGATCCCCGCCACGACGGAGAGCAGCTCGGGCTCGCTGGACGCCGACAGCGGCGCCGGGGTCGAGGTGATGTGTTCGGCGACGGCGGCCGCCGCCCAGTGACACGGAACCAGGGAGACGGCATGTCCGACCAGCTGCTCCAGCGTGGGCCGGACCCCTGCCGTCTCGGCGAGGTCGCGGGCTACAGCGGCGAAGGTCTCCGCGGCGGGCCGCACCTGGAGAGCGCTCGCGTCCACTCCCTCATCCTGCCAGCCGGCGGCCACGCTGAGCCCGTTCACGGAGACCCGATATCGCACGCACGGGCTCCACCCGACGAGCAGGGCGCGAACCCCCACAACGGACACCGCTCAGGCGAGAATGTCGGCACTGTCGAAACCGCTCGAGTCCAGGAGTCACCCGGTGACCGTGACGATCGCCTCCTTGACCTTCGACTGCGCCGACGCCCTTGTCGTGGGCACGTTCTGGTCTGCCGCCGTCGGCCGACCCCTCGACCCGAAGGCGTCCACCGACTTCGCCGCGATCGGCTTCGTCGGACACCGCGATCCGGCGGGATGGGCACCCGTCGACCCCGAGCAGGGGCCGACGTGGTTGTTCGTCAAGGTCCCCGAGCCCAAGACCGCCAAGAACCGCATCCACTTCGACGTGGCCGCTGCCGACCCCGAGGCCGAGATCGCCCGCCTGGTCGAGCTGGGCGCGACCCGCGTGAGGGACACGGACGAGTTCGGCTACCGATGGACGGTGATGGCGGACCCGGAGGGCAACGAGTTCTGCGTGGCGCAGGGCCTGTAGGCCACTCGCGTACCCACTCCCTAAGTCGGCCTAGTCGTCCTTCTTGAGGCTGGGGTAGCGCTTCTCGACAGCGGCGCGCACCTTCTTCTTCTCGGCCGCGGTGCCGTGCTGCGCCACCCGCGCCAGCGCGTTGCGCGCGTGCTCGATGTCCGGGATCGGGTACTTCTCCTCTTCCGGCAACGCGAACGACGACTTCTTCAGCTTCTTGCGGTTGGCGCTGTCGCTGAGGTCCTTCGACACTTCACCCACCTCCTCTGTCTGCCTGACTGACGGCGCACGGCGCACGGCACCGCCGCCCGCCGGCGGGGGCGAGCGGCGGGCCTGCCCTGTGGTGGTCAGCCCCGCTGCAGGGGTCAGCGAGGCACGAACCTCCCGAGAGCCGCCAACCACGCTAGCCCCGACCGACCCCGCCCGCATCCGGGAGGACGGCGCGTCGGGAGGCCGACCGACGCCGGCTGGTCCTTGACGAGCGAAGTCCGCAGTCGCCACCCTGAGGAGTGGCTCCGCGCAGGGGCCTCACGGTGCGGTCAGGGGTCGGCGTATGCGCGTGACGGGTGCGGGCCGGGCAGGGGTATGCCCGTGAGCCTCACCGTGACCGGAACCGTCGTCGACGAGAACGGAACCGGGCTGGGCGGCCTCCTCGTCGAGGCGCGGGGCGACTGGCTGCTCACGAGCGAGGTCGTCGACGCCACCACGACGCGGAACACCGGTGACTTCACCCTGGTCCTGGCCGGGATGCTGGGCGAGCCGACGCACCCGTCGTCCTGCCGGGTCCGGGTGGTCGACGACCTCGGCCGGCCGATCTGCGACGACCACGATGTGCCGGGTACGGATGGCAACCAGTCCCTCGGCCGGATCACCGTCCGCAACGTGGACCGGACCGGCCTTCTGGTGACCAACCGCAAGGGCCCGCCCCAGATGGTCACCGAGGGCAACGCGATGACCGTCCTCATCGACGGCAAGGAGGCCTTCGGCTCCGCGGCCGACGACATCGAGGCGGCGACGACGTCCCTCAACATGACGCAGCTGTTCTTCACGACCCCGGACTACAAGCTCAACGCAGCCGACGAGCACGCGAAGCTGGTCTTCTCGTTCGGGCCGCCGCCCATCGTCCCGCTCGACCCCCTGCCCTCCGGGCAGGAGCCGACGCCGGTCCCACGACCGAAGGACCGCCGACCTGAACGCCTCGTCCTGGACGCGGCTCGCCGCAAGGTCGCCGTGCGGATCCTCCTCAACCAGCCCGTCGCCAGCTTTCCCGAAGGGGTGTTCTGGCTCTTGGCGCTGCCGGCCGCGGCGGCCGGTGTCGGGACCGGGGCCGTCTGGCTGGTGGCCATGGTCATGGGCGCGGGGGTGGCGCTGTTCCCGGTGTTCATCGGTCTCGCCTTCTCGATCCTGTTCATCGAGATGATCCTGGCCGGGCGGGCGCTGGACAGCGGCTCGGACGTCGAGGAGCTCCAGGAGTACATGGCCAAGGCCCTGGCCGACATTCCGCAGCCCCGGGGCGGCATCACCGTCCGCGGCTTCGAGCAGCCGGCCCCGGACAACGGGGTGTTGCACACCAAGATGGTCATCGCCGACGGAAAGAGGGCCACCGTCCTCGGATCGCCTTACTCCCAGCGGTACTTCGACGACCCGCGTCACCAGATCGACAACCCCGAGCGCGGCGACACGACCTCCGACATCGTCCACGACGTCAGCATCGGCCTGGTCGGACCGGTGGTCGGCGACCTGCACGAGACCTTCCGGGCGTACTGGAACGAGGACCAGGCGACGGGCGACCAGATCCCCTCGCTGCCGTCCGAGCAGGTCGCCAAGGCCCAGCCCTCCGGGACGGACGGGGTCGTCAAGGTCCAGGTCGTCCGCACCCTCAGCGCGGGCCGCTTCGGCTTCCTGAACGGGACCAGCGAGAAGGGCATCCTCGAGAGCTACCTGCGGGCGTTCGGTCAGGCGAAACGGTTCATCTACCTGGAGAACCAGTACTTCACCGACGCGATCATCGCCGACGCCCTGGCCAAGGTCCTCAAGGACAAGCCCGGCCTGGAGCTGATCTTCCTGCTCAACATCAAGCCGGACGTCATCCTCTACCCCGGCCGGCAGGCCCGGCTGGTGCGCCAGCTGCGCGCCGCGGCCCCCGACCGGGTCGGCATCTTCACCCGCTGGTCCTACGACCACGCCCATTCGCGACCCTGGGTCGCGCCGATCTACCTGCACTCCAAGATGGCGGTCATCGACGACACCTGGTCGACCATCGGGTCGGCCAACCTCGACGGGCTCTCGCTCGACCACAACGCCGTCCTCAGCCCCCTGGCCTTCGGCGAGACCACGGCCGCCGAGCTGAACGTGACGATCCTCGAGGGCACGCCCGGTCCGAGCGGGATGCCTCCGGCCGAGCGGATCCGCCGGCGGCTGTGGGCCGAGCACCTGGGGTTCATGGGCGGCGACGGCATGCCGAACGCGGCGGACAGCCGACTGACGGGCGCGACGACCTGGCTGCCGCTGTGGAAGCAGGCGGCGACCGATGCGCTCGCCCACGTGAAGAACGGCACAGCCGCCCCGCTCCCCGGCTTCGTCCTCGAGTACCCCGCGGACGCGGGCAGCCTGGTCACGCCGCGCAAGCACCTGGCCGCGCTCGGCGTCCCGCTCGACCTCAGCGCGCCGAAGGTCCGCCCGATCGGGGTCACCCGGGCGTTCGACTTCTCCAGCGGGCGGTGGAAGGTGCCCAACCGCGAGGACTTCGTCGGGGCCACACGGAAGGAACCGGAGTGAGCCGCCATGAGCGTTGAGCGCACGCTGCTCGCCGGGGTCGCCGCCGTGCTCACCGCGGCCGGCGAGATCGCCAAGGTCGCCGACGGTCCGCGGAAGCTGCTCGGCTCGCTCGGCTGGGACCTACCGCCGGGGGTCGACGACATCGGGTTGGCGAGCCTCGACATCGGCGACGTAGGGCAGCGGCTCACCGCGTGGACCGACCTCGCCGCCGACCCCGAGGCCGTCGAGGGCGACGAGGCGGCGGCGCTGGCCGAGCTCGCGCTGTCCGTCGGACGCGCCATTGTGGACCTGTCCGAGGTCGAGCTCACGGCGCCCCAGGACTACCTCGACCGCACGGGCATCGTCGACGACTTCCTCCCCCGCCTGGTCGAGCTCTACCTCCTGCAGTCCGCGGCCGTCGCCTCCCGTCCGGCCTTCGACATCGCGGTCCTGCTGGGGCTGTTCGAGCTGCGTCGCGAGCCGGCCGACCCCTCGCGGTTCCAGGTCGCCCATCTGCGCCACATCGTCCACTGGGACCGGCTGGAGACGATGGTCACCGCGCCGTCCGACCTCCTGCGCGACGCATACGGTTGGGGCACACCGGCATACGACGCCACCACACTGGTCGTGAACCTTGGCGCGGTCCTGCAGCACCTGGCGGTCGACGTCCGCCGCCGCGAGCTGGGCGCGCTCCCCCTGAGGCGGCTGCACGGTGGACCGCCCCCGGCCCACCCGCCGATGACCCAGCTCTTCCTCCCGCTCGTCGGGTCCGACGTAGCGGGCTCCAGCGAAGCCGGGCTGACCGTGTTCGGACTGCCTCCCACCGCCGCCGGTGGCGCCGACGGCGGGCTCGGGATCGCCCCGTACGCGCGTGGGACCGCCGAGCTGCGCATCCCCCTGACCAGCCGGCTGTCGGTCGGTCTGGCCGCCTCGGGCGACCTGGGGACCGGGATCGCGATCCTGCTGCGCGCCGGCGCCGACCCCGAGCTGCGTACCGGGCTCAACACCGAGAGCCCCGGACCGGCGGCGGCCGGCGCGAGGATGAGCGTCGACCTCACGCTGGCCGACGCCGACGGGTCGGAGCCCGTCACGCTGCTGGCCGAGGACGACGTGTCCCTGACGGCGCGGACCTTCGCGGTGACGCTGACCATCGACATGTCCGGCGAGTCCGCCGACGCCATCCTGCGGCTGGCGATCGCCCAGGGCCGGTTCGCCGTCACGAGTACCGGGCTGCCGTTCGTCGACGACCTGCTCCCCGACGAGGGGCTGGTCGTCGACGTCGACGCCGACCTCTCGTACTCGTCCCGCGACGGGCTGACCCTCAGCGGGCAGGCCAGCCTCACCGTGGCGCGAGCGGTCGGCACGACGCTGGGGCCACTCACCCTGGACCGATACGAGCTGTCCATCGGCACGAGCGGCGGGGGCGTCGCGGCGGGTCTCGGGATCGCCGCGACCCTCTCGCTCGGGCCGGTCGAGCTGTCGGTCGCCGGAGTCGGCGTCCGGGCCGCGGTCGAGCCCGGACCCGGGAACCTCGGCGCGGCCGACCTCGCCGTCCGCGCCACCCCGCCCAACGGCGTCGGCGTGGTCATCGACGCCGAGGTGGTCAGAGGTGGCGGCTTCGTCCAGCGCGATGCCGCGGGCGACTACGTCGGCGCCCTCGAGCTGACGCTCGGGAAGATCGGGGTCAAGGCGATCGGCCTGCTGTCGACCGGACGCGACTGGTCCATGCTCCTGCTGCTCTATGCACAGATCCCGCCGGTCCAGATCGGGTTCGGCTTCACGCTGGAGGGCATCGGCGGCGTCATCGGCGTCCAGCGCGCGGTGGACGTCAACCAGCTGGTCAACGGGATGAGGAGCGGCGCCTTCGACGACCTTCTCTTCCCGGCGGACCCCGTCGGCGACGCCCCGCGGATCATCGCCACGCTGCGCCAGCTGTTCCCCATGCGGCGGAACACCCTGACCGTCGGCCCGATGGTCGACGTGCACTGGGGCAAGCCGGTCATCATCACGGCGCGGCTGGCCGTGCTGATCCAGCTGGACAACGCGCTCGGCGGCGGCCCGCTCGCACTCTCCAAGGTCGTCGTCGTCGGCCAGCTGCGCGCCGCCGTCGGGGCGACCCAGGAGGACCCCGACGCCCGCGTGCTCGTGCTCATCATCGACGTCCTCGGCTTCTGGGACCTCGCGGAGAAGCGCTACGGGTTCCTCGCGGCGCTGCGGGACTCCAGCGTCGCGGGCATCGACCTCACCGGCGGGCTGGCGGTCTGGGGCGAGTACGGCAACCACCCCTCGTTCCTCCTGGCCGCCGGTGGGTTCAACCCTCGCTTCAAGGACGTCCCGGCCACCGTGAGCGGCGGCGTCCCCCGGCTCGGGGCGTCGTTCTCGGTCGGCCGGTTCGACCTGACCCTGACCGGCTACTTCGCCGTCACACCCGCGACGATCCAGGCCGGGCTCAACCTCCACGCGTCGGCCAAGATCGGGCCGGTCGGGCTGACCGGCGAGATCGGGTTCGACGTCCTCATCTACCGGCGGCCGCGGACGCACTTCATCGCCGACTTCCGGTTCTCGGCCGAGGTCACCTACCGCGGGCACAGCCTGGCCGGGGTCAAGATCGCCGGCACCATCGAAGGTCCCGGCCGCTGGCACGTGGTGGGGAAGGTCAGCTTCTCCATTCTCTGGTGGGACATCTCCAAGTCGTTCGACGAGTCGTGGGGAACCCCGCCGCCGCTCGTCCGCGAACAGGTCGACATCCGTGCGGTGTTGGCCGCCGAGCTGGCCAAGCCGGAGAACTGGTCGGCCCAGGTGCCCACCGGCGGTCAGGCCATCGTCACGCTGGCACCACAACGCGGCGACCTCTCCCCCCGCGCCCATCCGCTGGCCCGGTGCGTCTTCGTCCAGCAGGCGGTGCCGTTGGGCCTGGCCATGGACCGCTTCGGCGACGCCGCCGTAGCCGGGCCGAACCAGTTCGACGTCGAGGGCGTCACGATCGGTGGGCAGGCGCTCACGTCCGTCGCCACACTGACCGGCGCCCAGCCGGTCCGCGAGCACTTCGCCCGCGCCCAGTTCGTCGAGGTGTCCGAGGACGAGCGGCTCACCCGACCCGCATACGAGCCCCTCGACGCGGGAGTCGAGTTCACGTCCGCCGGCTTCGACGTCAGCACCCGGCCGGTCCGTGCCCCCATGACCTTCGAGACCCGCTACCTCGACCTGGAGACCGGCGAGATCCGCACCGAGGCCCGGCCGGCCACCAAGGGCCACGGACTTGACCACGGGGTGCTCCAGGCGTTCGGCCGCTACGGCGCCGCGGGCCGCGCCGCCCAGCGCGTCGTCGAGCAGACCGCGGCGGTCCGCATCCCGCTCGGCGTCGCGGAGCCGCAGGTCGTGGCCGCCGACCGCGTCACGATGGACATGGTCGATATCGGCGGGCCGGCGACCACCGCGGAGGTGCTGGTCGAACAGCGGCTGCGACGGGCCGGGGTCGCCGCGCAGGTCGTCGAACGCTTCGAGCTGGCGACCGGGTAGACCATGGCCGCCTACACCTTCCTGCCCTGGGCCCGCCGCGGGCTCGCCGGTCGAACGCCGCCCGTGGCGCTCGACCAGGCGCTCCCGGCCCAGGTGAGCGTCGACGTCGGCGTGACCCTGACCGCGATCCCCGAGTCGCGGTTCACGCTGACCGTCAACGGGCCGGGCGACGTCATGGGGCTGGACCCGCGGGTCGTCGTCCGCACCGACCCGCGACCGCACAGCGTCGACGTCGAGCCGAACTACCTGCCGCTCATCGAGTTCGACCCGCCCGACCTCCCGTGGATGTTCACCCCGGCCGCCAGCGGCCCCGACGACCGGCTGCGGCCGTGGTGCGTGCTCGTCGTCGTCGACCTGGGGGTCGTCGAACCGCCGCGGACCGAACCGGGACTGCCGCTGCCGGTCCTCGAGGTGCCCGGCCCCCTCGTGGACACCGAGCTGCCGGACCTCGCGGAGTCCTGGGCGTGGGCGCATGCCCAGGTGGTCGCCCCCGACGGCGAGGATCCCGGTGCGGCGATGGCCGCCCGGCCGGCGATGAACGTCTCGCGGATCCTGGCGCCTCGGCGGCTGCAACCCGGACGACGGTATGCGGCCTGCCTCGTTCCCGCCTTCGACGCCGGGGTCGTCCGCGGCCTCGGTGGAGAGCCCGACGGGACCCAGTCGCTCGGCCCGGCCTGGCCGGTCCTCGGCGGTGGCGACGTGCGCCTGCCGGTCTACTACTGGTGGCCGTTCGCGACCGGCTCGGTCGTCGGCGACTTCGAGCAGCTGGCCAGCCGGCTGCGGCCGTTCGCCGTTCCCGTGGACGGAGGCGGCGAGCCGATGTATGTCGGAGCGGCCGGTCCCGAGCTGCCGGCGAAGGACGCCGGCGACGCCGCCGCATACCTCGTGATGGACGGGGCGCTGCGCGCGTGGCAGGGCAGCAGCGCACGGCTGGACGAGGTTCCCGGTGACGTCGCCACCGCGCTTCAGGACACGCTCGACGCCACCGGCGACCAGATGACGTCGGGCCTGTCGTCGACGACTCCCGTCCTCGGGCCGCCGCTCTACGGCGCGTGGCCGGTGCGCCAGCACACCGTGCCGGACGACCAGCCACGCTGGTTGCGCGAGCTCAACCTCGACCCGAGGTCCCGGGCCGCGGCGGGGCTCGGGGCGGAGCTGGTCCGGCAGAACCAGGAGGACTTCGTCCAGTGGTGCTGGGAGCAGGTACAGGAGGTCCTCGACGCGAACCAGCTCCTCAGCCGGACCCGGTTGTCCCTCGAGGCGCTGCGCCGCCTGCACGCCCGGCACTTCGCGCCCCAGCCGGAGGACCGGCTGCTTCAGCTCACCTCACCGCTGCACAGCCGGACCCGGCGCGGGTCGGTCACCATCACCGCCTCGATCGCCGGAGCCAGCCTGCCCGACGCCGCCTCCGACCCTGCGCTGCGCCGGCTGACCAGCCCGATGCGCCCGGTGCTCCGGACCGCGATGGCCCGAGGAAACCCGGGCGGACCGCCTCCCGTCTCGCCGCGCGTCGGCCTGGTCGCCCGGCTGGCCGCGACCGGCGACGGGCTGGACGTGAACCCCACCGAGTTCGTCCCGCACGGCCTGATGGGCATCCCCGCCATGGCGTCGGTCGCGTTCGACCCGAACGCCGACGCCGTCGACCTCACCGGAATCGGGATGCCCGTGGCCGTGCCGACCGCCCTGGTCACCCAGGTGAAGAACGACACCGCGACCGTCACCGCCGACCCACATCCCCGCATCACGCGGCGGGCCGACCTCATGTCCGGCGTCCTCGGCGAACGGCACCTGCAGGAGGCCCGCGACCTGCGCGAGCAGGTCGGCTCGCCCTGGTACAGCGTGTACGACCTGCTCAGCCTGGTCACCCCAGCGAAGCGGATCACCGACCCGCCCACCGTGCAACGGCTCGCCGTCGCCGTGGACCACGTCGCGGACGAGGAGGTGATCGTCGGGAGCCCGCCCCCCGACTTCCAGTCGCTCGGCATGGGGACCGTCGGCCAGTCCCTACTGGCGCAGACCGACCCGGCGCAGACGGTGCCCCGCCGGCTGGCCGCCATGGTCACCGTCGGCGTCTCGGGAGAGCTGGGCGAGGCCGCGACCGGGCCGCTTGTCGACGCCCCGGGCGGCGTCGCTCTGGCGCCCAACCTCGACCGCGTCATGGTGGCCCCGACCCTGGACGTACCGCTCTACCCGTACCTCGCGCGAGTCGACCCAGGCCGGTTCCTGCCGGGCGTCGGAACCATTCCGGTGGACTCCGTCACCGTGCTCAAGACCAACCCGCGGTTCGTCGAGTCGCTCCTCGTCGGGGTCAACCACGAGCTCAGCCGCGAGCTGCTCTGGCGGGCGTTCCCGACCGACCAGCGCGGCACCCCGTTCCGCCGTTTCTGGGACCGCGGCAGCGGCGACGACATCGACCCGGTCCACACCTGGTCGCCCAGCAGCGGCCTCGGCGAGCACGGCCCCGGCGACCCCGACGGCCAGGTCGCTCTGCTCGTCCGCGGCGAGCTGTTGCGGCGGTATCCCAACGCCAGCCTGTATGCGTGGCGCTCGGTCGGCGGAGTCCTCGCTGCGAACCCGCGAGTGCCGGCGGACCTGCGCATCCCGGTGTTCGCCGGCGTGCTCGGGGCGGACATCACCTTCGTGGGGTTCGACCTCGGCGCGTCCGAGCTGCTGAGCGGCGACGGCTGGTTCTTCGTCATCCAGGAGCAGGCGACCGAGGCGCGGTTCGGGTTCGACGAGCTGGACGGGCCCGGCCCGCCGCCGGCCCTGACCTCCTGGTCGGCGGCGACCTGGGAGCACGCGGGGACCGCACCGGGCTCCTACCTGCGGATCGCGGACAACCCGCTGGCGGGAACCACCCTCGACGGGGCGCGGTTCGTCGACCACTCGGCCCACCTGGCCGCGCTCACCCACCAACAGCCGATGCGCGTCGCCATCCACGCCGGTGGAGTACCCGAGCTGGTGGTCCCGTGAGCCCGTCCCCCGCCGACTTCGAGGCCCGCGTCGCGGCTCTGGCCGGTGACGTTCCCGTCGCGCTCCTGCCGGTCCGGCTGGAGGCGCGGTTCGTCGCCGACGAGCTCCGGGTGCGGATCTTCCCGGACCAGATCCACCTGGACAGCCACGAGCCGGAGCTCACCGCCTACGAGCGGACCGCCGGAGAGGCGTACTGGCGCACCCGCTTCGCTACCCCCGACCCGGACGCCCGAGCGACGTCCCCCTGGGCCGAGCTGTGCGGTGCGGTCGAGCCGTCGCGTGCCGTGTGGGTGGTCGAGGCGCTGACTCCGCTCAACCTCGACCAGCTCGACGGGTCGGCGGCGCCGGTGTTCCCGGCCGCGCCCGGCCGGGAGGCTGAGTGGTCGGTGGCCGCACGAGCGGTGGCCCTGCCGCGCCGGTGGCTGGTCGTCGGGCGACGCGACGGCGCCGAGGTGCTCCGCGCCTGGACCGCGGAGGTCGCCGACCGGCTCGACGTCAGCCCGGCCCCCGACCTGGAGGGTCCGGGCGTCGACGGCGACGTCGAGCTGCAGGACACGGCCCGCTGGATGGTGGACTTCGACGAGGCCGAGCGCTGCGGCATGGCGATACGAGTCTCCGCAGCCGAGGTCGTCGGCGGCCTCGAGCCCGGTGTCGACCAGCTCCTCGTCATCGGTCTCGACTGGGATCTCACTCCGTTCGACGCCGCCGGGAGCGTCCGTCGGCTGTTCGCCCACCACGCGTACACCGACGGCCTGTCAGCGATCCCGCCGGGCACCCCGACCAACGTCACCGCCGCGGGGCGGCCCGGCCTCGCTCCCACGGATGAGCGGCTCGTCGTGGCGCTGGATCCCGAGCGACGTGCCTCGGCCAACGCCGTCTCCGGCTCCGCGGCCGACCGGCTCTACCGCGCCCTCGGGCTGCCGCTCGTTCCGGGCGACGTGCTGCGGGCTGTACCCGGAGCGGACCGTCGGCCGCAGGAGGCCGAGGGCCGGTTGGCCGACGTCCTGTGGGAGAGCACGCTCGGGTCGTTCCTCAGCGATGTGCTCCGCCCGGTCGTCCCGGACCGCACGAACCGGACCCTCCGGGACCACGTGCGCCAGCATCTGTTCCCCGGGGGGCCGTTCGCCGCGCTGCGCGTGTCGCGGCAGCCCTACGGCGTGCTCCCGGTCGTCGCCGGCGGCTTCGAGCCCGACCCGGCCGAACCGGTGGAGGCGGACCTGCTCGGCATGCTGGAGAAGCTGCGGCTCTTCTGGGAGCAGGCCGTCCCGAGGGTCCCCCGGCTCGGCCGAACCCCCGACCTCGACGCGGACCTCGACGAGCTGCTCCAGACCACGCCACTCGCGGCGGCGGTTCGGTTCCGGACCGTCCTGGGGCCGCTCACGGTCAGCTCGACGGTCGGGCTCGACCGGCACGCGGTGGCGCAGCAGTACATCAGCAGCATGCTCGGGGTCCACCTCGGCCTGCCGCCGCCGACGCCGTGGAACGAGTTCGCCCTCCACCCCGGCCACCAGCACTTCGACCGTCCGCTCGTCGCCGACACCTCTGCGGGCCGGCTCGCCGAGATCGCCGAGTGGGTTCGGACCAGTGACACCTTCGAGCGGCTCAAGGCCCGGGAGGAGGAGGTCGCCACCCTCCTCGAGGCGTTGGTGCTCTACGCCGTCGAACGCGAGCTGCATCGTGCGGATATGGCCGCCATCAACGGTTTTCGGGTTGCGTCGGGCCAGCTCGACGCGATGCCGGAGCTCGGCGTTCTGCCCTGGGACGAGTATGCCGGGATCGAGGCCGTCGGACCGGTACCGGCGGGCAGCGTTCGCGTCACGACGCCGGCCGAGGCGTCGCGGGTGGTGATCCCCGGTGTCACCGGCCAGCAGACGGTACGCGCGTTCGTCACCGACCGCCTGGCCGACGCCGATCCTCCCGCGGAGCTGGCGACCGTTCAGCGGGTGCTCACCGCTCTCGACAGCCTGAGCTCCTGCCCGCCCGAGGAGCTCGACCGGGCCGTGCGCGGCCTGCTCGACGCGTACAGCCACCGGCTCGACGCCTGGTACACCTCGCTGGCGACGCGGCGGCTGGCCGCCGTGCGCGCCACGACTCCCGAGGGCGTCCACCTGGGCGGATACGGCTGGCTCGACGACCTGCGACCCGCCACCAACGCCGCGGTCAACCACGGGTTCATCCATGCGCCTTCGCTGCCCCAGGCGGCGACAGCCGCCGTGCTGCGCAGCGGTCACCTGGCCCACCACGACGCCGAGCACGAGGCCCTGGAGATCGACCTCACCGCGGAACGGGTCCGGACCGCCCTCACCCTGCTCGACGGTGTCTCGCAGGGCCAGCCGCTGGCGGCGCTGCTCGGCTACCGGTTCGAACGGGCGGTGCGCGACCGGGGCGTGACCCTCGCGCAGTACATCCTGCCGATCCGCCGGTTGGCACCACTGCGCCCGGACGGCGCTCCCCCGTCTTCGCCCACGCCCTCGGACCAGGTCGCCGCGCGCGACGTCGTCGACGGCGTCGCCCTCCTGGAACGCTGGCGCAACGAGGGTCCGGCCCTCTTCGACGCCCTGCAGCAGCTCGTGAAGTTCCCGCCTCCCCCGGCGGAGGTCTTCGTCATGCCACCGCAGGAGCAGCGCAACCAGCTGGCCGTGGAGCTGGACCGGCTCGCCGACAGCTACGACGCGGTCGCCGACCTCCTGCTTGCGGAGACCGTCCACCAGAACGTCCTCGGCAACCACGAGCGCGCCGCCGCCGCCCTCGGCGCCCTGGACCGCCAAGGTCGCCCGCCGCGGGTCGAGTTCGTCCGGACACCGCGGACCGGCAAGAGCTACTCCCAGCGGCTGCTCGTCCTGATCGGCGACGACAGCTACCCGCCGTCATGGCCCGCGCCGGTACGCGACCCCAGGTCTCAGGCCGAGCCTCGGCTCAACGCCTGGCTGGCCCGGATCCTCGGTGACCCGAGGCGGATCCGCTTCACTGCCGCGGTCGCCGGTGAGTCCGCACCTCTCGTTCTCCGGTTCGAGGAGCTCGGGCTGTCGCCGCTCTCGGCGGTGCTGGCGAGCCAGGCCCCCGGCCGCGACGAGCCGTCGGAGCTGGAGGAGCGTCTCCACCAGGCCTTCCTCGCCGCTCGGCCGCCGTCCTCAGCGGCCGCCGTCACGCTGCTGACCGAACCGCCGTCCGGCGACCCGCGGTTCGTCGGGTTGGGCGCCTTCCGCGCGCTCACCCGATGGGCGCATACCCTCGTCACCACGCACCGCCCGGCCGCGGCCGGCGACCTCGCCCTGCCGCAGGACGAGGTGGGCGACCGGTTCGACGAGGCCGAGCTCGGCCGACGTGCTGACGCGGTGGCGGCGGCGTACGCGACGGCGCGGGCGCGGGTCGACGCGGCGGTCGCCGCCGCGTCCCCCAGCGCACAGTCGCTGACCGACGCGCTGTGGTCCGCGGCGGACCTGGGGGTCGACGGTTCCGTACCGCGAGCGATGACCGACGACGGCCCCGCGACCCTCGACGCCCTCCTCGCCCAGGCGCGGTCGGTGGCCGAGACCATGTCGACCGCCTCGACTCGAGCCGGTGACGTCGACGGTGCAGTCAGTCGGATGAAAGCCCTTCTGGGGCAAGCGTTCCCGGTCCTGCCACGGTTCACCGTGGCCGACCCCGAACCGTTGCGGAAGTCCAGTGCCGCCCGGACCACCCTGTGCGCCGGCGACGACCTCGCGCCGGGCGCGTGGCTGCGACGGATGGGACTCGTCCGCGAGGGCGTCGACCGTTTCGCGCGGGTCCGGGGAGCGGCCGAGCTCCTGCACAGTGACGTGGTTCCGCGCGACCTCGTCGTGCTCCAGCTGCCCCACTCCCCCAGCGACCGCTGGCTGGCCCTGCCGTTCGACCGCGTGCCCGCCGGCCAGCTCGCTGTCGTCGCGCACACCAGCGGCACCGTCGACTTCGCCGCCCCGCTCAGCGGCCTGTTCGTGGACGGGTGGACCGAGACCATCCCCGGCCGCGAGGAGACGACCGGTCTCGCGTTCCACCACGACGCGCCTGGGGCTCGGGCTCCGCAGACCATCCTCCTCGCCGTCCCGCCGGCCGTGACCGACCCGGCTTGGAGCGTCGAGACCCTGCTCGACACCCTCACCGAGGCCCAGCAGCTGGCCCGGATCCGCGGGGTTGGCCCCGACCGGCTCGAATGGCTCGGCACCATGCTGCCGGCGGTAGTGCTTCCCGACCCGGCGTCCCCCGACGCGCCCGCCGTCCCGCTGAAGCGGCTGGCCACCGTCTCGACCGGGGAGGGCTGAGCCGTGGCCGGCTTCATCCTGTCGGGAGCGTCGCTCGCGGCGCCGGGTCCGAGCACCACGCCGGCCGTCAACACGCGGTCGCGGCTCGAAGGGCTGCCGCTGTCGGCCGATCTGCAGCCGGCCCTATCGGCCGAGGTCGCCGACCCGCTCTGGCTGCTGTGCCGGCAGTGGCAGTTCCTCGAGTTCGCCGGCGAGGACGCCGGGACGCCGATCGACGTGCGGGTCGAGGGCGAGCAGGCTCAGCTCTCCCGGTACCTGCCGGGGTCGCTCGATGCCGACGCCGCCGGCCGGGCTCGCGACTACTCCGGCGCGGACCTCGGACTCGAGGTGGCCGTGGAGGCCGAGCCGGTCCGCGCGCACCACGCCCGGCTGGCGGTCGAGGCGGGGGTCCAGCTGCAATGGACCCTCAACGTCGGACGGCTGAACGACCTCTTCGCAGCGGCGTACCCCTACCGGCCGACCGAGGCGGGCGACGCCGACCGGACCGGTGCCGAGTGGCAGGCCCTTGCCGGCAGTCGAAGCATCGACGCCCGGAAGCTGCTGGCCGCGCTGCAACCGTTGCGGAACGCCTCCGGCGCGCTGACCTCGCTTCCCCCGGAGCCCGCCGTCCCGGCGGAGCTGCGGGACCAGGCCCTCGAGCGGCTCAATCGCTGGCTCCGCTGGTACGAGACGGCGCTCGTCGACCCGGAGATCGCCGAGTCGTGGAACCCGGCCCGTCAGGAGTACGCGTTCGCCGTCTCCGCGCGCGCGTCGGCCGGCGAGGTCACCCTCAGCGCTGACGAGTACACCGACGGCGACCTGGACTGGTACTCGCTGTCGGTGGTGCCGGCCTCGCTGGGAGCGCCGAGCCTCCCACGACCGCCGGTCACGCATGCCGCTCGGCCGGTCCTGCCCACACCGGTGGAGTATGCGGGGAAGCCGGCCGACCGGTTCTGGGAGTTCGAGGACGCCAGCGTGAACTTCGGCGCCATGGACGCCGGCCCGACCGACCTGACCCGAGTGCTGCTCATGGAGTTCAGCCTCGTCTACGGCAACGACTGGTACGTCGTGCCACTGCGCCTCCCGGTCGGGTCGCTGTTCCGGGTCACGTCGTTCACGGTCCGCGACACCTTCGGCGTGACGACCGCACTGACCCGCTCGCAAAACCAGTCCGGCCCGCGCTGGTCGGTCTTCGACCTTGTCGACGACCACCTCTTCCTGCCGCCGACGTTGGCGCAGTCCCTGAGCGGCCCGCCGGTCGAGCAGGTGCAGCTCACTCGGGACGAGTCCGCGAACCTGGCGTGGGGCATCGAGCGCTCCGTGCCCGGGGTCTCCGGCGACCCGTACGCACGCACGAGACGAGGTCTCCGTCCCCGAGGTCGACGGGTCGGTCGTCGACCCCAGAGTGGGCTCGGCTCTGGTCTATCGGCTGGCCAGCTCGGTGCCGGACCACTGGATCCCGTTCGCTCCGGTGTCCGTGGATCCCGTTGCGGCAGTGACCAACCCGGTGATCCAGCTCGAACGGCGCGCGATCCAGCGCGTGGGCCCCGACGGCATTCGGCGCCCGGTACACCCGAAGGGCCTGCTGCTCCGCTCCGACCCGAACCGGCCGCCCGACTCCGAACCGCCGCTGCGGATCGAGGAGGAGGAGGTCCCCCGCGAAGGGGCCCTGGTCGAACGCGGCTTCCAGTACGCCCGCTGGTTCGACGGCGCCGGTCTGCTGTGGCTGGGCCGGCGCAAGACGGTCGGCCGCGGCGAGTCATCCAGTGGACTGCGGTTCGACGTGCTGGACCGGCCCACCAGATGAGCGGGGTCACGTGGGTGTTCGGAGGTGGCGGCGTCGGGGCGATCGCCTGGGAGACGGGGATGCTGGCGGGTCTGCTCGACGAGGGCGTCGCGGTCGACAGCGCCGACCGACTACGCGCCCAGGGGCGCAACCCGCTCCGCCTCGAGATCGTGCCGGCCGTCGTCGCGGCCGGACGCGAACAGGGACGACGCGACGCCTCACTCGTTCGGAGCACGACGCGACGCTGAGCCCGACGCCGCGTTCTTCTCAGCGCGGCGAGGAAGCCTCACCCGTCAGCTGCCGGTGCAGCGATGCGTCGTCTCGGACCGCCCAGTGCTCCGCGCCTCGCTCGCCGCGCATCCGGATGAGGTGCATCTGGCGGTACGAGAAGGGGTTCCCGCTCGCCGGCAGCCCGAAGTAGTCGCCGGTGTGCCGCCCGCTGTGCGTGCAGTAGAGGGCCACGGTGTCGCCTTCGACGATGACCTTCTCCACGGTCCACCGCTGGTCGGAGAACGCGCGGGCCAGCAGGTGCATGAAGTAGATCGCGCTCTCGGGTCCGGGTGGCACCCCTGGCGGGGCCTCGTGGTTGACGAAGTCGTCGGTGCACGCGGCCCGAAGAGCCTCCTCGTCGTTGCTCGGGAAGATCTCCTCCAGCACACGGCGGGCGGCGGCCTTGCGCTGCTCGGGGTCGAGGTCCACCGGTGGGCTGATGGGTGTCGTGGTCATGACGGATGTCCTTTCTGGTTCGCGAGTCCCGCGTGTCGTGCGGCCCGCATCAATATTCATGCCAGTATCATTCTCCTCAATGTCGAACTCCGCAACCCCCCGCCGCCGCTACGACACCACGCGTCGGCGCCAGCAGGCCTCCGAGACCCGCCATCGCATCGTCGAGACGGCGGCGCGGCTGTTCGTCGAGCACGGCTACACCGGCACGACCGTGCCCGCCATCGCCGCGGCCGCCGACGTGGCGGTGGAGACGGTGTACCGGTCCGCCACCGGCAAGGCCGGCCTCCTCGCCGCCGCCGTCCAGGCCGCTCTGGCCGGCGGCGCGGACCGGGCCGAACGACCCGTCGAGGAGCGCGCAGGCATCCGACGGGTCATCGAGGAGCCGGACCCGCATCGGCAGCTCGCGGCATACGCGCATACCCAGCCAGGCGTCTGGAGCCGGGTCGGCCCCCTGCTGCGGGTCCTCGACAGCGCGGCGGCCGGCGACCCGGCATTGCAGGAGCTCCAGGACCGGTTATCGGCGCAACGGCTCGACGGTATGCGTCGCTTCGCCGGCTTCCTGGCCGACCAAGGCCGGCTGCGGGCGGGGATCTCGACCCGGCAGGCGGCCGACATCATCTGGACCCTGTGCGCCCAGGCGAACTTCGACGCCCTTGTCGGACAACGAGGCTGGAGCCACCGAGCCTACGAGAGCTGGCTGACCGACATGCTCGTCGCCGCACTCCTGCCTCGCCCTTGACGCCGGGCCCGCGGCGCGGCACCGTCTCCCGCGGAGCACCCGACCGAGGGAGACACGTGAACGACGTTCCTGGCAACGCCACCCGTGACCTGGCGCAGCTCGAGATGCGCCGCGCGCAGATCCGCGAGCAGTACCTGCTTCCAACGGCGCAACGAGCCGAGAGCACCGCCCGCGGCCTGCACCACACGGCGCTCGTCAGCAGCGACGTCGAGCGGACCGTCCGGTTCTACCAAGACCTGCTTGGCTTTCCGCTCACCGAGCTCATCGAGAACCGCGACTACCCAGGGTCCTCGCACTTCTTCTTCGATATCGGCAACCAGAACCTGCTGGCGTTCTTCGACTTCCCCGGGTTGGACGTCGGACCGTACGCCGAGGTCCTCGGCGGCCTCCACCACCTCGCCATCTCGATGGAGCCGGAGCGCTGGCGGGAGATCGTCGCGCGGTTCGACGAGGCCGGGGTGGAGTACGTCATCCACAGCGACGTGTCGGTGTACTTCACCGACCCCGACGGCGCTCGCATCGAGCTCATCGCGGACCCGCTCGGCGAGATGTACGGCCACCACGTCCTCTGAGCCCGTCCTTCGAGCCGCTCAGGGGTTGAGCAGCTCGGTGACGATGGCGCGGTCCGGCTTGCCCTGCTCGGTGACCGGTAGGTGGTCGACGACCACCACAGCGCCCACCGCACCGGGCGGTTCGACGGTCCGCAGCAGGTGGTCGCGGATCGCGTCGGCCTCCACCGAGGTCCCCCGCGCCCTCAGCACCAGGATGCCGAACGGCCCGTCCGGCCCCTCGTCGGTGGGCAGCGCGACGGCGTAGGCGACGTCCGGGTGCGTGCACGCGGCGTCCTCCAGGTCCAGCGGCATGACGCTCACGCCGTCGACGTCACGGGCATCGGCGGCCCGGCCACGGACGTGCAAGAACCCGTCCGCGTCGAGGAAGCCGAGGTCACCGGTGGTGTACCAGCCGTCGTGGAAGGCCGCGTCCTCGGGACGGCCGATGTACCCCGTCGACATCCCCGGCAGGCGGACCTCGATGACGCCCTGCTCGGCGTCGGACGCCGCGTCGATGCGCACCTCGACCCCTGGCCGCGGGCGGCCGGCCGTGCTCAGCCGCTCGGGGTGGTCGAGGCCGTAGTCGGGAGCCGCGAGGACGCTGACCATCCCGGCCTCGCTGGCCCCGTAGGTGTTCACGAGGATCGGTCCGAACCGGTCGAGCAGCCGCGTCCGGAAGCTCTCCGGTGCGGACGCTCCGATGTGGCTCACCCGTCGCAGCGAGGAGAGGTCGGTCTCCGGCAGCGCGGGGTGGTCGGCGAACTCGGCCAGCAGAGGCTCGACCAGGCTGAGCTGGGTGATCCGCTCGCTCTCGACGACCCGCAGTAGCTCGGCCGGGTCGAACCGGTCCCGCAGCGTGACCGACCCGCCACCGACGAGCGTCTGCGCGATGAGGACCTGCGAGACGTAGGCAAAAGCACTGCAGGTCAACAACTTTCGGTCTGGATCCCGGACGTCGCCGAGCAGGGCCGCGTATGCGGCGAAGCTGCGCATGCTGGCCTTGGACCCTCCGGTGGTCCCGCCCGACGCGATGAGGACCGCAAGATCGTCCGGGCGGGCTCGCCCCACGAACGGCGCATCGGGCTGGGCCGCCGCCTCCGCGGCGAGGTCGGCCAGACCGTCGACCGGACCCACCGCGACGGTCTCGTCCGAGAGCACCCGGGCCGCGGCCGCCTGTGCGTGCGGCGCCGTCTCCGGGAAGACGACGAGCAGCCGGGGACGGACCTGCTTGAGGAACCGCACCAGTCGCTCGGGTCGGCCCGTGTCGGGGGTGAACACGCTGGCCGCGCCGACGAGGGCGACGGCGTACCGGACCGCGAGCGCCTCGGCGGACTCGGTGGCCAGCAGCGCGACGCGGTCGCCCGACCCCAGCCCGCGCGCGGCGAGCGCGTGCGCAAACCGGTCGATCATCTCGGCGAACCGGCCGCCGCTGACCCCGCGGGCCGTGTCGCGCACGACGATGCGGTCCGGGTCGGCGCGAAACCCGTCGATCATGTGGTCGACCCAGGAACGGTAGGGGGTGGCCGTGGACTGGGTGCTCGTGGCTTCGCTCACGGGCGTGATGGTAAGCCGGTTCCGGTTCGGTGGGGAGGCGTGCGTTCGAGGCCTTTTGCGGGATGATGTCCCCCGTGTCGGCGCAACCCCCCTCGGACGCGCAGGTCGAGCGCGCTGGTCTGGCGCCGTTGATCGCCGTCTGCACCGGCTACTTCATGGTCATCCTCGACGTCACGATCGTGAACGTCGCCGCGCCGGCCATCGGGCGCGACCTGTCGATCTCGCTGACCGACCTCCAGTGGATCGTCGACGGCTACACCGTGGCCTTCGCCGGACTGCTGCTGCTCGGCGGGGCGCTGGGCGACCGTTGGGGGCACCGGCGCGTGTTCTGTCTCGGCGTCGGCGTGTTCACGCTGGCCTCGTTCGGGTGCATGGTGGCACCGGACGAGACCATCCTGACCGTGATGCGCGTGGTCGAGGGCGTCGGTGCCGCCCTGCTCGTGCCGAGCTCCCTGGCCTTGCTGCAGCAGGTCTACCAGACCCCGCAGGCCCGGGCGCGGGCGTTCGGACTGTGGGGCGCGATCGCCGGAGTCGCCGCGACGTCCGGTCCGTTGCTCGGCGGCGTGCTGACGAACACGCTGGGCTGGCGCTGGGTCTTCGCGATCAACCTTCCGGTCGGCGTCGCCTGTATCGCGTTCACCCTGGCCGTCGTCGGGCCCTCCGAGCGCAACCGCACCGGGACCATCGACTGGCTGGGCCAGGCATCCGTCGTCGTCACGATCGCCGCCCTGATCACCGCGCTCAACGAGGTCGGGCGGCAGGGGCTCACCGGTCCCCTCGTCATCGGCGGGATCGTCGTCACGCTGGCCGGGGCGACGGTGTTCGCACTGCGCGAGCGGTTCGGCGCCGCTCCCCCCATCCCTCGGGCGATGCTCGCGTCGGCACCGCTCAGCGGCGGGACCGTCGTCGGCCTGCTCTTCAACTTCGGCTTCTACGGCATGATCTTCGCCGCGAGCGTGTACTTCCAGCAGCGCGAGAACCTCAGTGCGACGATGACCGGCCTGGCCCTGCTGCCGGCCATGGCGGTGACCATGGTGGCCTCGACCGTCTCCGCCCGGCTGTCGCGCCGGTACGCGCACCGCCAGCTCATGCTTGTCGGTCTCCTCATCGCCGCGGCCGGACTGGCCGTGTGGGCGCTCGCCGGCGAGACGCCGAGCTACTTCCTGCTGGTCGTGGCCATGGTCGCCTGCGGGTTCGGGACCTCCTTCACGCTCACGGGCGCGACGGCCACGGTGATGGGGGCGGCACCGGCGGGGTTCACGGGGACCGCCTCGGCCGCACTCAACACGGCCCGCCAGACCGGGTCGGCCGCCGGCGTCGCGATCAGTGGCTCCCTCGTCGCGGCCCTGGGCTTGACCAGCGGAGTCACCATCTTCATGGCCGTGGGCGCCGCCGGGTACCTGTTGGCCGTCCTGGTGACCGCCCTCTGCGTCCCTCGACCGCGGCCGGCGCTCGAGCCTGGCTGAGCCGTCGTCGACCGAGCCGCGGCCTTCACCCCGGCGAGGTGATGCCGGCCGCTGGGCGGCGGCCGACGATGTCCACGACAGGTGTTCCGGCGAAGGGAGCGGGCGTGGGCGCGGCGATCGGCCAGTCACTCCCCATCGCCATCGGCGTGATGATCAGCCCGCTGCCGATCGTGGCGGTCGTCCTGATGCTGCTGAGCAACAACGCCAAGGCCAACGCCTTCGCGTTCGTGATCAGCTGGTTCGTGGCGATCGCGGTTCTCACCGGTGTCGTCGCCTTCCTCGCGGCCGCCTCGACCGGCGCGGAGGAGATGCCGCCGGTCTGGGTGTCGGTGGTCAAGATCGTGCTCGGCGCGGGACTGCTCCTGCTCAGTGTGAAGAACTGGCGCGACCGGCCCGGCGAGGGTCAGGAGCCGCCGGCCCCGAAGTGGATGGCGGCGCTCGACGGCTTCACCCCCGTCAAGTCGGCCGGGCTGTCGGTCGTCCTGGCCGACGTCAACCCCAAGAACCTGCTGCTCGTCGTCTCGGGCGGAGCCGCCATCGCGTCGGGCGCCGCCGGGAGCACCTCGGCCAAGGTCACCGCCACCATCGTCTTCGCCGTGGTCGCCAGCCTGGGCGTCGCGACCCCGGTCGTGATCTACCTCGCCATGGGCGACCGGGCCGGGGCGATCCTGCAGAACCTGCGAAACTGGTTGGTGCACAACAACACCACGATCATGGCGGTCCTGCTCCTGGTCCTCGGCGCCAAGCTGGTCGGCGACGGGATCTCGGGTTTCTGATCTCGCTCAGGACGTCGTCGGCGGCGAGACCGTGGGGAACCCGAAACCCTCGACGAACACGTTCATCGTCAGCGACCCGTTGTTCTCGAACCGGAACGTCACGGGGATGAACCGGCTGCCACGCACGTCGACCTTGAGGTCGACCAGCTCGAGGTGCGGGCCACCCGGGTACTGCATCGACGCCACGCCCTTGGCCGGCACGTTCACGGCGATCGGCGACTCGGCGCCCTCCCCGACCCGGTAGACCACCTGACGCGCATACACCGTGCTGACCCCGACGAGCTTGTCGGCGGACGTGCCGTCGTTGGCGAGCGTCGTGAACAGCCCGACGTTGCCGTTCTTGAGGTGCTGGGCGTCGTCGGGCGCCTCGACGCGGGTGGCCAGCAGCCGGAGGTTGCCGACCGACGCGTTGACGCTGCTCTGCCGCACCGGGTTGGTGATCCGCGCGTCGACCGGGTTAGCCGTCGTGCAGGCGCCGAGCAGCAGCAGACCGGCCGCGACGGCGACCCCCCGACGAATGCGAACGACGCGCCGCATGGCCGGACCGTATCAGCCCGCCCGCGTGCGGCGAGCCGAGTTCAGCACCGGCCCGGGTCGCGGCCGGGTCACGAGGCCGATCCGGTATGCGTGGGGTCCGGGGCCGACGCGAGCATGTCCAACCCCAGCGCCCGGGAAAGGTATTGGGCGACCAGCCGGCCTCGCACGCTGTTGCCGGCGGCGTCGAGGGGTGGCGCGAAGGTCGCGAGACAGCCCTTGCCCGCCGCGACGCTGATGATCCCGCCGCCGATGCCGCTCTTGGCCGGGACGCCGACGTCGAGCAGCCAGTCGCCGGACGTCTCGTACATCCCGGCGATCGTCATCATGGCCAGCACCGCCTGCGTGGTCTCCGGAGTGACCACGGCCGCGCCGGTCACCGGGTTCACCCCGCCGTCGGCCAACGTGGCCCCCATCACGGCCAGGTCGACGGCAGTGACGGCCACACAGCTCTGCCGGGTGTAGAGCTCCACCGCCTCGGCGGGGTCACCCACCAGCGCGCCGAGGCTGGTCAGCAGGTTCGCGAGAGCGCGGTTGCGGTGGTTGGTGGCGCGCGCCGACTCGAGGGTCGCCTCGTCGAGGCGGAGCTCCCGCCCGGCGAACCTCGCCAGTCCGTCGGCGATGTGAGCCCACCGGTCCTCGGCCGAGGCTCCCGACACCAGGCTGGTCGTCGCGATGGCGCCCGGGTTGACCATCGGGTTGGTTCGGCCCTGGGGGGACCCCTCGACGGCCCCGACCGCGTTGAACGGCAGACCGGTGGCGTTCACGCCCACCAGCTCGCGCACCCGGTCGAGTCCCAGCTCGTCGCAGACGAGGGCCAGCACGAACGGCTTGGCCACACTCATGATCGTGAACTCGGTCGCCGCGTCGCCCGCCGTGAAGGTCTGCCCCGACGTGCCCACGACGGCGACCCCGAACAGGTCGGGGTCCACGTTCGCGAGAGCCGGGTACACCGTGGACGGCGCCCCCTCGCGGTGCCCTCGGAACCGTCGCCAGGCCTCGTCGACCGCCGCCTGGACATCCGCCGCTTGAGGCAGCCGACCCGCCGACGTGTAGCGGGTCGTGTCGTCGTTGCTGGGCACAGGTGCATCCTCACGGATCGCCGGCCCTCCGGCTCACCCGACATGGGTGAGGCCCGAGGGTGTGTCCCTCGGTCCAATGATTCCGAACCGATGTGCCGCCAAAGGGTCCTGACGGCAGCGGTCTGCCTTCAAGAAGCGGAGGCTCTTATGAGCAACCCCACGATCAGCGCCCACGATCCGATCCCCTCGGTAGGGCAGCGGTGCAGCGTCTCGCTCCGTACCGACATCCCGGCGGCCGGGGAGGTGGGCGCCGTGGCCGTCCCGGTTGTGGGCGGCGGCGACCCACCGCCCGAGCTCGGCGTCGACGCCCTCGCCTTGACGTCTGCCGGCTTCACTGGCGCCCGCGGTCAGACCCTCGTCCTGCCGCACCCCGACGGCGTCGTCCGGGTGGCCGTCGGGCTCGGGACCGCGGGGAGCGTCGACGCCACGCTGGTCCGCGACGTTGCCGCCGAGTTCGCCCGCGCCGTCCCGCACCACAAGGTGCTGTCGGTCGAGATCCCACCGGCCGACGCCGGGATCTCCGTCGCGGAGTTCGCCCAGGCGGTGACCGAGGGAGTCATCCTCGCGCGCTGGCGGTTCCGGGTCGGCGCGGACAAGGACGAGCGTGCTCTCGACGGCCTGGTCCTCGTCGCTCCCGAGGCCGACCTGGAGGAGGCGCGCGAGGGCGCGCGGCGGGGGCAGGCCATCTCCGACGCGTACAACCTCGGCCGAGACCTCGCCAACTGCCCGGCAGCGACCCTCACCGCGGCACGGATGGCGGAAGTGGCCGCGCAGCTCGGACCCGACGCTGGACTGGAGGTCGAGTCCTTCGACGAGGAGCAGCTCATCGAGATGAGCTGCGGGGGCATCCTCGGGGTCAACATGGGCAGTGCCGAGCCGCCCCGGCTGATCCGGATGCGGTATGCGCCACCGTCGCCGACCGGACGGCTCGCGCTGATCGGCAAAGGGATCATGTACGACTCGGGCGGCATCAGCCTCAAGCCCAGCGACGAGTCCCATGCGCAGATGAAGAACGACATGACCGGCGCGGCGGCGATCCTGGCGACGATGACCGCCCTCCGAGCGGTCGGCTGCACGACCGCTGTCACCGCGTACCTCTGCTGCACCGACAACATGCCGTCCGGCACCGCGATGAAGCTGGGCGACGTCCTCACCATGCGCAACGGGAAGACCGTCGAAGTCCTCAACACCGACGCCGAAGGACGGCTGGTGATGGCCGACGGCCTGTCCCTCGCCGTCGAGGAGCCGGTCGACGCCGTCGTCGACGTCGCGACCCTGACCGGCGCCTGCCTGCGCACGTTCGGCGTCGAGATCGCCGGGCTGATGGGCAACAACGCCCACCTGCTCGAGCAGCTCAAGGCCGCCGGGGACCTCGTCGACGAGCCGGTCTGGGAGCTTCCGCTCTACCGGCCGTACCGCAGCCAGCTCGACTCCACCATCGCCGACATGACCAACATGGGCGGCCCGAACGCCGGGTCGATCACGGCTGCGCTCTTCCTCGAGGAGTTCGTCGACGGCCACCCGTGGGCGCACGTCGACATCGCCGGCACCGCGCAGCTCCCGGCGCCGCGGACGTGGCGCAACAAGGGCGCGACGGGCTTCGGGACGAAGCTCCTCATCGAGCTGGCGACGTCCTTCCGGCCGCCGGCCGGGACGGACGAGTCGTGAGCGCCGAGACCGCCCCGCCGGACGAGGAGACCTCGCAGGGCCAGAAAGGGTTCCTCGGCTCGATCGAGCGGATCGGCAACAAGATCCCGCACCCGGCGATCATCTTCCTCGGCCTGATCGCCATCGTCATCGTGCTGTCGGCGATCCTCTCCTGGGCCGGAATCGAGGCCCAGGTACAGGTGGCGAAGCCTCAGGGCACGGAGGTCGTCCCCGACTACAGCGACGCCGGGTCGATGTACCCGTCGCTCGACCACGAGACCGAGCCGCCGGTCCCCGACTACGAGATCGTCACCGAGACGATCACCGTCAACAGTCTGCTCAGCGGCGACGGGATCCGGCTCATCTTCACCACCGTCGTCCAGAACTTCAACGACTTCGGGGTCGTGGCCGTCATCCTCGTGGCGATGATCGGCATCGGCGTGGCCGAGGAGGCCGGTCTCATCGCCGCGCTGATCCGCAAGCTGGTGTCCGCGGCCCCGCCGTGGTCGATCACCTTCATCATCGTCTTCATCGGCGGCATCTCGAGCGTCGCGTCCGATGCCGGCTACCTCGTGCTCGTCCCGTTGGGCGGCGCCGTTTTCGCGTCCCTGGGCCGAAACCCACTGGCCGGCATCGCCGCCGCCTACGCCGGCGTCAGCGCGACCTTCTTCGTCAACATCCTCATCACCCCCGCCGACGGGATCATCACCGAGGTCACCAACGAGATCATGGGGGGCGTCGCACCCAACGCACCGCCGCTCACCGTCACCCACAACTTCTACTTCAGCGCGGTCTCGACGATCGTGATGGCCGCGGTCATGACCATCCTCAACGACAAGTTCCTCGAGCCGCGGCTGGGCAAGTGGGACCCCTCCGAACGGCCGCCGGACGCCCCCGTCGACCACGTCCCGGACGCCGAGGAGCTCAAGCTCGAGACCAAGGGCCTGCGGACCGCCGGCCTCTACCTGCTGGTGGCTGTGGTGATCCTGTCCCTGCTGACCTTCTTGCCGAGCGCCCCGCTGCGCAACCCGGACACCGGCGAGATCTTCGGCAACAGCCCGTTCATGTCCAGCCTGCTGTTCATCATCTCGATGCTCTTCCTCGTCACTGGCATCGGCTATGGCCGCGGAGCGAACACGCTGACCGGCAGCACGAACATCATCAACGCCGTCGTCAAGACCTTCAACGGGCTCGGCGGGCTGATCTTCCTCATGCTGCTCATCGCCCAGTTCATCACTTACCTCAACTACTCGAACATGTCGCGACTGGCCGCCACGGGCCTCGCAGATGCCTTGGGACACGCCAACATCGGGGCCCTACCCCTACTGATCGGGTTCATCCTGCTGGTCTTCGTGATCGACATCATCATGCCGGGCGTCATCCCGAAGTGGGCGATCATCGCGCCCATCTTCATTCCGCTCTTCTACAACCTCGGGATCGCGCCGCAGACCGTCATCGCGGCCTACCGGGTGGGCGACGGACCGGTCAACGTCATCACGCCGCTGATGGTCTACCTGCCGTTCATCATCCTGGTCTGCCAGCGCTACCGGAAGTCCGCAGGGATGGGCACGGTCGTGTCGATGATGATGCCGTACACCGTCGTCGTGCTCGTCGCGTGGACCATCTTCTTCGTCATCTGGTACGTCACCGGCATCGCGTGGGGCCCCGGCTCGCCCGTCCACCTCTGACGCCGGGGTTGTCCCATGGACGACGCTGCCCTCACCCTGGTCATCCTCGGCGCCGTCATCGTCCTGTTCGTCTGGAACCGGCTGTCGGTGGGCGTCGTCGCGATCCTCACGATGCTCGCTCTGTGGGGCACCGGTCTGCTTCCGACGGAGGCCGTCCTCGCCGGCTTCGGCGACCCCGTGGTCGTCTTCATCGCGACGCTCTTCGTCGTCAGCGAGGGCATCGACTCGACCGGGGTCACCACCTGGCTGGGCCAGCTCATCGTCGCCAAGGCCGGTGAGAGCCGGGCTCGGCTCCTTCTCGCCATCGGGCTGCTGTGCGCCGTCCTCACCGCCCTCATCACGCTGAACGGGTCGGTCGCGGCCCTGCTCCCGCTTGTCGTCGTCCTCGCCATGCGGATCGGCCAGCCCCCGTCCCAGATGCTCATGCCGCTCGCCTTCGCCGGCAGCTGCGGGGCGCTGTTCATGCTGACCGGCAGCCCGGTCAACGTCATCGTGTCGGAGGCGGCGCAGGACAGCGGCGCTCCACCGTTCGGCTTCTTCTCGTTCGCCGTCGTCGGGATCCCGTTGCTGGCCGGGACATTGGCGATCTGCATCCTGCTCGGCCCCCGCCTGCTGCCCCACCGCCGACCGGCCCATCAGGACGCCGACCTCGGGCGACACGCCGAGACCCTCGAGCAGTACTACTCGCTCACCGACGGGTTCTTCCGTCTCCGGCTGCGCGACCTCTCCCCGCTCGTCGGGCAGACGCCGGACGATTCCGAGCTGTCCGCATACCCGGGCGTGGTCCTGGTGGGCGTCCAGGACCCTGAGCGAGCACCGGTGACGGACCGCCCGCTCGCCGTCGACGACGTGCTCGTCGTGAGCGGTCCGCGGCACGAGGTCAGCCGGATGACCATCGACCTCGCCCTCGCGGTCGCGATGGACGGGTCAGCCGACGCCGGCGCCCTGCTGACCCGGGAGGCTGGCGCCGTCGAGGTCGTCGTGCCGCCGCGCTCGTCGCTGGTCGGGGAGAAGGTCTACCCCGGCATGAAGCGGGCCTACGACCTCGTCATCCTCGCGGTGCAGCGGATGGGCAAGGACCGCCCCGGGCAGCAGACCGAGCTGGTGCCCGGCGACGCTCTGCTGCTTCAGGGCAGCTGGGCCGCCCTCGACTCGCTGTCGAACGACCGCACGGTGCTCGTCGTGGACTCCCCCGACGTCATCCGACGGCAGGCGGTGCCCTGGGGACCCAAGGCCACCGTCGCCGTCGCGATCGTCGGGGGCATGGTGGTTCTGCTGGCCTTCGGCATCGTGCCGCCGGCCATCGCCGGTCTGATGGCCGCTACCGCGATGGTGGTGACCCGCGTCGTCGGCGTTGCGCAGGCCTACCGGTCCGTCTCGTGGCAGACCGTCGTTCTCATCGGCGGTCTCATCCCGCTGACCACCGCGATCCGGACCAGCGGCGCAGCGGACCGGATCGCCTCGCTCATCACCGCCGTCGTCGGGGACGGCCGCCCCTTCGTGCTGATGGTGGCGATGTTCCTGCTGACCGCAGTGCTCGGCCAGATCGTCAGCAACACCGCCACCGTCCTCATCGTGACGCCCATCGCCGTCTCCGCGGCGGCCGCCACCCACACCTCGGTCCAGCCGGTGCTCATGCTCATCGCGGTGGCGGGGTCAGCAGCACTGCTGACCCCGATCGCGACCCCCGCCAACCTCATGGTGATGACGCCGGGCGGATACCGGTTCGGGGACTACTGGCGACTCGGGCTGCCGGTGATGCTGTGGTGGCTGGCCGTGAGCCTCGTCGTGATCCCGCTGGTCTGGCGGCTCTGAGTCAGGCGAGGACCTTGGCCTTCATCGCGGCGAACTCGTCGTCGTTGATGGCACCGGACTTGTGAAGTTCGGCCAGCTTGGTCAGCTCGTCGGCCGGGCTGGTCGACGGCGCTGCGCCCTTGACCGTCTCGGTGATGTATTTGTCCATCGCCTGCCTCGACTCACGGGCCTGCTGCATGTCGCGTTCCTGCATGGAGCTGCCGCGGGCGATGAGGTAGATGAGGACGCCGAGGAACGGGACGAAGAGGATGAGGATCGTCCAACCCGCCTTGCCCCAGCCGCCGAGGTCCTGGCTGCGGAAGATGTCGATGATGATCCGGAACAGCAGGAACAGCCAGGCGATCCACAGGAAGAAATACAGCATGGTGAGGAACAGGTTGAGCAGCGGGTAGTCCACGAAACGCTCCTTAAGATGGCCGACGCAGTCGGCACGCTAGTCCAGTCGCCGGGGCGGCGACGGGATTTCAGGACGAGACCACAGTCGTGTCGAGCTGTGGGCCGATCGAGTCGGGAGCTCTTCGCACACAACGGAAACCGATGTGGCTCATCCCGGTGTCGATCATCTGGGGGCGGCGAGCCGCGGGGCGGTACCGCTGGCAGTAGCTGTCGGCGCAGAGGAACGACCCGCCCTTGATCACCCGGCGCGGCACCCGGAACTGCGGCTGCCGCGGGTCGTAGCTCTGCTCGACCTCCGGCCCGCGCGGGTTGCGCGGGATGCAGCAGGGAGCCGGGTCGGGCGCCGCGTCGTGGCCAGACACATACCAGTCCGTCGTCCACTCCCAGACGTTCCCGGCCGCGTCGAACAGGCCGTAGGGGTTCGGGGCGAAGGAGCCGACCGCCGCGGTGTGCCCATAGCCCGGCTCCGCGCGCCAGGGGAACTCGCCGTGCCAGTAGTTGGCCAGCCGCTCGCCCGCCGGCTCGGGCTGGTCACCCCAGACGTAGGCGGTGTGCTCCAGACCGCCGCGGGCCGCGGCCTCCCACTCCGCCTCGGTGGGCAGCGCGAGGCCGGCCCACGAGGCGTACGCCTCGGCATCCTCGGCGGCCACGTGGACCACAGGGTGCCGGTCGAGGCCGTCGAGGTCCGACGCCGGCCCGGTGGGACGCCGCCACGACGCGCCCGGCGTCCAGGTCCACCAGAGGTTGATGTGCCGCAGCTCCACCGGCCCCGGGGTTCGGGTGAACACCATCGACCCCGGCTGGAGGTTCTCGACTGGCGCGCCTGGGAAGTCGGCCGGGTCGAGCGGTCGCTCGGCCACGGTGACGTACCCCGTGGCGTCGACGAAGGCGGCGTACTCGGCGTTGGTGACCTGGTGCGGGGCGACCCAGAACCCGTCGACCGTCACCGGATGCGCGGGCGCCTCCTCGGGGTAGTGCGCGTCAGAGCCCATCGCGAAGGTCTGGGCCGGGACCCAGCACAGGTCGTCGGTCGTCGGCACGGACCCAGCCAACCAGGCGCTCATGGTGCCGACGGGAACACCTGCGTCCAGTCGTCCTTCATGCTCACGACGGTCCAGCCCTGCTGGCCGGCCATGTCGAGCGCCTCCTCGGCCCCGGCCGTGTAGCTGAACTCGCGCTCGTCGTCGTCGTGCAGCAGCAGGAGCCGTAACGCGGGCGACCCCTCCCGGCCGGAGTAGGCAAGCATCGGGACGTCGCCGTTGGAGTTGCCGACGGACAGGATCGGCCGTCGCCCGATGCGGCTCCAGATGCGCACGGGCTTCTCCGGGCCGTCGTCGAAGAAGTCCATGGCGGCCTTGTAGAGCAACGTATGCGTGTCGTTGTCGCTGCGGTACTCGAGGCCGAGGGCGCTGCCGATGACCCGCTCCGGCGGGATGCCGTAGAGGTCGCCCGCGACCGGGCGCATGAAGTCGCGGTCACCGCCGGACGCGATATACGTCGTGAAGCCGTTGTCCTCCAGGTAGAGCAGCAGTTCCACCATCGGCGCGTACCCGCACTCCCGGTAGGCGCGCCCGAGCGTCGGATGCGTTGCCTCGTCGAAGAAGGCCAGCACCTGCCCGTCGTAGGCCTCGACGTCGACGGTGTCGAAGGCCGACGTGATCGCGCCCATGAGCAGATGGAGGTCGCCGTCGTCGCCGTGGTAGTGCTTCACCATCGCGGCGCCCATCCAGTGCTGGTCGCCCTCGTAGGCCGCCTTGTACGGCTGCCGGTCGCGCAGGGTCGGGTCGGCGGCGGCGAGCCGGGCGAGCTGCCTGATCGTGAAGTCCAGCTGGATCGGCAGCGGCTTCTCGCTCCACAGGGTGCCGTCGTTGTCGAAGACCGCGACCCGGGCGGCGGGCTCGACGTAGTCGCTCCCACCCTCGTCGCTGACCCTGGCGACGAAGTCGGTGATCGCCGACTTCGTCGCCCCGTCGGTCCAGGTGCTGAGGGCCGTCATCGCCTCAGTGCCCGCTCGTAATCATCGCCTCGAGCTTCTCCATGGCTTGGTCGATCGTGAAGCTCGCCGCCTTCTGCCGCGGCGGGAACTCCGCGAACGTCTGCAGGAAGCGCGTCATGATGATCTGGGCCGCGAAGACGAGGTACGCGTTCTGCAGCACGAACTCGTAGTAGATGTTGGACGTCATCCTGGCCCGCTCGTAGGGGTCGGTGCGCAGGTTGAACAGCAGCGGGACTCTCAGCGGGACGAACGGCTCGGCCCAGACCTGCAGCGTCCCCTCGATCCGCTGCTCCATGAAGACGACCTTCCAGTTGTCGAACCGGAGCGCCAGGACGTCGCCGTCGTCGGAGAAGTAGACCAACCCCTGGCGCGGGCTGTGGTCCTCCTCACCGGTGAGGTAGGGCAGCAGGTTGAAGCCGTCGATGTGCACCTTGAAGGTCTTGTCGCCGATCGTCTTGCCGACCTTGAGATCGTCCATCACGGTGGTGTCCCCGGCGGCGGCCAGGAAGGTGGGCAGCCAGTCGTGGTGCTGGACGATCTCGTTGGAGACGACCCCGGCCGGGATGTGGCCAGGCCAACGGATCATCTCTGGGACCCGGAAAGCGCCCTCCCAGTTCGTGTTCTTCTCGCTGCGGAAGGGGGTCATCCCGCCGTCCGGCCACGTGTTCATGTGCGGCCCGTTGTCGGTCGAGTAGATGACGATGGTGTCGTCGGCGATGCCGAGCTCGTCGAGCTGGTCGAGCAGGCTGCCGACCAGGCGGTCGTGGTCGATCATCGTGTCGTGGTAGGTGGACTGCCACCGTCCGGCCTGGCCCACGCTCTCCGGCTTGGGGTGGGTGTAGAGATGCATGTGGGTGGTGTTCATCCAGACGAAGAACGGCGTCTCCGCCTCGTGCTGGCGCCGGATGAAGTCCTTGCAGGCGTCGGCGAACTCGTCGTCACAGTCCTCCATCCGCTTCTTGGTCAGCGGGCCGGTGTCCTCGATCCGCTGCTTGCCGACCCGCCCGTAGCGGCCCTGCACGGTGTCGTCGTCCTCCTCGGTCGCCCAGGAGCGCATGACGCCTCGCGGCCGGGCCATCTCGTTGAACCGCGGGAAGTCCTCGGGTGTCGGCCAGTTCGGACGCTCCGGCTCCTCCTCGGCGTTGAGGTGGTAGAGGTTGCCGAAGAACTCGTCGAACCCGTGCGCCGTCGGCAGGAACTCGTTCTTGTCGCCGAGGTGGTTCTTCCCGAACTGCCCGGTCGCATAACCGAGCGGCTTGAGCAGCTCGGCGATGGTCGGGTCCTCGGCGCGCAGGCCGATGTCGGCTCCGGGGATGCCGACCTTGCTCAGGCCGGTGCGGTACACGCTCTGGCCGGTGATGAACGACGCGCGGCCCGCGGTACAGCTCTGCTCGCCGTAGGAGTCGGTGAACCGCATCCCCTCGTCGGCGATGCGGTCGATGTTCGGCGTGCGATATCCCATCAGCCCGTCGCTGTAGCAGCTGAGGTTGGAGATCCCGATGTCGTCGCCCCAGATGACGAGGATGTTCGGCTTTCCGTTCGGCATGAACCCGCTCCTCTCGCCGCGCTCGGCCACCTCGACCGAGAGCGGACTCCATCCTGTCGAGCGGGGCGGGCTCGCGGCCTCACCCCGACGGGGTGAACACGCCGCGAGAGAATGGCGGCCGAAGGGAGGCGCTGTGGAGGCGTGGGTCGTCGATCGTCCGGGCCTGGCCGACTCCGGTCCGCTGACGCGCGTGGAGCGTCCCGACCCGGTCCCGGGGCCCGGTCAGGTGCTCGTCCGGGTGATCTGCTGCGGGGTCTGTCGCACCGATCTCCACCTCGCCGAGGGTGACCTCCCACCCCGCCGGCACGGCGTCGTCCCGGGCCACGAGGTCGTCGGCCGCGTCGAGGCGCTCGGGCCGGGGGCCGTCCGCTTCGGCGTCGGTGACCGGGTGGGGGTCCCGTGGCTCGCGAGGACCGACGGCACCTGCCGGTTCTGCCGGGCCGGCGCCGAGAACCTCTGCACCGCACCGACCTTCACCGGTTGGGACGTCGATGGCGGGTACGCCGACGCAATCGTCGCCGACGAGGGCTATGTCTACGCGTTGCCCGACTCGCTCGACGACGTGAGCGTGGCTCCCCTGCTCTGCGCCGGGATCATCGGGTACCGCGCGCTGCGGCGCAGCGGTGTCCGGCCGGGTGGCCGGCTGGGCCTCTACGGCTTCGGGGGCAGCGCCCACCTCACCGCGCAGGTCGCCCTCCACCTCGGTATGCGCGTCCACGTCCTCACCCGCGGGGCCGACAACCAGGACCTCGCGCGGCGCCTCGGGGTCGACTCGGTCGGTGACGCCGACGCCTCGCCTCCGGAGCCGCTCGACGGCGCGATCCTGTTCGCGCCGGCCGGCGGCCTCGTCCCCGTCGCGCTACGAGCGCTCGACCGCGGCGGCACGCTGGCGGTGGCGGGCATCTGGCTGTCCGACATCCCCGCTCTCGACTACGACGCCGAGCTGTTCCAGGAGCGCAGCGTGTGCAGTGTTACCGCGAACACCCGCTCGGACGGGGAGGAGCTGCTCCGGCTCGCCGACCGGTTCCGGATCCAGGCGCATACGACGACCTATCCCCTGAGCGAAGCGCCCCGGGCGCTCACCGACCTGGCTCACGGGCGGTTCAGCGGCGCCGCCGTGCTGCTCGCCTGACTCCGTCGGCCGCCACTCGCTGACGTCAGGCGACCCAGCCGCGGCGCAGCCGGATCCACCGGTAGCCGTACCCGTTGAGCGCGAGCCCATTCAGGGACTTCGTCGGCGTGGGGTACTCGTCGTCGGCGAAGACCTCCCGTGGCGTCTCGACGGCGACGTCCTGCTGCGGTCCGATGTCGACGGTGACCGGGTCCCCGTCGAGGTTGTGCAGCAGGAGCAGGGTGCCCTCGTCGGCGTCGAACCGGTGCGCCAACACGGCAGGGGGCATCGGCTGGTCCAGCACGGTGAGCGCGCCGTTGCCGACCTCCGGGCACTCCTTGAGGGTCCGGATCATCTCCGCGAACCACCGCAGCAGCGAGCGGTGGTCCCGCTGCTGCTCGATGACGCTCGGGCGGCGGCGCCCGCCGACGCCACGTGGCGCCAGGGGGTGCGCGAAGGTGGCCGGGTCGGCCGGCGAGAACCCGGCGGTCGGCCCCGGCTCCCACTGCATCACGGTGCGCATGGCGTCACGGCCCGGCTCGGACATCAGGTCGGCCATGCCGATCTCCTCGCCGTACCGGATCATCGGCGTTCCCGGCAGCGAGAACTGGAGCGAGTAGGCGAGCCGCATACGCGCCTGCTCACCCCGGAACATGGGGGCCAGCCGACGGCGGATCCCACGGTCGAACTCCCGCGACGCCGGGTCGGGGGCGAACTGCGCGTACACGTCGTCACGCTGCTCCGTCGTGAGCCGGCTGAGGTCGAGCTCGTCGTGGTTACGCAGGAAGGTCACCCACTGCGCCCGGTCGGCCAGCGGGGTCATGTGCTTGAGGCCGGTGACCAGAGGCTCGGCCCGGCGCCGCGCCAGCGCGAGCCAGATGAGCGGGTTCACCTCGAACGCGAAGAGCATGTGCGCCCGGTCGTTCTGGCCACCGCGGACCGACCCGGTGTAGAGCGGGATGACGTCGGCGTCGACGTTGGCCTCGCAGAGCAGCACGGCGTCGTTGCGGATCCACTGCAGGTGCTGGCGCCACTCGTCGAGGATCGGGAAGTCGTTCTGTACCCATCCCTTCGGCGTGCGCCGCTCGAGGATGAACGGCGCCGCGTCGATCCGGAACCCGGAAGCGCCCAGCTGCAGCCAGAAGGCGATGACCTTCTTGACCTCGCGGCGGACGTCCGGGTTGGACCAGTTGAGGTCGGGTTGGAAGTCGAAGAAGCGGTGGTAGTACCACGCTTTGGCCTCGGTGTCCCAGGTCCACGTCTCCGTCTGCTCGCCGGGGAACACCATTCCCTCGAAGCGGTCCGGCGGCTCGGTGTCGCTCCAGACGTACCAGTCGCGGAACGGCGAGTCCGGGGAGCTGCGCGCCGACCGGAACCAGGGGTGCTCGTCGGAGGTGTGGTTGACGACGAGGTCGAGCAGCACCCGGATCCCGCGCTCCTCCGCCTCCCGGCAGAGCTCGACGAAGTCCCCGAGGCTGCCCAGCCGGGGGTCGACCGCGTAGTAGTCGCTGACGTCGTACCCGGCGTCGCGCATCGGACTCGGGTGGATGGGGTTCAGCCACAGACAGGTCACCCCGAGGCGGGAGAGGTAGTCCAGTCGGCTGATCAGGCCCTGGAAGTCTCCGCAGCCGTCGCCGTTGGAATCCTGGAAGAGGTCCACCTCCAGGCTGTAGATGACCGCCTGCTTGTACCAGCGGTTCGACATGACGGCTCCTCGCGTCGGCCGGGTGGGATTCGGTCGCTGAGCAGTCAATCCCACTGGCCGCGGTTTCGCGTGTCGAGCCCCGGTATGCGGGTTTGGTCGTCCGCGGTCGCGGGCAGGGCTTCGGGTGGTGGGGGTCACGACGTCAGGACGACGAAGGAGCTGGTTCTCGCATGTCACGAGTGGTCGTGGTCACCGGGGCGAGCGGCGGGATAGGCCGCGCGACCGCACTCGAGTTCGCGCGGCGGGGCGACCGCGTGGCCCTCGTCGCCCGTGGCGAGCTCGGCCTCGAGGGGGCGGCCGCTGAGGTCCGGAAGCTCGGCGGGGACGCGCTGGTCGTGCCGACCGACGTCGCCGACTACGACCAGGTCGCCGCGGCGGTCGAGCGCATCGAGGACGAGATGGGGCCCATCGACGTCTGGGTGAACGTGGCGTTCACCTCGGTCTTCGCCAGGTTCGACGACATCACCCCGGAGGAGTACCGACGGGCCACGGAGGTCACGTACCTCGGGTACGTCTGGGGCACGATGGCCGTGCTGCCGCGGATGAAGCGGCGCAACCGGGGGACGATCGTCCACGTCGGGTCGGCACTGGCGTACCGCGGCATTCCACTGCAGACGGCCTACTGCGGGGCCAAGCACGCCACCCAGGGCTTTCACGAGGCGCTGCGCTGCGAGCTGCTCCACGAGCGCAGCGCCGTCTCGGTGACGATGGTGCAGATGCCCGCGGTCAACACCCCACAGTTCTCCTGGGTGCTGTCCAAGCTGCCCCGGCACGCGCAGCCGGTCCCGCCGATCTACCAACCCGAGGTGGCCGCCCGCGCGGTCGTCTTCGCCGCCGACCACCCGCGCCGGCGGGAGTACTGGGTGGGGTCCAGCACGGTGGGGACGCTGGTCGCGAACGCCGTCGTCCCCGGGCTGCTGGACCGCTACCTCGGGCGGACCGGCTTCGCGTCGCAGCAGACCAGTGACCTCAAGCCGGACGACCATCCGGTGAACCTCTGGAAGCCCGCCGACGGGCCGGACGGTCGGGACTTCGGCGCCCACGGCGCCTTCGACGACCGCGCCCACGCGCGGAGCAACCAGCAGTGGGTCGCCCACCGGTACCCGCAGCTGTCGGGAGCGGCGGCCGCACTCACGGGTGTCGGCCTCGCGGCATGGGCCGTGGCACGCCGCCGGTGAGCCCGCCCTCTCGCGACTCCGACCGGCTGGCCCGGGCGAGCGGTGTAGCCGCGGCGGTGTGGGGCGCCGCTCTGCTCGCGGTGGGCGGCCCGCTCTGGACGGTCGTGGCGGGACGTTCGCCCGGGGAGGTGGACGAGCTCGCGGTCCGCGTGCTGGGGGTCCGGCATCTCGCCCAGGGCGTCGCGCAGGCGAGCGCGCCGGGGCTGGGCCAGCGCTTCTTCGTCGGGGTCGACGTCGTCCACGCCGCATCGATGGTGTGGCTGGCCATCATCGACGAGCGGCGTCGACGGCCCGCGCTGGTCAGCGCGGCCGCGGCTGCGGGCGCCGCGGCGCTGACCCTCGCCGCGCGACGGCGGCGCTGAACCGACGGTCAGCCGGTCTCGGAGCCGGGTATACGGGCCGACCAGGGGCGAGTACCGCCCGGTCGGCGCCGGATCTCGGCCACGACGGCGCGCTCCCGAGCCCGGAGAGCGTCGGCCGCGTGGTCGCGAGTCGTGGGCGGGTGGCTTCGGGTTTGGCTTCCGTCGGCTCGTTCCTGGAGGAGGCGTCCGATCCGGCCGAGCTCGTCGAACAGGTCGTCCAGCGGCAGGTCGCGCAGGGCGTCGTACCCGACGGAGCGCGCACCGTGCTGGACGGTCATCGGCGGGCCATCGGGTGGGATTGGACGCGGTGAGGTGCGAGGAGCGTCGCCATTGACGGTCCTTCCTGAGACTTCAGAGACAGCGGCCGCACCGATGAGGAGTGCGGTACCCCCATTCTCGCTCAGCCACTTCGTCGGCAACAGGGGGTTTCGTGGGCCGTCGGCACGGGCACGTTGGCGCTATGGGATCTTCGCCGACCATCCCGTCACGGGCCACCTTCGGGGTCTCCTCGCGGCGGATGAGGGCCATCTACCTTCGGCACCACGTGGCGGCGTCCCGAGGCGGGCTCGACCTGTTCCAGCGCTCCGCCCGGAGCCAGCTCAGCCCAGACGCCCGCCGGGAGCTGCGTGACCTCGCGGCCGAGGTGGGCCAGGACCGCGAGCAGCTGCTGGCCATCCTCCGGCAGCTGGGCATTCCCCGCCCGCGGCTCGCCGAGGCGGTCGTCGGTGTGGCCGAGAAGGTCGGTCGGCTGAAGCCGAACGGGACGCTCGTACGACGTTCCCCGCTCAGCGACGTCATTGAGCTTGAGGCTCTGTCCACCGCGGTCACGGCCAAGCGGCTCGGTTGGATCAGCCTTCGCGTGCTGGGTGAGCACGACCGTCGGCTGGACGCGGCCCAGCTCGAAGACCTGATCCGCCGCGCCGACGACCAGAAGGACCGCCTCGAGGGGCTGCGACGTCACGCCGTGCTCGACGCACTGGGCGGCGTCGGTTCGGAGGGATGACCGCGGGGTACGTCCAGGACATGTCGCTCTCCGCTTTCCTGTCCCGGCTGGTCGAGCGCTCGACGACTGCGGTGGAGCGAGCCTCGGTGCTCGACGCACCGTCCGAGGCGCTCGACGTGGTCGTCTCCCGGATCCCCAACGGACCGGTGAAGGACCTGCTGTCAGGAGTGGCGGTGGGTCATCCGCTGCACCCGGCCCTGGTCGCCGTCCCCATCGGCGCGTTCACTGGCGCCGTGGTGCTCGACCTGACGGGTCGGGAGCAGTCGGCCGCCCGCACCCTGGTCGGGCTCGGCCTGCTCAGCAGCGTGCCAGCCGCGGCGGCGGGACTCACCGACTGGAGCGACACGCGTGGCGCCGAACGGCGGGTGGGACTGGCGCATCTCGCGCTCAACGTGGCTGGTCTCGGTGTCATCGCGGCGTCCTGGCTGTCACGGCGCAAGGACCCCGGCACGGGAGTCTTCGACCGCCACGGACCGTGGCTCACCCTGACCGGTTTCGGGATCGTCGGCGCGTCGGCGTGGCTCGGCGGACACCTCGCCTACGCCATGGGTGTCGGCGTCGACACCACCGCGTTCCAGCGGCCGCCGACCCGCTGGGCCGACACCGTCGCCGTGTCGGAGCTCGTCGAGGGCCAGCCGGTCACCGCGACGGTAGGCGCGACGACCGTCGTGTTGATCCGCGACCGAGGGCGGATCCATGCGCTCGCCGACCGGTGCACCCACCGTGGCGGGCCGCTGCACGAGGGGACGGTCAAGGACGGGTGCATCGAGTGTCCTTGGCACGCAAGCCGTTTCGATCTGAAGGACGGCGCGGTCGTCCACGGTCCCGCCACGCGGCCCGCTCCGGTCTACGAGACCCGCGTCATCGGTGGTCGTGTCCAGGTCCGCCGCGACGAGGTCAGAACCCTCCGGCTCAACCCGGCTGGGTAGCCCATCCGGCCGCGGCATGGTCGCGCACCCCGTGCGGGTGAAGAAGCCGCCCGTGTTCCCACATCGGCAGAACGGCTTACTCGGGCCAGAATCGGAGGGTCCGCCCGGAAGGAGTTCGCGTATGCCGCACACCGCACGTCGGCGCGCCGCGGCCTCGGACCCGTTGGCCACGTACCGGGACAAGCGCGACTTCACGAAGACGCGCGAGCCGTCCGGGGCCACCGTGGCCGTCGCTTCTCTCCCGACCGGCAACCGGTTCGTCGTGCAACGTCACCGCGCCCGCCGGCTGCACTACGACTTCCGGCTGGAGATGGGCGGGGTGCTCGCCAGCTGGGCCGTTCCTCGTGGCCCCACGCTCGACCCGTCGGTGCGTCGCGCCGCTTTCCACGTCGAGGACCATCCGCTCGAGTACTACGACTTCGAGGGGGTCATCCCCGCAGGCGAGTACGGCGGCGGCGACGTCATCGTCTGGGACGCCGGGACCTGGGAGCACTACTACCAGCGCGAGGGTCGCGACCCGGTCGACGCCGTGGCCCACGGCGAGCTGCACATGGAGCTGGACGGCCAGAAGCTCAAGGGCAAGTTCGTCCTCGTCCGGACGTCCGTGGACGATGCCGGCAAGGAGAGCTGGCTGCTGCTGCACAAGAAGGACGCGTTCGTGGTGGCGGGCTGGGACCCCGAGGAGCATCCGCACTCGGTGCTCTCCGGCCGGACCAACGACGAGGTGAAGGCCGACCCGGACCGGATGTGGCGCTCGGACCTCCCCGCCGGAGAGGCCGCCATCGCCCTGCACCCGCCGACGTTCGAGCCGGCGACCCGGGCCGAGCTGCGGGCGCTGGACCGGCTCGGCGCCTCCGGGACGTGGGAGGTCTTCGGTCGCCAGCAGCGCGTCACCAACCTCGACAAGGTCCTCTTCCCAGCCCGGGGTCGTGAGAAGCCGGTCACCAAGCGTGACCTGGTGAGGTACGCCGCGCAGATCGCCCCGACGCTCGTGCCTTACCTGACGCGGCGAGCGCTGAACATGCACCGCTACCCGAACGGTGTTGGTACCAAAGGCTTCTGGCACAAGGAACTGCCGGACCATGCCCCGTCATGGCTGACCCGCTGGGACAACCCGGACGCTGATCCCGGCGAGACCCGTACCTACCTCGTCGTCGACGAGCCGGCAGCCGTGGTGTGGGCCGCGAACTTCGGCGCCCTGGAGTGGCACGCCTGGACGTCGCGCGTCGAGGACCCCAACCTCCCGACCTACGCCTTGGTCGACCTCGACCCGGGCGAGCGTACGACGTGGCCCGAGCTGCTCGCGCTGGCGCGCCTGCACCGGACCGCCTTCGAGCACCTTGGCGTGCGAGCGTGGCCGAAGCTGACCGGGCGCCGGGGCATCCAGATCTGGGTGCCGATCGCGGCCGGTCCGTCATTCGACGAGACTCGCGACTGGGTGGAGCGGGTGTCGCGGACGGTGGGCGCCGTCGCGCCGGATCTGGTGAGCTGGAAGTGGCAGGTCCGCGAGCGTTCCGGGCTGGCCCGGCTCGACTACACGCAGAACGCGATCAACAAGACGCTGGTCGCGCCGTACAGCCCGCGGGCGGCGGCCGGGGCGCCGGTGTCGGCGCCGATCCACTGGGACGAGCTGGACGACCCGCGGCTGCGGCCCGACCGCTACACGATCCGGACGATCCTGCGCCGCCTGGACGAGCGCGGCGACCTGTTCGCCCCGGTGCTCACGACCCACCAGCGCCTCCCGCCCCTCCACTGACTTCCGGTTCGTGCTCTGGACCGCCCCGAAATCCGGCGCCATCCACCACGAACCGATCGCCCAGCCCGCCTAGTCTCAGGCCATGGCCAGCGCACTGCCCCGTGACGTCACGCCGATGCTCGCCACGGCCGGCACACTCCCGGCGAAGGACGACGGCTGGGCGTACGAGATCAAGTTCGACGGCGTCCGCGTCCTCGCCTTCGTCGAGAACGGCACACCCCGCCTGGTCACCCGCAACGGCAACGACGTGACGTCCTCGTACCCGGAGGTCGCCGAGATCGCCGACGACCTCGAGGGCCGGGCCGCGATCCTCGACGGCGAGGTCGTCGTGTTCGACCCGAAGGGCCGCACCGACTTCTCCCTGCTCCAGTCGCGGATGCACGTCCGCGCGCCCTCCGAGGCCTTGCGTCGCGCGGCCCCGGTGACGCTGCTGGTGTTCGACGTGCTCCACCTCGACGGCGAGTCGCTGATGCCGCGCTCCTACGACGAGCGGCGTGCCGCCCTGCTCGACCTCGGCCTCCGGGGCGCGGCCTGGGACACGCCCCGGGCCGTGGAGGGTGACGGACCGACGATCCTCGAGGCGTCCCGCGAGCAGGGGCTCGAGGGGATCATGGCCAAGCTCCGCTCGGCGCCCTACCTGCCCGGCCGCCGGGTGACCACCTGGCTCAAGGTCAAGAACATCCGGCGCACGTCCGCCGTGGTGGTCGGCTGGCGACCCGGGGAGGGCAACCGCGAAGGGCACCTCGGATCGCTGCTGCTCGGCGTCCACGGCACGAGCGGGTTCGAGTATGCCGGTCAGGTCGGGACGGGTTTCACCGCAACGACACTCGCCCAGCTCGAGGCGCTCCTGGAGCCGCTCAGCGTCGACGTCTCGCCGCTGGACCAGGTCGTGCCGAGGGCGCAGGCTCGTGACGCGCGGTGGGTGCGCCCTGAGCTGGTCGCCGAGGTCGACTACACCGAGTGGACACGGGACGGGCGGATGCGGCACCCGTCGTTCAAGGGGCTGCGCGACGACTACGACCCCGCCGACGTGGTGAGAGACTGACCCCGCCGGCAAGGGAGGCTCACGCCTCGACCGCGTCCAGGTCCTCGACCCGCCGGATCCGCACGACGGGTGACCGCACCAGCCAGAGGATCCCGAGGCAGCCGCCGACGCCGGCCACGACGAGCGTCGTCGGCACGCCGACCCAGTCCGCCATGAAGCCGCCCAGCAGCGCGCCCAGCGGCCGGACGCCGTAGTTCACCGTCGCATACGCGCCGGCCGAGCGACTGCGCATCCGGTCCGGGGTGACGGCCGTCTGGATCGAGTTGATGTTGATGTCGTAGAGCATCACGCCGACCGACCCGACGAACTCGACCGCCGCCAGAACCGCCATCTTCACCCAGTCCGGGCCCGTGGCGAGCGGGATGAACGCCAGCGGAGCGCTGAAGAGCAGAGCGCCGACGACGCCCGCGACTCCGGGACCGACGCGACGGGCCAGCCGCGACGCGAACACCGCCCCGACGAGCCCGCCGACCGCGCCGATCCCGAAGGCCAGCCCGATCTGCCCGGGGTCGAGCTCGAGAGTCCGGCTGGCGAAGAGGATGAGGACCGCGGACGCCACGAACGAGAAGAGGTTCACGATGGTCGAGCACCCGAGCGTCGCCCGCAGGTAGGGATGCCGCCGCAGGAACCTCAGTCCCTCGACCGCCCGGCGCCACAGCCCGGGCCCCTCGGCGGCACCCTCGACCGGCGGTTCGTCGACCTTGACCGAGCCGATGGCCAACGCCGAGCCCACGAACGACACCGCGTCGACGACCATCGCCACCGGCGCGGTGAGCGCCTGGATGAGCAGGCCGCCCAGGGCGGGACCGGCGATGAACGACCCGGACCGCGTGGCGCTCAGCAACGAGTTCGCCTGCAGGTACTGGTCGCGCCGGACCAGCCGGGCGAAGAAGGGCGGGTAGGAGGTCTGGTAGAGCACCCCGCCCGCGCCGAGGACCAGGGCGACCGCATACAGCAGCCACATCGACATGAACCCGACCACGTGCGCAACGGGCAGCACCGCGACCGCGACCGCCTGGATGAGGTTCGCGACGACGAGGAGGCGCTTCTTGCGGCGCTGGTGGTCGACCCAGGCGCCGACGACGAGCGAGAGCAGGTTCGGGGCCCAGATCGCGGCGGTCAACACACCGACCTCCGCCGCGCTGGCATGCAGCGTCGTCACCGCGATGAGCGGCAGCGCAAGCTCGGAGACGCGGTCGCCGAGCTGCGAGACGGTCTGGCCGGACCAGTACGTCGCGAACCGCCGGTCGCGCCACAGCGGCCGGGTTTGCGTGTCGCGCAGCGCCGTCACGAGACCGGGTCTTCGGACGACTCCGGATCGGCAGCCGGCAGCGTGTAGCGCAGCAGCCGCACCCAACGAGCCTCCGTCGGGTAGGTGTCGCCCGGCTCGTCCTTGCGCAGGACGTAGGGCGCCAGCACCTGCTCGATGGCCGCCTCGATCTCCTCGAGCTCGGTGGAGGTGACGACGATGCGGGTGTTGGCCCGGCCGGCCAGCCGCCGCCACTGCGCTTCCAGGCGGGGCTCGTCCTCCTCGCGCCAGCGGCCGACGATGTCCCCGTCCACGCTCTCCATGACCCGCTCGAGCGCGCGGGCCGCCTCGATCCCGTCGTCGCCCGGATCCGCCGCGAACCGGAACCCGCGCGAGACGGCCTCCCACCAGCGCTCCCGGCCGTGGTCGCGCAGGGCGGCCGCGTCGGAGGCGTCCCGGACCAGCCCGTGCGCCGCCAGTTGGCGCAGGTGCCAGCTGGTTACCGACGGGCTGGCCCCCACCGTCTCGGAGAGCCGGGTCGCGGTGGACGGGCCATCGGCCTGGAGCCGGGCCAGGATCGCCAGCCTGACCGGGTGTGCGAGCGCCCGCATCCCGCGCGCATCGAGCTCGACGTCGCCGTAGGGGTTGGTCATGGGAATCCTTTGAGAGAGTTCTATCGATAGAACACTCTCATAAGGATCAGGCGTCGGTCAACCGGTCCTCGGGCATGAGGAACCAGTGCCGCGCGAAGCAGCGCACCTTCACGTGCGCGGCCACTCCCGCCGTGCTCCCCGCCACGTCACGCCACTCCACCCACGCGGGCATGCCGCACTCGGGGCAGTAGATCGCCGACAGCGTGCCCGCCCCCGTTGCGGGAGCGGGCACCTCGACGGGCGCGTGGTCGTGCGGCATGTCGTGAGGAGCCGCGCCCTCCCGCCGGTGATTCAGTCCCGGCGAACCTGTCGGGATGCCGACATGCGCCGGTACCCCGCCACGCCGGCCGTGTCGATCGCCGAGCACCCGGCTGCGACCCAGGCATCGGACCGGCCCATCGCCGCGACCCGCAGCCGGGCCGCGTCGCGAACCGTGGTCTCGGGGACCGCGTAGACGTAGGCGTAGAGGTCCGGCCACGGCGTCGACAAGTGGAGCCACGACCGAATCGTGCGAAGCACGGGCGATCGAACGACCGTCTCGGTGATCCCGTCCGCTCGTGGAGCCGGTGCGCGTGCCACCAGTACACCTTCCGACGGGCCGCCTCGACCGGGTCGAGGTCGAGGTTGCTGCGCGACGACGCCGCACCGGCGGCGTGGCCGAACCGCGCTACTCGAAGCGACCCACCGGTACGCCAACAGCGGGTTCGCGCGAGCCGTGCTCGTAGACCGCGGCGCCGGCGAGCGCCAGGCGCCGCGTCGCCCCACCTCGCCGGATGGTGAGGCTGAGGTCCGCGACCGACGAGTTCACCACCCGGTGCGGCTCGCCGGACGGCCCCTCGTAGTCCCAGGCGAGCGAGCTCTCCGGGCGGCGCCGCACGAGGCCCGCCAGCTCGACGCCCGGACCAGCCAGCCGGAACGCGCATTCCACCGCCGCCGCGCTCACCGACGTCGGTCTCTGCCGCCGGAGACCACCGAGCCGTACCGGCGTCCCGTCGAGCACCAGTACGCCGTTCGCCACCCACGGCGTGAGGCGTCCGCCGACGAGGAGTCGTCCCGCCGCGACGTCCAGATGGCAGCCGTCGACATCGATGTCGTTGCCCTGCAACCAGACCCACTCCTCGGCGTGCTCGGCGCCCCAGTTGTGCCCGACCATGCCCCGCCACCCGGTAACGTCGACGATCTGACCGTCGACGGTGACCGAGCCGGTGAAGGTGGACGCCGGGTGCAGCGTCTCGACCTTGGTCCTCGGCAGCGGCGCCGCGTAGAGCCAGTCGGGACGCAGGTGCCGGAACGCGGGGAGCCCCTCGTCGAAGGTGAGGTCCCAGCTCGCCGACCTCCCGTCCACGACGAGCGCGCCCGTCGCCGTGCCGGGTCCGATCACCGCCCCGTCGACCTCCACGTAGGAGTCCGGGGAGTAGGCGACGCAGTCCTCGCCCACCGTTCTTCGCCGGCCGACGGGTGCGCCGTCCCCGAACGCGGAGAACCACAGCGCGCCGCTCAGCCGGCCGTCCGCATACCGAAGCGTCGTATAGCGGACCCACACGGCCCGCCCACCCTCCGGGGAGGCGAGCTTGAGGAAGAAGCTCTCGTAGGCGCTGCGGCCGGGGGGCAGGACGGGAACCTGGGCGTGCGCGCGACGGCTGGTCGCGGCGCGTCCCCCGGGCGGTGCGGGCATACCCCTGTTCTACCCGCCGGCGCCGGCGAAGTGGCTCACCATCTCGCGAGTGAACGCGGGCAGGTCGTCGGGCTTGCGGCTGGTCACGAGCCACGCGTCGGTGACGACCTCCTCGTCGACCCAGGTGCCGCCGGCGTTGCGGATGTCGGTCTGGAGGCTCGGCCAGGAGGTCAGGCGGCGACCGTCGAGGACGCCGGCCTCGACCAGCGTCCACGGCGCGTGGCAGATCGCCGCGACCGGCTTCCCCGCCGCGACGAAGTCCTTGACGAACCGGACCGCGTCGTCGTCGGTCCGCAGCGCGTCGGGGTTCGCCACGCCACCCGGCAGGACGAGACCGTCGTAGTCGGTCGGCGACGCGTCGGCGAACGTCGTGTCGACGTCGAAGACGTCGCCCTTGTCGAGGTGGTTGAACGCCTGGGCGGTGCCCGGCTCCGAGGAGACGAGCACGGGCGTCCCACCGGCGGCCTTGACCGCGTCCCATGGCTGCTCGAGCTCCACCTGCTCGATGCCTTCGTTGGCCACGGCGAAGGCGATGGTCTTTCCCTGCAGCGGTGCCGACGTCATGACGAAGCCTCGAGGTCGACGGTTCCGGTGTCACCGGACTTCGGCGGGTTGCCCGTGACGCGGGCCTTGACCATGTCGAGCGTCATCGCGAGCCGTCCGGGACTCTCCCAGTACTGCGCGGACCCGCCGTCCACCTTCACGACCACGACCGACGGGTCGTCCTGGCCGTCGGGGAACCAGGCCTCGGTGAAGGTGTTCCACAGCTCCTTCTTCTTCTCCGCGTCGTCGACGACGGTGGCGGAGCCGGTCAGCGAGAGCCACGAGCTCGACCCGGCGTAGGACACGTTGACGTGCGGTCGGGCGGCGAGGTTGCGGACGGTCTCGGAGTCGTTGCTCGCGATGAACCAGGCGTCCCCGTCGAACTCCGCCTCCTGCGTCGTCATCGGCGCGGCGTGGAGGCTGCCGTCGGCGGCCGTGGTGACGACCATGCAGGTCCGGACGTCGTTCATGATCGAGCGGACGGCGTCGAGCGACTCCGGACGGGTGTCGGGCGTATGCGTGTCTGCGGTCATGCCGGTCTCGTACCCGCTCCCAAGCCGCCCAACCGTGCGGAAACGGCACCAGCCATCAGCCGAAGACCGGCCCAACCCACGGCATACGCGCAGGTGGCGCCCAAAGTTTCTTCACAATTCGGTGCCAATGGAGCGGTGGTAACCCCGGCGAAACCTGCCGAACGGTAGGTTGCGCCAATGAGCGACGCACCGGAGGACTCCCGGCAGGACTCGGACCCCTCCACGCCCACGCCGCCTCCCCCGAAGGGCGGCGACCCGATGGTCAACATCTCCAGCGTCAACAAGCACTTCGGCGAGCTGCACGTGCTCAAGGACATCGACCTCGTCGTGGGCAAGGGTGAGGTCGTCGTGGTCCTCGGGCCGTCGGGGTCCGGCAAGTCGACGCTCTGCCGCACGATCAACCGCCTCGAGACCTTCGAGTCGGGGTCGATCGCCATCGACGGCAAGCCCCTGCCCGAGGAGGGGAAGGAGCTGGCCCACCTGAGGGCCGATGTCGGCATGGTGTTCCAGAGCTTCAACCTCTTCGCCCACAAGACGATCCTCCAGAACGTCACGCTCGGCCCCATGAAGGTCCGCAAGCAGAAGAAGTCGGCCGCGGAGAAGCGGGCCAAGGAGCTGCTCGAGCGGGTCGGCGTCGCCCATCAGGCGGAGAAGTACCCCGCCCAGCTCTCCGGTGGCCAGCAACAGCGCGTCGCGATCGCCCGGTCGCTGGCCATGGACCCCAAGGTCATGCTCTTCGACGAGCCCACCTCGGCGCTGGACCCGGAGATGATCAACGAGGTCCTCGACGTCATGATCCAGCTGGCGAAGTCGGGCATGACGATGATCGTCGTCACCCACGAGATGGGGTTCGCCCGACGGGCCGCCAACCGGGTCGTCTTCATGGACGACGGGCTGATCGTCGAGGACGCCACGCCCGAGGAGTTCTTCACCAACCCGAAGTCGGACCGGGCCAAGGACTTCCTCGGCAAGATCCTCACTCACTGACTTACCCCAGAACCAGCCCAAACGCGCGGGCACAACAGGGAGGAACATCAGGATGAAACTCGGACGAATCAGCGTCGCCTCGGTGGCGGCGCTCGCCGCCATCGGCCTTGCGGCCTGTGGCAGCGGCTCGCCCGCAGGCTCCAGCGGGGGCGGAGCGGCCACCGCAGGTGGCGGCGGCGAAGCCGTCAAGGTCGGCATCAAGTTCGACCAGCCCGGCATGGGCCTCAAGGAGGGTTCCACCTACTCGGGCTTCGACGTGGACCTCGCCAACTACATCGCCAAGGAGCTCAACTACACCCCGTCGTTCGTCGAGGCAGTCTCCGCTCAGCGCGAGACCCTGCTCAAGACCGGCCAGGTGAAGTACATCGTCGGCACCTACTCGATCACCGACGCCCGCAAGAAGGACGTCGACTTCGCCGGCCCCTACTTCATCGCCGGACAGGACCTGCTCATCCGTTCCGACGACACGTCCATCACCGGCCCAGACTCGCTGGCCGGCAAGAAGCTGTGCTCGGTCAAGGGCTCCACCTCGGCGGTCAACGTCCAGAAGAAGGTCCCCGGGGTCAACCTGCAGGAGTACAACACCTACACGCTCTGCGTCGACGCGCTCAAGGCCAAGAACGTGGACGCCCTGACGACGGACAACACGATCCTCGCGGGCTACGCGGCTCAGCCGGCCAACAAGGGTCAGCTCAAAGTCGTCGGGCAGACGTTCTCGACGGAGAACTACGGCGTGGGTCTCCCGAAGGGCGACACGGCGTTCTGTCAGAAGGTCACCGACGCGATCAACAAGTGGATCAGCTCCGGCGAATGGCAGAAGGCGGTCGAGAAGAACCTCGGCCCGTCGGGCTTCAAGCCCGGCGCGGGCAACCCGCCCAAGCCCGCCGCGTGCGGCGCGTCGAGCGGCGCCACTGGCTGAGCAGCGGCACGGACACGGGGGTATGCCGCCCACTCACCCGGACGGGCGGGCGGCATACCCCTTCGGTTGGTCATGACGTGACCTCGACGCGAGAGGGCCGAAAACCTCATGGGTGAGCTGCTGTCCCAGTACAACGTCTTGGGCGCGTTCGGCATGACGTTGCTCTTGACCTTCTTCTCGGCCATCGGCGCGCTGGTGGTCGGCACGATCATGGCGATCCTGCGTGTCTCGCCCGTCCCGTTGCTGCAGCGGGTGGGGGCGCTGTACGTCAACATCGTCCGGAATACACCGCTGACGTTGATCATCATCGCCTGCAACATCGTCATGATCGTCAACCTCGGGTTCAGCTTCAGCGACGACCTCGCGCGGAACAACATCATCTGGGCCGTCATCGGCCTCTCGATCTATCACGCGGCGTTCGTCTGCGAGTCGTTGCGCAGTGGCGTCAACACCGTCCCGGCCGGACAGGCCGAGGCCGCTCGGTCGGTGGGACTCACCTTCACCCAGAGCCTGAGCGAGGTCATGCTGCCGCAGGCCTTCCGCGGCGCGATCACCCCGCTCGGGAACACCCTGATCGCCCTGACCAAGAACACCACCGTCGCCACCGCGATCGGCGTGTCGGAGATCGCGGGCCTCCAGCGAGAGATGACGGAGTTCCGCTCCGACCTCGCCCTGCTCATCCTCGCGGTCGTCGCCATCGGGTTCGTCATCATCACGCTCCCGATGGGGCTGTTGACCAGCTACCTGTCGAGCCGGCTGGCGGTGAAGCGATGAGCGCCTCCGTCCTCTTCGACGCTCCAGGGCCCAAAGCTCGAGCTCGCTACCGCCTCGCGGGAATCATCGGCGGGCTCCTGGTAGCCGCGTTCGTTGCGTTCGCCCTCTACCAGCTGTGGAGCAAGGGCAACCTCACCGCTGACAAGTGGGCGATGTTCCTCGGCATCGAGGTCAACGACATCGACGCCAACGTCTGGATCGACTATCTGCTGCCCGGCCTGTACAACACCCTCAAGGCCGCGGCGATCTCCATCGTCCTCGCGGGGATCTTCGGGTTCGTCTTCGGGGTGGGCCGCATGTCGCGGATCGGAGTCATCCGTTGGTTCTGCGCGATCGTCGTCGAGTTCTTCCGCTCCGTGCCCGTCCTCGTCATGATGCTCGGCGCGTTCTACTTCTACTCGTTCAACAACATCTTCCTCGCCGACGTCAACCCCCTCGCCGCCGTCGTCACAGGGCTGACGCTCTACAACGGCTCGGTCGTGGCCGAGCTGCTACGCTCCGGCGTCGGCAGCCTGCCCAAGGGCCAGTCCGAGGCCGGCCTCTCGATCGGGCTCACGCGCGGGCAGACGCTTCGCGCGATCCAGCTGCCGCAGGCGGTCACGGCCATGCTGCCCGCCCTGGTGGGCCAGCTGGTGGTGGTCCTCAAGGACACCGCCCTGGGCCAGATCATCACCTACAACGAGCTGCTGACTAACTACCAGCGGATCGGCTCCACGTGGGGCAACATCGTCCCGGCCATGATCGTCATCGCGGCCATCTACATCGTCATCAACTACGCGCTCACATCATTGGCGGCCTACGTCGAGCGTCGGCTCCGGCAGCGGGGCCGCGTGACGATCGGCGCCGGCGGCGGCGGAGCCGTCCCGCTGGTCGTCGCGGAGGATGTAGAGCTGTCCGCGGTGGAGGTGCCGGGCGAGGATCTCAAGGACCTCGGGGAGCCCAGCTCCAAGTGGTGACCGGCCCCGCGGCGGGGTCAGTCGGGGACCCGGGCGACGCGCATACGGGCCGGTTCGTCGGTAGGCGCCGGTGTCCGGCGGCGGGGTTCGCGAAGCACCAGGGCGACCAGCCCACCGACCACGGACACCAGCACGGTGACGATGGCGGCCTGGTTCCAGCCGTCGACCAGCCCCTGGACGCCGGTGCCTTCCCCCACCGCCGCGATGACCGCGACCACGGTGACGCCGACCGCGGAACCGAGGTAGCGCGCGGTGTTGTTGGCGCCGCTGCCCAAGGCGCCCTCGCCCTCGGGGACGGTCGCGACCGCCTCGCGACCGAGCGCCGCGTTGAGCAGACCGCTGAACACCCCGGCGACGAACATGCCCGGCAGGAACGCCAGCCAGGTCCACGACGGGCCGACGAACGCCATGGCCAGCTGGCCGGCCGCCACTCCCAGCAGCCCGATGCCCAGCTGAGCGCGACCGGGAAGTCCGGCCGGCAGCCAGCGCGCCGCCAGCGCGGTCACGACGCTGGTGGCCGACCACACCACGGCGAGGTAGGCGGTGGTCGTGGCCGGAACGCCAAACGCCTGGCCGAGGAAGACCGGCAGGTTCTGGACCAGCGCGATGACCCCTGCACCGGCGGCGAACCCGGCCACCGTCGCAGCGATGAACCCGCGCTGCCGGAACAGCCGGAGGTCGAGCATGGGCCGGACGGACCGTAGCTCCACGACCACGAACGCCGACAGCAGGGCCGCCGCGACGACGAACAGCCCGAGCACGACCGGTCGGCCCCAACCGAGCCGGCCCTCGACCAGTCCGGCGAGCAGCGCGCACATCGCGCCGGCGAAGGTCAGCGCACCCGGCAGGTCGAGTCCTCGCCGGCTCCCCCGCGTCGACTCGGCCACCCTCCGCCTGGTGACCACCGCGAGCGCCAGCGCGGCCACCGCGATCAGCCCGTACGCGTACCGCCAGCTGGCGTACCGGTCGAGCTCCGAGGTAAGCAGCGGTCCGACCATGATCCCGGCGCCCACGCTGGCGCCCCACACACCACTCGCGCGGGCGCGTTCGGGGCCGGGAGCGAAGGTCGCCGCGATGAGGCCGAGGCTGGCCGCGATGACCGCGGCGTTGCCGACTCCTTGAGCCGCGCGGGCCACCGTGAACACGAGTGGCGTCGTGGCGACAGCACCGACGACGGACGCGAGGGCCAACAGCACCAGGCCGACGACGAACACGCGGCGACGACCGCGGTCGTCGGCGAGGGTGCCGGCGGTGAGCAGGGTGGCCCCGAGGCCGATGCTCATCGCGCTGAGCATCCAGGTCCGGCCCGCGACGTCAGCGCCGAGGGCCTGGCTGATGGGGCCGATCGCCGCCACCGGCGCCGAGAAGGAGACCAGCGCGAGCATGGTCCCGAGCGCGGCGACGCTCAGGGTGGAGCGGGACGTCGGGCGCATGGCTGTTGGCCTCCGGGGTGGGTGTCGCGAACGCTACCAGGTTGGTCTGTTGAACAGACCGATCCGCTAGGATTGTTCCCATGCCCCTCGGAACCGAGTACGCGCAGCAGGACTGCTCGCTCGCCCGGACCCTCGAGGTCGTCGGCGAGCGGTGGACCCTGCTGATCCTGCGCGACTGCTTCCTCGGCGTGCGCCGGTTCGCCGACTTCGCCGCACACCTCGACATCTCCAAGGCGGTGCTCACGGAACGGCTCGGGAGTCTGGTCGACGCCGGGCTGCTGCGGACCGTCCCGCGCGGGGCGCGTCACGACTACGTGCTCACCGAGCGCGGCCTGAGCCTCTGGCCGGTCACGTTCACGATGACGCAGTGGGGCGAGGAGCATCTGGCACCCACGGGTCGCCGGCGCGTGTTCGAGCATCGCCCGTGCGGGGTTGAGCTCCAGGCCAGCGGACAGTGCCCGGCCTGCCGGCAGGTGCCCGGACCCGAGGAGATCGACTCGTCCGCAGGGCCGGGGGCGCGCGGGCTGCGCACCGACGCGGTGTCGCGGCAGCTGCGGGACCGCCGGCCCCTGCTGGCCCCGATCGGGAGCGGGCTCCCCCACGTGGACTCGAGCCACAGCCAGCCCGGGTTCTGACCCGCCAGGGTCGACGGCGACCCATCCGGCCTCGCCCCTTGTGGCCCGAAGTCGGGACCCGTATCGTGCAAAGACTGTGACCTGCGTCACTGTCCTCTGGCGGGAGGCCTCGAATGACCCAGCTGGACCGGCCGGGCGCATCGGACGCAGTCTCCGTGCCGTTCACTCCCGGCATGCGCGACAACCCGGACGAGCTCGGGGCCATCCCCGACGAGATCGCCCGGGCGCACGTGCTGCCGCTTGAGCCGACTCCGACGCAGGAGTTCACCCAGCAGTGGCGCAATGCGGCGTACAACTGCTTCTCCTCGGGCCACAAGTTCTGCCGTGAGGTCTGTCCGGTGACACAGGTGACCCGCAACGAGTCGTGGACGCCCACAGCCTTCCACGCCAACGTCGTGGCGATGGACCGGGGCGAGATGACGATCGAGGAGGTCGCTGCCGACTATGTGAACTGCACCCAGTGCGGCGCTTGTGAGCTTCGCTGCCCGAACACGCTGTTCACCGGCGACTTCTACCGCTTCCGGACGCGCACCGTCGACGTGGTCAAGGCGGTGCGCGCCTTCGCTGTCGAGAGCGGAGTGCACCAGCCGGGGTGGCGGTCGTGGAACGAGCGCACCGTGGAGCGCAGCCACGAGCCGGTGTTGGGCACGACCCCGGTGAGCCAGGAGCACGTCCGCGACTGGTCCGACGGGCTCGACCTGCCGATCGGCGGCGAGACGGTGTTGTTCGTCGACTGCGAGGCGGCGTTCTTCCGCACCTCGGTCCCCCGCGCCGTCGCGCAGATCCTCCAGCTGGCTGGCTATGAGTTCGGTCTGATGGGCGATCAGTGGTGCTGCGGAGGCCCTGCCGCGGAGATGGGGTACGTCGACCAGGCGAAGCGCTTCGCCCAGCACAACCTCGACGACTGGCGCTCGACGGGCACCACGCGCGTGCTCGTGCTCGACCCGCACGACTACATCTCCTTCACCGAGGACTACCCGAGGTACTTCGGTGCCGACTTCGACATCGAGGTCGTCCTCGTCGTGGAGCTGTTCGCCGAGCTGATCCGCGAGGGAAAGCTCACTCCTTTCGTGCCCGTCGAACGCACGATCACGTACCACGACCCATGTCGGCTCAACAAGCGCAAGGGCATCTGGAAGGAGCCGCGCGAGATCCTGCGCTCGATCCCAGGCCTCGACTTCAGGGACGTCGACCGGGTGACGCAGTGGTCGTACTGCTCCGGCGGCGGGGGCGGTCTGCCGGTCGAGAAACCCGAGCTCACCGCGGCGATCTCGGCCAGCCGGCTCGAGAAGGCGTCGACCCTCGAGGTGGACACGCTGGTCAGCGCCTGTCCTTGGTCGGAACGACCACTCGGAGCGGCGGGCGAGGCTACGGGCATCGACGTGGTCGACATCCACGAGCTGCTGGCCGAGTCGCTCGGGATCGAGGTCGGTGGCTCGCGCGATGGCTCCGAGGGTTCCGGCGTCGGCACGGGTGACCGGTCATGACCATCGCCATCGAGCGCCTCGACGAGCTCGTGACCGCCCTGCGCACCGTCCTGCGCGACGAGCAGATCCTCACCTCCAAGCCGGACCGCTACAACCGCGCGCGTGTTCCGGCACCATTCCCGGTGCACCGCTGGTCGGAGCGACTGCCCGACCTCGCGGTACTGCCCACCAGCACCGAAGAGGTGGCCGGGGTCGTCAGGATCGCCAACGACCTGCGCGTGCCCGTCGTACCCCGCGACGGCGGCACTGGCCTCACGGACGGCGCCGTGCCCCTTCGCGGGGGCATCGTCGTCGACGTCAAGCGGATGAACGCGATCAAGGAGCTCGACCTCGCCAACCGGACGGTCACGGTCGGCACCGGGATCAACATGCTCAAGCTCAACGAGCAGCTCGCTCCGCACGGGCTGTTCTACCCCGACGACCCGGCGTCCTACCCGTGCTCATTGGTCGGCGGACGCATCGGCACCAGCGGCTGGTCGCTGATCGGTTCGCGCTACGGGCACACCCGCGACCTCGTGCTCAGCTTCGACCACGTGCTTCCCACCGGCGAGGTGATGCACGTCGGCGACGGCATCGGCCACAAAGTCAGCAAGTCCTCGAGCGGCTACCAGCTCAAGCACCTGTTCATGGGGCACCAGGGCACGCTCGGCATCGCCACCGAAGCCACCCTCAAGCTCTTCCCCAAGCCGGAGGCGGAGCTCTCACCGTTCTGGGCCTTCGACAACTACGACGACGCCTACGCGTGCGTCGGTGCGCTGACCCGGGCCGGGGTCGCGACCTTCGCTGGGGCGGTGCTGTTCGACGAGTGGAAGGTGGCGTACCTCCGGCGCGACGACGAGGCCTACATCCCTCAGCCCGGCGACGTGCGGGCGCTGGTGTGCGCCGTGATGTACGGCTACGAGGACGAGGTCAGACCCGCCGGGAAGCGGCTGTTCCGGATCGCGAAGGAGCACGGCGCCCGCTACCTCGGCGACGAGATCTCAGAAGGCGACTGGGCTGCGCGCCACGACCGCTATGCCACGCCCCTGCACGGCCGCACCAAGGCTGGTCAGGTCGTGCCGATGAGCTGGCACTGCGAGGACGCCGCGATCAGCTACACCGACCTCCCGTCGGTGACGAAGGCCTGGCACGAGATCGTCGCAGACCTGCGCCGCCGGACCGACGTCTTCGACGACTGGGGAATGTTCGCCTACACCTCCGGCAACACCGGTGTGGACTACCTCACCGAGATCGACGTGGGCATCTGGGAGCAACAGCTTGACGACCGCGCCTGGGAGATGTGGGTCAAAGCCAAGCGTGACATCGCTGCCGTGACGCTGGCGCACAACGGCTCGATCAGCGCGTGCCACGGCTCGTGTCGCGAGGGCGAGGTCGACCTGGTGCCCGACGAGCTGGGCCGCGGCTTCGACGTGATGCTCGACATCAAGCGCGCTCTCGACCCGAACAACATCATGAACCCCGGGAAGTACCTGCTCGACCGGGCCTACGAGACAGGAACCCGATGATGAGCGACGACGGCGTGGGCACGCCGATCGGCTTCCGCTACGACGAGCAGTACTCGCCGCCGCCTCCCGAACGCGTCTCGGACGTCGCCCTCACCACCCATCCGCACCTCTTCGAGGTCGACCCTCGGTTGATGGAGGTCTGGGTACTGCAGCAGACGTTCCCCAACTGGGACAGCCTGAGGATCATGAACAGCCGGGGCGACCACCTCGAGTGGATGCACCGGCACTTCGCCGCCACGGTCATCGCGGGCTCGACGCTGCTGGCCGAGGTCGACGCCGAGGACGGTGGTGCGTGACCCCGGCGCTCTCGGCGTACGACCCCTGAACTGACCGAGCCCCTCGAGAAGGAGTCAGAATGAGATTCAGCTACGCGATGCTGGCGGACTACCCGTTGGTCGAGTCCCTGTCCTCGATCAAGAAGGCCGACGAGCTCGGCTTCTACGCCGTGTATGCCGCGGACGAGACCTGGCACAAGGACCTCTGGCTCCTGTTCGCCGCGGCGGCCGCACAGACCAGCCAGATCCGGATGGGGCCGAGCGTGTCTGGCGTCGTGCTGCGCGAACCGACGCTGATCGCGCAGGCCGTCGCCACGCTGGACGAGCTGACCGACGGGCGGGCGGAGGTCGCGGTGTCGAGCGGGAACTTCGGCCTGCTCGCGGAGTACAACATCGACTGGGCCGAGACGAAGCCGCTCTCGCGCGTCAAGGAAGCGGTCCACGTGATCCGGACCCTGCTCGACGAGGGCGCCATCACCCACGACGGCGAGTTCTTCAAGTACAGCGGCCTGTTCACGTTCGCCCGGCCGGTGCAGGAGCGGCTGCCGGTCAAGATGGGCGCGATGCGCGGACCGAAGTCGTTCGAAGCGGCTGCGGAGTTCTCCGACGGTTGCCACCATGCGCTCAGCTACACCCGCGAGGCCTATGACTACATGATCACCCACTGCACGATCGGCGCCGAGCGCGCCGGCAAGAACGTGCAGGATCTCGATCTCGGCGCCTGGATCGTCTTCTCGGTTGCCGAGGACAGTGCCGTGGCCAAGGACGCCGCCCGCAGCATGGTCGGCCTCTACGCCTCGTCGATGCCGCACGAGCAGCTCAGACGCAACGGCGTCGACCCGGCGGAGCTGGCGCCGATCATCGAGGCGATCGGGGCCGGCGACATGGCCAAGGGCATCGAGCTGACCACCCCCGACCTCGCGGAGCGACTGTCCGTGGCGGGAACTCCGGAGGAGTGCGTCGAGAAGATGCAGAACGAGATCGCGGCCGCCGGCGTCAACCACCTGATCCTCGCCATCACGGACAAGGCGCTGGTGAAGGCTCTCATGGGACGCGAGATCGAGGGTGTTCCCGACGTCAACACCCAGCTGCAGCTCGTCCACGACAGGGTCATGCCGGCCTTCGCCTGACCGGGTGGTGTCCCTCACTGACCTGGACCGTTGGCTCCCCCACTTGGACTCGAACCAAGAACCTGCCGATTAACAGTCGGCTGCTCTGCCAATTGAGCTATGGGGGACTGCGTGACGTGCGCGGGCAAGGTTAGCAACCGGGACATGAGATCGCGGAATCGGCCGGCGGCCACGCCCGCCGGAGCTGATGAGGACCACGTCGGTCGGCCAGATACACCGTCGGCTACGGCTCCGGCAGACCCACCTGCTCGCGCAGCCACGCCAGCGCGCGGGCCGACGCCGCGGAGACCTCCTCGTCCGCGCGAACCCCACGCCCGAGGACGACCTGCTCTACCAGGTCGCCGGTGCGCAGATCCTGGCGGATGACGGCGCGTCCGGTCCGTCGCCCGCTCAGCGACAGCTCCTCACCGAGCACCACGCTCGCCTGGACCCGTTCCCGCAGCGTCTGGAGGAACACCCGCTCGCGCATCCCCTCGCCGAGCCGCCACTGACCGGGACGGCTCCGGTCGGCCCAGCTGACCGTGAGCATCGACGCCTCGCGGCTCCACGACCCGGAGTCGACCTCGTGCCACGGCCGCGACCAGACCAGCATGTCCGCGGCCGGCCGGTCCGGGTCGACGAGCGCCAGGTGGTAGGTGCTCGCCACCAGCCAGGCCCGCGAGTCGGCGTCCGGCGCGGCGGACAGGACCTTGCCCCCGTCGGCGCCGCGCAGGGCGGCGACGACGTCGTCCGGGAGGTCCTCGGAGCGACGCCCCTTGATCGAGATCCGCATCAGCCCTCCTGCTGGTCCCTGAGGTCGGCCAGCTCGCGCTGGAGCGTCTGCAGGCGCTGGCCCAGCTCGCGTTGGGCGACGGCGTCGGGCTCCGACGCCGAGTCGAGCCGGCGGAGCTGGCTGAGGGCGTCGGCGATCCGGTGGGTCAGCCCGACCTCGCGGAGCCGGCTGACCAGTGACGCCGCATACCGCCGGCTCGGCAGGCCGGTCGCGCGGTCGGGGGTGACCGGCAGCGGCGCGACCGCCAGCTCGGCGACGAGCGGCTGGACCGCGGCCGGTGCCGCCATGACGACGGCGTCCGTCCAGGCGGCGGTCGACCCGCCCGGGCGGCCGGAGGCCACGACCGCGTCCCAGACCGACCGGTGCGCCGGCGCGCTGAACGACGCACCGTCGAGCCGGTCCAGATCGGCCGGGTCGAGGAGGGTCGGCTGTTGGAGCGCTACTTGTAAGAGCTGCCGTTCGGCGAGCACGACCGGGTCGCGCAGGTCCGGACGGGGCAGCGCGTCGCGCAGCTCGTCGGCGGTCGGCTCCAGCTGGGCCTCGGTCGGTTCGGGGTGGCGACGGGTCTCGTATGCGGGTCGGCTGCCGGCCTTGCCCGCCCTGCCCGCCCTGGCCACCTCGGCGGTGACCTGCTCCACCTCGACGCCCAGCAGCCCGGAGAGCACCCGGGCGTACTCCGGCCGCAGCGACTGGTCGCGGATGCTGGCCACGATGGGGGCGGCGGCGCGCATGGCCTGGATCCGCCCCTCGGCGGTCTCGAGGTCGTACCGACCGATCGTGGTGCGCACTGCGAACTCGAACATCGGCACGGCGTCCTCGACCAGCAACCGCACCGCGTCATCGCCCTCGGCCTGGCGCAGCTCGCACGGGTCCATGCCGGACCGCGCCACCGCCACGAAGGACTGCGACGCCCAGCGCTGGTCCTCGCCGAACGCCCGCATGGCCGCCTTCTGCCCGGCCTCGTCCCCGTCGAAGGTGAAGATCACCTTGGACGGCGCGAGGTCGGCCTCGTCGCGCATGATCCGGCGCAGCAGCTTGATGTGGTCGACACCGAAGGCGGTGCCGCACGTGGCGATGGCCGTCTCGACGCCGGACAGGTGGCAGGCCATGACGTCGGTGTAGCCCTCGACCACGACGGCGGTGCGGTCGCGGCCGATCGCCTTCTTCGCGGCGTCGAGCCCGTAGAGGACCGTGGACTTCTTGTAGATCGCCGTCTCGGACGTGTTGAGGTACTTCGCCTCGATCCGGTCGTCGTCGTAGAGGCGGCGCGCACCGAACCCCACGCAGTCACCGGTGATGTCGCGGATGGGCCAGACCAGCCGGCCCCGGAACCGGTCGTAGAGGCCGCGCGAGCCACGTCCGGCCAGCCCGCCGGCGACGACCTCCTCGTCCTGGAAGCCCTTTGCGCGCAGGTGCCGCACGAGGTCCTCCCCCCCGCGCGGCGCATACCCGACCCCGAACAGCGTGGCCGCCGCGCTGTCGAAACCGCGGGCCCGCATGAAGTCGCGTCCCGCGCGGGCGGCGGTGTTGCCGGTGTCGAGGAGCTGGTCGGCGTAGTACTCCTGCGCGACCCGGTGCGCCTCGACGAGCCGTGACCGCCGGCCGATGCCCACGTCGTCGCGCCGGGCGGTGCCGCCGTCCTCGAAGCGCAGGTCGAGGCCGATCCGCAGGGCCAGGCGTTCGACGGCCTCCGCGAAGGTGAGGTGCTCGACCTTCTGGACGAACGAGATCGCGTCGCCGCCCTCCCCGCAGCCGAAGCAGTGGTAGCGGTTGGTCGTCGTGCTGACGTTGAAGGACGGGCTCTTCTCGTCATGGAAGGGGCACAGCCCGACCAGGTTGGCGCCGGACCGCCGCAGCGTGACGTGCTCGCGGACCACCTCCTCGAGCGAGGTCCGCTCCTTGAGCGTGGCGAGGTCGTCCGCCACGATCCGTCCCGCCACGAGGCGAGTCTAGGTCGGCGCCCGGACGTGGTCCGGGCCTGCCCACAGCGTCACTGGCTGGGCGTCTGCGGGACGGCGACGTTGGTGCCGTCCGCGGTGATCCGCAGCCCGGTCGGGACGACGTCGGCGCGGGTGAGGGTCAGCCCGGCCGGGAGCCCCTGCACGGGGACCTCGATGCCGCTGATCCGGCCGCGGAGGGAGGACGGCAGTGACTGCGTGGTGATCTCGCGGCCGCCGAGCGTCAGGCCCTGGGCGTCGACCAGGAGCTTGCCGTTGGCGACCCGCGGCACGAGCGTGAGCGTCAGCGGGAGCCCCAGAACGGTGCCCGAGGCCTTCACCGTGGTGCCCTCGACGGCCAGCTGGACGGTCAGGCCGGTCTTGTCCTTGACGACCTTCTCGAGCGAGGCAGTGGGGATCGTGGCCGCGATGGTCGCGTGCGCAGCGGACGGATGCTGGCCGGCGATGGGCCGGATGTTCACGCCGGTGGCGTCGAGTGAGACGTCCGTGACCGGGATGCCCTCCAGCGTCGCTCCGGGAACCGTCGCCGTCACCTCGTCGAGGGTGCCGCTGGCCAGCTGGGTCAGGAACGGGAACCCCTTGATGTCGACGACCGGGGGCTGGGTGACGGCGATGCTGCCGGACACCACGCCGACCGCATACTCCTCGGCGCGCGACTCGGCGTAGTGGTCGCCGATGTAGAGGGCCCCGACCGTGATGGCGGCGATGACGATCAGGCTGGCCAGCGCCTTCACGGCGGCCACCGGCCCGCGGGACGACCTCGGCGGTTTCCGTCTGCTCACGAGACCACCCCGGCCAACAACAAAGCCCGCGCGTCGGTGAGGGACGCCACCTGGTCGACGACCACTCGGAGTCGGTCCGTGTCGTCGTGGGCGGCCGCGTGGTCGGCCTGCAGGTCGCCGTCCAGCCGCGTCGGGTCGGCCGCGAACCACTCGACGAGCTGGGCGACCACCTCGCGTTGCCGGGCCATGATGCTCACGCGCTCCTCGGCGAACATGACGAAGTGGGCCGCGAGCGCCTTGAGGACCGACGCCTCGGCCCGGACCTCGTCGGGGACCACGAGATGAGCGTCGTAGCGGGTCAGCGGTCCGTCACCGTGCTTCTCCCGCGTCGCCCGCTCGACCGACAGGACGAACCGGCTGATGAGGCGGCTGGTCATGTCCTTGAGGACCGCCAGGTCGGCGCGAGTTCCTCGGTATGCCATGGGAATCGTCCCGGTCGCCAGCAGCCGTTCGATCGCCCTCGCGAAGTCGTCCTCGCCGAGATCCGGCGCATACGCGGACCGGGCCAGTCCGTAGACCACGGACACGTCGCTCGGCGAGTGGAGCAGCCGGGGGTCGATGGCCCGGGACGCGATGGCGTCCTCGATGTCGTGTACCGAGTACGCCACGTCGTCGGCCCAGTCCATGACGTCGGCTTCGAGACATCGCACGCCCGGTTCGACGCCGGCCCGGAACCAGTCGTAGACCGGCATGTCGGCCGCATACACGCCGAACTTCCTGGTGGCCCAGACGGACTCGCCGCGCGGCCACGGGTACTTCGTCGCCGCGTCGAGGCTGGCCCGGGTGAGGTTGAGACCGGCGGGACGGCCGTCCGGGTGGAAGCGTTTGGCCTCGAGCCGGGTGAGGATGCGCAACGTCTGGGCGTTCCCCTCGAACCCGCCGATGCCGGCCGCGACGACGTCCAGCGCCTCTTCGCCGTTGTGACCGAACGGCGGGTGGCCGAGGTCGTGGGCGAGGCAGGCGGTGTCGACGACGTCCGCGTCGCAGCCGAGCGCGGCGCCGAACTCCCGCCCGATCTGTGCGACTTCGAGGGAGTGCGTGAGACGGGTGCGCGCGAAGTCGTCGCTGCCCGGCTGGACGACCTGCGTCTTCGCCGACAGCCGGCGCAACGCTGCGGAGTGGATCAGCCGCGCGCGGTCGCGCGCGAAATCGTCGCGGTCGGGCCGCTGGTGCGCTGGGTCCTCCCCGACCCAGCGCTCGCGGTCCCGCGCGCCGTAGCTCCCCGTGATGGACACAGGCGTGAATGTATGCCGTCGAGCCGTCCGAACCGTATGGGAGGCTGCACTCATGCTCATTTCGACGATGAATGACCTGCCGGGCTACGACGTGACCGAGGTTCTGGGGGAGGTCACCGGGCTGACCGTGCGCTCACGGAACGTGGGCGCCCAGCTGGGTGCCGGCTTCAAGTCCATCGTCGGCGGCGAGCTCAAGGGGCTCACCAAGCAGCTCATGCAGACCCGCGAGGAGGCCATGGAGCGGCTCCTCGAGGCCGCCCAGTCCCGTGGTGCGGATGCGATCCTCGCGATGCGGTTCGACGCGAACGAGGTCGGCCAGGGCTACCAGGAGGTCGTCGCCTACGGCACGGCCGTGAAGATCGCCCGTCGGGGCTGATCGGCTGTTTCAGGGTCCGGGCTCTGCGCTCAGCGGTCGGCGCGGACCCGGACCAGGTGGCCCACCACGCCCGGGACCCAGCCCGTCTCGGCGTTCATCCAGCGCGCGGCCACGAGGTTGCCGGGGACCACGACGAAGTCGTCCTTGCCACCCGCGACCGCGAGATCGGTCCCGAACGCGTCCGTCACCCGTGACCAGCTGAGGTCGGTGGCCCGGTGCAGGTGCTCACCGATCCCGATGGCGAACCGCTCCACGATCTCGCGCTCGTCCTCCCGGTCACCCTTGCGGGCCGCCTGCCACGTGGTGAGCGCGGCGTCGTAGGCGGCGCCGAGCGCCTCGAGGTCCGTCGGGTCGATGCCGGCCTTCTCGAGGGCGGCCCGACCGCGAGCCAGCCGCTCCCACTCCTCGGGACCAGGCGTCTCGATCGCCGGGCGCAACGGCAGCTCGACGTCCTCCGGGTCAGCCTCCGCGACCACCGACCGCTGCGGTGCGCGACCCTCCGAAGTAGCGTCGTCCTGCTTGTCCTTCCGCGAGAACCAGGCCACCAACCCAGCCTAGTGCCGAGCGTCAGCCGTCGCCTGGCCGGTGAGTCGCGGGCCCAATCACGTCGCGTACCGATGTCGAATACCCGGTCGGGTACCCCAAGCGGTCGTTCCCACGACCGGAACGGGTACCCGACCGGGTATTCGACCCGCGCGATCGCGCGCTACCGAGCGTGCGATCGAGCACGGGCGGCGGCCTGGCCGCCCTCAGGCGGAGGCGGCACCAACGGCGGCGGCGGCTCGGGTGACGCACTTCGGCATCTCGCCGTAGCGCTGGCGGTGACTCGCGGGCCCGATGATGTCGCCTACCGGTCGAATACCCGGTCGTATGCCTGATCCGGTTGCCCCAACGACCGAAACGCTTACGACCGGGTATTCGACCCGGCGCGATCGAGCGCCTGCCCGGCCGCCCTCAGGCCGAGGCGGCAGCAGCCGCGGCTGCAGCCGCGGCAGCAGCCCGGGCGAGCCACTTCGGCATCTCACCGTAACGCTGGCTCGGGATCAGCCGGCCGGCGGCGCAGTCCTCGACGAGCTGGGCCATCCGCTTGTCGTTGGTGGCCTGCTGCTTCGCCGAGTGCACCCAGTTGATGCAGAGCTTCCGGTAGCTCGGCGTCGTCTCCGCCCAGAACGCCGCCGCGGCGGGGTTGGCGGCCAGCTGGGCCGCATACGCCTCGGGAAAGGTGAGCCGCTGGGCCTGCTCGTACGCGTAGATCGCCTGCCGGTCCTCGCGACGCGCCTCCCAGGCGCGGATGCCGGCCGGCCGCATCCGACCCTCGCGGGTGAGCCGGTCGACGAGGTCGAGGTTGATCCGGCTCCAGTTGCTGGTCTTCTTGCGCGGCGTCCACCGCTGCCGCCGCGAGTCGTCGTCGATGCCCTCAGCCCGCGAGTCGATCCACCCGAAGCAGAGCGCCTCCGGAACGGCCTCCTCCCACGTCAACCCGCGGTCGGCGACGTGCTTCTTGTTCAGCCCCATCCACAGCTCGGTCTCGGACTCGTGGTGCTCCTCGAGCCACGCTCGGAAGTCCTCGGGACCGTCGAAGAAAAGCGCGGGCTTCTCGGGCGTGCCACCGTGCCGTGAACCCATGCCGGGACCCTAGCGGCGACCACCGTCACCCGCCGGAGTGGTGCTCCTCCGCCGCCGCGACGTCGGCCGCGTGCTCGGGCGAGAGGTCTCGAGAGTTCAGCCAGCCCTCGGGCAGGATGACGCGGCGCGGGCTGCCGGCCCTGCCCCGCGGTCCCTCGGCCGGGTCGCCGGGCCACAGCGCAGTGGCGTCGAGTCCGTCGAGGAGCCGGTCCAGCGCGGCCAGGGAGCCGACGAGCGCCAGCGAGCTGCGCACGGTGCCACCGGCCGGGAACCCCTTGAGGTACCAAGCGATGTGCTTCCGGATGTCGCGGCAGCCGCGGTCCTCGTCGCCGTAGAACTCGACCAGGTACGCGGCGTGCCGGCGCATCGTCTCGGTCACCTCGCCGAGGGTGGGCCGCAGCCGCGCCGGCGACCCGGCGAAGGCCGCCGCGAGGTCGGCGAAGAGCCACGGCCGGCCGAGGCACCCGCGGCCGACCACGACACCGTCGCAGCCGGTCTCGTCGACCAGGCGCAGCGCGTCCTCCGCCGACCAGATGTCGCCGTTGCCGAGGACCGGCACCTCCGTGACCGTCTCCTTGAGCCGCCGGATGGCCGCCCAGTCGGCGATGCCGGAGTACGCCTGCGCGGCCGTCCGCGCGTGGAGGGCGACCGCCGCTGCGCCCTCCTGCTGGGCGGCGAGGCCGGCCTCGAGGTAGGTCAGGTGGTTGTCGTCGATGCCCTTGCGCATCTTGACGGTGACGGGGACGTCGCCACGGGCGCCCTCCTCGACGACGGCGCCGACCACCGCGCGGAACAGGTCGCGCTTCCACGGCAGCGCGGAGCCGCCACCCTTGCGCGTCACCTTCGGGACGGGGCAGCCGAAGTTGAGGTCGATGTGGTCGGCCCGGTCCTCGCTGACGAGCAGCCTCGCTGCGGCCCGGGCGGTGGCCGGGTCTGTGCTGTAGAGCTGCACCGACCGCGGGTGCTCCTCGGGGTCGTGCTCGATGAGGCGCATCGTCTCGGCGTTGCGCTCCACGAGGGCCCGGGAGGTGATCATCTCGCTGACGTAGAGGGCCGAGTCGCCGCTGCCGCCCTCCGACGCGAACTCGCGGCACAGCCGGCGGAACGCTCGGTTCGTGATGCCCGCCATCGGCGCAAGGACGACCGGCGACCCGATGGTGTGCCGGCCGATCCGCAGCGGGGGGGCGAGGGTCCCCAGAACAGTCGACGCGGCGCTCATGACCCCTCCAGTGTCCCATCCGCCACGCCACGGACGAACTCGACGAGCAGCGCCGTCACCTCGTCGGGCCGGTCGAACCCCGCGAAGTGGCCCGCTCCAGGGATCCGGACGACCCGACCGTACGGTGCGGTCCGCGCATACCGGCGCGCGTCGAGCATGAGCTGGTCGTACTGCCCACCCGCGATGAGCACGGGGCAGCTCACCTCGCGCAGCTGGTGCGGTCCGCAGCGGGCCATGACGTCGCGCCACGCGGCGCGGGTCGGCGCGAACCAGTACCCGCCGGCGACGACCGGCTCGACGAGGTCGGACGGGTAGAGCCGGCCGAGGACGCGGTCGTTGACCCGGGTCATCCGGTCGGGGCCGGCGCGTTCGGTGAGGACGGCCACCCCTCGGTATGCCGCGGCGCCGGCTCCCCGGGGTCTGGCGGCCGCCCCGAGGAGGACCAGGCCGTCCAGCCGACGGGGGTAGGTGGCGGCGTACGTCGCGGCGACGTAGCCGCCCAGTGAGTGACCGGCCAGGACGACCCGCTCGACCGGCGGGTCCGCATTTGCCTCGATGGCCGCTGCGACGGCGCCGACCGCCCGGTCGAGGGTGAACGGCTCGGCGGAGCGCGCGCCGTGCCCGGGCAGGTCGGGGACCACGACGTCGAGCCAGTCGCCGAGGGCGGTGTCCGCGGCCAGGCGTGCCGTCTGCGGCGACCACTGGGCGGCGGACAGCCGGGAGCCGTGCACGAGGACGAGCCGCGTTCGCCGCATCCGACTGTCGGCGGTCACAGCCAGCCGTTCTCCTCGGCGATCCGCACCGCGTCGGCCCGGTTGCGGGCGCCGGTCTTGCCGATCGCCGCTGAGAGGTGGTTGCGCACGGTCCCCTCGGAGAGGAACACCGCCCCGGCGATGTCGCTGACGCTGCCGCCGTCGCGGGCGGCCCGCAGCACTTCGGTCTCCCGCGCCGTCAGCGGCGACTCCCCCACGGCGAGGCTGTCGGCCGCGAGGGTCGGGTCGACCACCCGCAGTCCGGAGTGGACCCGCCGGACGGCGTCGGCGAGCTGCCGCGCGGGGGTGTCCTTCACGACGAACCCGTTCGCGCCGGCCACGAGAGCGCGCCGCAGGAACCCCGGACGCCCGAACGTCGTGACGATGACGACCTTGACCTCCGGCATCGCCGCCCGCAGCTCGCGAGTGGCCTCGATCCCGTCGACGCCGGGCATCTCGACGTCGAGCAGGGCGACGTCCGGCCGGGACTCGCGCGCCGCCGCGACCACCTCGTCGCCGCGACCCACCTCCGCGACGACGGTCATGTCCGGTTCCAGGTCGAGGAGGGTGGCGAGGGCACCGCGGACGAGGGCCTGGTCGTCGGCGAGCAGGAGCCGGATCGTCACCGGGGCGACTCCGCCGGCTGCGGCGAGGACGGTATGCGCGGAGGCGCCGCCGCGGTCCGCACGACGGGGGCCGGCTCGTCCAGCGCCGCCGCGGCGCTGGCGGCGACCACGCTCAGCCGGAACCCGCCGGACGGTGGGGTCTCGACGACGACCTGCGCGCCGGCGTCGGCCGCCCGCTCGCGCAGCCCGGACAGGCCGTGACCGTCGCGGAGCGCGGAGGCGTCGGCGGACCGCATACCCCGACCGTCGTCGGCGATGGTGATCCGGTCGGCGCTCAAGGTGACCGTGCAGCGCTTCGCGGCGCTGTGCCGGACGACGTTGGTAACGCCTTCGCGCAGCGTCCACGCGAAGAGCTCGCGCAGGTCCGACGGCACGTCGTCGGTGGAACCCGGCAGGTCGGCGCGGATCTCGGCCGCCCGGAGGGCCGCTCGGGCGCGGGCGATCTCGGCCGGCAGGCTCAGCTCGCGCACGCCGTCGACGGTGCGGCGGACGTCGGCGAGCGCGTCGCGGGAGAGCCGTTGGATGTCGGCGATCTCGGCGCGCGTGCGTTCCGGGCTGACGTCGACCAGTCTGTCGGCCAGCTCGGCCTTGACCGCGATGACCGTGAGCGAGTGACCGAGGATGTCGTGCAGGTCGCGGGCCATCCGGGCGCGCTCCTGGTCGACCATGAGGAGGGCGTTCTCCTCCTTGGCGGCCACGAGGTCGCGGCTGCGGCGCATCGCGGTCCACATGCCCCAGACGGCGAAGCCCGCGAGCAGCACGGAGAGAGCGATGCCGTCCGCGCCCTGCCACCCGGGAATGTTGCGCGCGAGCCACTCCGCGCCGATGGCCAGGGCGCCAGCGAGCGGCAGCGCCCAGCGCCACGGCAGCAGCGTGATCCCCGCGACCGCGACGTAGACGGCCGTGGCCAGGCCGTCCTGGTGGAGAGTGAGGACGACGATCGCGCCGAGCGTGAACAGCCCGCCGACGATGGCCAGCGCCCGTGGCTGGACCTCCCGCCACAGCCGCCCGTTGTGACGGTACGGACGGGCCCACAGGAACGACCAGACGTAGAGGACACCGAACCCGCCGAGGGCACAGAGCCCGACCCAGCCCGCCATCGTCTCGCGGGCGTTCCACCCCGCCAGCACCGCCGGTGCGAGGAAGACGAGCCAGACCCCGGCGCCCAGCGCGGCATACCAGTTGAACCTGGTGTCGTACTGGGCGACAGGGTCGGACACGGTCATGACGCTACGCCTCTGTCCGGCGTCAGACCCGCGCCGTGTCCTTGCGGAACCGCCACACGGCTCCGCCGGCGAAGACCAGCAGCCAGGCGGCGACGTTGACCACCCAGACCCACTGGAACGGGTCCCCGGTCAGCGGCGCGTGCGCGAGCGACGAGATGCCGTACATCGGTGTGAACTGGGCGATCCGCTGCAGCGTCGAGCCGTCCTCGAGCGGGACGAACAGACCGCCGGCGAAGGCGAGGATGGCCAGGCCGGGACCGATGATCTGCATGACGTTCTCGCTGGGCAGCAGGTACCCCATGAACAGCCCGAAGGCCGCGAAGACCAGCGATCCCGCCCAGGCGATGAGCGCCGTCGCGACCCAGAGGCCGATGGTGTCCATCTGGGCCTTGGTGAACGCCCCGAGGACGAAGACGACGAGGACGGCGAGCGCGCCGAGCATCATCGCGGTGAGCAGCTTGACGAAGACGTAGACCACCGGGGAGAGGGGCGTGAGCCGCAGCTGCCGGCTCCAGCCCTGGGCCCGCTCGGTGGCCACCATCGCCCCGCCGCCGGTCGAGGCGATCATCGCGCCGTACGCGGCCATCGAGATCATGATGTAGGCGGCGACGTTGCCCCGCCCAGCGTCCTGGTTTGCGTAGCTCTGGGACACGCCGAAGATGAGGTAGAAGACCGCCGGCATGATCAGGGTGAAGATCATCGTGCGGCGGTTGCGGAGCACGCGCAACATCTCGATGCGCAGCAGGGTCGGGTTGAGCCCACCCATGGGCGGCACCCGGCGCTCCGCGCGGGCGACCGGAACGGCGTCGCTGACGGCGCTCGTCATGACGGGTCCTCCTTATCGGTGTCGGTGTCGGGCGCGGCGAGATCGTCGGCCGTGAGGGCGAGGAAGGCGTCCTCGATGCCGCGCGACTCGATCTCGACGTCGTGTGCAGCGGTGTGGGTGAGCAGGTACCGCGCGACGGCGTCGGAGTCCTTCGAGTGGATGAGCACCGTCTCGCCGCGCAGCTCGACGGAGTCGGGCCCGGGGACCGCCTCGAGCTGCTGGGCGGTCACGCCGGGCACGGTCGCGCGCACGGTCCGGCCGGCAGCCATGGCCCTGATCTGGGCGGCGGTGCCGTCGGCCACGATGAGGCCCTGGCGCACGAGGATGATGCGGTCGGCGTACTCGTCCGCCTCCTCGAGGTAGTGCGTCGCGAAGAGGATGGTCCGGCCGCGCGTCGCGTCCTGGCGGATGGCGGCCCAGAAGTCGCGCCGCCCGCCGACGTCCATGCCCGTGGTGGGCTCGTCGAGGATGAGCAGCTCCGGGTCGGAGAGCAGGGCCATGGCGAACCGCAGCCGCTGCTGCTGGCCGCCCGAGCACTTGGTGACGCGTCGGTCCCCGATGTCGGAGATGCCCGCGCGGGTCATCACCGAGTCGACCGAGACGTGGTGGACGAAGAGCGAGCCGGTCAGCTCGAGGGTCTCGCGGACGGTGATGTCCTTGAGCAGTCCCGCGGTCTGCATGACGGCGGCGACGAGGCCGTGGGCGATGGCGCTGCGCGGGGTCTGGCCGAGGACGGTGACGGAGCCGGCGCTGGGCTCGGAGAGCCCGAGGATCATGTCGATGGTCGTGGTCTTCCCGGCGCCGTTCGGGCCGAGGAACGCGACGATCTCCCCCTGCCGGATCTCCAGGTCGATCCCGCGGACGGCGCGCACGGACCCGAAGTCCTTGCGCAGCCCCTCCGCCCGGATCGCGAGGTCCCCGAGCACGCCCGCCCCGGCGGGGCCTGCTGACGTGGTTGTCATGGTGGTCATGGCAATCAGGATGGCGTCGCGGCGCGCGTGACGCGCGGTTCCTTCGTCATGACTCACCCATGACCCTTGTCATGGTCCCGTCCCAACGGACCGGTATGCGGGTCGCCGCGGTGGTCGGCCGCCGGGCCGCTCCGCGCCCCCGACCGTGCCGTCAGCCGGGGAGGGCCTGCGCGTACCCGGCCGTGCCGTTCGGCTCATCCGAGCTTCGGCGCACCGCCGCGCTGAGGTCGCGGTAGTAGCGGCTGCCCAGCGCCAGCAGGGTGGCGACGAGCCCGATGATGCCGATGACGACGAAGACCAGCGCGATTCCGCGGTCCGGGCCGGTGCCGAACCACGAGCCGATCGTCTGGGCTCCCCACCCGTCGGTCATGAACGGGATGACCGCGAACTGGGTGATCGGCCCGATGAGGAACGCGGTCAGCGGCGACGCCGCCTGCTCCACGCTCTGCGCGAACCCGAACACGCGGCCCTGCCGCTCGTAGGGGACGACCTGCTGCAGGACGGTCTGCTCCGCCGCCTCGGCGAACGGGATGATGAGCATGTAGATGGCCATGCCGATGGTGAGCAGGACGATCGACGAGCGGATCGGGAAGAGGATCGTCACCGACCACATCACGACGTTGACGAGCAGGAGGACCCGCACCGGGTTGCTGCCGAGACCGATGCGCGCGACGAGGAGCCCGCCGACGATGATGCCGACGCTCAGGGCGCCCCACAGCAGGCCCCACGCCTGCACGCTGACCATGGAGAGGCCGTAGGCGTCCATGAGGGCCATGAACGCGCCGCCGAGGAAGTTGTTGAAGCAGGAGAAGAGGATCAGCGCGAGCAGCCCGGGCACCCCGCGCACGATCCGCAGCGTGCCGCGGATGTCGACGCCCTTGCCCATGCTGTCGGCCGCAGCCGCCGCGCCGGCACCGTCGTTCGGAGTCGGGTTCGCCGCGGCGCCCTCGGCCGGCTCGCCCATCGCCTCGGACGTCGTGATGATCCGGCGTTCCGGCACGGTCAGGAGGGCCAGGTAGATCTCGACCAGCGCCAGGACGGCGACGGCCAGGATCAGCACGTAGAGCATTCCTCCGGCCGCGACGAGGATGCCGCTGATCACCGAGGTGACGAGGAACGAGACCCCGGTCGCGGTCCCGACCAGGCCGTTGGCGCGGTCGCGGACGTTCTCGGGGATGAGCAGCGTGACGCAGGTGGGCAGCGCGATGGTGAACAGGTTGCCCGCGATCACGCCGAGCATGACCATGACGATGAAGACCCAGAGCACGGGGTTCGCGGGGTCGCGGAACGACTCGTCGGGCGTGACCACGTAGAGCGCCAGGCTGGCCGCGTAGATGACGAACGAGGTCGCCGCGGACGCCTGCATGACCCGCTTCTTGTGGTGGTGGTCGACCAGGCTGCCGAACCAGATCCCCGTCGAGGCGATCGCGATGAGGAAGATCCCCGCGATCATGCCCGTGGCGAACACCGACAGGGTCTCGAGGTAGACCCAGAAGGTGACGGCGAACCACACCGTGAAGTTCATGACGGACACGGTCAGCGTGTTCAGCAGGAGGTGCAGGAAGGTCCGCTGCGCCGGCTGGCGCAGGTCGAGCCGTGGTCCGTCGGTGGCCATCGTGACGTCCTCCTTGTTCATGTGACGGTAGACCAGCCCACCGACAGCAACTCATCGGTTTTCCCGCGCCGAACACGGCTGCCGGTCGATGATGTCGGCGTCCCGTGTCAGTCTCACCAGGCATGAGCGACTCCCAGTCAGGCGCATACGCCGTCGTCGACCTGCCCGAGCAGCCGTTCGTCGGCGTGACCAAGACCGTGACGATGTCGACGATGAACGAGATCGCCGACGAGATCGGTGGACTCGTCGGCTGGGTGCTCGAGCACGGGCACGTGCCGGCCGGGGCGCCCTTCCTGCGATACCTCGTGATCGACATGGCCGGCGACATGGTGGTCCAGGCCGGCGTTCCCGTCGCCGGACCGGTCGAGACCGACGGGGCGTTCGAGTTCGGGACCCTCCCCGCCGGCCGGCACGCGACGACCCGCCACGTCGGGCATCCCGACGGCCTCTACGACGCCACCGTCGCCCTCCTGACCTGGGCCGGCCAGGAGGGGCTGCACGTCGACAAGCACCCGTCCGAGCAGGGCGAGGTCTGGGCGAACCGCGTCGAGTCATACGAGTCGAACCCGATGGAGCAGCCCGACATGGACCAGTGGGTCACCCGGCTGAGCGTCAAGCTGGCCGACTGAACCCGGTCAGGGATGGGCTCAGCAGCCGACGAGGCGCTGGGCCAGCCACCCCTCGACCTGGTCGAGCGCGATCCGCTGCTGCGCCATCGAGTCGCGCTCGCGGATCGTCACCGCCTGGTCCTCCAGCGTGTCGAAGTCGACCGTGACGCAGTAGGGCGTGCCGATCTCGTCGTGCCGCCGGTACCGCTTGCCGATGGCGCCGGCGTCGTCGAAGTCGACGTTCCAGTTCTGCCTCAGCTGCGCCGCCAGGTCGCGAGCCTTGGGCGACAGGTCGGCGTTGCGCGACAGCGGCAGCACGGCGGCCTTGACGGGGGCCAGCCGCGGGTCGAGCCGCAGCACGACGCGCTTGTCGACGCCGCCCTTGGTGTTGGGCGCCTCGTCCTCCGCGTAGGCGTCGACGAGGAACGTCATCAGCGAGCGCGACAGGCCGGCCGCCGGCTCGATGACGTAGGGCGTGTAACGCTCCCCCGTCGTCTGGTCGAAGTAGACGAGCTCCGTGCCCGAGTGCTGTGAGTGCGTGGTGAGGTCGAAGTCGGTGCGGTTGGCGATGCCCTCGAGCTCGCCCCACTCCGAACCGGTGAAGTTGAACCGGTACTCGATGTCGACGGTCCGCTTCGAGTAGTGGGAGAGCTTCTCCTTGGGGTGCTCGAAGTGGCGCAGGTTCTCGGGGTTGATGCCGAGGCCGACGTACCAGGCGGTGCGGTCGTCGATCCATCGCTGGTGCCACGCCTCGTCCTCGCCGGGCTTGACGAAGTACTCCATCTCCATCTGCTCGAACTCGCGCGTGCGGAAGATGAAGTTGCCGGGCGTGATCTCGTTGCGGAACGACTTGCCGATCTGGGCGATGCCGAAGGGCGGCTTGCGGCGCGACGAGTTCATGACGTTGAGGAAGTTCAGGAAGATGCCCTGCGCGGTCTCGGGCCGCAGGTAGTGCAGGCCCGACTCGTCCTCGACGACGCCGAGGAACGTCTTGAGCAGGCCGGAGAACTGGCGCGGCTCGGTCCACTGGCCGCGGGTGCCGCAGTTGGTGCACGCGATCTCGGTGAGCGGGATCGTGTCGGGGTCGACCACGTCACCGGTCTTGGCGCGTTTCTCGGCGACGGCCTCCTGGAGGTGGTCGGCGCGGAACCGCTTGTGGCACGACAGGCACTCGACGAGCGGATCACTGAACGTGGCGACGTGGCCGGACGCGACCCAGGTCTCCCGCGGCAGGATGATCGAGGAGTCCAGGCCGACGACGTCGTCGCGCTGGATGACCATGGACTTCCACCACTGCCGCTTGATGTTGTCCTTGAGCTCGACGCCGAGCGGGCCGTAGTCCCACGCCGACCGGGTGCCTCCGTAGATCTCACCGCTCGGGTACACGAAGCCGCGCCGCTTGCAGAGGCTCACGACGGTGTCGACGGTGGTGCCGGGAGTGGTCAGACTGGCCATAGTGGGCAAGGCTAGCCGCCGTCCTACGGGAGCCTCGCGCGAGTATGCGCCGAGCGGCCGCGCTGGTTCGTGGTGGTCGGAGAGCCGGAATTCCGTTAGCCGGGCAAGCCCCGTCCAACGGCTCCAGGGGCGGTTCAGAGCACGAACCGGAGCCCGTAGCCTTGCGCGGGTGAGCCTGCCCTTCCGGTCGCGGGTGGAGCACGCCGCATACCCCGTGCTCGACCGTCTCGAGCGACTTCCCCGCTTCCTTCCGTTCCTCGCCGTCCTCGCCCTGATCGTCGTCGGGATCTTCGTGCCGCGGTGGGGCTTCCTCGCCACGGCGCTGGTCGCACTCGTCGTGGCGTTCCTCGTCTACTACACGTGGCCGCGGCTGACCCTGCCGGAGCGGCTGATGCGGTGCGCCGTGCTGGCGCTCATCACGGCAGTGACCATCGTCCAGGCGGTTCCTCGCGACTAGGTCGATTTTGACAATCATTCTCATTCTGGGTACAAACGAGGTATGCGTCGCGTCGCCCTCCTCGTCCTACCCGTCCTGGCGGGCGCCTTGGTCCTCTCCGCCTGCGGTTCTGGGTCGAGCGACGGGGCGGCGGGCGGCGGCACCGCGGGCGGCACGGTCTCGGTCGTGGCGTCGTTCTACCCGATCGAGTACGCGGTCCAGCAGGTCGGCGGCGACCACGTCGCGGTGACCAGCCTGACCAAGCCCGGCGCCGAGCCGCACGACGTCGAGCTGAGCCCGAAGGACGTCGCAGCGGTGGCCGAGGCGGGGCTGGTCGTCTACGCGAAGGGCTTCCAGCCGGCCGTCGACACCGCGGTCGACCAGGAGGGCAGCCAGCACGCCTTCGATGTCGCCCCCGTCGCCAACCTCGACCTCGCCGCTCCGGCCGAGGAGGAGGACCACGCCGCCGGCGACACGCATACCGACGCCCCGCAGGACGCCGCAGCGGCCAGGGACCCGCACTTCTGGCTGGACCCCCAGCGCTACGCAGCGGTCGCGACCGCCATCGCACAGCGGCTCGGCGAGGCCGACCCGGCCAACGCCGCGACCTACGCCCAGAACGCCGGCGCGTTCACGGCGAAGCTCGGCACGCTCGACACCGAGATGCGCACCGGGCTCGCGTCGTGCACGCGCAAGGACCTCGTGACGAGCCACGCGGCGTTCGGGTACCTCAGCGAGCGCTACGGGTTCACGCAGGTCCCGATCGCGGGCCTCTCCCCCGACGTCGAGCCGTCCGCCGCCCAGCTGGCCACGGTCGCCGACTTCGTCAAGGCCCACGGGGTCACGACGATCTACGCGGAGACCCTCGTCGAGCCGGCCTTCGCCGAGACGGTGGCCAAGAGCACGGGCGCCCAGCTGGCCACGCTCGACCCGATCGAAGGCCTGACCAGCACGTCCGCGGGCCGCGACTACCTTGAGGTGATGCGGTCCAACCTCGCCACGCTCAAGGCCGGGCAGGGCTGCTCGTGACCGCGGCGGCCGTGTCGTCCGGCCCGATCGTCTCGCTCCGCGGGGCGACGTTCGGGTATGCGGAGAACGCGGTGGTCCGCCACGTCACCCTCGACATCCACCCCGGAGAGGTTGTCGCGATCCTCGGGCCCAACGGCGCCGGCAAGTCGACGATCGTCAAGGGTCTCCTCGGGCTGAGTGACCGGCTCGGCGGGGAGGTGCTGCTGTTCGGCACCCCGCTCGACCGGTTCCGTGACCACGCCCGGCTCGGCTACGTGCCGCAGCGGCACACGCTCTCCGGGTCGGTGCGTGCGACCGCCGAGGAGATCGTGGCCATCGGGCGGCTGGTGCGGCAGTCGTGGTTCGGTCGGCCGTCGGCGACCGACCGGCAGGTCATCGCCCGGGCACTCGACGTCGTCGGTCTGGCCGACCGCGCCGGGACCGACGTCAGCACGCTCTCGGGTGGGCAGCAGCGCCGGGTGCTCATCGCCCGCGCCCTCGCCGCCCAGCCCGACGTGCTCCTGATGGACGAACCGACCGCGGGGGTGGACACGGCCAACCAGCACGTCCTCGCCGAGGTGCTCGGCCGGCTGGCCGCTCAGGGCGTGACGATGCTCGTCGTGACCCACGAGATGGACGCCTTCGTCGAGGTGGTGACCCGCGTCGTCGTCATCGACCGCGGCGGCGTCATTTTCGACGGGCCGCGCGACGTCTTCCTCGCCCGAGAGGCCGAGGTCCTGCACGAGCACCACACCCACCACCACGACGACGAGCTGTTCGACGCGCGCCCGTCCCTGACCGGTACCTCCGAGGCCGGCCCCACCGGGAGCGCGACATGACCGAGATGCTGTCGTACGACTTCATGCAGCGGGCCCTGCTCGCGGCGGTCCTGGTCGGGCTCGTCGCCCCGCTCGTCGGCGTCTTCCTGGTCCAGCGCCGTCTCTCGTTGATCGGCGACGGGATGGGCCACGTCGCCCTCGCCGGCGTCGCCGTGGGCCTGCTCACCAACGTCGCTCCGGTCTGGACGGCGTTGGTCGCCGCGGTCCTGGCGGCCGTCGCCATCGAGCTGATCCGCGCCTCGGGCCGGACCCAGGGAGACGTCGCCCTCGCCGTGATCTTCTACGGCGGCATCGCGGCCGGCGTCGTCATCATCAGCAAGTCCTCGCAGGGCACCCCGGCCAACCTCACCGCATACCTCTTCGGCGCGATCACCACAGTGAAGGCCTCGGACCTGTGGGTGTTCGCCGTCCTCGCGGTGCTCGTCATCCTCACCACCTGGCTGCTGCGGCCACGGCTCTTCGCGGTGGCCAGCGACGAGGAGTACGCGCGGGCGATGGGGATGCCGGTCCTCGCCCTCAACATCGCCCTGGCCGTGCTGACCGCCGTGACCGTGGTCGTCTCGATGCGGATCGTCGGGCTGCTGCTCATCAGCGCACTGATGATCGTCCCCAACGCCGCGGCGCAGCTGCTCGGGTCGTCGTTCCGCACCACGATGCGCTGGGCGGTCGTCATCGGGCTGGTCTGCTCGGTCGGTGGAGTCGTGCTGTCGTACCAGGCCGACACCCCCTCGGGCGGCACGATCGTCGTGTTGGCCATCCTCGTGTTCGTCGCGGCGTCCATCGGTAGGGCCGTGGTCACCCGGGTCCGGGCGAAGCGGCACGAGCGCGCCGAGACCCACGCCCACGAGCACGGGCCCGAGTGCGGCCATCCGGCCGTGCCTCACCACGGGCATCTCGACTACCTCCACGACGGACACCGGCACGCACCGCACGAGGGGCACTACGACGAGCACGACCTGGCCCACGCCGCCGACCAGGCCGCGACGCCGACGACCGAGAAGGCGGGGCAGCCGTGACCGGACTGACGAAATGGAGCCACCTGGGCTCCGCAGTGGCGGAGCCCAAGAAGGACCCGCGCCGGCTCACCCGGCAGCAGTCGGCCGTCGCCGAGGCGCTGGGCGGCGCCGACGACTTCACCTCCGCCCAGGACCTGCACGCGCGGCTGCGGACCGAGGGCCACAAGGTCGGGCTCGCCACGGTCTACCGCGCCCTCCAGACCCTCGCCGACCAGGGCGACGTCGACGTGCTGCGCACCGACGACGGCGAGTCGGTCTACCGGCGGTGCAGCACCGGCGCTCACCACCACCACCTGGTCTGCCGCTCCTGCGGCCGGACCGTCGAGGTCGAGGGACCCACGGTCGAGCGCTGGGCCGACGCGGTCAGTGCGGAGCACGGGTTCCGCGACGTGACGCACACCCTGGAGATCTTCGGGACCTGCTCCGACTGCTCGGACTGACCCGCCAACGCCCCCCTGCTCGCTCGCCGAGAGGCCAGCTTCGGTCGTTATTCGACGCGGATAAGGACCGAAGTTGGCCTCTCCACGGCTGCGCCGCGGCTCCAGGCGAACTGGGGCCGTCCAGCGCCGCGAACGGCTGTCCTACCGTGGCCGCATGACCACCGACGACGCTGACGCTCCCGAGGTCGACACCGCTGCCGGTCGGGTCCGGGGCGTCTGGCGTGGCTCCTCGGCCGCGTTCCTCGGCATCCCCTTCGCCGAGCCGCCGGTGGGGGACCTGAGGTTCGCGGCACCCGTACCGGCCCGTCCCTGGAGCGGTGTCCGTGACGCGACCCGGCACGGCCCCACCGCTCAACGGACCGCCCTCTCCGAGATCACCCTGATCCCGGAGCCCTCGATCCCCGGTGAGTCGACGCTCAACGTCGACGTCTACACGCCGTCGCCTTCGGTCGGCGAACCACTGCCGGTCCTCGTCTGGGTCCACGGCGGCGGGTACGTCGCCGGGTCACCGGCGAGTCCCTGGTACGACGGACGGTCGTTCAACCGGGACGGGGTCGTGACGGTATGCGTGTCGTACCGCCTGGGGTTCGACGGGTTCGGCTGGATCGAGGGGGCGCCGTCCAACCGGGCGGTGCGGGACTGGCTGCTGGCGCTGGAGTGGGTGCAGACCAATATCGCCGCGTTCGGCGGGGACCCCTCGCGGGTCACCATCGCCGGCCAGTCGGCGGGTGGAGGTGCCGTGCTCACGCTGCTGGGGATGGAGGCCGCTCAGCACCTCTTCGCGCGGGTCTACAGCCTGTCCGGAGCGCTCGGCGACGTCCCCGAGGCGAAGGCGCGGGGTCTGGCCCACGCCCTGGCCGAGCGGGCCGGAGTGGCACCGACGCTCGACGGGTTCCGGTCGGTGCCCGAGGACCGCCTGCTCGAGCTCCAGAACGCCCTCTCGGCGTCGGACGAGCCGGTCGACCCGCTGGCCCGCCTGGCCTCGCTCACGGACGGGCTGTCCTTCGGACCGCTCGTTGACGGCGACCTGCTCCGGCGCCCGACCTTGGAGTCGTTGCGGCTCGGTGTCGGTGCCGACAAGCAGGTCGTCGCCGGCGCCACCGAGGACGAGTTCCCGATCGGGCGGGGCGAGGACGCGCGTCACCTGGACGGCCTGCCAGTGGCGGCGGTGCTGGCGAGGACCGGGCTGGAGGACGGCACCGCCCGCGCGTATCTCGAGGCGCACCAAGGTCTTTCGACGTCGCGGGTGGTGCAGGACCTGCTCACCGACCGCGTCTTCCGCAGTCTGGCGCTGGCCACCGCCGACGCGCGGTCCGAGGGGCGTACCTGGCTCTACCGGTTCGGGTTCGTCTCACCGAGCATGGGCGCCGCCATCCACTGCATCGACGTGCCCTTCTGGTTCGACTGCCTGGACGCCGACCGCGTCACGGCGCTGGCCGGCCCACAACCGCCGCAGGCGCTGGCCGACGAGACCCACGGCGCCGCGGTTGCCTTCGTGACGCGAGGCGACCCCGGCTGGCCGGCATACTCGCGCGACCGGGGCGAGGCCATGGTCTTCGGCGACCCGTCGCGGGTCGTGGCGGACGCGTATCGCGACGTGCGGCCGCTGTTCGGCTGACCGCCGCCTCAGCTGCGGCGGGCTTCGAGGAGGCGCAGCCAGACCTCGCTGACCGTCGGGTACGACGGCACCGCGTGCCACAGATCCGACAGGGTCACGCCGCCGATGATCGCCACGGTCGCCGAGTGGACCAGCTCGGCGGTGCCCGCTCCGACGAAGGTGGCGCCGACGAGGACGTCGCGAGCGCGGTCGATGACCAGCTTGGCCCGACCCACATAGCCGTCCATGAGGAGGGCCGCCCCGGACACGTTCGCGGTGTCGTACTCGACGGTCTCCACGTCGATCCCCGCGTCCCGAGCCACCTGCTCGGTCAGTCCGACGCTGGCGACCTCGGGAGACGTGAACGTCACCGACGGCACCACGCGCTCGCTCGCGCGGTCACGGAACTCCTTGCCCGCGGCCCGCTCCCGTGCTCCGGCCCGGGCCGCGATGACGGCACCGGCGATTCGGCCCTGGTACTTGCCCATGTGCGTCAGCAGGGCGCGCCCGTTGACATCACCGACCGCATACAGCCAGCGGCCGCTCACGCCGTCGGCCTGGAGCTGGTCGTTGGTGCCGATGTACCCGTGTCCCTCGGCCACCGCGTCGGCGATGCCGACCGCCTCGAGCCCGAGGTCCTGCGTGGCGGGGGTGCGACCGGTGGCGACCACCAGCTCGTCGACGACGATGGAGCGCCGACGGCCGATGTGCAGGGTGACCTGACCGCCGCTGATGTGGCCGATCCCGTTGTCCCGCGGGGACTTCCGGGTCACCTCCAGAACCTTGGTGTCCATGAAGACCTTGGCGCCGCTGGCGATCAGGGACCGGTGGACCAGCTCGCCGGCGAACGGCTCGGCTCGAGCGAGCAGGCGGTCGCCGACGTCGATGAGCGTCAGCTGTTCGACGCCCAGGCCGAGCAGCCAGGTCGCCGCCTCGCAGGCGACAACGCCGCCGCCGAGGATCGCCACCCGGCGCGGAATCTGGTGGAGGTTCGTCACGTCGCGCGAGGTCCACGGAAGTGCCTGCCGCAGGCCGGGGATGTCCGGGATCGTCGCGGTGGTGCCCGTGGCGACGACGACCGCGTGGCGCGCCGTGATGTCTCGGGCCGGTCCGTCGGAGTCGGCCACCTGGACCGTGCGGGTCCCGGTCAGCCGCCCGTGGCCGCGCAGAACGTCGATCCCGGCCCCCTTGGCCCACTTGACCTGCCCGGCGTCGTCGAGGTGGGAGGTGAAGGCGTCCCGGCGGCTGAGGACCGCCTTGACGTCGATTCCCTTGGTACTGAGGCGGGTCGCCGTCCCCTGGAGGACCTCGGCCTCGCCGAAGACCTCGACCGACCGCAGCAGGGTCTTGCTCGGGATGCACGCCCAGTACGAGCACTCGCCGCCCACGAGCTCGTTCTCGACGATCACCGCGGTGCGGTCGCTACCCCGGATCGCATAGTCGGCCGCGTTCTCACCGGCGGGACCCCCACCGATCACAACCACGTCCCACGTGTTGCTTGCGGTGCTGGAGTTGCTCGGGCTGCGCGTGTCGCGGGTCTGTGAGCCCCCGCGCACGTCGGGTGAAGCAGGGGGCATGTCGCGACAGTATGCCGCGACCGGTCCGACGGGTCGCCCCCCGGGCCACCCTCGGCACCTCGTAACCCGGTGTTCACGCCCGGTCGACGGCTCCCCCGTAGCGACGGTCGCGGCTCGCGTAGATCTCGATCGCCTGCCAGAGGTTCCGGCGGTCGAAGTCGGGCCAGAGGGTGTCGAGGAAGACCATCTCGGCGTATGCGGACTGCCACAGCAGGAAGTTGGACGTCCGTTGCTCACCCGAGGACCGTACGAACAGGTCGACGTCGGGCATGTCCGGCTCGTCGAGGTAGCGGCCGACCGTCTTCTCGTCGATCCCGCTGGGCTTCAAACGGCCCAGTCGCACGTCCTCGGCGATCCGGACGACCGCGTCGGCCACCTCGGCGCGCCCGCCGTAGTTGACGCAGAAGTACAGGGTCAGCCCGGTGTTGTCGCTGGTGAGGTCCTGGGCGACCTCCAGCTCGTGGATGACCGAACGCCACAGCCGGGGCCGCCGGCCGACCCAACGCATCCGCACCCCCCACTCGTTCAGCTGGTCGCGCCGCCGTCGAATCACGTCGCGGTTGAACCCCATGAGGAAGCGCACCTCGTCGGGCGAGCGGCGCCAGTTCTCCGTGGAGAAGGCGTAGGCCGACAGGTGGGTGACACCGACCTCGATGGCCCCGGCGACGACATCGAGCAGGGAGCTCTCGCCCGCCTCGTGCCCCTTGGTGCGCGGGAGGCCGCGGGCGTTGGCCCAGCGGCCGTTGCCGTCCATGACGATGGCCACGTGCCGGGGCAGGATCTCCGCAGGGATCGACGGCGGGCGAGCCCCGCTCGGATGCGGGAACGGCGTCGCGTACCCGGGGCTGGTCATCGACCGCTCAGCCCTGGACGACGCGCTCGACGTGCCGCAACGACCGCACCCCGCGCTCGAGGTGCCACTGGAGGAAGGCCGTCACCAGCCCGCTCCCCTCGCGTCGCGCGCGCAGGTCGGAGGCGTCGGCGAGGGCCCAGTCCCCGCTGAGCAGGGAGGCGAGCAGGCGCAGCGTCTCGGACGCCGGCGCGGCCGATCCCGGCGGACGGCACGCCGGGCATACCGCTCCCCCGGCCGCGATGTTGAACGCGGAATGCGGACCGGGGCCACCGCACTTCGCACAGTCGTAGAAGCTCGGCGCCCAGCCGGCCACCGCGAGCGAGCGCAACAGGTAGGCGTCGAGGACGAGCCCCGGGTCGTGCTCCCCGCCGCCGAGTGAGCGCAAGGCCCCGACGAGGAGCAGGTACTGCTGTGTCGACGGCTCGTGCTCCTCGGTGAGCCGCTCGGCGGTCTCGACCATGACGGTCGCGGCGGTGTAGACGGTGTAGTCGCGCGCGATGGTCTGGCCGTACGTCGCCAGGCTCTCGGCCTGCGTCACCGTGTCGAGGTTGCGGCCCTCGTAACACTGGACGTCGACGACCATGAACGGCTCCAGCCGCGCGCCGAACCGGGACTTGGTGCGGCGCACGCCCTTGGCCACCGCCCGGATCTGGCCGCGCTCCTTGGTGAGGAGGGTGATGATGCGGTCGGCTTCGCCCAGCGGGTGGGTGCGCAGCACGACGGCCTCGTCACGGTAGAGGGGCACGTCCGCCATTCTCTCCCAGTCGCCGACCGCTGCTCCCCCGGCGCGCGGGACCCGCGCAGCCGATGCGGAGCTCGGTCAGCTCCGGGAGCCGCCTCTGACCGACGGCGCCGGGTCGGGCTCAGCACCCCGCGCGATCCCGAGGGTCGCCAGCAGGTCCTCGTGCAGCTCCATCCACACCGTGTGACAGGAGTCGGCTCGCGGGCGGGTGACCCAGGCCGGCTCGCCGTTGATCGCCCGCGTCAGGGCGGCGCGGTAGCGCGTCTCGTAGCCACCGAACCGGGCCAGACGGGCGCTGAGCCGGCTGCCCACGCCGACCAGGTCGTCGCCGAGAGCGGCCAGCTCGGCCAGCACCCGCTGGTCCCAGACGACGTCGGTGTGGTCGTTCGAGGCGAGGGTGTCGCCGGGTGTCGGGCGCAGCTGCCACTCGGTGCAGGCCTTGAGGAGGCGTCCGTTCAGCGGCTGGAAGGTCCGGTATGCGTCGTGCACCTCCGGGCCCGAACCGGTCGCCGCCAGCTCGTGGGCGAGGCGCCGCTCCTCCTCGCTGCGGCCGGCCGCCGTCAACATCCACGCGGCGGTCCCTGCGAACTCGACGCGAGTGACCCATCCGTACGCCTCGAAGTCCAGCAGCAGCTCGTCGGACACCGACCGGTCCAGCTCGAAGCGGTCGGCCACCTCGGCGTCGTCGGCCATGCCCCTGAGCCGCACGGCGTGGAGGGTCAGCAGCTCGGGCGTCGACGGGTGCGCGTTCGGGCCTCCCATAGCGTGAGTCTAGGAACTCTGCGCCCCGGCGTGGCGGAGGCTGGCGTCGGTTCCGCGGCCGTGGTTGAGCTCAGACGCCGGACCGCGGCTTGGTCGCCCGCACGATCGCGCCGTGCATACCCGGGGCCGCCTCGTGCGTGAAGTCGACGGTGGACCCCACGAACCCGACCGCGGCCAGCCCGTCGAGGTACTCGCGCCGCGACAGCGCTCCGGCGATGCAGCCGACGTAGGAGCCGCGTTCGGCGCGCTCCTCGACCGTGAGGTGGTCCTCGGCGACGACGTCGCTGATGCCGATCCTCCCGCCGGGCGTCAGGACCCGGAACATCTCCGCCAGGACCGCGGGCTTGTCGACGGACAGGTTGATGACGCAGTTCGAGATGACGACGTCCACGGTGTCGTCCGGGAGCGGGACGGCCTCGATGGTCCCCTTGACGAACTCGACGTTCGTCGCGCCGGCCTTGGCCGCGTTGGCCCGGGCCAGGTCGAGCATCTCGTCGGTCATGTCCACGCCGTAGGCGTAGCCCGTCGGTCCCACGCGGCGTGCCGACAGCAGCACGTCGATCCCTCCACCGGACCCAAGGTCCAGGACGCGCTCACCGGCGTGGAGGTCGGCCACGGCGGTCGGGTTGCCACAGCCCAGGCTGGCCGCCACCGCCTCGACCGGCAGCTCGCCGCGCTCGTCGGCCGAGTACAACGCGGACCCGAAAGTGTCGTCCAGCTCGAGCGTCACCGGTCCCGACGAGGCCGAGCTGCCCGAACCGCAACACCCGCCACCGTCACCGCAGCCGCACCCGTCCCCGCCCGAGGTCACCCGCAACGCCGCCGCGGCGTACCGGTCCCGAACCTGCTCACGCAGCTCGCTCATCTGTCGCTCCTCTGCTCACGTATCGATGATTGTCGATGGACAGATCCTGCCCTCATTCATCGATGTCTGTCAATACGTGTGCGAGACTGGTCGCCATGACCGCGACGCCGCTGACCCTGTTGGAGGACTGCTGCTCCCCGGTCCTCGGCCAGGTCATCACCCCCACCGAGGCCGAGTCACTGGCGGGCTCGCTCAAGGCGATCGCCGACCCCGTCCGGCTGCGGCTCATCTCCCTCGTGGCCGCCCACGTGGACCGCGAGGCGTGCGTCTGCGACCTCACCGCCCCGGTGGGGCTCTCACAGCCGACGGTCTCCCATCACCTCAAGGTCCTCGTGGACGCCGGGATCCTCACCCGCGAGCAGCGCGGACGATGGGCGTACTACAGCCTCGTCCCGGACTCCCTCGACACGATCGCCCGCCTCATCGCGCTGCCCCAGGCGTAACGAACACCCGTACACGTGTTCGAACGGCGAGGTATGCTGAGCGCATGTCGTTCGCGATGCAGGGCTCGCTGCTGGACCTCGACGACAGCCTGACCCTTCACGAGCTGCCGGTCGGGCTGACGCGCCAGGTTCTCGGCGCCGGCGCCTGGGTTGACCTGAGACCCGGATGGCTCACGGGTGGGGATGCGCTGTTCGACGTCCTTCACCACGACGTGCCCTGGCGCGCAGAGCGCCGGCCGATGTACGACAACGTCGTCGACGTCCCTCGCCTCACGACGTTCTACGACGTCGACGAACCGCTCCCCCACCCGATGCTCGTCACCGTTCGCGAGGCGCTGAGCGACCACTACCAGGCGGAGCTCGGAGAGCGCTTCGTCACCGCCGGACTGTGCCTCTACCGAGACGGCCGCGACAGCGTGGCCTGGCACGGAGACCGCATCGGCCGGTCCTCACGCGAGGACACGATGGTCGCCATCCTCTCGGTCGGCAGTGCCCGCCCACTCATGCTGCGACCGCGGGACGGAGGCGCCCCGAGCCGCCGGCTCGCCCTCGGGCACGGCGACCTCGTCGTCATGGGTGGCTCCTGCCAGCGCACCTGGGACCACGCCATCCCCAAGACCGCCAAGGACGTGGGACCGCGCATCTCGATCCAGTTCCGCGTCAAGGGTGTTCGCTGATCCGGACGGCCTTTGGGTCAGGATCCTCCGAGCGTCGCGACACAGGTCGGACTCGGCGACACGACCCGGCCCGCCTCGGTCCACGACCCGCCGTCTGGGACGAACCGGACCACGTCGTGAGAGCGTTCGTTCGCGACGAGCACCGCCCCGTCGACCACCCCCATCCACCGGGGCCACGACCCGCCGCACGGCACGGACTCGACCAGCCGCAGGTCGCCGTCGGCCCAGGCAAGCACGGCGACAGTGTCGTCGCCCCGGTTGGACCCGAGCACCTGGTCGCCGACCACCACGACCTCGGCGGCAGTGCTCTCGGCCTGCGCGTCCGGCAGGCGGAGCGAGACGGTCTGCCGCGGGGAAAGGACCAACCCGGACACGTCGCATACCGTCACCGTCGACGAGAGCTCCCCCAGCACGTATGCGACGTCTCCGTCGAGCACGAGGTGCCTCGGCCCCGAGCCGGCCGGCATCGCCGACCGCGCGGCCTCGGTCAGCCGGCCGTCGTCCAGGCGGTAGCCAACGACCAGGTCTAGCCCGAGGTCGCAGACCAGCAGCCCCTCGTCGACGAACACCACCTGGTGCGCGTGAGGTCCGTCCTGACGGTCGGCCTGGGGACCGGGTGTGCCGTGGTGCTCGACGAGATCCGTTCGGACGCCTAGCGATCCGTCATCCAGCACCGGATGGAGGCTCACCGACCCGGACATGTAGTTGGCCGTGGCCAGCCACCGGCCGTCCGGGCTGGTCGCCAGATGACACGGTGCGGCGCCGCCGGTCGGCTGCTGGCCCAGGGCCGGCCACGGCAGCTCGTCGGTGACGGCCCAGGCCCCGACCTGGCCGTCGTCGCCCTCGAGCGCCGCATACACGAACCGCCCGTCGGCCGACGCGACGACGAACGAGGGGCTCGCGGCCGCCGCCACCTCGACCGGAGGACCGAAGCCCTCGGGTCCGAGGTCGACGACGCCGAGGGCTGGTCCGTAACCCCCGAGGACGAGCCGCGTCACTGCTCGAGCAGCGCGTCGCGCTCCGCCCGGTTGACCGCCGATACGACGGCCTTGAGCGAGGCCGTGACGATCGACGAGTCGAGGCCGACGCCCCAGAGCACCCGTTCCCCGACGGCGCACTCGACGTAGGCGGCCGCCTTGGCGTCACCACCGGCCGACAGGGCGTGCTCCTGGTAGTCCAGGACGCGGACGTCGACGCCGAGGCCCGCGAGGGCCTCGGTGAACGCGGCGATCGGACCGTTGCCGGTGCCCTGCGCGACGACGTCGTTCCCCTTGTCGGTCAACGTGACCGAGAGCCGGCTGCCACCGTCCACCGTCGAGTCGGAGTGCACCGAGAGAAGCCCGAACCGACCCCAGGCGTCGGGCGGCCGGGGCAGGTACTCGTTCTCGAACTTGGTCCACAACGCGGCCGGGGACACCTCGCCCCCGTCCTGGTCGACGTCCCGCTGAACCACACCGGAGAACTCGATCTGGAGCCGGCGCGGCAGGTCGAGGTGGTGCTCGGACTTCATGATGTACGCGACGCCACCCTTGCCGGACTGGCTGTTGACCCGGACGACCGCCTCGTACGTGCGGCCGATGTCGTGCGGGTCGACGGGCAGGTACGGCACGGCCCACGGGACGTCGTCGAGGCCGACGCCCGCCGCGACCGCGTCCTTCTCCAGCCACTCGAACCCCTTCTTGATGGCGTCCTGGTGGGAACCCGAGAAGGCGGTGTAGACGAGGTCACCGCCCCACGGGTGGCGTTCACCGACCGGCAGCTGGTTGCAGTACTCCACGGTGCGACGGATCTCGTCGATGGCCGAGAAGTCGATCTGCGGGTCGATGCCCTGCGTGAAGAGGTTCATGCCCAGCGTCACCAGGCAGACGTTCCCCGTCCGCTCGCCGTTGCCGAAGAGGCACCCCTCGATGCGGTCGGCACCGGCGAGGTAGCCCAGCTCGGCCGCCGCGACACCGGTGCCGCGGTCGTTGTGCGGGTGCAGCGAGACGACGATCGACTCCCGCCGCTCGAGGTGGCGCACCATGTACTCGATCGAGTCGGCGTACACGTTGGGCGTGGCCATCTCGACCGTCGCGGGCAGGTTCACGATCATCCGGTGGTCCGGGGTCGGGTCGATGACGTCGATGACCTCGTTGCAGATCCGGACCGCGAAGTCGAGCTCGGTGCCGGTGTAGGACTCCGGGGAGTACTCGTAGTAGACGTCCGTGTCGGGGACGGTCTCCTCGAGCTTGCGGCAGAGGCGGGCGGCCTGGACCGCGATGTCGATGATGCCGTCCTGGTCGAGCCCGAACACGACGCGGCGCTGCAGGACCGACGTCGAGTTGTAGAAGTGGACGATGGCCTGCTTCGAGCCGCGGATCGCGTCGAAGGTGCGATGCACGAGATGGTCTCGGCACTGGGTCAGCACCTGGATCGTCACGTCGTCGGGAATGTGGTTCCCGTCGATGAGCTCGCGGACGAAGTCGAAGTCGGTCTGGCTCGCCGACGGGAACCCGACCTCGATCTCCTTGTAGCCCATCCGCACGAGCAGGTCGAACATCCGCTTCTTGCGCTCGGCGTTCATCGGGTCGATGAGCGCCTGGTTGCCGTCCCGGAGGTCGACGGCGCACCACCGGGGCGCCTGGGTGATCCGCTTGGTCGGCCAGGTGCGATCGGGCAGCTCCACGGCGATCTGATCATGGAACGGTACGTACTTGCCGAACGGCATCCCCGACGGGGTCTGGGGGTGGAGCACTTCTCTCACGTCCTCGTGTTCGCTGGAGTCTCACTGGTCCTCAGCCAGGCACCACGAACTCCGCGACGAGGGAGGCCGAGTGTCTAGGCCTCGTCGCGGCAGCGAAGAAGAAGGAGTGCCGAACGCACACGGCGAGGGTATGCCCCTCGCTCACGACCCGTCCAGCCCCGCCCTCATCCGCCCGGATACCGAGACCGACATCTCGGCACCGCTGCGGGCCGCTCTCGTACCATGTGGAGGTGACTGACGCGGGAAGCATGCGCGTGGGCCATGAGGAGCGGGAGCGGCTCGTCCACGTGCTCATGCAGCAGTATGCGGAGGGCCGGCTCACGGCCTCGGAGCTCGACGACCTGTCGGCCCGGGCCCGAGCGGCCCGTACCTACGCGGACCTCGACCGGCTGGTCGCCGACCTGCCCGTGCCGCCGCCCTCCGCCGGGGTGCGCCAGCTGGCGACGACCGCCAACCTCGCTCGGCTCGGAACCGATCCCGAACACCGACAGACCATGACCGGAGGGATGTCGAGCTACGTCCGGCGCGGGATCTGGACCGTCCCCGCATACCTCAATCTCAATGCCGGGATGTCGACGGTCAAGCTGGACTTCCAGCAGGCCATCTGCCCGCACGACGTGGTGGACATCTCGGTCTCCGCCGGCGTCGGCGCGGTCGTCCTCGTGGTGCCCGAGGGCTGGGGGGTCAACACCGACCAGATCGGCAAGGGCATCGGCTCGGTGTCGAACAAGGTCGACACCATCCCGCACACAGGCAAGCCGCTGCTCGTCCTCCACGGCAGCTCGGTGGCCGGCGCGGTGAAGGTCCGGTACCCGAGCCGTCACGACCGGTACATGATGCGACGCAACCTCAAGCGCGGCGGGGCCGACACCCAGGCCGGTGGTCGCAGCACCGACAGCGGATCGGGCATGAGGACCGTGCCGGGCATACGGCCGGCCACGCCACAGGACTCACCGCCGCAGGACGAGGCGAACCGCCGGTTCTGACGGCCCGAGGTCAGCGCGGTAGGTGAGCCTCCAGCCTTGCGCCACTCAAGGGGGCCACGTTCCAGCGCGCCTCGAGCCGGGATCCGTTGCCCCGCAGGCGGATCCGGTGGGGTGTCTCGATCAGCACGAGGTCGGCCTCGAAGGTGTCCGGGCCCGTCCAGCCGCCGCGACAGACGACGGGCGTGGGTTCGACCGGTGCCGCTCCTCGGAAGCCGCGCGAGACCCCGACGGCACCGAGCTGACCCTCGGCCCAATGGTGGGCCCCGCAGGGGACGGACAGCTCCACGGAGCCAAGGGCGAGGCCGAGTCGATGGTCGGCACCGTCGCGAGTCACGGAGAGCTGGGCGCCGCGGGACAGCGGCTGGTCCGCGGCCGTCTCGTCGACGACGAAACGGATCGTTCCGGCCGGCCCCTCATGGGTCGGGACGACGACGGGAAGGGCGAGGCTGTCGAGGCGTTCGGTGAGGCGAGCCTCCGACGCAGACGGGTCGGCGCCGCCGGCGTCCGCGTCGAGGGCCGGCAGGAGACGGTCCCAGATGACGTCGAGGACATGTTGCATGTCGTCCACCCGGGCGGTGGTCGCAACAACGAGGTCCGCGTCGGGAACGACGACGCAGAACTGGCCGTGCGCGCCGTCGCCGCGGAACCCGTGCCGGGCCATCCAGTACTGGTACCCGTACCCCTGCCGCCAGTCGACGGGGCCGTCCGGGTCGTCGTCGTTGTCGATGTGCTTACGCGTGGCCAGCGCCACCCAGCCCTCCGGGAGGATGCGCTGCCCGTTCCACTGGCCGTCCTGCAACAGCAGCTGCCCGAACCGCGCGATGGACTCGGTCTGCAGATGGAGGCCGGTGAAGCCGAGCGCCACCCCGTGCTCGTCGGTGTCCCACCGCGCCGCACCGATACCGATCGGGTCGAGGAGCCGCGGGCGGAGGTAGGCCAGCAACGGCTGTCCGGTGTGCTCCTCGACGATCGTGGCCAGCGCGTACGTCGTCGGGTTGTTGTAGGCGTGCCGGGAACCGACCGGCTCCTCCGGCGGGATGCTCAGGAAGGCGCCGACGGGGTCGTTCGGGTCCAGCTGCCAGGAGCGTTCGAGGGTGTCCTCCCGATGACCGGTCGACATCGACAGGAGATGGTGGACGGTCAGCTGCGCGACCGCGGGATCGACGTCGTCCGGAGCGTGGCGCGGCAGGAGGTCGACGACGCGGTCGTCCAACCGGAACCGCCCTTCGGCGAGCGCGAACCCGACGGCGGTCGACGTGAACGACTTGCTGAGCGAGTAGAGGAGGTGCACGCGCTCGGCTGAGTAGGGAGCCCACCACCCCTCGGCCGCGACGCGGCCGTGGCGGACCACCATGAGGCTGTGCATCTCGAGTCCCTGGGCCTCGACACCGTCGAGCACCGCGTGCACGGCGACGGCCGGGACACCGACGTCGGACGGGCGGGCGCGCAGGAATGGACTGGACGTGGTCGTGTCGCTCATCGCGGCCAACCCTAGGCCGCGATGACGTCACCGCTGTGAGTTCGCACCGAGGCGGGCAGGCCGCGTTGCCGCTGTCGGTGGCGCACGACAGGGTGAGGAGCATGACGTCGACGCCGCGCCTCGCGCGCCTCCTCCGACCGGCTGTCGGCTGCGGGATCGTCCCGCCCGACATCCTCCGTCGCATCGCGGCGGGCTCCGGGCCCGACCATCCCGAGATCCCGGACGACGCGGCGGAGGCGGCGCAGCGCACCCTCGAGGCGGACGCGCAGCTGCGCCGGCTGCGCGAGGTCGTCGCCGAGCGCGGACGCGGCGACCTGCGCGGGCCGATCCCGGGGCTGCAGAACCTGCGCGACCAGCGATCCCCGGAGCTGAAGAAGCCACGGGCTGCGGCTGCTCCGGTCGTTGAGCGCGCGGTGCACGACTCGCAGCACACGTCGAAGCTGCCGGGGAAGCTGGTTCGTGGCGAGGGCAAGCCGGCGACCTCCGACGACTCGGTGAACCGCGCCTACGACGGCCTCGGCGCGACGTGGCAGCTCTACTGGTCGGCGTTCCAGCGCGACTCGCTCGACGCCAAGGGCCTTGCCCTCGTCGCGTCGGTGCACTACCAGGAGCAGTACGACAACGCCTTCTGGGACGGCCAGCAGATGGTCTTCGGCGACGGTGACGGCACCTACTTCAACGACTTCACGATCAGCGTCGACGTGATCGGCCACGAGCTCGCCCACGGCGTGACCCAGTACACCGCGGGGCTCACCTACGTCACCCAGTCCGGCGCGCTCAACGAGTCGCTCTCCGACTGCTTCGGGTCGATGGTCAAGCAGCAGGTCCTCGGCCAGGACGCCGCCGACGCCGACTGGCTGATCGGCGAAGGGCTGTTCACGGAGAAGGTGAATGGCGTGGCGCTGCGCTCGATGAAGGCGCCGGGCACCGCCTACGACGACCCGGTTCTCGGCAAGGACCCCCAGCCGGCCGACATGGACGGCTACGTCGTGCTGCCCGCCGACGCGCAGCACGACAACGGCGGCGTTCACACCAACTCGGGCATCCCCAACCGGGCGTTCCACCTCGCCGCGACCAGCATCGGCGGCCCGTCCTGGGAGGGCGCGGGGCTGATCTGGTATGACGTCGTGACCGGGGCCAAGATCACCAAGGACATCGACTTCGCCGGGTTCGCCGCGCTCACCGTCGACGCCGCGGAGTCCAGGTTCGGCGCCGCCAGCAGCGAGGCGAAGGCCGTCCGGGCCGCGTGGCAGACGGTCAAGGTGACCAAGGCGGCCGCCAAGAAGACCACGAAGAAGGCGACGAACAAGGCTCAGGCCGAAGCGCTAGAACCCCAGCCGCTGCAGCTGTTTCGGGTCGCGCTGCCAGTCCTTGGCGATCTTGACGTGCAGGTCGAGGTACACGGGCTGGCCGAGCAGCGCCTCGATCGCCCGCCGGGCCGTCGTGCCGACCTCGCGCAGCCGCGAGCCGCCGCGCCCGATGATGATGGCCTTCTGGCTGGACCGCTCGACGTAGACGTTGACGCGCACGTCGAGCAGCGGCTTGTCGGCCGGCCGCCCCTCCCGAGGGACCATCTCCTCGACGACGACGGCCAGGGAGTGCGGCAGCTCGTCCCGCACCCCTTCCAGCGCCGCCTCACGGACCAGCTCGGCGATCATCACCGCCTCGGGCTCGTCGGTGAGGACCCCGTCGGGGTAGAGCTGCGGCGACTCGGGCAGGTGGCTGGACAGCACGTCGCGCACCTCCTCGACCTGGTCGCCCTGGGTCGCGGAGCACGGGATGATCTCGTCCCATGCCCCGAGCTGGTCGATCGCGATGAGGTGCTCGGCCAGCTGTCCCCGGTCGACCCGGTCGCTCTTCGTCGCGATGGCCACGACCGGCTTCCGCTTGACCCGCTGCAGCTCCGAGAGCTCGCGCGCGATGTAGGTGTCGCCCGGCCCCGGCCGCTGGTCGGCGGGCAGGCAGAAGCCGATGACGTCGACCTCCAGCAATGTCTCGCGCACGAGGTCGTTGAGACGCTGGCCGAGGAGGGTGCGCGGCTTGTGCAGCCCCGGAGTGTCGACGAGGACCAGCTGGGCGCCCGGGCTCATCGCGATGCCGCGGATGGTGTGCCGGGTGGTCTGCGGCTTGGACGACGTGATCGCGACCTTCTGGCCGACGAGCGCGTTGGTCAGGGTCGACTTGCCGGCGTTCGGTCGGCCGACCAGACAGGCGAACCCGGCACGGTAAGCCGGCACGTCACCGGCCGGCTCCGGTTGCGGCTCATCGCTCATGGGCCTGCTCCCTCTCCAGCACGCGACGGGCCAGCGGCTCCGCCTCCTCGGACGGCGGCTCCAGCCGGCGGACGATCACCGTGGCGATCCGGTGGCGGCGCCCGGCCAGCTTCTCCGCGGTGAGGGACAGGCCGGCGACGGGCGCGTGCGACCCGGGGATCGGGACCCGACCGATGGCCTTGGCCAGCAGACCGCCGACCGTGTCGACCTCCTCCTCGTCGATGACGACGTCGAAGTGATCGGCCAGGTCGTCGATGCTCATGCCCGCAGGGACTCGGAGCGACCCGTCGTCGAGCTCCTCGACGGTGGGCGACTCCTTGTCGTACTCGTCGTCGATCTCGCCGACGATCTCCTCGAGGATGTCCTCGATGGTCACCAGCCCCGCGGTGCCGCCGTACTCGTCGACGACCATCGCGAAGTGGTTCTGCTCGCGCTGCATCTCCTTGAGGAGGTCGTCGGCCGGCTTGGACTCCGGCACGAAGTGCAGCGGACGCATCAGCTGGTCCACCGGCGTGTGGGAGGCGTCGGGGTCCGCATACGTGCGCCGCACGACGTCCTTGAGGTAGAGCAGGCCCCGCGCGTCGTCGCTGTCGTCGCCGACGACCGGGATCCGCGAGAACCCCGAGCGGATGAACAACGACATGGCCTGGCGCAGGGTCTTGTCCTGGTTGATGGTGACCATGTCGGTCCGGGGGACCATCACCTCCCGCACGACGGTGTCGCCGAGCTCGAAGACCGAGTGGATCATCTCCCGCTCGCCCTCCTCGATGACCGCCGTGTCGCCGGCCATGTCGAGCAGGTCGCGCAGCTCGGCCTCGCTCTGGAACGGGCCGTCGCGGTACCCCTTGCCCGGCGTCACGGCGTTGCCCAGGGCGACGAGGATCCGGGAGACCGGACCGAGCACCTTTCGGAGCCCGACCGCGACGGGTGCGGCCCAGAGCGCGACGGTGTCGTAGTTCTGCCGGCCCAGGGTGCGCGGGGAGACCCCGACGATGACGAAGGACACCAGGGCCATGACGACGATCGAGATCGTCAGCGCCCAGGGGATGCTGTCGACCAGCCCGAGGATGGCGACGGTGATGAACACCGCGCAGGTCGCCTCCGCGACTACGCGCAGGAACGCCAGCACGGCGAGGTATGCGGCGGAGTCCGCCACGACCGTGGTCAGGGACCGCGAGCCGGATCGTCCCTCGTCGGCCAGCTCCTGGGCGCGCACGCGCGACATCCGGAAGATGGCCGCCTCGGCCGCCGCGAGGCTGAAGGCGACGACCACGCTCACCAGGGCGAACAGCACCATCTGGGTGAACACGGGTGCCCCTACCTCGAGCTGTCGGACGGTCGGCCGCGGCCGGCGAGGAAGGTCAGCAGGAGCTGGCGTTGGAGCTCGAACATCTCGCGCTCCTCGTCCGGTTCGGCGTGGTCGAAGCCGAGCAGGTGCAGGATGCCGTGCGTCGTGAGGAGCAGCAGCTCCTCGTCGGTGGCGTGGCCGGCCTCCTTGGCCTGGTTGGCCGCGACGCTCGGGCACAGCACGATGTCGCCGAGCACCCCCTCCTCGGGGTCCTGGTCGTCGCGGCCCGGCCGCAGCTCGTCCATCGGAAAGCTCATGACGTCGGTCGGGCCGGGCAGGTCCATCCACTGCACGTGCAGGGTCTCCATCGCCGGCTCGTCGACCAGGGTGATGCAGAGATCGGCCTGCGGGTGGACCTTCATCTCGCCCATGACGTAGCGCGACAGCGACACCAGCTCCATGGCGTCGGCCGGGTACTCGGTCTCGTTGAGGACCTCGACGCTCACGGCGTTGCCGTCCGGGGCTCGTCCCGCCGCGTCCGCCGGTGCTCCCGGCCGTCACGCATACCGTCCCGCCGGTCTCGGCGGGTGGAGTCGGAACGCTCGTAGGCGTCGACGATGGCGCTGACCAGGCGGTGCCGGACGACGTCGGCGGAGGTCAGCTCGGTGAAGTGGATGTCGTCGACGCCGTCGAGGATCCGGCGAACCTGGCGCAGCCCCGAGACCGTGCCGCCCGGCAGGTCGACCTGGGTCACGTCGCCGGTGACCACCATCTTCGAGCCGAACCCGAGCCGGGTCAGGAACATCTTCATCTGCTCGGCCGAGGTGTTCTGGGCCTCGTCGAGGATGATGAACGAGTCGTTAAGGCTTCTGCCCCGCATATACGCCAGCGGGGCGACCTCGATGGTTCCGGCCGCCATGAGGCGCGGGATCGACTCCGGGTCGATCATGTCGTGGAGCGCGTCGTAGAGCGGCCGCAGGTAGGGATCGATCTTGTCGTTGAGCGTGCCGGGCAGGAACCCGAGACGTTCGCCCGCCTCGACCGCGGGCCGGGTCAGGATGATCCGGTTGACCTGCTTGGACTGGAGCGCCGCGACCGCCTTGGCCATCGCGAGGTAGGTCTTGCCGGTGCCGGCAGGTCCGATGCCGAAGACGATGGTGTGGTCGTCGATGGCGTCGACGTAGCGCTTCTGGTTCAGCGTCTTCGGGCGGATGGTGCGCCCGCGGTTGCTGACGATGTTCATCGTCAGCACGTCGGCGGGTCGCTCCAGGGTCTGGTTGCGCAGCATCGTGATCGACCGCTCCACCGCGTCGCGGTTGAGTGGTTGGCCGGCGTCGATGATGACGAGCAGCTCGTCGACGAGGCGCTCCACGAGGGCCACGTCGGGGCTGGCGCCGCGCAGCGAGATCTCGTTGCCGCGCACGTGCACGTCGAGGAGGGGAAACGCCCGCTCGATGGTCCGTAGCAGCTCGTCACGCGGCCCGAGCAGGGTGACCATCTGGATCGAGGTCGGGATCGTGATGATGTGCGTCGGGACGCGGGGGCCTGTGGCGGACAGGGAGTCGTCGTCGCTCGGCGCGGATGGATGGTCGGCGTCTGTCATCTTGCCGCCAGTTTACGTGCGCCCGGGCACGCGGCAGAACCGAGATGCGGCCGTGTTCAGCCGGGGGGCCACGCCATCCGGCGACCGCCGAGCACGTGCAGGTGGGCATGGAACACCGTCTGCCCGGCCGGCTCTCCGGTGTTGGCCACCATCCGGTACCCCGACTCGATGCCCTCCTCCTCGGCGACCGACGACCCGAGCGCCACGAGGTCGGCCAGCTCCTCCGGGTACTCCGCGAGCGCTCCGAGGTTCTCCACGTGCCGCCGCGGGATGACGAGGACATGCGTGGGGGCCTGGGGGTTGATGTCGCGGAACGCCACGGAGAGCCCGGTCTCCCGGACCACATCCATCGGGACCTCGCCGGCAAGCATGCGGCAGAACAGGCACATGGCCGCGATCCTCGTGGCGCCCCGGAGGCGTGTCAACCGGCAAGGAGGCTCGCGCGTCTACTCGTCATGGGAGCCTTGAGCATGGCGGATCCCGGCATGGCGGATCCGGGTCCCGGCGCCTCGGTACCGGGTGCCGCACGTCGCCCGTCGGAGGCGTCCGAGCGGCACGCCGCCGACGACGCGCTGACCGACCTGTACGCGGCCCACTGGGTCGGTCTCGTCCGACTGGCCGCCCTGCTGCTCCGGGACCGCAGCCGGGCCGAGGAGGTCGTCCAGGACGCCTTCGTCGCCGCATACCCCCGGCTCGCGCGGCTGCGCGAGGAGGGAACCGCGCTGGCCTACCTGCGTCGGAGCGTGGTCAACGGCTGCCGGTCGGGGTTCCGCCGGCACGGGGTGGAGGAGCGCTACCTCACCTCGGTCAAGGGGTCCGCGGACGCTCCGGGGCGCGCGTCCGGTGACAGCGCGGAGACCACCGCGCTGCGCCACCGTGACGACGCGGCCCTGCTCGACGCCGTCCACCGCCTGCCCCAGCGGCAGCGCGAGGTGGTGGTGCTCCGGTACTACTCCGACCTGAGCGAGCAACAGATCGCCGACGCGCTCGGCATCGCCCCGGGCTCGGTGAAGGCGCACGCCCACCGAGCCCTCACAGCTCTACGGACCGCCCTAGGAGGTGCGTCATGACCGAGCGACCGGGTTCGGACGGGCTCGAGCAGCTCGAGGCCGAGCTGCGCGGCGCGTTGTCGCGCGAGGCCGACGCGGTCCGCCCCGAGGACCGGCTCGGTGACATCCGTGCCGCCGTCTCACCGGCCCGCCGCCGTCCGGGGTCGTGGTGGGCGCCGATCGCGGCCGCGGCCGCCGTCGCGGCGATCGTCGTGGGCGCCTGGCTTGCACTGCGCCCCGGCGCCGCCCCACCGCCCATCCCGGCGACGCCGTCGACCACCGCCACGGTGAGCCCGGCGCCGAGTACCGCGCCGTCCACGAGCGGGACCGGATCACCGTCCGCCACCTCGACGCCCGTGCCGCTCGTCGCCGTGGCCCTGCCGGTCTACTACCTGGCCCCGCCCACCTCGCCGGACGGCCGCTACGGGCTGGTCCGCGTCTTCGTCCCCGGGCAGCTCCCCGCCGCGGCGACGCTCGCCCAGAAGGCCGATGCGGCGCTGGCCGCCGCGGTGACCGTGCCGGCCGACAACCCGAACCGGTTCGTGGCTGCCTGGCCGACCGGGACGACGGCGCGGTACGTCGCCCTCCCCGCCCCGGAGGTCGGCGTCTCACTCAGCGGGCCGGGCGTCACCGGGCTGCCCGAGCAGGCTCAGCAGCTCGCCGTCCAGGCCCTGGTCTGGACCGTCACGGCCGCCGTCCAGCAGGCCACCGCGCCGGTGCCGGTCACCGTCGCGAGCGGTGGGCCGATCTTCGAGACCGTCGGCACGAACGTCTTCAAACGCCCCGGAGCCGAGCGGCAGTTCGAGGAGCTGGCCCCCATCTGGGTGGACAGCCCGTATGCCGACCAGGTCCTCCCCGCCGGAAAGGCCGTGGTCGTCACCGGCCTAGCGTGTGTCTTCGAGGCGAACGTGACCTGGGAGCTGCGTCAAAGCGGCTCGGTGGTGAAGCAGGGCCACACCACGGCCACGTCCGGCTGTCCGCAGCAGGGTTCGTGGACGGTCGACCTGGGGACGCTCGCGGCCGGCGAGTACGAGTTCCGGGCGATCGAGATCAGCATGAAGGACGGCAGCATCGCCTTCCAGAACATCGTCCCGTTCTCAGTGGGCTGAGCATCACCGCCAACGGCCGGCCGCGGCGAGGACCGCGAGCGCGGCCGGTCCGGCGGTCGAGGAGCGCAGCACCTCGGGGCCGAGGCGGACCGGGCGGCCACCCGCGGCCACCAGGGAGGCGAGCTCGCCCTCGGTGATGCCGCCCTCAGGACCGACGACGACCACGACGTCACCCATGGTGGGCACCTCGACCCGGGAGAGCGGGTCGGTGGCGGCCTCGTGGAGGACGACTGCGAGGGCGGCGTCCGAGACCCGGGCCGCGACGTCCAGGGTGCCGGCCATGGCGGCGACCACCGGCACCCGCGCGCGCCGGGACTGCTTCGTGGCCGCGACGCATACCGACTCCCACCGGCGCCGTCCCCGCTCCTCGCGATCCCGGCCGCGCCACACGACGACGCCGCGCGCCGACTGCCATGGCACCACCTCGTCGACGCCCAGCTCGGTGGCCGTCTCCACCGCCTGCTCGTCGCGGCCGCCCTTGGCCAGCGCCTGGACGAGAACGAAGCGAGGTTCGGGGACGGGCTCGTCGGTGAGTGAGTCCAGCCGGGCCGTGAACGCCTCGCGAGCGGTATGCGTCACCGTCGCCTCCGCGCACCGGCCCCCGCCACCGAGCAGGACGGTCTCACCAGGGCGGACCTTGACGACGGTCACCGCGTGCCGGCCCTCCGCACCGGAGACCTCGACCTCGTCGCCGGTGGAGGCGGCGAGCCAGCCGTCCGCCTCGACGAGGAACATCCGGTCGGTCATGCGCTCATCCGACCACGCGCCGGCCGCCGAGATCGGGTCAGCGAGCCTTGAAGGCGTCCTTGAGCTTGCCGAGCAGGCCCTTCTCCAGCGGGGCGAGCTTGCCCTCCGGCCGCTCCTCGCCGCGCAGGGTCGACAGCTGCCGCAGCAGGTCCTCCTGCTCGGGGGTGAGGTGCGTCGGCGTGGCGATCACGGTGTGGACGATGAGGTCGCCGCGGCCGCTGCCGCGCAGGTGGGTGACGCCGAGCGAGCGCATGGTCAACGTCTCCCCCGGCTGGGTCCCAGGCGCCACGGCCAGCTCGCGCTCCCCGTCGAAGGTCCACAGCTGCAGGGTGGTCCCGAGGGCCGCCGCCGTCATCGGCAGCTCGACCTGGCAGTGCAGATCGTCGCCGCGGCGCGTGTAGATCGAGTGGGGGCGGACCGCCACCTCGACGTAGAGGTCGCCGGCCGGACCGGCGCCGGGGCCGACCTCACCCTCACCGGTGAGCTGGATTCGGGTGCCGGTGTCGACGCCGGCAGGCACCCGGAGCTTCAGGGTGCGGCGGGTGCGGACACGGCCCTGCCCGGAGCACTCGAAGCAGGGGTGCTGGATGACGGTGCCGTAGCCCTGGCACGCGTTGCACGGCCGGCTGGTCATCACCTGGCCGAGGAACGACCGCTGCACCGTCTGGACCTCGCCGCGCCCGTTGCAGACGTTGCAGGTGGACGTGCCGGTACCCGGCTGCGCCCCCGAACCCCCGCAGGTCCCGCACGCGGCGGCCGTGTCGAGGGTCAGCTCCTCGTCGGAGCCGAACACCGCCGCGGAGAGGTCGATGTCGAGCCGGACCAGGGCGTCCTGGCCGCGCTGCTGACGCGGACGGGGACCGCGAGCCGCGGCCGCACCGCCGCCGCCGCCGAAGAACGCGTCCATGACGTCGCTGAACGAGAAGCCCTGCCCGAAGCCTCCGTCGCCGGCCATCGCGTACGGGTCGGCACCCATGTCGAAGGCGCGCTTCTTCTCCGGGTCGGAGAGGACGTCATAGGCCTGAGAGACCTTCTTGAACTGCTCCTCCGCCTCCTGGCCCGGGTTGACGTCCGGGTGGTACTTGCGAGCCAGCCGGCGGTAGGCGCGCTTGATCTCCTCCTCGCTCGCCGTTCTGGGGACGCCGAGGTCCTGGTAGTAGTCGTTCAACGAATATCCTTGTCTGACAACGAAATCGGACCTCAGGGCCCGAGGATCTCAGAGACGTAGCGGGCCACGGCACGCACCGTGGCCATGGCCGTGGGGTAGTCCATGCGAGTCGGGCCGAGCACCCCGAGGCCGGCGACGACCTCGGCACCCGCCGCATACCCGGTGGAGACGACCGAGGTCGAGGCGAGCCCCTGGTGGGGGTTCTCGTGGCCGATGCGGACGGCCACCGCGTCGTGCCCGAGCCCCGTGCCGGCTTCGCTCCCCAGCGTACCCAGCAGCTTGAGCAGCACGACGTGCTCCTCCAGCGCCTCGAGCACCGGGCCGATGGTCAGCGGGAAATCGGGTCCGAACCGCGCCAGGTTGGACGTGCCGGCCAGCACGACCCGCTCCTCGCGCTCCTCGAGCAGGGCCTCGTCGAGCGCCCGCGCGACGGCGCGCACCGTGTCGCGGTCGGCCGGCTCGAACCGGTCGGCGAGCGCCGAGAGCCGGGCGGACGCCTCGAGGAACGGCCGCGAGGCGACCTCGGCGTTGAGCTCGGACCGCAGCCGGGCCACGAACGACTCTCCACCCTCGCTGGTCAGGTCGCCGTCGGTGAGGACGATCCGCTGCTCGACCCGGCCGGTGTTGACGATGACGACGACCATCAGCCGGTCCGCCCCGAGCGGGACCAGCTCGATGTGACGCACGGTGGACCGGGTAAGGCTGGGGTACTGCATGACCGCGACCTGGCGGGTCAGCGTGGAGAGCAGCCGCACGGTCCGGTCGACGACGTCGTCGAGGTCGACGGCGCCGGACAGGAAGGTCCGGATCGCCGACTTCTCGGCCGCGGACATCGGCTTGATCGAGCTGAGCCGGTCGACGAAGAGGCGGTACCCCGCGTCGGTCGGCACCCGGCCCGCCGACGTGTGCGGGGCGTGGATCAGGCCCTCCTCCTCGAGGATCGCCATGTCGTTGCGGACGGTCGCGGCGGAGACGCCCAGATGGTGGCGCTCGACGAGTGCCTTCGAGCCCACCGGCTCCGAGGTCTGCACGTAGTCCTGGACGATGGCGCGCAGCACGGCGAGCCGACGTTCCTCGCTCACGGCGCCACCTCCCTCGACGGGTTCGTTGACAGGTTCCCGCTCTCCTCAACGCCTGGCTGGCACTCGGGGTGCCAGAGTGCCAGTCGCCTGCCCAGTCTACGTCGTCGGCCCCGGCCCGCCCGTTCGCGAGCACGCGGGTCCGTCGGACCTCGGCGCGTCGCCAACCGCTCCGGTATGCGGGTGCCTACCCTCCCAGCGTGACCCGACCGAGCCCAGCGGACCGCTACGGGTCCGACGTGTTGTCCGGCGACTGGCGGACCCGTGGTCGACCGGCGCCGGCGAACGTGCCCGCCGAGCCAGGTCTCGTGGTCGAGGACTCCGACACCGGCTGGTGCGGCGCGGTGGTCCGTGTCGAGAAGGCCGGCGGTATGCACGTCGTGCACCTCGAGGACCGGCGCGGGCGCACTCGGGGTTTCCCGCTCGGGCCCGGCTTCCTGGTCGACGGAGCGCCGGTGGTCCTCTCGCCCCCGCAGCGCGTGGCCGCCACAGCGCTGGCCGACGCCCGCCGGGCGGAGTCGCGGACGGCGAGCGGGTCGACGGCGGTGCGCGGCCAGCGGCCGGCGGTGGCGGCGGCGTCCCGGCTGTTCGTCGAGGGTCGCCACGACGCCGAGCTGGTCGAGAAGGTGTGGGGCGACGACCTGCGCGTCGAGGGTGTCGTCGTGGAGATGCTGGACGGCGTCGACGACCTGCCGGCGGCGATCGCCGAGTTCGGCCCGGGGCCCGGGCGGCGGATGGGAGTACTCGTCGACCACCTCGTCGCCGGCACCAAGGAGTCGGGCATCGTCGACGCGGTCCGGGCGCTGCCGGGCGCTCGCGGCCACGTGAAGGTCCTCGGCCACCCGTACGTCGACGTGTGGCAGTCGGTCCGCCCGGCCCGGCTCGGTTTGGACGCGTGGCCGGTCGTCCCCCGCGGCCAGGACTGGAAGCACGGGATCTGCGCGGCGCTCGGCTGGCCGCACGACAGCCAGACCGACATCGCCCTGGCCTGGAAGCGGATCCTCGGCCGCGTGCGCAGCTACGCCGACCTCGAACCGACCCTCCTTGCGAGCGTCGAGGAGCTCATCGACTTCGTCACCGAGCCGGCCGGTCAGGGGAGACCCTGACCCGACCCTGTCCCGACCCTGGGATCGGGACGGAGGTGGAACGGGCGACGCCGTCCCGGCGTCCACACTGGTGTCGTCCTCAACGAGACGACGTCCAGCCACACACCACGAAACCCTCGACGAAAACCCTCGACGAAACCAGGAGAGCATGTCCACCAACCAGCCTTACGGCCCCACCTCAGGCCAGACGCCGGCGACGGGTGAGGAGAGGACCGCGAGCATCCTCGCGCACCTCTCGGCCATCATCGCGGCGATCATCACGGCCGGGTGGCTCAGCTTCGTCGGCCCGCTGATCATCTGGGCGATCTACAAGAACCGCAGCCCCATGGTGCGCCAGGCGGCCGCGGGGTCGTTCAACTTCAACGTCGGCCTCTGGATCATGAACATCGTCGCGTGGATCTGCGTCTTCACCGTCGTGCTCATCCCGGTCGCCCTCGTGCTGTTCTTCATCGCCAACGTCCTCATCTTCGTCTTCCACCTCATCGGGGCGTACAAGGCGAGCAAGGGCGAGGTGTACCAGTACCCGTTCCAGATCCGCATCCTGCACTGACCCGTCACCACGTGCGCCGGTTCCACTCACCCGAGGAGCCGGCGCACGACCGTGTCGGCCAGCAGGCGCCCCTGCCGGGTGAGCCGAACCTGCCGGTCGCGCACCGCCGAGGGCCCGTCGACCAGGCCGTCGGCCACGAGGCCGGCTACCGCGGCCCGGCCCGCCGGCTGGAGGCCGCTCACCGGGATGCCTCCCGTCAACCGGGTGCCGAGCAGCACCCACTCGTCGTGGCGCTGCTCGTCGGTGAGCACCTCCCGAGCGGCGGCCGGCGACTCCCCCGCGGCGAGGCGCGACGCATACGCCGCGGGGTGCTTGACGTTCCACCACCGCACTCCGCCGACGTGGCTGTGGGCGCCTGGGCCGACGCCCCACCAGTCACCGCCGGCCCAGTACCCCTCGTTGTGGCGGCACCGCAGCTCCGGCGACCGCGACCAGTTGCTCACCTCGTACCACTCGTAGCCCGCGGCGGCGAGCACCTCGTCGGCCAGCTCGTACTTGTCGGCCTCGTCATCGTCCTCGGGCGCCGGGACCTCGCCGCGCCGGACCTGCACGGCGAGCCGGGTCCCCTCCTCGACGACCAGGGCGTAGGCGGAGACGTGGTCGGGCTCGAGGGCGACGGCGGTGTCGAGGCTGCGCCGCCAGTCGTCCAGCGACTCCCCCGGCGTGCCGTAGATGAGGTCAAGGCTGACGTCGAGTCCCGCGCTTCGGGCCCAGCCGACGGCGCGGGCGACGTTGGCCGGGTCGTGGGTCCGGTCGAGGGTCCGCAGCACGTGGGGCACCGCGCTCTGCATCCCGAAGCTGACCCGGGTGAAGCCGCCGTCCGCCAACGCGATGAGCGACTCGGCTGAGACCGAGTCGGGGTTCGCCTCGGTGGTCACCTCCGCGCCGAACACGAGACCGAACCGGTCGCGTATGCCCCCCAGCACCGCCGCGAGGTCGGCCGCCGGAAGCAGGGTCGGCGTGCCGCCACCGACGAACACCGTCTCGACCGGCGGCACCCGGTCGCCGAGGACTCGCTCCGCGAGATCGAGCTCGCGGAGCGTCGCCGACGCATACGTGCCGAGGCTTGCTCCCGGCACGGAGCCGTCCCCCAGCTCCGTGAGCGTGTAGGTGTTGAAGTCGCAATAGCCACAGCGGACGGTGCAGAAGGGGACGTGCACGTAGACCCCGAAGGGTGCGCGCCCGAGCCGGTCGAGCGCCACGGATGGCAGCTCGCCGGAGGTGGGGGCGGGCTCGCCGTCCGGGAGGGCGCTGGGCATATCGACCAGTCTCCCAGCCGGCCTACCCTGGAGACCTGGCGCACCCTCACCGGGAGGGCCCGATGGACACCAGCGACATCCGAAGCGAGATGGACCGCGTCCGTGCGGACTTCCGGGATCTCGTCGACAGCGCGACGGTCGCCGAGCTGCGGCGGGCCACGGACGGCACCAAGTGGACCAACGAGCAGCTGCTCTTCCACATGCTCTTCGGCTATCTGCTCGCGAGGGACCTCGTCCCGCTCGTGCGCGGGTTCTCCCGGCTGCCCGACCGGGCCTCGCAACGCTTCGCCGCCGCCCTCAACGCCGGCACCCGCCCGTTTCACGTCGTCAACTACCGAGGATCTCTGGGCGGGATCCGCGTCCTCGGGTACGCCCGGACCGAGCGGCTCATGGATCGGACCGTCGAAGCCCTCCAGGCATCGCTCGGACGGGCTACGGACGCCGACCTCCGCCGTGCCATGCACTTCCCCGTCGGCTGGGACCCCTACTTCACCGACGTGATGACGGTCCGCGACGTCTACCACTACCCGACCCAGCACTACGACCACCACCGACGCCAGCTCACCCTGGACCGAACCCGCCCCGGGACTGGTTAGCGCGGCCAGTGGTCGATATCTGGCCGCACGGAAGCTGTCCGCGTCGTCGAGGTGCGCGCCGAGCTCGCGAAGGGAAGGGGCGACCAGCCCAGAGTCCCCTGATCGGCTCGGTGTCCCCCGATCGGGTCGTGTCGATCCCCCGGGCATCCCACTGACCGGCGGACGGCAACGGCGACGCGTTCGCGGAATCCTTCGTGGGTACCAGCAAGACTTACCTACCAGGAGAACCCCTTGAGTCAGTTCCAGCAGGCCATTCAGGTCTCAGGCCGCCCCGCCGGGGTCGTCCATCCCATCACGGCCGTCCTCCGCGCCGTGTCCACCGCCATCACCGCCCGCCGGACCCGCACCCGCGGTCACAAGCACGTCGCCTTCGACGTCGAGCTGCACATGGCCCCGCCGTTCGGCTCCAGCGACGCCCGTTCGTTCTGAGACCGGACGAACCCGGAATCCGGCTCGTCCCGTAGTGAGCCGGTTTCCAGTGGACCGCCCACGTCGGCCTCGACGCGTCGTTGCGCGGCGTGTCGAGCGCGACACGCCGAGGGGCCGAAAATCGGCGCAGGAATTTGATGGGAAGCCCTTGCGGGAGGTCCTCGCGAGGGCCTAGAAATATCCCCACGCCACCGGTTCGCCGGAGGCGGACCGAAGATCTGAGGAGTCGAATTCTCTTTCGGGAGAAGGAGATTCGCGGAACTTCGGGTATGTGCGAGGGTCAAACCTCGGACATGAGCGGCGGGCTTCGGCTCGTCGTAGAAGGCCCCGGGAACTCATACTTCCCGGGGCCTTCGCCTTTCTCCCCCGTTAGGGTCGTCGCCGTGACGACGACCCACCTCCCTGGCTGGATCGAGCTCGACGGCGTCGACAACATGCGCGACGTCGGTGGCCTACCGACGACCGACGGCGGCGCCATCGTGACGGGCCGGCTGATCCGCTCCGACAACCTCCAGGAGCTGCCACCGGCATCGGTCCGCCACCTCGTCGACGACCTCGGCGTGACCGACGTCGTCGACCTGCGGACCTACGTCGAGGTGGCCAAGGAGGGCGACGGACCGCTGGTGGCCGAACCGGGCGTCCAGTTCCACCACCACACGCTCTACACCGAGGACACCAAGGAGAGCGGGATCCCGGCCGGCGAGCGCCGGCTCCCGTGGGAGACCGACCGCAACATGGGGACGGCCGCGAAGGTCCGCCGCCCCAAAAGACAGGCGCGAGAAGACCGGAAGCACGACGAGTACTGGTCGAGGCACTACCTCGGCTACCTCGACCGGCGCCCCGACTCGGTGGTGGCGGCGCTGAGGGCGATCGGTGAGGCGGACGGCGCCGTCGTCGTCCACTGCGCCGCCGGCAAGGACCGTACCGGGACGGTGGTCGGGCTCGCTCTCCTCGTCGCGGGCGTCACCCCCGAGGCCGTGGTCGCCGACTACGCGGCGTCGGCCGAGCGGGTCTCTCGCATCCTCGAGCGGCTGGCCCGGCATCCCGCGTACGCGGCGAACCTCGAGGGCAAGACGGTGGCCCAGCAGGAGCCTCGGGCCGAGACGATGCGGCTCCTCGTGGAGGCGCTCGATCGCGAGGGTGGTGCCGAGACGTGGTTGCACCAGCACGGCTGGACCGACGCGGACACCGAACGGCTCCGCGCGAAGCTGCTCTCGCCGTGACGACGCGAGGTCAGTCGTTGCCGGCGTAGGTGCCGAACGACCACGCGTTGCCCTCGGCGTCGGCGATGGAGAACCCGCGCGAGCCGTAGTCGGTGTCCTCCATCGGCCGGATCACGCGGGCGCCGAGCTCCTCCGCCCTCGCCCATACCGCGTCCGGGTCGTCACAGACGACGTAGACGTTGCCGGTGCCGGGCGCGGTGGCGAAGGCGTCGTCGGCCTTGCCTCGGGTATGCACCATGACCCGGCCGCCCTCCGGCCAGAGCATCTCGCTGTGCTGGATCTCGCCGGGTGTGTCGCCGTCCACGCAGATCCCCTCCTCGAAGCCGAGTCCGGCCAGCCAGGTGCGGGCGGCGTGCGCGTCGTCGTAGCTGATCCCGGGCCAAAGGTTGTGGTCAGTCCGTGTCGTCATGCTCCCGATGTTGCCAACACCGGGGCCGCGTCGTCTTGGACGAATGCGAGGTCGTCCTCGACGCGCCACCGCGACGGTGGCAGGCCAGCCAGGTCACGCCACTCCCGCGCGAGGTGCGCCTGGTCCGCATACCCGCACTCGGCGGCGACGTCGGCGAGCCGGCGGCGGGGGTCGCGGGCGGCGTCGACCGAGCGCTCGAACCGGGTGATCCGGACCGCCGCCTTCGGCGTGATGCCGAACTCGGACCGGAACCGGTGCTCGAGGTGCCGCGTCGACCACCCGACGTCGGACGCGACGCCCGCCACCGGGGTCCTGCCGCCGCCGCGCCGGATCAGCCGCCAGGCCTGCCCCACCTCCGGGACCGCGTCCCGGCCCCACTCGTGCCGGCTCATCAGCCCGCGGGCCACCCGTTCGACCGCGGCGAACCGCTCCGCCCACGTCGCATACCCCTCGAGCTCCTCCCGGAGCGACCGCGCGACCCGTCCCACGACGTCCTCGAGCTGCACCGAGCTCTCCGCGAGCTCGGCGGCCGGCATCCCGAAGACGGCGCGCGCCCCGCTCGGCGTGAGGCCGAGCTGCAGCCCGTGCTGGTGCCCGTCGTGGTGGATCAGCGTCGGTCCGGTGGCCAGCCCGGCGAGCACCCCGTCGAAGGGTGTCGGGGCGGTCAGACCGGCCCCACTCAAGCGGAGTGGCTCGTCGAAAGGCACGACGAGGGTGAGCGCCCCCGAGGGCATTCCGACGTGCACCCCGGGTGGGCCACCGGCGTACCGGTAGCCCACCGCCAGCGTGACGAACCGGTCGAGCGGTGGCCCGAAGGTATGCGTGTAGTGCTCTCGCACGCTCTCAGGCTAGGACGACCCGGCGACAGCCCCTACTTCTTGGCGGGTTCGCCGTCATTGGAGAGGGCGGCGATGAAGGCCTCCTGGGGGACCTCGACGCGACCGACCATCTTCATCCGCTTCTTGCCCTCCTTCTGCTTCTCGAGCAGCTTGCGCTTGCGGGTGATGTCGCCGCCGTAGCACTTGGCCAGGACGTCCTTGCGCATCGCCCGGATGTTCTCGCGGGCGATCACGCGCGACCCGATCGCCGCCTGGATCGGGACCTCGAACTGCTGCCGCGGGATCAGCTCGCGCAGCTTCGAGGCCATCGAGACTCCGTAGGCGTAGGCCTTGTCCTTGTGGACGATGGAGCTGAACGCGTCGACCTGTTCGCCCTGCAGGAGGATGTCGACGCGGACCAGGTCGGCCGCCTGCTCGCCGTCCGGCTCGTAGTCCAGCGAGGCATACCCGCGGGTGCGCGACTTCAGCTGGTCGAAGAAGTCGAAGACGATCTCGGCGAGGGGCAGCGTGTAGCGCAGCTCGACCCGCTCCGGCGAGAGGTAGTCCATGCCTCGCAGGCTCCCCCGGCGCTGCTGGCAGAGCTCCATGATCGCGCCGATGAACTCGCTGGGGGCGAGGACCGTCGCCCGGACGACCGGTTCGCGGACCTCCGAGATCTTCCCGTCGGGGAACTCGCTCGGGTTGGTGACGTCGACGTGCACCCCTCCCTCGAGCGTCACGTCGTACTCGACGTTCGGCAGCGTCGAGATGAGGTCGAGGTCGAACTCGCGCTCCAGCCGCTCGCGGACGATCTCGAGGTGGAGCATCCCGAGGAAGCCCACGCGGAAGCCGAACCCCAGCGCCGCAGACGTCTCCGGCTCGTAGACCAGGGCGGCGTCGTTGAGCTTGAGCCGGTCCAGCGCGTCGCGCAGGTCGGGGTAGTCGGAGCCGTCGATCGGGTAGAGCCCCGAGAAGACCATCGGCTTGGGGTCGCGGTACCCGCTGAGCGCCGCGGAGGCGGGCTTGGCCGCGTTGGTGACCGTGTCACCGACCCGGCTCTGGCGGACGTCCTTCACGCCGGTGATGAGGTACCCGACCTCGCCGACGCCGAGGCCCTTCGACGGGACCGGCTCCGGCGAGATCACCCCGATCTCGAGCAGGTCGTGGGTGGCCCGCGTCGACATCATGGTGATCCGCTCGCGGGGGTTCAGGTCACCGTCGATGACGCGCACGTAGGTGACCACACCACGGTAGGTGTCGTAGATCGAGTCGAAGATCATCGCCCGCGCCGGTGCGCCGGGGTCGCCGGTCGGCGGCGGGATGAGCCGCACGATCTCCTCGAGCAGGAGCTCGACGCCCTCGCCGGTCTTGCCGGAGACGCGCAGGCAGTTCTCGGGCTCGGTGCCGATGAGGCCGGCCAGCTCCTCCGCGTACTTCTCGGGCTGGGCCGCCGGCAGGTCGATCTTGTTGAGGACCGGGATGATCGTGAGGTCGTTCTCCATGGCGAGGTACAGGTTCGCCAGGGTCTGGGCCTCGATGCCCTGGGCGGCGTCCACGAGGAGCACCGCGCCCTCGCAGGCGGCCAGGGACCGCGACACCTCGTAGGTGAAGTCGACGTGGCCCGGCGTGTCGATCATGTTGAGCGCGTAGGTGGTGCCCTCGTGCTCCCAGGGCATGCGGACGGCCTGGCTCTTGATGGTGATGCCGCGCTCGCGCTCGATGTCCATCCGGTCCAGGTACTGCGCGCGCATCGCCCGGTCCTCGACGACGCCGGTGAGCTGGAGCATCCGGTCGGCCAGGGTCGACTTGCCGTGGTCGATGTGGGCGATGATGCCGAAGTTCCGGATCAGGTCCGGAGGCGTCGCGTGGGGCGCCAACGCGGTTCGGGCCCTGGGTGACACGGCGTCGAGTCTTTCACGGGGCACGGGTGGTCCCGACCACGCTGGTACGCGACGGGGCTGCTTGGTGGCGCGAGTCGCGCCGCCGCAGCTGCCGGACGACCAGAGCCAGGCCGACGAGCAGGATGGCGTAGACCAGGTCCAGCCACAGACCCCCGCCAGAGGCCCAGTGCTCGAGATCCGGGTCCGCCATCGCCACGATGCCTCCGTCCTCATCGACCCGGTAGTGGAGGGGGAAGGGTTCGAGGTAGCCCGTCCGCGAGGTCGGCGGTCTCCATCCGGCTCCCTCGTCGGCGATGTCGACCTCGTGGGTCACGACACCGTCGAGGAGGACGCCGAGCCGTGGGCCGCCCTCGAACATGACGTGGACCCCGTCGAGCACCGGACGGGGCGCGTCACTCCCCGACGCTCGCCCGTCGATGTGGACCTGGGCACCCGTCACCCGAGCCGGCTCGCCCGCGTCGACGAGTCGGCGGGCCCCGAGGGTCGTGGACAGGTCGCCGACGATCGCCGGAAGGCCGGCGATCGCGAGTACGGCGACGAGAACCAGGAGAGGGACGGTGAGGGCGGGCAGCCGCCATGGCCGGCGCCTCGATCGCCGTCCTGATCGCCGAGAGCCACGGTCGCGACCGGCGTCGCTGAGGCGGGCCCACTGGCGCCGAAGCGCCTCCTTCGCAGCCGGGACCAGCTGGTCGGGAGGCAGGACGACACGGGTGTCGCCGATGTTCGGTGGGGTCACGCCAGCCTCCCTCCGACAAGTTTGGGGGCGCTCAGGGTTCCGGTCCACGACAATGGCGGGATCAGACCGACATCGAGGGGGTGTGATGACCGCGAAGGACACGGCCGTCGCCGGCCCGAAGCGACCCGAGCCGAAACGGATCCCGCGAGCGTGCTCCGACGTGTTCCGGCTCTGGGCGGCCATCGGCCTCGGGATCGTCCTCACGCTCGTCTTCTACATCCTCCAGGACGTCTACGAGGCGATGGGGTTCCGCAAGACGCTCACCGCCGCCCAGCTGGCGCTTGAGGAGGACTTCGGCGCGAACCTCATCGGCTGGGTCGGCTTCGCCATCTCCTATCTGTGGTTGGGCGTCCGGGCCTTCCGCGGCGCCGACCACGCCGAGCTGGTCCGCCGGATCCTGGGGTCACCGTTGCCTCGGCAGGTCTGGAAGCGCTGGCTGCTGGCCGGCGGCGGCGGGATCGTCTGGCCGGTCATCATCTCGGTCTACGCCTTCTCGACCATCGTCCAGGCCCTCATCAACCGCAACGACCTACCGGCGCTCGTCCTCACCATGGCCGGCCTCACCGTCCTCAGCTGCATCGCGATCATCACGTTCAGCTTCGCGCTGTTCTACGCCCGCAAGGACGTCGAGGAGGGCGGGCTCGAGTTCACCGGCCCCGAGGAGTCGGTGTTCTCCGACTACGTCTATCTCGCCGCCGGATGCTCGGTGACCTTCGGGACGACAGACACCATCGTGACGTCCGCGTCGATGCGACGGTTCGTCACCTTCCAGAGCGTGCTGGCGTGGATCCTCAACACGGTGGTGATGGCGACGTTCCTCTCGCTCGTCATCAACTAGCGGCCACCCATCGGTCCGTCAGGCCCCGACGCGGAACCCCAGCTTCATCGACACCTGGAAGTGGGCGATCGAGCCCTCGGCGAGGTGGCCACGGATCTCGGTCACCTCGAACCAGTCGAGCCCGCGGATCGTCTCGGATGCCTTGTCGATCCCGGTCCGGATCGCCCCTTCGAGGCTGTCGCTCGACGTTCCGACGACCTCGGTCACGCGGTACACGTGGTCAGCCATGGCTGTTCTCCTTCGCCTGTCTGTCGGCTGGGCCGGGAGCGTGCCCCGATGCCCGATGCGGCGACGCTAGCCCTCCTCACGGGCCGCGGCCAGAGTCACGTCCGGCTGAGCTCCACGACCGGGATCTCCCGAGCGGTCTTGCGCTGGTGCTCGAGGAAGAACGGGTACAGCTCGGTGATCCGCCCCCAGACCGCCGCGCGGTCCTGCCCTGCGAGAACCGACGCTGTCGCCGCATACGCCGGGCTGCCCGGTTCGTCACCGGCCTCGACGGTGACCGCGGGTCGTCTGCGCAGGTTGAGGCACCAGTCCGGGTCATGCGGCGCGCCGACGTTGGAGGCGACGACGAAGAGGCGACCGTCTTCGCGGTGGAACATCATCGGCGTCGTATGCGGGTCTCCGCTGCGGCGCCCGGTGGTCGTCAGGAGCAGCAGCCGTTCGCGGTGCATGCCGCGCAGCGCTTCCCCCGCCCGGAACACCGGGATGAGCTGACGGTTCGTGTCGCGGTAGTCCATGGGTCTCAGTGACCCGTGGCGCCGTCGATGCCCTCGCGAAGCAGGTCGGCGTGGCCGTTGTGACGGGCGTACTCCGCGATCATCTTGAGCAGGACGCCGCGAAGCGATACGGGCTCGCCGTCACGGACGCGCGTCCCCTCGTCGTCGAGGTCGAAGGCGGCGACGATCTCCCGCGAACGCTCGCACTCCCGCCGCCAGACCGCGAACGCCTCCTCGACGTCGCCGTCGAGCCGCTCGAAGTCCTGGTCGGGGTCGTCGTCGGTGTAGTAGAGCAACGGGACCTGGTCGCCGGCGAAGTTGATCTGGAACCACCAGCGCTCGACGCCGGTCAGGTGCCGCAGCAGGCCGTGCAGCGTGAGCGTCGACGGCGGCATCGTCCGCTCGTTCAGCCGGGCCGGGTCGACGCCGCGGCACTTCAGCTCGAACGTCGCCCGGTGATGGTCGAGATAGGCGGTGAGCATGGTGCGCTCGTCGCCGGTCTGGGGCAGCTCGGGGCGTTCGTCTGTCACCCAAGTCTGGGCGTAGCTCTGGGGGGCCTCGGTCATGACGTGAACCTAGACCGACCGGCTGACACGGGGCCTCAGGCGGCGACCGGCATGTGCAGCGGTCCGCGGATCAGCCTCGACGGCCGCATCACGACCCGTCCGGCCCGGTGCAGCCGCGGCATCCGTTGGGTCAGCGCCGTGACGGCGACCGTCGCCTCGAGCCGGGCCAGCGGCGCGCCCAGGCAGTAGTGGATACCGCTGGAGAACGACAGGTGCTCGGAGCTCGACGTGCGCGTGATGTCGAACCGGGTGGGGTCGACGAAGTACTCCAGGGTCGCGGTTCGCCCCGGCCAACAGGAGCACCATGGCCTGGTTGACGTGCACCGGCACGCCCCCGATCTCGGTCTCCCGGAACGACAACCGGGCGGTCTCCTGGACCGGTGGGTCCCACCGCAGCACCTCCTCGATCGCCCCGGTGACCAGCGAGGGGTCGGCGCGGAGCATCTCCCACTGCTCGGGATGCGCCAACAGCGCCCGCACCGCGTTCCCGATGAGGTTCACCGTCGTCTCGAACCCGGCGATGAGCAGCAGGGAGCACATCGGCCGCAGCTCCTCCGGCCGGATCCGCTCGCCCTTCTCCGCGACGATGACGCTGACCAGGTCGTCGCGCGGCTCGCGCTCACGCTCCTCGAACAGCCGCGCGAAGAGAACGTCCAGCTCCCGGTTCGCCTCGATCACCCGTCTCGCCTGGCCGATCGAGGTCACGCCGTCGAGCGCGCTGCCGAGCGCCGCCCCGTAGCGCTGGAACGCCGCCGCGTCCCCGCCGTCGACGCCCATCATCCGGGTGATGACCGCGATCGGAAGCGGGGCGGCGAGGTCGGCCACCAGGTCGAAGGTGCCCTTGGCCTCCGCCGCGTCAAGAAGGTCACCGACCGTCCGGTCGATCGTCGTCGCATACCCCGCCATCATCTTGGGGCTGAACGCCGGCGCGGCGACCCGGCGCAGCCGCGCGTGGTCGGGCTCGTTGAGGCTGAGGAAGGAGAGGTCGAACTCCTCCTGCGGCGACCGCACCGGCGAGGCGCCGGTCTCCTCCCGCACCCCGAACTGGCGGCTGCGCAACACCTGGTTGCAGATGGCGTAGCTCGTCGTGGCCCAGTTGCCTAGCCGGGTGGGGACCATCGGCCCGATCGCTCGCATGGCCTCGTAGACCGCGTAGGGGTCACGGCGTCCCTCGCGCAGGCTGAGGCGGGCGAGCTGGTCGCCGCGGAAGCGAGCCGCATACCAGCGGTCCCAGCGCTCCTTGTAGAGCCCCCCGGCGAAGTGTGCCGCCGACCGCAGCTGCGTCACGGTCGTCGTCATGCGCCTACCCCGCCCAGCATCGTGTCGAGCACCCGCTCGGGGGCGTCGAGTCGGGCCAGCCGGCCGCTCTCGACGCATTCCCACGCGACGTAGACCAGGGCGACCAGCGTCTGGCGCAGCCACCAGTCCGGCTGCGCCGGGTCGAGCGCGCCGGCCGAGCGAGCCCGGGCCAGCACCGCGAGGATCTCGGCGTCCACACCCTGGTAGGCGACACAGAAGTCCTCGTCGGCCTGCAGGCTCGGGGTCCGCCAGAGGAAGTTCAGCTGCGGTCCCACCGGGACCAGCGCCGTGACCAGCGAACGGAGACCACCATCAGGATCGCCGGCCTCCGCGCTCCGGGCGGCCTGCAGGCAGACGTCGACGGCCCGCATGGCCACGGCGTGCTCGAGCTCGTCGCGGGTGGCGTAGCGCTTGAACAGCGTGGTCCGACCGATACCCGCAGCAGAGGCGATGTCGGCGAGCGACGCCCGCGGGTTGCCGACGAGATAGGTGACGGCGGCGTCGAGGAGCTCGGCGTGCTGGGTGCGCGTGGCCAGAGCGGTCATGCTCCGGACGATACGCCGGTGTTCGGGAGTGAACAAGAGTGTTCCGTTTCGATGCACCTAAGGTCGACGCGTGCAGGCCTTCGAGTCGGTCTCGACGTGGCGCCAACCGGTCCCGGACCCGGCGTCCGCCGAGCGCGCCGTCCTCGTCGCCGCAGTCGCGGCGGAGGTCGTTCGCCGAGGCGCAGGCCGGCTGCGCGTAGCCGTCGACGGCCGTACCGGGTCGGGCAAGACGAGCTTCGCCCACGAGCTGGCCGCGGCGCTGCGGGGATCGGGGCGGCCCACGCTGCGGGCGTCGCTCGACGACTTCAAGCGCCCGTGGCGTGAGGCCGAGGAGCTCGGCTACGACCGGGTGACCGGACCGGGGTACTACGCGAACGCGCACGACCACGACGCCGTATGCGCCCTCCTTCTGGAGCCCGCGGGTCCGGCGGGCAGTGGTCGGGTCGTGCTCTGCGCCCGCGACCCGCTCACCCAGGAGGACCACCGCGACGTCGTGGTCCACGCGCCCTCCAACGCCGTGCTCGTCGTCGACTCGGTCTTCGCGTTCCGACCGGAGTGGGACCGCTTCTGGGACGTGCGGATCTGGCTCGACGTCGTCCCGGAGGCGTCCACCGTGCGGTTCATCGCACGGGACACGGGTCGCGAGGGCGCCGAGGAGGCCGCGCGCCTCGACCGCGAGCGCTACCGGCCGGCCGAAGAGGTCTACCTCGCGCAGGTCGCGCCGGCTGCGCGGGCCGACATCGTCGTCGACAACCGCGACCTGGCTCGACCCCGCCTGCTTACGCTGCGTGAGTCCCCTTCTCCCCCGGGCGAACCAGGCTGACGCATACGCCTTCGGGCTGGTCGCTAGCTGCTGCTGGACCCGGGCGGCGTGAGTGTGCCGCGGTGCAGCTCGTACGTGCGCGCCACGCCCGGCGCGTCAGGGTCGTCCACGATCGGCTGGTCGGCCATGAAGAGGCGGATGACGTTGGCCAGCTCGTCCGGGTGGCTGAAGTTCACCGCGTGCGCGGCCCCTTCGATGATGACAAGGATGGCGTGGTTCGACGTCTGCCCCGCCACCTCCTTGAGCCGCTCGGGTCCGGGCATGAGCGGGTCCCGGTTGCCGATGACCGCCACCGTCGGAACGTGCATCGAGAGCAGCCGGTCGAGCGAGGGGTACTGGGTGAGCGCGCGGAACAGCCGCAAGGTGCTCGGGACACCGAAGCGCAGGTAGTCGGGCACCGCGACGGGGACCAGCCGCGGAGGCTCGCGGACCCCATCTCGCACCAGCTGGCGCATCGCGCGCTGGAGCGGCTGGTTGTGCAGTCCGCCGGCGGGCGCGACCAGGACGGCTCGGTCGAGGCGCTCCGGATAGAGGTGCGCGAACTCGGTGATCACCGCGCAGCCCATCGAGTTCCCGACGAGGGTCGCGGACTCGACGCCCCGGTCGTCGAGAAAGGTCGCGGCGGCGTGGGCCAGGTCCGTGACGTCCAGCGGTTGGGCCGAGTTCCCGCTGCGGCCGAACCCCGGCAGGTCGGGGACGAGCGTGTGGTACTGCTCGGCCAGGCGCTCGGCCGTCGGGACGAGGTAGGCGCCGGACATGCCGAACCCGTGCAGGTGGAGCATCACCGGGGCGTCCACCGGACCGGGCGACTCGCGGTAGAAGACCTCGACGCCGTCGAGCGTCGTCCAGTGCTCGGCCAGCCCAGAGGACGGTTTGGACAGCCGCCGGCGGGTACCCCGACGTGCTCGCTCGGACGGCATGTCGCCAGTATGGTGCGAATCGCCGGGGCCGCGATCAGTGGCCCCGCGGACCGGAGTTCAGGGTGAGCACGAGCGAGTCGGACCAGAGCCAGGATCCGGCGACCCCGGCGGATCCGGTGGTGCCGGTGGCCCCGGTGGTGGCCAAGGCCAGCACCGGACGCTTCGGTGAGGCGCGCGAACGCGTCTACGCCACTCGTGACCGGGTCTACGCCTCTCGTGGCCGATACCACCAGGTCGACGTGGCGCTCCGGACCTGGGAGCGCGACGTCGAGACCGGCGGTTCGCTCATGGCCGCCGCGCTGGCGTTCCGGTTGTTCCTGTGGACCCTTCCGGCAGCCCTCTTCACCGTCGGGCTGCTCGGCTTCACGGTCGACGAGAACGCACCCGCCGCGATCAGCGACGGGATCCGCGGCTACACCATGGCCACCGTCGAGCAGGCCGCCAGCCAGGCGCACCGGAGCCGGTGGCTGTTGGTCATCGTCGGCGGGTTTCTCCTGTTGTACGTCTCCTACACCCTCACCAAGACGGTCGTCGTCGCTACCGCGTTGGTCTGGAACCGCCCCCTGCGCTCGGTCCACCGCCCGCTGCGGGCGGTCTCCGTGATGCTCGCCGCCATGACCGCTGCCATCGGCCTCGCGGCCATGGGCTCGTTCCTCCGCAACGTGTCGCCGGGTCTCGGGCTCGTCGCGACCGTCTTCACCGCTGCGTTGTGGGGTCTGATGTGGTGGGTGGTGTCCTACCTGCTCCCCCACGCCGACAACCTTCCGTGGTGGGGCCTCCTCCCTGGTGCGGTGTTCCTCGGGATCGGGACCCAGCTGCTGCACCTCGCCACCGTCTACTACTTCGGCGTCAAGCTGGGCAACGCCTCCGAGTGGTACGGGCCGCTCGGCGTCGCGGCCACTCTGCTGCTCTGGGCCTACATCATCTCGAGGCTCGTGCTCGCATCCGCGTCGATCAATGTCGCCACCGTGCGCACGTATCACCGCGCGGACTGACGCGGCTGTCACTCAGCCCTTCTACGCTCGGCCCGTGATCACGACCGTCGCCGTCGCGGGGTACCGGTCGCTGCGCGACGTGGTCGTCCCGCTGCACGGTCTCGATGTCGTCACCGGCGCGAACGGCTCAGGCAAGTCGAGCCTGTACCGGGCGTTGCGGCTGCTCGCCGACTGCGGCTCCGGCCGGGTGATCGGGTCCCTGGCCCGGGAGGGCGGCCTCCCCTCCGCACTCTGGGCCGGACCGGAGACGCTCGGCGGCGCACGCAAGCGTGGGTATGCGGTGGAGGGCACCCGGCGGCGGGATCCAGTAAGCCTGCGGTTGGGTTTCGCGACGGACGACGGGTTCGGGTACCTCGTCGACCTGGGCCTGCCGATCCCTACCGAGACGAGCTTCGGGCTGGACCCGGAGGTGAAGCGCGAGGTCGTCTTCAGTGGCGCCGTGGCCCGGCCGAACGCGGTGCTCGTCGACCGCGCCGGCCCGCTGGTCCGCGCTCCGCGAAGGGCGCGAGTGGGTGGAGCTCAGCCGTGGCGTGGCGCCGTGGGCGAGCATGCTGACCGAGCTGGCCGATCCAGGTCGGGCGCCCGAGCTGCTGGCGGTGCGTGACCAGATCCGGGCCTGGCGGTTCTACGACGGCTTCCGCGTGGACGCCGACGCCCCCGCCCGGCGGACCCAGGTCGGCACCCGGACTCCGGTCCTCGACCACGACGGCGCCGACCTCGCGGCGGCCATCCAGACCATCCGCGAGATCGGCGACCGCACGGCGCTCGACCGAGCGGTCGCCGACGCGTTCGACGGCGCCACCATCGAGGTGGCGGTCGCCGCCGGCCGGTTCGACCTGGCTCTGCGTCAGCCGGGCATGCTGCGCCCGCTGGCGTGCGCCGAGCTGTCGGACGGCACGCTGCGCTACCTGCTGCTCGTCGCGGCGCTCCTGACACCCCGCCCGCCGGCGCTGATGGTGCTCAACGAGCCGGAGACGAGCCTGCACCCCGACCTGCTGCCGCCGCTCGCGCGACTGGTCGAACGGGCCGCTCAGCAGTCCCAGATCGTCGTCGTGTCGCACTCGCGGACGCTGCTCGACGCCCTCGCCGCGGCCCACGGGGTGGAGCTGGTCAAAGACCTCGGGGAGACGACGGTGGCCGGCCAGGATCGGCTCGACGTCCCGCCTTGGCACTGGGGGTCGCGGTGACATCGTCGACGAGACCGCGACTGCACGTAGGGCACCCACCAGCCGCGGTACCGCTCCTGCAGCTGCGGTATCCGCCAGTCGTCCCCGGCGACCATCTGGCGACAGCGGTAGCTCGGGCAGTGGCAGCGGAGCACGTAGTCCGGGTCCGCCGTCGACATGGCGTAGTCGCTCACCAGCTCCTGGCCGGCGGCCACGTCGACCATCGTGGCCAGCGAGGACGCGTCGACCCAGCCGAGGTTGGGGTCGCAGCTGTGGTTGCCGAACCGGTTGTCATCGGCGTCCACGATGAGGTGCCGGTCCTCGGCCACGACGATGCTGTCGACATAGGGCGCGCGCCCCGCGTCGCTCTCGGCGATCATCCGGTGCAGCTCGGCGGTGTCCACCAGCCGGCCGCCGAGACGCGAGACCACGGTCCCGGCGGGCAAGTTGTCCGTCGCGAACAGGCCCCGTCCCGCGATGTCCGACGGCCGGACCTCGACCGCCGGGTGCAACCAGCACGACACCGGCGGGACAGGCATACCCCGAGTATGCGGGTGCCGGCTGGATCCGTCGGGGTCAGGCGCGGCGGGCCGAGCGCCGTCCCAGCAGCGCGGAGAGCAGCGCGATCCCGACGCCGGCCACGGCGAGGATCGCCCCGACCCGGCTGGGCCACTCGTACCCGAGTCCGGCGGCAAGTACGACGCTGCCCAGCCACGCGCCCAGTGCGTTGGCGACGTTGAGCGTCGAGTGGTTGAGCGCCGCCGCCAGTGACTGGCCGTCCTGCGCGACGTCCATGAGCCGGGTCTGCAGCAGCGGCACGAGGATCGACGGCAGGAACCCCAGCGCGAGCACCATGACCAGGGCGAGCCCCTGGATGTGGGCGAGGGGGCCGAAGATGGCCAGCATCACGGCGATCGCGCTGAGCGACACGATGATCCCTCGGAGCACGCCCAGGTGGGCGACACGTCCGGAGACGACCATCCCGCTCACCATGCCGACGCCGTAGATCGCGAGCACGACCGGCACGAACGCCGCCGGGAACCGCGACAGCTCGGTCATCGTCGGCGCGATGTAGGAGTAGGTCGCGAACATCCCGCCGAACCCGACCACGCCGATGAGCAGGGCCAGCCAGACCTGGAGGCGGGTGAGCGCCGTCAGCTCGCCGCGCATCGAGGCGGCGGCGTCGAGCGGCTGCCACGGCACCCACGCCCAGAGCGCGAGCACGGTGACGACGCCGATGGCGCCGACCACCCAGTAGGGCGCCTGCCACCCGACGTTCTGGCCGAGCATCGTGGTGAGCGGGACGCCGACGATGTTGGCCGCGCCGAGGCCGATGAGCATCATCGCGACCGCCCACGTCCGGCGCTCCTTGGGAACCATCGAGGCCGCGACCAGCGACCCGATGCCGAAGAACGCTCCGTGCGGAAAGCCGGAGAGGAACCGCGCCAGCATCAGCCAGCCGTACTCCGAGACGAAACCGGAGGCCGCGTTGGCCACGGCGAACCAGACCATCAGGCCGATGAGGACCGTCTTGCGGCGCATCCGGGCGGCGAGGACCGCGATGAGCGGCGCACCGACGACGACGCCGAGGGCATACGCGGAGACGTAGTGGCCGGCAGTCGGGATGTCGGTGCCGGTCCCGGCAGCCACCTCGGGCAGCAGACCCATGGTGACGAACTCGGTCGTCCCGATGGCGAACCCGCCGACGGCGAGCGCGAGGAGGGCGAGTCCCGCACGGGTTCGTGGCGGTGTCGCCGTGTCGGTCTGGGCGGGGGTCAGCGTGTCGGTCATGGTTCTCTTCGGTCGCGTTCGGGTGAGCGGTCCGCGCTGACCGGGGGCAATGCTAGGGCCAACAAAGCAGGTGCCTCGAACCATCCCGCGGCTCGACACTCGTCGTGTGACGTCGCTCTCGACCTCGACGGTCGACTACACGCGTACATCCCGGCGACCGGCGTGGTCCGACCTCCCGGGACCGGTTCGCGACGCGGTGGGACGGCTGGCCGGCAGCCCCGTTTTCCGCGCGGACCCGCCCGTCGGCAGCGGCTTCACCGGGTCGTTCGCGGGAGTCGTCACCACCTCGGCCGGCCGACGGGTGTTCGCGAAGGCCGGTTCGCCGGCGCATCCGCACGTGGTCGGTGCCCTGGCGCAGGAGGCGTCCGTCCTCGCGGCCCTGCCCGAGGGCATACCGGCTCCTCGACCGGTGGGCTTCGACTCGGTGGACGGCTGGAGCGTGCTGGTCATCGAGGTGGTCGCCGGCCGGATGCCGGGCCAGCCGTGGACCCCTGCGGAGGTCGACGCGAGCCACCGGGGGTGCCTGCGCATGGCCGAGCGTGGGACCCCCTGCCTCGTCGGCGATCCGGGACTGGGCCACGCGCTCTCGACCGACGCCGACATCCTCGCGGTCGGTCGGACGCTGCTCGACGGGTCGTTCGTCGGCGGCGACGAGCTGCCGGCGTGGCTGCCCGACCACCAGACACGGGTCGGTGAGCTCGTGCTCGGCGCGGAGGGCCGGTTCGACGGCGACACCCTGTGTCACGGCGACCTGCGGCCGGACAACCTTCTGGTCGACGTCACCGCCGATGGACCGGCCACCGCCACCGTCGTCGACTGGAACTGGGTCGGAGCCGCCGCACCCTGGGTGGACTTCGTCGGGCTGCTGCCGCTGATGGCCGCCCAGGGGGTCGACACCGACGCGCTCGTCCGAACCTCTCCGCTCACGCGCGACGCCGACCCCGAGGCGCTGGACGCCTTCGTCGCGACCATCGCCGCATACATGCTCGGCGGGTACCGCAAGGAGCCGCCGCCGGGCTGCACGCCGGCGCTGCGGCAGCACCAGCTGCTGATGGCGCAGGTGTTCCTGGACTTCCTCCGGAGGCGGCGCCGCTGGCGGGCGTGACGGTCGGGACGCACGGCTAGGGTCGGGCCGTGGCAGAGCGAGCGATGGACCGGTTCCGAGCGGCGGTGGGCCGGCTGTTGCGCGGCGGCAGTGCCGCGGCCCCCCCGAGCCGTCGGCCGTCGGCGCCGACGCGCCGCCCGGGGTCGGACGCTGGCTCGCCGCCACCGGACGGCCACCGGGGCTACCCGGGCGACTTCCGTGGCGTACCGGCCATCGCGTATGCGCCGAAGCCGGACGGCCAGCCCGACCCCGGCGAGATCGTGTGGACCTGGGTGCCGTTCGAGGAGGACCACTCGGTGGGCAAGGACCGGCCGGTGCTCCTCGTCGGCAGCGACGGCGACTGGCTGCTGGGTGTGATGCTGACGAGCAAGGACCACGACCACGACGCCCGTCAGCAGCACCGCGCCGGGCGCGAGTGGGTCGACATCGGGTCAGGCGGCTGGGACCGGAGTGGCCGGCCCAGCGAGGTCCGCGTGAACCGGATCATCCGGGTCGACTCCGACGCGATCCGACGGGAGGGCGCCGTACTGGCGCCGGAGCGGTTCGAGGAGGTCGCGGTGGCGATCCGGCAGGTCCACTAGCGCCTCCTCGGCCGCTGCGCTGCCGGGGGACGCCGGGCATACGAATGGGCCCGTCACCTCGGGAGAAGGTGACGGGCCCCGTCGTATGCGGGTGAGGCTGGGCTCAGAGGGCCGCGGCCTTGCGGGCCATGGCCGACTTCTTGTTGGCCGCCTGGTTCTCGTGGATGACTCCCTTGGAGACGGCCTTGTCGAGCTTGGTCGACGCCGTCCTGAGCGCGTCCTGGGCCGCGTTCTTGTCGCCGGCGTCCGCGGCCTCGCGGAACTTGCGGATCCAGGTGCGAAGCTCGCTCTTGACCGCCTTGTTGCGCTCGGTGCGCTTCTCGTTGGTCTTGATGCGCTTCAGCTGCTGCTTGATGTTCGCCACGTGGGTGAGTGCTTTCTTGGTCGGAAGTGTGTTGCCGTTAGAGGGCGGCAGGCGCGGGGCGCCGAGACACGTTCGTGCGCACGACGACAAGCACACGACCAGGCGCGCACGCAACTCACCAATCTACCAGCGGTGCAGGCTCCCGCCCAAAACGTCAGCCGTCGCGCCGGGCGGCCGTGATGGACAGGACGGCGCGCTCGACGGCGAAGACCGGGTCGCGTCCCCCGCCTTTGACCTCGACGTCCGCCGCGGCGACGGCCTGGATGGCGCGGCCGAGCCCGTCGGCGGTCCAGTGACCGAGCTGTCGGCGGGCCTTGTCGACCTGCCAGGGCGCCAGCCCGAGCTGCTTGGCCAGCTGCTGCGAGCCACCTCGACCGGCCGAGCCGACCTTGACCAGCTGGCGCAGCTGCGAGGCGAGGACCGCGACGATGGGTACCGGGTCGACGCCGGTGGCGATGGCGTGCCGCAGCAGCCGGAGCGCCTCCCCCGTCTGGCCGGCGACCGCGGCGTCGGCCACCCGGAAGCCGGTGGCCTCGACCTTGCCGCCGTGGTAGATCTCGACCACCCGGTCGTCTACCACCCCTTCGGTGTCCTCGACCAGCTGCGCCACGGCGGACGCGAGCTCGCGGGTGTCGCGCCCGAGGGCCTCGACCAGGGCCCGGACGGCCTCCGGGGTGGCCTTGCGGCCCTGCCGGCGGAACTCGTTCACGACGAAGTCGGTCTTGTCGCGATCGGTCTTGATCGCGGGGCACTCGACGACGCGGGCCTTCACCTTCACAAGGGCGTCGACCGCGCGCTTGCCGCGCTGAGCGCCGGAGTGTGTGACGACGAGGGTGACGTCGTCCGCGGGCAGGTCGAGGTAGTGCGCGACGTCGTCGAGGAGCTCGTCGGTGCCCTCGTCCAGGCGCTCGACAACAACCGCCTTGTCGCCGCCGAACAGCGACGGGCTGGTATGCGTCGCAAGCTCACCGGGCTGGTACGCGGCGGCCGCGAGCCGGATCACGTCGAGATCGGGGCTGGTCTCTCGCAGCTCACGGAGAGTGGCGACGACCGCCCGCTCGGCGAGGAGCTCTTCCGGTCCGCGAATGAGGACCGCGGTCGGGGGTGTGCTCACGCGTCCACCCTGTCACGACGGAACGACATCACTCGCCCGTCGTATCGCATCCTGACTCGGGCCTGAGGCAGGAAGCCCCGCCATCCCGGTCAGAGTGCGCGTCAGGGTGCGGTTGGTGTCGTCAGGGCAGCACCGAACGCACCTTGACCCGCACTCTGACCCCTGTTCACGACGCCGCCACGGGTCCGCCGCGGGCGGCGGCGACGCCTCCTGCTCCTTCGCCGCCACACCGCTCACGGGAACAGCGTCGGCAGCCCCTCGTCGGCGGCCTCGGGCCGATCCCCCGCGTCGGCCACCGTCAGCCCCAGCTGGGCGAGCCGTGCCTGAATGGCGTCGACCGGGAGCTCGAGCTGGTCGACGACGTCCTCCATGTCGATCCCGGCCTCGGCCGCGTCGCGGAGCGCCTCGTCCTGGGTCGGCGTCCAGGCGTGGCCCACCGTGACGGCCGTGCGGGGTGACGGCGGGACGGGCGGTGGGCCGGCTACCGGACGGTGGTCGACACCGGGTTCGAGCGCGTCCCCGCCGACCGCCGCCCCCTCCAGCGCGCCGACCAACCCACGCAGGGCCGGGTCACTCACCGGCATCGGCGCCGGGGCCACCTCGTCGAGACGCTTCAGGGCCGCAAGCACCAGCTCGCGATCCGTCGTGGGCCAGAAGGGGGGCAGCGAACGCTGGAGGAAGCTGGCATACCGGGCGTTGACCATCCGCGAGTCGAGGATGGCGACGACCCCGCGGTCGTCGGACCGCCGCACCAGCCGGCCGGAACCCTGCGCGAGCCGCAGCGCCGCGTGCGTCGCGGACACCGCCATGAACCCGTTCCCACCCATCCGCGCGATCGCCTCGGAGCGGGCGGAGGCCAACGGGTCGTCCGGGCGCGGGAAGGGGATCCGGTCGATGACGACGAGCTGACACGACGAACCCGGCACGTCGACGCCCTGCCAGAGCGTGAGCGTCCCGAACAGGCACGTCGCCGGCTCCCGCGCGAACTGGCGTACCAGGGTGGAGATCTGGTCCTCGCCCTGGCACAGGATCGGGATCGGGGTTGCGTCCGACGCGAACCGGGCCCGCAGCTGCTCCGCCGCACTCTGGGCCGCCCGCATCGAGGAGAACAGCCCCAACGTCCGGCCGCCGGCGGAGCGGACCAGCGCCTCGATCTCGTCCAGCACCTTCGGTGAGGTCCCGTCGCGTCCGGGTGCGGGCACATCGCGGGCGACGTAGACGATGGCCTGCCGCTGGTAGTCGAACGGGCTGCCCACGTCGATGCCGCGCCAGGCCGGAGCGCCCTCGCCACGCAGCCCGATCGTCCCGGCCACCGCGTCGAACGAACCGCCGAGCTCCAACGTCGCCGACGTCAGGACGCAGGTCCGTTCGGCGAAGACCCGGTCGCGGACCAGCATCGCCACGCTCATCGGCGCGACGTTCAGCACCGGTCCACGCCGCGGGTCGCGGCGCAGCCAGAGCACGTCGAGCTCCCGCCGCTCGAGGATGCGCGAGGCGTTCTCGTTCATCTCGTCGATCGCCGCCCGCGCCACCTGTCGGGCGCCGTCGGCGGGTTCGCCGGGTCCGGGTTTGAGCTCGGACTGAACGGCTCGGGTCGTGTCCCGAACCCGCGACAGGGCGAGGACCAACCCGTCCGAGAGCGAGTCGATCCGACCCTCCTCGACCTCCGCGAGCACGCCCTCGAGGAGGTCCGCTGCGTCGGTCACCTCATCGGTGCCGTCGGCCAGCCTGGCCGCCTTCCGGGCCGCACTGGTGACCATCCCGCTGCTGATCTCGTCGGTGATCGTCGCGGTCACGCGGTCGACCAGCTCGTGCGCCTCGTCGACGACGAGAACGTCGTGCTCGGGCAGCATCTGCCGGTTCTCGAAGGCGTCGATGGCCATGAACGAGTGGTTCGTGACGACGACGTCGACGTCCTTCGCGGCCTCCCGGGACCGCTCGACGAAGCACTCGGCGATGACCGGGCACCTCCCGCCCAGGCACTCGTGCGCGGAGACCGAGACCTGCCGCCACGCGCGGTCGCTGACCCCGGGGACCAGCTCGTCGCGGTCGCCCGACGCCGTCGCGTCCGCCCACTCCCGCAGCCGCACCACCTCGGCCCCGAGCCGGGACGCCGTCGCGCTCACCTGGTCGACGGCCAGCAGGGCGTCGTCCTCGTCCGGGAAGCCGCCTTCGAGCTTGTGCGCACAGAGGTAGTTGCGCCGGCCCTTCACCAGCGAGTAGGTCGGCCGCCGTCCGAGCAGGGGCTCCAGGGCCGCCGCGACGCGCGGCATGTCGCGGTCGACGATCTGGGCCTGGAGGGCGAGCGTCGCCGTGGCCACCACGGCGGGCTTGCCCGACTCCATCGCATGGCGCACGGCCGGCACGAGGTACGCCAACGACTTGCCCGTCCCGGTGCCCGCCTGCACCAGCAGGTGCTCACCGGACTCCACGGCGTCAGCCACGGCGTGCGCCATCTCGACCTGGCCCGGCCGTTCCGTTCCCTCGACTCCCGCTACGGCCGCCTCGAGCAGAGCGTCGAGATCGGCAGCCACCCGCAAAGCGTATGCCGCGCCACCGTCACCCTCGCGACCGTCCACAGGTCCTGGGTCAGGGCCCAGCACGAGGCCTCAGTGGTACGCGTGCACGACCGCGTGCCCCTTGCCGCGGCCGATCATCCACTTGTTGAACGGCGTCGTCACGACGAAGGCGACCACCAGCGAGAAGGCCAGCGCACCCCAGAACAGCCAGGACCCCAGTCCGGAGTCCATCGCGCCCGGCACCACGAGCATCACCGCGTTGTCGACCACCTCCATGACCGCGATCGAGGCCGTGTCTGCCGCCAACGCCACCTTCAGCGCCGTCCGCAGGTCCAACCCCGACCGCAGCATGATGCGGACCGTCAGCGCGTAGCCGAACACGAACGCCAGCACGACCGCCAGCACGACGGTGGCGGCGTTGTGCAGGCCGAGCCAGGTGCCGATGACCATCCCGAGGACCTCGCCGATCGCACAACCCGTGAGGCAGTGCAGGGTCGCCTGCGCGGCCATGGACCAGGTCGCGGGCACTGATCCGGCCGCGTGGGTGGCCGTATGCATCGTGTGCTCGTCGTGACTCACGCGCCGATGATACCCCCCTGGGGTATATCCGTCCAGGGGTGAACCGCTGACATCGCAGATTCAGGGTGGGCCGAGAGGCCGTCGACGCCACGCTCCGGGTCGTGGCCCAGGTACCTGGTGTCGGCGTCGCGTTCGACTATCCCAACCCGGTCGACCAGCTCTCCGACCGAGGACGGGAGGCCCACGTGGCCCGCGCTGAGCGCATGCGAGCCCTGGGCGAACCGTGGATCACCTACTTCGACACCCCAGAGCTCGCCGGCCACCTGGCCGTCGTGGGTCTCTCCGTCGAGCAGGACCTCGGTCCTAGCGAGATCGGCGAGCGCTGGTTCGGCCTCCCTCGCGAGGACCCTCCGCGCCGCGGTGGACACGTGGTCGTTGCCGCCGCGCTCGGAAGCCCATCCACCTAGACTCGCGACTCGTGGTGCGACAGCTGCAGATCTGGTCGACCGTCCTGCTCGGCGTCGCGATCGGGCAGGCCGGCCTCGGTTCGGGCTTCGGCGCCTCGCTCATCGCACGCGACAAGAGCGAGCTGCTCGAGACACTCCACTCCGTGAACGCCATCGTCGTCATCGTCGTGGCGGCGGTCTGCGTCGTCGTCGCCGCGGTCTACCGCCGGCGCGGCGGTCCGACGTGGCCGCTGGTGTTCGCCGTCTGCCTAGAGCTCGGCGCCGTCCTCCAGACGGTCCTGGGCGAGCTGCGAGTCGTAGGAGTCCATCTCTTCCTCGGCGTACTCCTCCTCTGCGCCGTGACGACGTTCTGCTCGTATGCCTGGCGTCACCAACCGAGCCCGGTCGCCGTCGCGTCGTAGCCCGTATCCTGGCGGTCCCACCCCATCAGTTCCGCGTCCGCGGAAGGAGACGGGGATGTCTGAGAAGAGCGAGTCCGGGTTCCAGCTGGAGGGGTCCGCTCCCGAGGCCTACGAGGCCTACCTGGTACCGACCTTGTTCGCGCCGTGCGCGCAGCGGCTGCTCGAAGCGGTCGGTCTCCGCGCCGGCGCGCGCGTCGTCGACGTGGCCTGCGGCACCGGGATCGTCGGCCGGCAGGCCGCGCGCCTGGTCGGGCCGTCGGGCACGGTGACCGGGGTGGACGTGAACCCCGCCATGGTCGAGGTCGCGGCGCGGCTCGGGCCGGGAGTCGACTGGAGGGTGGGCGACGCCGCGTCGCTGCCGATGGACGAGACGGCGATGGACGTCTGGTGCTGCCAGCAGGGGCTGCAGTTCGTCCCCGACCGACCGGCCGTGCTCGCCGAAGCCCGCCGCGTCCTGGCTCCGGGCGGCCGTGTGGCGGTCGCGGTCTGGCGGGGTGACGCCGACAACCCGGCGTTCGCCGCCTTCGCCGACGCGCTGGCCGAGGTCGTGGACGAGGAGGCCGCGGCGATGATGCGCGCGCCGTTCGCGTTCGGCGACCGCGACGAGGTGAGGGACCTGCTCTGCCAGTCCGGGTTCACGGACGTGAACCTGACCCTGCTGGCGTTCGCGGCCCGGTTCCCGTCGGCGCGGGAGCTGCTCCGCCAGGAGGTCGCGGCCTCGCCGCTGGCCGAGGCGGTCGGGGGCCTGCCGCCCGAGGTCAAGGAGCAGCTCGCCACGGAGCTCGAGCGCAGCCTGGACCACCTCACCGACGACACCGGCGTCGTCGCCCCGATGCAGACCTGGCTGGCCGTCGCGACGCGGTGACCGACGGCCGGCCGGAAGGCCTCAGCCGTCGCTCGGAGACTCCCCCGGGTCGTACACCGACTGCGGGGTGCAGATGAGGTGGGCCACGAGGGCAGTCCATCCCGTCTGGTGCGTCGCGCCGAGCCCGACGCCGGTGTCACCGTGGAAGTACTCGGCGAAGGTCGGGTGCTGCCGCCACAGCGGACCGTCGAGGAGATCGCGTGGGTCGCTGGGACGGCGTCCGTCGGGACCCGCCCGGAACAGCCCGACGAGCCGGTCCTCGAGCCGCTGCGCGACCTCGTGCAGCCCGAGCCGCTCCCCCGACCCCGCCGGGAACTCGACCGTCACCCCCGCGGCCGACCCCGCCGCATACGTGTGGAGCGCATTGATGAGCAGCGCGTTGAGCGGGAACCAGATCGGACCGCGCCAGTTCGAGTTCCCGCCGAACAGGCCGGTGTCGGACTCCCCCGGTGTGTAGCGCATCGACATGCTCATGCCGGCCACGTCGATCGTGAGGCCGTCGCGGTGCGCGGCGGAGAGCGACCGGATCCCGTGCGGTGACAGGAACTCGCCCTCGTCGAGCAGCCGGTCGAGCAACCGCGTCATCCGGGTCGGGTCGACGACCGCGAAGGTCAGCGCGTCGCCGTCCGCGGGATGGCTCGTGGTCAGCGAGGCGACCTCGTCGGGGCGGTGCCGCTCCAGCCACCGGAGCGACTCGTCGAAGTCGGTCAGCTCCTCCCGCACCCACGGCGGGCAGTTGGCGACGGCCAGCAACGGCAGCAGCCCGACCAGCGAACGCACGCGCATCGTCTCGGTCTCGCCGTGCGGCCCGACCAGGACGTCGTAGAAGAACCCGTCCTCGTCGTCCCACAGCGAGACCCCCTGCGACCCGAACGACTGCATCGCCCGGACGATCGCGAGGAACCGCTCGAGGAACGTCGTCGCGAGGTCGTCGAACGCGTGGTTGTGCCGCCCGAGCTCCTGCGCGATCCGCATCATCTGCAGGCACTGGAACGCTATCCACGCGGTGGCGTCGGACTGCTCGAGGCGCCAGCCCTTGGGAACCGACTTCGACCGGTCGAAGACCCCGATGTTGTCCATGCCGAGGAATCCGCCCTCGAACAGGTCGGACCCCTCGGAGTCCTTGCGGTTCACCCACCACGAGACGTTGAGCAACAGCTTGGTAAGGATCCGGATGAGGAAGTCGCGGTCCCACGCGCCGTCGCGCAGGTAGACCTGCCATGCGGCCCATGCGTGCACGGGCGGGTTCACGTCGGAGAACGCCCACTCGTAGGCGGGCAGCTGACCGTTGGGGTGCTGCGCCCACTCCCGGCAGAGCAGCAGCAGCTGGGACTTCGCGAACGCGGGGTCGACGTGCGACAACGCGACGGCGTGGAACGCGAGGTCCCACGTCGCGAACCAGGGGTACTCCCACTCGTCCGGCATCGAGATGACGTCGGCGAGGGCGACGTTGCGCCACGAGGTGTTCCGGCCGTCCGGCTCGGGGGCCAGCCGCTCGCTCGGCGGTGGCGGCGAGGCGGGGTCGCCCGCCAGCCACTCCTCGACGTCGTAGCGGTAGAGCTGCCGGGTCCAGAGCAGCCCGGCGAAGGCGCGCCGCGCGACCAGCCGGTCCTCGTCGGGGACCCCGGCCGGGATGACGACGTCGTAGAACGCGTCCGCGTCGGCGCGGCGGTCGGCGACCACGGCCGGCGCGGACTGGAACGGGCGATCGACGATCGGTGCGGCCATCAGCCGCAGCCGCACGCTCACCGACTCGCCGGGCGCCACTGCGTCGAACCGGTAGTGGAATGCCGCCTTGGTGCCGGTGCCGTCGGTCGAGAGGGCCGAGCGGTCGCCGCGGACGATCGCGCGATCCACACCGTCTTTCGGGTGCGGCGTCGCGTTCGGGACCCCCCACAGGGACTCGGAGTCGGACTCGTTGTCGCACATGAGCAGCTCGGGCAGACCCGGCGAACCCGCGGCCGTGAGGACGTACCGCCCGAGCTGCTCGTGCAGCGCCTCGACGGCGACGAGGGCCTGCTCGTCGACCTGCGGGCGGTGGAGCAGCCGCAGCAACGGTCGCCGGTCATCGCGGCCCCAGGTCCAGGTGTTGCGGAACCACAGCTGCGGGACGAGGTGCAGCGGCGCGGGCTCGGGACCGTGGTTCGTCGCGGTGATCGTCATGACGATGTCGGTGGGGGCCGCCTTGGCGTGCGTGACGACGACGTCGAAGAACCGGTCCTCCGCCAGGATGCCGGTGTCACTGAGCTCGAACTCGCCCTGACTCCGGGGGCGTTCGGCGTTCTGCGCGACGAGCTCGTCGTAGGGGAACGCGCGGTGCGGGTAGCGGTAGAGGTACTCCGCGTACGAGTGGGTCGGGGTGGCGTCCAGATGCCACCAGTACTCCTTGGCGTCCTCGCCGTGGTTGCCCTCCGGGTTGGTCAGCCCGAAGAGCCGCTCCTTGAGCCGATCGTCCTCGCCGTTCCACATCGCCACAGCGAGGTTGAGGAAGCCGTAGCGGTCGCAGAGGCCGGCGATGCCGTCCTCACCCCACCGGTAGGTGCGCCGGTGCGCGTGGTCGAACGGGAACGAGGCCCACGCGTCGCCGTCGGCCGAGTAGTCCTCACGGACCGTCCCCCACTGACGGCCGGAGACGTACGGCCCCCACAGCCGCCACGGGTCCGAGTCGTCCGGCGACTCGGCCAGTCGGGCGTGCTCGGCGCTCGGCTCGGGCCGCGGCCGGCCGGAGGCACTGAGCGTCACGCCGCATACTCTGCCAGCCCGATAACGGGCTCAGACGAGGTATGCCTCGAGCTCGCCCAGCAGCGGCGGGTGCACCTTCGCGTGGACGAACGTCCCGTCCTCGCGGTGCTCGGTCGTGAGGACCTCGGACTCCTGGTGCAGACGGCTGACGAGGTCGCCGCGGTCGTACGGAATGACCGCCTTGATCTCGAGGTCAGGCCGCGGCAGCTCGCGCGCGATGAGGTCACGCAGCGCCTCGAGGCCCTGCCCGGTCCGCGCCGACACGACGATCGAGTGCCGCTCGTGCCGGACGAGCCGGTCGAGGACCTCCGGGTCGGCGGCGTCGGCCTTGTTGATGACGACGACCTCCTTGACGTCGGAGGCGCCGACGTCGGAGAGGACGCCACGCACCGCCGAGATCTGGCCCTCCGGGTCGGGGTGGCTGCCGTCGACGACATGCAGCAGCAGGTCGGCGTCGGACACCTCCTCCAGCGTCGAACGGAACGCCTCGACCAGCTGGGTCGGCAGCGACCGCACGAAGCCGACGGTGTCGGCCAGCGTGTAGGGCATCCCGTCGTCGGTCTCGGCGCGGCGGACCGTCGGGTCCAGCGTGGCGAACAGGGAGTTCTCGACGAGGACCCCGGCGCCGGTGAGCCGGTTGAGCAGCGAGGACTTGCCCGCGTTGGTGTAGCCGGCGATCGCGACGCTCGGGACGTGGTTGGCCTTGCGGCTGTGCCGCTTGGTGTCCCGGGTCGTCTTCATGTGCGCGATCTCGCGCTTGAGCTTGGCGATCCGACTGTTGATCCGGCGGCGGTCCAGCTCGATCTTCGTCTCACCGGGACCGCGCGAGCCCATGCCCTGACCGCCGGCGGCCTGGCCACCGGCCTGGCGGGACATCGACTCACCCCAGCCGCGCAGCCGCGGGAGGAGGTACTGGAGCTGGGCCAGCTCGACCTGGGCCTTGCCCTCCCGGCTCTGGGCGTGCTGGGCGAAGATGTCGAGGATCAGCGCGGTGCGGTCGATGACCTTCACCTTCACGACGTCCTCCAGCGCGCGCCGCTGACCAGGGGTCAGCTCGCCGTCGCAGACCACCGTGTCGGCGCCGACGGCGATGACGATGTCGCGCAGCTCCTGCGCCTTGCCCTTCCCGAGGTAGGTCGCCGCGTCGGGCCGCTGGCGGCGCTGGATGACGCCCTCGAGCACCTCGGAGCCCGCCGTCTCGGCGAGCGCCGCGAGCTCACGGACGGAGTTCTCGGCGTCCTCGAGGGTGCCCTCGGTCCAGACCGTCGCGAGGACGACCCGCTCCAGCCGCAGCTGGCGGTACTCGACCTCGGAGATGTCCTCGAGCTCGGTCGAGAGGCCGGAGACGCGGCGCAGCGCAGCCCGCTCCTCGCGGTCCAGCTGCTCCCCGTCGTGCCCCTCGAGGTCGAAGCCCTCGGGTGCGTCGAGCTCGGCGATGGCCTCGGCTCGCTCGGCGAGAAGTTCTGAACGTCGCGTCATGATGTCCTTGGAGTCGGGGTTGGGGAGTCGGGGATGGGGCGCGGGTGTCGCCCAACCAGGGTGACACGAGGGAAACGCCTCGCGCGAAACGTTTATGCCTCGGTCATCCGCCGGCCGCGGGCACGCCGCCGGTCTCCAGCCGGATGAGCTCGGCCCGGTTCCGGCAGCCCAGCTTCATCAGTGCCGCGCGGACGTGGCTCTCGACAGTGCGTTCGCTGAGGAAGAGCCGGCCCGCGACCTGCTGGTTGGTCAGGCCCTCGACGACGAGATCGACGACCTCGCGCTCGCGCGGGCTGAGCGGGTCCTCCTGCGCCAGGGCCTGAGCCAGATCGGCCGCCATGGCGTCGGCCCGCGCCGCGTGACCGGGCATGTCCAGGGTGCGGGTCTCCTCGGCCGCACGACGGACCTGCTCCTGCGCCGATCGGAGCCGAGCCGTCCGGGATCCCCGGTCGCCGGCGGACCGGGCGAGCAGGGCCGCGATCTCGAGGCGCCCGAGCGCTACGTCCGGCCGGGCTCCCATCCGCTCGTCGCACACGAGGGCCGTCTCGAACGCCGCCATCGCCTCGTCGAGCCGTCCGGCCAGGGCCAACGCCCGACCGAAGTGCCGGTTCGGGTTCCCGATGAACCACACCGTGCTCGTTCCCAGGCCACCGACGACGCCACGGGAGTACGGCTCCTGCGCGACGGCCAGCCGAGCCCCGGCCTCGACGTCGCCGAACCGTTCCGCGAGGTCCAGAAGGATGTACATGACCGGCCACCACGGCCGGTACTCCGGCTGTCCGCCCACCAAGGGGACGAGGCGCTCGTAGATGACCCGCGCCTCGTCGGTGCGCCCGATCTGGTGCAGCAGCAAGGCCTTCGGGGCCTCGATCAGCGTCGACATCGGCGCGAGGTCGAGCATCCGCAGCGTCGCCTCCGGTTCCGGGATGGGGACCCCGCGGCGCTGGGCCACCTCGAAGACCGCCGCGTTCCCGACGTTGGCGGCGACGATGTCGCCCGACTCCCGGGCGACCGCGTTCGCCCGCTCGTGCCGCTCAGGAATCTCGGCGAAGTCGCCGCGCAGGATCGCCATGGCGACCGACGCGCGGAGGGCGTGCCACTCGGCGAGCGGCAGGCGGGTCGCGTCCGCGATGAGCCTCAGACGTAGCAGCTCCTCCGTGGCCAGGTCCATAGCCGCGAGCTCGACCGCTGCCCTGAGGAGCCAGGTATGGGCCAGCAGCTCGGGCACCGGTTCCCGGAGCCGCGACGAGATCTCGACCGCCTCTTCGGCCAGGGCCCGCTGCTCGGCGGCCGACCCGATCTCGGGGATGGACGCCATCCGGGCGCCGATCGCCTCGAGGAGAGCGGCCGGGTCCCCGCTACGGCGCGCGAGAGCCATGGCCTCGGCCGTCTGTGGGGCGCCGTGGGCCTCGGCGTAGTTCCCGAGCATGGCGACCTGCTGGGCCAGCAGCCGCGCTCGGGTCGCGTCGCTGATCGCGGTGCCACCCTGGTCCAGCGCGACCCGGGCCAACCGGGTGATCACCTCCTGGGCTGCCGGATAGCTGACCCAGCCCACCGCCAGGGCGGCGTCGGCGACCAGGTCCGGGCGACCGGCCGCCCCGGCGTGGCCGGCGGCTCGATCGGCCGCGGCGACGGCGTCCGCGTACCGCCCGGCGCGGTACCACGCTCGGGCGGCGGCGAGGGAGGTCTCGGCGAGCTGCGTGGCGGTCACTCCCGCTGCATCGGCCGCCCGGACGGCTCTCGCCTGCAGGGCGGCGGCGTCCTCGTACGCCCGCAACCGCGCCGACTCCTCGGCTGCTCGCTGCCACCAGCTCGCGGCCTGGGCACAGGCCTCCGGGTCGGCGCCGGCAGCGTTCCAGTGCGCGGCCACCCGCACCGCCGGAATTCCGGTCCGCCCCGCCAGCAGCTCGGCCAACCGCCGGTGGGCGGCCCGGGCCCGCTCCGGCGAGAGTCGGCTGCTGAGCGACTCGCGGACGAGGTCGTGGACGAAGGTCAGGCCGCCGCCCTCGGCAGCCGCCGTCAGCACACCGGCGCGCACGGCGGCCGCCGTGGCGTCGCCGGCGCTGGTCACCGACACCCCGGCCGCAGCGGCGGCCACCTCGGCGTCGAGTCCGGTCGTCACGAGGCTGGCTCCCTCGAGCACCGCGACGTGCTCGTCGGTGAGCGAGACGGTGAGCCGGCGGACGAGCGTCGGCACGTCCACCCGCAGCCGGGCCGGCTCCGAGCTGCGTGACGCCGCGGGAGACGTGTCCTGAGGGGCGTGGGTAGCGCCGATGGCCACCGGTAACAGCAGAGGCAGGCCGCCGCTCAGGGCCAGCACCTCGGTGGCATCGGCGCGGTAGGAGCCGTCCTCCAGGTACTGCTCGACGTCAGCCACCGACAGCGGCCCGAGGGCGATGACCTGGGTCGACGGTGACGCGGTCAGCCCGGCGAGCCCCGCCGCGTGGTCGTCATCCGTGGCGGGGCGCGCGGTCACGACGACAATGAGCGGGCACCGGGCCAGCTCCGGAGCGAGCAGCCGAAGCAGCGCCAGGGTCTCCGGGTCCGCCCAGTGCACGTCCTCGAGGACCAGCACGACCGGTGCCGACCTCGACGCCGCGACGAGGTGGTCGACGATGTCGCCGAGCACCGCGAGTCGGTCCCAGCCCGGGCTGAACGACGCGGCGCCGCCGGGCTCGGCGGCGCCGACCGTCGGCCGCAGCAGCGCCTCGAGGTCGGCCCAGGCCTTCTCGCTGCCTTCCGTGCCGCCCGCCTCGGCGCTTGCCTCCGAGCGGGAGGCTGAGGCGACGGCACGGGACACCGGCCAGAGCGGCGGCATCACCAGGTCGGGAAGGCACTCGCCGAACCCGGTCCGCGTCGTGCCCGGTGTGCCAGCGACCGGGTCGCCGGTGTCCTTCCGCCTCGGGTGAGGTCACGTCGTCGAGGGCGGTCGCCACGAGCCGGCTCTTGCCGATGCCGGCACCACCGGTGACCAGCGCGATCCCGCCACGGCCGTGACGGAGGCGGCCAAGCACCGAGGTCAGCGCGCCGAGCTCCGTCCGCCGCCCCACGAACGGCGGACCGCCCACCGCCGGGCCCGATGGCATACCCCCCATGCTTCCACCCGCCGCTGGTTCGAGATCGAGGTTCGGCATCGAGGTTCGGCACGGCGTTCCGTACCGAGGTTCAGTACCGGCACTGAGGCGGCCGGACGCCTCCCCCACGAACCTCGAGGAGGACATACCAACCCGTCACCTCAGGAGGACACCATGGACGACGCTCTCGCCACCCAGCTCGCCTCGGCGATGACCGGCATCGCCGCCGGCGACTACCGCACCGACGACACCAGCGCAGCCGCGACCTTCACCGTCAAGGAGAAGTTCCAGCTGTTCACCGTGCACGGGCGGGTCCCCGTCGTCGCGGCCGACGTCGCCATCGACGCCGACGGACTGCCGCGCGGAGCGGCCACCCTCGACGTCGCCGCCATCAAGACACCGAGCGCGCGCCGCGACCACGACCTGCAGGGTCGCCGCTTCTTCGACACCGCCAACCATCCGACCCTCGGCTTCCGCTCGGTCAGCACGCGCCGGACCGGCGACGGCATCGTCGTCGACGGGCTGCTCACCATCCGCGGCGAGGACTGCCCGCTCAGCCTGCTCGCGACGCTGACGCCGCAGGACGACGGGAGCGTGGCGGTGCACGCCACGGGCACGTTCGACCGGATGACCTCACCGTTGCGCGGCGTGCCCCGCTGGGTCATCGGCGCCACGGTCGACCTCGTCGTCGAGGCCGTGCTGCACCCGGTGCGCGCCGCCGGGTAGCGTCGGGGCGTGGCCGGCGAGCACTACTTCACCGCCCAGCCGGCCGGCCCGGACCGGCGCCGACGCGTCGACGTCGAGCTCGCCGGACGACAGCTGTCGGTCGCGACCGCGGGCGGGGTGTTCTCGCCCGCACGCGTCGACATCGGCACGCAGGTGCTCCTGCGGGAGGCGCCCCCGCCTCCCGCGCAGGGCACCTTCCTCGACCTGGGCTGCGGCTGGGGGCCGGTGGCCCTCAGCCTCGGCCTGCTCTCCCCCGCCGCCACCGTGTATGCGGTCGACGTGAACGAGCGGGCTCTGGAGCTCACTCGCGACAACGCGGTCGAGGCGGGCCTCGACAACGTCCGCGCCGGTCTGCCGGACGAGGTGCCGGCCGGCCTGAGGTTCGACCTCATGTGGTCGAACCCGCCGATCCGGGTGGGCAAGGAAGCCCTCCACGACCTGCTCGGCACGTGGTTGCCGCGACTGACCGACGAGGGTGAGGCGTACCTCGTCGTGCAGAAGAACCTCGGCGCCGACTCCCTGCAGCGATGGCTGCGCGAGTCGCTCGAGCTGCCGTGCGACCGGTTCGCCGTGGCGAAGGGCTTCCGGATCCTGCGGGTCAGTCGGGGAGGGTGACCGTCCCGTCGGCGACGAGGACCGCGGGACCGGCCAGCTCGACGTGACCGTCGGGAAGTGCGCGGACCGAGACCCGACCGCCCGGGACGTCGACCACCCAGTCGGTGTTGTCGTCGGCCTCCCCCTCCCACCACCGGGTGGCGAGGGCGGCGGCGGCCGCTCCGGTCCCGCATGACCTCGTCTCACCGACCCCGCGCTCGTGCACCCGCATGGCGACGTGCCCCGGCCCGATCGCCCGGACGAACTCGACGTTGGTCCCGTGCTCGGGATGCGGGGAAACGGCCGGCGGCTCGCTGAGGTCGAGCTCGGCCAGGTCGAAGTCCGGCGGCAGGATGACGACGGTATGCGGGTTGCCCAGGTCGAGGCGAAGGGCCGGCAGCTCAGTGCCTCCGCGGGACCGGACCGTCGAGTCGAAGCCTCGCTGCCGGGCCCCCTCAGGGTCGACGACGCGCCACGGCCCGAGGTCGACGGCGTACTGCTCACCGGTGACCGTCATCGCCTTGGGGCCACCGCGCGTGGCGATCCGGAACACGTCGCCGTCCAGCAGCCCCTCGCGCTGGAGGTAGGCCGCGAAGACCCGGGACCCGTTGCCGCACATCTCCGCCGGCGACCCGTCGGCGTTGTGGTAGTCCATGAACCACGGGGCGTCGCCCGCCTGTTGCCGGACCTCGGCCTCCTCGGCGCGCGCGGTCGGAACCACCCGGATCACGCCGTCTCCGCCCAGTCCCGCGTGGCGGTCGGCGAGGAGGCGCACCTCGTCGGTGGTCAACGGCCGGGTGCCGTCGAGGTCCGGCACCAGCACGAAGTCGTTCTGCGTGCCGTGGCCCTTGGTGAACGGCACGGTGGTCATGCGGGCATCCTCCCAGCCGCCGCGACCACGGCCAGCGCCCGGTCCACCAGGTCCGACGCGTCGTGGGGAAGCCAGACGACTCTCGGGTCGGCGCGGAACCACGACTCCTGCCGACGCGCATACCGTCGCGTGGCGGTCGCGGTGTCGTCCTGCGCCTCCTCGGCGGTCATCGTCCCGTCGAGCTGGGCGAGCGCTTGCCGGTAGCCGAGCGCTTTCGACGCCGTTCGCCCGTCGCGAAGTCCATGCCGGACAAGGGATTCAGCTTCGCCGACGAGCCCGTCCTCCCACATCCGGCGGACCCGGCGGTCGATCCGCTCGTCGAGGACCGGCCGGTCGGCCCCCAGCCCGACGACCACCGTCGGCAGGACGTGTTCCCGCAGCGGCATCGTCGCCGAGAAGGGGCGGCCGGTCAGCTCGACCACCTCGAGGGCGCGGACGATGCGACGGCCGTTGTTCGGCTCGATCGCGTCGGCCGCGCTGGGGTCGAGGTGCACGAGTCGCGCGCGCAGCGCGTCGATGCCGGACTCCGCCAGCTCCGTCTCCAGCCGGGCCCGCACCACGGGGTCGGTGGGCGGGATCTCGAGCCGGTCGAGGGCCGCGCGAAGGTACAGACCCGACCCCCCGACGAGGACCGGGACGAGCCCTCGAGAGCGGATGCCGGCGACGTCGGCACGCGAATGACGCTGGTACGCCGCGACACTCGCCTCCTCGCGGACGTCCAGGACGTCCAGCTGGTGGTGCGGGACACCGCGCCGCTCGGCGAATGACAACTTGGCCGTTCCGATGTCCATGCCCCGGTAGAGCTGCATGGCGTCGGCGTTCACGACCTCACCGCCGAGCCGCTCGGCGAGGGCGAGGGCGAGATCCGACTTCCCGGTGGCGGTCGCCCCGACGACGGCGACGACCGGGCCGGGCGGCGACTCAGGCAAGCCGCTCGTCGTGTCCAGTGGCGTCGAGGCGGTCCGCATCGACGTCCGGTTCGTCGTCGTGGCCGAACGGGTCGCGGTCGACACCGGGCAGCCACGAGCTGCCCGCCTTGCCCCAGCCGTTGGCGCGGATCGCCTTGCGCGCGCGCCTCAGCTGCTTGGGGTCGAGGCGGTCGACGTAGAGCAGCCCGTTGAGGTGGTCGAACTCGTGCTGCATGACCCGCGCGAACCACCCGGTCGTCTCGAACGACAGCGGTTCGCCGTCCGCGTCGAACCCGACCACGGTCACCCGGTCGGCGCGTTTCAGGGGATAGCTCTCCCCCGGTACCGACAGGCAACCCTCACTCTCGGTGTCGGGATCCGGCCGGTCCGTGGAGACCTTGCTCGACGAGAGCATCGGGTTGACGATCACGCCTCGCGCCGGCACGTCGTCGTCGTTGGCCATCTCGTAGACGAACAACCGCAGGGCGACGCCGATCTGCGGCGCGGCCAGGCCGACGCCGTGCGCGGCGTCCATGGTCTCGTACATGTCCGCGACGAGCTGTCGGAGTGCGTCGTCGAAGGCCCCGACCAGGGCGGCCGGGCGGTGCAGCACCGGCTCACCGGTGATGACGATGGGGCGGACGGCCATGCGGCCGAGTCTTCCAGCCGGATGTGGGTGAGGACCACCGGGGGCGCTGCGCTGGGATCCGGTTGAGGCGCCCGCACGTCGGGCTTACCGTGAGGGCATGACGCAGCCCGAGGCCGACCCGACTCACGAGAAGTCGCACGAGCACATCGACCTCGGCGCCCTCATGGACGGCAGCGAGCGCGGGCCGGAGGTACCGGAGGAGGACTGGGCCCACAGCGCAGCTGGGGAATACGGCGAGGCCGCCGACCTCAGCGGCGAGACCTCGGACGGGTACGTCTCCGGCCAGGACGAGGGGTCGATCGACTAGTCACCACCCCACGAAGGTCTCCGCTCCGCTCCGATACGTCGCGGGGACCCCGACTAGGGGGCGCAGGCCGTCTGGACGGCGACCGGAGCGGGTCGCCCGACCGCTGGCATACCGAGCGATACCGCGGGCTTGGCGTGGCCGTGCTCCTGCAGGGCCGCCCAGGCATCGCCCCCGGCGGTGCGACGGACCTGGTATGCGCCGCCGGCCGGGCCGCTGTCGGCGACGAGGTGGTGGGGCGCACCGTAGGTGACGCCGACGGTGACGAGGTCACCCGGCCGCGGCGTCTCCGCGCCGTCGGGGACGGCGAAGTGGACCAGCCGGTTGTCGCGCGCGCGTCCCGACAGGCGGTGGGTCGCCGCGTCCTTGCGACCCTCGCCGGTGGCGACGAGCACCTCGACCTCGACGCCCTCAAGCGTCCGGTTGCCGGCCCAGGAGACCTCCTCCTGGACGGCGATGAGCCGGTCGTACCGGTCCTGGACGACCGCCTTGGGCTGCTGGTCCGGCAGGGTCGCCGCCGGGGTGCCGGCCCGGATCGAGTACTGGAAGGTGAACGCGCTGGAGAACCGCGCCGCGCGCACCACGTCGAGGGTGCCCTGGAAGTCCACCTCGGTCTCGCCCGGGAAACCGACGATGATGTCGGTGGTGATCGCCGCGTCGGGGATGAGCTCGCGGACGCGGTCGATGATGCCGAGGAACTTCGCGCTCCGGTAGGACCGGCGCATCGCCTTGAGCACCTGGTCCGAGCCGGACTGCAGGGGCATGTGCAGGCTGGGCATGACGTTCGGTGTCTCGGCCATGGCGAGGATGACGTCCTCGGTGAATGCCGCCGGGTGCGGGCTGGTGAACCGGACGCGCTCCAACCCGTCGATCTCGCCGCACGCGCGCAGCAGCTTGCCGAACGCCAGCCGGTCGCCGAACTCGACGCCGTAGGTGTTGACGTTCTGGCCGAGCAGCGTGACCTCGACGACGCCCTGCTCGACGAGGGCGCGGATCTCGGCGAGCACGTCGCCGGGCCGCCGGTCGGTCTCCTTGCCCCGCAGGCTCGGGACGATGCAGAACGTGCAGGTGTTGTTGCAGCCGACCGAGATCGAGACCCAGCCGGCGTACGCGCTGTCCCGTCGCGTGGGCAGGGTCGACGGGAAGGTCTCCAGCGACTCGCGGATCTCGATCTCGGCGCGCTGGTTGTGGCGGGCGCGCTCGAGGAGGACCGGCAGCGAGCCGATGTTGTTCGTCCCGAAGACGACGTCGACCCACGGTGCGCGTTCGACGATGGTGCCGCGGTCCTTCTGCGCCAGGCAGCCGCCGACAGCGATCTGCATGTCGGGGTTGCGCAGCTTGGCCGGGCGCAGCTGGCCCAGGTTGCCGTAGAGCTTGTTGTCGGCGTTCTCGCGCACCGCGCAGGTGTTGAGGACGACGACGTCGGCGGTCTCGGGCCGGTCCGCGCCGAGGCTGTTGACGTCGACGTAGCCCGCGGTCTCGAGCAGGCCCGCGAGCCGCTCGCTGTCGTGGACGTTCATCTGGCACCCGTGGGTGCGGACGTCGTAGGTCTTGGTGCTCATGGCAGCCAACAGGGTATGCGCGTCAGCGCAGCCGGGTGAAACTCACCTCGACCGTGAGGGTGGAGTCCGACGCGCCGGAGTACACACCCTTGAACGGCTGGACGTCGGTGTAGTCGCGGCCGCGGACGACGGCGACGTGGTCCAGGCCGACGAAGACCCCGTTGGTCGGGTCGAACGGCATCCAGCCGCCGTCCCAGAACTCGACCCAGGCGTGGCTCTCGCCCTTGGACGACTCGCCCACGTCCGCCTCCCGCTTCGGGGCGAGGTAGCCGGAGACGTAGCGGGCGGGCATCCCGAGGCTGCGCAGAGCCCCGATGGTGACATGGGCGAAGTCCTGGCAGACCCCTCGGCCCTCCGCCCAGGCCTGCTGGGCGCCGGAGTGCACGTGGGTGACGCCGGTCTCGTAGGTCATGTGCTCACGAACCACCTCGACGACGCGGTAGGCGGTGTCCCGCGGCGAACGCGGTCCGCGGGCCTCCTGGGCCAGCTCGACGATCTCCTCGCCCGGGTCGGTCCGCTCGGTGTTGGTGACGTACTCGTTCTGGAGGTCGAGCAGGCGAGCGTCGGTGAGGTCCATCCATGTGCCACCGGTGGGCAGCGGGACCGAGTCACTGCGCTCGACCGTGCTCGTCGCCTCGACCTCGAGCGAGGAGTGGTCGCCGATCGCCTCCATGGCGGTGACGTGGGCGCCCCAGTAGTCGCGGTAGACGTGGCTCCAGGTCATCGGGCGCACGCGCAGCCGGTTCTCCAGCGTGGTCTGGCCCGGCTCGGTGGCCGGGGTCATCCGCAGCTCGTTGTACGACGCGGTCGCCCGCCGGTCGTACCCGATCGAGGTCTTGTGGATGATGCGGTGCCGGCGGATCTCGGTCACGCGTACTCCTCGACCCAGGTCGTCACCGTGCCGGCCGGGAAGTACCGGCGGGCGACGGCGTCGGACGCTCCGGTCACGGCGGCCTGGACACGGCGCATCTGCGCGGGCAGGTCGGCCATGACGTCGGGGACGGGCCGGTACTCGAGGCTGGTCCGGATCCGGCCGAGCCGGCGACGCGCCTCGTCGGGGATGCCCATCCGGTGGGTCGCCGGGTCGATGGCCTCCAGCCGCCGCTCGGCGGCGGACAGGGCGAAGAGGACGGAGCGCGGGAACTGCCGGTCGAGGACGAGGAAGGCGGCGACCCGGTCGTCGCGGATCAGTCCGCGGTTGGTGCGCAGGTACGCCTGCTGGGCGCCACAGCTCTGCAGCACCGTCGACCACGGCGGTCCGGCCTGCGGGAGGGCGCCGGTGGCGACGAGTCGCGCGGTCATGTCGGCGCGTTCCAGGGACCGCCCGAGGGCCATGAAGCCCCAGGCCTGGTCATGGCTCATCGTCGAGTCGGCGATGCCGCTGACCAGGGCGGCCCGCTCGCGGACCCAGGCCAGCTGGCGCGCGGTGACCTGGTCGGGTTCGAAGCCGCCCCACCGGTTCCACGCCGTGTTGATGGCCTCCCACAGCTCGGTGGAGACCGTCTCGCGGGCCCGGCGGGCGTTCTCGCGGGCGGCGCGCCAGGCGCCGGCGATCGAGCTGGAGTGCTCGTCGTCGAAGACCAGCCGGTCGCAGACGGTGGCGTACGAGACCGGCGCCTCGCCGGGGTCGAGGCCCATGATCACCTGGAGGATGACGCGGGCGGTGATCTCCTCGGACTGGCCGGTCTCCTCGAGCATCTGCAGCCGCGCGGCGTCGACGATGCGGGCGGTGCCGTCCGCGCGCTCGACGTAGCGGCCGATCCAGAACAGCGACTCCGCGATCCGGCTCAGCACGACGCGTCATCCCGTCCTCGGGCGCGGACCGGAGCGTCGTCGCATACCGGCCCTTGCTGCTGCTGCTGTTGTTGCTGTTGCTGCTGTTGTTGCTGGGCGAGCGAGTCCTGGAGGGAGGTGTCCGGCGCGGTCATGACGACGATCTCGCGGGTACCGGGATGGACGTGCTGGCGGTTGACGCTGCCCTTGTGGTTCGAGAGCACCCAGGTGTCCTTGGACCCGCCGCCCTGGCTGGAGTTGACGACGAGCTGGCCCTCGGGGAGGGCGACGCGGGTCAGCCCACCCGGCAGGACACGGACGGTCGTGCCGTCGTTGACGGCGAACGGGCGCAGGTCGACGTGCCGCGGCGCGAGCCGGCCGTCGATGAGCGTCGGCACCGTGGACAGCTGGACAACCGGCTGGGCGATCCAGCCGCGCGGGTCCGCGAGGAGGCGCAGGCGCAGCGCGTCCAGGGTGGCGCCGTCGGCGGCCGGTCCGATGACCAATCCCTTGCCGCCGGACCCGTCCACCGGCTTGACCACCATCTCGTCGAGCCGGTCGAGGACGTGGGCCAAGGCGTCCGGCTCGTTCAAGCGGTAGGTGTCGACGTTGGGCAGGATCGGGTCCTCGTCGAGGTAGTGACGCGTCAGGTCGGGCACGTAGCTGTAGATGAGCTTGTCGTCAGCGACCCCGTTGCCGATGGCGTTGGCGACGCTGACGCGGCCGGAGCGGATCGCGGCGACCAGTCCGGTGACGCCGAGCATCGAGTCGGGGCGGAAGTGCACCGGGTCGAGGTACTCGTCGTCGATGCGCCGGTAGATGACGTCGATGGGCTGCTCGCCCTGCGTGGTGCGCATCTTGACGACGCCGCCGGAGCAGATGAGGTCGCGCCCCTCGACCAGCTCGACGCCCATCATCCGGGCCAGGAGTGTGTGCTCGAAGTAGGCGCTGTTGTAGACGCCGGGGGTGAGCACGACGACGGTGGGGTCGCCCGCCCCATCGGGAGCCGCCGCCCTCAGTGCGGACAGGAGGATGCGCGGGTAGTCGTGTACCGGACGGATCCGCAGCGTGGCGAAGGCCTCGGGAAAGACGTTGGTCATCGCGCGGCGGTTGGCGATCACGTAGCTGACGCCCGAGGGCACCCGGACGTTGTCCTCGAGCACCCGGAACGTCCCGGCCTCGTCGCGGATCAGGTCGATCCCGGACACGTGGGCGCGGACGTCGTTCGCGGGGCGGATGCCATGGACGGCCCGGTGGTAGTGGGCCGAGCTGGTGATCAGCTCCCACGGGATGATGCCTTGCTTGACGGCGCTGGGGACGTCGTCAGGGTGGTTGTAGACGTCGGCGAGGAACGCCTCGAGGGCTCGGACCCGCTGCTCGACGCCCTCCTCGACGACCGCCCACTCCTCCGCGGAGATGACTCGCGGCACGGCGTCCAGCGGGAACGGCCGCTCCTCGCCCGCGTGGTCGAAGGTCACGCCCTGGTCGAGGAAGCTGCGGGCGAGGTACTCCGCTCGTTCGCGCAGCGCCTCGGGCTCCATCGAGCGGAGCGTGTGGTGGACGGCGCGGTACGGGCCACGGGCCTCGTTCGGCGCCCCGAGCATCTCGTCCCAGGAGTTCCCGAGTCGGTAGTCCTCGAAGAGGTCGGCCACGGGCCGATCGTAGGACCATCCGGTTTCCGGCATGTTGCGCAGCGGTCTCCCGGCTCCCGGGTCGGTGCTGCGCTGGCGCATCGCGGCGGTGTCAGCTCTCGGGCAGGGCCGGCGTGCCGAGGTCGCGCTTGACGTACACCCAGGGGAACCAGGTGCCGATGACCACCCAGCCCTCCTGCTCCAGGCGGGATCGGGTTCCGGTGGCGACCACGCGGATCCGGCGGTGCTCCCACTGGGTCGGAGTGTGTTCGAGGGTGTGCTGGTATGCGCCGAAGCCCACCGAGTGCCAGCCGTGAAGGCCGGCGTTGCGGAGGGCGTCCATCTCGGTGAACGCGGTGACGGGTCCGATCACGCGACGCCCAGGCGTCTCGTCCTGGTCCTGCGCACGACCGAACCGCTGGTGCGCGGCCTGGCGGCTCATCCCGAGAACTCGGCCGATGGCGTCCCAGCTCGCGCCCGCGGCTCGCGCGGACGTCACCGCCTCGCCGAGGAGGCTGCGCGTCTCGGCGCCGGCCTTCGCGGTCACGTCGACCAGCTCGAGGAGCTGCTCGCGGTTCGGTTCGGACTCGTCGGCGCCGGCCACCCGGGCCAGGGTCGCCGACAGGGCCTGGCGCAGGTCCACCGGCTCGTCGTCGGGCCGCAGGTCCTGGGCCTTGGATGGGCTCATGTCGTCAACGCTAGGTTGACACGATTCCGATTGTCAACCCTTCGTTGACGTACATCGAGTTCTGCGCACCCGGTGCTCAGTCGCGCTGGTGTTCCGGAGCGCCGTTGACGGCGTCACGCACCACGGCGTAGACGACCGACGGTGGATAGCCCTTGCGTCCGAGCGCACCGGCCAGCCGCCGCGCCTGGACCTGCGGGTCCAGGCCGGCCAGCCGGCGCATCGTCTTGCCGGCCACCGCTTCGGCCAACGCTCGCTCCGAGTCGGGGTCGATGGAGCCCAGCGCGCCCTCGATCGTGTCGTCGGCCACGCCCTTGGCCCGCAGCTCCTGGGCGAGCGCGCGCTTGGCCAGCCCGCGGGTGGCCTGTTTCGAGCGGACCACCATCTGGGCGTAGGCGTCGTCGTCGACCAGCCCCACCGCCTCCATCCGGTCGAGCACCCGCGCACTGACGTCGTCCGGGCAACCGCGTTGGCGCAGCTTGTCGGCGAGCTGGTGCCGGCTGCGCGGCGCCATCGACAGCTGCTTCAGCACGATGGCGCGAGCGACCTCCTCAGGATCCGGCTCCCGGCCCTCGACGGCCGGGTCCGCCGGCGGCGCGGCTCGCCCGCCTCCCCTGGCCCGGCTCCGAGGCGGAGCGGTCGCTCGCTCAGCCGACCGGTCGGCCCGGGTCTCGGCCATCGCGAGCACCTCGGCGGCCGCTGCCCGTCGGCGTGCCTGCGGGTCAGCGGCCACGTCGGCCATGTCGGCCTCGTGGGTTGGCCGGTCGTGTGCGCGTGTCGACGGCACCGGTCAGAAGTCGACCGGAACGTCGGCCACGGCCGGCTGGTCGACCCGCGGACCGACCCCGAGCTTCTCCTTGATCTTCTTCTCGAGCTCGTCGGCGAGGTCCGGGTTGTCGCGCAGGAAGGTCCGGGCGTTCTCCTTGCCCTGGCCCAGCTGGTCGCCCTCGTACGTGTACCAGGCGCCGGCCTTCCGGACGAACCCCTGCTCCACGCCCATGTCGATGAGGCCGCCCTCGCGGGAGATGCCCTGCCCGTAGATGATGTCGAACTCGGCCTGCTTGAACGGCGGCGAGACCTTGTTCTTGACCACCTTCACGCGGGTCCGGTTGCCGACCGCGTCGGACCCGTCCTTGAGCGTCTCGATGCGTCGCACGTCGAGCCGGACCGACGCGTAGAACTTCAGCGCCTTGCCACCCGTCGTGGTCTCCGGACTGTTGTGGACCATGACGCCGTCCACGAAGTAGTTGTGCGTGCCGCCGACGCCGCCCACCTCGATGTCATACCGGTGCATCGACCGACTTGGCGGCTTCACGTGAACGTCGAGAACCCGCGTCGGCACCAACACCTGTCGTGCCTCGACGAACTCCGGCGTCACGGCGAACCGACCCCGCAGTCGGGACAGCAGCTTGTAGTCCATCGACGGGTGAACGAAGGGCGCGACGATGTCGAGGAACCGATCCGTCCCCGCCCGTGACATCACGAGCACGGCCTTCTGTGCCGCCCCGCTGAGGCGCACCCGGCAGTCGACGCCGTGGACATCGCGTAGGTACTCGGTCAACCGCTGCCGGCCGCCGACACTCATCGTCTCGACGCCGATCTCCACACGCCCGCTACCACCGATGGTCCGCTCTTGAAGACCCTTGGACCGGACGGCGAGCGATCCGTCGTCCATGTACCAGATCGCCAGGGCCAGCGGCGTGAGCGCCTTGAGGTAGTCCTCGGTGAGGTGCTTCTTCCCGTCCCCCCAGTAGACGACCTCGCGCAGCTCGCCGAGCTCCGGCAGAGGGGTGAGGTCGACGTGCACCGCGCCGTTCGGGCGCACCGAACGCGACTGGCCGATGTTGCCGAGCAGCGAACACTTCCATTCGAGGTAGTCGACCTGCCTCGCCGCGTGTCCCATCCGGAACCGGACTCCCGTTCGGCCCCGCAGGTTCGGCGCGAGGTGACCGTCACCCATCAGCCCACCAAGGACGACCTGCCACTGCTGCTCGCTGAGCCGAGCCGTCTCGCTGGCCATGACCCGGTCGCCGGTGATGATCTCGCCCGCCTCACGCCACCCGCCCGGTGTGCGAACCAGGTGGTTCTCCGTCGCGGCGAACTGGGAACGCCCGTTCCCGCCCGACCTGGCGACCGTGAACTGGAGGAACCGCTCGGTCGGACCGTTGTCGAACCAGTTCGTCACCGGCCGGTTGACGATGGCGTCGGTGTCGGGGTCGTAGGTGCGCACCTCGACCGGCATCCGTTGGCTGACGATCTTCCCGATCTTCTCTTGGCTGCCGTCCGAGAGGGTGACGCGCGTCGCATACGAGAAGCAGCCGAACATCACGCCGATCTTCTCGCGGAGCTGGTTGATGAAGATCGCCGTCGTGCCGGTGTTGTTGAGGGCTCCGGTGATCTTGCGCAGTGCCTGGGACATCAGCCGGGCCTGGAGGCCGACATGGCTGTCGCCCATCTCGCCCTCGATCTCCGCTCGCGGCACGAGCGCCGCGACCGAGTCGATGACGATGATGTCGATCGCGCCGGACCGGATCAGCATGTCGGCGATCTCGAGCGCCTGCTCCCCCGTGTCGGGCTGCGACACGAGCAGGGCGTCGGTGTCGACGCCGAGCGCCTTGGCGTACTCGGGGTCGAGGGCGTGCTCGGCGTCGATGAACGCCGCGATCCCCCCGGACTTCTGCGCGCTGGCCACCGCGTGGAGCGCGACCGTGGTCTTACCGCTCGACTCGGGTCCGTAGATCTCCACGACCCGGCCCCGCGGGAGCCCGCCGATGCCCAGCGCGACGTCGAGGGCGATCGACCCCGTGGGGATCACCTCGATCGGCGGACGGATGTCATCGCCGAGGCGCATCACCGCGCCCTTGCCGTGCTGCTTCTCGATCTGGCTGAGAACCGTCTCGATCGCCCGCTCGCGATCCGGAACACCAGGAGCCATGCCACCCACCGTGCTTTCGTCTCGAAGTCTGCCGTCCACCTACGACCCGCTCCCCGCCCCGCCGTGCTGCCGGTCGGACGTCTCGTCGGGTCAGACGTTAGGAGTGATCACCGACATCCCGGACTCGGTCAGCAGGCCCTGTGGATCGTGGGACGAGATGGTCACTCCGTGTGGACAAACCTACCGAACACGTGTTCGAGATCGCTCGCACGACACGCCCACGTCATGACAGCAGCAGCCGCTCCAGCCGGCGTCCGGTCCCCAGCAGACCGATGGTGCCCAGGACGACGAAGTAGCCCACGTGCCAGAGCAGTCCGGCGTCGACCTCGCCGAGCATCAGGCCACGTTCCAACGCGACGCCCTGGTAGAGCGGGGTGACCTCGACGAGCCACCGCACGCCCTCGGGATAGGTGGACAGCGGGAAGAAGGTGGCCGAGAGGAGGAACATCGGCAGGATCGCCAGGTTGACGTAGTCGAAGTCCACCCAGGACCGCATGAATGTCGTGAGGAACATCCCCACCGCAGAGAAGGCGAAGGCGATCATCGTGGCCGCCGGGAGCGCCAGCAGCGCCCACCACGACTGGACCGTGCCGGCGACCCAGGCCACCAGCAGGAACGCCGCGGAGTAGAACGTCCCGCGCAGCAGCGACCAGCACAGCTCACCGACGGCGATGTCGCGCGGACCCATCCGCGTCGCCAGGACGGAGTCGTAGAGCTTGCTGTACTTCAGCTTGAAGAAGACGTTGAACGTCGAGTCGAAGATGGCGCCGTTCATCGCGGACGAGGCGAGCAGCGCGGGGGCGACGAAGACCGCGTACGGAACGGTCGTCCCGCCGTCGGTGGTCACGTCCTTGATCAGTGCGCCGAGCCCGATCCCCAGCGAGAACAGGTAGAACACCGGCTCGGCGAACCCGGTCACCAGCGTCATCCAGCCGTGCCGGAAGCTCGTGAGGTTGCGCTCGACGATCATCCGCGCGAGGCCCGCACCGGCCGGGATCGGGAGGGCGCGCGACAGCCGGGTGGCGACCGAGGTGCTCACGGCCGCAACCTCGAGCTCAGGCCCCTCAAGGCGAGCACCCAGCCGATCGCGGCGAACCCCACCAGCGCGGCCACGTGGCCGAGGACCCCCGCGACGCTGCCGGTGCCGAGGGCCAGCGCGCGCTCCGCCTCGACCCCGTGCCAGAGCGGTGTCACCCAGGCGACCGGCTGCAGCCACGTGGGCAGCTGGCTGACCGGGAAGAACGTGCCGGAGAAGAGCATCAACGGGGTCTGGCCCAGCCGGAACAGGATGTTGAACCCCGTGTCGTTCTCGAGCCGGCTGGACAGGGCCGTGACGGGCGTCGCGAAGGCCAGACCCACGAGCAGCGACACGGGCAGGCACCACAGGGCCGTCCAGGACGCGAACCCGCCGAACCCGGCCGCGACGACCATGAAGATCGCCGAGGAGAGGCCGACCATCGTCACGACGTAGGCGCAGTGACCCAGCAGGATGTCGACGACGCGCGCCGGGGTGGCCAGCATCGCGTGGTAGGTGCCGAACCACTTGATCGCGCCGAGGACCGGCCATGACGACTCGCCCATGCCCGTCGACATGCACTGGACGGCGAGGATCGCGGGAACGACGAAGAGCAGGTACGGGACGGTCTTGCCGCCCACTTCGATGCCGCCGGCGGAGCTGTTGACGAGCGAGCCCAGCCCCACGCCCATGGACAGCAGGAAGAGGAACGGCGTCAGCAGCTTCGTCGTGAGGCTCCCGCGCCAGGTCCGGCGGTAGACCCGCATCTGGTACTCGTAGACGAACCGCCAGGGCGCCGCGGGCGGGCGGTGCCTTCCCGGTTCGGCGGCCGTGCCGGTGGGCGGGGTGAGGACGTCCTGAGCCATGTCAGCGGGCCATGTCAGTCGACGAGGGTTCGGCCGGTGAGGTGGAGGAAGACGTCCTCCAGCGTGGACCGCCGCACGAGAGCCGAGACGGGCCGTAGACCTCGCCCGGTGACGGCGGCGAGCGCGGCGTCGCCGTCGGACGCGTACACGAGGATGCGGTCGGGCAGGACCTCGATGTGCTCGCCGATCCCGTCGAGACGGTCGGCGACGCCCTGGTCGTGCTCCGCCACGTCGAACCGCAGCTCGAGCACCTCGCGCGTCGCGTGCTCGTCGATCAGCGAGCGCGGCGACCCCTGGGCGACGATGCGACCCTTGTCCATGACGACGAGCCGGTCGCAGAGCTGCTCGGCCTCGTCCATGTAGTGGGTCGTGACGATGAGGGTGACCCCTTGCCGCTTGAGCCGGAACAGCCGGTCCCAGAGGATGTGCCGCGCCTGCGGGTCGAGGCCGGTGGTCGGCTCGTCGAGCAGGAGGATCCGGGGGTCGTTGATGAGCGAGCGGGCGATGGTGAGGCGCCGCTTCATCCCTCCGGAGAGCGGTTCGACCTTGTCGGTGGCGCGATCGGAGAGCTGGGCGAACTCGAGCAGCTCGACCGCCCGTCGCTTGACCTCGGCGCGGGACAGCCCGAAGTAGCGCCCGTAGACCCAGAGGTTCTCCTGGACGGTGAGCTCCTCGTCGAGGGTGTCCTTCTGCGGGACGACCCCGAGAAGCGCCCGGATCTGCGGGCCGTCACGACCGGGGTCGAGGCCGAAGATCGTCAGGTCCCCCGACGTGACCGGCGAGACGCAGCCGATCATCCGCATCGTCGAGGACTTGCCGGCACCGTTCGGGCCGAGGAAGCCGAACGCCTCGCCCTTGTGGACCTCGACGTCGATGCCGTCGACCGCGACGAAGTCGCCGAAGGTCTTGGTCAGGCCCCGCGCCCGCATGAGGACCCCGTCCTCGGGGTCGGTATGCGCCTCGGGCTGGGTGCCTGGTCGGTCCAGCCGGGTCGCGTCGGTCACGCCTCTCACGCTAACCGCGGGGGCCGACGGAGACTCAACCGGTTTTCCGCGGTGGCCGGTCCTTGCCGTGCCGCCGCTCCTCGGGGACGTCCTGCGCGTCGCACAGGGCGAGCCACACCTCGCGCGGCGGGACGCCGGCGGCGAGGGCCTCCTGCCCGGTCCGGCCGCCGAGGGTGGAGAGCGCCAGGTCGCTGGCCAGGGACGCGGCATACGTCGGACCGAACTCGTCCGCCATGAGGGTCCAGAACTGGCTCAGCCGCACGGCCGTCGAGTGTGGCACAGCGGGCGAGGCGGACCGACCGGCCACCGGTCGTGAGCGGAAGGGACGACGACCCCGCCGTATGCGTCGGTGCCGGTTCGGGTGTCGGTGGCCGATGGCAGGCTGGGGCTCTCATGACGGACGACGTGCTCCAGCGCTTCTCCCCCGCGACCGCGGCCTGGTTCCGAGGGTCGTTCAGCGCGCCGACGCCCGCCCAGGAGGGCGCCTGGCAGGCGATCAGCTCCGGCCACCATGCGCTGGTCGTGGCCCCCACCGGTTCGGGCAAGACGCTGTCGGCCTTCCTCTGGGCGCTGGACCGGCTTGCCGCCGGGGCGCCGCCGGCGTCGCCGCAGCAGCGCTGCCGGGTGCTCTACGTCTCCCCCCTCAAGGCTCTCGCCGTCGACGTCGAACGCAACCTCAGGTCGCCGCTGGTCGGGATCGGCCACGCCGCGGCGCGGCTGGGCGAGGAGCCTCCGGACATCCGGGTGGCGGTTCGCTCGGGAGACACTCCCGCGGCCGACCGTCGGGCGTTCACCAGGGCGCCGTCCGACATCCTCATCACGACGCCCGAGTCGCTGTTCCTCATGCTCACCTCGAGCGCGCGCGATGCGCTCACCGGCGTCGAGACGGTCATCGTGGACGAGGTCCACGCGGTCGCGGGTACCAAACGGGGCGCCCACCTCGCACTCTCGCTGGAGCGGCTCGACCAGCTGCTGCCGAAGCCGGCCCAACGGGTCGGCCTGTCCGCGACGGTGCGACCGGTGGACGAGGTGGCGCGCTACCTCGCGGGTGGCCGTCCGGTCGACGTCGTGCAGCCTCCGTCCACCAAGGAGTGGGACCTCGAGGTCGTCGTCCCGCTGGCCGACATGTCCGCGCTCGGCGAGGTGACCGAGGACCTCAGTGGTCCGGCGGCCGGCGAGCAGCGCCGGGCCTCGATCTGGCCGCACGTGGAGGAGCGCATCGTCGACCTCGTGGCCGCCCACCGCTCGACGCTGGTGTTCGCCAACTCGCGCCGGCTGGCGGAGCGGCTGACGGCGCGCCTCAACGAGATCTGGGAGGAGCGGCTGTCGGAGGCCGAGGCGGCCGACGACGAGGGAGGGTCGCCCGGCGGCGACCCGACGCAGGCTGGGCTCGCCGAGAGCCCGGCCCGGAGATCGGGTGGCGCGGACCGGCATACCCGCACGCCGGCCGAGCTGATGGCGCAGTCCGGCGCCTCCGCCGGAGCGCCGGCGATGCTCGCTCGCGCCCATCACGGCTCGGTCAGCAAGGAGCAGCGGGCCGAGATCGAGAACGCGCTCAAGGGCGGCCTGCTGCCCGCGGTCGTCGCGACGAGCAGCCTGGAGCTCGGCATCGACATGGGCGCGATCGACCTCGTCGTCCAGGTGGAGTCGCCGCCGAGCGTGGGCAGCGGTCTGCAGCGGGTCGGCCGGGCCGGCCACCAGGTGGGCGCTGTGTCGCGCGGCGTGCTGTTCCCGAAGTTCCGCGGCGACCTGGTCCAGACCGCCGTCGTCGTGGAGCGGATGCGCGCCGGCGCGATCGAGGCGATGCGGATCCCCGCAAACCCCCTCGACGTGCTCGCCCAGCAGGTCGTCGCCATGTGCGCGATGGACGACTGGTCGGTAGACGATCTCGAGGCCCTGGTCCGGCGCTCGGCGCCGTTCGCGGGGCTGCCGCGGTCGGTGCTGGAGTCGGTGCTCGACATGCTGGCCGGTCGCTACCCCAGCGACGAGTTCGCCGAGCTGCGACCGCGGGTCGTGTGGGACCGCGTGACCGGTGTCCTCACCGGCCGCCGCGGCGCGCAACGGCTGGCCGTCACCTCGGGCGGGACGATCCCCGACCGCGGGCTCTACGGCGTGTTCCTCGCCGGCAGTAACGGTGCGGGCCGACGGGTCGGCGAGCTCGACGAAGAGATGGTCTACGAGTCGCGGGTGGGCGACGTCTTCACCCTGGGGACGTCGAGCTGGCGCATCGAGGACATCACGCACGACCAGGTGCTGGTCACGCCGGCGCCCGGACTGCCCGGCCGGCTCCCGTTCTGGAAGGGCGACACCCTGGGCCGGCCGTCGGAGCTGGGCCAGGCGGTGGGCAAGTTCGTCCGGGAGGTGGGGGCGCTGCCCGCGGCCAAGGCCCGCGAACGGGTGGCCCTGGCCGGCCTCGACGAGTGGGCCACCGACAACCTCCTGGCCTACCTCGACGAGCAGAAGAAGGCGACCCGCCATCTACCGAGCGACCGGACCATCGTCGTCGAACGGTTCCGCGACGAGCTGGGCGACTGGCGGGTGGCGGTCCTGTCCCCGTTCGGGGCGCCGGTCCACGCACCGTGGGCGCTGTGCGTCTCGGCGCGGATGCGGGAGCGGTTCGGGGTCGATGTGCAGGCCATGCACGGCGACGACGGCATCGTGTTCCGGCTGCCCGACCTCGAGTTCGACGGGCTGGGCGACGGCAGCCAGAGCGACGGCGCGGACGACGGTGGGAGCGCCAAGAGCGGCGGTCGAAGCGGGGGCGGGGCCGGCGCCGACGGCATGGCCGAGCTGATGTCGCTGGTCCTTCTCGAGCCCGACGAGGTGCACGACCTCGTGACCGAGCAGATCGGGGGGTCGGCCCTGTTCGCGGCGCGGTTCCGCGAGTGCGCGGCCCGGGCGTTGCTGCTGCCGAGACGGCGGCCGGACCGAAGGCAGGCGCTGTGGCAGCAGCGGCAGCGGTCGGCCCAGCTGCTCGAGGTGGCCAGCCAGTACCCGTCGTTCCCCATCGTTCTCGAGGCGGTCCGCGAGTGCGTCCAGGACGTCTTCGACGTGCCCGGCCTGGTCGACCTGATGACCCGGATCCGGTCGCGCGAGGTGACGACGGTCGACGTGGAGACCGCCCAGCCATCGCCGTTCGCGCGGTCGCTGACCTTCGGCTACGTCGCGCAGTACATCTACGAGGGCGACTCGCCGCTGGCCGAGCGCCGGGCGGCGGCGCTCTCGCTGGACCCGACCCTGCTGGCCGAGCTGCTCGGCCGGGGCGACGGCCTGAGCCTGCGCGACCTGCTCGACCCCGAGGCGGTCGCCCGGACCGAGGCCGAGCTGCAGCGGCTCGACGACTCGCGCCGGTGCCGCGACGCCGAGGACGCCGTCGACCTGCTCCGAGCGCTCGGCCCGCTCCCCCTCGACGCCCTGGTGGCCCGGTCCGAGGAGGGCTCGGACGCCCGGGTGGTCGGCCACTGGCTCGTCGACCTCGAGGGCTCGCGGCAGGTGATCCGCGTCCGGGTGGCGGGCGAGGAGCGCTGGGCCGCCGTCGAGGACGCCTCACGCCTGCGCGACGCCCTGGGCGTGTCCCTGCCGGTCGGCGTCCCGGACGCCTTCCTCGAGCCGGTGCGCGACCCCCTCGGCGACCTCGTGGCTCGGTATGCGCGCACGCACGGGCCGTTCCGCGCCGCCGAGGTCGCGATCTGGTACGGCCTGGGCCAGGCCGTCGTCACAGACGCGCTGCGCCGGCTCGTCGGCGCCGGCCGGCTGGTCGAGGGGGAGCTGCGCCCCGACCCGACCGGGTCGGCCGCGGGTGGCCTGGACTTCTGTGACGCCGGGGTGCTGCGCACCCTGCGGCGCCGATCGCTCGCGGCGCTCCGCGCGGAGGTGGAGCCGGTCACGGCCACCGACTTCGCGCGGTTCCTGCCCAGCTGGCAGGGCGTCGGCGGCACCCTCCGCGGCACCGAGGGCCTGGTCCGCGCCGTCGAGCAGCTGGCCGGTGCCGTCGTGCCCGCGAGCGCGCTCGAGGCCCTGGTGCTCCCGGCTCGTGTCGCCGCATACTCCCCGGCGATGCTCGACGAGCTGATGTCGAGTGGCGAGGTGCTGTGGCGCGGTCACGGCTCGCTGCCCGGCGATGACGGCTGGGTCTCGTTGCACATGGCCGATCTCGCGCCCCTCACGTCGCCTCCGCCGGACCCGGCACTCGACCTCAGCGAGACCCACCAGGCGGTGCTCGACGCGCTGGCCGGCGGTGGGGCGTACTTCTTCCGCACCCTCGCCGACGCGATCCACCAGCAGGTCGGCGCCACCGACGACGACACGCTGCTCGGGGCGCTCTGGGACCTCACCTGGGCCGGGTACCTCACCAACGACACCCTCGCGCCGCTCCGTGCCCTGCTGGGCGGCGGGCGGACCGCGCATCGACGCACGCCGCAGGGACCACGGCGCGGTCGGTATGCGTCGCGCCCCGGAGCGCTCGGCGGGCTCGGGAGTCCTGGCGGACGCGCGGCCGGCGCCCGGCCGGGGCGGCCGACCCTGCCCGCCCGGTCCGGGCCGCCGTCGGCGGCGGGACGCTGGTCGCTGCTGCCGCCGGTCGAGTCCGACTCGACCGTGGTCGCCTACGCGACGGCAGAGATCCTGCTGGAGCGGTACGGCGTCGTGACGCGGGGCAGCGCGATGTCGGAGTCGGTCGTGGGCGGTTTCGCGGCGGCCTACCGGGTGCTGGCCGCGGCCGAGGAGTCCGGTCGCGTCCGTCGCGGGTACTTCGTGGAGGGGCTCGGTGCGGCCCAGTTCGCCACCAGCGGCGCCGTCGACCGGCTTCGCGCGCAGAGCCGCCCGCTCGACGCCGTGCGGCGGTCCGACGACCCGCCGCGAGCGGTGGTCCTGGCCGCCTGCGACCCGGCGAACCCGTTCGGCGCGGCCCTCACCTGGCCGGACCGGCCCCCGGGCGCCGATGACACCGCGGACAGTGGAGACCAGGCCGGCGGCGGCAAGACGGGCGGCGGCGGCGGCAAGGCCGGACGCGGTCACCAGCCGGGGCGCAAGGCGGGGGCTCTCGTCGTCCTCGTCGACGGCGAGCTGGTCCTCTACGTCGAACGTGGCGGCAAGTCACTGCTGACGTGGACGGAGTCGACCGACGCCCTGCAGCGCGCGGCCGACGCCCTCGCTCTGGCCGTACGGGAGGGCGCGCTCGGCCGGCTGACCGTCGAACGCACCGACGGCAGCCAGGTCCTCGGCAGCGGGCATCCCGTGGCGGACGCCCTGTCGCGGGCGGGGTTCCGCACGACCCCGCGTGGCCTTCGGTTGCGGCGATGAGAGACGTCACACCGCTGGGCAGGCCCGGTGCCTGAGGGCGACACGGTCTTCCGGACGGCGGCGCGACTGAACCAGGCGCTGGCCGGCGAGCCGCTGACGACCACCGACTTCCGCTGGCCCGAGCTCTCCACACTGGACTTCCGCGGAGTCACGACGCGGGAGGTCGTCAGCCGCGGCAAGAACATCCTCCAGCGCCTCGCCAACGGCGTGACCATCCACTCGCACCTGCGGATGGAAGGGCAGTGGCGGGTCGACGCCACCGACCGCCTGACCTCACGCGCGCTGGCCAACCCGCAGATCCGCGCCGTCGTCGGCGCCGCCGCGTGGACCGCCGTGGGCCTGAGGCTCGGCGACCTGCACGTGGTCGAGACGTCCGACGAGACCCGCCTGGTGGGCCATCTCGGCCCGGACGTCCTCGGCACCGACTGGGACCCCGATGAGGCGACTCGCCGGCTGCACGCCAGCCCGGTGACGATCGGCGCCGCCCTGCTCGACCAGCGCAACCTTGCCGGCGTCGGAACCCTGTACGCCGCCGAGGCGCTCTTCCTCGAGCGCGTGAATCCCTGGACTCCGGCAGCGGACCTGGACGAGGCGGCCGTTGCCGCGCTCGTCGGCCGCGCGCATACCCTCCTCGACGCGGGCCGGCGACACGCGGTCCAGACCACCACGGGCAGCCAGCGGCGGGGCGAGACGGCGTGGGTCCACGCCCGCTCGGGGCGGCCGTGCCGACGCTGCGGCGAGACCCTACGAGTCGCCATGGTCGGCGAGGCACCGCGCGAGCGCACGATGTTCTACTGTCCCCGCTGCCAGGGCGGGCTGGCCCCGACCGACGACGGACGGCTCCAACGGCCTCTCGGCAGCGACAAGCGCAGCGGCCCGGCTCTCGGCGACCGAACCCGACGCCGCTGAGCCCTGCCTCGGAGTCGCCCGGGAACCACGGTGTCCGGTCCCGAGCCGAACGTCGGCGGCGCTACGCTCGCCACGGAGCGACGGAGACCTGGGACCGCGACGACGGAGGGGGATGCGATGTGGGTCTCGATTGCGATCATCGTCGTTGGCACCGAGATCTGCGCGCTCGCCCTGATCCTCATCCGACGGTGGCGTCAGGAGCGACCGAACCGGTACCACAAGTCCCCGATCGCGGGCGACATCTTCGGGGTCATCGGCACCGGATTCGCCGTCATCCTCGCGTTCGTCATCTTCACCGCGTTCGAGAGCTACCAGAACGCCCGGGACCAGGCCGGAGTCGAGTCGGTGGCGACGCGCCAGATGTTCTTGCTCACGAAGTTCTTCCAGTCGCCGGCCCGCGACGGCTTGGAGGGCGACCTCATCTGCTACAGCCGTGCGGTCATCCATGACGAGTGGCCGCAGATGGCTAGGGGTGACAGCAGTCCCCTGGTGGACGACTGGGTGGAGCGGCTGGACACCGACATGCTTCGCCTGCCGGTGGCGACGAACAAGGAGATCGAGGTCTTCAACACCTGGTTCGCCCGGTCCGCCGAGCGCCAGGAAGGTCGGCGCGGCCGACTCGCCGAGGCGGCACCCTACGTGCCGCCGTTCGTGTGGGCGATGCTCGTCCTGCTCTTCGTCGTGGTCGTCGGGTACCAGATCCTCTTCGCCAGCCCCCGGAGACCGCTCATCCCGCAAGTGCTCGGGGTCAGTGCGGTCGCGGCGACCATGCTGGCCGGGATCGTGGTCGTCTACGTCCTCGACGCCCCCTTCGCCGACCGCGGCGCCCAGCTGCCCCCGAACCGGTTGCAGTCGACGCTCACGACCATGGAGGCCGACTACAGGCTCAACGCCGCCCCGCTTCCCTGCGACGCGCTGGGCAACCCCACCCCGTAGCCGCAGCGGTCAGTCGCCGGTCGCGTTCCGGTCCTCGTAGAGGGTCAGGTGCAGCTCGCCGGGCGCGTCGAGCCGCGAGTTCCGGGAGCCCCACGGCGTGTCGACCGCCGCGGCGACGAGCGCGGCGCCGCCTCCCGTCGCGGCCGAGGTGGCCTCGTCGACCGCGTCGACCTGGAGGGCCACCCGTACCGGGCCGGCCACCCGACGGCCGACCTCCAGCTCGTCGATGTACCGCGCGTGCGCCTCGTCCCCGATCTCGAGCGTGGCGCGCCCGGCCTCCAGGATGATGACCCGGCCGGCGTCCTCCGTGACGTACTCGGCGGACTCCGGCATACCGAGCACGTCGCGGTAGAAGGCGACCGCGGCCGCGTAGTCCGGCACCGTCACGACGAGCCGCAGCTCGCGGACCCCCGGCGCACTCACGAGGCGCCGGTCCGTCGCGACGGTGCGTGCGCCATGCCCATGTAGACGCCGCCCTCGCGCAGCTCGTCGACCATCTGGGCGACCCGCTTGGACCGGGTCTCGTCCTGCTGCGCTCGGCCGATCCAGGCGAGGTAGTCGTTGCGCTGGTATGCCGGTCGGTCCCGGTATGCGTCGAGCACACCTCCCGTCCGCAGCGCCGCGTCGACGTCGCTGGGCATCGGCTGCCTGGGGCGCTCCAGGCGGCTCATCGGGCCGGCACCTGGGCGAGCGCCTCGATCTCGACGACGGCGCCCTCCGGCCCCAGGTCGGACACGAACAACACCGTCACGGCGCACGGGTGCGGCCCCCAGACCTGCTGGGCGGCGCCGTACGCGGCGGTGAGGTCGACACCCTGGGCGAGGTAGATGCTCAGCTTGACGACGTCGGCCTGGGTGCAGCCGGCACTCTCGAGGACCGCGATGACGTTCCGCAGGGCCTGCGCGCTCTGCTCGCCCGCGTCGTCGCTGACGACCTGGCCTGTCGCGTCGACACCGTTCTGGCCGCCGACGACGAGCAGCGATCCGGGCCCCTCGACGAGGACGCCCTGCGAGAAGGCGGGGCTGTGGTGCATCGACTCGGGGTTGAGATGGGTGAGGGTCATGCCGGTTCTCCTGTCGGGTCGGGTCGAACGGGGTCTTGTCGAACGCGCTCGGGCTCGGTCGCCGCGAGGGCGGCCTGCCGGGCGCGTCTCTCGCGGACCTTGTGGCGGTTGCCGCACCGGCTCATCGAGCACCAGCGCCGGTTCGCCGAGCGCGAGGTGTCGAGGTAGACGATGGCGCAGCGGTCACCGCTGCACTCGCGGATCTGGTCGGCGTGGTCGCGCAGCACGTGGACGGCTTCGCGGGCGATGCTGGCCAGGATCTGGTCGAGGGTCGGCGGCACCACCGGACCACTCAGCTGCGGTGCGACATCGGGCCGCGCTGCGTACCGGTCCACCACCTGTTGCTGGTCCGGCCGTTGCGGCTGGCCCTGGGAGACGCTGGTGACCAGCCCGGCGATCGCGTCGCGCAGCCGCTTGGCGCGGCGCAGGTCCGCGTCGCTCGAGTCGAGTCGGACGCCGAACCGCTCCTCGACCCACCGGTCGAGGTCGGTCGGAGCGTTCCAGAGCTCCCACTCCGGGCGGCCGTCCCCCATCGAGCCGGTGTAGGCGAAGTCGAGGGCGATGTCGCCCGAGTCGAACCACCACCGCACTCCGTCGGGCGACACGAACCACTGCCCCACGGGTGGGTCGGTCCACAAGGTCATGTAACCATCTTAGACGGTTACATCGACCTCCGCGACCCCTGACCCGACCGACGAGGAGAGGACCAGCCGGTCACCGTCGTACTCGACTCCCCCGACGACCGGCGACGCGGCCGCCCACCACGCGGCGTCGAGGTCGTCCACCACGCTGGTCGGGTGCGCGGCCGCCACCGCCGCGACCGCTCCGACGCCGATCGCCGTCTCCATCATCGAGCCGACCATGGTGCCCAGCCCGGCCTCGGTCGCCCTCTTTAGCTGCTGCAGGGCCACGCCGAGCGAGCCACATTTGGCCAGCTTGACGTTGACGAGGTCGGCGGCCTCCAGCCGGATGATCCGGTCGAGGTCGACCAGGCTGTAGAGCGCCTCGTCGGCCATGACCGCGAGCCCCACCCTGGACCGCACGGCGGCCAACCCCTCGACGTCCTCGCCCCGGACCGGCTGCTCGACCAGCTCGACGCCGAGGTCGGCGCGCTCCAGGGCCCGGATGACGGTCACGGCCTCGTCCGGCGTCCAGCCCTGGTTCGCGTCGAGCCGGATCGTCACGTGCGGGCCGACCACCTCGCGGACCGCCCGGACGCGGCCGACGTCGGTGGCGGCGTCGGTCCCGACCTTCATCTTCAAGGTCGAGAACCCGTCCGCCACCCGCTGGACCGCCGCGGCGGCCAGGTCCGCCGCCGAGCCCGCCGACAGTGTCACGTCGGTCCGGAGGGCGGCGGGGTATGCGTCGTCACCCGTTCCGGTCGCGGGTCCGGCGCGGCCGGTGCGCAGGAACGCCGGCAGTGTCAGGCCGGCCCGGCGAGCGACCAGGTCGCGCACCGCCGTGTCGAGCGCCGCCTTGGCGCCGAAGTTCCGGGCCACGGCGCTCTGGATGCCGTCCAGCACCTCGGACCAGTCGTCGACGTCACGGTCGAGCACGACGGGGGCGAGCATCTGCTCGAGGCAGGCGCTCGCGCCGGCCAGGGACTCACCCGTGACCTGCCAGACCTGGGGAGCCTCACCCCAGCCGGTCGCGCCGTCGGAGTCGGTGACGCGCACGACGACGGTGTCCGTCGTCGTGGTCCGGCGCAGCGCCGTGACGAACGGGGTGTGCAGTGGAACCGAGAGCCGGGCGCAGGTGACCGACGCGAACCGCGTGGTGCCCATCCAGAACGCCGTCAGGCGGCAGAGGCGACGACCGAGCCCATTCCCGCGGGAGCCGCGGCGCCGACCGGCAGGGTGACCGGGGCCGACATCGCCTCGGTACGGGCGACGCGGGTCGAGACCTCGCGCAGCACCTCGGAGAGCGGCAGGCCGAGTGCCCCGCAGATCGAGCCGAGCAGCTCGGACGACGCTTCCTTCTCGCCGCGCTCGACCTCGCTCAGGTAGCCCAGCGAGACCGACGCGGACGACGAGACCTCGCGCAGAGTCCGGCCCTGGTGCTGTCGCTCATCGCGGAGGACGTCACCCAGCTCACGTCGCAACAGGACCATGGAAACCCTCCTCCGCAGCGTCCGGTCGGTCAGTCGAATCGTGTCCACCATAGCCCGTCAGCGCCAGCCGCCACGGGTTGGTTCCGCCGAAGGCGAAACGGCGGGCCGAGCGGCATAGAAGCGGCAACGAGGTCTGGTCGGGCATCTCAGTACGCACAACGCCCCAGCCCGCGACATCCTTCCGCGACCCGCCCCAACCGCTGCGAGCCCCGGCACCCCCAACCCGGACCCTGCCGCCTGGAGCCCCACCTCTTCCGCCGAGAGGCCACCTTCGGTCGTTATTCCGGCCCGTTAGCGACCGAAGTTGGCCTCTCGGCGAGAGGGGGCGAGTCGCGGCGGCGCGCCTCGGCGAGCGGGGGCGAGTCGCGGCGGCGCGCCTCGGCGGCGGGGGCGAGTCGCGGCGGCGCCTCGGCGGGCGAGTCGAGGCGGCGCGCCAACAACGCGAGGGCCGCATCGACCGCCCCCGCACGGATCTCGGGGCGACCACCGCTCAGGTCGTGCCGTTCGACGGCAACCGACCCGTCCGGCCCGGCCACCGCCACGAAGACGCAGCCGACCGGCATACCGTCCTGCGGGTCCGGTCCGGCGACGCCGGTGGTCGCCACGCCCCAGTCCACACCGAGCACGCGCCGCGCTCCCACGGCCAGCTGCCGCGCCACCTCGGCATCGACCGCACCACGCTCGGCCAGCAGCGCCGCGTCGACGCCCAGCACCGAGGACTTGAGCGGCGTCGCGTACGCCACCACTCCGCCGCGGACGACGGCGGAGGCACCCGGTGGGTCGACGAGCGTGGCCACGACCAACCCGCCGGTGAGGGACTCGGCGGAGCCGACCGTCTGGGCCAGCTCGACGAGCCGAATGACGATGTCGGCGGAGGAGGCCGTCACTGGTCCCGGGCCGCCCGGCGCGCCGCCTTCCGCGCTGCGGTGCGCGCGCTGGTCGCCCGCAGCCGTCGCGCCTTGATCAGGTAGTCGATCCCGGTGGCCACCGTTACGACCAGGGCGGCCGCGAGGACGATGTACGCCGCCGTGAGCCAGATCGCGTCACCGGGCAGCGACTCGAGCGGGAAGATCAGCGCCCCGACGGCCACGGTCTGCAGCGCCGTCTTCAGCTTGCCGCCCCGGCCGGCCGGCATCACCCCGTGCCGGATCACGACGAACCGCATCACGGTGACCCCGACCTCCCGGACCAGGATCACCACGGTCACCCACCACGGCACGATCCCGATGATCGACAGCCCGATCAGGGCCATTCCGAGCATCGCCTTGTCGGCGATCGGGTCGGCCACCTTCCCGAAGTCGGTCACCTGCTTGCGGCGCCGGGCCAGGTCGCCGTCGATGCTGTCGGTGACCATCGCCACGCCGAACACCGCGAACGCCGCAAGCCGGTACCCCCACACGTGCCCGCCCTCAGCGAGGAGCAGCCACCCGAACACCGGCACGAGCGCGAACCGGAACACCGTGAGGTAGTTGGGCAGGTTCCAGGCGCTCGGGGCCCGCGGCCCGGCGGCCCGCTGGTCGCTGGTCATCGCGGACTCGCAACAAGGTCGACGCCTTCGCTGGCGACGATGGTGGCGGCCACGAGGTCGCCGACGGACGGCACCGCATCGGCCGGGGAGAGCACGAGCGTGGTGGTCCCGTCGACGTCGGGACCCTGGTATGCGGTCCGGCCGACGATGCCCTCTCCATCCTCGGACCGGTCCACAGACTCCACGAGCACCTCGACGGCCTCGCCGATGCGCTCCTCCGCGCGCCGAGCGGTCAGCTCCTCGACCAGCGAGGTCAGTCGCTCCACACGCTCCGCGACCACCTGCTCCGCGAGGTGGCCGGCCAGACCCTCGGCCTCCGTGCCGTCCTCGTCCGAGTACCCGAACACGCCGACGACGTCGAGCCGGGCGGCCTCGAGGAAGGCGGTCAGCTCGGCCACGTCGGCCTCCGTCTCGCCGGGGAACCCGACGATGACGTTGGTCCGGATCCCGGCGGCGGGGTCGGTCGAGCGGACCCGCTCCAGCAGGTCCAGGAACGCCTCGCGCCCTCCGAACCGGCGCATCCGGCGCAGCAGCGGCTCGGACGCGTGCTGGAACGAGATGTCGTAGTAGGGCACCACGCCAGGGGTGGACGCCATGGCGGTCAGGAGGCTGGGCCGGATCTCGGCCGGTTGCAGGTAGGACACCCGAACCCGGTCGATGCCCTCGACCGCGGCGAGCTCCGGCAGCAGCGACTCCAGAAGGGTCAGGTCGCCGAGGTCCTTGCCGTAGGACGTGGAGTTCTCGCTGACGAGGAAGATCTCACGCACGCCCTCGCCGGCCAGCCACCGCGCCTCGGCCAGCACGTCCGCGGGACGCCGCGACAGGTAGGCGCCGCGGAACATCGGGATCGCGCAGAACGAGCACCGCCGGTCGCAGCCGCTGGCGATCTTGAGCGGGGCCCACGGTCGGTCGTCGAGGCGGGCCCGCACGACCGGCGGGCCGTATGCGTGAGTCGGGCTCCCCGGCCGCGTTGCCCCGTGCCCCGGGGTCGAGACGGCGTCGGCGGCGCCCGGCCGCGCGGCCGGCGACAACGGCAGCAGCTTCCGGCGGTCGGCGGGGGTGTGCGACGCGACACGGCCACCGCCGAGGATCGTCGTGAGGTGGTCGGACATCGACGCGTAGGAGTCGAACCCCAGCACCGCGTCGGCCTCCGGTAGTTGCGAGGCGAGCTTCTCGCCGTACCGCTCCGCCATGCACCCCACCGCGACGACGGCCCGGGTGCGCGCCCCGGACCCGGGGTCCTTGAGGTCGGCCGCCTCGAGCAGCGCGTCGATGGAGTCCTTCTTGGCCTGCTCGACGAAGCCGCACGTGTTGACGACCGCGACGTCGGCGTCGGCCGCGTCCTCGACGAGGTCCCAGCCCTCCGCGGTGAGCCGGCCGGCGAGCTCCTCGGAGTCGACGTCGTTGCGCGTGCATCCCAGCGTCACCAGGGCGACACGCCGACCGGCGGCCCGCTCCGACCTCACAGTGACCGTCACGCTGGGAGTCTACGGGGGTGCAGACCCTGCCCCCGGTCATCCCGTTGGTGCTCGACGGGCACAACGACCTCCCGTGGGAGCTGCGGCTCCAGGTCGGTGGCGACCTGGACCGCCTCGACATCGCCGGACGGGTGCCGACGACGGCTACGGACCTCCCACGGCTGCGCGAGGGCGGCGTCGGCGGCCAGTTCTGGTCCGTGTACGCGCCGAGCAACCTTCCCGGCGACCTCGCCGTCACCCAGACTCTCGAGCAGGTCGACCTCGTCCACCGGCTCGTGGGCCGGTATGCGGACGACCTCGCGCTCGCGACGACGGCCGACGAGGTCGAGGCGGCCATGGCGGGCGGCCGCATCGCGTCGCTGATGGGCGCGGAGGGCGGTCAGTCGATCGGCTGCTCGCTGGGGGCTCTCCGGACGCTCCACCGGCTCGGCGTCCGGTACCTGACCCTCACCCACAACGACAACGTCCCGTGGGCGGACTCCGCGACGGACGCGGCGGTCGCGGGCGGCTTGACGCGGTTCGGCGTGGAGGTGGTCCGCGAGATGAACCGGCTCGGCATCCTCGTCGACCTGTCCCACGTCTCGACCGACACCATGCGGCAGGCGTTGACGACCGCGGAGGCGCCGGTGGTGTTCAGCCACTCGTGCGCCCGCGCCGTGACCGACTCCCCTCGCAACGTCCCGGACGACGTGCTGGTGACCATGGCCGCCGGCGGCGGAGTCTGCATGGTCGCCTTCGTGCCCGAGTTCCTCACCGACGCGGCCGCCGCCTGGCGCGTCGAGGCGTTCGAGGCGGCCGCCCGGGAGGGCATCGAGGGCACCGACTACCCCGCGTTCATGGCGTGGGCGGACCGCTACACCCGGGCGCACCCCAAGCCACCGGCATCCGTGGACGACGTCGTCCGGCACGTCGAGCACGTGCGGGAGGTGGCGGGCGTGGACTCCGTCGGTCTGGGCGCCGACTACGACGGCACCGACGTCATGCCGGTCGGTCTCGAGGACGTCACCGGCTACCCGACGGTGCTGACGGCGCTCGCCGACCGAGGGTGGAGCGAGGACGACCTCGCGAAGCTGGCCCACCGCAACGCCATCCGGGTGCTCCGGGACGCGGAGGCCGTCGCGCGCGAGCTCCAGGCCCGACGCGGTCCGTCGACGGCCACCATCGACGAGCTGGACGGTCCCGCCGTCAGGACGAGCGGCGCTTGATCGAGCGGATCTGCAGGCCCACCAGTCGAGCGACGATGAACGCGACGTACATCAGTCCCAGCACCTGTTCGACCATCACGGCCGCCCGGGCGTGCGACGCGACGGGGAGGACGTCGGAGAGGCCGGTGGACGTCAGGGTCGTGAACGACAGGAAGAGCAGCTCGAACCACGAGCGTGGTGCATCGGGGTCCGTGTATGCCGTGAACGACATCGGCCAGACGATCTGGATCGCGCTGTAGAGGTAGGCGAAACCCCAGGCGAGGACGGTGAACGCCGCCCCCGTCGCGTACAGCTCGTCGGTCGTCACCTCGTCGTCGTTGAACATGTACCGGACCAGCCCGTACGCCGTGTAGAAGTAGAACACCGCGTGGACCAGCCCCGACCACAGCGCGATCGTGTCGTTGTCCGGCTGGAACCCCTCGGCGATGGTCAGCGCGATGAGCGGCAGGCCGAGCACCGCGGAGATCCACGTCAGTGCCGGCGTACGTCGGACCGCCTGCACGGCGAGGAACAGCACGAGCAGCCCGAACACGCTGAGCACCGACCGCCCTAGGCCACCCGCCCGGCCGGTCTGGTCCTCGAGCGTCGGGTAGAGCAGGACGCCGAGCAGCTGGACGGCGAGCAGCGTCGCGCACGGGGTGGAGCGGAAGAAGTCGAACGTCCGCAGCACCCGCGCAAACGGGCCGGAGCGTCGCGGCGTGCCGCTCTGCTGGAGCCCGACCCCCTCCTCCACGCTCGGGACGATACCGCGCGGCCTCGGCGTCAAGAACGCGTCAAGGCGCGTCAGTGCGTCGTCAACATCGGCTTGCGCTGTCCCGCAACGGCATTGACCAACCAGGTGATCGAGAACATCGCTGCCGGCCTGGTCCTCTCCGCCCCGCCGACACCGACGACAAGGTCGAGGCCCTCGATGCGGGCGCCGACGACTACGTCACCAAGCCGTTCGCCATGGACGAGCTCCTCGCGAGGATCCGGGGCCGCCGTCCGACGCGGTTCGCCCGAGAGCCCCGAACGGTTCGTCGTCACCACCGGCGACTTCACCACAATCCCGGCGCGTGCGGTTACGACCGAGGCGGGGGGCTCCATTCCGGGTCGCGGCCGGTGAGCCCGACGAGGCGGTCGATCGCTCTGGCTCCGTCGGTCGTCGTGACCGGCGGCCCGAACAGGCCACCGTCGTCGTTAGCCGGAGCGTCGAACGACTCGACGAAGCTGGCGCACTCGGCCACCGCGCCGGGGTCGGCGGCGTAGTCCTGCCCGGTGGCGCGGGCCAGGTCCCACGCGTGCACGGTCACCTCGTTGAGCGCGACCCGGGCGGTCTCGCGACCCGGCATGGTCACCGGCCCGGCGTGGGTCTCTCCCTCGTAGGCGCTGCCGTCCTCCCAGGCCGCGGCCAGCCCGGCGAGGTCCTCCTGGATCCGTTGCCGCCAGCCGTCCGTGAGCCCGTCGCCGGCCCGCGCCGGCGTCGGCACCTTCTGAGCCGCCGCCGTGAACTCCAGAGTCAGCCCGCCGATGTGCCGCAACAGGTCCGCCGTGGTCCATCTCGGGCACGGGGTCGGGTCGTCGAGCTGGTCGTCCGTCACCTCGCCGACGAGGCCGGCCAGCGTGCGGGTCGCGGGTCCGAAGTCGATGGTGTCCATCGTCGGAACCTAACCCGAACCCCCGACCGCTCGCCTTCCGACGCGCGCCGCCCACCGCAAGGAAGTTACATTGAGAGGGCGATCTCGGTACTTTTTGTGCCAACGACACCGCCCCGAGGAGAGCCCCCATGTCGCCTCGCCCGTCCCTTCCCCTTCGTCGCCACCCCGGCTCGACCCCTCGCCTGACCCCTCGCGTGACCGCCGGACTCACCGCCGGCGTCGCCGCGCTCGCCCTCGTGGCGGGCTGCACGGGGACTCCCACGCCGTCCGAGACCACCGGCGCCGCCGGTGCGCCCGGCGGCAACCTCGTGATCGGGATGACCTCCGACCCCAACACGCTGCTGCCCTGGAAGGCCACGCAGTTCCAGGCGGTCAACATCCTCCAGAACATCTACGGCACGCTCACGGAGTTCGACAAGGACCTCAACGTCGTTCCTGGTCTCGCCCAGTCCTGGGACCCGTCGGCCGACGGCAAGACGGTCACGCTCAAGCTCCGCACCGGCGTGACCTTCGCCGACGGCAGCGCGTTCGACTCCGCCGACGTCAAGTCGTCGATGGACAAGATCATGGACGAGAAGACCGCGGCGGTCGCCCGCACCTCGCTGGCGTCGGTCGCGTCCGTCGCGGCTCCCGACCCCAGCACCGTCGTGCTCACGATGAAGAGCGCCGACGCCTCGCTCCCCGCCAACCTCGCCTCCGTCAACATGGCGATGCTCTCGTCGACCGACACCGACGAGAAGCTGGGGACCACCCCCAACGGCACCGGCCCGTATGCGTTCAAGGCCCGCACGCCGAGCCAGTCGCTCACCCTGCAGAAGAACGGGTCCTACTGGGGGGCCAAGGCGACCCTCGACAGCGTCGAGTTCCGGGTCATCCCCGACGAGACCTCGATCGTGTCGGCGCTGCAGTCCGGCAGCGTCCAGATGGCCGTGATCGACGACCCACTCGTCGCGAAGACGGCCGAGGGCGGCACGCTCAAGGTCGCCAAGACGCCGCAGCTGAGCTACCACGCGCTGCAGCTGAACGCCCGCAAGGGCGACCTCACCGACGTCAACGTGAGGCTGGCCATCCAGTGCGCGATCGACCGCAAGCAGGTCCTCGACACCGCGGCCCTCGGGGAGGGCGAGGTCACCGGACCGGTGACGTCACCCGCATACAAGTCCGACCCGAGCTCGCGTCCCTGCCCGAACCGCGACCTGGCCAAGGCCGCCGACTACCTCGCCAAGAGCGGCAAGTCCTCGGTGACCATCACCACGATCGTCTCGCAGGGTGAGTACGCCACGTCGGTCAACGAGGCCCAGAACCTCAAGGCCCAGCTGGCCGAGGCGAAGATCAACCTCGACCTGCAGGTCCTCGAGTCGGGCGCCTACGTCGACCGCTGGGTCGCCGCCGATTTCGACGCGGCCGTCGCCCTCAACGGTGGCCGGCCAGACCCGGACGGCATGTACGGCCGGTACTTCACCAGCACGGGCAACCTCAACAAGGTGGCCGGCTACAGCTCGCCGGAGCTCGACGCGCTCTTCGCGCAGGGCAAGACGACGAGCGACACCGCCGCGCGCAAGCAGATCTACACGCAGATGTCCGACCTGCTCGAGAACAACGCGGCGTGGATCTGGATGTTCACCAGCTACACCTACACCGTCACGACGCCGGGCGTTCAGGGCTTCGTGCCGATGGTGAACGGCTCGCTGCAGTACCTGCGCACGACGACCGTCTCGACCTCGTGATCCGCGCCGTCCTCGGCAACGGGGTCGTGCGGAAGGTCGGTGGGGCACTGCTGACCCTGCTCGGGGTCGCCGTGGTCGTGTTCGTCATGTTGCGCGCCATCCCCGGCAACCAGATCACCGCCAACCTCGGCACCGAGGCCGCCGCGCTGACACCGGCGCAGCAGGAGGCGCTGCGCTCGTACTACGGCCTGGACCAGCCGTTGGTCGTCCAGTTCTTCTCCTGGCTGGGCAACCTGCTCACGGGCAACCTCGGATACTCCGCGCGCAACCAGGCCAGCGTCCTCGAGCTCACGGCGAGCTCGCTCCCCGTCACCCTGGAGCTGGCCGTCCTGTCGATCATCCTCGCGCTGGTGATCGGGGTTCCACTCGGGATGCTCTCCGCGTCCAAGCCGAACTCGGTCCGGGACGGTGCCGGCCAGGTGGTCGGCCTCGCGGGGCTCTCGATCCCCGCGTTCCTCCTCGGCTCGCTCCTGCTGTCGGTCTTCGCGTCGCGGTTCGGCTACAACCCCAACGGCCGCGCGTATGCGACGTTCCTGTCCAACCCGGCGCTGAACCTCCAGCAGATGCTCATGCCCTCGTTCGTGCTGGCCTTCGGGATCGCCGCGCCGATCATGCGCACGACGCGGACCGCGGTCCTCGAGGTGCGCTCCGAGGACTTCATCCGCACCGCCCGCGCCAAGGGCGTCCCGCCGCGACGGCTGCAGGTGCGGCACGTCCTGCGCAACGCGCTCGTCCCGATCGTCACGATGACCGGCCTCCAGTTCGGCTACCTGCTGGGCGGCGCTGTCGTCGTCGAGCAGATCTTCTCGATCCCCGGCATCGGCCGGCAGGTCCTCCTCGGCATCCAGCAGAAGGAGTACGCGCTGGTCCAGAGCACCGTGCTCGTCATCGCCCTGGCGTTCGTCATCGTCAACCTGCTCACCGACCTGCTCTACCGGGCCATCGACCCGCGGGTGCGTGCCTCGTGAGCGACCTGGCGCAGGCTCCGCCGCTCGTCGCGGTCAGCGGCCGTCCACCGAACCGGTGGCGAGCCCTGCTGCGCAGCCCCAGCGGGATGACCGGGATGGTCATCGTCGTACTTCTGCTCATCCTGTCGGTCGTGTCGTTTCTCGGGCTGCTCCCCTACGACCCCATTGCCCAGAACCCGCCGGCGCGACTGCAGCCGCCGAGCGGCGAACACTGGTTCGGGACGGACCAGTTCGGGCGCGACGTGTTCTCTCGGGTCGCCGCCGGGGTCGCCAACTCGGCGCTCGTGGCGATCGTGGCGGTGACCTTCGCGACCGTGGTCGGGACGCTGGGCGGCCTGGTCGCGGGGTTCATCCGCGGCATCCCGGACGTCGCGATCGGTGCCGTGACCAATGTGCTCTTCGCGTTCCCGCCGCTGTTGCTCGCGCTGTCGCTCGCGTCGGTCTTCACCCGGAACTGGTTCACCGTGGCCGTGGCGATCGCCGTCGTCTACGTCCCCATCTTCGTGCGCGTCACGCGCGGTCCGGTCCTCACCCTGCGCGAGGTCGAGTTCGTCAAGGCGGCGACGACGACCGGACAGTCCCGGAGAGCCACGATGTTCCGGCACGTGCTGCCCAACATCGGCGCGATCATCATCGTGCAGGTCACGCTGTCCCTGTCGTGGGCCGTCCTGACCGAGGCGTCGCTGAGCTTCCTCGGTCTCGGGACGCCGCCGCCGGCCCCGTCGCTCGGCTCGATGGTCTACGACGCGCGGACCCTGGTGCAGGTGGCGCCGTGGACGATGCTGGCGCCCGGCGCCGTGATCGTCCTGCTGGTCGTCGGGCTCAACCTGCTCGGCGACGGGCTCCGCGACGTCCTCGACCCACGTGGGCGGGGTGTGTCATGACAGCCCCCACGCTGCGAGACGCCGGACCGGCCGACCTCGACGCGGTCGTCCGGGTCTTCCTCGGGTGCTTCCGGGTGACCTATGCCGCGCGTCTGCCGTCTCGCCTCGTCGGGTCCATGTCCGACGGGGACGCCCGCTCCCTGTGGTCCCGCACGCTGACGACGCCGGGCCGGCAGGTGCTCGTCGCCCAGGTCGACGACGAGGTATGCGGCGTGGTGGGTTTCGCGGCGGACGGCGAGGACGGCTGGGTCCACTCGCTCTACGTGGCTCCCGACGTCCAGGGGCACGGCCTCGGGTCGACGTTGCTGAGCCACGCGGCGGACCGGCTCCGCGAGGCGGGCTGTCACCGCGCATACCTCTGGGTCTTCGCCGAGAACGAGCCGTCGGTGCGGTTCTACGGGCGGCACGGCTGGACTCCCGACGGGGCCACCCGCGTCGAGGAAGCGTTCGGAGAGAACGAGATCCGGCTGTCCCGGTCGCTGGAGGCGGTGACGTGACGGCGGCCGCACCGATCCTGGAGATCCGTCACCTCACCGTGGTGTTCGGCACCACGCACGGCGACCGGACCGCGGTGCAGGACATTTCGTTGTCGGTACCGGCGGGAGCGACCGTGGCACTGGTCGGCGAGTCTGGTTCCGGGAAGTCGACGACCGCGGCCGCCGTCAACCGACTGCTGCCTCCGAACGGTCGCGTCACCAGCGGCAGCATCAAGCTCGACGGGCGAGATCTGCTCGCCCTCGGCGAACGCGACATGCGACGAATTCGCGGTGCGGGGATCGGGCTGGTCCCGCAGGACCCGATGTCAAACCTCGACCCGCTGATGAGGATCGGCGACCAGGTCGCGGAGGCGCTCGAGGTGCACGACGTCGCCACCGGGAAGGCCGCCTGGGCTCATGCCGTCGAGCTCCTGGAGCTCGTGGGCATCCCGGACCCGACCGCCCGCGCGGCGCAGTACCCGCACGAGTTCTCCGGCGGCATGCGGCAGCGTGCCCTCATCGCCATGGGGCTCGCCTGCCGACCCCGGCTGCTCGTCGCCGACGAACCCACCTCCGCGCTCGACGTCACCGTGCAGCGCCGCATCCTCGACACCGTCGACGCCATCACGGACGAGCTCGGGACGAGCGTCCTGCTCATCACTCACGATCTCGGGCTCGCGGCCGAACGCGCCGACACCGTCGCCGTGATGTACCGCGGCGAGATCGTCGAGACCGGGCCGGCCGCACGCATCCTCGCGCAGCCCGAACACGCCTACACCAGCAGGCTGCTCGGCGCGGCGCCGAGTCTCAACTCCGTCCGGGACGTCCGGCGGACCCGGCACGACTCCGTCGCCGCCGAGCCGCTGGTGCGGTTCGAGGGCGTCAGCAAGCGGTTCGCGCTACGCCGGCGCGGTGGCGGCGCGGGCGACGACATCCTGGCCGTCGACGACGTGTCGTTCGACATCCCGCGCGGGCAGACCGTGGCGATCGTCGGCGAGTCCGGTTCGGGGAAGTCGACCACCGCGAACCTGCTGCTGGGCCTGGAGATCCCGACGAGCGGGCGCATCCTCGTCGAAGGCCAGGACCTCGCGACGATGTCTCGGCGTGAGACGTTCGCGTTGCGGCGGCGCATCCAGCCGGTATTCCAGAACCCGTATGCGTCGTTGGACCCGCGCTACACCGTCGAGCGCTCGGTCGCCGAACCCCTGAAGGTCCACGGCGTGGGGAAGCCGGACGAGCGTCGCGAGCGGGTGCGCACGCTGCTCGCCCAGGTGGCCCTGGACACGGACCTCGCGGCTCGCCTGCCCCACGAGCTCTCCGGCGGTCAGCGCCAGCGCGTGGCGATCGCCCGCGCCCTGGCCCTCGAGCCGGACATCGTCGTCCTCGACGAGGCGGTGTCGGCGCTGGACGTCATCGTGCAGGCGCAGATCCTCGAGCTGCTCGCCGACCTGCAGGACCGGCTCGGCCTGACCTACCTGTTCATCAGTCACGACCTCGCCGTGGTGCGGATGGTCTCCGACCAGGTCCACGTCATGCGAGCAGGACGTCTCGTCGAGTCCGGCCCTCCGGACCAGATCTTCGCCGCGCCGCAGGACGACTACACCCGCGAGCTGCTCGCGGCGATTCCGGGGCCGGCCCGGTAGTCGGGGTCCCCGCGAGGCGTCGGAGCCGAGCGGAGAACCTCGTGGGGTCACTAGGAGCCGGTCAGCTCCCGCGGCCGGAGGATGACGTCGACCAGGGCACCGCCCCGCCAGACGGTGATCTCGATACGGCGGTCGATCGCGTCCTCGACCATCAGCTTCTGGACCGCCGTCGCCGTGACGATCGAGGTGCCGTCGAGCTCGACCATGATGTCGCCGGCGTGGATGCCGGCCCGCGCTGCCGGGCTGCCGTCGACGACCGAGGCCACCTGCATACCGGTCGGCGAGCCGATCTTCGCGGCCACTTGGGGAGGCAGGGCGATGGTCTTCCCCGCGATACCGAGCCAGGCCCGCCGGACCCGGCCCTTGGTCATCAGGGTCGAGACGATCTCCCGGGTGGTCGAGTTGATCGGAACCGCCAGCCCGAGACCGATTCCGGCCACCGCGGTGTTGACGCCCACCATCCGGCCGTGGTGGTCGGCGAGGACGCCGCCGCTGTTGCCGGGGTTGAGGGCGGCGTCGGTCTGGATGACCTCGTCGACGACCCGACCCGACGCGGTCGGCAGCGAGCGTCCGAGGGCCGACACGATTCCCGCCGTGACGCTGCCGGCCAGGCCGAGCGGGTTGCCCAGCGCGACGACGAGCTGGCCGACGCGCAGGGTGGACGCGTCACCGTGCTCGACCGGAGGCGGCGTGTCGCCGCGCGCGAGGAGGACGGCCAGGTCCGACAGCGCGTCCCGGCCGACGACATCGGCGGTCGAGGTGGTCCCGTCGGTGAAGGTGGCCTCCGCCGTCGTCGCGCCGGCGACGACGTGGGCGCTGGTCAGCAGGTACCCGTCGTGAGTGATGACGCTGGCGCTGCCGGCGCCGGCGCGGCCTCTCGAGGTGCGGACCTCGAGACTGGCCACCGACGGCAGCACGGTCTCCGCGACGCGCACGATCGTTCGCGAGTAGGCGTCGAGCGCCTCGTCGTCGTCGGGCATGACCGGACAACGTCCGACGGACCGTCAGGCTTCCGGGCCAGGTGGGTGTTCGCCCACGGCGTGATCGACGTCAGTCGCGGCGACCGGTCAGCTCCCAGGCGTCCTCGGAGTCGTCCGGCTCCGAGGTGTCGACCCACACGCCGGAGTCGTCGTCCGCCTCGTCCGGGTCGGCCGACGGTCCCTCCAGGGGGATGTCGTCGCCGCGGAGCAGCGCCAGGGTCGTCGGCAGGTCGTCGGCCTTGACGAGGACGTCGCGCGCCTTGGACCCCTCGGACGGTCCGACGATCCCGCGCGACTCGAGCAGGTCCATCAGGCGCCCGGCCTTGGCGAACCCGACCCGCAGCTTGCGTTGCAGCATCGACGTCGAGCCGAACTGGGTCGTCACGACCAGCTCGGTCGCCTGCAGCAGCAGGTCGAGGTCGTCGCCGATGTCGTCGTCCACCTGCTTCTTCGGCGCGACGAGGATGACGTCCTCGCGGTAGTTCGGCTGGAGCTGCTTGGTGACGCTCTTGACGACCGCGTTCACCTCGGACTCGGTGACCCAGGCGCCCTGAACCCGGATCGGCTTGCTCGACCCCATCGGCAGGAACAGCGCGTCACCCTGGCCCACCAGCTTCTCGGCACCTGGCTGGTCGAGCACGACCCGGGAGTCGGCCAGCGACGACGTGGCGAACGCCATCCGCGACGGCACGTTGGCCTTGATGAGACCGGTGACCACATCGACGGACGGACGCTGCGTGGCAAGCACCAGATGGATCCCCGCCGCCCGGGCGAGCTGGGTGATCCGGACGATGGACTCCTCCACGTCGCGGGGCGCCACCATCATCAGGTCGGCCAGCTCGTCGACGATCACCAGGAGGTACGGGTAGGGCTGGATCACCCGCTCCGACCCCGGCAGCGGCTTGACCTTGCCGGAGCGGACGGCCTTGTTGAAGTCGTCGACGTGCTTGAACCCGAACGCCGCCAGGTCGTCGTAGCGCGTGTCCATCTCGCGGACGACCCAGGCGAGGGCCTCGGCGGCCTTCTTGGGGTTGGTGATGATCGGGGTGATGAGGTGCGGGATGCCCTCGTAGGCGGTGAGCTCCACCCGCTTCGGGTCGACGAGAACCATGCGCACCTCGTCCGGGGTCGAGCGCATGAGGATCGAGGTGATCATCGAGTTGACGAAGGAGGACTTGCCGGCGCCGGTCGCCCCAGCGACGAGCAGGTGCGGCATCCGGGCGAGGTTCGCGACGACGTAGCCACCCTCGACGTCCTTGCCCACCCCCATGACCATCGGGTGCTGGTTGGACCGCGCGGCCTGGCTGCGCAGCACGTCGCCGAGCGAGACCGTCTCGCGGTCGGTGTTGGGGATCTCGATGCCGATCGCCGACTTGCCGGGGATCGGGCTCAGGATGCGGACGTCGGCGGAGGCGACCGCATACGCGATGTTCTTGGAGAGCGCGGTGACGCGCTCGACCTTGGTGGCCGGCCCGAGCTCGACCTCGTACCGCGTGACCGTCGGCCCGCGCGTGAACCCGGTGACCTGGGCGTCGATCTCGAACTGCTCGAAGACGATCGACAGCGCCTCGACGACCCGGTCGTTGGCGACGCTCCGGGTGCGGTGGGGCGCGCCGGGTAGGAGGAGAGCCTGGTCGGGGAGGGTGTACGCGACGTCGCCGGTCAGGGACAGCTGCTCGACCCGGGAGGGCAGGGTCGAGGTCGGCGGTGGGACGAGCGCCTCCTTGGGTCCGAGCCCCGGCTGGGGGGCGGTCTTCTCCGTCGCGCTCGTGCCACTCGCGGGCCCCTCGTCGGGGGCCGGCCGCTTCTCCCCGGGCCGCAGCCGGCGCCCGCGACCGGTCGGTACGACCACGGCGGCCTGCTCGAACGCTTCGTCCCCGTCGCGCTTCTCGAGAAGGTCGACCGCGCGCCGGCGAGGCCGCGGCGTGGGGGTGCCGGCGGTGGCCGCGTCCTCCGCGTCGTCGTCGTCGGCGCCGTGGAGGACCCGGTCGCGCAGGTCGCGGAACCGCTGGGGGATCTGGCGGACGGGGGTGCCGGTGACCACCAGCGCGCCGAACAGGGCGAGGAGCACGAGCAGCGCGATGGTGCCGGGGCGCGACACCGCGGACGCGAGCGGGCTCGAGGCGAGGAACCCGATGATGCCCCCGGCGGCGCGCATCTGGTCGGCACCGTCAGGGGGGTTCGGGATGCCGTCGGCGACGTGGGCGAGCCCGCAGGCGGCGAAGGTCAGCGCCACGGTGCCGACGACGAGGCGGTTGGTGACGGCCTCGTCCTTGGGGGCCCGAAGGAAGTAGATCCCGAAGGCGAGCAGGACCAGCGGGACCGCATACCCGACCCGGCCGAGGGTCCCGGCGACGACGGCGTGGATGACGTCGCCGACGACACCCGCCACGCCCCACCACTCGCGCGCCGCGACGACGACGGCCAGCCCGATGAGCGCGAACCCGATCCCGTCGCGGCGGTGCTCCGGCTCGAGGTCGCGCGCTGAGCTGCCGACCCGGCGGACGGCGCCGCCGGCCAGGTGCGAGACACCCATCCACGTCCCCCGGATCGCACGCAGCGGCAGCGGGAGGCCACCGGAACGCGCCCTGGACGTGCGGCGTGCGGCGGGCTTGCGCGGCGCCGGCCGACCGCCTCGACCGGTGGCCTGGCGCGACGTCGGTACGCGTCCGGTGGACGGGCGCGATGACGTCGAGGATGCACGCGGGGCCATGGTCGGAACGGTACGCGAAAGTCACCTCAGACTCACGCGTCACACGCGCCCCAACGTCGTCGGGCCGGAGGTCCGGAATCCGGCCAGAGTCTCAGATCGCGAGAGGACCGTCCTCCTGTTGGACACGGCCGCGCCGCCCTCGCTACCCTCGTGACCACGGTCATGAGTGCCAGCGCACAGCTCCGGCTTGCTGGCCAGCAACCCTCCTCCGCGGTGGGGTGCTCCGGATGACGACCCGGCCGCTGGCATACGCCGTCGGCAAGCGCGGACCTTGCTACCCGGCAGGTCCCCGGACCTACGGAGCCGATCATGTCCATCGCTCGCAGCGAGTACACGTACTGCGCACCCAGCATCCCGACCAAGCTGCGCATCGTCCGGGACGGCGACCTCGTCCGGACCGCCGCCCCCGGCGAGCTGCCGGCCGTCGTCGGCAGTGGGCTGCGCGTCCCGACCCTCACCGGCGAGCTCGAGTACGCCAACCTCGACCACGCCGCGTCCACCCCGTCGCTGGTCAGCGTCAAAGCTGCCGTCGACACCGCCCTGGAGACGTACTCCTCCGTCCACCGCGGCAACGGGTATGCGAGCCGCGTCACCTCCGCCTGGTACGAGCAGGCGCGGGTCGAGGTCGCCCGGTTCGTCGGCGCCCGCGAGGACGACCTTGTCGTCTTCACCCGCAACACCACCGACTCGACGAACCTCCTCGCCCGGAGCCTGCCGCGCGGCACCGAGGTGTTCGTCTTCGAGACCGAGCACCACTCGACGCTGCTGCCCTGGCAGCAGGCCAGAGGCGTGCAGGTCACGACGCTGCCGGTGCCGTCGAGCGTCGAGTACGCGCTGGAGGACCTCGAGACGGCCCTGGCCGCGTCGGTGGCGACCCACCGTCTGGTCGTCGTCGCCGGCGCCTCGAACGTCACCGGCGAGCTGTGGCCGCTCACCGAGGTCGTGGCCGTCGCGCAGAGGCGGGGCGCCCGGGTCCTCGTCGACGCCGCGCAGCTCGCGCCGCACCGGGCCATCGACATCGCCGCCGCCGGCATCGACTACGTCGTCTTCTCCGGCCACAAGCTGTACGCCCCGTTCGGCGCCGGGGTGCTCGCCGGGCGACGCGACTGGCTCGACGCCGGAGCGCCGTACCTGCGCGGCGGTGGCGCCACGTCGAAGGTCACGACCGACGGCGCGGCCTGGGCCACGGGGGCGGCTCGCCACGAGGGCGGCAGCCCCAACGTCATCGGCGCCATCGCGGTGGCCGCGGCGTGTGCGGCGATCTCGGCGCACCGCGAGGCGATCGAGGCGCACGAGGCCGATCTGGCCCAGCGCCTCCGGTCCGGGCTGGACGTCATCCCTGGCGTCGACACCTGGTCGATCTTCGGTGACGAGCACGACCGGGTCGCCGTGCTGGCCTTCACGATCGAGCGGTTCGACTCCTCGCTCGTGTCGGCGATCCTGTCGGCGGAGTACGGCATCGGCGTGCGCGACGGGAAGTTCTGCGCGCACATCCTCGTCGACGAGCTGCTCGAGGACCCGTGGGGCGACACTCCTGCGACCGCCGTCCGCGTCAGCCTGGGCCTGGCCAACACGGCCGAGCACGTCGACCGGCTGGTGGGCGCGGTGGCCGAGCTCGCGGCCAACGGTCCCGCCCGGCGCTACACCCGGACCGACGAGGGCTGGGTCGCCGACGGCGACGAGCGCGATCTGGCGCTCCCCCTCCCCTGGTAGCCCCGCTTCCGGACGCGCGCACTTCGTGGCCAAAACGCCACGTCCCGCGAGGCCACGGGTCCATTCGCCCGCAGTTCGTGGCCGAAACGCCACTTCTTGTGCACGCCGGAAACCGGCGACAACGGGCGTCCGGAAGCGGGAAAGGTCTGACGTCGGCCTGACGTTGCTCGAACACAGGGACCCCATCGTGGTGCTCACCGGATCCACCGGTCATCTCAGCCCCACGACCTCAGGAGCACCACATGTGGAGAAAGGCCACCATCGGCGGGCTGGCAGCCCTCGCCATCGTCGCCGGCGGCGCTGGCGTCACCATCGCCCAGGCCGCGCAGACCAGCAACGTCCCGACCGCCGCGACCGCGGACCCGACCCCCACGCCGTCACGGTCGACGACGGCGCCCCCCGGTAAGGCCGGCCGGGCCGACAAGGCCGGCCGCGATTTCGCGAAGCACATCCTCGGCAGGGTCAAGGACTTCCAGCACGCCGAGTGGGTCACCAAGGGCGACGGCAACACCTACGTCACCCACGAGGCGATCCTCGGCGAGGTCACCGCGGTGTCGTCGACGTCGATCACCGTGAAGTCGACCGACGGCACCTCGATGACCTTCGCCGTCACCGCCGACACCAAGGTGCGCCAGCGTCAGAAGGGGTCGACGACCACGCCGACCATCGCGGACATCACAACCGGTCAGACTGTCCTGGTCGGCGGCGAGAAGTCACCTGACCTCACCGCCACGAACATCGTCGCCCGCGCCTCCTGACGCCCGGGCTACGCGTGGTGGGCCGCCGCATACTCCTCGTCGCTCACCGGCTCGAGCCAGGTCGTCGAGGCACCGTCCGGGGTCTCCTCGAGCATGGCCAGGTGGCACATCATGTTGGTGAAGGTCGCACCGTGCCAGTGCTGCTCGCCGGGCGGGGTGTACACGGTGTCCCCCTGCCGCAGATGGACGACAGTGCCGTCGCGGCTCACCACGAGGCCGAGCCCGTCGGTGCAGTGCAAGGTCTGACCGACCGCGTGCGAGTGCCAGTTGGTGTGGGCGCCGGGCGTGAACCGCACCAGGCTGACGATCATCCGCGATGCGCCGGTCCCCGTGTAGATCGGGTTCACGTAGACGGCGCCGGTGAAGTTCTCGCTCGGCGCTGTGGCGGTCGGGCTCACGGGGGTCAGCTCCATTGGCTCTCCTCCTCAGAGAGGGTCTGGCCCAACGGCTCGGTGGCCGCCCAGCTGGCCAGCAGCGCGAGGGCGTCCTCGGTCGGCGAGTCCGGCTCGGCCGTGTATGCGGTGAGCGTCAGCCCCGGCTCACCGGGCAGCTCCAGCGCGTCGAAGGCCAGCTCGACGTCGCCGACCACGGGATGGTGGAAACGCTTGGTCCCCGTGCGGTGCAGCCGGACGTTATGCGCCGCCCACCGCGTGCGGAACTCCTCGCTGCGGGTCGCCAGCTCGCCGACCAGGTCGGTCAGCTCGCGGTTGTAGGGGTCGCGGCCGGCCTCGGTGCGCAGCAGGGCGACCGAGGTGTTGGCCGCCTCGTTCCACTCGGGGTAGAAGTCGCGCGAGCGTGGGTCGAGGAAGTTGAACCGGGCCAAGTTGGCCGGCCGCACCGGGTCCTCGAAGGCCGGCGAGTAGAGCGCGCGGCCCAACGGGTTGATCGCGAGGATGTCCAGGCGGCCGTTGCGGACCAGCGCCGGTGCGGTGCCCATCGCGTCGAGGATCCGCTGGACGCTCGGACGCACGGCCGGAGGGGTCCGACGACGCGGGGAGCGGCTCGACGGCCGCGCGGCGCGCGCCAAGTCGTAGAGGTGGTCGCGCTCCGCCTCGTCGAGGCGCAGCGCCTGAGCGACCGCGTCGAGTACCGAGTCCGACACGCCGCCGATGTGGCCCTTCTCCAGCCGCGCGTACCACTCGGGGCTCACCCCGGCGAGCACCGCGACCTCCTCGCGGCGCAGCCCGGGCACCCGGCGTCGGCCGCCACCGGCGGGCAGCCCGACCTGCTCGGGCGTGATCTTGGCCCGCCTCGTCGCAAGGAACTCGCGAATGTCGCTCCGGTTGTCCACGACGTCCACGCTACGGCTCGGGGCTGGAGGGAGGGGGGTCGCGTCAGTACCCCCATAACCCCGACCTCCCGCGCATACGGGAAAGAGAGTTGTGTGGGTATCCATGACCGACGACACTGCGCCCACCGCCGCCCAGCAGATGCTCGGCGACTTCGCCCCCGCGCTCGTCCACTTCACCGACGACGTGCTGTTCGGCGAGGTGTGGCCGCGGACCGAGCTCACGCCCAAGGAGCGCAGCCTGGTCACGGTCGCGTCGCTGACCACCAGCGGCAGCACGGCTCAGCTGGGCCACCATCTGACCCGGGCGGTGGACAACGGGGCGACGGAGGATGAGCTCAAGGAGGTCATCACCCACCTGGCGTTCTACGCCGGCTGGCCCAAGGCGATGTCGGCGATGACCGTCGCCAAAGAGGTCTTCCAGAACCGCTGAAACTCAACCACCGCAAGGAGATCCACATCATGCGAGGAGCTATCCTCCACGCCCCCGGTGACATACGCGTCGAGGACCGGGCCGACCCGCGGATCGAGAAGCCGACCGACGCCGTGATCCGGATGGCGGCCACCTGCGTCTGCGGGTCGGACCTCTGGTCCTACCGCGGGGTCAACCAGTCCCACGGCCCGGAACCGATGGGCCACGAGTACGTCGGGATCGTCGAGGAGGTCGGAAGCGACGTCACGACGATCCGCCCCGGCCAGTTCGTCATCGGCAGCTTCTTCGCCTCCGACGGCACGTGCCCCAACTGCCGCAACGGTTTCCAGACCGCCTGTCTGCACGCGGAACCGATGGGTGCTCTCGGCGCCCAGGCCGAGGCGCTGCGCGTCCCCTGGGCCGACGGCACGCTCGTCGCGACGCCGGAGGTCCCCGACGACGACCTGCTCCCGAGCCTGCTGGCCGCCTCCGACGTCCTGGGTACCGGGTGGTTCGCCGCCGTCCAGGCCGGAGTAGGACCGGGCTCGACCGTCGCGGTCGTCGGCGACGGCGCCGTCGGCCTGCTCGGCGTGCTGGCTGCCAAGGAGCTCGGCGCGGAGCGGATCATCGCCATGAGCCGGCACGAGTCGCGCCAGCGGCTGGCCACGGAGTTCGGCGCGACCGACATCGTCGCCGAGAGGGGCGACGAGGGCGTGGAACGGGTCAAGGACCTCACGAACGGGATCGGGGCCGATGCCGTGCTCGAGTGCGTCGGCACCAGCGAGTCGATGAGCCAGGCCATGAGCTCCACGCGCCCCGGCGGACGCGTCGGCATCGTCGGCGTGCCACACGGCGTCTCGGTCGACGGCACCGAGCTGTTCTACTCGCACGTCCAGATCGGCGGCGGCCCCGCGCCGGTACGCCGGTTCCTGCCCGACCTCGTCGAGCGGATCGTCGACCGCCGGATCGACCCGGGCAAGGTCTTCGACCTCACCCTGCCGCTGGAGCAGACGGCCGAGGGGTACGCGGCGATGGACGAGCGTCGGGCCATCAAGTCGCTCCTCCTCCCCTGACCCCTCCCTGATCGACCGCACACACCCGAAAGGACCGAACATGAAGACGAGAACACTGGGACAGGGGCTGGAGGTCTCCGCGCTGGGCCTGGGCTGTATGGGGATGAGCCAGAGCTACGGTCCGTTGCCTGACCGCGCCGAGGCGGTCGCCCTGATCCGTGACGCGGTCGCTCGCGGGGTGACCTTCTTCGACACCGCGGAGGTCTACGGACCGTTCGTCAACGAGGAGATCGTCGGAGAGGCGCTCGCGCCGCACCGCGACGACGTGGTGATCGCCACCAAGTTCGGCTTCGCGTTCGACGACGACGGCCGGTCGAGCGGCGTCTCGAGCCGCCCGGAGAACATCCATCGGGCGGTCGACGGGTCGCTGCGCCGGCTCGGCGTCGAAGTCATCGACCTCTACTACCAGCACCGCGTCGACCCCGACGTCCCCATCGAGGACGTCGCCGGCACCGTCAAGGAGCTGGTCGAGGCCGGCAAGGTCCGGCACTTCGGGATGTCCGAGGCGGCCGCCGACACCATCCGGCGCGCGCACGCGGTCCACCCCGTCACCGCGCTCCAGAGCGAGTACTCCCTCTGGTGGCGCGCTCCCGAGAAGGAGATCCTCCCGACCGTCGAGGAGCTGGGGATCGGCTTCGTCCCCTACAGCCCGCTGGGCAAGGGGTTCCTCACGGGGACCATCGACGCGTCGACCTCGTTCGCGGACAACGACATCCGCGCCACGATCCCGCGGTTCGCCGAGGACGCGCGGCAGGCCAACCAGCGGCTGCTGGACCTGCTCAAGGATGTCGCCGACCGCAACGGGGCTACGACGGCACAGATCGCCCTGGCCTGGCTGCTCGCCCAGAAACCGTGGATCGCCCCCATCCCCGGGACCCGCAAGCTGCACCGTCTCGAGGAGAACCTGGGCGCCGCCGACCTCGAGCTCAGCGCCGAGGACCTCGCCGAGATCACCTCGGTGGCCGACGCCGTCGACATCGAGGGCGCGCGGTACCCCGAGCACCTGGAGCGGCTCACCGGCCGGTAGCCGCCTCCCGTCAGTGCGCGCGCCGTGCACACCAGCGGGCGTTGGTCGCCGCAGCCCGGCCGTAACGGGCCCGGGAGACGACCAACGCCCGTCGGTGTGCACGCTCCAGCCGTCAGGGCAGTGCGCGGACCTTGTTGTTCCGCTTCTCGTGGGTCAGCTCGGCCTTGCCCAGCGCCTCGAGCAGCGGCGGCAGGTACATGCCGAACCGCCCCCGGTAACCCTTGCGGAGGCCGTACCAGCCGCCGACCGGGTTGTCCTCGGAGCGGCCCCAGCCCTCGACGGTGCCGTCGGCGGCCGGCTTCTGCTCGTCCGCGGCGCCGACGTCGACCCAGTCCCCCTGCTCGACCAGCCAGGCGTGCAGGTCGTCGATGGCGCGCAGCTGGTACTTCAGCTGCGTCGATCCCACCTGGCACACCAGGGTGGGCGGGTCGGCGGCCTCGTCCTTCCACATCGAGTACGCGGACGTGCCGGGTGCCGTCGTCAGCTCCCAGGGGTCTTCCTTGGTTCCCTCAGCCATGACCGGCTCCTCTCAGGGTGCGGTGGTGGCCGCGACGAAGTGCGGCACCAGGGTGGTCCAGCCGCCGAGGTTGCGCTCCCGCCAGGCGTCGGCGGCGTCGCCCAGGCGCTCCCATCCGGCGTGTTCGATCTCGACCCGGGTGCCCGCGTCGTCAGGCACGAACCGGATCTCGACGTCGGTCGCGGCGTCGCGGTCCGTCCGCAGGTGCCAGAGGTAGGCCAGCCGGCGCGGCGGTTCCCACGCCGTCACCTCGCCCCACTCGTGCTCGGTGCCGTCGGGGGCAACCTCGTAGATCCGGCCACCGACCTCACCCTCCAGAACCACCCGGGCGCCGGGCTCCCCGGTCGCGGTGTGGTCGCGCGGCCACCAGGCGTCGATCCGGTTCGCCCACACGTCGAAGGCGTGGTCCGGCGGACACGCGACGACGACGTCCAGCCGCAGCGGCTCAGGCATCGTCACGCCGCGTCGTGTTCTCGGCCAGCAGCCGAAACCGGACCGCCGCCTCGCCCCAGACCCGTTCCAGGTAGTCGCGCACCGCCAGCGCGCCCTCCGGCTCCAGGTGGTAGATCCGCCGAGTCCCGACCGCCTCCTCGGCGACCAGGCCGGCGTCCTTGAGCACCCGCAGGTGACGCGACACCGCCGGCCGGCTGATCGGCAGCTGCTCGGCGATCTGCTGGACCGACCGGTTCTGCGCAGCCAGCAGCGCGAGGATCCCGCGGCGAGATGCGTCCCCGAGCGCCTCGAGCGCGGCGTCCGGCGCGCGCTCGGGTCGCGCGGCGGCGGGCATGTGAGATGGTAACTCGGAAGTTACGGTAACTCCAGAGTTACGGTGGCCCAGACCGCCGCGTGGTCCGATCCCCGGACCGGCGTGACGCCGGCGTCGATGGCCGTGACGTCGCGGCCGAGGACGTGGTCGAGCTGGACGAACGGGGGTATGCGTCGCCCCTGAGGCCACGTGCGCACCCACCCTCCTCCGGTGGCCCGGTGAACGTCGGTCAGGCCCTCGATCATCGCCCGGAAGGCCGGATGGCTCTGCGAGGCGTTGAAGTCGCCGGCCAGGAACAACGGCTGGTCGGCCGGCTGGGCCAGCTGCCACGTATGGAGGCGGTCGAGGTCCTGCGCCCAGCCCCGGGCCGACACGATCGGCTGGCGGGTGTGCACGGCCTTGACCCGGAACGCGCCGGCCGGCCGTTGCACGAGGGCGTACGGCTCCCAGAACAGCGACCCACCGACCCCCTTGCCCTCGTCGATGAGGGTGAGCGGCCACCGGCTGCGGATCGCGGCGCCCGTGGTCCCGGCCTCCGGGTGGCCGACGACGTAGGGCAGCTCCGCCTCCAGACCCGCGGCCTTGAGCCGCGTGACCGCCTGCGGCGTCAGCTCGACCAGGACTACGACGTCGGCTCGATGGTCGCGCACGCCCGTGACGACGTCCTCCGCGTTGCCGCCGCCGAACTCGAGGTTCGAGGAGAGCAGGGTCACGGTCTCGGCTCCACCGGCAGTCGGGGTGGCGGTCAGCCCGAACGAGGCGACCGCGAGGACGACGGCGACAGCGCTGGGCACCGCGCCGACGAGCGCGAGCCGGCGCAGCCCGAACAGCAGCGCGAGGAGGGTGACCACGACGACGCCGGACCCGGTGATCGGGACGACGGCCTGGACCGCCGCGATCTCTCTGCTCGCCACGTCGACCCAGCGCAGCGCGAAGGCCACGGTGAGCACCACGAGGGCGAGCCCGAGGACGACCGCGAGCCCGCGGCGGAACGTGCGCACTCAGGTGTCGATCAGGCTTCGATCACACCTATACCGGAATGATCATCGGGCGCCGCCGGATCGTCCCGCCGACCCAGCTGCCGATGGTCCGCCGGATGACCTGCTGGAGCTGGTACTCGTCCCGCACCCCGTTGCCGGTCGCCTCGGCGAGCGCCCGCTCGACCTTGGGAATGATCTCGCGGAAGATCTCGTCGTCCTCGACGAACCCGCGGGCGGTGATCTCGGGGCCGGCGGCGATCTTCCCGGTGGCGGCGTCGATGACGACGATGCAGGTGATGAAACCCTCGTCGCGCAGGATGCGCCGGTCCTTCAGGAGCGTCTCGGTGGTACCGCCGACGGACTGGCCGTCCACGTAGATGTACCCGCACGACACCGCCCCGACCAGACGGGCCTTGCCGTTCACGAGGTCCACGACGCCGCCGTCGGGCGAGACGAGGACGCGCTGGCGCGGTACCCCGGTGGCGACGGCCAGCTCGGCGTTGGCCACGAGGTGTCGCCACTCGCCATGCACCGGCATGACGTTCTTGGGCTTGACGATGTTGTAGACGTAGAGCAGCTCGCCGGCGCTGGCGTGGCCGGACACGTGCACCTTCGCGTTGCCGCGGTGGACGACGTCGGCGCCGAGCATCATCAGCCCGTTGATGACCCGGTAGACCGCGTTCTCGTTGCCGGGGATCAGCGAGCTGGCCAGCAGCACCGTGTCGCCGACGCCGACCTCGATGCGGTGGTCGCGGTTGGCCATCCGCGAGAGCGCCGCCATCGGCTCGCCCTGCGAACCGGTGCAGATGAGAACGATCTTGTCGTCCGGGAGGTCGTCCAGCTTCTTGACGTCGACGAGGACGCCGTCCGGCACGTGCAGATAGCCGAGCTCGGCGGCGATGCCCATGTTGCGCACCATCGACCGGCCGACCATGGCCACCTTGCGGCCGGCCTTCTCGGCGGCGTCGAGCACCTGCTGGACCCGGTGCACGTGCGAGGCGAAGCAGGCGACGATGATCCGCCGCTTCGCGTGCCGGAACACCCGGTCGATGGCCGGCGCGATCTCCCGCTCGGTCGTGGTGAAGCCCGGGACCTCGGCGTTGGTGGAGTCCGTGAGGAAGAGGTCGACGCCCTCCTCCCCCAGCCGCGCGAACGCGCGGAGGTCGGTCAGCCGTCCGTCCAGTGGCAGCTGGTCCATCTTGAAGTCGCCGGTATGCAGCAGAGTGCCCGCCGCCGTGCGAACCATGACGGCAAGCGCGTCGGGGATCGAGTGGTTGACCGCGACGAACTCGAGGTCGAAGACGCCGAGCTTCTCCCGCGTGCCCTCCTTGACCGTCAACGCGTACGGCGTGATGCGGTGCTCCTTGAGCTTGGCCTCGAGCAGGGCGAGGGTCAGCTGCGATCCGATGAGCGGGATGTCGGGCTTGCGCTTGAGCAGGAACGGCACCGCACCGATGTGGTCCTCGTGGCCGTGGGTGAGGACGATCGCCTCGACCTGGTCGAGCCGGCCGTCGAGGTACTCGAAGTCGGGGAGGATCAGGTCGATCCCGGGGTGGTGGTCCTCCGGGAAGAGCACGCCGCAGTCGATGATCAGCAGGCGGCCCTGGGTCTCGAGGACGGTCATGTTGCGACCGACCTCTCCCAGGCCGCCGAGGGCGACGATCCGCAGGGCGTTGCCCGCGAGGGGTGGTGGGTCGGCGAGGTCGGGCAGGGCGATGGTCACGGGGAGGTTCGGGTCCTCTGGTCTAGGGGACTGCTCGGGGACGACTCAGGTCGTCGGGACGGCACTCAGTGTCGCCAGTGCGGCGCGCAGCTTCTCCAGGTGCTCCGGCGGCGACTCGACCAGCGGTAGCCGGACGGCGGCCGAGTCGATGACGCCGAGCTCCTTGAGCGCGGCCTTGGCCATGATCGCACCCTGGCTGGTGTGCATGATCGCGTCGACGACCGGGATGAGCCGCCGGTGGATCCCGACGGCGGCGGGCAGGTCGCCGGCGTCGACGGCGGCGAGCATCGCCGCATACTCCGCTCCCGCGACGTGGGTGGTGACGCCGACATAGCCCGTCGCACCCTGGGTGAGGTGGGCGAGGGTGGCGACGTCGTCGCCGGAGAACCACAGCAGGTCGGTCTGGTCGAGCACCTTCGTCGCGGACCACAGGTCGCCCTTCGCGTCCTTGACGGCGGCGATGCGCGGGTGGTCGGCGAGGCGCAGCAGCGTCTCGGTGGTGATCGGCGTGCCGGTGCGGGCCGGAATGTCGTAGAGCATCACCGGCAGCGGCGTGGCGTCCGCGACGGCGGTGAAGTGCGCGACGACGCCCGGCTGCGTGGGCCGGTTGTAGTACGGGGTGACGACGAGAAGAGCGTGCGCGCCGGTCGCCGCGGCCTGCTTCGCGAGGTGAACGGTATGCGCGGTGTCGTTCGTGCCGACGCCGGCCACCACGCGACCCCGGTCACCGGCCACCTCGAGGGCGGCCCGCAGCACCTGGTCCTGCTCCTCGTCGGAGGTCGTGGCGGACTCACCGGTGGTCCCGCTGACGACGACCCCGTCGTGCCCGGCGTCGAGGAGGTGGGAGACCACCTTCTGCAGGCCGGCGAGGTCGAGACTGCCGTCGTCGTGCATCGGGGTGACCACCGCGGTCAACGCGCGGCCGAACGGCGACGACGTGCGCGCGGTCCAAGCGGTCATGGCGGCCAATCTATCGCCCGTGGCGAGTCCGGCCCGGCCCGGGCGACGCGTGCCACCTCGGAAACATGAATGTCGAAGCGCTACCCGCTCGGGGGTCCGGGTAGCGCTTCGACACCACCTACATCGGGGCAGCACGGGATCCGTTACAGCCGCTTCCACTCCCGGCGTGTGACGTGGGTCACATCCCAGAGTCGGTCCCCGGGCCGGTGTAGCGTGCCGCCCGTGCGGCAGTACCTCGACCTCCTCGACCGGGTGCTCACGACGGGTGTCGAGAAGTCCGACCGCACCGGCACCGGCACGCTCAGCGTCTTCGGGCACCAGATGCGGTTCGACCTCGCCGAGGGCTTCCCCGCGCTCACGACCAAGAGGCTGCACCTGCGCTCGATCACCGGCGAGCTGCTCTGGTTCCTCCGCGGCGACACCAACGTGCGGTGGCTCCAGGAGCGAGGCATCTCGATCTGGGACGAGTGGGCCGACGATGAGGGGAACCTCGGGCCGGTCTACGGGTACCAGTGGCGCTCGTGGCCGACCCCGAGCGGCGAGCACATCGACCAGATCGCCCGCGTGGTGTCGTCGATCCGCACGAACCCGGACTCGCGGCGCCACATCGTCTCTGCGTGGAACGTCGCGGACGTCGACTCGATGGCCCTACCGCCGTGCCACGCCCTCTTCCAGTTCTACGTCGCCCCGCCGAAGCGCTCGGGCGACCCGGCCCGGCTCTCGTGCCAGCTCTACCAGCGGTCGGCCGACGTCTTCCTCGGCGTGCCGTTCAACATCGCCTCCTATGCGCTGCTGACGATGATGGTGGCGCAGGTATGCGACCTGGCTCCGGGCGAGTTCGTCCACACGCTCGGGGACGCGCACCTCTACCTCAACCACCTCGACCAGGCCCGGCTGCAGCTGACGCGGGACCCTCGGCCGCTCCCCCAGATGCGGATCGCGCCGCGGTCCGCGCTGGACGAGTTCGAGCTGGAGGACTTCGAGCTGGTGGGGTACGACGCGTACCCGTCCATCAAGGCCCCGATCGCGGTCTGAGGTCGCCTTGACCCAGGTCACGCTGATCGCCGCCGTCGCCCGGAACGGCGTCATCGGCAACGGGCCGGACATCCCCTGGCACCTGCCGGAGGACTTCGCGTTCTTCAAACGGACCACGATGGGCCACGTCCTGGTCATGGGGCGACTGACCTTCGAGTCGATCGGGCGCGCCCTGCCGGGCCGACGGACGATCGTCGTGACGCGGAACCGCTACTGGCAGCACGCGGACGTGGAGGTGGCGCACTCGTTCGCGGAGGCGCTCGCGTTGGCCGGCCCGGCGGACGAGGTGTTCGTCTGCGGCGGCGGCGAGGTCTACGCCGAGGCGATGCCCTGGGCGCACCGGCTGCTCATCACCGAGGTGTTCCTCGAGCCCGAAGGTGACGTGGAGTTCCCGCCGATCCCGTTCGACGCGTTCGTCGAGACCGCGCGGGACACGCGCGACCGGCTGGCGTGGGTGACCTACGAGCGTCCGCGTCCGGCCTGACGGCGTTCACCGTTCGTCCAGGACTCATCCAGCCGACTCACATCTTTCGCGCCGTTCGCTCCGAACGACTGACACGGCCCACCCCTGCTACATCCTCGAGGTCAGCCGCATCGCCGAGACCGAGCTGGCGCCCGGAGCTGCGCGGATGGCCCACATCCACCGCGGCGCGGTCGGCACGAACGGCCCGGTCGAGGTCAACCTGGCGTGGCCGCAGGACGGCCAGGCGGCGGACTGCCTGACCGAAGGCGAGGCCGGCAAGGGTCTGGATCCCGGTGAGGTGCAGCGGATCCTCGCGAACCCCAAGGCCTACTACGTCAACGTGCACAACACCGACTACCCCGCGGGCGCGGTGCGCGGACAGCTTCACAGCGACCACCACTGACGCTCGGCGCTCGCTGGAGGGTTGTTGCCGCGATCACGGCACCAACCCTCCGCACGAGCACTAGCGGGTGTCGCCCAGCAGGGTCGCGATCGTGTCGACGACCAGCTGGTGGTCCTCGAGCTGCGGAAGGCCGGAGACGGCCACGGTTCCGATGCACCCGGTGCCCCGCAACAGGATCGGGAACGCACCGCCGTGCGCCGCGAAGCTCGCCGGGTCGAGCCGGGCGTGCTCGTCGAAGGACTTGCCGTCCACCCGGAACTGCTCGCCGACCCTGAGGGACGAGTGACCGTAGCGGTCCACGACCGCGCACTTGCGTGCCAGCCAGGCCTCGTTGTCGGCCGACGAGCCGGGCAGCGCGGCGAAGAACAGCAGCCGGCCGTTCCGGCGGACCGAGATCGCGATCGGCAGCCCGCCCCCGCTGGCGGCCTCGCGGAGCGCGGCGCCCAGCTCCCACGCCGTGTCGTCGTCGAAGCGCTCGAAGACCAGGCGGGACTCCTGGGCCTCCAGCTCGTCCAGCAGGTCACGTCCGGTCATGACGGCTCGTCAGGTCGCATCCAGCGATTCTGCACCCCGTGGTCCTCGGGCTCGTCGGCCGGACCCCGATGAGTTCTCGCGACCTCGCGTGTCGTTGTCCTCGACGGTAGTTCGCCACCGAAGGAGGCCAACATGGGCAAGGTCATCGCGTCGGCGTCGATGTCGCTGGACGGCTACATCGCCAAGGACGACAACACCATCGGGCGGCTGTTCGACTGGTACGAGAACGGGGAGGTGGAGTTCCCAACGGCGACGCCGGACCTCACGTTCCACCTGAGCCCCGCGAGCGCGGAGTACTGGCGCCGGTGGGTCGACGGGCTGGGGGCCCTGGTCTGCGGTCGCACGTTGTTCGACGTCACCGACGGCTGGGGTGGCCGCCACACGATGGACGTGCCCGTGGTGGTCGTCACACACGAGATCCCCGCGGCCTGGGTCGAGGCTCATCCCGAGGCGCCGTTCCACTTCGTCACCGAGGGTGTGGAGGCGGCCGTCGCGAGGGCGCAGGAGATCGCCGGAGACCGGATCGTCGCCGTCACCGCCGGCACGATCGCCCGACAGTGTCTGGAGCTCGGCGTTCTGGACGAGGTGTCCGTGGACCTCGTGCCCGTCGTGATGGGTGGTGGCCGACCGTTCTTCGGCGACCTCGCCGTCGAAGACGTGCTTCTCGGCGACCCGACGACGTGCATCGTCGGCGACCGAGTCACCCACCTCGTCTTCCCGGTCGGCCCGGTCTCCTAGGCGTCGTAGTCCAGGGTGACCGTCTCGGTGACCGGGTGCGACTGGCAGGCCAGTACCGTACCGGCGTCGATCTCGTCAGGCTCCAGCGCGTAGTTGCGGTCCATCCGCACCTCACCGGACACCAGGTGAGCGCGGCAGGTGCCGCATACCCCGTTCGTGCAGGAGAAGGGGGCATCGGGGCGGACCCGCAGCGTCGCGTCGAGGATCGACTCGTCCACCGACGGCATGGGCACCTCGGTCGTGCGGCCGTCCAGGGTCACCGTCACCACCGCGGCCGGCGGCGCCGAGGCGTCGACCGGAGGCCGTGGTCGTCGCACCGCGTCGCCCGGCTCGTCGACGTGGAAGATCTCGTGGTGGATGTGGTGCGGGTCGACGCCGCGCTCCTTGAGCAGGGCCTCCGCACCGGTCACCAGTCCGAACGGGCCGCAGAGGTACCACTCGTCGACGCTGTCCACCGGGACCAGCACGTCGAAGAGGCGCGCCAGCCGCTTCGGGTCGAGCCGGCCGTGGAACAGCTCGACGTCCTGAGGTTCGCGGGACAGCACGTTCACCAGGTGGAACCGGCCCGGGTAGCGGTTCTTGAGGTCCTCCAGCTCCTCGAGGAACATCACCGTGCTGGTCCGCCGGTTCCCGAAGAGGAGCGTCACGCGAGACGACGGCTCGTCCTCCAGGGCCGTCGAGATGAGCGACAGTACCGGCGTGATCCCCGAGCCCGCGGCGATCGCGACGTGGTGCCGGGACGCCGTCGGCTGGGTGGGGCAGGTGAACGACCCCATCGGGGTCATGACCTCGATCTCTTCGCCCGCCGCGACCGACGTGTTCAGCCACGTCGACATCCGGCCGCCCTCGACCACCGCCGACGCCACCCGCAGCCGGCCCGGCCCACCCCGGCCGGACCGCGGCTGGCAGATCGAGTAGGACTGCCGGACGTCCTCGCCGTCGATAGTCGCGCGCAGGGTCAGGTGCTGCCCGGGCAGGTATGCGTACTCGTCCCACAGCTCGCGCGGCACGTCGAACGTCACCGCCACCGCTTCGTCGGTGAGCCGCTCCACCCCGGCGACGGTCAACGGGTGGAACCGCGGCCTCCTCACCTGAGGAGCAGGAGCCAACAGTGCACCCATCAGAGCGTCTTGAACTCGTCGAACGTCTCGCGGCACGCCTCGCACCGGCGCAGCGCCTTGCACGCCGTCGACCCGAACCGCGCCAGCTCCACCGTGTCCGCCGACCCGCAGCGCGGGCAGGCCACGGTGCGCCGCCCCAACGAGACCGGGACCGGACCGCCGGCCGGGGTATGCGTCGGCGGGGCGATCCCGAAGCGGCGCAGCTTCTCCTTGCCCTCCTCCGACATCCAGTCCGTCGTCCAGGCCGGGCTGAGTCGCGTCGTGACTCGCGGCTCCCAGCCGGCGGCTCGGCATACGAACGACACGTGGGCGGTGATGGCCTCCATCGCCGGGCACCCCGAGTACGTCGGCGTGATGACCACGTCGACGACGCCGGTCGCCTCGTCGGCCGTCACCGAGCGAAGGATGCCGAGGTCCGCGATCGTGATGACCGGAACCTCGGGGTCCGGGATGCTCCCGACGGCCGCCTCGAGCTCGACGGGAGCCGTGCGCGTCGTCGTCACCACGTCGCCCCCGGGTGTGAGCGCGCGACGTGCTGCATCTCGGCGAGGAGGTACCCCATCGGCGCCGAGTGGACGCCCTGCCGGCCGCCGCGCGAGCGCCAGCGCGAGTCGTTCGGGAGGCTCAGCGTGGCCTCTTCGACGACCGCGGCGACACGACCCACGACCGCGTCGTGGAGCGACGACGGCAGCACTCCGACCCCCGCCTCGGCCGCAGCGGTGGACACCGGGTCGTCATCGAACAGCTCTGCCAGATAAGGGAGTACGGCCTCGAGGGCCGCCTGCATCCGTTCGCGCGACTCGTCGGTCCCGTCGCCCAGCCGCACCACCCACTGGTGCGCATGGTCGTGGTGATAGGCGACCTCCTTGGTCGCCTTGGCGGCCACCGCGCGGAAGGTCTCGTCAGACGAAACGGCAGCCGCCGCATACAGCTCGACCTGGTACGCGGAGAACCAGAGCAGCCGCGCCATCTCGAACCCGAAGTCGGCGCGCTCCTGCTCGACGAGGTGCACGTTGCGCCACTGCCGCTCGTCGCGGAGCATCGCGAAGTCGTCCTCCGACCGGCCGGTGCCGTCGAGCTCGCCGATGTGGGGGTAGAGGCCGCGCGCCTGACCGAGCAGGTCGAGGCTGATGTTGGCAAGGGCCATGTCCTCCTCGATCTGGGGGGCGTTGGTCAGCCACTCCCCCAGCCGCTGCGCGTAGACCATCGCGTCGTCGGCGATGCCGAGCAGGTATGCGGCGGCCAGCCGGTCCCCGGTCGGCCAGGGCGCGTCGACCGCCCGGCCCGGAGACGGCACCGGCCGGTCGCTCATCGTCGGCCCTCGCTCACGGACCGACCATACGGCCGCGCCCGGCTGCGGCGAAAACCAGGGCAGGGCCGAGGATGCCTGCCAGCGCCCCCTCGAGTCAGCCGGCCGGAAGCCCTCGCTCCGAGGCCCTCGCGACCTTGCGGATTCCGGCGTCCTCATCGGTGGAGAGCTGACGCAGCATCGGTCGAGCCCGGGCCGCCGGGATATTGCGGACGGCGGCGGCCGCGGCAACCCGCACGACGGGATCCTCGGACCGCGCGGCGGCCTCGACGACGTCTGAACCGCCCTCGATCAGGCTGGCGGCGTAGGCAGCCTTCGACGCGAGCATCGCGTCCTCTCCGCGAACCAACCGTTCGAGATGCGGGAGTGCCTCCTCACCCAGCTGCGCCGCCGCGGTGTAGTCGGGTTCGTCCGGGTCCAGCACCTTACGGACATCGTCCATCGACACCGACATGAGAACCTCCTAGAGATTCCGGGAGTAGTCGCTGGCCAGCATCTTCGCGACCTCGTCGGCGACAATGTTGGGAGGCGGGTTGGTGATGTTGCCCGTTCCGTTCTTGGTCATCAGCCGGTCGTTGTCGTCCACGTGCCGAAGGCTGAGTACATGCCCGGCCTCGTGGGCGAGGGTCCACTGAGTCGCGCCTTGAGCGACGACCAAGGCCGGTCGGTTGTCGGGGTGGGCGGCGCACCCGTTGAACGGGGGCACGGTGGAGCGAACGAAGTAGGCGCAGATGTCGTCGGCGTTCGCGCTGTTGCGGTTCGCGAAGAGGTCGTCCTGCTCGTCGGTCGTCGTCCCCATCTGGCATTCGCCGACGTCGACGTCGTTGAGGTCGGGCAGGTTGAGGTTCTCCGTGCTGGCCAGCTGGACGTTGATGCCCACGGCCTCGTAGAGCTCGCGCATCCTTTGAACCGACGTGTTCACGCCGACGTTGGGGGCGGTCAGGATCTTCACGTGAAGACGGACGGTCGGCCCCGGAGCGCCCGCGAAACCCCGCGGCCAGCCCCAGTTGGTGATCGGCGCCGGGTAGCCCGCGTCGACCGTCCCGGCCCCGGTGTCGCCCCGCGTCACCCGGATGTAGCTGCTCCCCCGGAAGAAGTAGCACTTCGACCCCGAGTACAACGCGGCATCGATCCCCGTGCTGCCGAACCCCGCCGGCCAGTTCCAGTTCGAGATCGGCGCCGGATAGCCCGCGTCGACCGTCCCGGCCCCGGTGTCGCCCCGCGTCACCCGGATATAGCTGCTCCCCCGGAAGAAGTAGCACTTCGACCCCGAGTACAACGCGGCATCGATCCCCGTGCTGCCGAACCCCGCCGGCCAGTTCCAGTTCGAGATCGGCGCCGGATAGCCCGCGTCGACCGTCCCGGCCCCGGTGTCGCCCCGCGTCACCCGGATATAGCTGCTCCCCCGGAAGAAGTAGCACTTCGACCCCGAGTACAACGCGGCATCGATCCCCGTGCTGCCGAACCCCGCCGGCCAGTTCCAGTTCGAGATCGGCGCCGGATAGCCCGCGTCGACCGTCCCGGCCCCGATGTCACCCCGCGTCACCCGCAGATAGCGGTTACCGGCGAAGAAATAGCACTTCGACCCCGAGAACAATGCCGCATCAACAGCCATCCGCGTCTCCAGACGCCGGGAGCACACCAGTGAGCTCACCCTGATCGATGCAACCAGGGTCTCGCTCGGCAACCAGACTGTCAACGGTGAAAACCGTTGCCAATAAGAGCAACTGGTCTGTCAAAGTACTGACATGCCGTATCTCTTCCCGGTACCCGACGCGTACCGGGACGTCGACCGCTCCAGCGAGCGGATGGCGTGGGTGGACGGACTGCCCGGCCGCGCCGGCGTGCTGGCCCAGCGCTGGTCGCTGGAACCTGACGGGGAGCCGATGTTCGGGTTCCTCTCGGTCGTCTGGCCCGTACGTTCGGAGCAAGGCCGGGCGCTGGTGCTCAAGATCCACGCCGACGTCGCGGGGACCGACGGTGAGCGGCTCGCGCTGGAGGCCGGTCGTGGCTCGTCGCTGGTCGAGCTGGTGGACAGCGATCCCGAGGCGAGCGCCCTGCTGCTGCAACGGCTCGACCGGGACCGGACCCTCGACACCATGGCCGATGTCGACGCCGCGTGCGAGACGATCGGCGACCTCGTTGCCGAGATCACCGCCCACGACGCCCCACCCGGTATGCGGTCGATGGCCGACGAGCTCGACCGGCTGCACGAGAGCACGACGTCGATGATCGACCGGACACCGGACGTCATGCCGCGCGAACGGGCCGAACGAGCCTTGGACACCTCGAGGGACCTGGCCGCGGCGCTTCGGGCCGCGTCCGGTCCCATGCCGATGGTGCACGGCGACTGCCACTACCTCAACGTCCTGCACACCCTTCCGGAGGAGCCGCCCCACTGGGTCGCCATCGACCCTCTTCCGGCGGCCGGCTACCCGGAGTGGGAGCTCGCGGCTCCTCTGCGCAACCGCTGGGCGGACGCCGCCGCCTCCGACGACCCGGCACTGGCCTTGCGCCGACGGTTCGACATCCTCAGCGAGCGCGCCGGCCTCGACCGCGACCTGGGCCTGCGGCTGCTGCAGGCCATCGCCGTGGACAACGTCCTCTGGCTGGCCCGCGACGACGCGGCTCACCCGGTGGCCAAGGAGTTCATCCACCCCTACCGGATCATCAGCGCCTGGGCCTGATCCCGGTCAGGCGTTGCCGACGTCAGAGGTACTCGACGTCCTCGGGCACGTCGTAGAACGTGGGATGCCGGTAGACCTTGTCGGCCGCCGGGTCGAAGAAGGAGTCCTTCTCGTCCGGGCTGCTCGCCGTGATCGACGCCGCCTCGACCACCCAGATCGAGACGCCCTCCTGCCGACGCGTGTAGACGTCGCGAGCGTTCCGCAGCGCCATCGTCGCGTCCGGCGCGTGCAGCGAGCCCACGTGGGTGTGCGAGAGGCCGCGCTTCGCCCGGACGAACACCTCCCAGAGCGGCCAGGACCGTTCGGTAGGCGTGTCGCTCACGCGGCCGAGCCCTGCGCGCCCGTGCGCGCGGCCTGCTTCGCCGCGTACGCGTTCGCCGCCTCGCGCACCCAGGCACCCTCTTCGTGGGCGCCGCGCCGATGCTCGATGCGCTCCGCGTTGCACGGACCGTCGCCGCGCAGCACCCGCCAGAACTCGTCCCAGTCGATCGGGCCGTAGTCCCAGTGCGCCCGCTCCTCGTTCCAGCGCAGGTCGGGGTCGGGCAGCGTGAGGCCGAGCTTGTCGGCCTGGAGCACCATCATGTCGACGAACTTCTGCCGCAGGTCGTCGTTGCTGAACCGCTTGATCCCCCACGCCATCGACTGCTCGGTATGCCCTCCGGTGGCCGCCGCCTCGCCGGTGTCGGGCGGCCCGAACATCATCAGCGCCGGCCACCACCAGCGGTTCGCCGCGTCCTGCGCCATCGCTTGCTGCTCCGACGTGCCGCGGACGAGGTTCCAGAGAATCTCGAACCCCTGCCGCTGGTGGAACGACTCCTCCTTGCAGACCCGGATCATCGCGCGGGCATACGGGCCGTAGGAGCACCGACAGAGCGGCACCTGGTTCATGATCGCGGCCCCATCGACGAGCCAGCCGATCGCGCCGCAGTCGGCCCAGGTCAGTGTCGGGTAGTTGAAGATCGAGGAGTACTTCTGCTTCCCGCTGTGGAGCATGTCCAGCAGCTCGGCGCGGTCGATGCCGAGGGTCTCGGCCGCCGAGTAGAGGTACATCCCGTGCCCGGCCTCGTCCTGGACCTTCGCGATGAGGATCGCCTTGCGCCGCAACGACGGTGCGCGGGTGATCCAGTTGCCCTCGGGCTGCATCCCGATGATCTCCGAGTGCGCGTGCTGCGCGATCTGCCGGATCAGGGTCTTCCGGTAGGCGTCCGGCATCTCGTCGCGCGGTTCGACGCGCAGGTCCGCGGCGATGAGCCCTTCGAAGCTCGAGTCGCTGTCGCGCGCCTCAGCCGCCTCCCCCGCCGCGACCGCCTCGTCGAACTCAGGCGTCTCGGAGGCGTTGAGCGCTTCGGTGGGGTCCACGACGTCGTTGCCGTACATGCCCTCAGTATCCCTCAGCCGCGCCTACTGCTTGGAGTCGATGTACCAGCGCCCGTTGAGCTTCACGAGGTCGATGTCGTTCTGGTACCCGTCCGGCACGTTGGTGATCTGCGCCTTCGACACCGTCGCCTTGTCGCCGGAGACCGTCGCGCCGGTGACCGTCGCGGACTTCAGCTGGGCGATCTCGCCCGGGTCGTCGAGGTCCGCGAGGACCTTCTCCAGACCCTCCTTGCACTGGTCGAACCCCGCGTTGGTCAGCGGCTGACCGCCGGTGGAGACCTGCGAGCACGCGGCGTCGGAGTTCTTCTCGCCGAGGGCGTGCATGAAGGCGGCGACCGCCTCGGTCGGGCTGGCGCTCCCCGCGGCCACGTCGGGCGAGCTGCACCCGGCGGATCCCGCCATCACGAGGGCCGTCAGAACGGCGGCGCGCAGGAGTGCGGGCGACCTCATCGGCCCATCCCATCACGGCCTGCTGTGCGGCTCAGCGTTCCGTGGTCCCGGCGAACCGGAGGACGACGACTCCCGAGCTGAACCCTGTGGTCTCCTGCAGGGCGAGATGCGTGATCGGCAGCCCCTCGAGCAGACGCCCGCCCTCCCCGGCAATGACCGGAAACACCCAGATGTGCAGCTCGTCCACCAGCCCGGCGGGCAGCAGGGTGAGGTCGGTCTCTCCCGTCCCGAACTTCAGGATGTCGCCGCCGTCGCGCTCCTTCAGCGCCCGGACCGAGGAGACCAGGTCGTCTCCCTCCAGCAGCTGCGCGTTCCAGGTGAGCTCCGGGCGGCCGCGCGAGATCACCTGTTTGGGCAGGGAGTTCATCCGGTCCGCGTACCAGTCGCCGGATCGCTGCGACCACGACACCGAGAAGCCGTCGTAGGTCGCCCGGCCAAGGAGCAGGCCGTCGACCGGCTCCATCACCCGGCGCTCGTACGCGGTGTACTCGTCGTCCCAGTAGGGCGGGGCCCAGTCCTGCGGGTTGGACATGACGCCGTCGAGGCTGACGAAGGTTGACTCCACGAGCTTGCGCATGGTGGTGCAGACCGGTGGACGGGTCGGAAGTCATCGGCCGGAACGGTGTTCGTGACGCCCGTGCGCGTCGGAACGCCCTCGGTTGACAGGATGGCCGCGTGAGCCACTCCCACGACCACCCTGTCGCCGACGCCAGTGTCCGGGTCGCGACCCCCTGGGACGTCGACGCGGTGGGCGCCGTCCAGGCGGCCCTGTGGCGGGAGGCGTATGCGTCGCTGCTACCGGCCGAGGCCCTCGCCGCGGCGACGCCGGAGGAGTTCGCCCGGGTCTGGCGGGAGTCCCTCGCCACGCCGCCGTCCGGCGCATACCGGCTGCTCGTCGCCTGCGCGGGCGAGGAGGTGGTCGGGTTCGCCGCGGTCGGGCCGAGTGCCGACCCCGACGCGACCGACGTCGACGGCGAGCTGCTGGTCGGCGGAGTGAGTCCGGACGCACGGCGGGCCGGACACGGCTCGCGGTTGCTCAACGCGACCGTGGACACGGCGGGGCTCACCGGGTTCGCCCGGGTCCGGACGTGGCTGCTGGCCGCCGACGAAGGGACACGCGGGTTTCTCGAGGCCGCCGGGTTCGCCCCCGACGGAGCCCGTCGTGAGCGCGTGACGGGTCCCGCCGAGGGCGACGTCGCCGGAGAGATCCGGCTCACTGTGGACGTGCCGCAGTGAGGTCGCGCGAGCTGCTCAGTCGTCGAACAGCTCGCTGAGGAACGACTTCTTCTTCTTGTAGGGCTGCTGGTGGTGCCCACGGTTGTCGTACCGCTGGTCGTACCGGTTGTCGTAGCGCTGGTCGTAGCCCTGCTGGTAGCCGCGGTCCTGCGGGCCGGCGTACGAGCGGTCCTGAGGCGGAGGCGCGGGAGCGGCGGCGGCGGCCGGCGCCGAGTGCCACTCGTTCTCGGCGGCCACGAGCTTCTCCAGCTCACCGCGGTCGAGGAACAGCCCACCGCAGCCGGTGCACTGGTCGACGAGCACGCGGTTGCGCTCGTAGCTGCGCATCTCGCTGGCGCACTTCGGGCAGGTCAGGGTGGTCGTCATATCGGGCCCAACGACCCTCCGTCCGGGAGGGTTCCGACCGCTCGCGGCCGCTACCGAGACCCGACGACGCACGCCTCGCACACGGACTCCGGGACCATCCCGGCCCGCTGCAGCAGGCCGAAGATCCAGCAGCCGAGGCAGAACGCGAAGACCGACTCGAGCACGGCGGCGACGATGAGGAGGACGACCAGAACCCACCCAAGCGTGGTCGCGCCGAGGGTCACGCTGGTCGCGGCGACGAGTGAGAACGCGAGGCCGAGGCCTTGCGCGAACCGCTTCGGAGGTCCGGGAACCAGCTTCGGGCGACCGAGCCGCGGCGCGACGACCTTGGTCGCGAGCAGCCCGAACGGGCTGAACCGCGGCCCGGACAGGACGCGGAGCAGGAAGCCCGCAGCGAGCAGCCAGAGGAGCCAGCCCGACTGGGTGAGGAGGGCCGTGAGCGCCGTGACGACGACCAGCCCGGCGACGACCCTGGCCGCCTTCTCGTTGACCGGGTTGGGAAACCCGACGAGGCGACGTGCTTATGACTGACATAACCAAAGGTTATCTCAGCGCACGTGGGTCGACGCGGGGATGTTCCCTCCGTGGACACCCGGCGGAGCCGGAGCCCGCACCTGTGTGACCATGCTGGGATGGACGCGGGGGCCGAGGTCGAACGCGACCCCGACCGCCCGGATGGAGCCGCCGGACCGGTCGGCGATGCGCGCGGTCACTCGCCAGGCCCTCTCGGTCGGCATCGCGACCGGCGCCTACGGCATCAGCTTCGGCGCCGTCTCCGTCGCGGCAGGCCTCACCGTCTGGCAGACCGTGGCGATGTCGGCGCTGCTGTTCACCGGCGGGTCCCAGTTCGCCCTGGTGGGCGTGCTCGGCGCCGGCGGCAGCGGGGTCGCGGCTGTCGCCACGTCGACGCTGCTCGGGGTTCGCAACGGCCTGTATGCGCTGCAGCTCTCGCGGATCCTCCAGGTCCGGGGCTTGCGCCGTCTGCTCGCGGCGCAGCTGACGATCGACGAGTCGACGGCCGTGGCGATCGGGCAGACGGACCCACGGGCGATGCGGCGCGGGTTCTGGCTGACCGGCGTGATCGTGTACGCCGGCTGGAACCTCTCGACGCTGGCCGGCGCCCTGCTCGGGAACGCCATCGGTGACCCGAAGGTCTACGGCTTCGACGCCGCCGCGGCGGCCGCGTTCTGCGCGCTGCTCTGGCCCCGCCTCAGGTCGCTCGAGGCCGGCGCGACGGCGGCCCTCGCGGCCCTGCTGACCGTGGTGCTCGTCCCGCTCGCGCCCGCGGGAGTCCCGGTGCTCGTCGCGGCCCTCGCCGCGGTGGTGGTGGGTCTGCTCGGTCGGCGGCGCCGCGACGATCCCGACGCCGCGGACGGCGACGTCAATGCGGAGAGCCACGAGGAGCCGGCGTGAACGCCTGGGTGACCGTCGTCGTCGCGTGCGCACTCGCGTACCTGCTCAAGCTGGCCGGCTACCTCGTGCCCGCGCACTGGCTCTCCGGGCCGCGGATCTCCCGGGTGACCGCGCTTCTGCCGGTCGCCCTGCTGACCGGGCTGGTCGTCGTGCAGGCGTTCGCGACCCCGGACCACGGGCTGACGTTGGACGCCCGCGCCGCCGGTCTGGGCGTCGCAGTGGTGGCATTGCTGTTGCGGGCCCCGTTCATCGTGGTCGTGGTGCTCGCCGCCGGCACGGCGGCCTTGCTGCGCCACTTCGGTTGGGGCTGACCGTCTACGGTCGGAGGATGGAACAGCGAGTCAGCTTGGTAACGCTGGGAGTCGCGGACCTCGACGCCGCGCGGGAGTTCTACGAACGTCTGGGCTGGCGTCCGACCGGACCGACGGAGGACGTCGTCTTCTTCCAGGCCGGCGGGATGGTCGTCGCCCTGTGGGGTCGGGCGGAGCTGGCCGCCGACACGGTGGTCGAGGACGCCGGCGGCTGGGGCGGGGTCACCCTGGCGCAGAACCTGCGGTCGCCCGAGGCCGTGGACGCGTTGCTCGAGGAGGCGGTGGCCGCGGGCGGGACGGTCCGACGCCCCGGAGCGCCGACCGAGTGGGGCGGGTACGGCGGGGTCTTCTCCGATCCGGACGGCCACTGCTGGGAGGTCGCCCACAACCCGTTCTGGACGGTCACCGACGACGGCCGGACCCTCGTCGACGACTCCCGTAGACGCGAGTGGTGGTGCCCGGCCGGAGCCGGGCACCACCACTGTTGCGATGGCGCTACGTCAGCCGCTGGTCACGGGCTGCTGATGGTGCCTCCGTTCGTGATGGTCAGAGCCGACGTCTCGTGGCAGCTGGCCGGGATGTCCTCGCTGCGCGGGGTTGGTGCTGTCGTAGCTGACCCACCACGAGAAGTGACCCGGACGCCGTCACCGCTGTCGTGTTGGACGTGGAGCACCGTCTGCGGCGACGCGCCGGAGACCGTGCGCCGGTCGGTGCTGTAGATCGGCGGTGCCGCGTGCAGTCGCCGCTGGCGTACAGCGTGAACGTCACCGTGCCGGCGAGGTTGCCGCCCGCCGGGGCGGAGACCGTCGCCGAGTCGTTCGGCACCCAGTTCTGCGCGCTCGTCAGCGACGACGGCACCGTGTTCACGGTGACGTCCTCGTTGGTGTCGGTGCACGCAGCGTTGTGCGTCGTGCCGTTGGTGTTCGGCAGGTTGCCGCTGTAGACCGCCACCCAGTGGTAGTTGCCCGGCAGCGGTCGGCATGAACTGCGGCGCCGGCTCCGTACGTGCCGTTGCCGCTGACCGCGACGGTGGCTGACGTGTACACGAGTGGGCCACATCCGCTGTCGCTCGGGCCGAACAGCTTGAACGTGATGGTTCCACCCGCCGCAGCCCCGCCGGTGCCGGTCGAGGTTGATCACCGGGTTGGCCGGCTGGGTCGCCGTTCCGCTCAGCGTGGCCGTGTCGGTGACCGGGTTGCCGAGGTTCACGTCGGCGCCCGCGGTCGTCGCCAGGGTCGGCGTGACCGGGTTGACGGTGAAGCACTCGGTCGCCGGGAGTCGCTCGGACCCGCGGATGCCGTTGGCGGAGTCGCCGCTGAACGACGCCGCGCCAGCAGTACCGGCCGGCCGAAGTGACGTACGCCGTCGGCGACACCACCGTGACTGGGTAGGCCGCCCCGCTGAGGTTCGTCGACCCGACTGAGGTACCGTTCGCGCGTGCACAGCGCCAGGAGCGTCCACCTTGCAGAGGAAGAACGCGACCGAGCCGGCTGGTGTGGCGGTGCCGCCCTGGATGCCCACCACGAGCCGAGTCCTTGACCGCGACGACACCGGTGCCGATCGAGAGGCCACCAGCCGGGATGTCTGCGCCGGCGCCATCCTTCGGAGTAGTGACGGTCGTCGAGGTGCAGTTGGCGATCGGCGGACCGGCTTGAGGATGGTGTCCTTGTAGTCCGCCGTGTCGGAGTTGCCGGTCACCGTGCTCGGGATGGTGTTGGCGAAGGACCGGCAGGCCGTGGCTCCGCCGAAGATGGTCGCCGTCAGGTCGACCGCCGCCTCGCCGAAGAAGCCGTCAGCGCTGTACTCGGCCGCCTGCGACACTGCGGCATTGAGCGCGACCGGCGCGCCGAGGACGAGGTTGGGCGCGGTGCCGGACCAGGTCCGCAGGAACAGGTCCATGCTGCCACCCTGCTGGTCCCACAGGATCATGAAGTCGCCGGCCTGTCGGTTGGCCCAGGGGTTGCAGTTGGCGATCAGCTGGGCTTCGGTGGCCGTGTCGTATGCGCAAGCCGCCGGTGCCGGGTTCTGCATGAACTCGAAGGCGATGAAGCCGCTGCCGGTGTTGTTGTCGCGCTCCCACGCGAAGTACAGCCAGTCGTGCTGGGTGCTGAGGTCCCGCTCGGTGTCGAGCCACGCGCTGGCGCAGGTCGACCTGCCCGTTCGGGTTCGTCGTGTCCAGCATCGGCACAGCCGTCGCTGTGGATGACGCCGATCTTCGTGCGTTCGAGTTGTGCGGGCCGAGTTCCTTGACGTTGCCGAACGGGTCGGCAGCTCGGTCGTGTTGGCGTCGGGAACGACGCCGTCGATCGTGAACGGGCCGTCGGCCGCTCGCGCCATCGGGCCGCGACCAGGGCGCCAGAGGCAGAGCGAATGACGGCGACAGGGCGAGCCACTTGGCGCGCCGGCGAGTGTTGTGCCTTTGCTAGGCCCGTTGTCGGGACCTCCCCCGGCGCATGAAGAGACGGTTCATGAGTGCTCCGTTGATCTCAGTGGTCCCCGAGCGATATGAGGGTGCGTGCCATGACGGCGAGTGCCACCGGCGCGGTTCCGTGGCCACGCCGCGTCCGCGAGAGGGAGCGCTGGTCGTGAAGCCGAGGGGGTGCTGGATGGTGTTGTGACTGGACCCCGAATTACGACGGTACTCAGGACGGCCACCTCGCGGACCGAGGAATGCGAAACCTTGGGCGAATTGTCGGAAATGTCCGAGTAACAAATCTCAAGGCGTTGCCAACATTGGGAATTCGCCCACTCGAGCAACTGCCTCCCGTCCCTCAGAACCGCCCGCGTACGCGCGAGATCGGGTTGTGGGCCTCCACGGTTTCGAGGCTCCGGAGAACGGGCAGTGTCTCCCTTGGGGTTGCCATCGAGTGGCGCGTCGGAGCTCAAGGAGGAGCCATGACCGATCAGACGGGTGCAGAGCAGCAGAGTGCGGCAGGGAGCCGGACGGGCGACGTGGACGTGGCGGACCAGAATCGTCCCGACACCACGACCGACGTCCAGACCGGCGGAGCGACGGACCTCGGTTCGGGTGGGCCGGACGCCGGCACCACCGAGGACGACGCGGCGATCCGCGGCGGAGAGGACGCGGACGCGCCGCGCGGCGAGCGCGACGACACCGACCAGGAATCCCGGGACGAGGCTCGAAGCTCGGACGAGGGCGGTCGAGGGTCGGACGACGAAACTCGAGACTCGGACGACGGGACTCGAGACTCGGACGAGAACACTCGGGACTCGGAGGAGGACCGTCGGGCGACGGACGAGGAGCGCCAGAAGACGGCCGAGGAGTTCGCCCGCGAGCACGACCCGGAGCAGCACGACGTCGCGGCCGGTGAGGAGTTCCGGCAGGAGGGCGACTGGACCGCGGACGAGTCCGGCGGCCCGCAGGTGTGGGACAGCGAGGGCAATCTCGTCGAGGGCTCCACTCCGGGCCAGTCCGACGCGAGCTCGGGTACCGGCAACTCGGATTCGGGTGGCACCGACTCCGGTTCAGGTGGATCCGAGTCGAGCTCGGCCGACGACGGGCCACGCACCTCGTCGCTCGACGAGATTCGTGACGGTGGCTACGGCGTCGGCTCGGCCGCGACGATCGACGACGGGGCCGTCCCGCTCGGACACCCCGTGAAGGCGTGGGAGGACACCAAGACCTTCGTCACGCCCGACCACGCCAAGTACGGCGAGGCCGAGCCGCACCTGTGGTTCGCCGACGAGCACGCCGCCCAACGCGCCGGCTTCCGACCGGTCGACTGACGCGTCGCTGACGTCCGATGCCGACCGCTCAGGTCGGCACCGGCACCGGCAGCGAGAGCTCCGACGCACCCGACGCGAGGTCCAGCGCCTGGTGGGTCGGAGCCATGGCCGTGCCCTCGGCCCGGTGTCCGGGCATACCGAGGTTGCGCGCATAGCGCGGGAAGGACCCACCGCCGACCAGGAGGCCGATCCGCGAGCCCGCGGCGAAGCGGTGAGCGACCGGGTCGAGGTCGAGAACGGTCCGACCGTCCGCGCCGGCCGTGGCGGCCCCTCGGAAGGTCTCGGTCACGTTGTGGGACCGGCCGTTCGGGGCGACCTCGCTCACCCGGACCCAGAGGTCGGCCCCCGGCTTGTCGCTGCGGTGGGTCAGGCTCACCCGGGGCAGGCCGGCGATCTCGAGCGGTTCGGACAGCGGGGCGCTCGCGAAGGCCAGGGTGTCGGACCGCCGGGCGAAGTCGGAGTCCTCGCGGTACCCGGCATCGGGAGCGAGCAGCCTCCCGCCACGCGTGGGTGTCGGGTGCGTCGGGTCGTACGTGAACCCGACGGCACCGACCGTGGCGGCCGGAGGGCGGTCGGCGAGCACGCCGCCCGGAGCGAGGTAGAGGGTCCGCTGCTCGGCGGGAGGGGGCCAGACCGACGCGGTACGCCACTCGTCGGCCCCGGTGACGTAGTAGCCGACCGGGTCGGTCGGCGCGGCTCCGCGGGTGTCCGCGAGGTGGCGGTCGACCCACTCGAGCGTCTCACCCAGGACCCGCGACCCGCCCGTCGTCAGCAGGTTCGCGTGGGTCCACGGTCCGACAGTGAGCGACACCTCGACCCCACGGTCGCGCAGGTGCCGGTACTGGTCGAGGGTCTGACCGACGAAAAGGTCCTGCCACCCGGTGAGGAACCGTACGGGGACCGACACCCGGTCCAGCGCCGCGGACAGGTCGCGAGCCCGCCAGTAGGGGTCGGCCGGGTCGGTTCGGGTCGCCCAGTCGCGGTACCACGCCGATCCCGCCCCGATGAAGCGCTCCTCGCCCTCGGCCACCGGCAGACCGGCGTAGGCCACTTCGTGGCGGCGGTTCGTCCGCGGGCCCTCGAGCAGCTGACGGAGCATCGTGGTGGTCTCCTGGCGGGCCAGGCTGTCGCACCAGTCCAGAGTGTCCCTGAGGCTGAAGGCGCCAGTACCGTGGACCACGCGGAAGAAGTCGTGGAAGCTGACGAACGAGACGGCCGCGACCATCTCAGGCGGCGGGTCCATCAGCATCGACCACAGGGTGTAGCTGAGGTAGGACCCGCCCACACCGACGAACCGCCCGTCGAACCAAGGCTGTTCGCGCAGCCAGGCGACGGTGTCGGCACTGTCGCGGATCTCGTCCTCGCCGGGCACGAACCGGCCCTCGGACCCGAACGTGCCGCGACAGCTCTGCATGACGACGTGGTAGCCGCGCGACGCGAAGAGGCCGAGGAGGACATGTGGCAGAGCTCCCGACCGCTGGTACGGGCCGCGCATGACCACCGTCCCGAGCGCCTGGCCGTCCGGCGCGTAGTGATCGGTCAGCAGGTGGACGCCATCGCGCATCCGGACCGGGATCGACGGAGTCACGGCGTAGTCGCTGCGTGGGGGTGGCAGCCGGAACAGCCGGGTCGTCGTCGCGTCGACGACCCGCTCGGTACGGTTTCGGCCGCGTGTCGCGAAACCCGTACGCGTGGGTGCCTCGGTTCTACTCACGGTCTCGACCCCTCTCTCCGGCCAGAGTCTGTCACGGGCGGACAGGCCGCCGACCGAGACTCTGGGCCGGAGGCGGCGACACTCCTATCCTGGTAGGAGGAGGTGGTGCCCATGAGGGCTCAGGTCGGTGAGCGGCTTCTCTTCCACGGCAAGAAGGTGGGCTCGGCGGACCACGCGGGTGCGGTGCTCGAGGTCCGCGGTGACGACGGCGGACCGCCGTACCTCGTCCGGTTCGACGACGGCCACGAGGGTCTCGTGTTCCCCGGCACCGACTGCCAGGTGCTGCACACCACGGACCCCGGCGCGGACTCCGGCTCGAGCTAGTCCGCCCCGCCGGGCTCGTCGGGCACCAGGTGCACGCGGAGGTCGACCGAGATGTCGCCGGCGTGGATGATGGCGACGCCACGAGCCGGCAGGAAGCCTTCGGCGTACACGGCCAGGACGTAGCGCCCTGGGCCGACGGTGCCGAACGTGAACATCCCGTCCTCGCCGGTGAGCCCGGCGAGGTCGGGCATGGGCGCCGGCGCCTTCTCGACCATGACGCGGGCGAACGCGACCGGCCCGTCCGGGCCGGTCGCGATCCCCGAGATGACCGGTCGCATACCGGCGTCCACACGTCCCGCTCTCGTCGTGAGTTGGCCGGGGCCAGCCCGACTCAGGCCTTCCAGGCCACCATGTTGTTGTACACCGGCGTGACGATCCGGGTGCCGGAGTTCGTCGTCCCACCGCCGTACGCGTGGATCCCGAAGGCGTACCGCTTCCCGTCCACGATGCGGTAGACCGCACTGCCGCTCTGGCCACCGAACGTGTCGATGTCGTAGTGCACCTTACGGGCGCCGACCGACGCGATGCGGCGGGCCGCATACCACTGGGTGCCGTCGGGCTTGTCCCCCGGGTACCCAGAGATGTTGCCGACCGACGCCGTCAGCGTGGCGTCGCTGTAGACGCCGAACCCGAACCAGCCGGTGGTCGCGCCGAGGTCGGTGTCGAGGATGATCGCGCCGTAGTCGTACTCCTCGTCACCACTGTTGGCCCAGCCCTGGACGGTCCGGAGGTTGCTGCTCGTCACCGAGCCGTACGGCAACGTGGTGCCGTTGCGGCCGGGCATCACCTTGATGGAACGGACGAAGCCGTCGCGACCGGCGACCCCGCTGTTCTTGATGTAGACGACGTGTCCGGCCGTCATCAGCGTGTGCGGCCCGATGAACCAGCCGGTCCCGATCCACATGGAGCCGTCCCGGGCGGTGATGAGCAGCGACGCGTGGGCCCGCCACGGGTACACGTTCGTGCTCGTGATCTTGACGCGGTCGTCCGGGCCGTGGACGGTCTCGAGGACCGACCGGGGCACCTGGCGGGCGGCCGACCCGAAGGACGCCTCGGCGATGTCGGGGAGGTCGAGAGCGCCGGAGAGCACTTCCTTGCCCGAGCGGGAGGAGGCGACCTTCGGCAGGCTGAAGCCCTGGACCTTCTCGATGCCCGACGCCAGGCCGGCGGCGGCCTTGCCCTTCCCGGGTGCGGCGTCCTGCTGCGCGACCCTCGCGGCCACTTCGGCGGCACCCTCGGTCCGGTTCGAGATGGGGGCGTCCAGGCCGGTACCGACCTTGAGACTGGCCATGTGTGTCTCCTGACATGCAGTGCCGCGCCGGGGGTGGCACGGCTGGTACTGCTGGGAGGTCCAGCCCTCCCATGGTGATACCAGCGTCCGTTGCGGTGGGGCCGTTCCGGTGGCAAAGATGCGGTCATGTCGCACCGCGTCCGCCTCACCGTCGTCGACGCCGGCCCCTTGTCCGTGGACCGCAGCGACCTCATGCAGGGCGCGTCCGGCACCCTCACCGTGCCGTCGACGGTCGTGGTGATCGAACACTCCCAGCACGGGCTCGTGCTCTTCGACACCGGGATCAACCACCGGGTCGCCGATCCCGAGAAGGCCGAGGCGCACTGGGGACCAGGCCTTCGAGATCGTTACGGCGCAACGGTGTTCACGCGCGACGCGGCGATCGACGCGCGCCTCGAGAGCCTCGGGTACCGGTGCGCCGACGTGACCCACGTCGTGTACTCGCACCTGCACCTGGACCACGCCGGCGGCATGGAGCACTTCCCCACGGCGGTCCACGTGGCCCAGCACGACGAGCTGAGGCACGCCTGGTGGCCGGACCGCTGGACGGCGCGGGGGTATGCGCTGGCCGACTACCTGCCGGCGCGCGGCTTCGAGTACCGCGAGCTCGGTGGTGACGCCGACCTCTTCGACGACGGTTCGCTGCGCGTGGTCCGACTGCCGGGGCACACACCCGGCAGCCAGGGGCTCATCGTCGACCTGCCGCAGCGTGGGCGGGTGGCGTTCGTCGGAGACGCCGCGCATCTCCGCGAGCAGGTCACGGCCGACGTACCCCAGGTGAGCGACTGGAACGCCGAGGCGAAGCTCCTGTCGTACCAACGGCTACGGGCACTGCAGCGGTCCGGCATCGACACGTTCCTCTCGCACGACGTCGAGGACTTCGCGACGCTGCCGTCGGCCGGCGACTACTGGGACTGAGCCGCCCGCATACCTAGGTCAAGCCGAGGTAGTGCTCGAGCCCGACCGTCAGACCGGGGTGGTCGCCGACTCGGCGCACTCCCTCGAGGACGCCCGGCATGAAGGAGTCGCGGTCGAAGGAGTCGTGCCGGATGGTCAGCTGCTCCCCCGCGTTGCCGAACAGCACCTCCTGGTGGGCCACCAGCCCACGCAGCCGGACCGAGTGGACCGGGATGCCGTCGACCCGGCCACCGCGCGACCCGACCTCGTTGGACTGCGTGGCGTCGGGAACCGGCCCGACGCCGGCCGACGCGCGGGCCGCCGCCAGGAGGCGGGCGGTCCGGGCCGCCGTGCCCGAGGGGGCGTCCACCTTGTCCGGGTGGTGCAGCTCGATGACCTCGACCGACTCGTAGAACCGGGCCGCCTGCGCGGCGAACCCCATCATGAGAATGGCGCCGATCGCGAAGTTCGGCGCCACCAGCACCCCGACCCCGGTGCCCGATCTCGAGGGTGGAGCGGCGGCGATCTGCTCCTCCACGACGGCCAGCCGACCCTCGTCCCATCCGGTCGTCCCCACGACGACGTGCACCCCTTGCGCCAGGCAGTGGGCCACGTTGTCGGGAGACGCGTCGGGCACGGAGAACTCCACGACGACGTCGGCTCCCCCGAGATCCCCGAGGTCGTCGTCGAGGTCGTAAGTACCGACCAGGCGGAGGTCGGCAGCGGCCCCGACCGCTGCGCAGACCCGGGAGCCCATCCGGCCCGACGCGCCGATGACCGACACCGCGAGAGTGCGTGGCGTGTCGGTCACAGGCGGAGCCTAACCAACGTCAATGAGGTTCGGATCCCCGACACCGCACGTTGGCCAAGCGTTTCACCGACGGCGCAGGAGGACGACGGCGCGCCAGGCGGCCAGCCCGCCCACCGTGGCCGTCACGGCGAGCAGGAGCACCTGGTACGCGACGAGGGCGGCGGTCAGCTCGCGGTTGCCGAGACCGCCGTCGAAGAACCCCGACGCGACGCTCACCAGACAGGCCAGTGACAGCAGGACGGCCGCGGCGGCCGCCCAGCGAGGCGACACCCGCCGGAAGGCTCCTGCGGCCACGAGGGTGAGCAGGACCTGGCCGAGAATCATCGGCGCGGGCGCTGCCAACAGGGCAGCCGGCCCCCACGCCTCCGACCAGGAGTTCACGCCGGAGAGCACGGCAAGGACTCCGCCGACGAGGTCCGTGACCACGAGCCCGCCCATGGCGAGGGCGAGCCGACGAGCGGACGGATGAGGTGCGGCCGACGCGGCGGCGGAGGCCACCGACGGGGATGGGGCGGGGCGGGACGACATGAGGGACCTCTCGACGACGAAGCGGGATGTGACCACCGTCGGACACGCCGCTTGTGCCGCCCTAGGGAGCCACTTGGCCCGCGGTCCACTCCTGTCGCGTGGCGCAGAGCGCAGCCCGGCGCGGCGCCCCCGCTGCCGAGAGGCCAACTTCGGTCGCTATGGAGCTACCCATAGCGGCCGAAGTTGGCCTCTCGGCGGGAAGCGGTTCGGCGGGAAGCGCCGCAGTGGGACCCGGTGCCGCCGTTACCGTGTGCCGGTGCGCGTGTTCGTCTTCGGGGCTGCCCGCGTGGAAGGACGCCCCGACGGCTCCGTCGCTGACGACGCCACACCCGTCGACATCGGCGCCCGCAAGCCGCGCTCGATCGTCGCCGCACTGGCCATGACGCCGGGCCGTCCGGTCTCGCCCGGGCTCCTCGCGGACCTGGTCTGGGCCGGCGAGCCGCCGCCGGCCGCGCACGGTGCGCTGCACGCGTACATCTCCGGCCTCCGCAAGGCGCTGGAGCCGGACCGCCGGGCACGGGCCGCCACGTCGGTGCTGGAGACCACCGACCACGGCTACCTGCTCAACATCGACCGGGAGGCGGTCGACGTGCACCGGTTCGGGGCCGACGTGCGCGCCGCCGAGCGCGGCCTCGCACCGCTGGCCGGCCAGCTCGGCCAGGGCGACCCGTCCGGCTGGCCCGACCGCGAGAAGACCGCGGCCCTCGTCGAGCAGCTCGACGAAGCCCTCGCCGCGTGGCACGGCGAACCGTACGCCGACCTGCCGGACCACCCCGACGTCCTGGCCGAGCGGGCCGCGCTCGAGCGGCTCCGGGTGGCGGCGGAGGAAGCCCGGCTCCTCGGCCTGCTCGGGCCTGGGCGAGCACGCCAGCGTCCTCTCGACGGCGGAGTCGGCCATCGCTCGCGAGCCGCTGCGGGAGCGTCTTCGAGCCGTCCACGCCGTCGCGCTGCTGCGGTCCGGGCGCCAGGTCGAGGCGCTCGACGCGCTCCGGGCCTTCCGGGAGCTGCTCGCCGACGACACCGGCCTCGACCCCGGGCCGGAGCTGGCCGGACTCGAACAGGCGATCCTTCGCCAGGACCCCGCGCTGACGAAGCGGCTGCCCGACCCGGTCCCCACGCCCGCACCGACCTCCCGGTCCGCACCCGCCGCACCGCCCGCCCCGCATCCCACCGCGCCGGACGTCGGCCGCGACGGGCCGCGTGCGGAGCTGCGCGCCGTCCTCGACCGGCTCAGCCAGGGCACCGGCGCCCTGGCGACGGTGATCGGCGAGCCCGGGATCGGCAAGTCCTGGCTGGTCCGTCACCTCGCCGACGAGGCCCGGGCACAGGGGGTATGCGTGGCCGCCGGCGCCTGCTCGCAGGACGACGGCGCGCCGCCGCTGTGGCCATGGCTGGACGTCCTCCGCGCCGTCGAGGCCGACGACGACGAGACGGCCGAGGTGTCGCTCGCGGACGTCATCTCGGCGGAGGCCGGCTCGCTCGGGCCGGGGCAGCTGGCGTTCCAGGCCTGGGACCGGATCGCGCGGGCCGTCCTCGGCGCGGCCCAGCGCCGCCCCGTCCTCGTCGTCCTCGACGACCTGCACTGGGCGGACGAGGCGACCCTGCGCGCGCTCCGGCACCTCGCCGCCGTCGCGCCGGTCGAGCTGCCACTCGCCATCGTGGCGACCCGCAGGCGCCACCCCGAGCCGACGGGGGCCCTCGCGGACGTCGCCGAAGCGTTCGCCCGCCGGCACGCCCTCCGGGTCGAGCTGGACGGCCTCGACCGTGCCGAGTCGGTCGCCCTGGTCGAGGCGGTGTCGCGGACCGGTGTCGACCCCGCGATCGCGCGCTCGTGGCACGAGCGCTCCGGTGGTAACCCGTTCTTCCTCGTCGAGCTAGCCCGCCTCGGGCCCGACGCGCCCGCCGTGCCGGCGACCGTCCGTGACGTCGTGGCGCGCCGGCTCGACGCTCTCCCGGCGGCCACGCTGGAGTCGCTGCGGGCGGCCGCGATGGTCGGCCGGTCCTTCCTCGCCGAGGCCGTCGCCGGCACTGTGCAGCGCGAGGTCGAGGAGGTCGAGGCGGACCTCGAGCCGGCCCGCGCGGCCGGCCTCGTGCTCGACCAGGGCTCCGACGGGTATGCGTTCACCCACGCGCTCACCCACGAAGCGGTGGTCCTCACCGTCCCACCGCGCTCGCGGGCCCGCCTGCACGCGCAGGTCGCCCACACCCTCGAGACGGACAGCCGGCTGCGCGCGCTCCTCACCGAGGACGAGCTGACGGCCGAGCTGGCGCGGCACTGGCTGGCCAGCGGTCCTACGCATGCCGACCAGGCGTGGCGAGCAGCGGCGGCGGCGGCCGACCAGGCCCGGCGCGCCACCGCATACCGTGAAGCGCTGACGCTGCGGCGGGAGGCCATCGCGAGCCACGAACGGGTACCGGGAGCGGGTCTCGAGGAGCGGTACCGCCTCCTGCTCGAGCTGGCCCGCGACTCCGCGTACGCCGCGTGGTGGCCGACGGTGAGCGAGGCCTCCTACGCGGCGATGGCCCTGGCGCGCACCCTCGACCGGCCGGACCTCGTGGGGCCGGCCGCCGCCGGGATCAGCCGGTACTGCGTGTGGACGATCCACGACTGGATGGAGGTCTCCGAGGACGGCGTGGACGACCTGCGCTGGGCGCTGCGGTCGTTGCCGGAGGACGACTCGGCCGAGCGCTGCATGCTCCTGCTGTCGCTGGCCGTCGAGCTGTACTACGACCCGGGAGCCGTCGCCGAGCGTGCCGCCCTCGTGGACGCCGGGCTCGACCTCGCCCGGCGGCTGGCCGACCCGGCGCTGCAGTCGTGGGCGAGCCGCGCGGCCTGGCTGGCGACCTGGAGCCCCTCACACACCCGGGCTCGGCTCGAGCTGGACGAGGAGGCACTGGCCGCGGCCCGGGCGGCCGGTGACCTCGCCGGGCAGGCCGTCGCCCTCCTCGCCCTCGCCACCGACGCGCTGGAGCTGTCCGGACCGAGTGCGTGGGAGGAGCCGGCCCGGGCCGCCGAGGCCATCGCCGAGCGGGAGCGCCTGCCATACGTGCTCTGGACGGTGAGCTGGGTCGAGATGAGCCTGGCCGCGCTCCGCGGCGACCTCGTGGAAGCCGACCGTCGGCGCGACCACGTGCTCGCCCTCGCCCGGGAGGTGGCCCTGCCCGTCGGCGACATCCCGCCGGTCATCGTCGACACCGTCCGTCACGTGTGGGAGCCCCGAACGGCGGACGCGGAGGTGGCGGAGCTGATCGTCGCCCAGGACCTGGTGCATCCGGGTCCCGGCGCCGGCCTCGGCCACGGCCTGCTCGCGCGGGTCGGGGACCCGGCGATCCTGCGCCGCAGCATGAGCGAGCACCCGCCGACGGAGACCCTCGAGACGTGGGCCACGCCCATGCTCGCGTGCTTCGAGGTCGAGGCGGCGAGCGTCGTCGGCGACGTCGCGGTCGCCCGTCGGTGGTCTCGGGTCCTCGCACCGCTGGAGGGCCGGATGGCGCTTGCCGGCGTCTCCCTCGTCTTCGGCCCGGTGGACGGCTACCTCGCCCTGGCGTCGGCCACGACCGGCGACCGCGAGGCCGCCGGTCGGCTGGCCGACCGGGCGCTGGCGCAGGCGCACGAGTGGAGCCTGCCGGCATACCGGGAGTGGCTGCTGGCGCAGCGGGCCCGGCTCGGGTTCTGACGCCCGTCCTCAGGCGTAGCGGAAGGCCGCCCGTTCGCCGCGACGGAACCGGCCACGGCAGAGCCGCAGCATCAGGACGAACATCGGGCCGGCCTCGCGAAGGAACGACGCGACGAGCTCGTCGGGGACCTCCTCGGCAACCCACGGCAGAACGAACGGGGTGATGGAGAGCGGGTACCCGCGCTCCGCGCCCTGGGCCATGGCCTTCTCCTCCTCGGGCGTGGCGACCCGCTGGAGGTACGGCAGGGCGTCGGTCTCCTCGTGCCGCAGGTGCTCGAGCAGCGCCGCGCGGACCGCCGTGACCCGGACGTCGAGCGCGTTGCGGTGGTCGGCGCACGGGTGGCCGGCCATGGCGCGAAACGCCGCCTCCACGCCGGCCAGCGCTGGGTCGATCTGGCCGTGCTCCTCCTCCATGGCGTGCAGCATCTCCGTGGCGGCGGACTCGCCGTCGTCAGCCGCGTGCCGCTCGAGGACCGGCCAGATGTACTCGTCCTCCACCTGGTGGTGATGGTGCAGGACCTCGGCGAACCGGTCCCACCGGCGCGCCAGGGCGTTCCAGGTCGCGACCTCGCCGAGCGGGGTGGCACGGACCGCCGCCTCGAAGCGGCGCAGGTCGCGTCGGAAGGCGTGGTGCATGAGGTACATCGGGGTCTGGTCGTACGGTCCCTCGGCCACGTGGGTCTGGCCCGGAAGGCTGATCTGCTCGCGGAACTGGGTGGGTGACGACATGGCCGGTCCTCTCGTTTCGGTGTGCTGCTGACCTGTGTCCCACCGTGGTTCACGGCCCTTGCGAGCCGCTTGGGCCGGGCTTGCATCTCGCAATGTCGGTCAGGCCGGTGCGGCCGGCAGGTGGCAGGCTGGACCGATGGGCAAGGCCACGGTTCGGACCGTCAACGTCGTGCACGAGCTGCGCGACGGGTACTTCCACCGCACGGCCATCGACAAGCGGCCGGTCCGCCGGGCGGTCCACGTGGGACCGCTCGGCCTCGTCGGCGACGAGCAGGTCGACCGCAGCCACGGTGGACCGGACCGTGCGGTCTACGTGTACGCGGACGAGGACGCCGCATGGTGGGCGACCCGTCTGGACCGCGAGATCCCGCCCGGTCTGTTCGGTGAGAACCTGCGCACCACCGGCCTGTCCGTCACCGGAGCCCGGGTCGGCGAGCAGTGGCGGGTCGGCGACGACGTCGTCCTCGAGGTCCGCCGCTTCCGGACGCCCTGCGAGAACCTCGCGCTGCGGATGGGGATCGACGCCTTCCATCTGGAGTTCCTGAGGTCCGGACGGGTCGGCGCGATGTGCCGGGTCCTGTCCGAGGGTGAGGTACGCGCCGGCGACCCGGTCCGCCGGCTGGTCCGGCCGTCCCACCAGGTGACCATCGGCCGGCTGGCTCGGGGTTCGGCGACACCGACCCAGATGCGGGAGCTGCTCGACAGCGGGGTACCGCTCGCGTCGAGCGTGCGCGCCAAGGCGACCCGGGTCGCGTCCGCCGGCTGACGTCGGTCGCGCCGTCTGACGCCGGACCGGCATACGGTGGCGTCGTGGACCTGGACGAGGCGGTCGGCGAGCTGTACGGGCTGCACCCCGACGAGTTCCTGTCGGCCCGGCGGGGTCTCGCGGCGAAGGCCAAGGCCGACAAGGAGACCGGGCTGGCCAAGGCCATCGAGTCGATCCGCAAGCCGACGGCCGCGGCGTGGGCGATCAACCAGCTGGTCCGCGCCCGGCCGGACGACATGGAGCGGCTCGTCGAGCTCGCGGCCGGGCTGCACGAGGCGCAGGAGAAGATGGACGGCGCCGCTATGAAGGCGCTCGGCCGGGAGCGCACGACCCTCATCGACGAGCTGGTCCGCGCCACCGCCGAGGTGGCCAAGGAGGGCGGCGGCTCCCTGTCCATGCCGGTGGCGAACCAGGTGCGCGAGACGTTCGTCGCGGCGCTGGCGACGACAGCGGCCGCGGAGACGGTGGGTTCGGGACAGCTGACCCGGGCGCTGTCCTACGCCGGGTTCGGCGACGTCGACCTGTCGGAGGCGACGGCGGCCCCGTCGCCGGCCCGGCGGCCCGCCTTGCGGGTCATCAAGGGCGAGGGCCAGGGGTCCGGCCGCGGCAAGGGACGGGCCACCGAGCCCGAGCCGGAACCGGAGGAGCCGGCCGCACCGGACCCCGCCCTGCTCAAGCGGCTGGCCGAGGCCGAGAAGCGGTCGCGCGAGACGATGTCGGCGGCGGCCAAGGCGGGCGACGCCCTCAGCGAGGCGACCGACGCGCTGGAGACGCTGGACGCCCGGATCGCCGAGCTGGATGCCGAGCTCAAGGCCGCCCGCGGCGAACGCGACGGTGTGGTCAAGGCCCAGAAGGAGGCGGCCGCCGCGAACAAGGTCGCCGACCGGACCCTCCGTGCCGCCTTGGCCGAGGTCGACCAGATCCGCGCCAAGCTGCCCGACACCGACGACGACTGACGCTTGCCCGGTTCTGGCTGCTAGCGGCCGGAATTCCGACCGCTCACGGCCCGAACCACCGGCGGCTGAGCTCCGCTCGGAGGATTACTGCCCTGAATAGGGGCGAAAACCCTCCGATCCGAGGGCACAGGGCAATCCCGGAAACCGGAACGGCCCGGCATACCTCCGTGAGGGGTATGCCGGGCCGTCACCGGACTGACGAGGCGAACCTCAGGCGTTGGCCGGCTCGACCGCCGGAGCGTCCGAGCTGTCCGAACCCTCCGAGCCGTTGGTGTCGGCCATCACCGCGGCGAGCGAGAGCTTGCCGCGCGGGTCGATCTCCTTGAGCTCGACCTGGACCTTCTGGCCGACCTTGAGGACGTCGTCGACGCTGTCGATCCGCTTCCCGCCGACGAGCTTGCGCACCTCGGAGATGTGCAGCAGGCCGTCCTTGCCGGGGGTCAGGGAGATGAACGCGCCGAAGGTCGTCGTCTTGACGACGGTCCCGATGAAGCGCTCACCGACCTCGGGCATCTGCGGGTTCGCGATCGCGTTGATCGCGGCCCGAGCCGCCTCGGCCGACGGGCCGTCGACCGCGCCGATGAACACGGTGCCGTCGTCCTCGATGGAGATGTCGGCGCCCGTGTCGTCCTGGATCTGGTTGATCATCTTGCCCTTCGGGCCGATGACCTCGCCGATCTTGTCGACCGGAACCTTCACCGTGATGATCCGCGGGGCGAACGGCGACATCTCGTCCGGGACGTCGATGGCCTCGGCCATGACGTCGAGGATGTGCAGCCGGGCCTCGCGGGCCTGGGTGAGCGCACCGGCGAGGACCGACGCGGGGATGCCGTCGAGCTTCGTGTCCAGCTGGATCGCCGTGACGAAGTTCTTGGTACCCGCGACCTTGAAGTCCATGTCGCCGAAGGCGTCCTCGGCTCCGAGGATGTCGGTGAGCGCCGCGTAGCGGGTCTCACCGTCGACCTCGTCGGAGACCAGACCCATGGCGATGCCGGCGACCGGCGCGCGCAGCGGCACCCCGGCGTTGAGCAGCGAAAGGGTCGAGGCGCAGACGGAGCCCATCGAGGTGGAACCGTTGGAGCCCAACGCCTCCGAGACCTGACGGATCGCATACGGGAAGTCTTCCCGCGTCGGCAGCACCGGCAGGAGAGCCCGCTCGGCGAGCGCCCCGTGGCCGATCTCGCGGCGCTTGGGCGACCCGACACGGCCGGTCTCACCGGTGCTGTAGGGCGGGAAGTTGTAGTTGTGCATGTAGCGCTTGCGCGTCACCGGCGAGAGGGTGTCGATCTGCTGCTCCATCTTGAGCATGTTCAGCGTCGTCACCCCCATGATCTGGGTCTCGCCGCGCTCGAAGATCGCCGAGCCGTGCACCCGCGGGAGCACCTCGACCTCGGCCGACAGCGCGCGGATGTCCCGCAGGCCACGGCCGTCGATGCGGACACCGTCGGTGAGGATCCGCTTGCGGATGAGCTTCTTCTGCACCGCACGGTATGCGGCGGACAGCTCCTTCTCGCGGCCCTCGAACTGCTCCTCGAGCGAACCCTTCATCAGGGACTTGATCTCGTCCAGCCGGTCCTCGCGCTCCTGCTTGCCGGCGATCTGCAGGGCCGACTCCAGGTCGCCCGACACGGCGTGCTCGACGGCACTGTAGGCGTCGTCGTTGTAGTCGAGGAAGTACGGGAACTCCTCGACCGGCTTCGCGGCGTTGGTCGCCACCTCGATCTGCGCCTTGCACAGCTGGGCGATGAACTTCTTGCTCGCCTCGAGGCCCTCGGCGACGACCTCCTCGGTCGGAGCGCCGACGCCCTGGTTGGTGACCAGGTCCCAGGTGGAGTCGGTGGCCTCGGCCTCGACCATCATGATCGCGACGTCCTCGGCACCGTCCTTGGTCGTCACCACGCGACCGGCGACGACCATGTCGAAGACGGACCGCTCGATGTCGGAGAAGTTCGGGAAGGCGACCCACTGACCCTCGATGAGGGAGACGCGGACCCCGCCGACCGGGCCGGAGAACGGCAGGCCGGAGATCTGCGTCGACAGGCTCGCGGCGTTGATCGCGAGCACGTCGTACTGGTGGTCGGGGTTCAGCGCGAAGACGCTGATGATGACCTGGACCTCGTTACGGAGGCCCTTCTTGAAGGTCGGGCGCAGCGGCCGGTCGATGAGCCGGCAGGTGAGCACGGCCTCGGTCGAGGGGCGACCCTCGCGGCGGAAGAACGAACCGGGGATCTTGCCGATCGCATACATGCGCTCTTCGACGTCCACGGTCAGCGGGAAGAAGTCGAACTGGTCCTTGGGCTGCTTGCCCGCGGCGGTGGTGCTCAGCAGCATCGTGTCGTCATCGAGGTATGCGGTGACGGAACCGGCTGCCTGCTTGGCGAGCCGCCCGGTCTCGAACCGGACGGTGCGGGTGCCGAAGCGGCCGTTGTCGATGACGGCTTCGGCGAAGGTGATCTCTGGACCCTCCATGGGTCCTCCATTTCTCTCAGTCATCCGGAGCATCGTCGTTGTGCCCGGGTCTTACTCATGCGACAGGGCGGCCTCCGCGTCATGTAGCGGTGGCCGCCCTGGTCACAGGCTTATCGGCGCAGGCCGAGGCGCTTGATCAACGAGCGGTAGCGCTCGATGTCGGTGGCCTCCAGGTAGCGCAGCAGCCGGCGGCGCCGGCCGACCAGCAGGAGCAGGCCCCGACGGCTGTGGTGGTCGTGCTTGTGCTCGCGGGAGTGCTCGGTGAGGTCCTTGATCCGCTGCGTGAGCAGCGCGATCTGCACCTCGGGAGAACCGGTGTCACCCTCGGTGGTGGCGTACTCGGTCATGATCTGCTTCTTGACGGCAAGGTCCAACGACATGGGCAACCGATCCTCTTCTGTGTCTCGCTGCGCGGTGCACCAGGGCATATCCACCTGGGCGCTCTCGAATCCGCGGCCGTATCACGGCAACGTCCAGGATATCAGCGGTGTGGTTTGCCGCCCTAATCGCGCTGCGGGAAGTAGCGCCGCCACTCGTCGCTGCGAAGCCGTAGCGGTACTCCTTGCGCGCTAGCGGCCGCCACGATGCGGTCGAGGGTACGGGCTGGGCTGCGGTAGAGGTCGCCGCTGAGGACCACGACCAGACGCCAGCCGTCCGCGTCCAGATCCTCACGACGCTGGACGTCCCAGCGCCACTGCGTCGTGTTCTCGGCGTGCTGGCGGCCGTCGTACTCCACCGCGATGCGCCACTGGGGATAGCTCAGGTCCAGCCGGTAGCGCACGCGGCCGGTCTCGTCGCGAAGCGCATGGTTGACGACCGGCTCGGGCAGACCAGCAAGCACGATCAGCATCCGGAGGCGTGACTCCATCGGAGAGTCGACACCGTCTCGCACGTATGCGGCGGCTCGCCGAGCGGATCGGGCCCGCCTCCCTCGGTATGCGGCCGTGGCGGCGACCAGCTCCTCGGGCCTCGTCACGCCAGCTCGGACGAGGGAGTCGCCGACAACGACCAGGTCGACGAGATCCAGGTCGTCGGCAAGGTCGAGGAACGTCTGCGCCGGCGAGGTCATCGGCAGTCCGTTGTGCACCACGGCTTCGGGCCGGCGACGCACTCTCGCGTCGACACCGGACACCCGGAGTCTCGAACCGGGCGGCAGGACGAGCTGAATTTCCGGGCTCGCGGGCACCACCCCTCCCCAGAGGGCCGCGGCCGTGTGGCGAGCCACCACAGCACCTACGGGTGCCAGCAGCAGGGCCGCGCGAGCCCGAACCATCGTGGTCGGTGTGACTCCGACCGGCGCATAGACGCCACGGAGAAGGCGCCGGTAGGCCGGTCCGCGAAGGACGCGCTCAGTCAGTCCCGCGTCGAGACCGCGCTGGAGCGTGAACGGCCCGGTGAGCGACATACCGCTACCGTCGCGCGGCACGCCTCAGGGACGGCGTCGTCATCCACAGCTCCGCGCGCATTGGTGGCCGAGATGCCGAAAACCGACCCGTCATCGCGTGCGTCGGCGTGGTTTCGTGGCCGAGATGCCACATTTCGACGGCCCAAGCGCGTCTGGCGTCAGAGTCCGTAGGCCACGCGGTGCTTCGGCTGGTACAGCATGATCGGGTCCGTTCCGGGCACCTCGACCATGACGGCGAGCCCGAACCCACGATCCTCCGGCTCCCCCCGGACGACCGCTCCGCGGCCCGTCAGCTCGGCCACGGTCGCGGAGATGTCGTCGCACATGAGAGAGATCTCGTGGTGCCGGGTCGTCGACCAGCCCTCGCCTCCGGTCGGGTGCACGCCCAGCTCACTGCGCCCCGACCGGAAGATCAGCCACTCGTCCGCCTCGCTGCTGCTGCCCTCGTCGCTGACGAACGGCCACCGCAGCACGTCGCGGAAGAACGCCCGGGTCGCGGTCGCGTCGTCGGAGTAGACCAGCGCATGCATCGCCGTGATCATGACGGCACCCTGCCACGAGCAGCCCACGCGGTCGCCTCGAGCTCGAACGACCCCGTCGGCACCCGAGTGCGGCAGGCTGCGATGACCCGGTCACGGGTGGCGTCGTCGAGCGAGCGCACGTAGTCTCCCGCCGGACCGACGCCCAGCGTGTACGGCTCCCACCAGTCCTCGAACGAGGTGTATGCCCGGGTCGCGGTGACCTCGCCCCCCACCACGTCGTCCAGGCCCACGGTACCCAGGACCGCCTCCAGCTCCCCCTCTGTCGACCCCGTCAGCGAGCTCTCGTCCCGAGCGCCCGGGTCGACCTCCGCCACCGCGTCCCAGAAGATCGACAGCGGACCACGACCGCCGGCGTGGTCCCACACGCACACCGCGACCACGCCTCCCGGCCGCGTCACCCGGGCCATCTCCCCCACCCCCGCGACGGGGTCCGTCATGAAGTGGACGACCAGCTGCGCCAGGGCCGCGTCGAAGGCGTCGTCGTCGAACGGCAGCGACTCGGCCGGCGCCTGCCGGATGTCGACCTCCGGCAGCCGCTCCCGGACCGCCGGCACGAACGTTCCGGACGGGTCGGCGCCGACGACCTCGGAGGACCCGAGCCGCTCCACCAGCTCCGCGGTCAGCGCCCCCGGCCCGCATCCCACGTCGACCACCCGCATACCCGACCCGGCCGTCACCCCGGCGAAGTCGGCGAACGGTTCGGACAGCTGCTCCGAGAACCGCCCCATGAACCGCTGGTAGGCGTTACCCGCAACGTCGAAGGCCATAGCCCCCAGTCTGGCGCGTCAGAGGTTGATCATGTGGCCGGCGATGCCCTCGACCGCTTCCTTCATCGCCTCGCTGAGCGTCGGGTGGGCGAACACGTTGCGCGCCACCTCGTCGGCGGTGAGGTCCCACTGCTGCGCCAGCGTCAGCGCCGGGAGCAGCTCGGTGACCTCGGGACCGATCATGTGGGCGCCGAGGATCTCGTTGTGCTCCGAGTCGGCGACGATCTTGACGAAGCCCACCCCCTCGGCCATCCCCCGCGCCTTTCCGTTGGCGGAGAACGGGAACTGAGCGGTCTTCACGTCGTAGCCGCGCTCGCGCGCCTGCTCCTCGGTGTAGCCGAACGACGCGATCTGCGGCTGGCAGAACGTCGCCCGCGGGATCATGTCGAAGTTGATCTCCACGGTCTCGGCGCCGGCGATGGTCTCGGCCGCCACGACGCCCATGGCCTCGGCCGTATGCGCGAGCATCAGCTTCCCGGTGACGTCGCCGATGGCGTACACCCCGTCGAGGTTGGTCCGGCCGCGCTCGTCGACGGCGATGGCGCCGCGGTCGGTGAGCTGCACGCCGACCGACTCGAGGCCGTAGCCCTCGATCCGCGGCGCGAACCCGATCGCCTGGAGCACCTTGTCGGCCTCGAGCACCTGCTGGTCGCCGCCCTTCGCGGGGCTGACGGTGACCTTCACGTTCTCGCCGGAGTCGTCGATCGACTCCACCTTGGTCGACAGGAGGACCTTGACGCCGAGCTTCTTGAACTGCTTGAGCAGCTCCTTGGAGACGTCCGGGTCCTCGGTGGGGACCATCCGGTCGAGGAACTCGACGATGGTGACGTCGACGCCGAAGTTGGTCATGACGTAGGCGAACTCGACACCGATGGCGCCCGACCCGGCGATGATGATCGACCCGGGGAGCTGGTCGGTGAGGATCTGCTCCTCGTAGGTCACGACGCGCTCCGAGAGCGATGTCCCGGGCACCAGCCGAGTGACCGCACCGGTGGCGATGATGAGGTTGTCGAAGGTCACCGTCCGGCGGGTCGTGTCGGCCAGCGTGACGTCGAGCGAGGTCGGCGAGGTGATGACGCCCCAGCCGTCGATCTCGTCGATCTTGTTCTTCTTCATCAGGTAGTGGACACCCTTGGCGCTCGCGTCGGCGACCGCCCGGCTGCGGGCGTGGGTCGGCCCGAACGCCATGGTCGCGTCACCCTCGATGCCGAAGACCTTCTTCTCGGTGGTGATGATGTGGGCGATCTCCGCGTTGCGCAGCAACGCCTTCGACGGGATGCAGCCGACGTTGAGGCATACCCCGCCCCAGTACTTCAGCTCGACGACGGCGACCTTCTTGCCGAGCTGTGCCGCTCGGATCGCCGCGACGTACCCACCCGGACCGGCACCAAGGACCACGACGTCGTAATCAGCCATGACGTCACCCTATGGGGCCGGTGCAGCGGCGCCCACCGCACCCAGGACGACCGCTCGTCTCACAAGACAACCACTCGGCGCGCCCCAACGAGCCGGATGTCGCGCACCGGAGTACCTTCCCCAGCGAAGGTCGCGCGGGTGCGGCCCGAGAGACACGCGGAGGTGCTCATGTCGAACGACGCGCCACCCGGCGCCCGGCGCCACTACCCCGTACCGCCGGCCAGGACCGGACTCATGGTCCTGGCCGCGGTGCTCATCGCGATTCCGATCGTCGCGCTCATGCTCGTTGGCACCTACTCGAAGAAGGAGCCGTACTTCGCCGGCTTCCCCTTCTTCTTCTGGTACCAGTTCCTCTGGGTGTTCCTCTGCTCCGGCTTTACGTATGCGGCGTTCGTCGTCGTGCGCAAGGCCCGCCCCCACCGCCCGATGGACACGGAGGGCGACGAGTACCTCGTCGACGACCCGGAGGAGAAGACCCGATGACCGATGTCAACTGGGTCGCGCTGACCGTCCTCGTCGTCCTGTTCGTCATGGTCGCCGTGATGGGGTTCTGGGCCTCGCGCTGGCGCCGTCCGCAGAGCATGGAGAGCCTGGACGAGTGGGGCCTCGGCGGGCGCAGCTTCGGCACCTGGATCACCTGGTTCCTGCTCGGCGGCGACCTCTACACCGCTTACACCTTCGTCGCCGTCCCTGCCGCGATGTTCGGTGCCGGCGCCGTCAGCGGCTTCTTCGCGGTGCCCTACACGATCATCCTCTACCCGATCATCTTCATCTTCATGTCTCGGCTGTGGTCGGTGAGTCACCGGCACGGCTACGTGACACCGGCCGACTTCGTCTCCGGGCGGCACGGCTCACGCGGGCTGTCGCTCGCCGTGTCGATCACCGGGTTCGTTGCGACGATGCCGTACATCGCGCTGCAGCTGGTCGGCATCCAGGCGGTGCTGGAGGTTTCGGGCGTCGGTGGGTCCGGCAACATCTTCGCCGCGGACCTGCCCCTCTTCATCGCGTTCCTCGTGCTCGCGCTCTACACCTACACCTCGGGCCTTCGCGCGCCGGCGCTCATTGCCTTCGTCAAGGACATCCTCATCTACCTCGTCATCATCGTCGCGATCATCTACCTGCCGTCGCGGTTCGGCGGCTGGGAGGCGATCTTCGGAGCGGCCGAGAAGAAGATGGCGACGCCCAACCCGACCACAGGTGCGCCGACCGGGGTGTTCATCCCCTCGTCGGCGCAGTACTGGGCCTACGCCTCGCTGGCCCTCGGCTCGGCGATGGCCCTGTTCATGTACCCGCACTCGATCACCGGCGCGCTGGCGTCCAGGAGCCGCAACACGATCCGCCGCAACGCCGCGATCCTGCCGGCGTACAGCCTCGTGCTCGGCCTCCTCGCCCTGCTCGGGTGGGTCGCGATCGCCGCCGGCACCAAGCCGATCGGTCTCGACGGGAAGCCCAACGCCCAGCTGGTCGTCCCGCAGCTGTTCGAGGACTCTTTCCCGGCGTGGTTCGCGGGGGTCGCCTTCGCGGCCATCGCGATCGGCGCGCTGGTGCCGGCCGCCATCATGTCGATCGCGGCGGCCAACACGTTCACGCGGAACATCTACAAGGAGTGGATCAACAAGAACGCGACCGTCCAGCAGGAGGCCAAGGTCTCCAAGATCGCGTCCCTGGTGGTCAAGGCGTTCGCGCTGATCTTCGTCCTCACCATGGACAAGCAGAACGCCATCAACCTCCAGCTGCTCGGCGGGATCTGGATCCTGCAGACGCTGCCCTCCATCGTGTTCAGCCTCTACACGCGGTGGTTCCACCGGTGGGCCCTGCTCGCCGGTTGGGCGGTCGGCATGACCTACGGCACGGTCGCGGCGTGGAACGTCGCCAGCGCGGCGACGCCGCACTTCGGTGGCTCGCTCGCCGCCGTCCCGGTGTGGGGCCAGATGGGCTACATCGCGGTGACGGCGTTCGTCCTCAACGTCGTGGTCGCGGCGATCCTCACGCTGATCCTGCGGGCCGCCAAGGCTCCGGCCGGGGTCGACGCGACGCAGCCGGCGGACTACTTCGCCGACGAGGGCGACCCCCGCGTCACGCCCATGCCGCCGGGCGCCGAGGAGCTCGCCGCGCGGGAGGCGCACCGCTGAGCGGCTCAACCGCCGGCCGGGGAGGTTCGGGCGTGGCGCCACGGCGTCGGGCCCGGACCTCCTTAGCTGTCTGACCGATTCGTGCTCTGGACCGCACCGAAATCCGGCGGCATCCACCACGAACCAGGACGCTGCCGCCTGAGTCAGTGTGGCATCGGCGCTTCCGAAGGGGTCGCCGAACGACGGGAGCGGACTCGGTCGACCCACATGTAGAGACCGGCGACGCCCGCAATCAGCAGCAGGATCAGGGCGGCGGTCCGCAGGGCCGCGGGGTACCCCAGCGTCGACGCGTCGATGATCGCGTACGGGTACCAGCCGGACAGCGCGCCGTGCAGCAGCGTCCACGCCGCCCACACGGCGACCCAGAGGAGGATGAGCCGCACCGAGCGACCGTCCGCACGCGGGAACGGGCCGAACACCAGCCACCCCGCGACAGCGAGTATGGGGACGGCGACGTGGTAGCCGGCGTTCGTCCAGATGTGGATGCCGTCGAGCACCTGGTCAGGACGCAGCGCGACCATGTAGACGAAGAACGTCACCGTGATCCCGACCAGCCCACCGAGGCGTACCGGCCGGAACCAGCGCCCGTCCCGCACCGGGTCGCGGGCCAGCATGGTCAGCCCGACGATGCTGAGGATGTTGCTGACGTTGGTGAAGTAGCTGAACCAGTTGACGACCCGCGTCAGCGCGTCCGGCTCGGAACCCGGGTACCACCCGAACACCGCGTAGGTCAGCTCGATCCCGAGCGTCACCAGGCTGATCGCCGCCGTGGCCCCGAACACCAGGCGGGCCCACGAGCTGCGCGTCATCGCGCGTGCCGTTCCGGAACCGGGTCCCCCCACTGGCTCGCCACATCGACAACCTAGCGCCAGGGTCGCGTCCGCACTCAGACATCCTGTACCTTACAAGTCAATGACAAGTTCCCGGTTCGCCGCCATCGCCCACGACCTCCGCGAGCGCATCGCGCTCGGCGAGTTCGGCGACGTCGGCGCGCTCGACTCCGAGTCGCAGCTCGGCCACCGCTACGAGGTCTCCCGTCCGACGGTACGACGCGCTCTCGAGGTGCTCCGAGACGAGGGCCTGGTCGACTCGCGGCACGGCGCCGGGTGGTTCGTCACGGGTGCGGCCTTCCACCAGCGGCTCGCCATCGGCTCGTTCCGGCACGCGGCCTCCGCGGTCGCCGAGGCCGGCAAGACCATCGACCGGCGCGTCGTCGAGTTCGGGTACCGCCCCGCTCCGCGTTCGCTGGCCGGCTCCCTCGGGGTCGAGGAGGGCGCCGAGGTCCTGTATGCGCGTTCGCTGCGGACCGTCGACGGCGAGGGCCTCGACGTGGTCCGTGAGTGGGTTCCGGGAGACCTGTCCGGACCGGTCAGCCGCGACGCCGCGACCCGGCCGGGCATCTGGGAGACGCTCACCCGGCACGGCCATCGGGTCGCCACGGTTCGCCAGGTGGTGACCGCCGGCCTGGCCAGCGCGGAGGACGCCGACCTGCTCGGCGTGGCCGGCGGCGACGCGCTGCTGCTCGTCCGCCGGTTCGCGGCCGACCCGTCCGGGCGCGTCATCGCCCTCTCCGACCATCGGTACCTCGCGCAGCGGTTCGCGCTCGAGGTCGAGTTCAGCTCCGGCCCGAGCGGGAGCGCCGCCGCGACGGCCGAGCCCACGGGCATACGTCCTGTTCCCTCCCCCGACCCGTCCATCGACCCGTCCATCGACTCGCAGGAGCACATCGCATGAAGGTCCTCGTCACCGGCGGAGCCGGCTTCATCGGCTCGAACTTCGTTCTCCGAGTGCGGGAGACGCGGCCGCACTGGCAGCTCACCGTGCTCGACGCCCTCACGTATGCGGGCAACCGCGCCTCGCTCTCGCCGGTGGAGGACGAGATCGAGTTCGTCCAGGGGTCGGTCGCCGACGCCGCGCTGGTGGACCGGCTGGTGGCCGACACCGACGTCGTCGTCCACTTCGCGGCGGAGTCGCACAACGACAACAGCCTCGACAACCCGTGGCCGTTCGTCGAGGCGAACATCGTCGGGACGTACCAGCTCCTCGAAGCGGTCCGGCGGCACGGCAAGCGGATCCACCACATCTCGACCGACGAGGTCTACGGCGACCTCGAGCTGGACGACCCCGACCGGTTCAGCGAGTCGACCCCCGTGAACCCCTCGTCGCCGTACTCCGCGTCCAAGGCGAGCGCCGACCTGCTGGTCCGCGCGTGGATCCGGTCGTTCGGCCTGCGCGCGACCCTGTCGAACTGCTCCAACAACTACGGTCCCCGCCAGCACGTCGAGAAGCTGATCCCGCGGCAGATCACGGGGATTCTCCAGGGCGTGAAGCCCAAGCTCTACGGCGCCGGCGCCAACGTCCGCGACTGGATCCACGTCGACGACCACAACGACGCCGTGGTCGCCATCATCGAGGAGGGCCGCCTCGGCGAGACCTACCTCATCGGCGCGGACGGCGAGAAGAACAACCGCGAGATGATCGCGCTGATCCTCGAGCTGATGGACAAGCCGGCCGACTGGTTCGAGCACGTCGACGACCGGCCGGGCCACGACCTGCGCTACGCCATCGACGCGAGCAAGCTGCGCCGCGAGACGACATGGCGCCCGCGGTACCAGGACCTCCGGGCCGGACTGGCCCAGACCATCGAGTGGTACCGCGACAACGAGGACTGGTGGACCGGTGCCCGCGAGGCGTCCGAGCGGGTCTACGAGCGCCTCGGTCGCTGACCTTCCCGCTTCGGGAAATCAGGGATCGGGGAGCTGTTCGGGGATCCGCGGCATGACCGCGACCGCCTCCTCGTAGTCCATCCCGGTGACCTGGAGCAGGTCGACGATGAGGGACCGGATCTGGACCAGCAGGACGTCGACCGACAGCGAGCCCCGCTCGAGCCGCGCGGTGGCCCGCCCGACCTTGACGATCCCGCCCTGCCCCTGCGCCGCGGCGGAGTTCTCCCCCAGCACCCGGGCCACGATGTCGGTGGCGTCGGCGAGGTCGTCGAGCAGCGTCGCGTACGACGTGGGGACGTCGATCTGGCGGTCCGCGTTGACGGCGACCCGTCGACAGAGCACGCGGGTGCTCCGCATCGCCCGGTCCAGCGGTTCGACGAGCTCGGCGACGCTGCGGACCTTCTCCCGGTGCTTGCGCTGCAGCGGCGACGAGGCGATCACCGCCAGCCCCTCGTCGGCGGCGGCCTTGAGCTCGCGCAAGGGCGCCTGGGTGGCCCGGGCCTGCGCCAGCACCCGGGCGGCCCGGTTGACGTCACCGTCGCGCGTGCACTGGGCCGCGTCACGCAGCAGGGTCGAGATGGTCCGCACCACGACCGCCGCCTGGGTTCGCGGCCGGCGCAGCGGCGCCGCCGGGACGACCGCCGCCGCCACCAGCGCGACCGCGCCGCCGATGACCGCGTCGAACCACCGGGTCAACGCGTCCCCGGGCGTCGCCACGAAGGCCACCACGAAGATCGACTGCACGGCCGCCTGGGTCACCAGCAGCCCGCCCGCGTCGAGGAACAGGGCCGCCGACATCGCGCAGAGCACGATGACGCCGATCTGCCACGCCCCGGCACCGACGAGCACGAGGAACAGGTCGGCGATCAGCAGGCCGACCGCCACGCCCACGGTGATCTCCGCGACGCGGCGCAGGCGCTGCGCGTAGGTGGTCCCGAGGCAGACCACGGCCACGATGGGCGCGAAGACCGGAACCTGGTGGTGGAACACCGCGGTCGCGATGAACCAGGCCAGCGCGGCCGCCACGGCGCACTGGCCGATGTGCCACGCCTTGCCGCGGACCCGGTCCAGCCGGGTCCGCACCGACACGCGGCTGCGACGCCAAGCCCGGTCCATGAGGGCGTCGATGCGATGGTCGGCCCAGACCGTGCTCATGGCGCCGATCCTTCCATCGGCTCGTTCGTCGGCTGGTCAGCCCAGGGTCCGCAACGCGTCCCAGATCTGCCGGGACGCGGGCGCAGCGGTGCTGGCGCCCGTCCCGGCCTGGGCGACCATGACGACGACCGCATACTTCGGGTTCGTGACCGGTCCGAACGATGCGAACCAGCTCGTCGCCTGCTTCCCGTACACCTCGGCCGACCCGGTCTTGCCGGCCAGCGGGTACTCCCCCTGCGGCCAGCCCGCGAAGACCCCACTGGCCGTCCCCGACGTCACCACGCCCTGCAGCGCCTCGACGAGGAACTCGCGAACCTCGGGCGTCAGCGGAACGGTCCCGCTCGCCACCGGCGCGATCGGGGTGCGACCGGACCCGTCCTGGTTCTGGGTCGCCGCCGCCACCTGCGGAACCCACAGCGTCCCCCCGTTGGCCACTGCGGCGTACACGCGGGCCAGCTGGAGCGGCGTGACCGCCACGTCGCCCTGGCCGATCGAGAGGTTCGCCGCGTCCCCCGCGCGGTACTGCCACCCGGAGGCGCAGTTCTCGACGGCCAGCGCCTTGAGGTAGTCCGCGCGCACGGGGTCGGTGGCCCAGACCTCGGGGTACCCAGTGGTCGCCCGGGCGCAGGTCTGGGCCTGCGTCGCCTCCCAGCTCGTGCGCTTCCACAGCCGGTCCGGTATGCGGCCCGCCACCTCTCCGGGCAGGTCGACGCCGGTCGGCGCCCCGAGCCCGAACGCCTTGGCCGCCGTGACGAACGGGTCACTCGCGTCGTCCTTCGCGGCCAGCCCGCCCTGCGCGAGCCAGGACTGGTAGGCGAAGCGGTACCAGATCGTGTCGCAGGAGACCTCGAGGTTGCGCTGGAGCGTGAGCTCCCCGTAGTCGCGTGACTCGTAGTTCGCAAAAGCGCGGTCGCCCACCTGGAACGTCGACGTGCAGTCGTACCGGCCGTCGAGGTCCACGCCCATGGCCGCGGCGGCCGTGGTCGAGACGACCTTGAAGGTCGACGCGGGCGGCATCGTATCGCTGGTGACCCGCGAGACCAGCGGCGTCCCGGCGGCTGGGTTCCGGAGTGCGTCGAGGTTCGCCTGGCTGATGCCGCCGGACCAGACCCTGGGGTCGTATGCGGGGTAGCTCGCCGACGCCACGACGGCGCCGTTGGTGACATCGAGGACCACGGCGGCCCCCGAGTCGGCCGCGAACCCGCCACCCCGCGCCTGGCCGACCGCCTGCGCCAGGGCCCGCTCGGCGGCGGCCTGGACGGGTGCGGAGACGTGCGTGACGACGTCGCGTCCGGGCACCGGCGCCGTCGTGCCCAGCTGGTCGACCACCACGCCCCGGGGGTCGACGGCGACCGTCGTCGTGCCGTGCGTGCCGCGGAGCACGCCGTCGTACTGCGCCTCCAACCCCTCCCGCCCGACGGTCTCCTCCGCGGTGACCGCTCCGTCGCCCGAGGCGACGTCGGAAGCGCTGGCCCGGTCGACGTAGCCCAGGAGGTGAGCTGCGTTGACGCCGTGCGGGCCGGGGTACGCCCGACCGGGCTGGGCCACCACGCCCACACCGGGGTAGTTCTCGGGCTGCTCGACCAGGCTCAGCGCCCGCGCCGGGTCGACGTTCTCGGCGACCGGGACCGGTTGGTACGCGGAGCCGTCGAAGCACGCCGGGGGCGGCGTCGCGCCCGGGGACCCGCAGAGGAATGTCCTCTCCCAGAGCGGCTGGGCCGGCCGGTCCAGAGCCGCCGCGACACGGTCGACGAGCGCGCGGCCGCCGTCCTCGGCCTCGACGAGGACCTTCCGCTCGACGGTCACGGCGACCGACGACGAGTTGTCGGTGAGCGGCTCGCCCTGGGCATCGAGGATGCGTCCGCGGACGGCCGCCTGGACGGTCGTGCGAGTCTCGAGCGTGGCCGCGGCCGCTCCCGCATACGCCGTCCGTTGCACCACCTGCACCTGGCCGAGCCGGCCCAGCAGCAGCCCGAAGACGGACACGACCAGCGCCGCCACGACGAGCAGCCGAGGCAACGAGGTGAGGCGACGGCCGGTATGCGTTCTCACGCCAGCCGTCGCCGGCTCAGGCTGCGGTCCACGCCGAGCAGGAGCGGCAGGGCCAGCAGGCCGACGCCGAGCGTCGTCAGCGTGCGGGTCGCCGCGGCGGCGAGGTCGAAGGAACCGTCGCCGAGGATCGCGACACAGACGCCGCCGACCTCCACGACCACGGTGGCCACGGCGAGGCCGAGCAACGCCCCGGGCAGACCCCGCGACGCGGCGCGGTGGGCCAGCCCCGCGGTGGCCCCGGCGGTCGCATACAGGAGGGCCGTGAGGCCGAGGGGCGAGCCGCCGGGCGGCACGAGGTCGACCACCCACCCGGCCGCCAGTCCGAGCAGGGCCCCGTGCGCCGGTCCCCGGACGACGGCCGACGAGGCGACCACGATGACCACGAGGTCGGGCAGGAAGCGGGTCGGCACACCGAAGCGCGGGAGCACGGTCGCCACCGTGAGGGCGGCGACCAGGACGGTGCCAGTGCGGAGGAGGCCGAGCAGGCTCAGGCGAGGGATCACGAGGGTGCCTTCGCGGCCGCGCCGCCGTCGGTCGTCGCGGGCGCGGCGGGCAGGACGACCGCAACGACGTCGAGGCGGCTCGCGTCGACGGCCGGGCGCACGACCGCCGTGGCGGTGAGCTGGCCCTGCATGGGGTCGACGGCGACCACGGTGCCGACGACGATCCCGGGGACGTAGGGGCGCCCGCCGATACTGCCGAGGGTCGTGACCCGGTCGCCGGCGGCCACGGTCGAGCGGTCGACCAGGCGCAGGGTGAGGTCGCCGGGTCCGCGGACGGCGTCGCCGGGGGCGGACGCGCTCACGCTGCCGAGCACCCCGGCGCCCACCCGAACGGCGACGGCCGCCTCGGCGCCGTCGAGGAGGCGGACGTCGCTGGACCAGGGTCCGACGGTGACCACGCGGCCCACCAGTCCGTCGGCGGCCACGACGGTGAGGTTCGGTTCGACGCCATCGCGATCACCGACGTCCAGCGTCACCTGGCGGCCACCGGTGACGGTCGTGTTGGTGCCGACGACCCGGGCCGCGAGCAGACGGCCGGCCCCCGCCGACGGCGAGGCCAGCAGCCGGCCGGCGGCGTCGTCCTGCGCGAGGCGTGTCTCGGCCTGGGCCAGCCGGGCGCGGAGGACCGCGTTCTCCTCCTCGAGGGCGGCGCGGTCACCGTGGTCGACGGCGGCCACCGACCGCTGCACGGGTCCGATCGCGGCGGCCGCGAGGGAACGGGCGCGGTCGGGCAGCACCGAACCGGACAGGTCGAGCACGACGGCCACGACGGTGACGAGCAGCAGGACGACGAGGAGGCGACGGCGTCCGACGGAGGTCACCGCCGCGTCACCGGTGCTCGCTGGTGACCAGCACCCGCTGCAGGGCGCCGAACTCCTCGACACACCGGCCGGCCCCGAGGGCCACGCTGCGCAGCGGGTCGTCGGCCACCCGAACCGGGACCCCCAGCTCGTGGCGCATCCGCTCGTCGAGTCCGCGCAGCAGCGCTCCGCCACCGGTGAGGGTGATCCCGCGGTCGACGATGTCGCCGGCCAGCTCGGGCGGGCAGACGTCGAGCGTGGTGCGGACCAGCTCGACGATCTGGACGACCGGGGTCTCGATCGCCCGGCGTACCTCGGGCGACGAGATGGAGACCACCTTGGGCAGGCCGGTCACGAGGTCGCGGCCGCGGATCCGCGTGGAGAGCTCCTCGGCGAGCGGGAAGGCGGAGCCGACGCTGGTCTTGATGTCCTCGGCACTGCGCTCGCCGAGGAGGAGCGAGTACTCGCTCTTGACGTGCGCAACGACGGCCTCGTCGATCTCGTCGCCGCCGATCCGCATCGAGCGCGACGACACGATTCCGCCGAGGCTGATGACGGCGACGTCGGTCGTGCCGCCGCCGATGTCCACGACCATCGAGGCGGCCGTGTCGTTGACCGGCAGCCCGGCGCCGATCGCGGCGGCCATCGGTTCCTCGATGATGTAGACCCGGCGGGCGCCGCACCGGGTGGCGGCGTCCTCGAGCGCACGGCGCTCCACCCCGGTCACCTCGCTCGGGACGCAGACGACCATCCGCGGCCGGACCAGCCGGCTCGGGCGGACCTGGTCGACGAACCAGCGCAGCATCCGCTCGGTGAGATCGGCGTCGGAGATCACCCCGTCGCGCAACGGACGCACAGCCCGGACCGAGGCGGGAGTACGCCCGACCATCTCCTTCGCGCGGGCGCCGGCCGCGACCAGGCGGTTGGTGCCGGCCTCGACGGCCACCACGGAGGGCTCGTCCAGGACGACCCCGCGCCCGCGGACGTAGACCAGGGTGTTGGCGGTCCCGAGGTCGACGGCGAGGTCGCGCCCCAGCACGGGGAGACGCGACACCGAGGTCATGCCGGCGATTCTCGGCTGGCCCCGGTGGGGTTCGACGGCCATCCGCCGCGTGTTGCCGAACGTGTGACCAGTGAGGCTGGTGTGACTCCCAGGGGACGCTCTCTCGGTGGGCTCACCCGATCGCGGACGATCGTCGACCCGCTGGGGTCAACAACTCCACACGATCACGTCGCCGGGCGCGCCACGGCGCGCGACGTCACAGGTCGGGAAACCAGATCTCGATCTCGCGGGCCGAGGACTCCGAGCTGTCGGACCCGTGGACGATGTTCTGCTGGACCTTCAGGCCCCAGTCGCGTCCGAGGTCGCCGCGGATCGTGCCGGGCAGCGCCGCGGTGGGGTCGGTGGCGCCGGCGAGCGCCCGGAACCCCTCGATGCAGCGGTGGCCCTCGATGACCACCGCGGTGACCGGGCCGGACGACATGAACTCGACCAGCGGCTCGTAGAACGGCTTGCCCTCGTGCTCGGCGTAATGGCGAGCGAGCCGCTCGCGGTCGGGGGTGGTGATGGCGAGGGCGACGAGCGCGTACCCCTTCGCCTCGATCCGCCGGAGCACCTCCCCCGTGAGTCCGCGTGAGAAGCCGTCGGGCTTGACCAGGACCAGCGAACGCTCCGTCGTCGTCACGCGCCCAACCCTAGGCCACCCCACGACGTTCTCCGCTTCGCTCCGATACGTCGCGGGGACCCGGCTAGTGGCCGGCTCACGCCGCCCGGCCGGCCTGGATCGCGTCGATCCGTTGGCCCTGCCACAGGCACACGGCCCATAGCGCCGTGAAGATCACGCCGACCGCAAGCATCATCGGCAGCACGAACGCGCAGAGGAACGTGACCACCTGGATCAGCCACCCGAGCGTCACCCCGAACGGCCGGCGCATCAGCCCCGCCACGATGATGCAGGCCACCGCCAGCCCGGACCCCACGAGCAGGTATGCGCTCGACGAGGAGTCCCCGGTCGCGACGGCGAGGCCTCGCGCCACCAGCGCGCCGAGGAAGACGACCACTGACTGGGCGGCCAGCACCACCGCGCCCATCCGCCACGTGAACTTCCCGGTCGCGCCGTAGAACGGGACAGCGGCCATGCGAAGAGGGTATGCGGCGAGCCGGCTCACGGCCGCACCCGCGGGTCACACCCCCGGGTGCGCCGCGAAGAACTGCTCGAGGATCGGCAGCAGGATGGTGTCGCGCCGGGTGACCTGCATGTGCGTGGTCGCCGGGACCACCGCCAACGCTGAGCCCGGGATCTTGGCGAGCATGACCCCGGCGTGCGCGATGACGGTGAAGTCCGTGTCGCCCTGGACGATGAGCACCGGGCACGAGATGGCGGCGAGCTGCTCGTCGGTCCAGCCGGCGAAGTCGCTGTCCATCCCGCTGAGCGACATGAGGAACGCGTCGAACTGCTCCGGGTGCGGAGACAGGCGCTCGTACGCCTCCTTGAAGTCGGCGAAGTCCTGCGCCGTCGGCATGATCGGCGAGGTCTCGAACGTGGACGGGTCCAGGAGGTCCGGGTGCATCCCGTCCTTGCTGACGCTCGCCGAGATCGGCACGATCGCGCAGACCCGGTCCGGGTGGCTGACCGCCATCTCCAGCGCCACACCACCGCCCATGCTGTGCCCCAGGACCGTGGCCCGCTCGATGCCGAGGTGGTCGAGCAGCGCCACGACGTCGGACGCGAGGTTCGGGTAGGTGATCTCCCGGTCGATGTTGGCGGTGCGTCCGTGCCCCTGCATCTCGACGCCGATGACGGTGTGGGTCTGCGCCAGGGTCGGGATGAGTGTCGCGAAGTTGAGGTCGATGGTCAGCATCCCGCCGTGGAGCAGCACCAGCGGCGCGCCCGACCCGTAGGTCTCGTAGTACAGGTGCAGCCCGTTGACGTCGGCGTAGCCGGTGGTGGTCGGGGTGATGCTCATGTCACTGTCCTTACGGGTCGGAGGAGGTGCTGACGTCTACTCCACGAACGGGCGCCGCCCGGCAGGACACCCGCTGGCCGGGCGAGCTCTCAGGTGTCGTCGGCGCCGAGGAGCAGCCGGGCGTCGGCGGCCGTGACCACCGAACCGGTGACCAGCACTCCCCCGCCCATGCCGTCCTCCTCGGCCAGGGTGACCGCGGCGTCGATCGCGTCGGGCATCGACGCCTCGACGGTCACGCGGTCCTCGCCGAAGATCTCGGTCGCGATCCGGCCGAGCTCGCGCGGCGGGATGGAGCGGGGCGACGTGTTCCGGGTGATGACGACGTGGTCGAGGGCCGGCTCGAGGATCTCGAGCATCTCGGCGGGCTCCTTGTCGGCGAAGATCGCGACGAGCCCCACGAGCTTGGTGAAGGTGAAGGCGTCGCTCAGCGCGGCCCGGAGAGCCCGCATACCGGCGGGGTTGTGTGCCGCGTCGACCAGCACGGTCGGCGACCGGCGCACGATCTCCAGCCGCCCGGGGGACGTCACGTCGGCGAACCCCTGCCGAACGATGTCGATGTCGAGCCGCTGCTCGCCGCCACCGAGGAAGGCCTCCACGGCCGCGAGCGCGGTCGCGGCGTTGCTGGCCTGGTGCTCCCCGTGCAGCGGGAGGTAGATGTCGGGGTACTCCCCGGCGATCCCGCGCAGGGAGATCTGCTGGCCGCCGAGGGCCACCTCCCGAGCGGTGACCCCGAAGTCGTTGCCTTCGAACACGATTCGGGACCCGACCTCGTTGGCGCGTTCCAGGAGGATCTCCGCGACGTCGCGCTCCTGGATCGACGAGACGGTGATCGCGCCGGGCTTGATGATGCCCGCCTTCTCGCTGGCGATCTCCTCGACCGTCGACCCGAGCAGCCGGGTGTGGTCGATGGCCACCGGCGTCACGACGGCGACCTGTCCGTCGGCCACGTTGGTCGCGTCCCACGTGCCACCCAGTCCGACCTCGACGACGGCGACGTCGACCGGTGCGTCCGCGAAGGCGGCGTAGGCGAGAGCGACCGACATCATGAAGAAGTTGAGCCGCTGCCCACCGGACGCGACCGCCCGCTCGTCGACGAGCTGCACCATCGGCACCACCTCGTCGTAGACCTCGACCAACCGTTCGGGTTCGATCGGCTCGCCGCCGATGGTCATCCGCTCGCGGAACGAGTGCAGATGCGGCGAGGTGAACCGACCGGTGGTGAGGCCCAGGGCAGTCAGCAGTGAGTCGACCATCCGGGCGGTCGACGTCTTGCCGTTCGTCCCGGTGAGGTGGATGACCGGGTAGGTGCGCTGCGGGTCGCCGAGAAGGTCCATGACCTCGCGGACCGTGTCGAGCGTGGGGTCGATGTCGGTCTCGGGCGTACGCGCGAGGATCTCCTGCTCGACGTCGAGCAGCCGGCGCAGCGTGTCCGGGTCCGGCGTGGTGAGGCCGCTCGGGCGCTTCCGGCGCGGGCTGTCGCTCATCCGGCGGCCACCGGCCGCGACATCCAGATGGTGTCCGGCAGCCCGCCGGATCCCGGCTCGCGGTCCACCTCGACGAACCCCTTCCGGGCGTAGAAGTCCCGGGCCGCGACGTTGCCCTCGATGTACGCCAGCCGGATCTCGGGATAGATGCCCCGGGCGCCCTCGACCACCGCCTCGAGCAGCCGCGCCCCGATCCCTCCGCGCTGGTGCTCGGGCAGGACGTAGAGCTTCCACATCACGAGGTGTCCCTCATGAGGTCCGGCGCTGGCCACCCCCACGACGTCACCGTCGAGCTCGGCCACCGTCATCCGGCCGGCCCGGATCGCCGGCAGCGTCGACTCGGCGCTCCACCACTTGGCCAGGCCCATGGCCACGTAGTCCGCGCCGGCGATCGGCTCGTAGGTCGGCGGCCAGGTGCGGTGGCCGACGGAGAGGATCGCGTCGAGGTCGTCCTCGACGGCCCGGCGCACCTGGACCTTCACCACGGTCGACATCAGACCTTCCTCACCAGGACTCGGGCGGGATGCCCGTCACCGACCGTCACGTCGGTGGCGCCGTCGCCGACCGGCAGGTCGTCGAGGTTCGGCGACGAGCCGAACTGGGTCGCCAGCGTCTCACCGACGAGGTGGTCGCGGTGTGCGACGGTCGCGTCGAACACCGCGTCGTCGCCGGTCACGGTCAGTGAGATCCGGTCGCTGACGTGCAGGCCGGCGTCGCGGCGGGCCTGCTGGACGGCGCGGACGAGGTCGTTCGCGAGCCCCTCCCGTGCCAGCTCTTCGGTCACCCCCGTGTCGAGGACGACGACTCCGCCGCCGTGCAGAGCTGTGGAGTGCTGGTCCTGCTTGGCCTCGTGGTACTCCTGCTCGAGCACGAACTCACCGGGCTCCAGGCGGGTGCCAGCCGCGTAGACCGCGCCGTCGTCATCGACGGTCCAGTCCCCGGACTTGCTGGCCTTGATCACTGTCTGGACCTCTCGGCCGAGCCGCGGTCCGGCCGCGCGCGCGTTGACGACCAGCCGCTGGGTCAGCCCGAACCCGGCCTCGTCGGCCGCGTCGAGGTCGACCAGACGGACCTCCTTGACGTTGACCTCGTCGCGGATCACGTCGGCGAACGGTTCCAGGGCAACGGGGTTCGCGGTCACCACCGTGAGGGACGCCAGCGGCAAGCGGGCCCGCCGCTGGTTGGCCTTGCGCAGGGCGGAGGCCGTCGAGCAGACCTCACGGGCCCGGTCCATCGACGCGACCAGCGCATGGTCCTCGGGCAGGTCCTCGTACGACGGCCAGTCGGTGAGGTGCACCGACCGTCCGCCGGTGAGCCCGCGCCAGATCTCCTCGGTGGTGAGGGGCAGCAGCGGGGCGACCACGCGGCATACCGTCTCGAGCGCCGTGTAGAGCGTGTCGAAGGCGGCCCGCGCGGACTCGTCCTCGCCGCCCCAGAACCGGTCACGTGAGCGCCGGATGTACCAGTTCGTGAGGACGTCGAGGAACGAGCGCATGGTGTCGCAGGCGTTCGCGATCTCGTACGCGTCCATCTGCGACTGCATGGTCGCCACGAACTCGCGCAGCTTGGCCAGGAGGTACCGGTCGAGGACGTCGGTCGACGACGTCGACCATTGCGCGCGGTACCCGGACCCGCCGTCGGCCGCGTTCGCATACAGCGAGAAGAACGACCACGCGTTCCAGAGCGGGATGAGCACTTGGCGAACCCCGTCACGGATGCCCTGCTCGGTGACGATGAGGTTGCCACCGCGCAGGATCGGCGAGGACATGAGGAACCAGCGCATCGCGTCGGCGCCGTCGCGGTCGAACACCTCGGTGACGTCCGGGTAGTTGCGCAGCGACTTGCTCATCTTCTGGCCGTCGTAGCCGAGCACGATCCCGTGCGAGACGCACGACGAGAACGCCGGGCGGTCGAACAGGGCGGTCGCGAGGATGTGCAGCGTGTAGAACCAGCCGCGGGTCTGGCCGATGTACTCGACGATGAAGTCGCCCGGGAAGTGGTGCTCGAACCAGTCGTGGTTCTCGAACGGGTAGTGGACCTGGGCGAACGACATCGAGCCGGAGTCGAACCACACGTCCATGACGTCCTCGACGCGGCGCATGGTCGACCGCCCCGTCGGGTCGTCGGGGTTCGGTCGGATCAGACGGTCGACGTACGGCCGGTGGAGGTCGGTCACCTCGACCCCGAAGTCCCGCTCCAGCTCCTCGAACGAGCCGTAGACGTCGATCCTCGGGTACTGCGGGTTGTCGGACTTCCACACGGGAACGGGACTGCCCCAGAACCGGTTTCGCGTGATCGACCAGTCGCGCGCGTTCTCGAGCCACTTGCCGAACTGGCCGTGCTTGATGTGGTCGGGCGTCCACGAGATCTCCTCGTTGAGCTCGAGCATCCGCTGCTTGAGCTTGGTCACCTCGACGAACCAGCTCGACACCGCCATGTAGATCAGCGGCTCGCGGCACCGCCAGCAGTGCGGGTACGCGTGGTCGTAGGTCTCGCGACGCAGCAGGACGGTGCCCGCGGTCACGGCGCCGTGGTCTCCCTCGCCGCGCGTTCGCGCCTTGAGGTGGTCGATGATCGGCAGGTTCGCGTCGAAGACCAGCAGACCCTCGTAGTCGGTGACCGGGTAGGTGAACCGGCCGTCGGGACCGACCGGGACGACCGGCTCGATGCCGGCCGCATCCGTGACGATCTTGTCCTCCTCACCGAACGCGCCCGCGGTGTGGACCAGCCCGGTGCCGTCCTCGGTGGTGACGAACTCCGCCGGGAAGACGTGGTGCGCCTTGGCGTGCCCCAGGTAGTAGTCGAAGGGCGGCATGAACTTGCGGCCCAGCAGGTCGGTGCCCTTGAGCCGCTCGACGACGTGCTGCTGCGGGTCGTCGCCGTCGGGGAAGAGGTCCTTCGCATATGCGCCCAGCCGCGCCTCCCCGAGGAGGTACCGCTCGGTCGTCCCGGTGACGTCGGACTCGACGACGACGTAGTCGATGTCGGGGCCGACCATGATCCCGAGGTTCGCCGGGAGGGTCCACGGCGTCGTCGTCCAGACCAGGGCCAGCTCGCCGGTCTCCAGGCGCAGCCCGACCGTCACCGCGGGGTCCTGGCGGTTCTGGTAGACGTCGTCGTCCATCCGCAGCTCGTGGTTCGACAGCGGCGTCTGGTCGTTCCAGCAGTACGGGAGGACCCGGAAGCCCTCGTAGACCAGGCCCTTGTCGTAGAGCTGCTTGAAGGCCCAGATCACCGACTCCATGTAGTCGGGCTCGAGCGTCTTGTAGTCGTGGTCGAAGTCGACCCAGCGCGCCTGGCGGGTGACGTAGGCGCGCCAGTCGTCGGTGTAGCGCAGCACCGACTCGCGGCACTTGGCGTTGAAGGTCTCGAGGCCGAGCTCGAGGATCTCCTCCTTGGTCTTGATCCCCAGCTGGCTCATCGCCTCGAGCTCGGCGGGCAGGCCGTGGGTGTCCCAGCCGAACCGCCGCTCGACGCGGCGGCCGCGCATGGTCTGGTACCGCGGGACGATGTCCTTGACGTAGCCGGTGAGCAGGTGGCCGTAGTGCGGCAGCCCGTTGGCGAAGGGTGGCCCGTCGTAGAAGACGAACTCGTTCGAACCGTCCTCGCCGGCCTCCCGGTTCTCGACCGACGCGACGAAGGTGCCGTCCTCGTCCCAGTACGTGAGGATGCGCTCCTCGATCTCGGGGAAGCGCGGACTGGAGGGAACGTGGGGGTACGTCGACTGCTCGGTCATCAGCGGGTCGGCTCCTGCGTCGGTATGCGGGTGGTCTGCTCAACGAGGACGACGCCACCTGTCGGTGTCACCGCGGTACCACCCCGTTTGCCGCACGCCGGTCCGGGACGGACCGAGCTCGCATACGACCGCTCTTGCCGAAGGCTGTGACGGGCCCACCCGTCCGGGTCTACTGGGAGCGCACGCACTCTGTTCTTCCGGAGGCTCACCGCTGATGACGGCTCGAACGCCTGTGTGGCCAGTCTAGCCGGGCCGGGCGCGGGGCCTCGACCGACATAGTGTGCGGGCATGCGTACCGTCACCGACCCGGACGTGGCCGCCGGGTACGCCGTGGACGCGTCCCTGGGCGCAGTCGCACCGGCGTCGTTCGAGGTGGTCCGCGCCCGCGACCGGGCCGACGTGGTCGAGGTGCTGCGCGAGGCGGCGGCGACGCGCCGGCCGGTGGTGCCGCAGGGCGCGCGGACCGGCCTGGCCGGCGGAGCGGTCGCCACCGAGGGCTCGCTCGTCCTCAACGTCGAGGGTCTCGACCAGATCGAGGAGCTCGACGAGCTGGAACGGTTCGCGGTGGTCGGCCCCGGCGTGCTGAACGCGTCGCTCAAGGCCGCCGCGGCGGCGGTCGGGCTCGCCTACCCACCGGACCCCGCGTCGTCCGCGAGCTGCACGATCGGCGGCAACGTCGCGACCAACGCGGGTGGGCTCTGCTGCGTCAAGTACGGGGTGACGGCCGACTACGTGCGCGGTCTCGAGGTCGTCCTGCCCGGCGGAGCGGTGATGCGGACCGGACGCCGGACGGCCAAGGGCGTGGCGGGGTTCGACCTCACCGGGCTGTTCGTGGGCTCCGAGGGGCTGCTGGGCGTCGTGACGTCGGTCGGGGTGCGGCTCGTCCCGGCGCCGGACCCGCCGCTCACGGCGCTCGCCACGTTCGGGACGCTGGAGTCGGCCGCCGCCGGAGTCGTGGCACTGCGGGCCGAGCGGCCCGGGCCCTCTCTGATCGAGGTGCTCGACGGGCCGACGATCGACTCTTTGCAGCGGCTCGCGGACTACGGGTTCCCCGCCGGATGCGCCGGCGCGGTCATCGTCCAGTCCGACCGACCGGGCGGCGCCACAGAGGACGTGCAGCGGTACGCGTCGGTGCTCGCCGACGCGGGGGCGGTGGACGTCGCGGTGGCCGACGACGCGCAGGAGGCGGACGCGCTGATGGCCGGCCGGCGAGCGCTGCACGCGGCCCAGGAGCTCAAGGGTCCGCACTTCACCGAGGATGTGTGCGTCCCGATCCGCCGGCTGGCGGACCTCATCCGGGCGGGGCACCGGCTCGGTGCCGAGCACGGCGTCGACGTCACGCTGTCCGGGCACGGCGGCGACGGGAACCTGCACCCGTGCTTCTTCTTCCGCCTCGACGACCCCGACAGCCGTCGACGGGCGGAGGCGGCGTTCGACGGGCTGGTCCGACAGGCGCTCGCCATGGGCGGCACGATCACCGGCGAGCACGGCGTCGGGTCGCTCAAGGCCAAGTGGCTCCCCCTGGAGCTGGGCGAGGCCGAGATGACCCGGCAGCGGGCGGTCAAGGCGGTTTTCGACCCGCTCGGGATCATGAACCCGGGCAAGGTCCTCTGACCGTTTCTCGGCCTGCTGGTAGAACCGTGCCATGAGCGAGACGGAGACCTCGGCCGGCTGGCTGACCCGCGAGCAGCTGCGGGACGCGCGCGAACGACTGCCGATCGTCTACGTGTCGGTGGTTCCCGTCCGGGTCGACGAGCGTGGCGTCGTGACGACCATCGGTCTGTTGCTGCGGGCGTCGTCCGAGGGGACCATCGACCGGGAGCTCGTCTCCGGGCGGGTGCTCTACCACGAGCGGATCCGGGACGCGCTGGTCCGGCACGTCGAGAAGGACCTCGGTCCGCTGTCGATGCCGCGGATCCCGCTGTCGCCACAGCCGTTCACGGTGGCGGAGTACTTCCCGACGCCTGGCGTGACACCGTTCCACGACCCGCGCCAGCACGCGGTGGCGCTGGCGTTCGTGGTGCCGGTGATGGGCGACTGCTCGCCGCAGCAGGACGCGCTCGACCTGGCGTGGGTCACCCCCGACGAGGCCGCCGCCCTCGCCGCACTCGGCGAGATGGACGGCGGCCATGGTGTGCTGCTGCGTCAGGCCCTGGCCCACGTGGGCCACCCGGTCTGAGCTGCCCGGCGGCTACTCGCGCTCGCCGGCCGGACCTCGCCAGTCGTAGTCGACGCCCGCTCCCTCGTAGAAGGACCCGAGGATGCTGTTGGCCTGGTAGAAGCGGTAGCCGGGGTTGAACTCGCTGCGGGCATCGGGCTCGACGCCGGGTGCGGTCCTGATCAGCCCGACCTTGAGGCCGTTCTTCCATGCCCGTCCCAGCACGAACCACGGGACTCCCCACCCATGCCGGTTCGTGCCGTCCCACCGGCTCTCCGCCAGCACCGCCACGTGGGCGGACGGCATGAGTGCGGGACCGGCGACCCAGTCGCCGGGGATCCCGACCATGCCGCCGATGAGCGTGCTCTGGGCCCGCTCGATCTCGACCTGCGGGGCCGGGAACGTGTACCAGTCGCGTCGTCTTCGTCCGATGGTGGCGAAGTCGAGGCCTCGTGAGCGGTACTGGCGGATCGTGGCCGGGAGTCGATTCTCCACGAAGGCCACCTTGTCGCTCTCGAAGTAGAAGACATGCGTTCCCCGCTCCGCTGCTGCTCGGAACGCCGACTCCATCTGGCCACGCAGGTGGCGACCGGGCTGTTCGACGTGATGGCCCATCGTGCGGAGCCGCTCGACGAACTCCGGGGAGGAGCCGCCGTCGCCGACGCAGGCCGAGTAGCCCTGGTCGGCGAGGCTCTGCATGGCCCGCAACATCGGAGCCGCGTTGTCGCCCCGCTGGAGGGTGATCGTGGCCACGGTCACCTGCATACGGATCTCTCCCGGATCATCGTGCGAACTCCCCGCAGTTCAGGTGGATCACCGTGTTGGTCAACGTGCCCTCGTTCACGTAGAGCACGTAGTGCAGCAGCCGGCTGACCTCGTCGGACTGCAGGAGCCGGCCCTTCGGGGTCCGGCGCGCCCGCTCGGTCACCGATTCCAGGTCGCGTCGGCGCTGGGTCATCCCGCTGTCCATGATGATCGTCGGCGAGACGGCGACGAGCTGCTGCCCCGGGGCGCTCAGCCGGCGCCCCTCGACATACGCGTCGAGGGCCACCTTGGAGAGGAAGTACGTCGTGTCGTACGACCCCCGCGAGGACTCGCTGCTCACGATGGCGATCCGGGCCACGGGGTTGTTGGTCAGGAGGTGCTCGCAGATGCGGACGACACTCGTGAGGTTGACCGCGAGACTGCGGGCGGTCTCCTCGAAGTCCTGCTGTGCCAACGTTTTCGGGATGAGTAGGCCCGAGGCGAGCACATATCGTTCGATGTCGACCGGGACCGTGGTGACGTCGAACTCGGCGGCGAGGTCGAGCCGGACGGTGTCGTCCTGGTGACGACCCAGGGTGACGACCTGCTCGTCCGGGACCAGCGCGAGCAGCCCTTGGACGATCGAGGTCCGCGCGCCGGTGACGGCCAGCGTCATGGGGCGCCGGTCGGGTTCGACGGCTCGGGCGGCGAGCTCCGCTCGGTCCGCTTCTCCCGGAGGTACTCCGCGGACTCTCGCCGCTGGCGCACCATGAACGGTTCCTGCTCCACCTGGCCCTCGACCCGCTCCTGGGTCGGGATGCCGGTCGGTGCTCGTTGGGTCTCGGTCGGCGTCATGGTCCAGGTGAGGGTCTTGTCCATCGTGTAGATCGGCCGGCTCCGCACCTCGGCGAGGATCCGAGCCGCATACTCGCCGACAACCGCCAGGACGAAGTACAGACCGGCGAACCCCGCGGCGATGATGGACGTGATGACCAGCTCCCAGGGTGTCTCCCTGTCGCTGATGAACGCGAAGAAGCTCGCCACGATCGACAGGGCCGACACCGCTGCGAAGAACAGGAAGAACGCCCGGGAGATCCGAACCCCCGCGTCGGTGAACGAGAAGAAGACGTCCAGCCCGAAGCGCAGGCTGGTGCGCGGATGGTGGCCGGCGGTCCGGTCGGCCGGGTAGTCGAGGCGCAGGTACCGGTACCCGGTGTAGCGGTAGAGGACCTGCCGGTCGCGGATCCGCTCGCGCTGGTGGAGCATCGCGTCGAGCGCGCGGCGTGACGACACGCGGAGCCGCTCGTAGCTGAGCGGCGGCTGGATCCCCGAGAACCAGTTGCAGACCGCGTAGAACGACCGCAGGCCCCACCCGAGGTGGTCCGGCGCGGCGGCGACCACGTCGAACCCGCTCACGGCTGAGTCGTACATCCGGTCCAGGACCTCGAAGGGGTAGTCCATGAACGTGTCGTCGAACTCGAACACGAAGTCGCCCATCGCCCGGTCGAGACCGGCGACCATGGCCGCCTCCAGACCGTGGAAGTGCGCGAGCTCGACCAGGCTCAGCGCGCAGTGCAGCGTCGGGGCGACGGTCTTGACGACCTCGGTCGAGCGGTCCCTGCTCGCGTCGTCGACGACGACGATCTCGTAGGCGTCGAACCGCTCGTTGAAGTGGTTGTCGACCGTGGCCAGGAAGTGCGGGATCCGCTGCTCGGCGTTGTGGCAGCGGATGACGACGGAGATGAACTTGTGCTGCTTCACAGGGCCTCGTCCAGGTCGTAGATCGTCGCAATCTTTCCGGAGAGGACCGAGGTCAGCCAGGGCTCGGCGCTGTGCTGGATGATCATCGTCGGACGGGCGTCGTCCACCTCGGTCGTCTTCAGCACGGTCTTGACGGCGTACAGCGACTCCCCGAAGCGGACGGTGTGGCGGTCGCCCAGGTAGCGCCGGGTCATCTGTGAGACGAAGGGCCACGAGGACGCGGGCGCCTCCGGGCAGAACGAGCAGTTGTCCAGCGCGGTGTCGTTGCAGACCGAGTTCCGGGCCTGGCAGCTGAAGTGCGGCGTCGCGTCGTGGCTGACCCGGTGAGGGGTGAACCCGACGGAGGTCAGCGAGTGGTACCCCGAGAGGCCGTAGGGCATCAGCGAGAAGTACTCGCCGTCCATGACCGTCAGCCCGACGCCCCGGAGGTCGTCACTCACGTTGGTCAGGATGATCTCGCAGAGCTCGTACTTGAGGGACAGCGGCGCTTCGCCGAGGAGGGTCAGGACCTGGTTGGTGCCGGCGTACGAGGCGTTGAGGATCCCGTCGGCACGGAGCCGCCGGCCGTCCTCGAGGAGGACGGTGAAGCCGTCGGCGTCGCGGTCCACGTGGGCCATCCGCGCGGGCTGGTACCAGCTCACCCCGGGGGTGTCGGCCACCTGGGTGGTCATGATGCGGCGCAGCCGCTCGGCGTCGAAGCTGTACTCGTCGGTCCGGTAGGCGGACTCGACGGTGCCGTCCCGGAACCACTGGCTGGGGTCGACCGGGTCGCACTGGACGCCGGCTCGACGACAGAACAGCTCGAAGCCGTCCGAGCTCATGAACGACTGCGACCGGGCGATCGCGTAGATCTGGTCGAAGCGCGTGTTGACGGCCTCGGCGAAGTCCCGAACGAACTGGCCGTAGTAGTGCACGGAGGACAGCGCCGTCGTCAGGCTGCGGGGGTAGTGGTAGCCGTTGTGGACGCGCGCCTGGTTGACCTGGCTGGCGCGCATCATCGGTTCGGAGTCGGCGTCGAGAATCGCCACGCGATGGCCCTGGCGAGCCAGGACGAGCGCTCCGTGCAGTCCGAAGAAGCCCGCGCCCACGACCAGCCGTTCCACGTGCGGAAGCACGTCGTGACGCTGTGGTCGCAGCGTTGACACGGGTACCGTGTCCGCTGTGGGCGGGTTCATCGCACTACCGTCGATGAACGCCGATTGTATGTCCCCGTTCGCGCCCACGCGCAACTGAGTCCATTACCCACCAAACCAACGGTGACATGCCCAAGACCCCCGTTCGGCTGATCGCGCTGTCCGCCGCCACCGGCGGGCTGTTCGGCTACATGATCGCCGTGAGCAACGACGCCATCGCGTCGGTGCGGGCCGAGCTGCAGCTCACCCCCTTGACCGCGGCCTTGGTCGTGTCCGCCCTGGTGGCCGGCGCCCTCCTCGGGTGCGTGGTCGCGGGAACCGCCGCGGACCGCATCGGCCGGCGCTACACGCTCATCGCCGCGGCCGTCGTCGCGCTGGTCGGCGTCGCCCTCACCTCCGCGGCCGGGGAGCCGGTCCTCATGACGGCCGGGCGCGTCGTCACCGGCATCTCGGTCGGGATCACGTCAGCGGTCGCCCCGCTCTACCTCGCCGAGCTCGCCCCCTTCGCCCGCCGCGGAACGGTTCTCACGACCTACCAGCTGTTCATCACCGTCGGCATCCTCACGGCCTTCGCGACGGGGCTGCTCCTCGCTCCGAGTGGTCAGTGGCGATGGATGTTCGCCCTGGGCGGGGTGACGGCGGTCGCCCAGCTGGTCGCCGCCCTGCTGGTCCCGCCGAGCCCTCGGTTCCTCGTCCGCCGCGGCCAGGTGGACCAGGCGCGCGCCTCCCTGGCGAGGCTGCGCCCGCCGGACGAGGTCGAGCCGGAGCTGGACGCGATCGTGTCGGCGGCCGCCGAGGAGGAGGACACGCCGCCGCTGCGAGAGCTGTTCAGCGCGCGCTTCCGCCCCGGTGTCGTCGTCGGGCTCATGATGGCGCTGATGAACGCGCTCGTCGGCGTGGGCGCCGTCATCTACTACTCGACCGACGTCTTCCGGGCGGCCGGCATCGGGGGGACCAACGGGGCCGAGTTCGCCTCGCTCGCGGTGGGCGGGGTCAACTTCCTGGCCGCCGTCGTCTCGGTGTTCCTCACCGACCGGTTCGGTCGTCGGCCGTTGCTGAGCATCGGCCTGGTCGGCATCGCGGTATGCCTGGCGGTGGCCGGAGTCATCCTCGTCGGTCCGGGCGCCGAGCAGGGCGGCCTCCTGGTCGGCGCGATCCTCGGCTACATCGCGTTCTTCGCGATCTCCGCCGGGCCGCTGGCGTGGCTGCTCCTGTCCGAGGTGCTGCCGGGCAGCATCCGCGCCCGCGCCGCGGCGATCGCCACCGCCGCCAACTGGGGGGCGAACCTGCTGATCACGCTGCTGTTCCCCCTGGTCGTCGGCAGCCCCGGCGACCCGGAACGAGTCGGGATGGCCTTCTGGTTCTTCGGCATCCTGACCCTGGGCTTCCTGGCCTTCGTCCGGCTGCGCGTCCCCGAGACGAGGGGCCGGACGCTCGAACGCATCGAGGCCGATCTCCGCGGCACCCCGTGACGAGATAATCAGCCATGCCGGGACGCGTCTGCCACATCGCCATCAACACGGACGACGACGACGCCACCCGGGCGTTCTACGAGGGACTGTTCGACTGGCGCTTCGAGCCGTACTACCCCGGCTTCGTCCGGACTTCGTTGCCGGCCGCGACCGAGGTCGTCGCCGCGGTCCAGACGCGGCGGGAGCTGTTACCCGGTGTCCGCACCAACGGTCCCGAAGTGACGATCGAGGTGGACGACCTCGGCGTCGTTCTCGAGCGCGTCGCGGAGCTGGGCGGCCGGGTGGTCATGGGCCGCAGCACGATCCCGTCGGTCGGCGACCTGGCCTTCCTTTCGGACCCCTCCGGCAACCTCGTCGGCGTCATTGAGTACGCCCGGGGCTGATGCAGACCTTGTGACCAGGTGCGCGCAGGTTCAGAACCGAGCGCGCAGGGTGCAGCCTGCGCGCACGGTCAGCAACCTGCGCGCACGCCCACGGATCAGTGGGTCTCGGCCAGAGCCGCTCGGCCCGCCCCGAGCACGGTGAGCGGTAGCAGGGTCTTCCCGGTCGGTCCGACCTCGATCTCGGTCCCCATCTGCGGGCATACCCCGCAGTCGAAGCAGGGCGTCCACCGGCAGTCGTCGACCTCGGTCTCGTCGAGGGCCTCCTGCCAGTCCTCCCAGAGCCACTCCTTGTCGAGGCCCGAGTCGAGGTGGTCCCAGGGCAGCACCTCGGACTGGTCACGCTCGCGCGTGGTGTACCAGGCCACGTCCACCGGCCCCTCGGCCAGGACCGCCGACGCGCACCGCATCCACCGCTCGTAGGAGAAGTGCTCGCTCCACCCGTCGAACCGGCCACCGTCGCGCCACACGGCCTCGATGACCTTGCCGATGCGGCGGTCGCCGCGCGAGAGCAGCCCCTCGACGATCCCCGGCTGGCCGTCGTGGTACCGGAACCCGATCGCCGACGCATACCGGCGGTCGCTGCGGATCGCCTCGCGCAGCTTGGCCAACCGAGTGTCGGTCTCCTCGGCACCGAGCTGGCCGACCCACTGGAACGGCGTGTGCGGCTTCGGCACGAAGCCGCCGATCGACACCGTGCACCGGATGTCGCGCCGCCCGGAGACGCGCCGCCCGGTCTCGATGACCCGCTTCGCGAGGTCGGCGATCTGGAGGACGTCCTCGTCGGTCTCGGTGGGAAGGCCGCACATGAAGTAGAGCTTCACCTGCCGCCAGCCCGCGCCGTATGCGGCGGAGACCGTCGCGATGAGGTCCTCCTCGGTCACCATCTTGTTGATGACCTTGCGGATCCGCTCGGACCCGCCCTCGGGCGCGAACGTCAGCCCGGACCGGCGGCCGTTCCGGGTGAGCTCGTTGGCCAGGTCGATGTTGAACGCGTCGACGCGGGTCGACGGGAGCGACAGCCCGGTCTGCGTTCCCTCGTAGCGGTCGGCAAGCCCCTTGGTGATGTCGGCGATCTCCGAGTGGTCCGCCGACGACAGCGACAGAAGGCCGACCTCCTCGAATCCGGTTGCCGCCAAACCACGTTCGACCATCTCGCCGATGCCGGTGATCGAGCGCTCGCGAACCGGTCGCGTGATCATCCCCGCCTGGCAGAACCGGCAGCCTCGCGTGCAGCCCCGGAAGATCTCGACCGACATCCGCTCGTGCACGGACTCGGCCAGCGGCACGAGCGGCTGCTTCGGGTACGGCCACGCGTCGAGGTCCATGACCGTGTGCTTCGAGACCCGCCACGGCACGCCGTGCACTCCGGTCCGCGGGGCGACCCGCTGGATCCGGCCGTCGGAAAGATAGGACACGTCGTAGAACGCCGGCACGTAGACGCCACCGGTGCGGGCCAGCCGGAGCAGCAGCTCGTGCCGGCCACCCGGACGGCCGGCCGCCTTCCAGTCGGTGACGATGTCGGTGATCGTCAGCACCGCCTGCTCGCCGTCGCCGATCACGGCCGCGTCGATGAAGTCGGCGATCGGCTCGGGGTTGAACGCCGCGTGGCCGCCGGCGATGACCAGCGGGTCGTCCTCGGACCGGTCCGCCGCGTGCAGCGGCATCCCCGCGAGGTCGAGCGCGGTGAGCAGGTTCGTGTAGCCGAGCTCGGTCGAGAACGAGACCCCGAGCAGGTCGAAGTCGCCGACCGCGCGGTGGCTGTCGACGGTGAACTGCGGCACCTCCGACTCCCGCATCAGCGCTTCGAGGTCGGGCCAGACGGCATAGGTGCGCTCGGCGAGGGCGTCCGGACGCTCGTTGAGGACCTCGTACAGGATCATGACGCCCTGGTTGGGAACGCCCACCTCGTACGCGTCGGGGTACATCAGGGCCCAGCGCACCGTCTGCTCGTCGCCGGAGGGCGCGAAGCCGCCGCAGTTCCAGTCCTTGACCGTCGAGTTCAGCTCGCCGCCGACGTACTGGATGGGCTTCCCGACCCGCTCGAGCAACGGCTCGAGGGTGGGCCAGATCGAGGCCCCGCGGGTCGTCGTCTGCGGCATCCGCCCAGTTTAGGAGCGCGGCGGTCCCATACCCGAATCGCCGGTCAGACGCTGGCCACCGTCGCCACGACGTTGGAGCGCACCGCGGGCCGCTCCCAGAGGCGGCCGGTCCACCACAGGCTGAACACCGATGTCGCGCACAGCACCAGGGCGAACACCACTGAGCACCACCAGGGGAACAGCCGCCCGATCACCGAGAACAGCAGGCCGGTCAGCGTCGCCGCCACGGCGAGCCGCGCCGAGTAGGCCACCATGACCAGTGGCGGGGCCGGCGTGGCGCGGACGCTGCGCAGGTCGACGCTGAACGGCCGGCGCACCGACCAGCGCAGCCCCGAGGCGACCGTCCGCAGCGCGATCGTCACCGTCGCGCACAGCGCGGCGCTCAGCTCGCTCGAGGTCGGCGGGCCCGCACGCCAGCCGCAGATCAACAGGGTGGCCACCGAGGCGACGGTCAGGACCTCGACGAGGACCCAGGCGCGCGCGATGAGCACGGTGCGCGGCGGCACGGGAAGGCTCTCCCGCCAGATCGCACCCCGGGCGTCGAGCGCCCAGGCGTTGACGCCGAACAGGAGCGCACCGCCCGAGGCGACCAGGCCCGGCAGCACCGGGACCATCAGCCAGTCCAACCGCCCCGCGAACGCGACGACGACCGGCAGCAGGCTGAGCAGCACCAGCCCTCGGCGCAGCGGTGCGGACCGCCACACACTGGCACGGTCGATGCTCACCAGCGCTCGCAGGTCGCTGCTCGGGAAGGCGCGCGGCGCATACCGGCGCGTCTCGACCCGGGCCTGCGTGGTGGCCGGGCGCGTCCACGTCAGCCGGGCGGCGCCCGAACCCAGGATCGCCATGCCCAGAGCCGCGGCCAGGAGGATGAGGCAGCCGAACAGCCAGTTGAGCCAGTCGCCGTCGGCGCCGAGGTACGGCAGCGACGAGGCCCAGGCAGCCGGCGTGTACAGCGTGGCCTGGAGCAGGTGACCGGTGCCGACGACGAGGACGATGGCCAGCCCCACGAGCGTGGCCGTGGTCCGCACGATGAGCTCGCCCCGCGGGCCGCGCCGCACGTACTCGACCATCCAGGACAGCCACTGGACGGCGACGGTGACCGCCACCAGCCAGAGCACCACGGGGAGCACGCCCGCCCAGGTGTGCGCGCCCCGCGTGAGGACCGCGACGCTGGCCAACAGCGTCCAGGCCTGCAGCAGCCACGCCAGGTTCAGGGGCGCGAGGACGAGCCCGGCCAGGTGGTCGGTGGTCGGGCCGACCGGGTACGCCACGACCTGTTCGGCGGGCAGCGCCTCGCGGCCGCCGCCGCCGAACAGCACCGCCGTCGCGGTCGTGACGGCGAAGGCCAGGAAGCCGACCGGCAGGTACCGGCGCATCGCGTCGACCAGCTCGGGGGCGAGCGCCATCTGCGACGGGAGGGCGACCGACACGACGGTGATGGCGACGAGCAGCGCCACGCCGACGACGACGGCGATGCGAGCCGGGGTGCGCAGGCCGCGGGCCCGCAGCCCGAGCAGCAGGACCAGCGACGCCGCCGGTCCGGGGTGGGGAGCGAGGTCAGCCGAGGAGCGCCCGGTAGGCACGTGCGCCTCCCTCGCCGGCCATCTCGTGCGCGTCCACGCTGGCCACGGCCAGGCCGCCGCGCAGGACGACCGCGTGGTCGCAGGCCTGCACCGCGAGGTCGCGCAAGTGGGTCGAGAGGATCACGGCGGCGCCGCGGGCGCGGGCGTCGGACACCGCTTCGAGCGTCGCGTCGACGCCGGTCGGGTCGACGCCGTCGAACGGTTCGTCGAGCAGCAGCACCGGAGGTTCGTGGAAGACGGCCAGGGCCACCGACATCCGGCGCCCCATCCCGTGGCTGAAGCCGGCGGTGACCCGGTGCGCCTCGCCGCCGAGGTCGAACTGGTCCAGCAGGTCTCGAGCGCGCGGCTCCCAGTCGCGGAGCCCGCGTAGGCGGGCGCTCAGCTGCAGGTGCTCCCATGGCGTAGCTCGCGGGATGAGGCCTCCGACGTCGGGGCAGTAGCCGCTGCGCCGCTTGGCCTCCAGCGGGTCGGCCGCGACGTCGACACCGTCCACCTCCGCCACTCCGCTCGACGCGGGCACGACCCCGGCGAGGACGCGCATCGTCGTGGACTTGCCGGCCCCGTTACGGCCCAGGAGCGCCGTGGCGCCACCGGCCCGCACCTCGAACGACACCCCGGCGACCGCGACGACGGAGCCGAAGCTCACCTTGAGGTCTACGACCCGCACGACCGCCGTCACGGGGAAAGTCTGCAACAGGCATACCGAGTTGCGACCCCCAACGATCCGAGCCCGGCGAAACGGGGGCCGAACGTCGGAGCCGGTATGCAGGTCGGCACGTCAGTGGTAGAGCGCGTCGATCTCCTGGCCGTAGCGCTCGACCACGATCTTGCGGCGCAGCTTCAGGCTCGGGGTCAGCTCGCCCTCGTCGATGGTGAGGTCGCGGTCGAGCACGACGAACCGCTTGATGGTCTCCCACCGGTTCAGGCCGCTGTTGAGCTCGTCGACATAGCCCTGGACCATGGCCTGCGCGGGCTCGGAGGTGACGATCTCGGCATACTCCTTGCCGGCCATGCCGTTCGCCGCGGCCCACTGGGTGACGGCGTCGGGGTCCAGCGTGATGAGCGCTGAGGCGTAGTTGCGGCCGTCACCGACGACGACGAACTGGCTGACGTAGGGGCAGATCCCCTTGAACATCGTCTCGATGACCGACGGGGCGATGTACTTCCCGCCGGAGGTCTTGAAGAGGTCCTTCTTGCGGTCGGTGATCTTGACGAAGCCCCGGTCGTCGACCGACCCGATGTCGCCGGTGTGGAACCAGCCGTCCTCCGAGAGCACCTCGGCCGTCGCGTCGGGACGGTTGTGGTACCCGCGCATCACGCCAGGACCCTTCACGAGGAGCTCGCCGTCGTCGGCCGAGCGGACCTGGGTCCCCGGCAGCGGCCAGCCGACGGTGCCGAAGGTATAGCGCCCGAGCCGAGGGCGGTTCACGCAGGTGGCAGCGGACGTCTCGGTGAGGCCGTAGCCCTCGATGATCAGCAGCCCGACCGACGAGAACCACCGGGCGACCTCGGGGTTCAGCGCGGCGGAACCGGAGATGAAGAACTTCACCCGCCCGCCGAACCGCTCCCGCACCTTGGCCAGGACCAGCCGGTCCGCGAGAGCGTGTTGGACGGAGAGCAGCCCTGAGGGGTTGTCGCCCTTCTCCTTGGCCACGGCGACCTGGTTGCCGACGCCGAGGGCCCAGTCGATGAGCGACTTCTTCACGCCCGTCTCGCCCTCGAACATCATGCTGATGCGGGCGTACGCCTTCTCGAAGATGCGCGGTGCCGCACCCATGAACGTCGGCTTGAACACGGCGAGGTTGTCGACGATCCGGTCGATCCGCCCGTCCACCGCGGTGGAGAAGCCGATCTGCAGCGGCAGGATCAGCAGGATCTTCCCGAAGACGTGCGAGAGCGGCAGCCAGAGGAACTGGAGGTCGTCCTCGTTCAGCAGGGAGACCGAGTCGACGCCGGCGCCCTCGTAGACGAGCGCGTCGTGGGTCAGCAGAACGCCCTTGGGTCGCCCGGTCGTCCCCGAGGTGTAGATGATCACGGCCAGGTGCTCCGGAGTGAGCGCCTCGATGCGCTCGTCGAGCACGCCCGGCTCGTCGGCCAGGCGCTGGCCGCCCAGCTCGGCCAGGCGCTCGGCGCTGATCACCCAGCCGTCGCCGTCCCCGTCGGCGTCGTCCGAGGTGCCGTCGAACGTGACGACACGGGTGAGCTCCGGCAGCTCGTGGCGGTGGTCGCGCAGCTTCTGGACCTGGGCCGCGTTCTCGGCGAACACGACCCGGCTGCCCGAGTCCGCGACGATGAAGGCCACGTCGGCGTCGAGCATGGTCGGGTAGATGGTGGTCGTGGCCGCGCCGGCGGTCATGATCGCCAGGTCGGCGAGCACCCACTCCACGCGCGTGGTCGAGGCGATGGCGACGCGGTCCTCCAGCCCCACGCCCAGGGCCACCAGCCCGGCGGCCCACGCGTCGGCCCGCTCGCGGGTCTGGTCCCAGGTCAGCCGCTCGAGACGCTCACCCCCCTCGGCGGAAGGGTCGGGTACGAGGTACTGCAACGCCTCGCGCGACCCCGAGGACGCCACTCGATCCCGGAACAGATGCGCGATGCTGCGCGCCCGGTTGTCGATGACGTCCCGCCGGACCACCTCGTCCGCTACGGCCTGTGCTGCCACCCGAGCTCCTCGCGCATGTTGGCGTCGGTGCGGTCCGACGCGGTCCGAGGATCCTTTCAGGAGGCTCTCAGCCGGTGAAGGCCTCCTGCGGTTTCGACACCAGACCGTCACGCTGGCCGTCGGGCTCGACGGCGGGTGTCTCGCGCCCTCGGCGCGGTGGCCGGCGTCTCGAGACGGCGGTCACGAGGACCCCCAGCAGGAGCAGCAGACCGCCCACGGCGGTCCCCACGGTCGGCTGCTCGCCACGGAACACCCACGCGGTGGCGATGCCGCTGACCGGGACGAGCAGGGTGAACGGGACCACGCTCGCGGTCGGGTACCGGGCCAACAGCGTGTTCCACACGCCGTACCCGAACAACGAGCAGAGGTATGCGGTGTAGAGGGTCGAGCCGATGGTCACCGCGTCGATGTGCCGGATCCCGTTGGCCACCGCCTCGGGACCGTCGACGACCAGGGAGAGGGCGAACAACGGCACGGGGACGACCAGGCCGGACCAGACCGTCATGGACAGCCCCGAGGCGGTCCCGACGCGGCGGGTCACGACGTTGCCGGTGGCCCACGACAGGGCACCGGCGAGACAGAGCATCAGCGCCAGGAGCGGGGTGTCGGCGGTCCGTCCGAGAGCCACCACCGTGAGACCGACCAACCCGATGAGGACGCCCAGCTGCTGGCGCTTGCTGGGACGTTCGTGGAGGGCGAGCGCCGCGATGACGACGGTGAAGATCACCTGGACCTGGACGACCAGCGAGGCCAGGCCTGGGGGCATCCCGAGGTCCAGCGACAGGTAGAGCAGGCCGAACTGCCCGAGGCTGAGGAACAGGCCGATGAGAAGGATGTCCCGCCAGCGGGCGTCCGGGCGCTTCACGACGAAGATCGCGGGGATGAGGACGGCGACGAAGCGCAGTGCCACGAAGGTCAGCGGCGGCATGTCGTGCAGGCCGGCGTCGATGACGACGAAGTTCGCGCCCCAGATGATGGCGACCGCGACGGCAGCGATGGCGTGGCGCGGCGTCATGGACCCATGTTGGTGCTTGCAACCGTGAAGCACCAGCGAATAATGGTGGATCTCACGATGTAGCATCGCTGCATGATCGACCTGGTGGCCCTGCAGTCGCTCCGGGCGGTGCGGTCGCACGGTTCCGTCGTGGCCGCGGCGGACGTGCTCGGGTTCACGCCGTCCGCGGTGTCGCAGCAGATCAAGAAGCTGGAGCGACAGACGGGCGCCGCGGTGCTGGAGCGGTACGGCCGCGGCGTCCTCCTCACCGACCACGGCGAGCGGCTGGCCGACCAGGGCGCCGACCTGCTCGACCGGATGGAGCAGATCGAGTCGGACCTGCACTCCGCCGGTTCGGTGGTCGGCGGCCGCCTCCGGCTGGCGGCGTTCTCGACGGCCGTGCGGGGGCTGGTGGCGCCCACCCTGTCGCTCGTCGCCGCCGACGGCCACGACCTGCGGCTGAGCCTGGTCGAGCTCGACCCGCCGTTGGGAATGGAGGCGGTCGCGTCCGGGCAGGTCGACGTCGCGTTGGTCCACCAGTGGGGCGACACGCCGTTGGCCCACCCGGAGCACGTCGCGGTCGCGCCGATCGGGGTCGACGTCGCCGACATCCTCGTTCCGGTCGGTCACCGTCTCGCGCGTCGCTCCTCGGTCACGCCGGCGGACCTCGTCGGGGAGGTGTTCGCCTCCGCGCCGGTCGGCAGTGTCTGTCACGAGTGGCTGACCCGGCTCTTCGGTCCCGTCGGCGGCCTGCCCCCCGTCTCGTTCTGGGCGGCGGAGTGGAGCTCACACATCGCGCTGGTGAGCCACGGCGCGGCCGTCTCGCTGATCCCGCGGTTGGGCCGCGAGCCGCTACCGGAGACCGTGCGGGTGCTGCCGGTTCGGGACCCGGTCCCCACCCGTCAGGTCTCGTTGGCCTGGCGGCGCAGCATGGGCTCGAGCCCGACGATCCAGTACCTGCGAGAGGTGCTCGTGGAGCTCGCGCCCGAGCTCGGCCTCCAGCGCTGAACCACCCGCATACCGAGTCACCGGCGGTGGGCGGCTCCCGCGATGTGCACGTTGTTGACCAGGCCCAGCGCGAGCCACGCCGCGAACATCGACGAGCCGCCGTACGAGAGGAACGGCAGCGGCAGCCCGGTGACCGGCATGATCCCGAGGTTCATCCCGATGTTCTCGAACGCCTGCACGGCGAACCACACCGCGACGCCGACGCACACCAGCTGCCCGAACGGGTCACTGCGCGACCCCACCAGCAGCGTGCGCAGGATGAGGAAGACCACGAGCACGATGACTCCCGCCGCGCCGACGAAACCCCACTCCTCCCCCGCGACCGAGAACACGAAGTCGGTCTGCTGGAACGGGATCGAGCCGCTCTGGGTCTGCGGACCCTGGAACAGGCCCTGCCCGAACCAGCCGCCCTGACCGATCGCGATCCGGACCTGACGGGTCTGGTAGCCGATCCCCTCCGGATCCGCTGCCGGGTCGAGGAACGCCGTCAGCCGCGCCTGTTGGTACGCGCTGAGCACCCGGGTCGTGAACATGGCCACCACCCCGACCACCCCGACGGCGGCCACCGCCAGCAGGAGCCGTTTCGGCGCACCCGCCACCGCGACCACGCCGAACGCCATCGCCACGAGGACCAGCGCCGACCCGAGGTCCGGCTGGAGCATGACGAGCCCGACCGGCACGACCGTCACGACGCCGGCCAGCGCGAGGTCGCGGCCCGACGGCGGCTGGTCGCGGTCCCGTCGCTCGGCGAGGATCATCGCCAGGCCGACGCAGAGCGCGACCTTCACGAACTCCGACGGCTGCACCGAGAAGCCACCGGGCAGCTGGATCCAGGACCGCGACCCGTTCACCGTCGACCCGAGCGGGGTCAGCACCAGGACCAGTCCGGCCAGCGACGCGAGGTAGACCCACGGGGCCCAAGCCCGCAGCGTGCGGTGGTCGATCCGCGTGACGAGGGCGAAGCAGACCAGGCCGACACCGAGGTTGACGAGGGTCTTCAGGAGGTACGACGAGCCGGACGTGTGCCGCGTCGCGGACCACACCAGCAGCGCGCCGACCCCCGACAGGCCGAGCCCGGCGATGACGATGCCCCAGTCCGTGCGGGCCCAGACCGCCCGCCGGTCGACTCCCCCGAGGACGGTCACCGGCCGAGGTTCACCGTCAGGACGGGACGATGGTGCTGAGGATCTCCCGGCACTGCGCGACGTCGAGGTTCATCTGGCGGACCAGCGGCTCGATGCCCTCGTACTTCAGGGTCGGCCGCAGCCTCCGGACCAGCTCGTAGGAGATGCACTCGCCGTAGAGGTCCAGGTCGGTCCGGTCGAGGACGTAGCCCTCCACCCGCCGCTCGTGGCCGTCGAACGTGGGGTTCGTCCCGATCGAGACCGCACAAGGAAGGACCCGGTCGACCGCGTCGTCCGGCAGGTCGAGGCGGACCAGCCAGCCCGCATACACGCCGTCGGCGGGGACCAGCCCCTCGACGACCGGGCCGAGGTTCGCCGTCGGGAAGCCGAGCTCACGCCCGCGGTGGTCGCCGTGAACGACCGTACCGGCGACACTGTGCGGCCGGCCGAGGACCACCGCCGCCCCCTCGACGTCGCCCTCCGCGAGCTGCGCGCGAGCCATGGTCGAGGACCAGCGCTGCCCGTCCCCGAGGTCGGCGAGGACGATGACGTCGAAGTCCCGGGCGGCGCCCAGCTCGCGCAGCGTGTCGACGTTGCCGGAGTTCTTCCAGCCGAACCGGGTGTCCTCGCCGACGATCACCGCGCACGCGTGGAGGGCGTCGACGAAGACCTGCGCCACGAACTCCTCAGGAGTCAGCCGCGCGAAGTCGACGGTGAACTCCATGACCAGGACCGCGTCCAACCCCGACCCGGCCAGCAGGCTCAGCCGCTGGTCCATCGAGGTCAGCGGGGTGGGGGCTCGCTCCGGGAAGAGGACGGCCAGCGGGTGCGGGTCGAACGTCACCGCGACCGACGTGGCCTCGCGCGCCGTCGCCTGCTCCACCAGCTGACCCAACACGGCACGGTGCCCGCGGTGCACACCGTCGAAGTTGCCGAGGGTGACGACGGAACGGCCGAGGTCGGCGGGGACCTCCGAGAGTCCGTTCCAGACGTGCACGGGGGACACTCTAGAAGGCGCCTCGTCGGGCGGACCCTAGGGTTGGCGCGTGCCCGAGTACCTCGTCCTGCTCGCGCCGTCGAGCAACCGGGTGTACGCGGGTGAGGCGCCCGCCATCACGGCGGCCGAGGCGGAGATCGTCGTGTCGGCGGCGGCTCCGGGCGGCTTCGTCGGCGCGGCGCCGACGTCGCTGGCCGGGGTGCCGTACCTCGCGGTCGAGCTCGCGGACGGCGTCGACCCACAGGTCCTCGGCGGGCTCGCCGCGACCTTCGCCGTCTTCGAGCGCGAGAGCGGGTTGCTCCGGCCGGTCGAGGCGCCGGACGGCGAGCGGTTCGACGACGACCTGCTCACCATTCCCAAGTACCCCGGCAAGACCAACGAGCAGCTCACCCGGGTGCTGCTGAACATCACCGTCGCCGCGGCCGAGCGGCCGGACCGGAGGCGCCTCACCGTCCTCGACCCGCTCGCCGGTCGTGGCACGACGCTGAGCTGGGCGTTGACGTTGGGGTACGACGCGGTCGGCGTGGAGGTCGAACGCCGCGAGGTCGAGGCGTACTCCGCCTTCCTCACCACCTGGCTCCGCCGCAAGCGGGTCAAGCACCGGATCGCCATGAACCCGTTGCGCCGGAACGGGGTCCGGGTCGCCGACCTCATGGAGGCGACCGTCGGCCGCGACGACCCGCAGACCGTCGAGCTCTTCGCCGCCGACACCCTCGCGACCGCCGACCTGCTCCAGCGCCGCCGCGTCGACGTCGTCGTCACGGACGCGCCCTACGGCATCGCCCACGGAAGCCGCGGCGCGCGAGGCGATCGCGACCGCAGCCCGGCCGAGCTGCTCGAGGCCGCCCTCCCGGTCTGGGTGTCGGTGCTGCGACCCGGCGGGGCCGTCGGAATCGCCTGGAACACCCACGGGGTCGGCCGCGACGACCTCGCCGGCCTGTGTGCAGGCGTCGGCCTCGAGGTCCGCGACGACGGTCCCTACCGCGGGTTCGCCCACCGGGTCGACGCCGGCATCCACCGCGACCTCCTGGTCGCTCGCCGTCCCCGCTCGGCTTGACGCAGCGTCTTGCGACTCGACGCACCGTGTACGCCGCGTCGAGTCGCTTGACGCTGCGTCGAGCCGAGCGGGGTTCGCGGTCAGCCGGCGGCGGCGAAGACGACGACGGGACGGGCTTCGGGGCCGGACTCGTCCAGCATCGCCACCAGCGACCCGTCGGGCGCGAGGGCGGCGACGACCGGCTCGCCCTCACGAGCAGCGGGTATGCGTCGGCCGTACCCGACTGCGGCCGCCTCCTCGGCGGTCAGCTCGTGGACGGCGAACTGTGCCCCAGCCGCCTCGCCCATGCTCACCAGCGGAACGCGGCCGCCCGGTTCCAGTGCCTCCAAGGGCACGGCGTCGCCGATCCCGAACCGGCCCACCCGCGTCCGCCGCAGCGCCGTGAGGTGGCCGCCGAGCCCTAGCGCCGTTCCGAGGTCGCGGGCGAGCGCCCGGACGTAGGTCCCCGACGACACCTCGACCTCGACGTCCACGTCCACACACGCGCCCGCCGGCCGCACGTCGAGCACCGCGAACCGGCTCACCGTCACCGGCCGGGAGGCCAGCTGGACGTCCTCGCCCGAGCGCACCCGCGCATACGACCGTTGGCCGTCGATCTTGATCGCGCTGACCGAGGACGGGACCTGCTGGATCGCGCCGGTCAGCCGAGCCACGGCAGCGTCGAGCGCGGCTCGTGACATTCCGGTGGCGTCCGCCGAGGCCACCACGTCACCCTCGGCGTCGTCCGTGACCGTCGACTGCCCGAGCCGCACCGTGGCCGCATACCCCTTGTCGCAGCCGACGAGGAAGGTGAGCAGCCTGGTGGCTCGGCCCACCCCGAGGACCAGCACACCGGTCGCCATCGGGTCGAGGGTGCCGGCGTGGCCCACGCGGCGGGTGCCGCAGACGCGACGGATCCGCGCCACGACGTCGTGCGAGGTCCAGCCGGACGGCTTGTCGACGAGAAGCAGACCCTCGAGAAGACCCTCAGGCGTCGTTGTCATCCGGCTCGTCGTCGTTGGGCTTCTTGTAGGGGTCGGCCTCGCCGGCGTAGACGGCCCCCTCGCGGGACCGGGCCAGCTCGGCGTCGGCCGCCCGCGTCGCGACGAGGACGTCCTCGAGGTGGGCGGCCCCCTCGGGCAGGGCGTCCGGGATGAACTCGAGAGACGGGGTCAGCCGGATGCCGAGGGCCTTGCCCACGGCCGAGCGCAGCTTGCCCTTGGCCGACTCCAGAGCCGCGGCCGAGGCCGCGCGGTCCTCGTCCGACCCGTAGGCGGTGTAGAAGACCGTCGCGTTCTGGAGGTCGCCGGTCACCCGGACGTCGGTGATGGTCGTGAACCCGAGCCGTTCGTCCTTGACGCGGTGCTCGAGGGTCTCGGCGACGACCACCTTGATGCGGTCGGCAACCTTTCGGGCGCGGGCGGGGTCTGCCATTACTGGGCTCCTCCCATGGTGAGAATTGGGGCAGACCGAGGGCAGGCGGTGAGCCCGGAGACCGAGTCTTGGTCGGTGCCTGAGGCCCAGCCGCCTGCCCGAGGTCAGACAACTACGCTCGGGGCTTTTCTCTCATCTCGAACGTCTGGATCGTGTCGCCGATCTGGAGATCGTTGAACGAGCCCAGGTTGATGCCGCACTCGAAGCCCTCGCGGACCTCGGTGACGTCCTCCTTGAACCGGCGCAGCCCGGCGATCTCGAGGCTCTCCCCGATGACCGTGCCGTCGCGCAGGATCCGGGCCCGGCCGCCGCGGCGGATCTCCCCGGACCTGACGATCGACCCGGCGATGTTGCCGAACTTGCTGGACCGGAAGATCTCGCGGATCTCCGCCTCACCGAGACGGACCTCCTCGAACTCCGGCTTGAGCATGCCCTTGAGCGCGGCCTCGATCTCCTCGATGGCCTGGTAGATCACGGAGTAGTACCGGATCTCCACGCCCTCGCGGTCGGCGACGTCGGCGTTGTGCCCCTCGGCCCGGACGTTGAACCCGATGATGATCGCGTCCGACGCCACGGCGAGGTTGACGTTGTTCAACGTGATCGCGCCGACACCCCGGTCGATGATCCGCAGGTCGACCTCGTCGCCCACGTCGATCTGGAGCAGAGCGTCCTCGAGGGCCTCGACCGAACCCGACGCGTCACCCTTGAGGATGAGGTTGAGGGTGTCGACCTTGCCCGCGGCGAGCGCCTCGTTGAGGTCCTCGAGCGAGATCCGCTTGCGGGCCTTGGCGAGCGAGGCGGCCCGGGAGGCAGCCTCCTTGCGCTCCGCGATCTGACGCGCGGTGCGGTCGTCGGGCGCCACGAGGAACGTGTCGCCGGCGCCGGGCACCGAAGTCAGGCCGAGGACGAGCACCGGACGCGACGGGGTCGCCTCCGACACCGTGTTGCCGTACTCGTCGAGCATCGCGCGGACGCGGCCGAAGCCGGATCCCGCGACGATCGCGTCGCCGACGTGCAGCGTGCCGGACTGGACGAGCACCGTCGCGACCGGACCGCGGCCCTTGTCGAGGTGGGTCTCGATCGCGACACCACGCGCGTCCTTGTCGGGGTTGGCCCGCAGGTCGAGCGCCGCGTCGGCGGTGAGGAGCACCGCCTCGAGGAGGGCGTCGATGTTCTCGCCGGTCCGCGCGGACACGTTGACGAACATCGTCTCGCCGCCGTACTCCTCGGCCACGAGGTTGTACTCGGTGAGCTGCTGGCGGACCTTGTCGGGGTTCGCCCCCTCCTTGTCGATCTTGTTGACCGCCACGACGATCGGCACGTCGGCCGCCTGGGCGTGGTTGAGCGCCTCGATGGTCTGCGGCATCACGCCGTCGTCCGCCGCCACCACGAGGATCGCGATGTCGGTGACCTTGGCACCACGGGCTCGCATGGCGGTGAACGCCTCGTGACCCGGGGTGTCGATGAAGGTGATCTGCCGTTCCTGGTCCTCGAGGTGGGTCGCGACCTGGTACGCGCCGATGTGCTGGGTGATGCCACCGGCCTCGCCCTCGGCCACCTTGGCCTGCCGGATCGCGTCGAGGAGCTTGGTCTTGCCGTGGTCGACGTGACCCATGACCGTGACGACCGGAGGCCGGGCCACGAGGTCCTCGTCGCCCTCGGCCTCGAGCTCGGCGTCGAGGTCGATGTTGAACTGCTCGAGCAGCTCGCGCTCCTCGTCCTCCGGAGAGACGACCTCGACCTGGTAGCCGAGCTCGGCGCCGAGGAGACGGAAGGTGTCCTCGTCGAGCGACTGCGTCGCGGTGGCCATCTCACCGAGGTGGAAGAGCACCGTGACGAGCGACGCCGGGCTGGCGTTGATCTTGTCGGCGAAGTCGGTCAGCGAGGCGCCACGGCGCATCCGCACGACCTGCGAGCCGTCCCCACGGGGGACCTGCACACCACCGATCGTCGGGGCCTGCATCTGCTCGAACTCCTGGCGCTTCGCCCGCTTGGACTTGCGCCCACGGACCGGGCGGCCACCACCGCGGCCGAACGCGCCCGGAGCGGAGCCACGGCCACCGCCACCCGGACGGCCACCGCCGCCGGGACGGCCGCCGAAGCCGCCGCCGCCACCACCGCCGGGACCTCCGGGGCGACCCGGCGCACCCGGACGTCCGCCGGGACCACCCGGACGGGTGCCGGGACGGCCGATCGCGGCGCGGTCGGGCATCATCCCGGGGTTCGGACGCGCACCACCGGGCCGGGGACCGGCCGCACCGGAGCCGCCAGGACGCGGACCGGCGGCGCCGGGGCCTCCCGGACGGGACTGGGGACGCGGCATGCCCTGGCTCGGGGCGAACGGGTTGTTGCCCGGCCGCGGGGAGCCCTCGCGGGCGGCCGCGGGACGGCCCATCCCCTGGCTCGGCGCGAACGGGTTGTTGCCCGGCCGGGGCTGGCCGGGACGGGGAGCCGGACGGGGGGCGCCGCCGGGCGCCGCCGGGGCGGCCGACGGGCCGGGACCGGCCGGGTGGGCACCCTCGCGAGCGGCCACGCCAGGGGCGGCGGGACGCGGGCCGGGAGCCACCGTCGGTGCGGGAGCCGGAGCTGCCGCCGCCGGGCGGACGGGCGCGGGGGGCGCCACGGGAGCCGCGGCTGCCGGCGCTTGGACGGGGGCCGGCGCCGGCGGCGGTGCTGCCGGGGCCGGTGCGGAAGTCGGGGCCGGCGTCTCGGCGCGCGCCGGAGCCGGGGCAGGGGTGGACGGCGCAGCGGCCGTCTTCGCCGGCGCGTGCGCGCCGTTGCCGTTCCCGTTGGCTGCTCCACGCAGCTCGGCCGGGAACGACTCCTTGATGGTGCGGACGACGGGGGGCTCGATGGTCGACGATGCCGACCGGACGAACTCGCCCTTGTCCTTGAGGTACGTCAGAAGCGTCTTGCTCTCGACGCCGAGCTCTTTGGCGAGCTCATAGACACGGACCTTGGCCACGTTTCTCCTTCTCGGGTGGTCCGACCCGGAAGGAACTTCACTGGGTCAGACCTGGTTGTGGGGCTTGCTCATTGCTGAGTGCTCATCGAGTGCTCATCAGCGTCTGACCCGCCTTCGGTTGGTCTGTCGTGATCGATGGGGTGGGGTACTGCGTCCTGCCGGATGGTCTCCAGGTGGGCGGCCACGCGGGCGGCGTCCGGCCCGGCCTGCAGTCGCAGGGCCCGGGTGAACGCCTTGCGGCGAACCGCCTGCTCGAGGCACGTCGTGTTCGGGTGCAGCCATGCGCCGCGCCCGGGCAGCCGATGCTGCGGGTCCGGGACCAGCACGACGACACCGTTGATGGTGTTGCCGGGCTCACCCTTCACCGCGACCACTCGCAGGAGTGCCAACCAGCTATCCCTGCGACGACAGCCGACGCACAGGCGTACGGGCATCGAGACAGGGAGTCCAGACCGGTCGGTCACGGGTAAGTCTACCCCGCGCGGCTCCGACCCGACGATCCGGTCGACGTGGGGCTCAACGCCAGACGCGCCCGCGGTATGCCCGTGGCTCAGGTCGCGCGGGGGTCGTCGGCGGGGGTGTCGGGACGGATGTCGATCCGCCACCCGGTCAGCTTGGCCGCGAGGCGCACGTTCTGCGCCTCCTTGCCGATCGCCAGCGACAGCTGGTAGTCGGGGACGATGACGCGCGCCGCGCGCGCCTGCAGGTCGACGATCTCGACCGCCTGGACCCGCGCCGGCGAGAGCGCTGCCGCCACGAACGTGGCCGCGTCGGGCGAGTAGTCGACGATGTCGATCTTCTCGCCGTGCAGCTCGGTCATCACCGCTCGCACCCGGGCGCCCATCGGTCCGATGCACGCGCCTTTGGCGTTGACCCCCGGCACCTTCGCGTGGACCGCGATCTTGGTGCGGTGACCCGCCTCGCGGGCCAGCGCCGCGATCTCGACGGTGCCGTCCGCGATCTCGGGGACCTCCAGCCGGAACAGGGTGCGGACGAGGTTGGGGTGGGTCCGCGAGAGGCCGATCTGCGGTCCGCGCGGTCCCCGCTTCACGCTGACGACGTAACAGCGCAGCCGGTCGCCGTGCCGGTACCGCTCCCCGGGGACCTGTTCGGCCAGCGGGAGGACGCCCTCGACCGTGCCGAAGTCGACGAGCACGTTGCGGGGGTCGGAGCTCTGCTGGATGACCCCGGAGACGACGTCGCCCTCGCGGCCCTTGAAGTCGCCGAGGATCTGCTCGTCCTCGAGGTCGCGCAGCCGCTGGACGATGACCTGCCGGGCCGTCGCCGCGGCCACCCGGCCGAACCCCGCCGGGGTGTCGTCGAACTCCGGTCCGGGCTCCCCGCGCTCCGGGCGCTCGCCGTCGGTGGTCGGGAGCGGCTCGCCGTCCTCGCGGGCCCAGACGATGACGTGCCCGGTCTTGCGGTCCAGCTCGACGCGGGCGATGCGGTAGGAGCCTTCGGTGCGGTGGTAGGCGACGAGCAGGGCCTGCTCGATGGCCGGGACCAGGACGTCGAGGCTGATGTCCCGCTCGCGCTCCAGAGCCCGGAGGGCAGCGACGTCGATATCCATCACTCACCCTCTCCCTCGAGCTGGTCGGGGCCGCCGGGGCGGCTGAACTCGACCTGGACGGCGCCGGAGCGGACGCGCGCGACGGGGATGGTCTGGCGCTGGGCCGGCTCCTTGCGGGCGGCCGGGGTCTCCACGGTGACCTCCTGCGAGGTGACCGCCAGGATCCGTCCGGTGACCGGGCTGCCGTCCTCGACCGTCAACGCGACGAGGCGGCCCACGTTGCGGCGCAGGGCCGCATACCCCGTGAGCGGCCTCGCGACCCCCGGTGAGCTGACCTCCAGGGTGTAGGGGCGCTCGCCCATGAGGTCGAGCCGGTCGAGGGTGTCACCGACGACCCGGGTGGCGTCCGCCACCTCGTCGAGGCTGAGCGGCGCGACCGGGGACGAGGAGTCGGCCGGGTCGAGCCGGCTGACGTCGCGGTCGACGAGGACGCGCAACACGCGGCGGGTACCTGCCGTCGTGACGGTGGCCTCGAGTGGGACCAGCGAGAGCGCGGTGAGGGGTCCGGCGAGCGCCGCGGCGAAGTCGTCGCTCACGGTTCCACCTCCCTGTTCTCGACTCGTGGTCATGCTAGCGAGGACGGCGCGACGCGGTCTGCCCGTCCGGGGCCAGGGCCGACCCGTGTCATGATCGGCCCATGGCCGCGGAGGGGACCGGGCACGGCCACACGCCCACGCGCCGCGCCGTGCTGCGCACCGCGGCGCTGGCCGGCATCGCGGCGCCGCTGCTGGCCGCGTGCGACGTCCGGCTGGAGGACGACGCCCCGACGATCCCGCTGCTGCAGCGCAAGTCGGTCCCGGACGAGGCCGTGCTCGTCGACCTCGTCCGCCGGACCGCCGCGCTGGCCCAGACCGCCGGCCGCGTCGCGAACCCCACCGACACCGTGGGCCGGCTGGCCGGTCTCCACCAGACCCAGACGAGCGTGGTTCGCGCGCGGCTGACCTCCGCGGGCGTCCCGAACCACGTCATCGACGGCCCCACCACCTCCGCGACCACGTCGACCGCCGCTGTGAGTGCACCGCCGAACGCCACCCCGCAGGACCTCGCCGCCGGTGAGTCCGCGCTCGTCGCCGCGTTGCTTCCGGTCCTGGCCAGCGTCACCGCCGCCAACCGAGCCGTGGTCTCGTCGGTCATGGCCTCCTGTGGCGCGGCACTCGAGCTGCTCGGCGCGGCCGTCACCTGGCCGACCGCCGACCCTCTGCCCCCCTCCGCCGCCGTCCCACTGCTCGACGGCACCCGCTCCGCCGCGTACGCCTTCCAGGTCGTCGCGGCCCAGACCGGCGGCGACCTCCGCACGGTCGCCGTCGCCACGCATACCGACCTGTCCGCCCGGGCCGCCGAGCTCCTCGCGATGGCTGGGCCGTCCGCCCCGCCCGAGCCCCTCGGCTACGCCCTGCCGTTCGCGGTCACCGCGCCGGAGGTCGCGACGCGACTGGCCAACCAGGTGCTGACGACGCTCGTGGCGGGCGGACTCGCCCCGCTGGCGACGCTGCCGGAGGGGTCCAGCGCGACGACCACCCTGGTCCGGCTCCTCGTCGGCGCCCAGCGGCTCGGGCGGGGCTGGGGGGTCGCGCCGGTCCCCTTCCCCGGCCAGGCCTACCCGTGACGGAGCTGGTCCCCGACCCCTTCCGCGCCCGCGTCGCCGCCTACCCGCCGGACGAGGTCGACCCCACAGCCTGGTACGCGGTCTCCGGCGAGGACTGGCTGCGCCGCCTGCCCGAGCTCCTCACGAGCCTCCTGGCCGAGTGGTCGCTGGTGCCCGACGGTGCCGTCGGGTGGGGCTGCGGCGCGCTCGCCGTCCCCGTGTCGTCCCCATCCGGGCCGGCCGTCCTCAAGGTGACGTGGCCGCACCATGAGGCGCTCACCGAGCACCTGGGGCTGCGGCGCTGGGACGGGCGTGGCGCGGTCCGTCTGCTGCGGGCCGACCCGCGCCGCTTCGCCCTGCTCCTCGAGCGCCTCGACGCCACCACCGACCTGCGTTCGGTACCGGTGGACGAGGCCTGCGGTGTCATCGGCGACCTGCTCACCCGGCTGCGCGTGCCCGCCCTCCCCCAGGTGCCCACGCTCTCGACGTACGCGTCGCGCCAGCTGGCGAAGCCGCCTCCCGTCGACGTGCTGCCCCGCCGGTTCGTCGAGCAGGGCCGCCGCCTCGCCGCCGAGCTCGTCTCGGACCCCGAAGTGGACGCATGGCTGCTGCACACCGACCTGCACTACGAGAACGTCCTGCGCGGCGGCCGCGAGCCGTGGCTGGCCATCGACCCGAAGCCGACCGCCGGCGACCGGGCGTTCGAGGTCGCGCCGGCCCTGTGGAACCGGGTGGACGAGCTGGGCACGGGCTCGTCGGTCCGCTGGAACCTGCGTCGCCGCCTCGAGATCGTCTGCGAGCACGCGGAGATCGACGAGGCCCGGGCCAAGGCCTGGACCATCGTGCGGGAGGTCGACAACGCCACCGACCCGGCCGAGGGCTCCGCCCGGGCCGGTCTCGCCGTGGCGATCATCAAGGCGATGAACGACTGAGGATCCCGGTGGGGCGGAGTGGCCCGGCCGTCTCAGGCGCCGACCAGCGCCTCGCGAGCGCGGGCCGCCCCCGGCCTCGCTGTGAGCCCACGGCTCAGCTCGTCCAGTCCGTGGCGCTCGGTGGCGCCCAGGAGTCGGCGCGCGGCGTCCCGGATGTCGGCCGGAGTGGCCGCGTTGGGGTCGAGCGCCTCGCCGTAGCCCGCCTCCTCGACCGCCGCGGCGGCGGCGAACTGGTCGGTCGAGAGCGGCAGCAGGAGCATCGGCACCCCGGCGGTGAGCGCCTCGGTCACGCTGTTGTTCCCGCCGTGCGAGACAGAGAGCACCGACCGGTCCAGCAGGGTGACCTGCGGCAGCACTCGGCGCACCAGCCAGGAACCGGGGATCGGACCGAGCTCCCAGACGTCGGCGGAGCCGCTGGCCATCGCGACGCGGACGTCGAGGCCCCGCAGTGCCGCTCCCACCCGGGCCAGGACGTCGGCGCGTACCGACAGGAAGCTGCCGAGGCTGACGTACACGACGGGCGCGCTGTCGGACGCGAGCCACGCGTCGACCTGAGGGTCCGGCGCCTCGGTCCGGACGGCCGAGCCGAGAAAGGAGTGGCGCGGCAGCAGTCGAGTGCGCTCGGCCGGGTGCAGGGACTCCGGATAGTTGACCAGCAGCAGGTCCCCGGTCTCGCCGAACGCGTCCTGGCTCGCGGGCGCCGACGGGTCGAGGGTGCGAAGGGTCTCGTTCCAGCGCGCGGTGAAGGCGTCCCGTACTCCGACGCAGAGGGCGTGGAGGTGCTGGAGAGCAGTCGGGTCCGGTGTGAAGCGCCGGGGCCACGCCGGCGGAAAGCCGTAGACCTCCGACCCGACGGACAGGGCCGACGGATGGCCGAGGACGACGTCCCCGTGCCGGACCCCCGCACTGGTCAGCGCGAGCCGGGCACTGAAGGCCAGATGGTCGACGAGCACGTGGTCGGGGCGGACCCGGTCCACGACGGCGGCGACCTCCTTGGCGACCAGCAGCGGCTCCCACAGGAGGTCGTCGCCGCGCGCCGCCGCCTGGAAGGCCAGGGTCTCGACGGCACCGACTCGGGTGGCGGCGAAGAACCCACGCAGGGAGTCGTCCTCGCCGCGGGGCTGGTCCTCGGCGCGGATGACCCCCGGGTTCGACCCCCGTCCGAGCTGGAGGTGCTCTCGCTCGAAACCGAACCCGCGGACGATCTCGTCGGTAGCGGACCCGGTGGCGACGACGACGCGTTCACCGACCTGTTGCCACGCCGTGGCCAGGGTGGCCAGCGGGTAGAGGTGAGAGGCGTAGTCCGGGCTGATGACCAGGAGCGTCACGGGGCGACGTCCCGGTAGATCGCAGCAAGCGCGGCGGCCATGGTGCCGATGCTGAACCGCTCCCTGACCAGGCCCTTGGCGCTGTCGGCCCGGCGTTTGGCTCCAGGAGCGGAGGCCAGGTCGAGGGCGCGGGCGATCGCGTCCGCGAGGGCTTGCGGCGAGCGGGTGTCGGCGAGGACGCCCGTCACCCCGTCCTCGACGTAGGTCGCCGGCCCACCCTCCCGGGGCGCCACGACGACCAGTCCCGACGCCATCGCCTCGAGGATCGCGATGCCGAACTCCTCCTTGAGGCTCGCGGAGACGTAGACGCCGCCCGGGCCGCACAGGTCGGGCCGCCCGAAGCGCACCGCCGCGAGCCAGGTGGCGACGGTGGCGTTCGGACGGTGACCGGCCAGCAGCAGTCCGACGCGCGGCCCGCCGGCCCGAGCCACCGTGGCGTCGATGCGGGACAGCTGCTCCCGCTCGTCGGAGTTCGGGTGCTCGAGGTCACCGCCGACGACGACGAGGTTGCATCGCTCGGCGAGCTCGGGAAGGCCGGCCCAGGCCTGCACGAGGGTCGCCATCCCCTTGACGGGGTGCAGCCGTCCGACCGTGACGGCCAGGGGCAGTCCCCGTCGCTCCGGTGGCAGGGTGTGCAGCAGGTCGTCCAGGTCGTCGAGGGCGTCGAGCGTGGCGGCCGACGCATACTCCCCCCGTGCCGCGGCCGGAACCTCCCGCGCCGCGCGGTCGAGCGGCACGGGGTCGATGCCCTCGGGCACCACCGTGACCGGGCCGCGCTCTCGCTCGACGTCGACCCCGAGCAGGTCCCTGAGGTTCGCCGCGAGGGCCGGGCGAGGGAAGACCACCAGCTGCGCGGCCTGCTGCTGGATCTCGCGCAGCAGCAGGATCCGGAAGACGAGGTGCTCGACCTCGTCGACTCGGCCGACGTTCTGGCGGGTCAGGACCCCGTCCGCCTCGCGCGACACGACCGAGGCGTGGGGATCGGGAGCCAGCGTCATCACCACCGGCACGCCGAGATCGCGCGCCGCCTCGGCTCCGGCCCAGGACCCGACGTCGGCCATGCGCAGGTGGAGCACGTCCACCTGGGCGCGCTCGAGGATGCGCCTCATCGCTCGGCGGGTGGCGACCCGGAGCGGCCACGCGTCCGCAGCGGACACCGGCGCCCCCCAGAAGGGAACCGGCAGGTAGTGGTGACCCGGGCCGTCGACCGACTCCAGACCCGGGTCGTCGCCGGCCCGGCCACGCGAGATCGTGACCACCCGCCGCACGGGACCGGGATCGGCGATAAGGGCGTCGCCCAGGTGCACGAGGAGGGTGGCGATGCCGCCGGTGTCCCCTTGGCCGGCGCGCCGGAGGTCTCCGTCGATGTCGGCATGGAGGAAGAGCTGGGCCACCGTCAACCCGTCGCCGTGGGCTCGACCGGCCAGCGGTGACCGACGGTGGTCAAGGTCGGAGCGAGCCAGTCGGGCGACCCCGGCGAGCGGGCCGTCGGTCCGGCCGACCGCGTCGAGGACGGTGGCGACCTGGGGGTCGAACGGGTCCGCGTGGTCGCCGAGCGCGGCCAGGGCCGCCGCCCGGGCGGCCGGCAGCTCGCGCTCGTCGGCGGCGACACCGAGCAGTATGCGGGTGGTGACCACTCCGGGAACCAGCCCGAGCGTCTCGACCAGCCGACCGCGCGCACCCTCGAGCGTGGCGTACGGCAGGGCGGCGACCAGCGCGTCACGCACCGGCGCCGGCTCCTGCGCGGCGAACGACTCCAGCGTGGCCTGGGCCAGGGTGCCGGCGAAGCCACCGTCGAGGACCAGCTCGACCAGGACCGGCAGGGCCGTGAGGACCGGGGATCGCGACCCTAAGGCCCACGCCGCGTGCTCCCGGAGGAACGGGTTCTCCTGGTCCAGCAGCGCCGCCAGTCGCTCCCCCGGCGCCGACCCCGGGACGGCGGCCAGCGCGTGGACGGCCGAGATAGCGGCAAGCGCGTCCGCCCCGTCCGCGGTCGCGAGGTCCAGGTCCCGGATCAGTGCCGCCGAGTCACCGGGGACGGTGGATGACGACGTCCGCAGTGAGGCGATCGTCTCGAGCAGGGTCGCCGGGAGACCGTCGCTCCAGATCCTTTGGGCGTCAACCGCCTCGCTCACGCTCACGGGCTCGCCCTTCGATGCCGACGGAAGGGCACGTCGGATGCCCCGACGCGTATTCCGACGGACAGCCCTGCACGGATGCGGTCGAGCGGGTCCGACGCTGATCAGGACGGCGGCCGCATACGACTCCGGTCGGCCGCCTGCGGTGGTTCGGCGTTACGCGGGCAGGACGTAGAAGTACATGAGCAGGTAGTGGAACAGGGCGGCCACGACGACGAGGAGATGCCATAGCTCGTGGAAGCCGAACACGCCCGGCCACGGGTTCGGCTTCTCGATGACGAAGATCACGAAGCCCACGGTGTAGAAGATGCCGCCGAGGCCCATGAGCAGCAGCGCCCCCACCGGCAGTGACACGTCCGCGCCCACCAGCAGGACCGACAGCCAGCCCAGGACGATGTACAGGGTGTTGGTCACGTACTTGGGGAGCTGCGGCCACACCGAGCGCAGCACGATGCCCACGATGGCGATCGCCCACACCGCGCCGAAGACCGTCCACCCGTAGGTGTTGCGGAAGAGCACGAGCACCAGTGGCGTGGTCGATCCCGCGATGAGGAAGAAGACCGAGTCGTAGTCCAGGGTGCGGAGCACCCCGTTGACGCGAGGTCCCCGGTCAAGACCGTGATGGAGGACGCTGGTCGCGAAGAGCAGGACCAGCGAGAGTCCGTACACGCTCAGGCCGACGATCTTCCACGGGTCGCCCTCGGCACCGGCCTGCGAGATCAGCAGCCCGGCGCCGGCGAGGGCGAAGCACAGGCCGACGATGTGCGAGATCGTGTTGAACCGCTCGTCAGTCACATGGACGCTGCCGTCCCTGCTCCTCGGAGTGGTGTCCACAGCCGCTCTCCCGCGATGTCGTGCCCCCGACCGCGGGGAAGGATACGAAGCGAGGAGTCGTGCCGCGCCACTCTCGAGGCTACCCGGACGCTGTCGCAGGCACGGAGCGGCTAGACCTGTCGCGGGTGGGGGTAGTCCGCCGACCGGGACTGGAACTGGAGGATGTTCGGGTTGCGGACCCGGCCGTTCTCGATCTCGACCGCGCGGCTGATCGTCGGGTCGGCCGCCCAGGCCGTGGGTCCCCCGAGAACGGTCGACAGGTGGGGCAGGAGAGCCTCGCTGATCTCCCAGGTGGCGGAGTTCCAGAGGTACGAGGGGCTGTGGTCGACGCCGTAGTACTGCACCTCGTGGCCGACGGTCACGATCGGCGTCTCGAACGACGTCGGACGCGCCCAGCTGAAGGCCATCCCCTCGTCGCATGACACGTCGATGATGAGGGTCCCCGGCGCGAGGTCCGGCAGGTCGGCCGTGTCGAGGAACATCATCGGCTGGTTGGGGTCCTGCAGGACGCAGTTGACGATGATGTCGTGAGCGGCGAGGTAGCCGGCCAGGGGCTCGGGACCGGTCGCGGTCTCGACCTCGTTGCCGCTCGGGTCGTTCTCGTTCGGCCCGAACTGCACGAGCCGGGCGGAGTGGATCGGCGACGCGACGGCCGCCACCGCCCGGTGCGTCAGGACGTCGACGTCGGTGACCCCCAACGCCGCGAGGGCCGTCACGGCACCCCGCGCGGTCGCTCCGAACCCGATGACGGCTGCAGTGAGCTTCCGGCCGTAGTCCCCGGTCGACCCGACCAGGGACAGCGCGTGGAGGACCGAGGCATAGCCCGCGAGCTCGTTGTTCTTGTGCAGCACGTGAAGGCTGAACGCCCCGTCCGCGGTCCAGTGGTTCATCGCCTCGAAGGCGATCACCGTCAGTCGCCGGTCGATCGACTCCTGGGTCATCTCGACGTCCTGCACGCAGTGCGGCCAGCCCCACAGCACCTGCCCCTCGCGCATCTCGGCCAGGTCCTGAGGCACGGGCTTCGGCAGCAGGATGACGTCGGCGTCGGCGAAGAGGCGCTCGCGAGGGTGGAGGCCGCCGACCAGGGGTCGCAGCTGCTCGTCGGGCATACCGAAGGGCTCGCCGTAGCCCGTCTCGAGGAGGACCCGGGCCCGCAGCTCGGGCTCGATGCGCTCGAGGTGGCGGGGGTGGATCGCCAGCCGGCGCTCGCTCTCCTTGCGTGACCGGGCGATGATCCCGACGCTCAGCTGCTCCACGCACGCCCCTTAGCTCGGAAACCTGTCTAGCACAGCCAGCGGGCCTCGGTCTGGCAGTCTGACCACGCTGGAGACCTGACGGCGTAGCGAACCGGGAGCAGTCGATGACCTCGCCCACCCCTTCCTCGAATCAGGGGCTCGCCGAGCTCGACGCACGGCTCGACGGACGGGTCCTGCGGCCCGGCTCCGAGGACTACACGGCGCACGCCACCCCGTGGAACCTCGCGGTCGTCAACGACCACCTGGCCGCCGTCGAGGTGGCGAACCCGCAGGACGTCGTCTCCGTGCTGGGTTCGCCCGCCGAGCAGGGACTCGAGGTCGCCGTCCGGGCCACCGGGCACGGCGTCGTACACGAGTCGCCGCCTTCGACTGCTCGTCACTCGGGGACGCCGAGCTCGCCGGGCGTCGGTCGACCGAGAACGCCGACGCTGTACTGGGGCGCTTCGGGGCGGCAAGGGCGCCCTCGGCATCGTCACGGCGGTCGAGCTCGAGCTGCTCCCGCTGACCGAGATCTACGCCGGGTGCCTGTACTTCGACGGCGCCGACGCTGGAGCGGTGCTGCGAGCGTGGCGGGCGTGGGCGCCGGCCCTGCCCGAGGCGGCCAGCACCTCCGTCGCGGTGCTGCGGCTGCCCGACCTCCCCGGGGTGCCGCCGCCCCTGGCGGGGCGCATGACCGTCGCCCTCCGGTACGCCTGGGTCGGCGACGCCGCCGACGGCGAGCGCTGCGGCGCCGATGCGCGACGTGGCGCCGGTCGTCCTCGGCGGGATCGGCGTGATGCCCTACACGGCGCTGGGCTCGATCCACGCCGACCCGGTCGACCCGATGCCTGGTCACGAGGCCGCCGCGCTCCTGCGCGAGCTGCCGGAGGAGGCCGTCGAGACGCTCCTGGCGTACACCGGTCCCGACGCGGACTGCCCCCAGTCGATCGTCGAGGTGCGGCTCCTGGGCGGGGCGCTGGCCGCGGTCCCGGCGCACGCCTCGGCACTCTGCCATCGCGACGCGGCGTTCACGCTGATGACGATCGGCGTGGGCGTACCGCCTGTGGTCGACGCCGTGGCCACGCACACCGGCGCCCTGCTTGCGGCGATGGCTCCCTGGAGCAGCGAGGGCGGCCTCCCCAACCTCGCGGCCAGCGGAGACCGCCCCACCGTGGCGGCGCGGTACGACGCGACCATTTACGCCCGGCTCGGCACCCTCGTCGCGACCTACGACCCGCACCGGGTCCTCGTCGCGGGCGACCCCTTCCGGCCGGGCTGAGGCGCTCCTCCGGCGGGTCTCGGCGAGAATCGGGTATGCCCAACCGTCTGGCCACCGCGACCAGCCCGTACCTGCTGCAGCACCGCGACAACCCGGTCGACTGGTGGGAGTGGCAGCCGGAGGCGTTCGCGGAGGCCGCCCAGCGCGACCTCCCCGTGTTCCTGTCGGTCGGGTACTCCGCCTGCCACTGGTGCCACGTCATGGCCCACGAGTCGTTCGAGGACGCTGAGGTGGCCCGGATCCTCAACGAGGGGTACGTCTCGGTCAAGGTCGACCGCGAGGAGCGTCCTGACGTCGACGCGGTCTACATGGCCGCGACCCAGGCGCTGACCGGCCAGGGCGGGTGGCCGATGACGGTGCTGATGACGCCCGGGCGGGAGCCGTTCTTCTGCGGCACCTACTTCCCGAAGCCCCAGCTGCTGCAGGTCCTCGACGCAGTCTCCGACGCCTGGCGGACGCGTCGTGACGAGGTGCTGACCAGCAGCACGCACATCGTCGGCGCCCTTCGTGAGGCGACGCCTCCGCCGCCTCACGCCGTTACGACCGAACATCTCGACGCTGCCGCCGCGGCGCTGCGACCCCAGTTCGACGCTGCGAGAGGGGGATTCGGCCGCGCCCCGAAGTTCCCGCCCTCCCTGCTCCTGGAGTTCCTGCTCCGTCACCACGCCCGCACCGGCGACCCGAGTGCCCTGGAGATGGCGGCGACGACGTGCACCGCCATGGCTCGCGGCGGCATCTACGACCAGCTGGCCGGCGGGTTCGCACGGTATGCGGTCGACGTCGCCTGGGTGGTGCCGCACTTCGAGAAGATGCTCTACGACAACGCTCTCCTCCTGCGCGTCTACACGCACTGGTGGCGAGCCACCGGATCGCCCCTCGCCGAGCGCGTCGCCCGCGAGACCGCCGACTTCATGCTCCGCGAGCTCGGGACGGCGGAGGGCGGCTTCGCCAGTGCCCTCGACGCCGACGCGGCCGGTGTCGAAGGCCTCACGTACGCCTGGAGTCGCCCCCAGCTCGCGGCGGTCCTCGGCGAGACCGACGCGGAGCGGGCCGCCGACCTGCTGCGGGTCACCGAGGACGGGACCTTCGAGGACGGGCTCTCCACCCTCCAGCTGCCGGTCGATCCCGCCGATCCGGTGTGGTGGGCCGACGTGCGGGCCCGGCTGCTCACCGCCCGGGCGGGGCGCCCCCAGCCGCACCGCGACGACAAGGTGGTCACCGCCTGGAACGGGCTGGCCCTCGCGGCCCTGGCCGACCTGGGCGGGCAGTCGGGCGACCACCGCTACACCGCAGCGGCGACCCGCGCGGCGGCCTTCCTCCTCGACACGCACCTCGTCGACGGCCGGCTCCGTCGGTCCTCACGTGGGGGCGTCGCCGGCAACGCGGTGGGTGTGGCCGACGACTACGGCGACCTGGCCGAGGGACTGCTCGCCCTGCACCAGGCCACCGGGGAGCCACGCTGGCTCCGCGCCGCCGGGAACCTCCTCGACGTCGCCGTAGCCCGCTTCGCCGCGCCGGACGGCGGGTTCCACGACACCGCCGACGACGCCGAGGCGCTCTTCACACGCCCGCGAGCGTTGGGCGACAACGTCGAGCCGTCCGGGACCACGTCCGTGGCCGGCGCCCTGCTGACGTACGGCGCACTGACCGGGTCGACCCGCCACCTCGACGCCGCGTCGGCGGCGGTCGACTCGGTCGGCGCGGTCGCCGCCCAGAACCCGCGGTTCGCGGGCTGGGCGCTCGCCGTGGCCGAGGCCCGTGCCGCCGGACCCCTCCAGGTGGCCGTCGTCGGGACCGGTCCGGACGCCGACGCCCTGCTGGCCGTCGCCCGCGCCTCCACCTCGCCGGGGTTGGTGACGGTGGCCGGCGAACCGGACGCGACCGGCATACCCCTGCTGGCCGAGCGGCCGCTGGTCGACGGCCGGGCCGCGGCTTACGTATGCCGGGGGTTCGTCTGCGACCGGCCCACCACCGACACCGACGAGCTGCGGCGGCAGCTTCAGGCCGCGAACGTCTGAGCGCCAGGAGCGTTGCGCGAGAATGCTTCTCGCGCATCGTCGCCGCCGACGAAGAGCGCCGTCGCCCAGACGTCGGCCCAGAGCAGCGTGTCCGCCACGACAGTGGTCGAACCCACTCGGTCGACCATCTGCCCCGTCACAGGGTCGAAGAGATGGGCACCCCGTGCGGCGGTGCCGGACGTCGCCACGGCACCGGTCGTCAGCGGGACGATGGCCGTCATCCGCGTCTGGTCCCGCGGGTCCTCGACGCCGATCCGCCACGGCGCGGCGTCAACACCCTCCGGCGCGACGTGGGCGTGTCGGCCGACGAGCACGTCGCCTCCGGCATTGACGGCCCACGCGGTGGCCGGCAGGCCGGTCAGCTCGAGGGCCGCGCGGTCGACGGCCCAGCCTTTGACCAGACCGGTCGGGTCGTACCGCTTCACCCCGTCCGCGTCGGGGAGCCAGGCGGTGAAGGCGCCGGCCGTCCGCTCGGCGGCGACCCCGCACAGCTCCTCGACCTCGGCCAGCAGGGGATCCTCGCCGCCGGGGACGCTCTCACCCCGGCGCCGTCGGCTGATGTCCGAGTCGGGGTGGTACGTCGAGAAGACCGCGTCGAGCCGGACCAGCTCGGCGTAGGCCGAGGCGACGGCGCGTTCCGCCGCCGCCCCCCGGACGTCCGGACCGCGCAGGTGGATGCTGACGGGCATCCCCATCACCTGCTCCACCCAGGCCCGACGGCTCACGCCCCGGCCTTGTCGATCGCCGACTGGAGCGACTGCACGTAGCCCTGAGAGGTCAGCGTCGCACCCGACACCAGGTCGACGTCGGAACTCTGCTCACGGACGGCCTCGGCGTTGAGGATCGGCACCGCGCGGTCGTTGATGAGCTGGTCGTGGCGGTCGCGGTTGGGCACCTGCACCGCCTCGACCGTGGTGATCCGCCCGTCGGCGACGGTGATGCGGACCTGGACGACACCGAACCGCGTCACCACGGGATCGCCCTCGAACGTGCCCGACTCCGGCAGGTCGGGCGTGCCCTCGGCCCGCTCGCGGGCCGCCACCGCCGCCTGGCTCGGGGCGAACCGGCTCGACGTGGACGTGTGGTAGCTGAACAGCAGCACCAGGACGGTCACGGTGCCGAGCGCCCACAACGCGATGCGCCTCACCAGACGAACCTTTCCACGTGGATCCGTCCCGCATCCACACCCGCGTCCACGGCGGCCGCGCGGGCGTGCTCCATCCACTGCACGTTGCCGCAGAGGTAGACGTCCCGCTCGGCGACGTCCGGAACCAGGTGAACCAGAGCCTCGACGTCGCCGAGGTGCTCGGCCGACACGGGCAGCCAGCTGTCCCGGCCGCGGATGCGAGGTCCGGGCACTGTGACGACGCGGGCGCCCTGCGCCGCCGCGAGCGAGGCCAGCTCGTCCCGGAAGAGCACGTCCGCGGACGAGTGGACCCGGTAGAGCAGGACCACGTCACCCGGATCCTGCGGCAGACCCTCGAGCAGCGCCCGCATGGGGGTCACCCCGATCCCCGACGCCATGAGCAGGACCTTCGGGCCGGAGCGGACCCCTTCGTGGAGGCGTCCGAACGGCCCCTCGACGAGCACCCGGGCTCCCGGGCGCAGCTGGTCCAGCCCGGTCGAGCCGTCGCCGACGTGGACCGCCGTGATCCGCAGCCGCGACCCGTTGGGGGCGGCGGACAGCGAGAACGGGTGGGCGCGGGTCCAGCCCGGGCGGTCGAGGAACCGCCAGAAGAGGTACTGCCCCGCCCGCGCGCCGAGCCGCTCGAGTCCCTCCCCCGACACGACGACCGAGGTCACGCCGAGCGTCTCGCGCCGTACCTCCTCGACGACCAGCCGGTGCCGCCGGGAACGGACGAGCGGCACCACCAGCCGGAACGTCACGATCGCAGCGACGGCGATCCCGTACAGGGTCCACCAGTAGACGGTCCCGGCGAGGTTCCCGACGAAGTCCTGCCCCGTCCAGAGCTGGTGCGGGAGGGCGAGGCCGACGCCGATGTACGCGTAGAGGTGAAGCAGGTGCCACGTCTCGTAGCGCAGCCGGGCGCGCGCCTTCCGGATCGAGGTGGCGACGACCATGGTGAGGGCGACGGTGCCGGCTACGGCGAGCAGCATCCCGGGGTAGTTGACGACGAAGTCGACCAGGGTGCCCCAGATGCCGACCTGGGTCGAGGACGCGTACCCCAGCGTCGAGAGCACGATGTGCGCCCACAGGAGGTTGAACGAGGTGAACCCCACGAGGCGATGGGTTCGCACCATGGCGTCCTGACCGAAGGCCTTTTCCAGGAACGGAACTCGCGCCATGAGGATGACCTGGATGAGCAGGAGGTCCGAGGCGAGCAGGGCCGTCAGCCGACCGAACGAGTGCAGCGCCCCGGTCACCGACCCCAGCTCGCCAGGACCCTGACCCTTCACCCAGAGGGCGATGACGACGACGACCGAGAGGCCGGCGAGCGCCATGGCGATGTCTCGCGACCAGGCGGCCGCGGTGGACGGGCGGCGTCCCATGGCCCGTGCGGCCCCGTCGACCACTCGCAGCACCAGGTGCCGTGTCGGCGGGTCCGCGGTCACCATGGGAGCGCCCGTGACGACATCCTGGGCGGCCTCCCTGTGGGTTCTCTGTAGCCAACCCATGTCATGGCCAGACGCCGAGAAGCTGCAACGAGATCCGCACGATGAAGGCGGACACGACGACGATGAACACGACGCGGACGAAGCCGCTGCCGAGGCGAACCGCCGTCCGGGCGCCGACGTAGCCGCCCAGCAGGTTGCTCGCGGCCATGACCAGGCCGACCTTGACCATGATGTGCCCACCCGGGGCGAAGACGACGAGCGCGCCGAGGTTGGTCGCGACGTTGGCGATCTTGGCCTTGGCGCTGGCCTCGAGGAACGCGTATCCCATCAGCCCGACGAGGGCGAAGACGAGGAACGAGCCGGTACCGGGTCCCAGTGCGCCGTCGTAGACCCCGATGACGAAGCCGATGACCATCGCCGCCACCCGGTGCTTGTGGCCGCTCCAGCGCAGCGCGGTCTCGCGGCCGAGCTCGGGCTTGAGGAGGGTGTAGGCGCCGACGACGACGAGACAGACCAGCACGATCGGGTTGAAGGCGGCCTTCGGGATGTGCAGCCCGATGAGGGCGCCCACGACCGCCCCCACGAACGCGACTCCGGCCATCGGCAGGGCGGTGCGCAGGTCCGGGTGGACGCGCCGGTAGTAGGTCACCGCGCTGGTCGTCGTCCCGAAGATCGAGCTGAACTTGTTGGTCGCGAGGATCTGCGCGGGGGACGCGGTCGGGAACCCCAGCAGCAGTGCCGGCAGCTGTACCAGGCCGCCGCCCCCGACGACGGCGTCCACCCACCCGGCCACCAGCGCGGCCGCCGCGACGAAGGCGACGGTGAGCAGTGTCGGGTCCACCGTGGCGTCGGGCATGTCGCGTCAGCGCCGTCCGGACCATCGCAGGGCGATGTCGAGGACTTCGATGACCTCGTGCACCACGGCGTCGGGTGTCGCGTCGTGCGCGACCTGCTGGGTGGCGGGGATGTCGCTGTGCGGCACGAGGATCGCGCGCATCCCGACCGACTGCGGACCGTGCACGTCCTCGTAGCCACGGTCGCCGACGTACACGCACTGCTCCGGCTCCACGCCTACCCGTCGCGCGGCCTCGAGGAAGATCTCGCGCTGCGGCTTCACCCAGGGAGTCTCACTGGAGTACACGTCCGCGTCGACGAGGTCGAGCACACCGTCGCGCTCGAACAGGCTGCGGTGGTAGTCCCGGCTCCAGATCGTGTTGGAGAGCACACCGACCCGGATCCCGTTGTCCCGCAGCCCTTCCCAGAGTGGCCGGATCTGCGGGTCGGTCCAGGTGTGCGGCTCCCAGAACGCCTGGTATGCGGCGAGACCCGCCACCGCTCGCGGGTCGTCGGCGACGATCCCGGCCTCGGCGAGGATCTCCTCGAGGCGTGACGAGGCGCCCTCGTCACGGCCGCGGGCCCACCCGGCCGCCTCCGCCTCCCAGATCCGGCCGGCGAGCTCCTCGGCCAGTCCCGGGTCGGTCTCGTCGAGGTGGTACTCACGGGCGAAGACCCGCCACTGCTCGGTGACGTCGACCGTGTGCCACGGCGTGATGGTGCCGCCCCAGTCGAAGACGACCGCGCCGACGCCGTCGGCGTCGCTCCCCCGTGTGTCCCCCGCCCCCCGACGGCCGGTCATGTCGGCGGGTGGCCGGCGCCGCGGACCTCCGCGACCACCTCCGCCACCGCCGAGTCGACGGGCACGACGCGACGTTCGCCCGAGCGCCGGTCCTTCACCTCGATGGTGCCGTCGGCCAACCCGCGGCCGACGACGACGATCGTCGGGACACCGATGAGCTCGGAGTCCTTGAACTTCACGCCCGGGCTGACCTGACGACGGTCGTCGTAGATCACCTCGAGGCCGGCCGCCTCGAGCTGGCCGACGATCTCCTGCGCCTTGAGGTAGACCTCGTCGTCCTTGCCGGTCGCGACGACGTGCACGTCGGCCGGGGAGATCTCCCGGGGCCAGCACAGCCCCTGCTCGTCGTAGTTGCCCTCGGCGATGGCCGCCACGGCCCGCGAGACGCCGACGCCGTAGGAGCCCATGGTGACGGTCACGAGCTTGCCCGTCTCGTCCAGGACCTTGAGCCCGAGCGCCTCGGCGTACTTCTTGCCGAGCTGGAAGATGTGGCCCATCTCGATGCCGCGCGCGGCCTCCAGCTGGTGCCCGCAGCTCGGGCACTCGTCGCCGGCGCGCACCTCGGCGGCCTCGATGGTGCCGTCGGCGGTGAAGTCACGTCCCGCGACGAGATCGACGACGTGGCGGCCGGGCTGGTCGGCGCCGGTGACCCACAGGGTGCCGTCGACGATGCGGGGGTCGACGAGGAAGCGCACGCCCGCGGGCTTGTCGGCGCCGAGCGCCCCGGGACCGATGTACCCCTTGACGAGCTCCGGGTGGTGCTCGAAGTCCTCGAAGACGGTGGCGACCGAAGGATCGAGCTGGGCGCCCAGGCGCTTCTCGTCGACGTCGCGGTCACCCGGGACGCCGATCGCGAGGATCTCCTGCGTGCCGTCGGGTGCGGTCACCGTGACGAGGACGTTCTTGAGCGTGTCGCCGGCCGCCCAGGGGCGGTCCTCCCGGGGAAGGTGCGCGTTGAGGTGGTCGACGAGGGTCGCGATGGTCGGCGTCTCCGGCGTGTCCTCGACGTGGGCCGCCGGGGCGTCCGTCCAGTCCACCGCCGGAGGTACGGGTACCCGGACGGCCTCGACGTTCGCCGCATACCCGCAGTTGGGACACCGGACATAGGTGTCCTCGCCGTTCTCCGCGGTGGCGAGGAACTCTTCGCTCTTGCTGCCGCCCATGGCCCCGGCCATCGCCGCCACGATCACGTAGTGGAAGCCGAGGCGGTCGAAGATCCTCGTGTAGGCCTCACGCTGCTGGTCGTAGCTCTTCTGCAGCCCGGCGTCGTCGATGTCGAAGGAGTACGCGTCCTTCATGACGAACTCGCGGCCGCGCAGGATCCCCGCACGCGGACGGGCCTCGTCGCGGTACTTGTTCTGGATCTGGTAAAGGGTGACCGGCAGGTCCTTGTAGGACGAGTACATGTCCTTGACCGTGAGGGCGAACAGCTCCTCGTGGGTGGGACCGAGGAGGTAGTCGGCGCCCTTGCGGTCCTTCAGCCGGAAGATGTTGTCGCCGTACTCCGTCCAGCGGCCGCTTGCCTCATAGGGCTCGCGCGGCAGCAGGGCGGGGAACAGGAGCTCCTGGGCGCCGATCGCGTCCATCTCCTCGCGGACGATCTGTTCGACGCGGCGCAGGATCTTCAGCCCGAGAGGCAGCCAGGTATAGATCCCCGGCGCCACCCGGCGGATGTATCCGGCCCGGACCAGCAGCCGGTGGCTCGGCACCTCGGCATCCGCCGGGTCCTCGCGAAGGGTTCGCAGGAACAGCGACGACATGCGCATGGCCACGGTGGGGTACTCCGAGAGTGGGCAGGCCGGGGGAAGACCTGGAGCGGAACGGTGCGGTGGAAGGATATCGGCGCGTCGGTATGCGTCTCACCAGGCTTCGGTATGCGTCTGACCACTCCGGCGGTCGACGGTGCACCGTGGAGGCCGCCGACCCGCGACGTGCCTCACCACCACATCCACCATTGCGCTGATCTGGTGGCCGATCCGAGCGTTCCGCCGAGAGGCCAACTTCGGCCGCTATGAGTGCGCCCAGAGCGGCCGAAGTTGGCCTCTCGGCCGAAGCCCGCGAGGGCGGTGGGCCAGCGGGGCGCGGCGCGTACCGGGTCCGGCCTCACCGGCACCGCCCGGTGGCGCTCAGCGCGATACGGACGAGGGGCCACTGCAGCGGAAGGCGAGCCGCGGTCCCGGCCAGCATCGCCGCCCGCCCACGGTCGTCCGGCCGCCGCCGCCAGCGCTTCCAGGCGGTCAGGGCCATCTGGACGTTCGCTGGGAACACACCGACGAGGACCGCGGCCGAGCCCCATCCGGCCGCGGCGCGCGTCGCGGGCGCGAGCAGCCCGGCCGCGCAGACCAGCTCGGCGACGCCGGACGCGTACACGAGCCTTCGTCGCTCGGGGAGGGCGCGCGGCACGATCGGCTCGAACACCTGCGGCCGGACGAGGTGGGTCGTCCCGGAGGCGACGAACAGGAGTGCGAGCCCCACGATCGGACGGGTCAGCGGGGCGGGGGTTCCGGGCACCGCCCCATCAGATCACTCCGGTCGCGACCTGCATGGGACGACCCGAGCCGCGGACGATGAGCCGCGTGGGAACGATGACGGTGGTCGGCTCGCCGGCGCCCTTGGCCAGCCGCGCGAACACCTGCTGGACCGCCCGCTCTCCCAGCACCATCGGGTCCTGATGCACGACCGTCACCGGAGGGTCGACGACGTCGGCCAGCTCGAAGTCGTCGTACCCGACGAGCGAGAGCGTCACGCCGACCTCGCGCATGGCGTGCAGCACGCCCACGGTGACCCGGTTGTTGCCGGTGATCACGGCCGTCACCGGATCCGGACCGGACGTCCACTCGCGCAGGAGGCCCGCCAGCTCCCCGGCCGCGTACGGCCCCACCCGTGAGCGAAGTGGACCCGGAAGAGCCAGGGCGGCCGCGGCCGAGTCGAAGGACCGCTTGCGCTCCCGCGCCGTCCAGATGGACTGGTCGTCGCCGAGGAACCCGATCCGCTCGTGCCGGTGGGCGGCCAGGTGCTCCACCGCACTGCGCATCCCGCCCTCGTTGTCACTGAGGATCGTGTCCACGCCGAGATCGGGCTGCGGCCGGTCGACACACACCACCGGCACCGACCGGGCCGCCGCCCGGAGCGCCTCCGACGGGGTGGTCCCGATCGGCACGACCACCAGCCCGGCCACCCGTTGGGCGACGAGGGCGTCGACCAGCTCCGCCTCGCTCTCCTCGGACTGCTGGGACGACGTGCTGATCAGCAGGTGGTGGCGCAGCCGCGCCTCGCGCTCGATCCCCGCCGCGAGGTGCGCGTAGAACGGGTTCGCGAGGTCCGGGGCGACCAGGCCGATGCGGTCCGAGCGCCCCGTGCGGAGCATCGTCGCGCCGGCATGTCGCTGGAAGCCGAGCTCCTCGATGATTCCCCGCACCCGCACCGCAGTGGCCGGGCTGACCCCCGTCTCCCCGTTGACGACCCGCGAGACGGTCTTGATCGACACCTCGGCGCGGCGGGCCACGTCCGCCATGGTCGGGCGGCCCGGGCCGTCCTCCGCGGGCAGGTAGGCGCCCCGGTGCGACAACGTTGGCACAGCCACTCACTATCCGGGGCAGAACGGGCATCGTCAACCATCGGCGGGTGAATCCCGCCTGGCCCGAACCAGATCGGGCAGCGTTTCCGGTTTCGGAACTGGCCGTCCGACGCTTGACGCGAGCCCCAGTGATGCGGTTCAGTGGGCCGCGTTGTCTGACAACGATGTCGGTTGGTCGAGCGCCGCGGCACAACCCCGATCCCGGGCGTGGGGATCGTTACGCCCTCGTGACCGGTCTGAAGCCGCCAACTCCTCACGCAACCGACGTCCCGTAGGTCAGAATCATCGAGCGCACTGGGCTCCTGCCCGCCTGCCGCGCTGCCGTGATTCGCAGGCCGCCAGGTCCCTTAGTCCCACCGCAGTCTCGCTCGGTCACGAGGAAGTGATGACGGTCAGATGAGCACCGACTCCAGTCTCCAGGACAACGCCTCCTCGCCAGGCCGGGAAGCAGAAGCGGGTGACACCGCTGCGGGCCACGTCATCCTTGAGATGCGCGACATCAGCAAGGAGTTCCCGGGCGTCAAGGCCCTGTCAAACGTCTCGATGACGGTCCGTCGCGGCGAGATCCACGCGATCTGCGGGGAGAACGGCGCCGGCAAGTCCACCCTGATGAAGGTCCTGTCCGGTGTCTGGCCGGCCGGCACCTACGACGGCGAGATCCACTTCAACGGCCAGCTCGTGGAGTTCCACAACATCCGTGACAGCGAGCACGCCGGGATCGTCATCATCCACCAGGAGCTCGCCCTCATCCCCGAGCTGTCGATCGGGGAGAACATCTTCCTCGGCAACGAGGTGGCGAGCGGCGGGGTCATCAACTGGATGACGACGCGCCAGCGGGCGAGCGAGCTGCTGGCCCGGGTCGGGCTCAACGAGAACCCCGACACGAAGATCAAGGACATCGGGGTCGGCAAGCAGCAGCTGGTCGAGATCGCCAAGGCGCTGTCCAAGGACGTCAAGCTGCTGATCCTCGACGAGCCCACGTCGGCCCTCAACGAGGGCGACTCCCAGCACCTGCTCGGACTCATGACCGGCCTCCGCGAGCGCGGCGTGACCTGCATCATGATCAGCCACAAGCTCAACGAGATCGAGCAGATCTCGGACTCGATCACCATCATCCGCGACGGCAAGTCCATCGAGACCCTCCGGGTCAAGGAGGACGGCGTCGACGAGAACCGGATCATCCGCGGGATGGTCGGTCGTGATCTCGAGTCCCGGTTCCCTGACCACGTTCCGGAGATCGGGGAGAAGCTGTTCGAGGTCAAGGACTGGACGGTGCGGCATCCGAACGTCGCAGATCGGGTGGTGTGCAAGGGCGAGAGCTTCTACGTCCGCCGGGGCGAGATCGTCGGCTTCGCCGGCCTCATGGGGGCGGGACGAACCGAGCTGATGCGCAGCATCTTCGGCCAGTCCTACGGCATCTTCGTCAGCGGGACGTTGCTCAAGGACGGGCAGGAGATCCACCTCAAGTCCGTCCCGGCGGCGATCGACGCGGGCCTGGCCTACGTCACGGAGGACCGCAAGACCCTCGGTCTCAACCTCCTCGACGACATCAAACGCACGACCGTCTCGGCCAAGCTGAAGCGGATCACCCACGGCTTGGTCGTCGACGAGCGTGAGGAGTACAAGTACGCCGAGGAGTATCGGAAGTCGATGCGGACCAAGGCGCCGACCGTGGACGAGGGCGTGGCCAAGCTCTCCGGCGGCAACCAGCAGAAGGTGGTGCTGGCCAAGTGGCTGTTCACCGAGCCGGACCTGTTGATCCTGGACGAGCCCACTCGCGGCATCGACGTCGGCGCCAAGTTCGAGATCTACGGCATCGTCCAGCGGATGGCCGCCGAGGGTAAGGGCGTCATCCTCGTCTCGTCCGAGCTGCCCGAGCTGCTCGGCCTCTCCGACCGGATCTACACGATCTGCGAGGGAGCGATCACGGGTGTTCTCGACAAGGGACACGCCGACCAGGAGTCGCTGATGCGACTCATGACCAAGACCTCGTCGAGGTCGGACGTCCCGACCCAGGCCAGCGCCTGACCCGCATGAACACCCCGTCCCACCGTCAGCTCAGGACCGGAGACCAGGACTCACGATGAACAAGATCAAGCAGATCTTCGGGGGCGATGCCCGTCAGCTCGGGATGATCTTCGCGCTGGTGGCGCTGATCGTCCTCTTCCAGATCCTCACGGGGGGGTTGACGCTCCAGCCGGACAACGTCAACAACATCATCCAGGGCAACGCCTACATCCTGGTGCTGGCCATCGGGATGGTGCTGGTCATCATCGCCGGCCACATCGACCTCTCTGTCGGCTCGGTGGCGGCGTTCGTCGGCATCGTCGTGGCGATCGCCATGCGCGACTGGGGCGTGGGGTGGCCCATCGGCATCATCCTCGGCCTCGCCCTCGGCGCTCTCGTCGGTGCGTGGCAGGGCATGTGGACCGCCTACGTCGGCATCCCGGCCTTCATCGTCACCCTCGCCGGCATGCTGTTCTTCCGCGGCGCGAACCAGTTCGTCGGCAAGTCCAACACGGTCCCGGTTCCCGAGGGCTTCCAGCAGATCGGCGCCGGCACGCTCCCGGAGGTCGGCCCGAACACCGGGTACAACAACCTCACGGTCCTGCTCGGCATCCTGGCCTGCGTGGGCATCATCTGGGGCACCCTCAGAAGCCGGCGCCAGCTGATCAAGATCGGCGCCACCGTCGAGGACGCTTGGGTCACCTACACCAGGATGACCCTCATCTGCCTCGTCGTGCTCGGCGCCATGTTGCTCATCGCCTCCGGCCGGAAGGGCTTCCCGATCCCCGGGCTGATCCTCATCGCGCTCGTCCTCTTCTACGGGTTCATCGCGACCAAGACGGTCGTCGGCCGCCACATCTACGCGGTCGGCGGCAACCGTCACGCCGCGGAGCTCTCCGGCGTTCGCAGCAAGCGGGTCAACTTCCTGGTCATGGCCAACATGTCCGTCCTCGCGGCCCTCGCCGGAATGATGTTCGTCGCCCGCTCGAACGCCTCCGGCCCCTTCGACGGCGTCGGCTGGGAGCTCGACGCGATCGCTGCGGTGTTCATCGGCGGCGCCGCGGTCAGCGGCGGCGTCGGCACCGTCATCGGCTCGATCGTCGGGGGTCTCGTCATGGCGGTGCTCAACAACGGTCTCCAGCTGATGGGTGCCGGCGCCGACATGACCCAGATGATCAAGGGTCTCGTCCTGCTCGCCGCCGTCGCCTTCGACGTCTACAACAAGTCGCAGGGCAGGCCGTCGATCACGGGGTTGTTCATGCGCAACCGCGGAAAGAAGGGATCCGACGCCGGCGGGGACGCCGTTGAGGAACCCAGTGCGGCCACGGAGATCGAAAAGCTCGACGAGACCCTCGGCTCGCGGAGCTGACCGCGGCACTCTCGCCGCACCCACATACCCGCGTCCCGCCGGGGCGCGAGCAGAAAGGAAACATGCACATGCGTCTCTTCGCCAAGGTGGTGGGAGTCACTGCGGTGGCTGCCCTCGCACTGACCGGTTGCGGTCGCACTTCCGACTCCGGTTCGGGCGGCGGGTCGGGCTCGACCGGCGGCGCCAGCACCGGCTTCCCGGCCAACGCCACCATCGGCGTCGCGCTGCCGCAGAAGACGTCGGAGAACTGGGTCCTCGCCGAGGGCCTCTTCAACGACGGTCTGAAGGCGGCCGGGTTCACACCCGACGTCCAGTTCGCCAACGGTGGCGTGTCGGAGCAGCAGAACCAGATCCAGGCCATGATCACCAAGCAGGCCAAGGTCATCGTCATCGGCGCCATCGACGGTGCGCAGCTCGGCACCCAGGTCAAGGCGGCCAAGGACTCCGGCGCGATCGTCATCGCCTACGACCGGCTCCTCAAGAACACCGCCGACGTCGACTACTACATCGCCTACGACAACCGGAAGGTCGGCCAGCTCCAGGGCCAGGCCCTCCTCGACGGGATGAAGGCCAAGAAGCCGAACGGCCCGTACAACATCGAGCTGTTCGCCGGCTCCCCGGACGACGCCAACGCCCAGGTCTTCTTCGACGGAGCCATGGACGTCCTCAAGCCGAAGATCGACGACGGCACCCTGAAGGTTCCCTCGGGCCAGACCACGTTCAACCAGGTCGTCACCCAGGGCTGGAAGGCCGAGAACGCGCAGAAGCGCATGGACACGCTCCTGTCGGCCAACTACACCAGCGCCACGCTCGACGGCGTGCTCTCCCCGAACGACACTCTCGCTCGGGCGATCATCACCTCGGTCAAGGCGGCCGGTAAGCCCATCCCGATCGTCACCGGTCAGGACTCCGAGGTCGAGTCGGTCAAGTCGATCATGGCCGGCGAGCAGTACTCCACCATCAACAAGGACACCCGCGCGTTGGTGGCCGACACGATCAAGATGGTGCAGGCGCTCCAGAAGGGCCAGCAGCCGGCGATCAACGACACCAAGCAGTACAACAACGGTGTCAAGGTCGTCCCTGCTCAGCTGCTGACCCCGGTCATCGTCACCAAGGCCAACGCCAAGGAGGCGTACGCCAACGACCCGACGCTCCTCGCGATCGTCAACGCGGCTGGCTGAGGACCGGCACTGCCGGTCGTCGACCTGACACCGCAGCGAAGGGCCCGTTTCCCTCGGGGGACGGGCCCTTTCGCCTGCGGTGGTACACGTGAGCCGGCTACAGCAGGACGGTCGTGAAGCACCCCACCTCGCGGTACCCGATGGCCCGGTAGGTCGCCCGCGCCGGAGCGTTGAAGTCGTTGACGTAGAGCGTCGCGAGCGGCGCGACGTGCTCGAGGATGAGGTCCGTCGCCGCGGCCATCAGCGGCCCCGAGAGTCGATGGCCGCGCAGCCGCGGGGCCAGCCACACGCCCTGGATCTGGGCGGCGTCCACCGCGGCGGAACCGACGTCGGCCTTGAAGAGGACCTCGTCGTCCTCGACCCAGACGACGGTGTGGCGGTCTGCGATGAGACCGGCGATGAGGGCTCGGTAGCCGCGCGAGGAGCCGCGGTACGGCGGGTAGCCGATCTCGTCGGTGAACATCGCCGCCGCGGCCGGCATGACGATGTCCACCTCCTCGAGCCGGGCGAAGCGCACGCGTGGGTCGGCCTCGACCCCGGCCTCCGAGGAGCGCTGGGCGGTGGCTAGCAGTGGCTGGTGCGCCCGGATCGCCCGCGCCCGCCCCCACGAGTGCTCGAGGATCTGCCAGAGGGCGAGGACCTGCTCACTGGGCCCGAAGATCGACGCACATCCCTTGTGCCAGCGGCGGATTCGCGCGGCGAAGGCCTCCGCTGTCTCGGCGTCGCACTCCACCGGAACGACGTTGGCGGAGACCCAGCAGAGGGACCGGAGCCGGCCCCCGCTCCGGAAGCCGAGGAGGGAGCCCGGCGACGCGCGCAGCGCTCCCTCCTCGATCCGTGCGGCGACGAACACGTTGGCCGCCGGGTTCCGGGCGCAGACCTCCAGCGCCTCGTCGCGGTCCGCCGTGGTCAGGGCGCGCACGGGGGACTGGGTCCGCAACACAGGTACAGCCTGCCGGTCGCCCCGGTGGGTTGTCGACCGCTATGCCCGCACGTCACCCGATCGGTATGCGTGCGGCCGGCCGTTCAGGCGGTGACCGCGACCGGCTCGTCCGAACGGGCCCCACCCGATTCCCGCCGACGCGTCCAGGGTCCGAGGGCGGCACTCGCCCCCCAGGCCGCCGTCGCGCACAGCAGCAGCGCTCCCCCGCCGATGATGGCTCGGAAGACGTTGTCGGGGTAGGGGTTGAGCCACATGTCGATCTCCTCCCACGACAGGGCCAGCAGGATGGCCGGGGCCGAGAGGATGGCGGCCGCCGCCACGAGCCGGGCCAGGAGACCACGCCGCAGCCCCCAGCCCCCGATCACGACCCCCGGGAGCAGAGGCATCCCCGCGCCGAGGAAGAGCACGGTCGACCCGAGGAAGACCAGCCGCCACCAGCGGCTTGCGCCCCGCGCCCGAGCGGCCGCGACCAAGCCCACCAGCAGGCCGGCGATGCCGGCCATCCCCAGGAGCAGCAGGGTCCCGGACCAGCTGAACGACGGATCGGTCGAGATCAGCCGCATCCAGATCCGGCCCACGACCCCCCAGGCGACCCCGAGGAGGAAGCCCAGCCCCGCATACCGAGCGGTCCTCATGACCAGCTCACCGGCAGGCAGGCCAGGCGCGCTCCGGCGGTGCCGTGGTCGTCGGTGTGCTCGGCGTGGAGGACGACCGCGCGGTTGCCGGGCGCCGGCACGAACGGCACCTTGGCGACGGCCATCCCGCTACCGTCGGCGCCGACGGTGACGTCGAGCCACACCTCGGTCTCGTCACTGACGACCGGCGGCACGACGCCTTCGACCGTCGACTGGTTGTAGTGGGGACCGGCGGCCGTGCCGTTGCCGGCGACGCACGCGCCGGTGTGCAGGTGCGCGCCATAGGTGTTCCCGGCGCCGGCCGCGCCGACGCCGGAGACGAGGAGGACGAACGTCGACCTCCCCTCGTGCTGGACGAACACCACCTTGGCGTGGGCGCCGTCGAGCGGGCTCGCGGATGCCGGCTGGAGGTCGCTGAGGGCGCCCTGGAACACGTGCGCGGCCGCGTCGTGGCTGGCGTGGTCGCGGGCCTGCGCCTGGGCCGGCGCGGCGGCGGCCAGGGCAGCCACCGAGACGAGACCGAGCGCCCCCAGAGCGGCGACGAGGGTGCCGCGGGCGGGACGTGACGGGCCGCGAGGCGAAGTACGGACGGTGTCGGATGGTGCGGACATGAGGCTGGTACCCCTTACTGGACAACGGATTCGGTTTTCCACCGTTCGCACGACGCATGGTGTAGTCCCGCTGATACCGCACTGACGGGTCGGTTGCCGGTGCCGGGTGACCGGAGCGGTGTGACGGAAAGCCGTCGTCTTCGGCTGTCACCCGGCGGGTTCGGTTGTTCGTCTGTCGGAGTGATGGAGACTCTGGGTGTGGTGTCCTCCGGGACGACCGCAGGGCAGGAGGGTGTCGCGCCCGTCGACGCCCTCGTCGTCGCGCTGTTCCGCGACGAGGGCACCCGGTTGGTCTCGCTGGCGCGGCTGTTCGTCGACGACCGGACGGCGGCGGAGGACCTCGTGCAGGAGGCCTTCATCCGGCTGGCGCGCAACGCCTACCGGATCCGGGACGAGGAGCGCGCCGCCGCTTACCTGCGCTCGATCGTCATCAACCTGGCTCGCGACCACAACCGTCGGGGGCTGGTCTCGTTCCGGCACCGTCCCCCGGCGGTACCGGACGCCCCCTCGGCCGAGGAGCACGCGGCCGAGAGCGAGGGGCGACAGGAGGTGGTCGAGGCACTGCGCGCGCTGCCCAGACGGCAGCGTGACTGCGTCGCGCTCCGCTACTACCTCGAACTCTCGATCCCCGACATCGCCGAAACGCTTGGTGTGTCGGTGAACTCGGTCAAGACACACCTGCAGCGCGGACTGCGGTCGATGGCCCATACCCTGGAGGCGAAGCAATGAGCGCGCCCGAAGACCGTTTCGGCGAGGCCCTGCGTGCCTCGCTGCACGACGCCGGCGAGACGCGGGCGTCCCCGGACCTCTTCCGCCGGGTCGTCGACAGCGTTCACGCCGACCGCCTACGCCGACGACGCCGTCGAACCCTCGTCCTGCTCTGGGCGGCCGCAATCGCGCTCGTCACGACAGTCGTCATCACGCTCACGCCCCGCAACCTCAAAGGAGAGCTGGCCATGCCCTGGTGGGTCCTCGAACTCGCAACCACCGCCGTCCTCATCGGTATCGCCCTGTGGCTCGGCCCGTTCATCAAACGGTTCGGTCGCGCCTACGCGGCGGACGTCTTCCACGACAACCCGCTGACGGGGAAGAGCTACATCGTCCTCACCGACGTCGTGTACTACCTGATCTTCACGGCGTACATCCTCTTCACCGTCCACTTCGAGCCGGCCGACGACTGGCGGTCCTTCGTGGGAAACGTCACGGCGAGCCAGCTGCAGTGGGAAGTGGTGCGGGTCGGTGGGATCCTCCTCATCGTCGGCATCCTGCACGGCCTCAACATCGTGCTGATGCCGGTGCTCGGCCGGCTCTTCTCGCTGAACCGGCGACTGCCACCGGGGTCCGTGCCCCAACGGCTGCAGTCCGACGACGAGCGCTCGATCTACCGACGGGCCGCGGAGCTGGAGCGGGCCGCCGACGACGACAACCTGGCGTGACCCGGAGCGGCGCGGGCCGGGTCAGCCGACGGTGACCTGCGGCGAGCCCTGGACGGCCTCGTCGTCGACCTCCATCGACTCGGCGATGCGCATCGCCTCCTCGATGAGGGTCTCGACGATGTCCTTCTCCGGCACCGTCTTGATCACCTCGCCCCGAACGAAGATCTGGCCCTTGCCGTTGCCGCTGGCCACTCCGAGGTCGGCCTCGCGGGCCTCCCCCGGTCCGTTGACGACGCAGCCCATGACCGCGACGCGCAGCGGGACCTCGAGGCCTTCCAGGCCCGCCGTCACCTCGTCGGCGAGGGTGTAGACGTCGACCTGCGCGCGACCGCACGAGGGGCAGGAGACGATCTCGAGCTTGCGGGGACGCAGGTTGAGCGACTGGAGGATCTGGTTGCCGACCTTGACCTCCTCGACCGGCGGCGCACTGAGCGAGACCCGGATCGTGTCGCCGATTCCCTTGGACAGCAGGGCGCCGAAAGCGACCGAGGACTTGATGGTGCCCTGGAACGCCGGACCGGCCTCGGTCACTCCAAGATGCAGGGGCCAGTCACCGGCCTCGGCCAGCAGCTCGTAGGCGCGCACCATGACGACGGGGTCGTTGTGCTTCACCGAGATCTTGAAGTCGTGGAAGTCGTGCTCCTCGAAGAGGCCGGCCTCCCAGACCGCCGACTCGACGAGCGCCTCAGGGGTCGCCTTGCCGTACTTCTGCATGATGCGCGGGTCCAACGATCCGGCGTTCACGCCGATCCGGATGGAGACGCCGGCGTCCTTCGCCGCCTGGGCGATCTCCTTGACCTGGTCGTCGAACTTGCGGATGTTGCCCGGGTTGACCCGAACCGCCGCGCAGCCCGCGTCGATGGCCGCGAAGACGTACTTGGGCTGGAAGTGGATGTCGGCGATCACCGGGATCTGGCTGTGGCGAGCGATCTCCGGCAGCGCATCGGCGTCGTCCTGGGTCGGGCAGGCCACCCGCACGATGTCGCAGCCGGTGGCGGTCAGCTCGGCGATCTGCTGGAGCGTGGCGTTGACGTCGGTGGTGGGGGTCGTGCACATCGACTGGACGCTGACCGGAGCGTCGCCACCCACCTCGACCTTGCCGACCCGGATCTTCCGCGAGAGCCGCCGAGGGGCGAGCACCGGTGCGGGAAGGGCAGGCATACCAAGCGAGACGGTCATGGTGGCAGTATCCCAGCCTGGTCCGCTCTCGCCCGCATCGCGGGGCCCCCGGTCAGAACAGCTGAACCGGCTTGACGATGTCGGCGTAGATCAACAGCGCCGACATCGTGATGAGGACCAACGCCATCGTGTACGCCACGGGGAGCGCCTTGGCGACGTCGACGTACCCGGGGTCGGCCTTGCCGCGGACGCGGGCCCAGGAGCGCTTCAGGCCCTCCCAGAGGGCGCCGGCCACGTGACCGCCGTCCAGCGGCAGCAGCGGGATGAGGTTGAAGACGAACAGGGCCATGTTCAGCGCCGCGATGAGCGACAGCAGGGTCATGATCTTCGCCATGGTCCCGTCGGCGCCGAGGTCGGCACTGGCGATCTCGCCACCGACGCGGCCCACGCCGACCACCGAGATGGGGCCGTTGGGGTCGCGCTCGCCCGACCCGAAGGCCGCCTGGACGACGCCGACCATCTTCTGCGGCACGTTGACGACGACACCGGCGGTCTGGGTGAACGCGTTCCAGACGAAGCCGGGAACCTGCAGGACCGTGCCCTTGACCAGCTCGCCGGTCGGCGTCGCGCCGAGGTACCCCACCTGCTCGGTCATGACGTTCCCGTTGCCGTCCACCTTGACCTTGTCGTTGTCGACGTAGGCGGCCCGGTTCAGGGCGGCGATCGGCGCCTGCAGCGTGACCTGCGAACCGCCTCGGTCCACGACCAGGGTCATCGTCTCCCCCGCCGACTGGCGGATGAGCGGGGTCACCTGGTCCCACGTCGAGACCGGCGTGCCGTTGACGGCGACGATCCGGTCGTCCTTCTGCAGGCCGGCCAGCGACGCCGGGGACGCGGGGTCGCCGGCCACACACTCGGGCTGCGGCTTCGCCACCGTCGGGGCGGCCGAGGGGACGCAGGTGGCCACCGTCGAGATCAGCGGGGTGGCCGTGGGGACCCCGTAGAGCGTGAGAATGCCGCCCAGGAGGAACACCGCGATGAGGAGGTTCATCGTCGGGCCGCCCAGCATGACGATGACCTTCTGGGGCACGCTCAGCCGGTAGAAGACCCGGTTCTCCTCGCCGGGCTTGACCTCGTCCATGGAGTCCTGGCGGGCCTGGTCCATGAGCTGGGTGAACCGGCCGGTGGACGACGCGCGGAGCTGGCCCTCGGGGTCACCGGGCTTCGGCGGGAACATGCCGATCATCCGGATGTAGCCGCCCAGCGGGATCGCCTTGACCCCGTACTCGGTCTCGCCCTTGTGCCGCGACCAGATCGTCGGCCCGAAGCCGACCATGTACTGGGTCACCTTGACGCCGAACTTCTTGGCCGGCACGAGGTGGCCGATCTCGTGCAGGGCGATCGACAGCCCGACGCCGAGGGCGACGACGAGCACGCCGATGATGTACGCGATCACACGCTTTCCGATCTCACAGCGGTTCCTTCCAGGCCCAGCACCTCGCGGGCCCGGTTTCGGGCCCAGGCGTCCGCCCGCAGCACCGTCTCAACGTCCAGGGCGCCGGATGTGATCCCGGCCTCGGAAGTATGCGCGTGGTCCTCGACCACGCGCGCCACGGTGTCGACGATGTCGGTGAACCGGATCCGGCCGTCGAAGAAGGCCTGGACGCACTCCTCGTTGGCGGCGTTGTAGACCGCGGGATAGGTCCCGCCGGCCTGTCCCACGCGTTTGGCGAGGGCCACGGCGGGGAACGCGTCTTCGTCGAGCGGGAAGAACTCCCAGGTCGACGCCGTGGACCAGTCCACCGGTCGGGCCGCACCCGGCACGCGGTCCGGCCAGGCCAGTCCCAGCGCGATCGGCAGCTTCATGTCCGGTGGCGAGGCCTGGGCGAGCGTCGACCCGTCGACGAACTCGACCATCGAATGGACCACCGACTGGGGATGCACCACGACGTGGATGCGCTCGAACGGGACGTCGAACAGCAGGTGCGCCTCGATGACCTCGAGACCCTTGTTGACCAGGGTGGCCGAGTTGGTCGTGATGACCGGGCCCATCGCCCACGTCGGGTGAGCGAGAGCCTGGTCGGGCGTGACGTCGACGAGCTCGTCGCGGCGCCATCCCCGGAACGGTCCTCCGCTCGCCGTGACCACCAGGCGCTCGACCTCGTCGGCGGTGCCGCCGCGCAGGCACTGGGCGAGGGCGGAGTGCTCGCTGTCGACGGGCACGATCTGGCCCGGCTTGGCCGCGGCCTTCACCAGAGGACCGCCGACGATGAGCGACTCCTTGTTGGCGAGCGCCAGGGTCGTCCCGGCGTCCAGCGCCGCCAAGGTCGGGTTCAGGCCGATCGACCCGGTGATGCCGTTGAGGACGACGTCCGTGGGCCGGCCGGCGAGGACGGCGGCCGCGTCGGGGCCGGCCAGCAGCTCGGGCTGGCATGCCGTGCGGCCCGCCTCGCGCGCCGCCGCAGCCACGGCGGTGGCCAGGTCGTCGACCGACCCTCGAGCGCACGCGACCGCCTCGACCTGCAGCTCGACCGCCTGGCGAGCGACCAGCTCGAGGTTGCCGCCGGCGCTGAGAGCGGTGATGCGGAAAAGATCCGGGGCGGCCTGCGCCACCTCGATCGCCTGGGTGCCGATGGAGCCGGTCGACCCGAGCAGGGTCACGGTCCGCGGCGAGGAGGTCACCCCGCCATTGTGCCTCTCGCCAGCCGGTCGATCGCCCGCCTCGTCATGGCCCGGGTCACCGGGTCGTGGAGGAACCGCACCGGCAGGAAGTAGGCGCGCCCGCGGCGACCGTGGAACCAGACGGCGGTGGTCACCCAGAGGAGTCGGGCCGTGACGTCGACCCCGACCGACGCGCGGAAGTCGAGGTGGCGGTCCGGGTACGCGATGAGGGCCTCTCCCAGACCGTCGTCCGCCTCCCTCACCGCGAAGACGTCCCAGGTCCCGCGGGAGGCGCCGACCAGCGGGGCGAGCAGCTGGCGTAGGCCCATGAGACCCACGACGACCGGAGGAAGACTCCGCGCCGAGAAGATCTCCCGAGCCCACTGGGCCGGGTCGGAGAGCCCGACCAGCCCGGCCGGAAGACTCTCGACGACGACGTCCGCCCAGTCCGGCGGTGGCTGGTCGCGGAGGGCGAGGGACGTGAACGCGGGGGCGAGCGGGGCAGTCATGACATCTCCATACGGTGCCGTATGTTCGTTGTCCATACGCTACCGTATGGTCGTGCCGACCCGAAAGACCCTGACCAGGGCCGACTGGGCCGCCGCCGGATTGGCCGCCCTGGTCGAGGGCGGCCCCGACGCCGTGGCCGTCGAGCCGATCGCCGCCCGGCTCGGCGCGACCAAGGGTTCCGGGTACTGGCATTTCACCGACCGGGCCGACCTGCTCCGCGCGGTCCTGGAGCTGTGGGTGCAGGCGCATACGGTCGCCATCCGCGAGCGGGTCCAGGCCGACGGCGGAAGTCCGCGCGCTCGCCTGAGCCACCTCTTGGGAATCGTCAGCAAGGCGGCCGAGCAGTCGCCCGCCGACATGCTTCTCGTCGCGAGCGCCGACCCCGACGTCCGCGCCGCGGTCGTGGAGGCGACGCAGCTGCGGGTCGCCTACGTCGAGCGGCTCATCCGCGACGACGGCGTGCCGGGTGCCGAGGCGCGATCGCGCGCCGTGCTCGCATACTCCGCGTACCTCGGGTACGCCTCACTGACCTCGGCGGTTCCGGGCCTGGTCCCCCACGACGCGGGCGACCGGCGCCGGATGCAGGAAACGCTGCTCGACCTCGCCCTGCCAGCCGACCGGCCATGAGGGGCCGGGCGCGTCATTCGGTGAAGACGCGCTCCTCGATGAGCTGCTCGACGACGTACTGTCCGGACGCCTCGAACCGTCCCTCGGCGAACTGCTTCCGGAACTCGAGCTCGACCCCGTCGACGCCGTGCCGGTTCTTCTCGATCGTCATGATGACCCACTGCTTGTAGCGCTCGGCGTTGCCCAGGTCGTAGACGAGGTGGTGCCGGGCGACGACGTCGTACTTGTCGTTGAGGATGAGGACGACGTCGGCCTCGTAGGCCAGCGCGGACGACCCGCGCAGGTCGTGGACACGCATCCGCTTGCCCGAGACCAGGCTGGCCTTGTCGGCGGCGACGATCGCGAGGATCGGCACGCCGAGGTCGAGGGTGAGGTCCTTCAGCCGTTCGACGACCAGCGTCACGCGCTCCTCCTCGATGGCCGGCCCGTTCGGCACCGGCACCTTCTGGAGGTAGTCGACGACCACGAGGGGCGGCGGCGCGTCGTCGGTCTGCAGCATCAACACGGTCCGGCGGATCTCGTCGAGGTCCGTCGTGGCGCCGGTGGACTCGTGGATGTGGAGGCGGCCGGCATACGTCCGCAGGGTCTGCAGCCCCTCGGGCACCCCGCGCAGGTGCGCGATCCGGTCGTCGAGGCTGTGGCCGGCCGGCCCGGTCTTCTCGAACGCGCCGCGGATCGCCGGCAGCCGAGCCGCGTCCGGGCCCGCCACCAGGCTCGCCTCGAGGGACAGCAGCCGCTCCAGCAGGGTGTGCGCCTCGTGCTCGTACGAGAAGATGACCGCGCTGCCGCCGCCGCGGACGACGTTGCGGATCATCTGCATGACCATGGTCGTCTTGCCGAGACCCTGCGGTCCGCCGAGCAGCACGAGCTCACCGGACCGGAACCCGCCCTCCAGGGCGTCGTCGAGCACCGCGAACCCGGACGGGACCACCGCGGCGCCGGGACGGGCACCCCGCTGGATGGCGTCGTCGGTCCGGGCCAGGAGGTCGGCGACAGAGCTGAGGCGGCCGTCTGAGCCGGTGATGGCGGTCGTCATGTCCCCAAGTCCACCAGCCCGCCCCGGGCCGTGGGCGTGATTGGGCGGAAAGGACCTGAAGGGACCATCGGGTCAGAGCGCGATGCCGACGTACTTGGTCTCGAGGTACTCCTCGATGCCCTCGAAGCCGCCCTCGCGCCCGAACCCGCTGTGCTTGACCCCGCCGAACGGGGCCGCCGGGTTCGAGACGATGCCCTGGTTGACCCCGACCATGCCGTACTCGAGGGCCTCACTGACCCGCACGGCCCGGCTCAGGTCGGCGGTGAAGAGGTACGCGACGAGACCGAAGTCGGTGTCGTTGGCCATCCGCACCGCCTCGGCCTCGCTCGAGAAGGCGGTCACCGGCGCCACGGGGCCGAAGATCTCCTCCTTGTGGAGCCGGGCGCTGGTCGGCACGTCGGCAAGGACCGTCGGCTGGAAGAAGTACCCCGCGCCGCCCTGCGGCTCACCGCCGGTGACGACGCGCGCGCCCTTCGCGACGGCGTCCTCGAGCAGCTCGGTCACCTTCGCGACGGCCTTGGCGTCGATGAGGGGTCCGACCGTGACGTCTTTGCGCGTCCCCTTGCCCAGGGTCAGCCGGGCCATCCGCGCCGCGAACTTCCGGGAGAACTCCTCGACGACCGACTCGTGCACGTAGAAGCGGTTCGCCGCCGTGCAGGCCTCCCCGATGTTGCGCATCTTCGCGAGCATCGCGCCCTCGACCGCCCGGTCGACGTCGGCGTCGTCGAAGACGAGGAACGGCGCGTTGCCGCCGAGCTCCATGGAGACCCGCAGCAGCTGCTCGGCGGACTGCTCGACCAGCGTCCGGCCGACCTCGGTCGACCCCGTGAAGGTCAGCTTGCGGAGGCGAGGGTCGCGGATCAGTGGTTCGCAGACGTCACCGGTATGCGACGTGGTGACGACGTTGAGCACGCCGTCGGGCAGCCCGCACTCCTGCAGCACCTGCGCCAGTAGGAGCATGGTCAGCGGCGTCTGCTGCGCCGGCTTGACGACCATCGTGCAGCCGGCGGCGATCGCCGGGCCGATCTTCCGGGTGCCCATGGCGAGAGGGAAGTTCCAAGGGGTGATCATCAGCGCCGGGCCGACCGGCTGCTTCATCGTCATCAGCCGGGTCTTCCCGTCCGGCGACGTCGCCCACTGGCCGTGGACGCGCACCGCCTCCTCGGAGAACCACCGGAAGAACTCCGCGCCGTAGGTCACCTCGCCGCGCGACTCCGCCACTGGCTTGCCCATCTCGAGGGTCATCAGGAGGGCGAACTCGTCCGCCCGCTCAGTGATCCGCTCGAACGCGGCACGCAGGATCTCGCCGCGCTCTCGGGGCGCGGTCGAGGCCCAGTCCCCCTGGGCCTTCACGGCCGCGTCGAGGGCGGCCTTGCCGTCCGCCACGGTCGCGTCGGCCACCTGGGTCAGCGTCCGGCCGGTCGCGGGGTCCTCGACCGCGAGGGTCTTCCCTCCGGTGGCGTCCCGCCAGGAGCCGCCGATGAGCAGCTGCTTCGGGACGGTGTCGAGGAGGCTCTTCTGCGTCAGTGCAGGCATACGTCGCAGGTTACGACCGGCCGGCCCTCACCGCTGCAGGAGGGGACGGTCCGGGTCGTACGCGTTGCCGCCGGCTGCGTCGCGACGGCGCCGGGCGATCGCCGAGAGGGCTTCCAGGACAACGCGGTTCGCGAGGGCGGCGGTGATGTCAGCGTGGTCGTACGGGGGGCTGACCTCGACGACGTCCATCCCGACGATCGGGAGCTCGAGGCAGAGGCGGCGCACCGCGTCGAGCAGCTGCCGCGCCGTAAGACCGCCGGGCTCGGGGGTCCCGGTTCCGGGCGCGTGCCCGGGGTCGCAGACGTCGATGTCGACCGAGAGGAAGACCCCGTCGCAGTCGTCGGTGGCGATCCGCGACGCCTCGGTGAGACACGTGTCGAGCCCGCGCCGGCTGATCTCGGTCATCTCGTACGAGCGGAAGCCCTCGACCGCCATCCAGTCGAGCGTCTCCGGCGGCGGCCAGTAGCCGCGCAGGCCGACCTGGAGGAACCGGTCGCCGCGCACCGCCCCCGACTCGAGCAGCCGACGCATCGGCTGGCCGTGTCCCCAGAGCGAGCCGAACTCGACGTCGCCGGTGTCGGCGTGCGCGTCGAAGTGGATCATCGAGACGCGGCCGTGGCCGAGGACGTTGGCCACCCCCTTGGCGTCGGGGTAGGCGATGGAGTGGTCGCCGCCGAGAACGACGGGGATCGCTCCGGCGCGGGCGACCTTCTCGACGGCGGCCTCGAGCGCCGGCAGGGCGACCTCGATGTCGCCGGAGAACATCTCGACGTCACCGGCGTCGACCACCCGAAGGTCGCGGAGACCGTCGGTCCGCAGCGCCAGGGAGGGCCGTGAGCCGTCGTGCGGCAGGTAGTCGGTGGTCCGGATCGCCTGCGGCCCGAACCGCGCGCCGGGCCGGTGGGAGGTGCCTCCGTCGAACGGCGCACCGAGGACGACGACGTCGGCCCGCGCATACGTGCTCTCGTCGTCGAGGTCGCAGCGGTCGACGCCGAGGAAGGTGACGTCGGGGCCGTACTGCGCGCCGTAGCGGGTCATCGTCACACGGTAGTGCACCTGCACGTGTGAACCTGAAAGTCGTTGGCGCGCAACAGAATTGACCTTGACGAGAAGTGCTTCCACAGATAGAATCGAACACATGTTCGAGGACGGATTGGCGGTGCTGACGCGAGCCGACCGCGGCCTGTCCGACGCGGATCGGGTCGACCGGCTGAGCGCACTCGAGCAGGTCAAGGCAGCGTGCGCCGCGGCGCAGGCGCGCGGATCACCGCGGACTTTCGCCGAGTCCCAAGCCGAGGTGGCCGCGGCGTGGCGGCAGCGCGCCCGCGAGTGCGCCGACGACAACGACTTCGACGGGTGGCGAGCGGCACGCGAGCAGGCGAGACGCGCGACCGTGCACGCCGCGGAGGCGCGCTACGAGTCCTCCCAGCGCGGGAGACGTCGCGACCGAGGCGCCCGCGAGGTCGGGTGGCCGGACAGGTGGCGCTGGCTCGCCGGGTGTCACCGTCACGAGGCGGTCGCCACCTGGCGGTGGCTCTGGCGCTGGTGCGTCACCTCCCCCGCACGCTGGCGGCGCTCGAGGTCGGCGCGCTGAGCGAGTGGCGGGCGGAGATCGTCGTCCGGGAGACGGCCGTCCTGGCGCCCGAGCACCAGTCGGCGGTGGACGCCGAGCTGTTCGACGGCCTGGGTCCTGAACCGCTGCCGGGGTGCGGAGGAGCAGCGGCGAGTCTCGATTCGCCCGGCCCCCGACACGATGAGCTACGTGACCGCGTACCTTCCGGTGGCTCAAGGGTTGCGGTGCACGCGGCCCTCACCGCGGCGGCAGCGGCGAGCCGGGCGGATGGGGACGGTCGTTCGCGGGGTCAGCTCACGGCCGACCTGCTCGTCGAACGGGTGACCGGCCAGGCGACGGCGGCCGCGGAGCCCGTGGAGGCGCAGGTCGTCATCACCGACCGCGCTCCTGACCGGCGCCTTCGGCTCCGGTGACGAGACGCCCGCCCAGGTGCCGGGTTACGGGACGGTACCCGCCCGTTGGACCCGTCAGCTGGTCGCGGACCGCGATGGCGAGGCCATCGCTCGCGTCTGGCTGCGCCGGCTCTACACGCACCCGACCGACGCCACGCTGGTGGCGATGGACTCCACGCGGCGGCTGTTCGACGGCGGACTTCGGCGGTTCCTCGTCGCCCGCGACGGGACCTGCCAGACGCCGTGGTGCGACGCCCCCGTTCGGCACCTCGACCACGTCGTCGACCATGCGTCGGGCGGCCCGACGAGCGCGCACAACGGTCAGGGCCTCTGCGAGCGGTGCAACCACACCAAGCAGCAACCCGGTTGGCGCGCGCCAGACCCGAACCGGCCCCGCCTCCGGGCGCCTGGCGCGCGCATACCGTCGTGACCGTCACACCCACCGGCCATCGGTATGCCTCGACCGCGCCGCCGGTGCTGCCCGGCGAACCACTCGATCGGTTCAGTCCCCTCGAGCGACATCTCGAGACACTGCTGGCCGCCTGACGAACTTCACCTCGGGCGGAAGGCGGCGATGCCGCTGCTCCAGGCCTGCTCGGTCACGCGATCGGCGGGGATCCGGTGGTCGAGCTCGAGGGTGATCATCCCGTGGATGAACGCCCAGGCCGCGCGCGCCTTGGCCGGCGACCCGGTGGCCCTCACGAGGGGCGCGGCGGTACGGGCCTCGAGTCCAGGCGGTAGCAGGTCACGCGGCAGCGGGCCGGCGGTCATCAACCGGTAGACGTGCGGATGCGCCGTGGCGAAGCGTCGGTACGCGTCGACCAGCGCAGCCAGCGGGTCGGTCGCTCCGTCGGTCGCGTCTTCGAAGGCCACCGCCGCCTCCTGGAAGCCGTCGGCGATGATCGCCGCCTCGAGTGCCGCCTTGTGGGGCACGTGCTTGTACAGGGACGGCGCTCGGATGCCCATCTGCTCGGCGAGCCGACGCATAGTCAACGCATCCGAACCCTCGGTCTCCAGCAGGTCGCGGGCGACCTCGACCACCTGCCGAGCTCGCGGGCTGAGCGTCTCAGCCACGCTGCGACGCCATCGCCTCTTCGGCCCGGACCTTGAGTGCCTCGTTCATCGCGGCGAAGGCCGGCAGCGTGTGCCGGTCAAGGGAACCGGCCATGAACGGCACCAGAAGCCCGCTGAACTCCTCCGATTGACTGAGGGTGACGCCACCGTCGTCCCGTGATGTGAGGGTGAAGACGTGTTCGGCGTCGAACACGCCGGAAACTCCGAACCGCCCCCGCCAGCGCAGTCGTTGACCCGGGGAAGCCTCCAGGACCGTCGGCGTGAGGGAGACCGCGCGAGCGCCGACCGGCTGCATCCGCATCCTCACGGTGGTGCCGACTTCGGCAGCGCCGACGGCGCTGACGATGAAGGGGTTCCAGGTGGGATAGGCGGCAAAGTCGGTCAGGACCTCCCAGACCTGCTCGGCGGCGGCATCGATCTCGATCTGGCTGACCAGTGTCTTACTCATCAGAGCCTCCTGGGCTAACGGTGTTAGCCCAGGCTAGGCGAACAGTGTTAGCCTGTCAAGAGAGATCAGCGCGACTCCGCGTGACGCAAGACCGACTCGAACTGTCTCCCGAGCGTGCGCGCTCCGACGATGGGGATCAACGCGGCGATGATCCTGCCCCGGAAGGACTTGGGGACGCGGGTCAGCGTGACGTGCACATCGGTTCCCGCCGTCGCCGGAGCGAGCTCGTAGTGCCAGCGGCTCTGGGGCGCCCAGAGGTTCGACTCGAGGGTGTCGATGGTGACGGTGCCGGCGGTGGTGTCCCAGGTGTAGCGCTCACGCTCCCAGCCCATCGCGTTGCCCTCGGTGACCTCGGCCCAGCTCTCGCCCTGGTCGTGCACCGCGAAGTGAGCCTCGTCGATGTTCGGCCACCGACTGGCCCGATCGGGGCCGAAGTCGGTCAGCAGCGTCATCACCTCGCTCGGCCTCAGGCTGGTGTGGACGGTGAACCGTGTCGTGGGCATGGCCTGATCTCTCCGGTGGTGGTGACGGGCTCAGGCTCGCAGGTCGAAGCGCGTGACGATGTCAGCCAGCCACGGCACGTCGACGAAGCGCAGCCCGAACTCCTCGGCAAGGCGTGCGCCGCGCTCCGGGTCGACGTCTCCCTGCTCGAGCAGGTCGACGACCGCGCGGAAGAACAGCTCGAATCCCGCCGGGCTGATCACCTCGATCATCCGAGCCGGATCCGGTCCCGCGTTCCACATCGCGTGGGCCTCACCGCGTGGCTTGGTGATGTAGCCACCCGGCCCCAGGACCGCTTCCCGGTCACCGGACCGGAAGCCGATCAGTCCCTCGGTGACGATGGAGTACTCGTCCTCGCGGGTATGCAGGTGAGGCGGCACCAGCGCGCCTGGCGGGAACCCGTGCTCGACGATCGCCATCGAGCCACCCGTGTCGGCGCCGAACAGCTTGAAGTCCACCGTTATTGCGCCGAGGTCGCCAGTGCGGCCCTCGCCTGGGCGAACGACGGTCAGCGGCGGCGGATCCGGAGCACCCATGCGCCCTAGCCTGGCACCAGCCGTCGACCTTGGAGGATCACATGGAGACCACTGCCATCACGACCGAACGCGCCCCGGCAGCGTTGGGTCCCTACAGCCAGGCCATCGTCGCCGGGGACTTCGTGTTCTGTTCCGGCACGGCTGGCATCGACCCCGTCACCGGACTCGTCGCCGACGGCATCGAGGCGCAGACCGAGCAGGCGCTCCGCAACCTCGCCGCGATCCTCGACGAGGCCGGTAGCTCGCTCGCGGAGGTCGTCAAGACGACCATCTTCTACGCCGACGTCGACGACTTCCCGCTGCTCAACGCGGTGTACGCGCGACACATGCCGGACCCGCCACCCGCGCGGTCGGCCCCGGCCAACGTCAGGCTGCCTCGGGGTCTCCTGGTCTCGATCGAGGCCATCGCCGTGGTGCCTCGCCGAGACTAGGCGGCCACCGAGTCACTAGTCAGGGCTCGATGTTGGCCATGACGTGCTTGACCCGCGTGTAGTCCTCGAAGCCGTACATCGACAGGTCCTTGCCGTAGCCGCTGCGCTTGAAACCCCCGTGCGGCATCTCGGCCACGAGCGGGATGTGGGTGTTGATCCACACGCAGCCGAAGTCGAGCGCCTTGGACACCCGCATGGCCCGGCCGAAGTCCTTCGTCCATACGCTCGACGCGAGCCCGTAGTCGACGCCGTTCGCCCAGCGGATCGCCTCGGCCTCGTCGTCGAAGCGCTGAACGGTGATCACCGGGCCGAAGATCTCGTCCTGGACGGCTTCGTCGTCCTGCCTCAGCCCGGAGACGACCGTCGGCTCGAGGAAGTACCCGTCCCCCAGGGACGAGAGGCGGTGCCCACCGGCGCCGACCGAGGCGTGGTCGGGCAGTCGGTCGAGGAACCCGGTGACGCGACCGAGCTGGGCCGCGTTGTTGACCGGCCCGAACAGGGCGTCGTCGTCGTCCGGCATCCCGACCTTGGCCGAGCTGCGCGCATACTCGCTGATCGCCGCGACGAAGTCGTCGTGGATGCGCGGCGCGGCGAGGACGCGGGTGGCCGCGGTGCAGTCCTGGCCGGCGTTGAAGTACCCCGCGACGGCGATCCCCTCGACCGCCTTCTCGAGGTCGGCGTCGTCGAAGACGACCACGGGGGCCTTGCCGCCGAGCTCGAGGTGCACGCGCTTCACCTGGTGCGACGCGCTCTCGGCCACCTGCATACCGGCGCGGACCGACCCGGTGATGGCCACCAGAGCGGGAGTCGGGTGCTCGACCACCGCCCGGCCGGTGTCGCGGTCGCCGCAGACGACGTTGAACGTGCCGGGAGGCAGGAACTCCGCCGCCAGCTCGGCGAGCTTCAGCGTGGTCTCGGGAGTGGTGTCGCTGGGCTTGAGCACGACGGTGTTGCCCGCCGCGAGCGCGGGCCCGATCTTCCAGATCGCCATCATCATCGGGTAGTTCCAGGGCGTGACCTGACCGACGACGCCGATCGGCTCGCGCCGGACCCACGACGTGTGGCCGGCCAGGTACTCGCCCGCCGCCTTGCCCTCGAGCACCCGCGCCGCCCCGGCGAAGAACCGGAGCTGGTCGACCATCGGGGGGATCTCCTCGCTCGCGGTCAGCGCGTGCGGCTTCCCGGTGTTCTCGCCCTCGAGCCGGATCAGCTCGTCGGCGTGCGACTCGATCGCGTCGGCGAACTTGAGCAGGGCCCGCTGGCGCTCGCTCGGGGTGGTCTGCCCCCAGGTCTCGAAGGCGGTCGACGCGGCCCGGTATGCGGAGTCGACGTCGGCGGCCGACGAGACCGGGGCGGTGGCGACCACTCGGGCGGTCGAGGGGTCGATGACGTCGCTCCGGGCGTCGGTCTCGGAGTCGGCGTAGTCACCGCCGACGAAGTTGCGCAGGTTTCTCATGGCTCACCACCCAACCACGGATTTCGTCTTCGATCCAGGACTTGACGACGGATTTCGTCGTCAGGGAGGATCGACACCATGCCTAACCGCACCAGCGGCGCCGCGCCACCGCTCGACGACGTGTCGAAGCGGATCGTTGAGCTGCTCCAGGAGGATGGGCGGCAGCCGTTCGTCACGATCGCGCGCGAGGTCGGCCTGTCGGAGGCCGCGGTGCGGCAGAGGGTCCAGAAGCTCATCGACGGCGACGTGATGCAGATCGTCGCGGTCACGGACCCGCTTCAGGTGGGGTTCGCCAGGCAGGCCATGGTGGGCGTCCGCGTCCCGGGCGACGTGCGTGACGTCGCGGATGCCCTGTGCGAGATGCCCGAGGTTTCCTACGTCGTCACCACCGCCGGCAGCTTCGACCTGCTCGTCGAGGTGGTCTGCGAGGACGACGAACACCTCCTCGACGTCGTCATGCGACAGATCCGCGGCCTCCCCGGCGTCGGCGCCACCGAGACGTTCGTCTACCTCAAGCTCAACAAGCAGCAGTACCGATGGGGAACCCGGTAGGAGACCAGGAATGACCACGACCGCCGACACGTTCGCCGAACCCGCCGGCCCGACGCATACCCCGTCCGGCTCGACGTACGCGGACGCCGCCCGTCACCACCTCTGGGGCCACTTCACCCGGCATTCCGCGTGGGAGGCGGAGGGGTCCGGGCCGCCGCTCATCGTCCGGGGCGAAGGGCACCGGATCTGGGACGACCGGGGCAAGGAGTACATCGACGGGCTGGCCGGCCTGTTCGTGGTCCAGGTCGGGCACGGCCGGGCCGAGCTCGCCGAGGCGGCGGCCACCCAGGCGCAGGAGCTCGCCTTCTTCCCGCTCTGGTCGTATGCGCACCCGCGCGCCGTCGAGCTCGCCGAGCGTCTCGCGGCCGGGGCACCGGGCGACCTCAACCGGGTGTTCTTCACGACCGGCGGCGGTGAGGCGGTCGAGACCGCCTGGAAGCTGGCCAAGCAGTTCTTCAAGCTGACCGGGAAGCCGACCAAGCACAAGGTCATCAGCCGGTCCGTCGCCTACCACGGCACCCCGCAGGGGGCCCTCTCGATCACCGGCATCCCCGCGGCCAAGGAGATGTTCGAGCCGCTGGTGCCCGGCGCCTTCAAGGTGCCCAACACCAACCATTACCGGGCGCCGGAGCACCTGCGCGACGACGCCAAGGCCTTCGGGTTGTGGGCGGCGGACCGGATCGCCGAGGCGATCGAGTTCGAGGGGCCGGACACCGTGGCCGCGGTCTTCCTCGAGCCGGTCCAGAACTCCGGCGGCTGCTTCCCGCCGCCGCCCGGCTACTTCCAGCGGGTGCGGGAGATCTGCGACGAGTACGACGTGCTGCTCGTCTCCGACGAGGTGATCTGCGCGTTCGGGCGGATCGGGTCGATGTTCGCCTGCGACGACTTCGGCTACGTGCCCGACATCATCACCTGCGCCAAGGGGATGACCAGCGGGTACTCCCCCATCGGCGCGATGATCGCCAGCGACCGGCTGTTCGAGCCGTTCCGGCACGGGACCACGTCGTTCCCCCACGGGTACACGTTCGGCGGGCATCCGGTGTCGTCCGCCGTGGCGCTGGCGAACCTCGACATCTTCGAGCGCGAGGGCCTCTACGACCACGTTCGCGAGAACGCGCCGGCGTTCCGGGCGTCGCTGGAGACACTGCTGGACCTGCCGATCGTCGGCGACGTCCGCGGCGAGGGGTACTTCTACGGGATCGAGCTGGTCAAGGACAAGGTGACCCGGGAGACGTTCGACGACGCCGAGTCGGAGCGGCTGCTGCGCGGGTACCTGTCCAAGGCGCTGTTCGACGCCGGCCTCTACTGCCGGGCGGACGACCGGGGCGACCCCGTGGTGCAGCTCGCGCCGCCGCTCATCATCGGGCCGACCGAGTTCGCCGACATCACGTCCCGGCTCCGCTCGGTCCTCGAAGGCGCCCTGGCCCACATCTGATGACCGTCGGCGGCTCTCGCTTCCCCCGGCCGAGAGGCCAACTTCGGTCGTTATTCGACGCTCTTAGCGACATAAGTTGGCCTCTCGGCGGCTGGAGGCGGTTGGAGGCATACTCGCCGGATGTCCCCGAGCCAGGCACAGACGTTCCCCGACATGTGGGTGGACCCCCAGGACGACCCGCGCGACCGCGACCAGATCGAGGTCGTCGACGAGCGGACGAACCTGCAGGAGTACCTCCGGGCGTACCGCATCACGCTGCGGATGAAGACCGACGACCTGACCCCGGAGCAGCTGGCAACCCGGTCGGTGCCGCCGTCGACGATGTCGCTGCTCGGGCTGGTCCGCCACCTGGCCAAGGTCGAGCGCGACTGGTTCCGCCTGCGCGCGGCCGGCCAGGACGGAGCGCGGCTCTACTGGTCCGAGGCCGAGCCGGACCAGGCGTTCAGCGGCGCGGTCGCCGACGAGTCGGTCGTCGCGGAGGCGTTCGCCGACTGGGAGCGGGAGATCGCCTTCGCCGAGGCGTTCGTCGAGGAGCACCCCGACCTCGGCGAGGTCTATACCTACCGCGGCGACGACACGATCTCGCTGCGCGAGCTGCTCCTTCACATGGTCGAGGAGTACGCCCGGCACTGCGGCCACGCCGACCTGCTCCGCGAGTGCGTGGACGGTCGCACGGGCCAGTAACGGCCAGGTCAGGTGCGGGCGAAGAACAGCGAGATCAGCAGGATCACCGGCACCGACAGGAACGTACTGACGAAGATCGCGTCCCGCGCGAGCACGGTCGCGCGGCGGTAGGTGTTGGCGTACGTGAAGACGTTCTGCGCGGTCGGCAGCGCCGCCGTGACCGCCGCCGCGAACAGGGCCGTCCCGCGCAGTCCCACCGCCGCATACCCGACCGCGATCGCGACGATCGGCTGGAGCACCAGCTTCAGCCCGACCAGCGTCGCCACATGAGCGCGCGAACCGGCGGCGCCGGGCTTGGGTCCGCGGCGGAGCGAGATGCCGAAGGCGATGAGCATCGCCGGCACGGCCATGTTGCCCACCAGCTGGACCGGCTGCAGCAGACCCGCGAGCAGGTCGGGGTTGATGTAGGGCACGACCAGCGACAGCAGGACCCCGGCCAGCGCGGCGAGGGTGATCGGGTTGCGGGTGACGCTACGGAAGCCCGTCATCAGCGACGGGCGGTGACCGCTGCGGTCAGCGTCGAGCAGGGCCAGGGCGGTCGGCGTGATGACGAGTAGCTGGAGCAACAGGGTCGGGGCCATGAGCGAGATGTCGCCGAGGACGTACAGGGCGATCGGGATGCCGAGGTTGCCGGCGTTGACGTATGCGGAGCAGAGGCTGCCGATCACCGACTCGCCAAGGGGTGGCTTCCACGTCACCCGGGCGATGGCGAGGTAGACGACGACGGTGACAACCACGGACACGGCCGAGGCGACGAGGTTCGCGGAGAGGATCGCGCTGATGGGGGTCCCGGCCATCACCACCAGCAGGAGGGCGGGCGACGCGACGTAGAACGCGAGCCGGCTGAGGAACAGCTGGCCGCTGGTCCCGAGGACGCCGAAATGCGCCAGAACCCAGCCGAGCGCGACGACCGCCGCGATCGTCGCGAAGCCTTGGAGGACGCCGAGCACGTCCCGATGCTGTCAGGAGCCCCGCAGGACCGGCGTCAGGCGTTCCAGGACCGAGACGTCCTCGATGGTCGGCGGCGTCGCCGGGCTGTGGCCGTCCGCGATCTCCCGCATCGTCTTGCGCAGGATCTTCCCGGACCGGGTCTTCGGCAGGGCGGTCACGATGTCGACCCGGCGCAGCGCCGCCACCGGTCCCACCTCGTCGCGGACCCGCTGCACGAGCTCGGCCCGGATCCGCTCCCCGTCGGCGTCCGCGTCCACCCCCGCCTTGAGGACCACGAGCCCCCGGGGGACCTGGCCCTTGAGCTCGTCGGCGACGCCGATGACGGCGCACTCGGCGACGTCGGCGTGACCGGACAGCGCCTCCTCGATCGACCCGGTCGAGAGCCGGTGACCGGCGACGTTGAGGACGTCGTCGGTGCGGCCCATAACGAAGAGGTAGCCGTCCTCGTCGAGATGGCCGCCGTCCCCGGTCAGGTAGTAGCCGTCGAAGGCCGCGAGGTACGACGAGACGTAGCGGTCGTCGTCGCCCCAGAGGGTCGGCAGCGTCCCGGGCGGCATCGGGAGCCGGATGCAGATGGCCCCCTCGACGCCCGGGTCCACCGGCTCGCCCTTCTCGTCGAGGACCGTCACCGCATACCCGGGCACCGGCACCGACGGCGAGCCCGGCTTGATCGGCAGCGTCTCGAGGCCTCGCGGGTTCGCGACGATCGGCCACCCGGTCTCGGTCTGCCACCAGTTGTCGATGACCGGGACGCCGAGACGCTCGGACGCCCACTGCCACGTGTCGGGGTCGAGTCGCTCCCCCGCGAGGAACAGGGTGCGCAGCGACGAGAGGTCGTAGCCGGCGGCCTTCTCGCCGGCGGAGTCCTCCTTCTTGATGGCCCGGTATGCGGTCGGCGCGGTGAACATCGCGACGACGCCGTACTCGGACATCACTCGGAAGAACGCCCCGGCGTCGGGCGTGCCCACCGGCTTCCCCTCGTAGAGCACGGTCGTGCACCCGGTGAGCAGCGGCGCGTACACGATGTAGGAGTGTCCGACGACCCAGCCGACGTCGCTGGCCGTGAACCAGGTCTCCCCCGGATGGACGCCGTAGACGTTCTCCATCGACCACCGCATCGCGACCGCGTGGCCGCCGTTGTCGCGGACGACACCCTTCGGCTTACCGGTCGTGCCGGAGGTGTAGAGGATGTAGAGCGGGTCGGTCGCGGCGACCTCGACGCAGTCGGCGCCGGCGTCGGCCGCTGGTGAGGACACGAAGTCGGCCCAGTCGACGTCGCCCGGCTTGAGCTCGGCCGGCGCCTGCTCGCGCTGGAGGACCACGCACACCTCGGGAGGATGGCTGATCCGGGCGCCGGCGGCCTCGATGATGGGCTTGTACTCGACGATGCGGCTCGGCTCCACACCGCACGACGCGGTGAGGACGACCTTCGGCCGGGCGTCGTCGATGCGCGCGGCGAGCTCGGCCGGCGCGAACCCGCCGAACACCACGGAGTGCACCGCGCCGATCCGCGCGCAGGCCAGCATGGCGACGACCGCCTCGGGGACCATCGGCATGTAGATGACGACGCGGTCGCCCTTCCCGACGCCGGCGCCGACCAGGGCGCCGGCCAGCCGGCGGACGTCGGCGAGGAGCTCCGCATACGTGATGGAGCGCTTCGTCCCGGTGACCGGCGAGTCGTAGTGGACCGCCACCTGCTCGCCGCGGCCGGCCAACACGTGCCGGTCGAGAGCGTTGAAGCAGGTGTTGAGGGTGGCTCCCGGGAACCAGCGGTAGAACGGCGGCCTCGAGTCGTCGAGGACCCGGTCGGGTGGAGTGATCCAGTCGATGTCCTGCGCGGCCTCACTCCAGAAACCTTGCGGGTCCTCGAGACTGCGCACGTACGTCGTGGCGTAGGCACCGGTGCTCATGCTCCAGACACTAGTGACACGATCCCGGTGTGGAGATCCAGTCGACCGTCGATCTGGCCGACTGGCTCGCCGCGGGCCGTCCGCTCGGAGGGGTGCGGCTGCAGGACGTCGACCTCCGGCCGGTCGAGGGCGCGCTGTTGCGCGAGACGGCGCTGAACGGTCTGGTCGTCCTGGGCGGCGAGGTTCCCCCGGCGCTGTTGGTGCACCTGCAGACGCACGGCGCCGTCGTCTTCCCGGAGGACCCGGACACCCCCGTCGACATCTACCGTGCGCACCTCTACACCGGGTCCGAGCTCTACGCGGGGCTGGACGGGCCGGGCGGGTATGCGGCGACGGTGGACTCGCGCGCGTACGAGTGGGGCCGCGACCGGCGGCTGGCCGGCGACGCTTACGCGACCCTCCTCAAGGCGATCCACGACGACTCGGTCAACGACGCCCTCGACGAGTGGGTCGCCGGGCGACGAGTGGTCGGGATCATGGGCGGCCACGCTCAGCCGCGGGGCACCCCTGGTTACGCGGCCGCCGCGCGGACCGGTCACCGGCTGGCCGCGGCGGGTCTGCTCGTCGCCACCGGCGGTGGTCCGGGGGCGATGGAGGCGGCCAACCTGGGCGCCGTGGCGCCGTCCACGGACACGCTCGAGGAGGCGCTCGAGCGGCTCCGTCCGGTGCCCACCTTCCTCCCGGACGTCCGCGCCTGGGCTCGCCTCGCGTTCGAGGTGGTCGAGTCGTTCGGCCCGCGGGTGTCGCCCCGACCCGGCTCACCGGCGCCGCTCCCCGAGGCGGGGGCTCCGGAGCCGCAGCCCCGGTCGCTCGGCGTGCCGACCTGGTTCTACGGGCATGAGCCGCCGAACGTCTTCGCCGAGGGCATCGCGAAGTACTTCTCCAACGCCGTCCGCGAGGACGGGCTGCTGGCTCGCTCGAACGCCGGCGTCCTCGTCATGCCCGGTGCGGCCGGGACGGTCCAGGAAGTGTTCCAGCTGGCCACCCGGCTCTACTACGCGCCGGACGACGCCACTCCCCCGCCGCTGGTCCTCGTCGGGGTCGACCACTGGGTCGACACCCTGCCGGTGTGGCCTCTGCTGCGCGCGATGGCGCGGGGCCGCGGGATGGAGCAGGTCCTCCACCTCGTCGACGACGCCGAGGAGGCAGTCTCTCTGGTCACGGGCGGCTGACCGCAGGTCAGCTCACGGCGGCTCGGGCGGCGACGAAGGCCTCGACGCAGCGCCGCACGTCGTCGTCGGTATGCCCGGCCGACAGCTGGACGCGGATGCGCGCCCGTCCGCGGGGCACCACCGGGTACGAGAAGGCGATGACGTAGACGCCGTCGGCCAGCATGTGCTCGGCCACCTGCGCGGCCCGGGCCGCGCCGTCCTCACCGGGAAACATCACCGGCGTGATGGGGTGGGTCCCCGGCAGCAGGTCGAAGCCGGCCTCCGTCATGAGGGTCCGGAACGCGGCGGTGTTGTGCTGCAGGGTGACCCGCAGGTCGGCCGCGCGCTGGGCGAGGTCGAGGGCGGCCAGCGAGCCGGCCACGACGACCGGGGCGACCGAGTTCGAGAAGAGGTACGGGCGCGACCGCTGGCGCAGCAGGTCGACCACCTCGAGGTGGGACGCGACGTACCCGCCGGATGCGCCACCGAGCGCCTTGCCCAGCGTGCCGGTGACGATGTCGACGCGGTCCTGGACCCCGAAGAGCTCCGGTGTGCCGCGGCCACCCGGGCCGACGAACCCCACCGCGTGGGAGTCGTCGACGAGGACCATCGCGCCGTGCGCCTCGGCGAGGTCGCAGATCTGGTCCAGCGGCGCATACGAGCCGTCCATGGAGAAGACCCCGTCGGTGACGACCACGATGCGACGGGCGCCGGCGGCCGCCTCGAGCTGGGCGGCGAGGTCGGCCATGTCGGCGTTCCGGTAGCGCAGCCGCCGCGCCCGGCTCAGCCGGATCCCGTCGATGAGCGACGCGTGGTTCAGCTCGTCGGACACGATGGCGTCCTCGGGGCCGAAGAGGGTCTCGAAGATCCCGCCGTTGGCGTCGAAGCACGAGGAGTAGAGGATCGCCGCAGGCAGTCCCAGGAAGTCGGCGAGGCGACGCTCGAGCTCGGTATGGAGGATCTGAGTCCCGCAGATGAACCGCACCGACGCCAGGCCGAAGCCCCACTCCTCCAGCGCCGCCGAGGCCGCCGCCACGACCTGCGGGTGGTCGGCGAGCCCGAGGTAGTTGTTGGCGCAGAAGTTGAGCGCCGCGCCGTGCCCCGTCGTCACGTGGGCCGCCTGGGCGGAGGTCAGCTCACGCTCGTACTTCCAGAGGCCGGCGTCCCGGATCTCCTGGAGGGTTCGCCCGAGGTCGTCACGCGTCGCCGTGTCCATGGTGACGACCGTACGGTGGCGGTATGCCGCTGACCCAGCAGGAGTGCATCGCCGCCATCGCCGAGCACAGCCACGGCTTCGCCGAGGCGGCCGGAGGCAACCTCGACGCCCCGGTGGAGTTCTGCCCCGGCTGGACGGTCCGCGACGTGGTGCACCACCTGACCCAGGTGCACTGGTTCTGGGCGACCATCGTCGAGGACGGCCTCGCCGAGCAGCCCCAGGACCTCGACCGGCCGGAGCCCGCTCCCGACGGGACCATCATCGAGACGTTCCGCTCGGGGTCTGAGCGACTCGTCCGCGTCCTCGGCGAGGCGGATCCGGCGGCACGCGTGTGGACCTGGGCGCCGGCCCAGCAGGACGCGGGGTTCGTGATCCGGCACCAGGTGCAGGAGGCCGTCGGGCACCACTGGGACGTCGCCCACGCGGCCGGCCGGGCCGTGCGAATCTCCCCGGCGGTCGGCGCCGACGCGGTCGACGAGTTCCTCCACTTCTCGGTGTCCAACGCGGACGACGCCGCGGGCGACGACCCGCTGCCGGCGCCGCTCGAAGGCCGGCTCGGGCTCGCCTGCACCGACAGCGCCGCGGCCTGGCTGGTGGCCGATGGCGCGCCGCCGGGAACCGCGGCGGTGAGCCGCACCACTCGGGCCGGACTCGACGCCGACGGGGTTCCCACGGTGACGGGAACCGGTGGTCAGCTGCTGCTGTGGCTCTACGACCGGCACGGGGACCCGAGTGGCGAAGCGGACGTCGGCGACGTCGATCCGGCCCTGCTGCAACGGTTCCGCGGACTGTGCTTCACCGACTGATCACGACAGGACCTTCGTCATGGATGCACAGAGAGAAACGCTTCGGTCCCTCTTCGACGCCGTGGCCGACAGCTACGACCAGGTCGGCGTCGACTTCTTCCAGCCGATCGCCGAAGGGCTCGTCGCCGAGCTCGAGCCGAAATCCGGCGAGCGTGCCCTCGACCTCGGGTGCGGACGCGGAGCCGCGCTGCTCCCGATCGCCCGGGCGGTCGGGCCGTCCGGGTCGGCGGTCGGTGGCGACCTGTCGCCGGTGATGGTGGCCCGGGCCGCGGCGCTCGCGGCCGACGAGGGGCTCAGCCAGGTCGAGGTCCTCGTCCTGGACGCTCAGGAGCCCGATCTGGACGCGACCGTGGACGAGGGGTTCGACCTGCTGTCCTCGTCGCTCGTGCTCTTCTTCCTGCCCGACCCGGTCGACGCCCTGGCTCGCTGGCGGAGCCTGGCGCGTCCGGGTGGTCGTGTCGGGGTGTCGACGTTCGGCGGTCCCGACCGGACCTGGCACAGCATCGACAGCCTGTTCGAGCCCTACCTCCCCCCGGAGCTGGTCGACGCGCGTACGACTGGCGCGGCCGGCCCCTTCGAGTCCGACGCCGGCGTCGAGGCGATGTTCACCTCGGCCGGCTGGAGGGACGCGCGCAGCGTCGAGCTGGCCCTCCCGGTGCGGTTCGACGGCCCCGACCACTGGTACCGGTTCACCATGTCGACCGGTCAGCGCGGCTTCTGGGGGCTGGTGCCGGAGGACAAGAGGCCGGGGATCCGGGCGGCGGCGACTCGCATCATCCAGGAGGCCGCGGCGCCCGACGGTTCGGTGACGTTCACCCAACGGGTGCGGTACACCCTGGCCCGCAACCCCTGACACTCGGCTCGCGCATACCGTTTGACAGGAAACCATTTGGTTTCCTATTCTGGTCGGATGGAGGCCGTGTTCCGGGCGCTCGCCGACCCGACCCGTCGGTCACTGCTCGACGCCCTCCACGACGAGGACGGCCAGACCCTGGTCGCCCTCACCGCCGGACACGACATGACCCGCATCGCGGTGGCCAAGCACCTGCGCCTCCTCGAGGACGCCGGGCTCGTCGTGACCCGCCGCCGGGGCCGGGAGAAGCTGCACTTCCTCAACCCGGTCCCGATCCGCCTCATCCACGACCGGTGGGTGAGCAAGTACACCGAGCCGTGGGCCGCCGGACTGGCCGGCCTCAAGACCGAGCTGGAGCACACCATGGAGAAGGTCTTCGAGATCTACATCCGCACGACGCCGGAGCGGCTGTGGGAGGCGATCACCGACCCGGCCATCCGCGCCAAGTACCACTTCGGCGTCAGCGCCCACTCGGACTGGACGTCGGGCTCGAGCTACACGCTCGAGCACCCGGGCGTCGACCGCCCACTCGCCGAAGGCGAGAACCTTGTCGTCGACCCGCCGAACCGGCTGGTCCAGACGATGTCCACCCTGTGGAGCGACGAGGCCAAGAGCGCCGGCACGACGCGGGTGACCTGGGAGATCGAGCCGGTCGGCGACTCGTGCCGGCTGACCGTCACCCACGACCAGCTGACCGACGACGCCCCGCCAGAGCTCTACGGCGGCTGGCCGATGATCCTCTCCGGCCTCAAGACCTGGCTGGAGACCGGCGAGACCCTCACCACCCCCGGTTCGCTCATGTACGGCGAGCCCGACACCACCGACACCACAGCACAGGAGGCAGCACGATGACCACCATGACCGACGTCCGCACGGTCGGCGTCACCGTCCGCGACCAGGACGCCGCCCTGGACTTCTACGTCGGGACGCTCGGCTTCGAGAAGCGTCTCGACGCGCCGATCAGCCCGACCCAGCGCTGGGTCGAGGTGGCCCCGCGCGGGGCCACGACCTCGATCGCCCTCACCGCCGGCCAGCCCGACGGTCCGACCGACACGGGCATCCGCTTCACCGTGGCCGACGCCGAGACGGAGCACGCCGACCTCGCCGCGCGCGGCGTCGCCGTCGGCGACCTGCTGCGGTGGGGCGAGGTACCGCCGATGTTCGAGTTCGACGACCCGGACGGCAACCACTTCTACGTCGTGGAGGACGCCTCCTGACCAGGCGGGTTCAGGCGGTCGACGCGGCCAGCTGGCCGCAGGCACCGTCGATGTCCTGACCGCGGGTGTCGCGGATCGTCGTCGGGATGCCCGCGGCGCGCAGCCGCTCGACGAACTGCTGCTCAACACCGGGTCGGGACGCGGTCCACTTCGACCCGGGCGTGGGGTTGAGCGGAATGGGGTTCACGTGCACCCAGCCCTTGCCGCGGGCGGTGAGCTTGCGCCCCAACAGGTCGGCCCGCCAGGCCTGGTCGTTGATGTCGCGGATCAGGGCGTACTCGATCGACACGCGCCTTTTCGTGGTCTGGAAGTACCGGTATGCCGCGTCGAGCGCCTCGTCCACGGACCACCGCGTGTTGATGGGGACCAGCTCGTTGCGCAGCTCGTCGTCCGGCGCGTGGAGCGAGAGCGCCAGCGTGACCGGGATGCCCTCGGCCGCGAGCCTGTCGACCGCCGGGACCAGGCCGACGGTGGACATGGTGATCCCGCGCGCGGACATGCCGAGGCCGTCCGGCGCCGGGTCGACGAGCCGGCGGATGGCACCGATGGCCGCGTTGTAGTTGGCCAGCGCCTCCCCCATTCCCATGAACACGACGTTCGAGACCCGCAGCGGCGCGCTGCGCTCCTCCTCGTCGCCCCCGCCCGCGAGCTCGCCGCGGCGCAGCGAGCGGGCCGCATACACGACCTGTTCGACGATCTCCGCGGTCGAGAGGTTGCGGGTGAGCCCGGCCTGCCCGGTGGCGCAGAACGGGCAGTTCATCCCGCAGCCGGCCTGGCTGGAGATGCACATGGTGACGCGGTTGGGGTACCGCATGAGGACGGACTCGACGATGGCGCCGTCATGGAGGCGCCACGCGTACTTGACGGTCTGGCCGTCGTCCGCGGTCCGCTGCACCATCGGGGTGAGGAGGGTGGGCAGCAGGTCGCGGACGAGGTCGTCGCGAACGCCCTTGGGGAGGTCGGTCATCTCCTCCGGAGCGTCGACCAGCCGCTCGAAGTAGTGCGTCGACAGCTGCTTCGCCCGAAATGCCTTGTGACCCAACGACTCCACGACGTCACGGCGCTCCGTGGACGTGAGGTCGGCGAGGTGGCGCGGCGGCTTCCCCCGGCGTGGCGCGGTGAAGGTCAGCTGCCCCGGCCGGGGTGGCGCCGCCGTGGGCGTCGGGAGGTCAGTCATCAGGAGGCCAGTCTCTCAACCCAGGCCGGCCTGGAGCGCATCGAGCATCACCTCGAGCTGGCGGTCGCGCTCACGCGCCGGAACGTCCTCGAGCGGGCCGTCGATGTGCAGCACGGCGAACCCGTGGACCGCCGACCAGCAGGCGACCTCGGCGCCCTCGCGTCGGTCGGGCGACAACGTGCCGCACTCGACCATCTCGTCGAGGGCGGCGCTGAGCAGCTCGTAGGGTCCTGACTCGTCGCCGGTGCGCTCCACCGTCGCCGCGAAAGCGGTGGCGAAGAGTCCGGGCTCGCGCACGGCGAAGAGGACGTAGGCCTTACCGATCTCGCGGAGCCGCCGCACCGACCGTTCGGCCCGGTCACCGCCGCGGACCCGCGCGGCGCGACCCGCCATCGCGCGGGAGAGCTCGTCCTGTCCGGCCTCGGCCGTGGCGGACAGCAGCTCGTCACGATCGGCGAAGTGCCGGTATGCGGCGTTGTGCGAGACGCCCGCCCTGCGGGCCACCTCGCGGAGGACGACTCCCCCGGGGCCTTGCTCACGGGCCAGCTCCACCGCGGTCCGGAGCAGCTCGGCCCGGAGGTTGCCGTGGTGGTACGTGTTCACGCGCCCGATCCTACCCAAGATGTTGACACTGTCCACATCCATGTGATGCACTTGGCTATGTTGACAGCGTCCACATTATTGATCCCGCTGGGAGGTGCCCATGAATCGCAAGGCCGGAATCCTCATCGCGGTCTATGCCGCGGTATTCGCGATCAACCTGGACACGACGATCGTCAACGTGGCGCTGCCGAGCATCTCGCGTGAGCTCGGTTCCGATACGCAGACCCTCCAGTGGGTCGTCGACGGCTACAACCTCGCATTCGCCGCCCTGGTCCTTGCGGGGGGAAGCCTCTCCGACCGGTACGGACGCCGGCCGGCCCTGCTCATCGGCCTCATCGGCTTCGCCGTCGCGACCACGGTGGGCGGGCTGGTCAGCTCGGACGGTGCGCTGATCGCGGCGCGGGTCGTCATGGGCGCCTTCGCGGCGCTGATCTTCCCGGCGACCCTGTCAGTGATCTCCAACGCCTTCCCCGACCGTCGGCAGCGGGCTGCCGCACTCGGCGGCTGGGGTGCGGTGGTCGGCGTGGGCGTCGCGACCGGGCCGGTCGTGGGCGGCCTGCTGCTCACCCACTTCTCGTGGGGCAGCGTGTTCCTCGCGCTCGCTCCGCTCGCCCTGGTGGCCGCGGCCCTCGCTGCGTTCTTCGTCCCCGAGTCCCGCGACCCCGTCGCGCCGCCGCTCGACCGACGCGGTCTGGTGCTCTCCAGCGCGATGCTCGGCCTGCTCGTGTGGACGATCATCGAGGCGCCGGCCCGCGGCTGGGGGTCACCGGCGACGATCGTCGGGTTCGCCGTCACCGCCGTGCTCCTCGTCGCGTTCATCGTGGCCGAACGGCGCGCCGAACACCCCATGCTCGACGTCAGCCTGTTCGCCGACCGCCGGTTCAGCGCGGCCAGCGGCGCCGTGACGGTGACCTTCTTCTCGCTCGCCGGCTTCATCTTCCTGGTGACCCAGTACTTCCAGGTGATTCGCGGGTACGACGCCCTCTCTACCGGCACCCGGATCCTGCCGGTGGCCGTCAGCATCGCGGTGGCCTCCATCGCCGGTGGGCTGCTGGCTCCGCGGTTGGGCACCCGCGCCGTCGTCACCACGGGGCTCCTGATGTTCGGGTCGTCGATGGCGTGGATCGCGGCCAGCCCCATCGACGTCCCGTATGCGACCTCGATCGTCCCGCAGATGGTGCTCCTGGGTCTCGGGATGGGACTCATCTCCACGCCCGCCACCGAGTCGATCCTCCGCGTCCTGCCGCCGGCTCGAGCGGGCGTCGGGTCGGCCGTCAACGACGCCACTCGTGAGCTCGGGGCGACCCTGGGCGTCGCCGTCGTGGGGTCGGTGTTCGCGTCCGTCTACGGCGCGGCGCTGACCGGCGGAGCGTTCGACCAGCTGCCCGCGGACGCTGCGGACCAGGCCCGCGAGTCGGTCGTCGCGGCGGCGGCGATCGCCGACGGCAACCCGGCGCTGCTCGCCGAGGCCCAGGACGCGTTCATGGCGGGGATGCACGCGGGCAGCCTGCTCGTGGCGGTCCTCTGTCTGGTTGGGGCGGTCGTCGCGGCCTTCGCGCTACCTGGTCGCCACTTCACGCGGGACAATGCCCGGGACGTCGAGCTCGTCGAGGTCGTGCCGGAACCCGCCTGACCCGAGGAGTGCATCCTGTTCGACGACGCCAGCCTCGCCGAGGTGCTCGAGGTCTTCGACCTGGGTGACGGCACTCTGTCGCCGGAGCCGGTTGCATACGGCCGCGTGGGCGAGATCTGGCGGCTCGACGCGACCAGCGGCTCGTGGGCCGTCAAGACCGAGCGCAACGAGGTGTCCGAGGAGGGGCTCGCTCCGTCGGTGCGGTTCCATGAAGGCGCGGTTGCAGCGGGGATCGGCGCGCCGAGCATCAGGCGGACGCGGGACGGCCGCGTGGTCGCGGAGCTGGCGGACCGACAGATCCGGGTCCTCGACTGGGTCGACATGGCGGCCGCGGACCCGGGGATCGACCCGGTCGCGATCGGTCGGCTGCTGGCCGAGCTGCACCGGCTGCCGGAGGCCCGGTGGTCGGCGGCCGACCCGGCCGATGCCGTGGACCCGTGGTTCCAGGCGCCGATCGGCGGTCGAGCCTGGGACGACCTGCTCGCCGAGCTGGGGCGGGCCGGGGCACCGTTCGCCGCTGCTCTGGCCGCCCACCGCGACGAGATGCTCGCCCTCGAGGGCCTCCTGGCGGCGCCGCGAGTGCTGCGGTGGTGTCATCGCGACCTGTTCAGCGACAACGTCAGAGCCACCTCGGACGGCGGGGTCGTCGTCTTCGACTTCGACAACAGCGGGCCGTGCGACCCGGCGTGGGAGGTGGCGTTCGTGCTCGTCGAGTACGCCACGACCGAGGGCACCGGGGATGCCGGCGTCGACGTGGTGCGGGCGCGGGCGCTGTACGACGCATACCGGGACCGCGGCGGGCCGGCCCGCCTACGCGACGCGGCCGACTTCACGATGATCGTCGCCGTCCTGGGCCACATCACGGAGATCGCGAGCCGCCGCTGGCTGGCGGCCACGGACCCGTCCGAGCGCGAGGACCTGGCGGCGTGGGCCGCGGAGCTCACCGACCGCCCGTTGACCCGCCACGTCATCGACCAGCTCCTCGAGGCGTGCACGTCCTGACGGCCTCGCATCGCCGGCCGGTCGCATACCCGGTCAGGTCACCGATCCGGTCGCCATCGCGACCTCCTCGGTGACCCGACTGGGTATCCGATGTGGGTTGTCCACAACCCCTGTCCGTTTCGCCCAGTGATCCACCGTTGGCTCGGGAGCTCTGGTCGGTGGGCCTGCTCTCCTCCAATGCTGGCCCGATGGACCTGCCCGCGTCGCTCAACGCCCTCGTTGCCGAGCAGATGGGAGTGGTCAGCCGCCGCCAGCTGTCCGAACACGGTGTCTCGATCGGTCAGATCCGCTGGCAGCTCGGCCGCTCCTGGCGTCAGCTGTTGCCCGGGGTGGTACTGCTGGGGACCAGTCTCCCGACGGCGTCTCAACGACATGTCGCGGCGCAGATCTACGGGGGTCCGCAGTCCTGGCTGGCCGGCCCAACCGCGGCGGCCCTCTTCGGCTTCCTTCCCGAGGACACCGATCGACGAGTGCATGTCCTCGTTCCGGCCACCTCGAAGCCTCGAAGCATCAACGGGGTCACCGTCCGGCGTACCCGACTGATGCACGAACGGCTCGTCCAGCGCGGGCCTCTGCAACTGTCATGTCGTCCGCGAGCCGTCATCGACGCGGCGGCGGTCCTGCCGGAGTCGGTCGCCAGATCGCTTGTCATCGACGTGGTCCGACGTCGGCTCGTGCGCTTGGACGACCTGACGCACTGGGTCGAGGTTCGGCAGACCCACGGACGCCTTCGGCTGCGGCGGACGTTGCATGAGGCCGCCGCGGGAGCGTGGTCGGTTCCCGAAGCCGATCTGGCTGCGCTGGTGCGGACCTCCCGATTCCTGCCGACCGCGTGGTTGAACCCCGGTCTCGAGGACGAGAGCGGCATCCGGTTGACCACGCCGGACGTGTGGTTCGACGACGTGGGAATGGCGGTGATGATCCACAGTCGCCAGTTCCATGCGGGAGTCCTGCAGTGGGACGCCACCGTCACCGACGACTCAGAGCTGTCGAGCTACCGCATCGTGGTGGTGGGCGTCACGCCGGAGCAGCTGGCCAAGGATCCGCCATCCGTGCTGCGGCGAATCGAGGACCACTACGCGACGGCGCGGCGGTCCGGGTTCCGGCCCGCGGTCGTGGCGACACCGCGACAGGACTTCCGGCTGACCGGGTGAGCGCCGACCCGGTCGATGGGCATAGCCCGGTTGTCTCTGGTCGCCGAACAGAGGAGTAACCGGTCGGGTCACCTGATCGGTCGTGACCGCGACCGAATCGGTGACCCAACCGGGTATCCCACCGCGTCACGTCGGATGCGGTCGAGGGCGTCGCCCGGTTGTCCCTGGTCGCCGAACAGTGGAGTAACCGGTCGGGTCACCTGATCGGTCGTGACCGCGACCGATCCGGTGACCCAACCGGGTATCCCACCGCGTCACGTCGGATGCGGTCGAAGGGCGTCGCCCGGTTGTCCTAGTCGCCGAACAGTGGAGTAACCGGTCGGGTCACCTGATCGGTCGTGACCGCGACCGATCCGGTGACCCAACCGGGTATCCCACCCGCGTCGCGCATCAGCTAACGCCACCGCGTCGCGCCGACGGACGGTGCCGCCGTCCTAGCCAATGGCCACCGGGACGAGGACGGCCAGGACGGCCCAGATGATCGGGGCGTTCATGATCAGCGAGTCGAGGCGGTCCATCAGGCCGCCGTGCCCCGGGAGGATGTTGGACATGTCCTTGATCCCGAGGTCGCGTTTGATCGTCGACTCGATGAGGTCGCCCCCGGTCGCCCCCACGGCCGCCGCCGCCCCGGCGACCAGGCCGACCCACCACGCGCCGTGCAGCGTGAAGTGGACGCAGGCCACGCCGACCGCCATGCAGAAGACCACCGACCCGGCGAACCCCTCCCATGACTTCTTGGGGCTGATGGTCGGCGCCATCGGGTGCCGGCCGGCCAGGACACCCACCGCATACCCGCCGATGTCGCTGGCGACCGTGATCGCGATGAAGGTGAACATCCGCCAGACGCCGTCGTCCGGGGCGAGCAGCAGCGAGGAGAACCCTGCGAGGAGTGAGGGGTACGCCGCGACCAGGGAGCCGCCCATGACGTCGCGCGCCGCGCCGGCGACCCCGTCGGCCACCCGCCAGACGAGGATCGCCACACAGGTGAGGGCGAAGCAGACCAGCAGCGCTTGGGCGCCGCCGACATAGGCCGCGCCGAGCATGCTGATGCAGCCGACGACGCTGGGCACGATGGGAACGGTGAACCCACCGGCCCTGAGCGCCCGGCAGAGCTCCCAGACGCCCACGCAGACCGCGGCGGTCGCGAGGACGACGAAGGTCCACTTCGGGATGACGAACAGCGTCACGATCACGGCCGCCCCGAGGGACAGGCCGACGGCGAAGGCGGCGGGGAGGTTGCGACCGGCGCGCGAGACCTTGACCGAGTCGGCCTCGGTCGTCACGGGGGCGAGGACGGCGCTGCTGTCCGACGCGTCGGGCGGGGTCACCGGTTCGTCGGTCATATGGCGCGCGGGCACGGGCATCTCGGTGAGCCGTTCAGACCTCGAGGAGCTCGTTCTCCTTGCCCTTGAGCAGGCCGTCGACGGTGTCGACGTACTTCCTGGTCAGGCCTTCGAGCTCCTTCTCGCCGCGCACGCCGTCGTCCTCGCCGACCTCGCCGTCCTTGACCAGCCGGTCGAGGTCGCTCTTGGCCTTGCGCCGGACGTTGCGGATCGAGACCCGCGCCTCCTCGGCCTTGTGGTGCGCGAGCTTGATGTACTCCTTGCGCCGGTCCTCGGTGAGGATGGGCAGCACGACCCGGATGATGTTGCCGTCGTTGCTGGGGTTCACGCCGAGGTCGGAGTCGCGCAGCGTCTTCTCGATCTCGTGCATCGAGGACTTGTCGAACGGGCTGATGATGATGGTCCGGGCCTCGGGCGTCTGGAACGACGCGAGCTGCTGCAGCGGGGTCGGGGCGCCGTAGTAGCTGACCATGAGCTTGTTGAACATCCCAGGGTTGGCCCGCCCGGTCCGGATGCCCGCGAAGTCCTCCTTGGCGACCTCGACGGCCTTCTCCATCTTCTCCTCGGCCTCGAAGAGCGTCTCGTCGATCATCGTCTGTTTCTCCGTATGCGTCGGGGCGTCACACCGGGGTGACGAGCGTGCCGATCCTCTCACCTTGCAGCGCGCGGGTGATGTTTCCCTCGCCCTCCATGCCGAAGACGACCATGGGCAGCTTGTTGTCGCGGCAGAGGCTGAACGCCGCCTGGTCGACGACCCGCAGACCCTGCTGGAGGGCCTCGTCGAAGGTCAGCGTGTCGAGCTTCTTCGCCTCGGGGTGGAGCCGCGGATCCATGTCGTAGACGCCGTCCACCCCGTTCTTGCTCATGAGCACGGCGTCGCACTTGATCTCGAGGGCCCGCTGGGCGCTGACGGTGTCGGTGGAGAAGTAGGGCATCCCAGCGCCGCCGCCGAAGATGACGACGCGGCCCTTCTCGAGGTGCCGGATCGCGCGCCGCGGAATGTAGGGCTCGGCGACCTGTCCCATGGTGATCGCGGTCTGGACCCGGGTCTCGATCCCGTTCTTCTCGAGGAAGTCCTGGAGGGCGAGGCAGTTCATGACCGTGCCGAGCATCCCCATGTAGTCCGCCCGGGCCCGCTCCATGCCCTTGGCCTGCATCTCCGCGCCGCGGAAGAAGTTGCCGCCACCCATGACGATGGCCACCTGGACGCCGCTGCGGACCGCTTCGGCGACCTGGTCGGCGATGGTGCGCACCACCGCCGGGTCGAGGCCGAGCCGGCCGCCGCCGAACACCTCCCCGGACAGCTTCAGCAGCACCCGGTGGAACCGGGGCCGAGCTCCGTCGGCCGTGCTGGCGAGCGTCACAGGGCGACCTCCCGGGGAGTCGAACGCGAGCGATGTCACGTCATCAGTGGCGTCCTCCGATCCTTCCACACCGGCCGGCCGGCTCGACACGCCAGGTACCCTCACTGCAGAGGGCGTCCACTGCTGCTGCGCCCGTTGCGGCACGCCGGCTTCACCCGGGAGGGATCGTGATGTCGACCCCGTCCCTCCAGGCGCCCCATCAGCCGCCGCCCGTCTTCGGCACCGACTCCCCCGAGCCCAGCGCGACCCGACTGGTCAAGTTCCACGCCCCCGAGATCGTCTTCGGGCCGGGATCGCTGGCCGAGGCCGGGTATGCGGCGGCGCGGCTCGGCGCGCGGCGGCCCATGGTCGTCACGGACCCCGGCCTCATCGACGCCGGGTGGGTCGACGAGCTGCTGCGGCTCCTCCTGGAGGCCGGCCTGAGCCCGGTGGTCTGGCACGACGTCACCCCGAACCCCAAGGACCACGAGGTCGCCAAGGGCTACGAGGTCTACCGCGAGAGCGGCGCCGACGTGCTCATCGCCCTCGGCGGCGGCTCCTGCATCGACGCAGCCAAGGGCATCGCGATCCTGTCGAGCAACGGCGGCGACATCCTCGACTACGCCGGCGTCGACCAGGTGAGCAAGCCGATCCCGCCGCTGCTGATGATCCCCAGCACGTCGGGCACCGGCGCCGACGTCTCCCAGTTCTGCATCATCACCGACACGGGGCGTTCGGTGAAGGTGACGATCATGGGCCGCGCGCTCGTGCCGGACCTCTCGATCATCGACCCGGCTCTGCTCACGACCATGCCGGAGTGGCTGGCGGCCGCCACCGGCCTCGACGCCCTCACGCACGGGATCGAGTCGTTCGTGTCCCTGGCACACAACCCGCTGGCCGACATCCACGCGCTTCACGCCGTGGGGCTGGTGAGCCGGCACCTCTACCGCACGATCGACATGCCGAGCGACACCGTCGCCCGGGAGGGGATGGCGCAGGCCAGCCTCAACGCCGGGCTGGCGTTCACCAACGCGATCCTCGGCGCGACCCACGCGATGAGCCACCAGGTCGGTGGCCTCCTCGACGCCCCGCACGGGGTCGTCAACGGGGTGCTGCTCCCCCACGTGATCCGCTACAACGCCCGCGCCACCCCCGACCGGTTCGTCGACCTCGCCCGTGCGGCGGGGATCGCGGTCGACGGTATGCCCGGGGTCGAGGCGGCCGAGCTGCTCGCCGTCCACGTCCGAAAGCTCGCCGACGACGTGGGCGTCCCGCGCGGGCTGCGCGAGCTGGGCGTCGACGAGAGCAGCGTGGACCGCCTGGCGACGACGACGCTCGACGACGCCTGTCTGACCACCAACCCGCGTGAGGCGAACGCCGAGGACATCGTGGCGCTGTTCAAGGCGGCACTGTGAGGTGCCCCGGCGGCGCCCCGTGACCGAGGCCCACGCCCCCGACCTGTCGGTCCTCACGGGCGTCCGCTCCGGGAAGCGCTCCTACTACCGGGAGTACCGCCGTTCCGACGAACGGATGCAGAGCGCCGTCCGCGCGATGGACTCCATCTCGCGGGCCCTGGTCCGCACCGTGGAGGGGCCCCGCGGCCTCCTGGAGGAGGTCGCTCGGGCGGCGGCCGACCACCTCGACGCGGAGTGGACCTTCCTCGCGCTGGCCGACGGCCATCTGGCCGGCGCCCGGCCGCGGTTCATCGCGATCGACGCCGTCGGCGTGGCCCACATCGACGCCGCGGAGCTGCCCGCCCACGTCACCGAGGAGCTGCTCGCCGTACGGGCCGGACGCCCACGCGACGCGGGTGACGACTGGGTCCGGGTCCCGATGACCCTCGAGGGTGACACGGTCGGCGAGCTGGCCGCCCTGCACCGGCTGCCCGAGGGACCGGAGCAGAGCGACGTCTCGGTGCTGCGGATCCTCGCGAACCAGGCGGCGGTGTCCCTGCACACGTCGCAGCAGTACCAGGCGGGGCTGGCCCTGCACCGGCGGGCCCAGCAGCTCTACGACGAGGCGACCGCGCAGGCCCAGGACCTCGCCGTCCGGACCGCGGAGCTGCGCGACGCGGAGACGCGGCTGCATGTCGCCCGGCAGCGGGAGGTCATCGACGCCGAGCGGCACCGCATCGCCCGCGAGCTGCACGACAGCGTGACGCAGTACGTCCTCTCGGCCGGCATGGCCGTCGAGATCGCCCGCGGCGAGGCCGAGCACCTCGGGTCGGCCGGCGACGGGATCAACGACCGGCTGCAGACCGCGAAAGGCCTGTCCCAGCAGGCCGTCGAGCAGCTGCGGCGGGCGATCTACGCCCTGCACCAGCCGCATACCGACACTGTCAAGACCCTGCCCGAGCTGCTGGCCGAGGTACTGAGACACCACAGCCAGAGCTTCGAGACCCAGCTCCGGGTCGAGGGCGACCTGATCCCCCTGGCGGGAGACGCGCACCACGAGATCGCGCGCGCGGTCGGCGAGGCGCTCTTCAACGTCGCGGCCCACGCGCAGGCCAGCCGCGTCATCGTCCGGCTGCGGTACCAGCCGAGCCAGATCCGGGTCACCGTCTCGGACGACGGCGTCGGCGACCCGGTGGAGCTGGCCCGGCTGCTGCGCCTGTCGCGGGCGTCGTCGACCGACGGGCGGCACCGCGGGCTGGTCAACATCGACGCGCGGATGGCCGACATGGGCGGGACGATCGCCTTCCGGCGGGCGCGCCTCGGCGGCGTCCGCGTCGAGATGCGGCTGCCCCTCCCACTCGCCGAGTCCAACCGGCCGGCGCTCATCGACGGTCTCGTATCCTCGGGAGGGAGCTGAGCCCATGGCGACGCTTTCCTCCGCCGAGCACGACGAACGCACCGACGTCGTCGGCATCATGCTCGTCGACGACCACGCCATCGTCCGGCAGGGACTCCGGTCGATCCTCGAACGCGAGGACGACATGCGGGTCGTCGCGGAGGCGTCGTCGGCCGCGGAGGCCAAGGCGGTCGTCGCCCGGAGCCGTCCCCAGATCGTCCTGCTGGACCTCAAGCTCTCCACGTCGTCCGACACCGAGGGCCTCGACCTCTGCGCCGACCTCACGTCGGCGCACCCCGAGCTCGGGGTGCTCGTGCTCACGACGTTCCTCGACGAGAACCTCGTGCTGCGCGCGGTGCGGGCCGGCGCTCGCGGATACGTCGTCAAGGACGTCGACACCTCCGCGCTGATCCGGGCCATCCGCGACGTGAGCCGTGGCGAGAGCGCGTTCGACGCCCGCAGCGCCTCGGCCATGGTCCGCGGGCTGAACCAGGCGGAGACCCCCAGCGCCCGGCAGCTGACGTCACGCGAGACCGAGGTGCTGCAGCTGCTGGCGCGCGGGATGTCGAACCGCGACATCGGCGGCCGGCTCTACATCTCCGAGACGACGGCGAAGTTCCACGTCGGCAACATCCTGCGCAAGCTCGGCGTGTCCCGCCGAGCGGAGGCGGTCTACGAGGCCAGCAAGATGGGCCTCATCTGAGCTGACCCAGTCGCCCGAGGAGGAAGGCCCGTTCAACGTCGTTGCCGGTCAGCGCCAGCGCCTCCTCGTACGCCGCTCGCGCCTCCGCGGGCCGGTCCAGGCGGCGCAGGAAGTCGGCCCGGGCGGCGCTGAGGTAGGGGTAGGTGGCGAGGACCGGCTCGTCGCGCAGCGCCTCCAACGCGTCGAGCCCGGCCTGGGGGCCGTCCCGGAGCCCGACGGCGGCGGCGCGGTTCAGCGCCACGACCGGGGACGGCCGCAGCCGAAGCAGCACGTCATACAGCCGCACGATCTCGTCCCAGTCGGTGTCCGCCCACTGCGGAGCCTCGGCGTGGACGGCCGCGACCGCCGCCTCGACGGCGTAGCGGTCCGGCTCGCCGCGACCCAGGCTGCGGGTGAGGAGCGTCACGCCCTGCTCGATCTCGGCTCGGTCCCACCGGGAGCGGTCCTGGTCGGCGAGCAGCTCGAGGGTCCCGTCGGCGCCCACCCGCGTGTCGCGACGCGCGTCGACGAGCAGCATCAGCGCGAGCAGCCCGGCTACCCCGCGTTCGTCCGGCAGCAGCCGGTAGAGGAACCGGCCGAGGTCCAGGGCCCGGTCGACGAGGTCGTCGCGGACCAGGGCGTCGCCGGACGGCGCCGCGTGTCCCGTCGTGAAGACGAGGTAGACCACGTCGAGGACGGGACCGAGCCGTTCCGGGAGCTCCGCCCGGGTCGGGACGCGGTAGGGGATCCGCGCCGCTGCGATCTTCTTCTTGGCGCGGGTGATCCGCGCAGCCATGGTCGCGTCCTGGACCAGGAAGGCGCGGGCCACCTCCGATGTCGACAGGCCGCAGACCAGCCGCAGGGTGAGCGCCACCTGCGCGTCCGCCGACAGCGCCGGGTGGCAGCACGTGAACACCAGCCGGAGCCGGTCGTCGTCGACCGGCAGCCGGGTCGGGTCCGCCGGCTCGCTCTCGTCCGCGACGAGGAGCGGAAGTCGTCGTCGCAGCGCCGCCTCGCGCCGGATCTCGTCGCGGGCGCGGTTCGCCGCGACGGTCGTCAGCCACGCGCCAGGTCGGCGCGGGACCCCGTCGCGGGACCAGCGCACGAGGGCCTGCGCGTACGCGTCCTGCGTGCACTCCTCCGCCAGGTCGAGGTCGCGCGTCAGCCGCGCCGTGCTGGCGAGGACGGACGCCCACTCCCCACGGTGGGCGTCCGCGACGGCCGACGCGACGTCGGCCGTCGGCCCGGTCAGGAGTGCTCCCCGATCGGGCGGATCTCGACGCCGCTGTGGTCGTCGGCCACCTCGGGCAGCAGGCTCGACCAGCGGATCGCCTCGTCGAGGTCGGTGGCTTCCACGAGGTAGAAGCCGCCGAGAGCCTCCTTCGTCTCCAGGAACGGCCCGTCGGTGATGGTCGGTCCGGCGGCCCCGGCCCGAAGGCTGGTGGCCGTCGCACTGTCGGCGAGCTCGTGCCCGCCGACCACGCTGTCGCCGGCAGCCGCCCGGAACGCCGCGTGACCGTCCTCGAGGGCCTGCCGCTCCAGGGTGGTGCGGTTCGCCCACCGCTGCTCGTCGCCGTAGATCAGCACCAGGTACTTCGCCATGTCTCCGCGCTCCTCTCGGCCGGTCCCTCCGACCTACTGACCCGACGAACGGGTCGGGCGGGTATCGACATCCAGGGCCCACCAGTTCTCCATGCGACGCATGGACTCCGCCTCCGGTCCGGCCTCGAGCACCCGGCCCAACCGGAACAGGTATGCGGCGATGCCGGCCGCCCCCTGCATCCAGCCCACTCCGGGCGGCAGCAACGGCTCCGCGTTGCGATGCTCGAGGAAGCGCCAGTACGCGTGTCCGTCCGTCACGACGGCCCGCTCCACGAGGGCGTCGCCGAGCCGGACCGCGAAGGCGAGCTCGTCCTCGCCGCCGGTCCGGGCGTACGCGTCGAGGAAGGCGTCCCCCACGGCTGCCGTGCCGCAGCAGCGGCCGTCGTTGTCCCAGAACCCGGGCCGCCTCCGGTCCGGCAGGCCGGACACCCGGACGCTGTGCCGGCCCCGCGCATACCAGCTCGTCGTCGGCTGTCCCGCGACCTCGGTGACCCCGGCGCGGTCAAGGGCGAGGAACAGCATCGAGGTGCCGGTGGGACCGTGGCACCACCCGTACGAGACGGGGTCGGCGCGAGCCGGGTCGGCCGGCGGGATGGACAACGGGACGACGAACCCGCCGTCGGAGGTGTCGCCGAGAGTCACGAGGTGCTCGGCACCTCGTCGGGCGGCCTCGACGAGGTCGGGGCGGTCGAGCTCGCTGCCCGCGAGCGCCAGCGCAGCGGCGATGCCGGCCAGCCCGTGCGACCAGTTCGGCAGCTCGGGTTGAGGCTCGAGCTGGAACCGCGGCGACACCATGTGCCAGTTCAGCCCGGTCGGCTCGTCCTGGGCCTCGGCCCCGAGGATCTCGGCGGCCCGCTCCGCGAGGTCCCGGGACCCATCGACGTCACGGCGCATCGCCCACACGGCCGCGAGGAGGACCGACGCGGTGCCGAGGGTCGCGTCGTTGATTCGGGCGTTTGCCCGGTACCTCACGTCCGACAGGGGCACCCCCGGAGCCCACCCGTCGACCGTCGAGGTGTCGGTCATCCGGCGGACCGCCGCGTCGGCACCTGGTGCGTCGAGCGCGACCAGCGCGCCCACCGTGCTCGACAGGCCGTCGAAGAAGGAGACGTCCGCCATCTCGGGCGTCACACGCCGGAGCCGCTCGACGATGGCCGCGGCGAGGTCCGCCTCCTCCCTGGTCCAGGGCCGGGTGAGGCGGACCTCGGCGAGGACGTGGGCCAGGCCGGCGACCCCCTCGTGCAGGCCGTCCCGGTACGGCCCGGGCAAGGATCCTGGTTCGTCCACGGCCCCGTCGACCGCCACCGACGTCGGGATCCACGGGCCGTCCGACCAGCGAACCTGGGCGAGCACCCAACGCCACGCGCGCTCCGCCACCCCCGCGTACCGGCCCGACTCCGAAACGCTCATCCCGGCATCGTGGCATGACGTGCGGCCGACAGAATGGTGAGGTGCCCCAGGCGGATCCGGCGAGGACGACGAAGTACCGCGTGCTGCGCGTGGTCCTGTGGACCGGCAACCACACGCTCGCGTGGGGGTTGCGGCACCGGCTGGCGCCTGCGGCGTTCGCGCTGCTCGAGACCACCGGCCGACGAACCGGGCGCGTTCGCCACACTGTGGTCGGGAACGGCCTCGACGGTGACTCGTTCTGGGTTGTCGCGGCGCACGGGATGCAGTCCGACTACGTCCGGAACCTCGTGCGCGAGCCCCGGGTGCGGGTGCTGGTCCACGGCGCCTGGCGGACCGGCGCGGCTGGCGTCATGGCCGACGACGACCCTGAGGAACGGTCGAGAACCTTGCGGTACCAGTGGGATGCGGCCCTCGGGCGGGCGATCGCGACGACCCCGCTCACCGTCCGGGTCGACCTCGACCGGCCGGTAGGGAGCACACTGTGAGGCGAGTCGAGGAGGACACATGGCCGCTGGGTTCCACGACGGGAGCCGGTCGCTGCAGGACGCGTTCGACACGCGGGCCCTGGCCGACCGGATCGACGGGCTGCTGGTCACCGACACGATCAGCGACGGCGACCGCGCCTTCATCGAGGCGCGCGACATGTTCTTCCTGGCCACCGCCGACGAGAAGGGCCGGCCGACCTGCTCCTACAAGGGCGGCGAGCCGGGCTTCGTGCGGGTACTGGACCCGCGGACCCTGGTGTTCCCGAACTACGACGGCAACGGCATGTACCTCTCGGCCGGCAACGTCCTGGTGAACCCCGACGTGGGGATGCTCTTCCTGGACTTCGAGCGCGGACACCGGATGCGGCTCGAGGGCGTCGCCCACATCGACCTCGACGACCCGTTGCGCGCCGACTACCCGGAGGCCCAGTTCGTCGTGCGGGTCTCGGCGCGACGGGTGTACCCCAACTGTCCGCGCTACATCCACCGGTACCAGCTCGTCCGGCGGTCGCGGTTCGTTCCCCGCAGCGACTGCCTCACCCCGGTTCCGGAGTGGAAGCGCTCCGAGTGGGCGGTCGACGCGCTGCCCGAGCACGACCCGGCCCGCGACCCGGGTGACCGGGAGGTCCTCGGCCGATGACGGGCCGATCGATCAGTTTTCGAGAAGCATCCCGGCCGGCGGCTCTCCTACCGTGAGGGCATACCGACGCGACTCACGAAGGAGAGGCCCGATGGCCCAGACCACGAAGAAGACGACCGCGAAGAGGACGACCGCGAAGAAGACGGCGCCGGCGTTCACCGCCGAGGAACGCGAAGCCATGAAGGACCGCGCGGAGGAGGTCAAGGCGGCCCGGCGCGGCGGCGGCAAGGAGGCGGACGAGGCCACCATGATGGCCAAGATCGCCGAGCTGTCGCCGTCGGACCGCGAGATGGCCGAACGGCTCCACGAGGCCATCACGGCCAGTGCGCCCGGCCTCTCGCCGAAGCTCTGGTACGGCATGCCGGGCTACGCCAAGGACGGCAAGGTGCTCTGCTTCTTCCAGCCGGCCGACAAGTTCAAGTCGCGGTACTCGACGTTCGGCTTCAACGACGGCGCGAACCTCGACGACGGCAACGTCTGGCCCACCGCTTTCGCGCTCGCCAAGCTCACCGACGCCGACGTGAAGAAGATCGCGGCACTGGTGAAGCAGGCCGCGAGCTGAGAACCGGGCCCGGTACTACGGTTCCGAGGGTGACTTCCAGCGACGCCCTGTCCACGCTGTCCGCCGAGTTCTGGGCCGGCCACCTGGCCGCCGAACCGACCGAGGCCCATCTCCTCGGGCACTACCCGACGACCGGCCGCTTCGAGGACGCCTCGCTCGCGGCCGAGGACGCCGAGATCTCTCGGCTGCGCGACGTGGCCACCCGGGCCGAGGCGATCGACACCGCCGACCTCGACGACCAGGAGCGCATCACCCGGGCGGTGCTGGTCAGCCACGCCACCAGCGCCGCCGACCTGCTCGAGACCCGGCTCGCCGACGTGTCGGCGGACCCGATCTTCGGCCTGCAGGAGTCGCTTCCGCTGATCCTCGGGATGCTCACGCTGCCGAACGCCGAGGTTGCCGACGCGATGCCCGATGTCCTCGCCGGCGCCGGGCAGTGGTTCGCCGACCGGGCCGAGCGACACCGCCAGGGAGTCGCCCGCGGCTGGGCGCCGGCCGAGCTCGCCGTGTCCGGCACCGTCGCCCAGATCGACGCCGCCCTGGTCCGCCCCCTCGACGCGGACCCGTTCGTGACCGCGCTGCGGCCGCCGGACGGGATCGACGTGGACGCCTGGCGCGCGCGGGTCAGTCACGCGGTCGAGACCCGGCTCCGTCCCGGCCTGGCCACCTACCGCGACGTGCTCCGCGACGAGGTCCTGCCGCACGCCCGGCCGGACGACCGCTGCGGCCTGACCTACCTCGACGGCGGGGACGACGCCTACGCGCGAACCCTTCGGTACTTCACGACGACCGGCCTCTCGGCGCAGGAGATCCACGACATCGGGCTGGCGCAGGTCGAGTCCCTGGCCGCGGAGTACCGGGAGCTCGGCGGCGAGGCGCTCGGCACGTCCGACCTGCGGGAGATCTTCGACCGGATGCGTGACGACCCGGCGCTGCACTTCACCACCGGTGACGAGCTGGTCACCGCGTCCACGACGGCGATGGCGCGCGCTTGGGCGGCGATGCCGGACTGGTTCGAGGTGCTGCCCCAGGCCCCGTGTGCCGTCGAAGGCACCACCACGGGGGCCAAGGCCTTCTACTTCCCGCCCGCGTCGGACGGGAGCCGCGGCGGGACCTTCTTCGTCAACGTCACCGACCCGTCGGCGTGGGGCACCTTCGAGCTGGAGGCGATGGCGTTCCACGAGGGCATCCCCGGTCACCACCTGCAGATCGCCATCGCCAGCGAGCTGACCTCGATCCCGGAGTTCCGCAAGCACCTCCACAACTCGGCGTTCGCGGAGGGCTGGGGGCTCTACTCGGAGCGGCTCTCCGACGAGATGGGCCTCTACAGCGGGCCGATCGAGCGGCTGGGCATGCTCTCCGCCGACTCGATGCGCGCCGGCCGTCTCGTCGTCGACACCGGCCTGCACGCGCTCGGCTGGAGCCGGGAGCAGGCCGTGCAGTTCATGCTCGACAACTCCCCGCTCTCGGCCGGCGTCGTGCGTCCAGAGGTCGACCGGTACGTCGTCTCGCCCGGCCAGGCCACGTCGTACATGATCGGTCGGCTCGAGATCCAGCGGCTGCGTCGCGAGGCCGAGGCCCGGCAGGGTGACCGGTTCGAGGTGCCGGCGTTCCACTCGGCGGTCCTCGACGCCGGGTCGCTACCGCTCGACGTGCTGGAACGGGTTATCGCCGTGCGCCTCCCCTGAGATCCTGGGAACCCGGAACGGTTCCCAGGTCGCACGGAGGGGTGGCAAGGTGGGTCCCGGCAACGCAGGTGGTCCACGACGAGGAGGACGCGATGACGACGTTTACGGCGTGGAAGTTCGACACACCCGGGGGTGCCATGGCGGCCCGCGCCCAGCTCGACCAGGCGCGAGCCGAGGGCCTCGTCAAGGTCATCGACCGTGCCGTGCTCGAGTGGCCGGAGGGAGCCGAGAAGCCATCCCTACGGCACAGCCGTGATGACGAGTGGCGGGGCACCGGCTGGGGGGCGTTCTGGGGGCTCCTCGTCGGGACCGTCTTCTTCGTCCCCATGCTCGGAGCGGTGGCGATCGGTGCCGGAGCGGGCGCGCTGTACCAGCATCTCCAGGGCGTCGGCATCACCAAGGAGCAGCTCGAGGCCATCAAAGATCAAACCGTTCCCGGCACGTCCGTCCTGTTCGCGGTCACCGACGAGGGCAACCTCGACCGGCTGGGCGAGCGGTTCCGCGGCTTCAAGGGCCACCTCGTGAGTACGAACCTCACCGGCCCCGAACGCGCACTCCTGCTCGAGACCTTCGACTAGCCCTGAGGCAAGGGCCTCCCCCGCGTCTCGGGCAGGAGCCACACGACCGCCAGCCCGACGAGGTAGATGCACCCGACGGTCGTCGCAGTGGCTCCGAACCCGCCGAGCGCGACGATGAGGCTGCCGGCCACGAGCGGGCCGAAGCACGCCAGGAAGCGGGAAGCGTTGAAGACCAAGGCGATTCCCGTCGCTCGCACGCTCGTGGGATAGAGCTCAGGCAGCCAGACGGCCATCCACGCATACTGACCCATCGTGAACACCCCGTTGACGAAGAGCAGGACCAGCAGCAGCGGCACCGTATGCGTCAACAGGAAGACCACCGGCGTGATGACGAACGCGGCCGCGAAGAACAGCGCGGCCGTCGGCCTCCGCCCCCATAGCTCCGAGAGGTACCCGACCAGGAGGTACCCCAGCACCCCGCCGGCCGTGTAGACCATCCCCGAAACGCTGGCCGCTCGCGACGGCTCCCACCCCAACGGCACCGTGACCGACGCGAAGTACTGCGGGATGAACGTCGAGACCCCCCACCAGCCGAGGGTCGTGGCAAGCGACATGACGGAGCCCAGCAGCGTCATTCGGCGCAGGGCAGGGTCGGCCATGATCCGCCGAGTCGTCGAGCGGCGAGGGGCGGAGACCGCCACGGTACGCGTGCGCGCCCGTTGCGCCGTCCACGCCGGGGACGCGGGTACACGGCGACGGACGGCCAGCGCGTAGAGAGCGGGCACCACACCCACGACGAACATCCAGCGCCAGGAGCCAGGTCCGAGAGGCCCGATGACGAACCAGATCAGCGCGGCCGCGAAGAAGCCGACACCCAACCCGCTCTGCATGAAGGCCACCGCCCGCGACCGCAGCCGGTCCGGCCAGGTCTCCGCCACGAGCGTCGCTCCCGTGCTCCACTCGGCACCGAGGGCCACTCCGGTCAGCAACCGGAGCGCGGCGAAGGACCACCAGCTCCACGCGAGGGCGGAGAGGCCGGTGAGGAGGGCGTAGGCGCAGACGGTGACGACCAGTGTCCGGCGCCGCCCGATGCGGTCGGCGAGGATCCCGCCGCCGATGCCGCCGAGGCCGAAGCCGAACAGGGTCAACGCGATCGTCGCCCCCGCGAAGAACGGGATGCGGTCGTGGTCCTCCGCGGGCAGCAGCTGCGGGAGGGACACCCCGAGCGTGAGGACCAGCGCGTACGTCTCGTAGCCGTCGAACGTCCAGCCGAGCCCCGCGCCGACCAGCGTCCGCCAGCGGTCACGCGCCGACAGCGGGGCCGGCTCGGCGTCCCCCAGAGGGTCCGGCCTCGACGTCACGCGCGTCCTCCGCTCGCTCCGGCCTCGGTGTCGGTGGTTCGCGCCACAGTGGTGTCATGACGCACACCCATCACACCATCGACTACGTCGAGCTGGCGGCCCCCGACATCGCCGCGGCGAAGGCCTTCTACTCCGCGGCGTTCGGCTGGGAGTTCAACGACTACGGGCCCGAGTATGCCGGGATCCGGTCCGCGGACGGCGCCGATGAGGTCGGCGGCCTGACGGCAGCCGCACAACCGTCGTCGCAGGGCGTCTTCGTCCTCCTCTGGTCCGACGACCTCGACGCCACCGTGACCTCGGTCCGGGAGGCCGGCGGGACCGTGACGAACGGGCCCTACGAGTTCCCCGGTGGCCGGCGGTTCCACTTCCAGGACCCCGCCGGCAACGAGCTCGGCGTCTACCAGACCACCTGAGGCTCGGTCGTGCTCGAGTGGACGGCGATCCTCGAGGCCATCGGCGAGGCGCAGACCGGCGACCCGGAGACGGGTCGACAGCGGCTGCTCGGCTGCTGGGAGCAGACGAAACCGTCCCAGCACGCCTATCGCTGCGTGCTGGCCCACTACCTGGCCGACGTGCAGTCGACCGTCGACGACGAGGTCTCGTGGGACACGACCGCCTTGGAGGAGTACGCGTACGTCGGCGGCGACGACCTGGCCGCGGTCGGCATCCCCGACGCCGCCGGGCTGGCCCCGAGCCTGCACCTCAACCTCGGCGACGGGTACCTCCGGCAGGGCCGGTTGGCCGAGGCGACCGAGCAGGTGCGGGCCGGCCTCGCGTCGGTCGACGTGCTCGCCGACGACGGCTACGGGCGGATGGTGCGGGAGGGACTGGCCCGGTTGGCGGACCGTGTCGAGGCCACGGAGTCGTCGGCCGGCCGATGAGTTCGGACGTCGCCCCGGGTCTCAGTTCACGACGGACGAGACGACGTCATCAGGCGAACAGCCCCCGAGGATGGAGACCATGGAGAAGCAGACGCACACGCTCGAGACCCCCGACGTCGACCTCGTGTACGACGTCGTGGGACCACTGCCCACCGCCGACGGCCAGCCGCCGCTGCTGATGGCGGGCCACCCCATGGCGGCTGAGGGCTTCTTCACCGTGGCCGAGTACTTCCCGGAGCGGACCGTCGTCGCCTACGACCCACGCGGCCTCGGTCGCAGCGTGCGGAAGGACGGCCGGACGGAGCGCTCCCCGGAGCTGCACTCCGCCGACCTGCACGCCCTCATCACCGAGATCGGTGCACCGGTCGACATCTTCGCCAGCAGTGGCGGTGCGGTGAACTCCCTCGCCCTGGTGGCGGAGCACCCGGACGACGTCCGGATTCTCGTCGCCCACGAGCCGCCGCTGATCGCGCTGCTGCCCGACGCCGACGCCGCGCTCGCCGCCGAGCGAGCCGTCACGGACGCCTACCACCAGCGCGGGTTCGGGGCGGGCATGGCGCAGTTCATCGCCCTGTCGTCATGGCGGGGCGAGTTCAACGACGAGTATGCGGCGCAGCCGGCGCCCGACCCGGCGATGTTCGGAATGCCGACCGAGGACGACGGCGGCCGCGACGACCCGCTGCTGTCGGGCACGGGGGCCGGGATCACGGCGTACCGCCCCGACGCCGACGCCCTGAACGCCGCGCCGACGAAGGTCGTCATCGGTGTCGGCGTGGAGTCGCGCGACACCATCACCGGTCGCACGTCGGTCGCGATGGCAGAGGCGCTCGGCCAGGAGGCGGTCGAGTTCCCCAGCCACCACGGCGGGTTCCTCGGCGGCGAGTTCGGGTATGCGGGTCAGCCCGAGGCGTTCGCGGCGCGCCTGCACGAGGTGCTGGACTCCAAGGCCTAGCCAGGACGGATCCGAACCCTTCGGGACGAGCAGCAGCCCCAGCACCCCGTCGGGTCCTGGGGCTGCTGCTGGGCGATCAGGCGTCGGCCACGACGGGGTCGGCCAGGTCGGCCGGGTCGTCCTCCTCGAGGACCACCGACTCGGAACGGTTCCGGTAGGCGAACGCGAGGAGAACGACGGCCAGCATCGCGTAGCCGAGAGCGACGGACGGCTGCGCGGCCCAGGAGACCTCGCTGGCGTGGATCAGCCCGATCCAGCTGAGAACGGCGCCGAGGCCGGCGGCGATCGCGGAGCTGACGAACTTGCGCATCATGATGAAGGCGACGATCGACCCGAGCACCATGCCCGCGAGGACCGCGCCCTCGCCGAGGATCTTCAGCCCTTGGTAGACGAGGCCGGCGCTGGCCAGGGCCTCCTCGCCGACCTTGTCGGCACTGGTGCCGGCGGCGGCCAGAGCGTTGTCGATGAGGCCGGTGCCCCACGACGCGAGGTTCGGCAGGATCGCCGCGACGACGGCGGCCGCCTGGATCCGCGGGGTCGACTGGAAGGCCTGCGCCCCGATGAGCAGCCCGATGTACAACAGGATCGGGACGATCGCGGGTATCGGCAGGAGGGTCGTGAGCACCCCGAACAGGCCGAGGAAGCACAGGACTGCGATGAGGATGCCGCTGCCCATGGAGTAGCTGGTCCGGCCGCCGGTCGCCTTCCAGCCCGGGTGGCCGATGTAGACGGCCGGCGGGAACGGCGAGCCGAGCGCCGCGCCGACGATCGCGCCGGACCCGTCGGCGATGAGGACGCTCCGCAGGTTGTAGCTGTCGCCGGCCGCCGATGCGCTCTCGACGTTGCTCATGGCCTCCGCGAAGTTGTAGACGCCGAGCGGGATCGCGGTGGCCAGGAGTGGCGCGAGCTGGCCCAACCCGCTGGCCAGCATCCCCAGGTGGAGGGTGGGCACTGCGATCGCGATCTCCGAGATGGCGGCAGAGACGTCCGGGACCGACATGTAGCCGCCGATCCATCCGATGGCCGTGCCCACGAGCAGCGCCGCGAGGCCGATCGGGATGCCGCCGGGCAGCCGGACGTTGGTGAAGAAGCCGACCAGGATGATGCCCAGGACGGGCAGACCGATCCAGGCAACCGCCCAGATCTGTCCGGCGGGTCGCATCGAGATGAAGGTCAGGGAGATGCCGGCCAGCGTGCCGAGCATCGCCGCCCTCGGCGTGATCTTGCGGACGAACGGTCCGATGAACGCGCCGATGAGGACGATGACGCCGATGACGAAGGCCCACGCGAGCCCGGCCTGCCACGCCTGGACCGGGTCCTTCGTGGCCAGGTAGATCGGCAGCATGATGACGAAGACGACGATGAACATGTGCGGGACGCTCGGCCCGTAGGGCAGCGCGGTCACGTCGAGGCGGTTCTCCCGCCGGGCGAGCCGCCGCGCGAGGATCGTGTAGTAGATGTTGCCGGCCAGCATGGCGACGCCCAGCGCGGGGAGGACCGTGCCGAGGACGTCGCGCGAGGGGATCTGCACGACGAAGATCAGCAGCGAGGTCAGCGTGAGGACGTTGACGAGGATGTTGAAGCCGAGGCCGAAGAAGGCGTTCGTGTCGCCCTTGGTCCACCACGGGATCTTGATGGTGGGTGCCGCGGGGTCGGGACCGTCGGCGGGCATCGCGGACCGGGACTTGAGCAGGCTCATGGTGGGCTCCTGGGAGGTGAGCGGCGCGTCAGCCGGCGAATGCCGGCACGGAGAGCGCTGAGAGCAGCGCGGAGGAGTCGGCGACCCAGCCGAAGATGCCGCCCTGGGCGGCGATCATGTCGAGTCCGACCCGCTGGAACTCGGGGTAGTACGAGCCGACGCAGTCGGAGAGCACGAGCGCGTTGTAGCCGCGGTCGTTCGCCTCGCGGACCGTGGTGTGCACGCATACCTCGGTCGTCACCCCGGTCACGACGAGCTCGGTGACGCCGGCGGCGGTGAGGACGCTCTGGAGCTCGGTCGCGTAGAACGCGCCCTTGCCGGGCTTGTCGATGACCAGCTCCCCCGGGATCGGCGCCAGCTCGTCGACGATGTCGTGGCCGTACTCCCCGCGGACCAGGATGCGGCCGTGCGGGCCGGGGTCGCCGATCCGCTGCGAGGGCCGCCCGCGCTGGAGCTTCGCCGGCGGGCAGTCGGACAGGTCGGGCAGATGGCCCTCGCGGGTGTGGATGACCGTCATCCCCACAGCACGGGCGGCCGCGATCACCGCCGCCAGCGGTTCGACGACCTTCTGCAGCTGCGAGACGTCGTTGCCGAGGGTCTCGCCGAACCCTCCGGGCAGGAGGAAGTCGCGCTGCATGTCGATCACCACCAGCGCGGTGCGCGCGACCGTCAGGGGGAACGGGGAAGGTTGGGCATCGACGACGATCTCGTCGGGTGCGCCGGTCTCGGGGTGCGAGAACATCGCGGGCTCCTGGGTTCGAGAGAGCGGGATCGGGAGCGGGTGTACGAGGGGTGGGCGCCGGTCAGTGCCCGGCGGCCACGGAGGCCAGGTAGCGACGCCAGCCGCCATGGCTGCTGATGTCGGTCGCGTCGGGGTCGGACGCGATGGACGCGCCCGCGACGAAGCCGAGCTGGACGCTGCCGTCGGCCAGGGTGACCTGGCCGAGGCAGATGGACGGGGACGAGTTCGCGAGGACATCGGGGACGCAGTGGGACGGGACGGACCAGGACTCGACCTCGATGGCGGCGCCCGAGGTGGGGACCCGGACGAGGGCGGGCAGGGGGGTCTCGCCGCCGACGACGACGAGCCGGTAGTCCGCCGATGTCGTCGTGCGGTCCAGCAGGTAGCCGCCGCGGTCGGCGATGTCGCCGTTCCGGGGCTGCCCGGCGAGGTGGTGGCCGACGACCACGAGGGTGGTCCGCGGCTCGGACCGTGGCGCGGGCCAGGGGATGTGCGCCGGTGCGACGTTCGCGTCGGCCAGCACCGCCGCCAGGCCGAGCACCCGGTCGTCGGCCAGGGCGGGGCCGAGCACCATCAGGGACGCCGGCCGTCCGTCCGAGGTCAGGCCGGCGGGCACCACTGCGGCGCAGAGGTCGAGGAGGTTGCCGAAGTGCGTGTAGTGGCCGAGGGCGGTGTTGGTGGCGATGGGATCGGCGAGGACCTGGTCCGTCGTGAACGTGGTGCCGATCGCGGGCAGGACCATGAGGTCCATGTCCTGCCACAGCCCCGCCACCTCGGCGCGCAGCTCGCCGAGCCGGTGCTCGGCGGCGAAGACGTCGACGGCGGTGTACGCGTGGGCTCCCCCGAGGATGTCGCGGATCACCGGCAGCACCGAGTCCGGGTGGTCGGCGAGGAAGTCGCCGAACTCGGTGAGCCGCTCGGCGACCCACGGCCCTTGGTAGAGCAGCTCGCCCGCGGCCAGGAACGGCCCGAACGGCACTTCCACCGTACGGGCGAAGCTCCGCGCCACCCGGGACCGCGCAGCCTCGTGCGCGTGCTTCATCGGCTCATCCCCGAAGAACTCGAGCTCGGTCATCGCCGGCAGCCCGACCCGCAGCGACAGCGGGTCGACGAACTCGCGACGGCGCGCTCGCGCATACGGGTCGCGGCGGTCGTGGGCGGCGACGACGTCGAAGACGGCCGCGAGGTCGGACACTCCACCGGCGATGAGGCTGATGCAGTCGAGGGACCGGCAGGCCGGCACCAACCCGACCGTGCTGACCAGCCCGCGGCTGGGCTTGAAGCCGACGATCCCGTTGAGCGCCGGCGGGACCCGACCCGAACCGGCGGTGTCGGTGGCCACCGCGAACGGCACGTCGCCGGTCGCGACGGCCAGCGCCGAGCCGGAGCTCGAGCCGCCCGAGATGAGGTTGCCGCCATACACGCTCCGGGGCATCGGATACGGCGTCCGGGTGCCGTTCAACCCGGTTGCGAACTGGTCGAGGTTGGTCTTGCCGACGTAGATGCCCCCGGCCGCGAGGAGCCGTTCGACGACGGGTGCCGTGGCCGTCGCGCGGTAGGCGTAGTCCGGGCAGGCCAGCGTCGTGAGCACACCGGCGACGTCAATGCTGTCCTTGACGCCGAACGGCACTCCGTAGAGCGGGGCGGACGCCGGGTCGACGAGCTGCTCGAGCTCCTTGGCGCGCACCGCCAGCTCGTCGCGGTCGGCGACGCTGATCCATGTGCCGTCATCGCCGCGGGCCTCGATCCGGTCGAGCGCCTCGCTCACGACCTCGCTGGGCCGAAGCTCTCCGGCGCGGTACCCCGCAACCAGCTCGGCGACGGTGGGCCCCGGAGTGGGACCGGTCCGCGTCGCAACACCCTGGGTCGGCACCGCTCGATTATCGAGAATCGAGCAAAGTCCGGTGGTTTCCCGGGTGTTAACAGTGCGCTACGTCTGGAATTCCGGACATCAGGACGTGGCTGAGCTTCCCGTGGCCCATGCCGGGGCCGGGCGCAGGTAGCGCTGGCTGCCGTGCCGCTCCAGCGCGTCGATGACGACTCCGGGGTCGTTGGTCTCCAGCGCGGTGAGCAGCTCCTGGTGCCGGCGGATGCCCTCGCCGGGTCCCAGCTCGGCGGCCTCGGCGCGCAGGTTGACGGCCATCGGCCGCTGCAGCTTGAGCATGACCGGCTCGTACATGAGGTCGAGCTGCCGGTTACCCGCGAGCGCGACGATCGCGGCGTGGAAGTCGCGATGCGCGTCGTCCTCCGCGAGCTGGTCGGCCTGCTGCTCGGCCACGGCCATCCGCTCGAGGTGCCGGCGGACGTCGGCGAGCGGGTCGGTGCCGTTGGCCGGGGCGAGCGGGAGGGCGCAGCCGATCGCGTACCGCTCGAGCACCGTACGCAGTGCGAACAGCTGCTGGACGTCCTCGTCGGACCAGACCGCCACCCGGGCGCCCCGGCGCGGGAGGTGCTCGACCAGCCCCTGCTGCGCGAGCAGCCGCAGCGACTCCCGGACCGGCGACTGGCTGATCGAGAAGCGCCGGCAGATCTGCTCCTCGATGAGGCGTTCGCCGGGGGCGATGGCACCGCTGAGGATCTCGTCGCGGAGCCGTCGCGTGGTCAGCTCGACCAGGCTCGGGCCGAACGTCGCGGACGCGGACGATCCTGCCATCGGGGCACCTCCCAGGACCCCCACCCTAAGTGGCGCGGGCCGAACCGCCCGTCAGCCGCCGACGTACGCGGCGAGATGTTCGCCGGTGAGCGTGGACCGGGTGGACACCAGGTCGGCCGGCGCTCCCTCGAAGACGACCCGGCCGCCGTCGTGGCCGGCGCCGGGGCCGAGGTCGATGATCCAGTCCGCGTGCGCCATGACCGCCTGGTGGTGCTCGATGACGATGACCGACTTGCCGGCGTCGACCAGCCGGTCGAGCAGGCCGAGCAGCTGGTCGACGTCGGCGAGGTGCAGACCGCTGGTCGGCTCGTCGAGGACGTAGACCGCGCCCTTCTCGGCCATGTTGGTGGCGAGCTTGAGCCGCTGCCGCTCGCCGCCGGACAGCGTGGTCAGCGGCTGGCCGAGGCTGAGATAGCCGAGCCCGACGTCCGCGAGCCGGTCGAGGATGGCGTGCGCCGCGGGCGTACGCGCCTCGCCGTCCGCGAAGAACCGCTCGGCCTCGGCCACCGGCATCGCCAGCACCTCGCTGATGTCCTTTCCGCCGAAGTGGTACTCGAGGACCGCAGCCTGGAACCGACGGCCCTCGCACTCCTCGCAGGTGGTCGCGACGCCGGCCATCATCGCCAGGTCGGTGTAGACGACGCCGGCACCGTTGCAGGTGGGGCAGGCCCCCTCCGAGTTGGCGCTGAACAGTGCCGGTTTCACTCCGTTGGCCTTGGCGAACGCCTTGCGGATCGGCTCGAGCAGCCCGGTGTAGGTCGCGGGGTTGCTGCGGCGCGAGCCGCGGATCGCGGTCTGGTCGACGGTGACGATCCCCTCGCGCCCCGCCACCGAGCCCTGGATCAGGGAGCTCTTGCCCGAGCCGGCCACGCCGGTCAGGACGACGAGGACCCCGAGCGGGATGTCGACGTCGACCTTCTGAAGGTTGTGTGTATCGGCGCCGCGGATCTCGAGGGATCCGACGGACGACCGCACGGTCCCCTTGAGCTTCGCCCGGTCGTCGAGGTGCCGCCCGGTCACGGTGTCGCTGGCCCGCAGGTCGGCCACGGTGCCCTCGAAGACCACCTGACCGCCGGCGGTGCCCGCTCCCGGGCCGAGGTCGACGACGTGGTCGGCGATCCCGATCGCCTCCGGCTTGTGCTCGACGACGAGCACGGTGTTGCCCTTGTCGCGCAGCTGCAGCAGCAGCGTGTTCATCCGCTGGATGTCGTGGGGGTGCAGCCCGATCGTGGGCTCGTCGAACACGTACGTGACGTCGGTGAGCGAGGAGCCGAGGTGCCGGATCATCTTGGTCCGCTGCGCCTCGCCGCCGGACAGCGTTCCGGTCGGGCGGTCGAGCGAGAGGTAGCCGAGCCCGATCTCGACGAACGAGTCGAGGGTCTCCCCCAACGCCTCCAGCAGGGGCGCGACCGACGGCTCGTCGAGGCTGCGGACCCACTCAGCGAGGTCGCTGATCTGCATCGCGCAGGCGTCGGCGATGCTGGTCGAGCCGATCTTCGACGAGCGGGCCTCCTTGCTCAGCCGGGTGCCGTCGCACTCGGGACACACGCCGAAGGTGACGGCTCGCTCGACGAACGCCCGGATGTGCGGCTGGAGCGCGTCGACCTCCTTGGAGAGGAACGACTTCTGGATCCTCGGGATCAGGCCCTCGTAGGTGAGGTTGATCCCCTCGACCTTGATCTTGGTCGGCTCCTTGTAGAGCAGGTCGTGCTGCTCGCGCTTCGTGTACTTGCGGATGGGCTTGTCCGGGTCGAAGAACCCGGCGCCCTTGAAGATCCGGCCGTACCACCCGTCCATGCTGTAGCCGGGGATGGTGAGCGCACCCTCGTTGAGCGACAGACTGTCGTCGTACAGGGCCGTCAGGTCGATGTCGGTGACCCGGCCCATCCCCTCGCAGCGCGGGCACATCCCGCCGGTGATGCTGAAGCTGCGGCGCTCCTTGACGGTCTGCCCCGCCCGCTCGATCTTCACGGCACCGGCGCCGCTGATGGACGCGACGTTGAAGGAGAAGGCCTGGGCCGACCCGATGTGGGGCTTTCCCAACCGGCTGAACAGGATCCGCAGCATCGCGTTCGCGTCGGTGGCCGTCCCGACGGTGGAGCGCGGGTTGGCCCCCATCCGCTCCTGGTCGACGATGATCGCCGTCGTCAGCCCGTCGAGGACGTCCACGTCCGGACGGGCCAGCGTCGGCATGAACCCCTGAACGAAGGCGCTGTAGGTCTCGTTGATCATCCGCTGCGACTCGGCCGCGATGGTCCCGAACACCAGCGAGCTCTTGCCCGAGCCGGAGACGCCGGTGAACGCGGTCAGCCGCCGCTTGGGCAGGTCGACGCTGACGTCCTTGAGGTTGTTCTCGCGCGCGCCCTGGACGCGGATCACGTCGTGGCTGTCGGCGACGTGCTGCTCCGCGGGCGGCGTGGCGGTCTTCGTGCGTGTCGGGCTCATCGGTCCTGGAGCACCCCGAGGACGTTGCCGTCCGGGTCGGTGAACGTGGCCACGAGGCGCCCGCCCCCGACGTCGTGGGGGGCTTCGGTCACCGTCGCCCCCGCCGCCGTCACCGCGGCCAGCTTCGCTTCGATGTCCGCGACGTGCCAGTACGCGATCGGCGAGGTCATGCCCTGTGGTCCGCCGCCCGGAACAAGTCCGATGTGTTGGCCCGCAACGTCGTAACCGACGTAGTAGGGGGCGTCGGCCTGTGGCTCGATGCCGAGCAGGGCGGTGTAGACCGCCTTGGCCTTGGCCACGTCGGAGACGGGGTGCAGCACGGTCTTGATGCCCTCGGTGGACGTGTCGGTCATGGTCACTCCTGATGTCGTGGGTTGATCGGGAGTGACCACGCTAGGGGTGGCTCGGAGGCCCGCGCTTCTCGATTCCTGATCGGTACGCCGTCACCTCGATCGTGCCAGACCTCCGAGCCACGGGTTGCGCCGGTCAGCTCGAGAGTGCCGCGCAGATGTCGATCGACTGCCCCGCCAGGGACGTCACCGTGAAGGCGCCGGTGTCCGCGCTGACCTCGACGACGACGCGGCCGATCTGCAGGGTCGTCGAAGGTCCGGCGGGGACGTCACTCGGGAAGAGGATGAGGATGTTGTGGCCCGACAACGTCAAGGTCGTCGAGAAGTCGGCGTTGTACTGCACCTTCGTCACCGACCCGTTGGACGGCGTCGAGTACGTCGCACCGCTCGCCAGGTTGGTGAACGTGAGGGCCGGACCCGGCCCCGTGGTGATGGTCCGCAGCAGGTTGCCCGATTCGTCGGTGAACTCGCGGGTGCGGCTCTTGCCGCCCGTGCTGTCGATCTGCAGGTCGAAGCCCGCGCACGCCTGTCCGGCCGGGTAGACCACCGGTGCGGCGGACGGCTCGGCCTCCGCGGCCGTGGCCGCCACTGAGCCCAACAGCGCCGCGGCGGCGACCGCGACCCCCAGTCTCCCCGTCGTCGAGCGCATGTCGTCTCCTTCGATCCGGGCGGCCCCTGCCGGGCCGCTTCCGTGGGCCTAAGCGTGGCAGTCAGGGGCCGGTCGTGCACTACTCGGTGGACGGTTGCGTCTCGCGCGTGCGAGGGTCGGGGCGCCACCGAAGGAGGCCTCGCGTGGGTTCGCTGATCCGCCACATCACGATCGACTGCCGCGACCACTTCGCGCTGATGCAGTTCTGGCGCGAGGTCCTGCAGGACTACGACGACCACCCCGACGACCCGAACCGGCCGGGCGACGAGCAGTCCGGGCTGGTCGGGCCGGCCGGTCACCCTTGGCTCCTCTTCGTGCCGGTGCCGGAGGAGAAGACCGTCAAGAACCGTCTCCACCTCGACATCGCCCCGGTCGACCGCACCCGTGACGAAGAGGTCGAGCGGCTCCTGGGACTCGGCGCGCAGCTGGTCGGGGACCACCGGCGGCCGGACGGAACCGGATGGGTGGTCCTCGCCGACCCCGAGGGCAACGAGCTCTGCGTCGAGCGCAGTGATGCGGAGATCGCCGCGAGCCGGGCCGCCGAACCGGTCGACGAACCGACGTAGCGACCTAGCGGTCCAGCACCAGCCAGCCGCCGTGGTGCTCGTGGACACTCCAGGTGAACCCGTACGCCTCGGCCGTGGCCTCGCCGAGCGCGGCGAGGTCGTCGAGGGACAGCGTCCGCACGTGACCGTACGACTCGTCGGCCTCCTCCTCGAACGGCACGGCGACGACGACCCGGCCGGTCGCACAGCGCAGCGCCTCGGGCGAGGACGAGAGCGCCGTGCGACGGGTCCAGATGCTCGAGCAGGTGGATCACCAGCACGGTGCCGGCGCTGCCGTCGGCCAGCGGCACCCGGGCCGCGTCGGCCCGCAGCGCGGACAGCGTGACACCGAGCCGCGGGGCCCCCGCGTCGAGCAGCCGCACCGTGCCGGGCGCGATGTCCGACGCGGTCACGACGTGCCCGGCCCGGGCCAGCCGCAGCGACAGGAACCCGAAGCAGCACCCCAGCTCGAGCACCGAGCCGGGCAGGGTCAGGGCTTCCGCGTGGGCGTACACCGGCGCATACCCCTCGATGGTCCCGTGGCCGCCGGGTGGGAGCGCCGGTCGGCCGCCGAGCTCGTCCAGACGCCGCATCGTGTTGCCGTAGAACAGCTCCCACCCGTCGAGGGCCTCGGAAGCGCTGGACAGCACGACGCCGGTGAAGATGCGCTCGAACATCTCCGCGCCGCGGACCCAGCCGGGCGCGAACAGCTCGTCGACGATGATCCCGGTGAGGTCGTCGCTGATCGCCGACCGTGAGACCGAGTGCGTGACGACCAGCCGTCCGTCCGCGGGCGCGATGTCGAAGTGCGGCGTCCGCACGCTCCCCCGCCCGCGGGCCGGCCATGACGAGGTGATCGGCTGGACCACGACGACGCTATGAGGGCGAGGGTCGCGGGCGACAGGCCGCCGGGCGATCCACGGCAAAGACTCTTCGGTGAGGGGGCCGGGTCCTCTCCGACACGGCAGGTAGGTCGGCCTGCCCGAGGGGTCGCGGGACGGGTGGCGCACCCCTACCGTGAGGACACCCGAACCGGCCAACGTCCGGCCGGCCACCGACGGAAGGCGGCACCGATGCCCGAGACCCTCGCCCCCCAGATCCTCGACCGCCCCGTCCTGGAGACTCCGTCGTCCGGCGGGGTGGTCGAGCCCCAGCCGGCTCCCGAGCCCGTGACGGCCGAGACGTTGGTCGAAGAGGTCTCCATCGACGGGATGTGCGGCGTCTACTGAGCGTCGGACGGCACCCCATGACCTCCCTCGCCGCCGAGGCCTGGCAGCTCAGTGACTCCGTGTCGCTGCGCCCGGAGCCGTTCGGCGCCCTCGCGTACGACTTCCGCACCCGGCGGCTCAGCTTCCTCAAGACTCCGACGCTGGTCGCCGTCGTGCAGGGCCTGGCGGCCAGTGAGACGGTGGGTGACGCCCTCGTCGCCGCCGGCGTCCCGGAGACCGAGCGCGGCGCATACCTGACCGCTCTCGCCGGGTTGGCGGAGACCGGCATCCTCTCGCCCCAGGGGATCTCCCCGTGACCGCGACCGCCACCCGCCCCGACGCCCGGCCGGTGACCGGGCGGCTCGTCGACCTCTTCGAGTACGGCCTCGACGCGCCGATCTGCCTCACCTGGGAGCTGACGTATGCGTGCAACCTCGCCTGCGTCCACTGCCTCAGCTCGTCGGGCCGGCGTGACCCCGCCGAGCTGACGACAGCCGAGGCCATGGCGCTCATCGACGAGTTCGAGCGGATGCAGATCTTCTACGTCAACATCGGCGGCGGCGAGCCCACGGTGCGACCGGACTTCTGGGAGCTGCTCGACTACGCCGTGGAGCACCACGTCGGGGTGAAGTTCTCGACGAACGGCTTCCGGATCACCCCCGAACGCGCGCGGAAGATCGCGGCGACGCCGTACGTCGACGTGCAGATCTCGATGGACGGGGCGACCGCCGAGGTCAACGACGCGGTGCGCGGTCCCGGCACGTACGACGCGGCGCTGCGGGCCATGGGCAACCTGCGGGACGCCGGGATGCGCGACTTCAAGATGTCGGTGGTGTGCACCCGTCACAACATCGGCCAGCTCGACGAGTTCAAGGCCATCGCGGACCGGTTCGGCGCGCAGCTGCGGCTGACCCGGCTGCGCCCCTCGGGTCGGGGCGCCGACGTGTGGAGCGAGCTGCACCCGCTGCCCGAGCAGCAGCGCGCACTCTACGACTGGCTGGTCTCCCACGGCGAGGGGGTCCTCACCGGAGACTCCTTCTTCCACCTGTCGGCCTACGGAGACGCGCTGCCCGGCCTGAACCTCTGCGGGGCCGGACGGGTGGTTTGCCTCGTCGACCCCATCGGTGACGTGTACGCGTGTCCGTTCGCGATCCACGACACGTTCCTCGCCGGGTCGGTGCGCGACGGCGGGTTCGGCCACGTGTGGCGCGACTCGCCGCTGTTCGCCGAGCTGAGGTCACCGCAGACCGGCGGCGCCTGCACGACGTGCTCGGCCTACGACAGCTGCCGGGGTGGCTGTATGGCGGCGAAGTTCTTCACCGGGCTGCCGTTGGACGGGCCCGACCCCGAGTGCGTCAAGGGCCACGGGGCGGAGGGGCTCGCAGCCGCCGGGGCGCGCCCGGCGCCGAGCCGGGACCACTCGCATACCGGACCGGTCCGAGCCCAGCCGGTTCCCCTCACCCTGCAGCGACGTCCGCCCGACCGGTCCTGCGACGAGAGCCCGCTCGCCGGCGTGCGATGACGCGTCACTCACCGCTGGACCTCGGGCTGCGCCCGTGGCCGTCACTGCGCGCCGACCGGCCGTTGGTCCTCGTACCGGTCGGCTCGGTGGAGCAGCACGGGCCGCATCTCCCGCTCGCGACCGACGCGATCGTCGCCGCGGCCGTCGCGCGCGAGGCGGCCCGGGTCCTCGCGTCGCACGGCGCGCAGGTCGTCGTCGCGCCGACGGCCGCCTACGGCGCCAGCGGCGAGCACGAGGGCTTCCCGGGGACCATGTCGATCGGCCACGAGGCGCTGCACGCGGTCCTTGTCGAGCTCGGTCGCTCCGCGTGCCGGTGGGCGGCCGGTGTGGTGTTCGTCAACGGGCACGGCGGCAACGTGCCGACGCTCAAGAAGGCCGTCGAGCTGCTTCGCTACGAGGGGCGGGCCGTGGCGTGGACCTCGTGCGACCTGCCCGGCGCCGACGCCCACGCCGGACGGACGGAGACGTCGTTGCTGCTCGACCTCACACCCGACGTCGTGGTCGTCGACGACATCGAGGCCGGCTGCACGATCCCGGTTGCGGAGCTCATGCCGCGGCTGCGCGCGGAAGGGGTCGCCGCCGTCGCCCCGAACGGGGTCCTCGGCGACCCGCGCGGCAGCTCGGCCGAGGAGGGCGCCCGGTTGTTCGCGACGCTCGTCGACCGGCTGGTCGCCGAGCTCACGACCCTCGAGGTGGTCGGCGCCGGCCGGCTCTCGTCCTCCGTCCCGGACCGCGCCCGCTCGGCGGCCGGGCGGTGACGTCGGCTCCCGGTACGCGCCGGGTCGCCCTCGTGACGGGGGCGGCGCGGGGCATCGGCGCGGCGGTCGTCGAGCGACTCGTCAGCCGCCAGCACGTCGTGTATGCCGTGGACCTGGGTGGGGATGGTACGGCCGAGAGCCACGAGCTGGCGTCGGACGCCTACCCGCTGGCCACCCAGGAGGACCTCGATGGACTGACCGGACGTCACGGTGACGCCGTCGTACCCCTCGCCGCCGACGTGCGGGACCCGGCGGCGGTCTCCGGGGTGGTCGACCGCATCCGCCGCGAACGGGGGCGGCTGGACGTGGTCGTGGCGGGCGCGGCGGTCATCGCCGGCGGCGATGCGTTGTGGGCGACCGACGACGCGCTGCTCGACGCGGTGTGGCGCGCCGACGCCGTCAGCGTCTGGAACACCGCCAAGGCGACCATGCCGATGCTGCTGGAACGGACCGCCGAGGACCGTCCGGCGTTCGTGGCCATCGGGTCCGTGGCCGGCCTGCACGGCCTCTACCACCTGTCCGCGTACGTCATGGCCAAGCACGCGGTGGTCGGGCTGGTCCGCGCGCTGGCCGCGGACCTGTCGGGGTCGCCCGTGACGGTGTCCTGCGTCTGCCCCGGCTCGACCGATACCGCCATGCTGGCCGAGACCGCCCGCCTCTACGACCTCACCCACGTCGGGGACCTGGTCGCGGAGCAGGCGATCGGCCGGCCGCTCACCCCGGACGAGATTGCCGCGGTCGTCGAGCTGGCCTGCTTCGCCGGGCCGGCCGTCCACGGCGCGGTCCTGCCGGCCACCGGGGGTTTCCGGCTGTGACCGCGATGCTCGCTGAGACCAGGGCCGACACCGAGAGGGGCCTACCGCATGGGTTCGCGGTCCGACTGGCCCCCGAGACCAAGGTCGCCGACGGCGGCTCGACCCTCTTCGGCTCGACGACGGGCCGGCTGCTCTACCTGAGCCCGCCGGCCGTCCGCGCCCTGGCCGGCGACACCGTGACCGTGGTCGACGACACCTCGAGATCGCTGGGCCGCACCCTGCTCGACCGCGACCTGGCCCACCCGGTCTGGGACGGCGGCCCGCCGCGGTACGACGATCCCGAGCACCTCGCGCGGGTGACCATGGTCGTCCCGGTCCGCGACCGGCCGGAGGGGCTCCGCCGGCTGCTCACCGAGGTGCCCGCGATGCTGCGGGTGGTCGTCGTCGACGACGGCTCCCTCGACGAGCACACCGTCGCGCGTATCGCTCAGGACGCCGGGGCGACGTTGGTGCGTCATCCCATGAGCCGCGGCCCGGCCGCCGCGCGGAACGCAGGACTGGCGGCCACGCATACCCCGTTCGTCGTCTTCGTCGACTCCGACGTCGTGCCCCAGCCGGGCTGGGTGAGCGCCCTGTTCCGGCACTTCGAGGACCCGGCTGTCGGCCTCGTCGCCCCGCGCGTGCTCGGGACGGCCGCGGTGGGTGGGTCCTGGCTGCACCGCTACGAGGCGGTCCGCTCCTCGCTCGATCTCGGTCCGGCGCCGGCGCTGGTCCGGTCACACGGGCGGGTGTCGTACGTGCCGAGCGCCACGTTGATGGTCCGCCGGGCCGCGTGGACGAGCGGGTTCGACGAGTCGATGGCGGTCGCGGAGGACGTCGACCTGGTCTGGCGCACCGCCGCGGAGGGCTGGCGGGTCCGCTACGAGCCGCAGGCGGTCGTCCGCCACGACCACCGCACCGACGTCCGGAACTGGTTGGCCCGCAAGGCGTTCTACGGCACCGGGGCCGCGCTGCTCGCCGAGCGGCACGGTGACGCCGTCGCCCCGATGGTCGTCTCGCCATGGACCGTCGCGCTCGCCGGGTCACTTCTCGCGCAGCGCCGATGGTCCGTCCCCGCCGCGGTGGCGGTGTATGCCGGGACCACCGCCCGGGTCTCGCGGCGGCTCGGGCGCAGCCGGCGCCCCGTGGTCACCGCCGCCTCGATGACCGCGGTCGGCGCGGTCGCGACGGGGTACCAGACCGCGTCCGTGCTGACACGGCACTACTGGCCGCTGGCCCTGGCCGCGGCCATCGTCAGTCCGCGCGCTCGCCGCGCCCTGGCGGTGGCGGCCGTCGTCGACGGGCTGCTCGACTACCGACGGACGAGGCCCGACCTCGACCCGGTGCGGTACGTCGCGGCCCGACGGCTCGACGACCTCGCCTACGGCGCGGGACTCTGGTACGGCGCGTGGCGTGCTCGCTCGGTGCGCGCGCTGCTGCCGTCCTGGCAGGGGATCGACGTCGGACGTACGAGCTCACCCCGGGTCTAGAGGAGGCACCGATGGCCGGATGGTCTGTGTGGTCGCAGTCGAGCTGGTTCGAGACCGTCGCGGAGGCGCAGCGGCGGGCCCAGCGACGGCTGCCGCCGTCTGTCTACAAGGCCCTGCTGGCCGGGTCCGAGCGCGGCGTGTCGTACGAGGACAACCTCACGGCGTTCGGCGAGCTCGGTCTCTCACCCCACGTCGCCGGCAACCGGGCCTCACGAGATCTCGCGACGACCGTGATGGGCCAGGACGTCTCGATGCCCGTGGTCATCTCGCCCACGGGGGTCCAGGCGGTCCACCCCGAGGGCGAGGTCGCGGTCGCGCGCGCCGCGGCCGCCCGCGGCACCGCGATGGGGCTCAGCTCGTTCGCGAGCCGGTCGGTCGAGGACGTCGTCGCGGCGAACCCGTCCACCTTCTTCCAGATGTACTGGATGGGCTCGAAGGACGCGATGGAGCGCCGGATGACGCGGGCACGCGACGCCGGCGCCGTCGGGCTCATCGCGACGCTCGACTGGTCGTTCTCCCACGGCCGCGACTGGGGCAGCCCGCACATCCCGGACAAGGTCGACCTCAGGGCGATGATGGAGTTCGCCCCCGAGGTGCTGCGCCGGCCGCGGTGGCTGAAGGACTACGCGAAGACCGGACGGATCCCGGACCTCACCACTCCGAACCTCGCCGACGGCGACGCCCCCGCACCGACGTTCTTCGGCGCCTACGGCGAGTGGATGCAGACGCCGCCGCCGTCCTGGGAGGACGTGGCCTGGATGCGCGAGACGTGGGGTGGCCCGTTCATGCTCAAGGGCGTCGGCCGTGTGGACGACGCGCGACGGGCGGTCGAGGCGGGCGTCACCGCGATCTCGGTGTCGAACCACGGCGGGAACAACATCGACGGCACGCCGGCGCCGATCCGGATGCTGCCGGGAATCGCCACCGCCGTCGGCGACGAGGTCGAGGTGCTCATGGACGGAGGGATCCGTCGCGGCAGCGACGTCGTCAAGGCGGTCGCCCTCGGGGCGCGCGCCGTGATGATCGGGCGGGCCTACCTCTGGGGCCTGGCCGCCAACGGCCAGGCCGGTGTGGAGAACGTCCTCGACATACTGCGTGGCGGGATCGACTCCGCCCTGCTGGGCCTCGGCAAGTCCTCGATCCACGAGCTCTCCCGCGACGACGTCATCGTGCCGCCCGGGTTCACCCGCGACCTCGGCGTCGACGTGCCGGTCAAGGTCTGACGCCGACGCGGCGCCGCGAGGTCATCCGCGCTCGACGACGAGCCAGCCGTCGCCGTACCGCTCGTGGACCTCGAACGGCATCCCCGTCGACCGACCCCACCGGCGCAGGTCGCCACGGGTGACCGTCCGCAGCTGCCCGGCCGCCTCGTCAGCCTCGTCGAGCAGCGCGACGGCCACGACCACGCGGCAGCGGGCCACGCGGACCGCCTCGCCGAGCGCGCGCCGGCCGTGGTCGGGGTCGAGCTGCTCCAGCAGGTGGAGCGCGTGGGCGGTGTCGACCGAGCGGTCGGGAAGAGGGAGCCGGGCCGCGTCGGCGCGGCGCCCGGTGACGCCAGGAGCGCAGCGCTCGGAGGTCCGAGTGCTGCGCTCCAGCTGGCGCGGAACCAGGCCCGCCGGGTCGTCAGGACCCGATGCGGAACCGGGCGAACGCCTGGGCCTCGGCCTTGGCGTCCTTGAGGACCTGGCCGACGGTCTTCTTCTGGTCCTTGGCGAACGCCTGCTCGATGAGCACGTTGTCCTTGAAGAACCCGTTGACGCGGCCCTCGACGATCCGCGACATGGCGGCCTCGGGCTTGCCCTCCTCGCGAGCGGTCGCCTCGGCGAGCCGGCGCTCGTTCTCGACCGTCTCGGCCGGGATGTCGTCGCGGGTCAGCGCAGTCGGCGGCAGCGCCGCGGCGTGCATGGCGATGTCGCGGGCGACCTGGTCGTCGCCGCCGGCGATGGCCACGAGCACACCGATCTGGGCCGGCAGGTCGGGGCTGGTCTTGTGAAGGTACGCGGCGACGCGCTCGCCCTCGATGCGGGCGACCCGCTTGACCTCGATCTTCTCGCCGATGACGGCGTTGGACTCGTCGACGAGCTCCTGGACGGTGCGGCCGTCGGCGAGCGTGCTCTTCAGCAGCGCGTCGGCGTCGCCCACGTTGGCCGCGATGGCCTGGTCGAGGATCTGCTCGGCCAGGGCGATGAACCGCTCGCTCTTGGCGACGAAGTCGGTCTCGCAGAGGACCTCGACCAGGGTGCCGACGCCGTTCTCGGCCTTGGCCGCGACGAGGCCGTTCGAGGTCGTGCGGCCCTCGCGCTTGGTGACGCCCTTCTGGCCCTTGACGCGCAGGATCTCGGCGGCCTTGGCGTGGTCGCCGTCGGCCTCGTCCAGGGCCTTCTTGACGTCGAGCATGCCGGCGCCGGTCTGCTCGCGCAGGGTCTTGATGTCCGCGACGGTGAAGTTCGCCATCTCTCTCGCTCTTCTCGTTCCGTGGTGGGTGAGGGTCGGGGGCAGGCCCGCTCGTGGTCGGCCGGCGATGCTGCTTCCGGCCGACCAGGGGTATGCGGGTCAGGCCTGAGCCGCTTCCTCGGCCTTCTCGTCGGCCTGCTCGGCCTTCTCGTCGGCCTTCTCGTCGCCCTGCTCGGCCTTCTCGGCCTCGGCGACGAGGATCTCGGCGCCGGAGTGCTTCGCGGTGTCGTCGGCCTCCGGCTCGGAGCCCGTCGGCGGCAACGGCTGCGCCTGGTCGGCGACGTCGGCCTCGGTCGGGATGTCGGCGATGACCTCGGCGGACGGCGTGACCTCGGGGGCGACCTCGGTCGCCTCCGCGGCGGCGGCCTCGGCGTAGAGCTCGCGCTCCCACTCGGCCAGCGGCTCCTCGGCGGCGACCTGCTCGTCACCGGCGGCGCGGGTGCCGCCGGCGCGAGCCACGATGCCCTCGGCGACGGCGTCGGCGATGACCCGGGTCAGCAGGGTGACCGAGCGGATCGCGTCGTCGTTGCCCGGGATCTTGTAGTCGACCTCGTCGGGGTCGCAGTTGGTGTCGAGGATCGCGATGACCGGCAGGCCGAGCTTGCGGGCCTCGTCGACGGCGAGGTGCTCCTTCTTCGTGTCGACGATCCAGACCGCCGAGGGGACGCGCTGCATCGAGCGGATCCCGCCGAGCGTCTTCTCCAGCTTGATCTTCTCGCGCTGGAGGATGAGGAGCTCCTTCTTCGTGCGGCCCGAACCGGCCACGTCGTCGAAGTCGATCTCCTCGAGCTCCTTCAGGCGGGTGAGCCGCTTGGAGATCGTGTTGAAGTTGGTGAGCATGCCGCCCAGCCAGCGGTGGTTGACGTACGGCATCCCGACGCGCGTCGCCTGGTCGGCGATCGGCTCCTGGGCCTGCTTCTTGGTGCCGACGAAGAGGACCGAACCGCCGTGGGCGACGGTCTCCTTGACGAACTCGTAGGCGTCGTTGATGTACGTCAGCGACTGCTGCAGGTCGATGATGTAGATCCCGTTGCGCTCCGTCATGATGAAGCGCTTCATCTTGGGGTTCCAGCGACGGGTCTGATGCCCGAAGTGGACGCCGCTCTCGAGGAGCTGGCGCATGGTGACAACGGCCATGCCGTGTCCTCCTGGTGAAATCGAAGTGGTCGGTTCCGTCGGCGGCGCACGGGTGTGGCCACCTGCCTGGTGCCTGACCCGCACCCACCGGACACCTCCCAGCGGAGACCGCTGCGTGGCATACCGGACCAAACCGGGTGCGCGCCCCGTTTCACCGAATCACCAGGTCAACGGGAGAAGGCACGCGAATTCGGCCATCGCGGACGACGGCCGTGCCCTCCATGGTATGCCTGCGGGCCGCCCCCGAGAAATCGCCTAGGGTGCAGCGGTGAGCGAGTGGCTGTCGGCGCTGCCGCCACTCGTTCTCTGTGTCGCGATCGTCCTCGTCCCCGGGGCCGCCCTGGCGTATGCCGCGGGCCTGCGCGGCATCTCCGCCTGGGGCGTCGCCCCCAGCCTCGGGACCACCCTCCTGGCGGGTACGGCCGTGCTCGCGCCCCTCATGCACCTGCCCTGGCGTCCGTGGCTGATCGTGGCGGCGACCGGGGTCGGGGCCGTCGTCGCCTACCTCGTGGGCTTCGCCGTGCGGCCTAGGGGCCGTGTGCCGAGCGGGTATGCGGCGCGGGAGCCCGAGCGGACCTCCTGGTTCGCGCTGGCGGGCGTGGGTCTCGGTTCGATCCTGGTGCTCCTGACGGTGCTGCCGGGGATCCACCTCCCGGACGAGATGGTCCAGAGCACCGACGCGGTCGCCCACCTCAACCGGATCCGGCGGTTCCTCGACACGGAGGTCTTCTCGTCCCTCGGGTCGCCCGGCCATCCGGCCTACCCGAGCGCCTTCCACGACGTGGCGGGGTCGCTCGCGCAGGTGGTGCCGGTCCTGACCGACGGGCGCGGCATCGTCGTCGCCGCGAACCTCACCGCCGTCGCGGCGGCCGCGGTGTTCTGGCCGCTCGGGGTCGTCGCGCTCGTGCGGGTCACCTTGGGGCGCTCCGCGCTCCTCCTCCTCGCCGGGGGGCTGGTCTCGGCCGCGTTCACGAGCTTCCCGTACGTCCTCATGGGGTGGGGCGTCCTTTGGCCGAACCTCCTCGGAACCGCTCTGCTGCCGGGGGTGCTCGGCCCCGCGCTCGTGGCTGTCGGCTGTGTGGCGCCGGTTCCCGGCCTGCCCCGCCGGTTGGCCGTCGTGGTCACGGTCGCCGCCGTCCCCGGCCTGGCCCTGGCCCACCCGAACGCGCTGGTGTCGCTGGTGCTCTTCGTGGTGCTCGCCGTCGGGACGCGGTTCGCCCTCGAGTGGCGGCGCCGGGGCGGGGTCGAGGGTCGTCGGGCGGGGGTGCGGCTCGGGGTGCTGGCGCTGGTCGTGGTCCTGGGTCTGCTCGTCGTCCCGCAGGTCTCTCGGCAGGTGGCGGACACCGCCAGCTACGACTGGGGCGCGCACGACAGTCTCGGGTCGGCGCTGCGGGACAGCGCGCTGCTCGGGCTACAGGTCGGTCCGCTGCCGTGGGGCCTGCTCGTCGTCATGGCGGTCGGCGCCGTGGGGTGCGTGAAGCGGGTCCGGCTCCGTTGGGTCGTCGTCACGTGGGCGGCCTGTGTGCTGCTGTTCGCCGTCGCCGCGACGGGCCGGCCCGGGTGGGGGTCCCTCGTGACCGGCTACTGGTACAACGACAAGGTCCGGATCGCCGCGCTGGTGGTGGTTCCGGCCACACTGCTGGCCGTTGTCGGCACGCATACCGTCGCCCGGCTGCTGGCGAAGCTGCTCATGTCCTTCTCGCCGCCCCCGGCCGACCGGACGCGGCGGCCGTGGGCGTTGGCCACGGCCACGGGGGCCGGCGCCCTGCTGCTCGTCGCGACGGTCACGGGCGGGGCGTCCCACGACCAGGCCGGTGATGTCGTCGACCGGTACTACCACCCGGGCGAGCCGTACCAGGTGCTCCTGACCGACGCGGACAACGCCGCCCTCAGGCAGCTGGCCCGCCTCATCCCGCGTGACGTGGTGACCGCCAACGTGCCGGCCAACGGGTCGGCCTTCCTGTACGCGTTCCACGAGCGACCGGTCCTTTTCGAGTCGCTGCTCCTGGACCCCGACCCGGACCACGCGCTGATCGGCGAGCACCTGCGCGACGCGGCGTCGCGGCCGGACGTCTGCGACGCGCTCCGCCGGGAGGGCGTCGAGTACGCGATCACCGGACCGGAGCGGTACTGGCTGAACCTCTACCAGCGGACGGCGGGGATCGCGAAGCTCGAGGAGGCGCCGGGGTTCACGCAGGTCGCCTCCAGCGGCCGGTACAAGCTCTTCCGGATCCAGGCCTGCGGGTTCGACCCCGGCTGGCTGCCGCCGGCCGCGTAGGCGGCGCGGGGCGGCATGGGCGGCGTGGGTCGGCCTACGCTGCTGGTCATGCCTGTTGGTCTGTCACCGGCGACGCCGCTCGTCGAGCGTATGCGGGGGTTCGGGACGACGATCTTCGCCGAGATGTCGGCGCTCGCGATTCAGACCGGAGCCATCAACCTCGGCCAGGGGTTCCCGGACACCGACGGCCCGGCGCCGATGCTGGCCGCCGCGGTGGCGGCGATCGAGGGCGGGCGGAACCAGTACCCGCCGGGACCGGGCGTGCCCGAGCTGCTCACCGCCGTGGCGGACCACCAGCGGCGGTTCTACGGGCTGTCGGTGGACCCCGGGTCCGAGGTCCTCGTGACGGCGGGGGCGACGGAAGGCATCGCCTCGGTCGTGCTGGCGCTGTGCGAGCCCGGCGACGAGGTGGTCACCTTCGAGCCCTACTACGACTCGTACGCGGCGACGATCGCCCTCGCGGGGGCGGTGCGGCGGACGTCGGTGCTGCGGTTCCCCTCGTTCGATGTGGACGAGGCGTCGCTGCGGGCCGCCTTCTCGCCGCGGACGCGCCTGGTGCTGCTGAACTCGCCGCACAACCCGACCGGCAAGGTCTTCTCGCGGGCCGAGCTGGAGCTGATCTGTGCGCTGGCGCGGGAGTTCGACGCGTGGGTGGTCACCGACGAGGTCTACGAGCACCTCACGTTCGACGGTGTGCCTCACGTCCCCGTCGCGACGCTGCCCGGGATGTGGGAGCGGACCATCTCGATCTCGTCGTCGGGGAAGACGTTCTCGGCGACCGGCTGGAAAGTGGGCTGGGTGACCGGGCCGGCGGAGGCGGTTGCCGCCGCACGGACGGTGAAGCAGTTCCTCACCTACGTCGCGTCGGGCCCGTTCCAGCCCGCGGTGGCGCTGGCGCTCGGTCTCGACGACTCGGTCTACACCGGCCTGGCCGCGTCGCTGGAACGCAAGCGGGACCTGCTGTGCAAGGGGCTGTCAGCGGCCGGTATGCCCGTGTCGAGGCCCGCGGGTACCTACTTCGTCGTGGCCGACGCCGCGGCGCTGGGGGCGGCCGACGGACTGGCGTTCTGTCGGGAGCTGCCGTCGCTGTGCGGCGTGGTCGGGGTACCGGTGTCGGTGTTCCACGACGACGCGGAGGCGGCGCGGACGCTGGTCCGGTTCGCGTTCTGCAAGAAGGACGAGGTCCTGCAGGAGGCGGCGGCTCGGCTGGCCACGTTGAAGGGCCGGGAGGTCGCCGCCGGCTGAGCCAGGTGGTGGTCGAGGCCGTCCACAGGCGGTGACCGGTTCGTCCCCTCGTCCACAGCGAGACGGAGGGGTCTCGACCCGGTGCGACGACGGCGCGGACGCTGTCGGCATGACGTGGTCGAGGACGCGGTGGCGACGGGTGGCAGGGGTGCTGCTGCTCGTCGGCGTCGGCGTCCTGGGGACGGGCACCGACTCGGCGGCGTCGGTCGGTCCGGACTCGGCGGCGTCGGTCGCTCCAGAGGCGGTGGTCGCTCCTGCGGCGTGGCCGGGGGCGGCGACGGATGGGGTTATCGCGCCTCGCGACCGCTGGACGTGGCCGCTCCTCCCCCGCCCTCCGGTCATCGCGACGTTCGACGCGCCCGAGGTGCGATGGGGAGCGGGGCACCGTGGCGTCGACCTCGGCGCCACCGTCGGTCAGGAGGTGCTGGCCCCGACCACCGGCGTGGTGACCTTCCGCGGGGTCGTCGTGGACCGAGGCGTCCTGGTCATCGAGACGGTCGGTGGACTGCGCACGACGTTCGAGCCGGTCGACTCCTCGCTGACGGTCGGGACCGCGGTCACCCCGGGTCAGGCCGTTGCCTCGGTGGCGGCGGCACCTGGTCACTGCGCCCCGGCCACCTGCCTGCACTGGGGAGTTCTCGACGGCGAGCGGTACCTCGACCCCTTGGCCCTCGTGGGGGCGGTCCGGGTGGTCCTCCTGCCGCTTCTTCCTCCGTGACGACGTCAGGGGCTGGTCGGCCAGGGCCAGGCGGTGCAGCCTTCGAGGTCCTTCGTCTGCTGCACCATCACCGGAGCGGGGCGGCCGGCGCCGGAGCAGTGCACGTGGCCGTGACCGAGCCCGTGACCGACCTCGTGGCTGACCAGGTAGTTGCGGTACGACGCGAGGTCGTCGCCGTAGGTGCTCGCGCCGCGGATCCAGCGGGTGAGGTTGAGGACGGCCCGTGCGCCGTTCCAGCACGACACCTGCTGGACCGTCGTCTCCAGCGGCGCGCACAGCTTCGCGGTGAGGCTGGGGCTGGCCAGGGTCACACGGATGTCGACGTGCGCGCCGGCCGCTCGCTCGGCCGGGCTCACCGGGACGAACCGCACACCGTCCTTGGTCTGCCAGCCACGGTCGTCGACGAGCACGGTGTGGACGACCGCGGCGAAGTCCGCCGCAGGCACCGGCAGACCGTCCTCGATGTCGATCCCGTAGGCGACGGTACGGCCGGTCGCCTTGATCGGGCCGCTGGGGATCTCCACGGCGGTCAGGGTGCCGGACCCGGCCTCGGGGACCGGCTGTTGCGATGCCGCCGGGGTCGGCTCGGAGGGCGGGGGGTCCTCGGAGTCGGCGTGGGCCGTCGCGGAGGGGTCGGGGGTCGAGGTCTCGCCGACCGGGGCGGCCGCCGGCGCGTCGGCGGCTTCGGCGTCACCCCCGGCGAGGCCCTGGTCGGTGTAGGTCAGAGACGCGTTCACCGTCCTGGCGCCGGAGGCGAGGACGGTCCCCGGGTCCTCGCGCCAGCGGGCCACGACGGCGCCGGCGATGAGCACGACGATGGCGAGGAACACGGTGCGCCGCAGGCGGCGCGCCTGGCGGCGCTGGCGGCGAACCCAGTCGGGGACCTCTCGAACAAGAAGGGCCTCGCCCGCGGTGTCGTCGGGGGTCTCCGGAGCGGTCCCGCGCTGAGCGCGGGAGCGTGGCCGCTCCACAATGGTCATGGTCTCCGGTTGTTCATAGGTCCCGTCGGGCCCCCCCACGGTCGATTATTGCCCGTTTGCGGGCGTCTGGGGTTTCACAGGGTTTCCGTGCGTGTCACGCGCGCGGGTGGGCCTGCTCGTAGGACCGGCGGAGCCGGTCCAGCGAGACGTGCGTGTAGAGCTGCGTCGTTGCGAGGCTGGCGTGTCCGAGCAGCTCCTGGACGACCCGCAGGTCCGCACCACCCTCGAGCAGGTGGGTCGCGGCGCTGTGCCGCAGGCCGTGGGGTCCGAGGTCGGGTGCGTCGGGGACGTGCGCCAGCAGGGCGTGGACGACCTCGCGGACCTGGCGTGGGTCGACCCGGCGGCCCCGTCGGCCGAGGAACAGCGCCGGGCCGCTGTCCGCCGTCGCCAGACGCCCTCGGGTCGCGAGCCACGAGTCCAGCGCCCGGCGCGCCGGGATCCCGAAGGGCACGACCCGCTCCTTGGCTCCCTTCCCGGTCACTCGGACCACGTTCGTGCCAAGGTCCAGGTCGTCGACGTCGATCGCGACGAGCTCGCCGACCCGGATCCCGCTGGCGTAGAGGAGCTCGAGCACGGCCCGGTTCCGGATATGGATCGGATCCTCGTCGTCGGCGGCCACCGCCGCGACGTCGAGCAGCCGGTCGGCGTCGGCCTGGCGCAGGACCGCAGGAAGCCGACCGCCCCGTCGCGGCGCCACGAGTCGCAGCGACGGGTCGGCGCCCACTCGCCCGGTCCGGGTGGCCCAGCGGTAGAACGTCCGGACCGCCGCCGCCCGCCGCGAGACCGTAGCGCGGGCTACACCCTGCCCCGACTGCGCCGACAGCCACGAGCGAAGATCGGCCAGCGTCGCGCTCGCCAGCGCCGCGTCCGGATCCGCGGCTGGGTCACCAGGCGTGACGGCGGCTGGGTCCGCGACCCTGTCAGCGGGCGGGTCGGCGGCTCGGTCGGCGACCGGGCCAGCGACCGGGTCAGCGGGCGGGTCGGCGTCTGGGTCAGTGGCTGTGGCGTCGCGGGCGCCGAGGTGACGGGCCAGGTGGGCGACGTCCGACGCATACGCGCGGATCGTGTGCTCGGAACGACCGCGCTCGGACCGGAGGTACCGGACGAAGTCGCCGATGAGCGCGGAGCCCGGGGCCGCGTCGAGCCGCTCCGCGGGAACCGTCACCCGGTCACCGTGACAAACCGGCGCCGCGTTGACAACGACCGCGTCCGCGCGCCGCGGGATCACGTTGTCCGGAAGGGTGACGTCAGCGCCGCGGCATCACCGCCTTGCGCCACTCCGCGCCGTCCCGCCGGACGAAGCCTTGGAGCTCCAGGCGCCCCAGGGCCGCCGCCGAAGTGGCGGCCGGGACCCCGGCCGCCACCGCGATGTCCAGCGCGGACAGCGAGCGGCGGACCGGCACGGCGTCGAGGACCAGCGCGTCGGTGGGGTCCAGCAGGTCGGCGAGATCCGGTTCGGCACTGCGCCGCGGGGCGGCGTCGACACCGAGGTCGCCGACGAGGTCGATGACCTCGTCGACGTCGGTGACGATCTCCGCAAACCCGTCGCGCCGGGCCTGGTGGCACCCGGACGACATCATCGAGGTCACCGGTCCGGGGACGACGCCGACCGGGCGGCCGATCTCGGCGGCGGTCCGCGCCGTGTTGAGCGAACCGGACCGGAGTGCCGCCTCCACGACCACCACGCCACGCGACATCGAGGCGATGATCCGGTTGCGCAGCAGGAAGCGCGGTCTCGTCGGCGCCATGCCGGGAGCCACCTCGGCCACGACGGCCCCACCCTCGGCGATGCGCTGGATCAGGGTGGAGTGGGCCAGTGGATAGGGCCGGTCGACCCCTCCGGCCAGGACCGCGACCGTCGCGCCGTCGACGGACAGCGCGCCGCGGTGTGCGGCGGCGTCGATGCCGAACGCGGCCCCGGACACCACCGTCCAGCCGCGCTCGGCCAGTCCCGAGCCGAACCCGGTGGCCACGGCGTCCCCGTACGACGTGCTGCTCCGGGCGCCGACCACCGAGACCGAGCGCTCGGTCAGTGCCGCCAGATCCGGGTCACCGAGCACCCAGAGGCACACGGGCGGGAGCGGATGGTCGTCCACGCGGGCGGGCCACTCGGGGTCGCCCGGACACAGCACCGTCGCACCGATCGCCCGGGCGGTGCCCAGCTGCAGAACCGGGTCCGGGTCGACCCTGAACCGGTCGACGCGCATACGGAACACCTCGGGCACCTCGGGGTCTCCCGAGGTCACGAGGCGGAAGGCGTCGACCGCGCCGTGCTCGGCGACCAGCGCGAGCGCTCGCTCGTCGGCCGGTTCGGCGATCCGCGACCACGCGGCTCGAGCGCCGCGCTCGGCCCGGCTCACGGCGCCGAGGGGCGAGGCGGCGGCGCTCACGCGGCCACCCGCTCGTCGGGGAGGCGCAACGCCAAGGCGTTGCCGACGTCGTCGGCGGTCGGCCGATCGGCGTCGCGGAGGTCGCAGAGCGTCCACGCCAGCCGGAGGCAACGGTCGTAGCCGCGCATGGTGAGCAGGCCGCGGTCGAGGGCGGTGTCGAGTGACGAGGTGACGGGATAGGGCAGGCGGAGGCGACCACCACGCAGGAGTGGGCCGGGGACGTGACCGTTGAGGCGCCAGGTGGTCCCGGACCATCGCTCCGCCTGACGCTCTCGCGCCGTCGTCACGCGAGCGGCGACCTCGGCGCTCGACTCGCCCAAGGCACCGAGGAGCGCCGCCTTGGACGGCGCCGGGACGAACACCTGGATGTCGACCCGGTCGAGCACCGGCCCCTTGAGCCGCTGCTGGTACTTCGACAGCCGGATCGACGAGCAGCGGCACCGGACACCCTTGCCGTAGCCGAAGCCGCACGGGCACGGGTTCGCGGCCAGCACCAGCTGGAACCGGCACGGGAAGCGGTGCCGCGCCGCCGCCCTCGACACGAACACCTCACCGGACTCGATCGGCTGGCGCAGCGCCTGGATGACCGACGACTGGAACTCGGGAGCCTCGTCGAGGAAGAGGACGCCGTGGTGCGCCTGCGTCACCGCGCCCGGAAGCACGCGGGCGGACCCTCCGCCGATGACCGCCACGGCGGAGGCGCCGTGGTGCGGGGCGACGAAGGGCGGCCGGCGTTCGAGCGCCGCCCTCGGCCCGAGCTTGCCCAGGACCGACGCGATGGCCGTGACCTCCATGGCCTGGGTGTCGTCGAGCTCCGGCAGGAGGCCCGGCAGCCGCTCAGCGAGCATCGTCTTGCCGCCCCCAGGCGGCCCGACGAGGTAGAGATGGTGACCGCCCGCCGCCGCGACCTCGAGCGCCCGGCGGGCCTCGTGCTGCCCGACGACCTCGGCCAGGTCGGGTCCCGGTGGCGCGGCGACCGGTTGGGCGGGCGGCTCGGGAACCGGCGGCGGGATGAGCCCGCGGTGCAGCGACGCATACCGCTCGACGAGCTCGTCGAGGGTCTCGACCGGGTGGACCCGCACGCCGGGGACCAGCCGCGCCTCGGCGGCGTTGGCGAGCGGGACGACGACGTGTCGCACCTTGCGACGCGCGGCGGCCAAGACGAGGGGCAGGACGCCCGGCACCGACCGGACGGTGCCGTCGAGCCCGAGCTCGCCGATGTGGACGACGTCGCGGACCACGTCGGGCGGGATGGACTCGCTGGCGACGAGCGCGGCGACGCAGATGGCGAGGTCGAAGCCGGAGCCGACCTTAGGGATCGACGCCGGCGACAGGTTCACCGTGACCCGGCGCAGCGGGAGGGGGTGCCCCGAGTTCGCCGCCGCGGCCTTGACCCGGTCCGGCGACTGGGCGCACGCGCCGTCGGGACACCCGCCGACGAGGAACGCGGGCAACCCGGAGGCGATGTCGACCTCGACGTCGACGACGAACCCGATTATGCCGCGCAGGCCGACGGCGCGCGTCCGCCCGAGGGTCACGAGAAGGCCCCGACGACGTGCTCGATCCGGCACGGTCCGCGTCGAGGGCGCAGGACGCCGACGACGTCGACGCGGATCCCGGCGACGCCCGGGACCGGTGAGCCGACGGCGCGCCGCTCTGCCAGCCACGCCGCCGCCAACCGCCGCAGCCGGGCCAGCTTGCGGTGGTCGACCGCCTCGATCGGCTGCCCGAAGGTCGTGCTGCGCCGGGTCTTGACCTCGCAGACGACGAGACAGCTGCCGTCACGCGCGACGATGTCGATCTCGCCGAGGTCGCACCGCCAGTTCTGGTCGAGGACGTCGAGGCCTCGGTCCGTGAGGTAGCGCACTGCCATCCGCTCGCCGTAGCTACCGAGCCCGCGTGCGGTGTGCCACGGCATCCCCGTGGCGACGGCTCCCGAACTGTCCATCGGCCCACCGTGCCGGTCGGTATGCGCGACCGCACCACCCTGTCGACGGGCTGTGGACGGTGGTACGGAGCGGTCGCCCCATGTGGACGACCGGACGTCCCCCCGCTATGACCGGGGGACGCTAGCAGCGACCGGCGACGCGAGCTACGAGGGCAGCTCCAGGTCGGACTTGGGCAGCTCCTCGATGTTGACGTCCTTGAACGTCACCACCCGGACCGTCTTGACGAACCGGGCCGGACGGTAGATGTCCCACACCCACGCGTCGTGCATCGTCACGTCGAAGAAGACCTCACCGCCGTCGCCGCGGACCTTCATGTCGACCTGGTTGCACAGGTAGAAGCGGCGCTCCGTCTCCACCACGTGGGTGAACAGCGACACCACGTCGCGGTACTCCCGGTAGAGCTGGAGCTCCATCTCGGTCTCGTACTTCTCGAGATCCTCAGAACTCATGTCACCCCACCGATGTGTCGGGCAGTTGGTCTCGGCCGTCCATGGTGATGCCGGCCTCTCGCACGTCCAGGTCGCTCAGTTCTACCACTCCGCTCTCCAGCAGCTCCTCGAGGCTCGGCATGCCCGGGAGCCGCCAGGATCGGCGGTGCAGGACGCACGGGCCGTGGGCCTCGAGCGCGAGCATGTGCTCCGGTGCGGCGTACCCCTTGTTGACCGCCCAGCCGTACTCCGGGTGCTCGGCGTCGAGCGACACCATCATCGAGTCCCGCTCCACCTTCGCGATCACCGACGCCGCCGCGACCGACGAGCACTTCATGTCGGCCTTGATCATCGTCGTCACCGGCGGCACCGACGGGCTGCCCTCGTGGGCGAAGGCCAGGAGCCCCATCTCGTCGGGAGGTGTCAGCCAGTCGTGGTTGCCGTCGAGGATCACGAGGTCCGGCACGAGGCCCGTCGACTCCACGGAGGCGAGCGCCCGCATACCGGCCAGGCGGAGCCCACCCATGATCCCGATCTCGTCGATCTCCGCCGGGGAGGCGTGGCCGACGGCGTACGCCCGGGCCCAGCGCTGGATCGGCCGGACCATCCGCCGGCGGGCCAACGGCGTCAGCAGCTTCGAGTCCTTGACGCCGGGTGGCGCGGACCGGCAGCTCTCGTCGATGACGACGACGCCGACCGAGACCGGTCCGGCGAGTGCGCCTCGACCGACCTCGTCCATCCCGGCCAGGACGCGGTGGCCGTCCCGCTGCAGCGCACGCTCGACGCGCAGCGAGGGCTTCTTCGCGCGGGTGACGACCACTCAGCCGGTGGCGCCGGTGGACGCCGGGGTCGGGGCCGGCCCACCGGAGGCGGGCGGCACGTCGGAGTAGACCCGTTCGGGAACCGACAGCCACTTCACGTGGTCGATCGGCCAGACGATCATCACCGCGCGGCCGGTGATGTCGTTGATCGGCACGGAGCCCTGCGCCCCCGTGCCGTCGTCGTGGAACCGGGAGTCACTGGAGTCGCTGCGGTGGTCGCCCATGACCCAGACCTTCTCCGCGGGCACCGTGATGTCGAAGCTCGCCTTGCCGCCGCCGGGGGTGTCGCCGGGCTTGATGTACGGCTCGGTGATCGAGACGCCGTTGATGGTCAGCTGGCCGTCTTCGTCGCAGCAGACCACGTGGTCGCCGGGCAGGCCGATCACCCGCTTGATGAGGTGGTCGTCGGAGTCGTCGGGTAGCAGGCCGACGAACTGCAGCACGCGGCGAACCGACTCCCGAGTGCCGCTCTGGGCCGACTCCGGAACGGTGCCGAGCCAGTTGTCGGGGTCCTTGAACACGACGACGTCGCCCCGGTTGAGGTCGAACGGACCCGGCGTCAGCTTGCTGACGATGACCCGGTCGTCGCGGACCAGGGTGTTCTCCATGGACCCCGAGGGGATGTAGAACGCCTGGATCAGCCACGTCTTCACGATGAAGGACAGCACCAGCGCCATCACGGCGATGATGAGGATCTCCTTGACCCCGCCCCAGACGTTCTGGAGGAACGTTCCCGACTCGTCCTGGTCCTCGTCGTCCTCGTCGAAGTCGTCTTCGTCGTCATCGAAGTCCGGCTCGGGGCGGCGTTCGGTGCGGACCTCCTCCGGGCCGGAGGCGCGGTAGCCGGGCGACCGGCGAGGATCGCCGATCTCCCGCGCGTCCGCCGACTCGGCGGCCCGCGAGGTGGCGATCCGGCGGAGCCGCTGCTCCGCGGTCTCGTCGGTCATACCCGCCGGCCGGGGGCGGCGGAGCCGCAGGCGAGGCCCACGAGCGTTGTGGAAGACGTCACTGACCAGCTCCGGCGGGCGATGGGACGGTGGACATGGGACCGGGCCCCCCAAGAGATCCAAGGCGACCGGGCGGCCAGTATCGCACCGTCGCCTGACCGATCACTGCGCCCTCCGGCACCATGCCGCCCCCGGGCCGCCCGAGGTACGCGCGGGAGTCGCCACTCGCGCTGCGGTGGTCGCCCATGACCCACAGGTGCCCCGCGGGGACCACGACGTCGAAGGTCAGGTCGCTCGGCCGGTCACCCGGCATGAGGTACGACTCGTCCACCCCGACCCCGTTGACCTGCAGCCGGCCGGTGGCGTCGCAGCAGGTCACCCGGTCGCCGGGCAGCCCGACGACGCGCTTCACGTAGTCGGTGCCGGTGTCCAGGGTCAGGACCCCGGCAGCCGCTCGGCCCAGCGTGGCCAGCGGGCCGGTCGACGGCTGGGCACCGCTCACGGGGAACGCCTCGGTCCCGTCGAACACCACGAGGTCCCCGCGGTGGACGTCGTCCCCGCGGACCAGCCGGTTCGCGAGGATCCGGTCCCCCGGCTCCATGGTCGGCTCCATGGAACCGCTCGTGACGGAGAACGACTGGACCACGAAGGCTCGCAGCAGGACCACGATGACCACGGCGAGGACGACATACGGCCACCAGCGCCGGCGCGACGCTCTCCCCGACCGGGCACGCGCGTGAGAGGAGCCCGGCACCGGTTCGGTGTCGGGCTCGCTCGTCGTCACGCGACGGTCATTCCGCGGAGGTCGACTCCGAGGCCGAACCGCTGTCCTGCGGCGCGGTGGCGTGGGCCCGGGCGGCACCCTTGCCCTTGCCGGCCGGGATGGAGTCGCGCTTCTCCTTGATCTTCGCCGCCTTGCCGCGCAGGTCGCGAAGGTAGTACAGCTTCGCGCGCCGGACGTCACCACGGGTGACGACCTCGATCTTGTCGATGATCGGCGTGTGGAGCGGGAAGGTCCGCTCGACGCCGACGCCGAACGACACCTTGCGGACGGTGAACGTCTCGCCGACGCCGCCGCCGTGGCGACGGATCACGACGCCCTGGAAGACCTGGATACGGGAGCGGGTTCCCTCGACGACCTTGACGTGCACCTTGACGGTGTCACCGGCGCGGAACGCCGGGACGTCGGAGCGGAGGGAGGCCTGGTCGAGCGCGTCGAGCTTGTGCATGGCGGGTGTCGCTTTCTCGGGTGCCACAGGTCACCACGGGTAGTTCGTGTCGTCGGGTAACGAACGAGGGGTATGCGTACCGGCCGGCCTCGTGCGCACGCATACCTGCTCGCGTGCGCACGCCCACCGTCATTGTCATTCCGGTAGGACCCTCCCCTGTGGCAGGGGCGCGTCTGGTGCCGGACGCAACCACCGATTCTGCCAGAGCCGGAGTCGACTCACGAAATCGCGTCGACTCCGGGAGCGTCCTTGACCAGGTCGACGGTCCCCGGGAACCGGCCCTCCCCCGGGCGTGCGCGGTACCCCGCTCGCCGGTACCGCCGCAGGTTGGCTTTGCTCCGGGTTCCGGTGTTGATCCAGAACCGGCTGGTACCGCTCGGCGCCGCGGCCTCCGCATAGGCGAGCAGGGCCCGCCCGATCCCGCGGCCCTGGAGGTCGGGGGCGACCATCAGCCGGCCGATCTCCCACTGCCCGTCCACGTCGGCCGAGACGCGCGCCCGCACGGAGCCGACGAGCCGTCCGCCGCTGCGGACGACCCAGGTATGCCACTCGGCGAACCCCCGGCGGACCTCGTCGGCGTCCTCGGCGAGGGCCGGGATGTCCAACGTCGCGTTCGCGACCGCCTCCGACAGCCAGCAGGCGTGTTGCAGGACGGCGAGCTCCGCGGCGTCGGCCGGCTGGGCGGGCCGGACGTCCAGGCCGTCGGCGACGAGCGCCGCCGACACGTGGCGCAGGTCGGGTCGACGGTCGGCGGTGCGGGCGACGCGCTGCTCCTGCCGCCAGGCGGCGATCGCGCCGTGGTCGCCGGAGAGGAGCACGGGCGGGACGGCGTGGCCGCGCCAGACGGGCGGTTTGGTGTAGACGGGGTACTCGAGCAGCCCGTCCTCGTGCGACTCCTCGACGAGGGACTCCGCGTTGCCGATGACGCCGGGCAGCAGCCGGGCGACGGCCTCGACGATGGCCAGGACGGCGACCTCTCCCCCGTTGAGGACGTAGTCGCCGAGGGAGACGACCGAGACCGGCATTCGGGTGGCGGCGTCCTCGAGGACGCGCTCGTCGATGCCCTCGTACCGGCCGCAGGCGAAGACCAGCCACGGCTCGGCAGCCAGGGCCCGGGCCATCCGCTGCGTGAACGGCTCGCCCGCCGGACTCGGGACGACGAGGTGCGGCACACCGTGGCCCGACGCGACGACGGCGTCGAGCGCCTCGCCCCAGGGTTCCGGGCGCATGACCATGCCCGCGCCGCCGCCGTACGGGGAGTCGTCGACGGTGCGGTGCCGGTCGTGGGTGAAGTCGCGCAGGTCGTGGACGCGCACATCGAGCAGACCGTCGCGCCGGGCCTTGCCGATGAGCGACAGGTCCAGCGGCGCGAGGTAGTCCGGGAAGATCGACACGATGTCGACACGCATACCGGCACTCACGCGTTGAGCTCCAGCAGGCCCTCCGGCGGGTCGACGACGACCCGTCCGCCCGCGACGTCCACCTCGGGGACGATCGCCTCGACGAACGGCAGGTATGCGTCGCCGCCGGTGTCGAGGGCGACCACGAGGAGGTCCTGGGCGGCGCCCAGCTCGAGCCGGGCGACCTCGCCGAGGCGGGTGCCGTCGCGGGTGAGGACGGCGAGGCCGAGGAGCTCCTCCTCGTACCAGCCGTCCTCGTCGTCACCGGACGGGGCGAGGTCGGCGGCGTCGACCACCAGGCGGGTCCCCCGCAGCGACTCGGCGCCGGTGCGGTCCGGGATCTGCTCGAAGCCGAGCAGCCAGACGCCCTGGTGGACGCGTGTGGAGCGGATGGTCAGCGCCCGGGGCACGCCGCTCCCCGCGGTGGCCTGGGTCCCGAGCGTGGCCCCGACGGCGAACCGCGTCTCGGGGTCGTCGGTGTGCAGCTGGACGGTGACCTCGCCCCGCAGGCCGTGTGGCTTGCCGATCCGCGCGACGACGACCTCGTCACCGTTCCCAGAGACGCTCACGAGGTGCTCCTCTCAGGCCGCGACGCGCTTCCGAACCGCCGTTGTTGCCAGTTCGAGAGGGCTCAGCCGCCCGAAACTGGCAACAACGGACGTCTGGAAGCGGGAGGTCAGCGGTCGCGGTCGGTGTCGACGATGTCGATCCGGACCTGGCCGCCGCCGGCCAGGGCGCTGACGACGGTCCGCAGCGCACTGGCCGTCCGGCCGGAGCGGCCGATGACGCGGCCGAGGTCGTCGGGGTGCACCCGGACCTCGAGCAGCTCACCGCGGCGCAGCTCCTTGCGCCGGACGACGACGTCGTCGGCGTGGTCGACGATGCCCTTGACCAGGTGCTCGAGGGCCTCTTCCAACACGGTCAGGAACCGGCCTTGGCGAAGCCGGCCTTCTCCGCGGCGTCGGCGTCGGCGAACCAGACCTCGGCGACCGTCTGGTCGTACCACTGGCCGTCGGGCTCGTGGAACTTCATCGAGTCCTTGTTGCCCTTGACCGAGAAGCCCTCGGGAGCCGTACCGTCGGCGTTCGGCGCGGCGGAGCCGGCGCCGTAGCCGCCGTCGGCGGACTCGGCGGCGGCGGTGGCGCTGCGGTCGGCGTCGGCGTCGGTGCTGTCGGCGGACGCCACCCCGGAGTCGGTGTCGGCCGGATCCGGCTCAGCCGTCTTCTCGGGCGCGGTCTCCGCAGGCTTGGTCTCCGCAGCCTTCTCGGCGGGCTTCTCGGCCGCCTTCTTCGCGGCGGACTTGGCGGGGGCGGACTTGCGCGTCGGCGTGTCCTTGACGTCGAGGCTGCTGCCACCGGCCGCGGCGATCGCGGCCTCGTACAGCTCCTTCTTGCCCTTCTTCGGCTTCGGCGACCTTCAGCGTGCCCTCGGCGCCCGGAAGGCCCTTGAACTTCTGCCAGTCGCCGGTGACCTTCAGCAGCGCCGCGACGGCCTCGGTCGGCTGGGCGCCGGTGCTCAGCCAGTGCTGGGCGCGGTCGGAGTCGATCTCGATGACCGACGGCTCGGCGGTGGGGTGGTACTTGCCGATCTCCTCGATCGCCCGGCCGTCGCGCTTGGTGCGCGAGTCCATGACGACGACACGGTAGAACGGAGCGCGGATCTTGCCCATGCGCTTCAGACGAATCTTGACGGCCACGTCGGTGGTCTCTTTTCTGTCACATGAACGCGGCGAGACCGCACAGGATCGCGCGGGGAGCCGACGCTCGGGGGGTAGGCGTCCCGGGCACGGCTCGTCGTTGGACAGGCCCACCCGGACGGGTACAGCCGACCATTCTGCCAGATCCGCGGCGTCCCTCGGACCACGCCCGCGGGTCAGCCGGTATGCGGCGGCGCCGGTGGCGGGAGGACTCCCACCACCGGCGCCGCCTGACCTTCAGGCGTACGGCAGGCCGCCTATGGCGTCACCGCCTGGACGACGACGTCGGCGGAGCCGACGAGGACGTTGCCGTCGGTGCGGACCTGGACGCCGCCGAGCAGGACCCGGCCGGTCGTCGGCGCCGAGTTCGCGGTCACCGTCCCCGGCACCGTCCATGACGGCACCCGTTCGGGACGGAGCGGCGTTGGCATCCGTGACCGTCACCGACCCGAAGGCCGAGTTGGTGAACACGTCGACGTACTTGTACGTCGTCGTGCCCGCCGGGACCGCGAAGCCGTCGACGAGCACGACGTACGTGCCGGCCAGCCGGGTTGGCGATGGTCACCGACTCCTCGCTGTCCCCGTCCGCCGACTGGCCGACGAGCACGGCACCGACGGGTCCAGGCGGTAGACGAACAGGTCCAGGTCGGCGGCCGGGTCGGACGGGCTGCCGATCGTCGCGCGCAGCGACGTCGAACCCGGCGGCGACCGCCACCGGGAACGTGCTTCTGAGCCAGGTGGGCGATCGTCTCGGTGCTCATCTTGGCGCTGCCCAGCGTCCGTGCCGACCACCCGGCCGGTGAACGGACCGAGCTGGTTGGTCGCCGTGTAGGACCGGGCGACCGGCACGCCGAGCGTGGCCGACGGGATGATGTCGGGGTTCGGGCTGATGCGTGGCCCCGAGGATCGACATCGTCAGGGTGTACGGCACTGCGACGGCGTCAGACGTCCGACGCACCTCGACCGCGACCTCCCACACGCCCGCCTGCGGGTTGGTCGTCGTCCGGCTGGACGCCTCCGCCACCGTGCAGTTCTCGTTGCAGACCGGCGTGACCGGCGGGTTGTAGTTGGCGAGACTCGAGTTGACGTCGATTCCGACGCCGTACGGGTGGAACCGGAGGAACCGGATCTGACCCACGCCGGGTGTGGCCCCGCTCTGGAGATCCACCTTGAACGCCGGCGTGCCCGCGGGGACACTTGACGAAGTAGCTCACCGACTGGTTGCGGTAGGCGGTGCCCGTCTTGGTGACCGAGTACCCGTTCTGGCGCGGTGAACTGCTCCGCGGCGACCACGGTGTTCATCGTCTCCGCCTCGACGCCCGGGTTGGCCGCGTCGTCGAGCCGCATCACCGCTGAGTGGATCCCGGAGGTCGATCGGGTGCACCGTGACGGTGAACGTCACCGGCTTGCCCAGCGGCAGGCTCACCGACGTGCCCGACTCGAACGTGCCGTCGTTGCCGACCCAGCTCACCGCATACGTCTTGGTCCCACCGCCACCGTTGTTTCGGGTGAGCGTGTAGGTCCGCGTGTAGCTGTCCCCGGCCTTGACGCCCTCGCGGTCGTAGATGCCGGTGCCGATGCCCGGGGTCGCGAGGAACCCGGACAGCACGGTGTTGACCGCGACCGACGACGAGATGTCGACGGTCTTGGCGTTGGTCGTCGAGGAGGTCCCACGCCTCGGCGACCGCGGATCAGGCCGTTGCCCTGCTCGTAGGCCTGGTAGTTGTCGATGAACCGCGCGCTGCTGTTCATCGCCTGGCGCAGCTGGTCGGGCTGGTACTGGTACCCGGCCGCCTTGGCCGCCGACACGAGCAGTGCCGCCGCTCCGGCTGCCTGGGGCGAGGCCATCGAGGTGCCGTTGAACATCGCGTACCCGACGTCGCAGGGGTACGGCAGGCAGGCGCCGGTCGGGTTCTGCCAGGTCGGAACCGTCGAGACCGCCGACCCCGGCGCGATGATCTGCGGCTTGAACCCGCCGTCCTCACGGGGACCCCGGGACGAGAACGGGTGCATGTTGTCCTGGCGGTTGCCCACGGTCGTGGACCCGTAGTTGCTCTTCCACGTCTCGTTGGTGATGTAGGAGCCGACGCTCATGACTTTGGACGCGACCGACGGGTCGCCGATGGTGTTGAGCCCGGCGCCGCTGTTGCCCGCCGAGATGAACATCTGGACGTTGCTCTGCGTGATGAGCTTGTCGTAGAGCTGCGCCCGCGCGTTGTTGCCGTCGTTGAGAGACGGCAGGCCGCCGATGGACATGTTGATGACGTCGACGTTGGCCTCTTTCGCGGCGTAGACCATGCCCTCGATGAGGGCGTGCGCCGTGCAGCCTGCGATGAAGAGACAGACCCGGATCGAGACGATCTTGGCGCCGGGCGCCGCGCCGGTCACAGCCCCGCCGAACATCCCGTTGGCCGCCGTGATGCCCGCAACGTGCGAGCCGTGGGCGCCGGAGACGATGCCGATGTTGACGACCTTGTTCTTGCCGTCGGTCTGGACGACGAACGGCATCCGCTCGGCGATGGCCGTGGCCGGGTTGTCGGTCCCGAAGTACGCGACGTCCTTGTTGACCTTGTAGTCGGTCATGGCTGGGTCGTCGGTGAACGAGCGGTTCTGGTTCGCGTCGACCCGGACCGTGTTGCTGGCGGTGTCCCAGAGGACGCCGAACTTCCCGCTGGACCCCGCGGGGTTGCCGTCGCGGTTGACGTCGTTACCGACCTCGCCGCCGAGTCTGGGGTCACGCTCGTCGAAGACGCCGAACCGGTAGGAGCCGGCCGGCGCGGTCCACGCAGTACCGCGCCCGCGGTGAACGACGGACCGGACACCTGGGTCCCCATCTGGACCCATGTGGGGTCGCCGTCGCGTTCGCGTGCCAGTGAGTCGGGTCGGTCATGGTGACCCAGTCGACGATCTTCCGTTCACCGGTCGTGGTGGTCTGCAGCGCCGGGTGGGCGAGATCCACGCCGAGGTCGAGGATGCCGACCGTCGTGCCGCGGCCGTCCCACGTCGGGTGCGCCTGCACGAACTGGGCTGCGCCGGTGTCGCCGATCGGCATGTAGGGATTGACCACCGGCGTGCTCGCCGAGGGCGGCGCATACGGCGTCGGGTCGACCTGCCCGTTCGGACCGGGCGACGGGTCATCGAGCGGAATGATGTCGTCGACGTCCACCCCGTCGACACCGGCGAGGCCGGACACGGAGCCGGCCTTCCCGGTGGGGACGACCGCGCGCAGGTAGCCGATCGAGTCCTCGCGGTACCCGATGGTGCCGCCGAGGCCCTTGATGGCGGCCTCGACGCGCGAGTTCGCACCGGACGCCGTCGAGACGATGAGGGTGACGGTGGGCTTGCCCTGAGCGACTGCCGTGGCGACCAGCTCCCGGTCCTTCTTGCCCAGTCCGGTGTCTCCGGACTTGGCGGCGGCGGGGGCGGCAACGGCCCCGGCCGCCATGGTGGCGGCGGCCACGACGGCCACCGTCGACGCAGCCAGGATCCCTGGTACGCGCGCTCGAGATTGCATGGAGTCTCCTACGACGAGTCGACACGCCCCCGACCGGCGGTCCACCGCATGCAGGCGGGAGCATTCCACGTCCGGGGCCCTGGCCTGCCAGTTGCCTGGGAAAATTGACGAAAACCTGAAACTCTCCGGTGCGGATGCCTCCGGACGCTAGCGGTTGCGCCAGGCGTCGGGCGCAGCCGCAAGTTCCTCGACGTGCTTGGGCAGCGTCCCGTCGAGCACATCGGCCAGCGACGTCTCGTCCAGAACGCGACGCAGGCTGGCTCGGACGGCGACCCACACGACCGGTAGGTGCTCCGCCGCGCCGATGTATGCCGTCTCGTGCGGCCGCAGGCCGCGCACCTCCGCCAGCGGGCCGTCGACGGTCCGGAACACGTCGCCGAGGAAGATCTGGTCGGCCGGCCGGGCCAGTGTGTACCCGCCGGTGGGCCCCCGCCGGCTGGTCACCAGCCCGCCACGACGCAGGTCCGCGACGATCGCCTCGAGGAACTTGCGGGGCAGGCCCTGCTCGCGGACCAGGACGTCCACGGAGACGGCGGCGGTATGCGTGTCGTCACCGGCGGCGGGGCCCCGGTTCCGTTCCGCGGCGGCCAGGGTCAACAGCGCGCGGACCGCGTAGTCCGTCCGCGCCGAGATGTCCACGGACGCCATTCTGGCCGGTTCGGCCGGGTTCGGCGGGTTCGGCGAGTCAGGCGAAGCTCGCGCGGACCGAGAGCGCCAGCCGGCCGACGTCGCGAGCGGACACCTCCCGGGAGGTGTCGACCGCGAGCACCGGCCCGATCCCCTGCGGTCGGGTCATGGTCGCGAGCTCGGTCCACATCGCGTCGAGCCCGACCTGCTCCCCGTGGACGGTGTGGCGCTCCCCGTGCCGGGCCCGTCCTTCGAACCGTTCACGGGCGAGCGCCAGCGGGACCTCGCACCACACCTCGGGAACCCGTTCCGCGTCCAGGCCGGCTCGGGCCAGGCCTCGGCGCACGTACTGAGCGTCGTCGGGGTAGAACCAGCTCTCGACCACACCACCCACCGCGCTGTCGCCCAGCTGGTCCCACAGCGCCTCCGTCGCCCCAGCCCCCAGCCGGGACCGTCCCGCCCCGTGCTGCGTCACGTAGTCGGGCGGGAGGAAGGCGGCTATCGCCTCCTTGACCGTGTCCTTGCTGAAGAGCGGCACCCCGAGCTCCGCCGCCAGCCGGCGTGCCAGCGTCGTCTTGCCGGATCCGGGAATCCCGTTGACCAGCACCGCGATCCGGGGGGTCATGCGTGGCGGCCACGGATCAGCCGGCCACTCACCGCGCGTCACCGCATACCGGTCGTGGTCGCGCCACTCCTCGGAGCCACTGGAGGTCGGCATGAGCAGGTACGACGGCGAGAACCCCTCCCGCCGGAACCCGATCTGGCGCAGGACGCCGGCCGAGCGGACGTTGGCCGGCTGGACGTTCGCCTCGAGCCGGTGCAGGCCCATCCCCCGCGGCTCCGGCGTGAACGCGATGTCGACGACGAGCCGGAGCCCCTCCGCGAACAGCCCCCGGCCCGCATACGGGTCGAAGGCGTCGTACCCGAGGGTCGCGCCGAGCGCTCGGCCGCGGACGACGTTGGTGACGTTGACCTTCCCGACGAGGTCGTGGTCGCCCTCCTGCTGCCGGGCGTGGATCAACAGCGTCCGGTGGTACCCGGAGGCGGCCCGAAGCAGCGACGGCAGCCCGTACGGGTCGACGGGGTTCCACTCGCGCAGTCGACGGGAGGACTGCAGGGACGCGCGGATGTAGGCGTCGACGTCCGCCTCGGTCGCACCCGCCACCCATACGCGCTCCCCGTCGGCACGCAGCGGTCGCGGCTCGGTCACACCGTCTGTCCCCGCAGCACGATGGCCTCCGGAGACGCGAGGACGCGGATGTCCACGCGCGGATCAGCCTCGTACACCACGAGATCCGCGGACGCGCCTTCCTCGATGCCCGGCCGCCGGAGCCAATCGCGAGCCGCCCAGCTCCCGGCGGCGACTGCCTCGACCGGCGACAGCCCGGCGTTCACGAGGTCGGCCGCCTCCTTGGCGACCAGCCCGTGCGGGAGGCTGCTGCCGGCGTCGGTGCCCAGGTAGATCGGGATGCCGGCGTCGTGCGCCGCGGCCACCGTCTCGTACCGTCGCCGGTGCAGGTCGGTCATGTGCGCGTAGTACGCGGGGAACTTGTCGCGGCCCGGCGCGGCCATCTCCGGCAGCCGCGCGATGTTGATGAGGGTCGGGACGATGGCGATTCCTTGCGCCGCGAACTGGGCGATCGACTCCGGCTCGAGGCCGCAGGCGTGCTCGATGCAGTCGGTTCCCGCCGCCGCGAAGTCGTAGAGCGACTCCTCGCCGAAGCAGTGGGCCGTCGTGCGGGCGCCCTCCTCGTGCGCGGCCGCGACCGCGGCGACGACCGTCTCGCGCGGGAAGGAGGGGGACAGGTCGCCCGTCTCGCGGTCGATCCAGTCGCCGACCAGCTTGACCCAGCCGTCGCCGCGCCGGGCCTCCCGCCGGACGTACTCGACGACGTCCTCGGGTTCGACCTCGTGGGCGAAGCCCCGCAGGTAGCGGCGGCTCCGGGCGATGTGCCTCCCGGCCCGGATCAGTCGCGGGAGGTCGTCGCGGTCGTCGACCCAGCGCGTGTCGACCGGGCTGCCGGCGTCGCGGATGAGCAGCGTCCCGGCGTCGCGGTCGGCGCGGACCTGGTCCTCCGACTGCGCCTCGTCGACCCCACCCTCGGGGCCGAGACCGACGTGGCAGTGCGCGTCGACCAGGCCCGGGAGCACCCAGCCGACGACGGTCTGCGCGGCGGCCGTCGGCTTCGTGAAGGTGACCCGGCCGTCGACCACCCAGATCTCGCCGCGGACGTCGTCCGGTCCGACGAGCACCGGCCCGGAGAGGTGGAGGACGTCGGCCATGGACGGCAACCTACGGGACCGGGTCGCGGCTGGCATACGCTCGCTGATCGCCATGGCTGACGCACGTCCCGAGCTGCCCCTCGACCCCGACCGGCCGCCGCCGCACCTGACGGGAGCGGGCGTGGGGCTCGTCTTCGTCGGAGGCGTGCTCGGGACGGCGGCCCGCTACGGCGTCGGCGAGGCGGTCGGCCCGTGGGGGGCGTGGCCGGCGGCAACGTTCTCCGTCAACGTCGTTGGCGCGTTCCTGCTGGGTGTCCTCATCGAAGCGTTGAGCCGCCGCGGTCCCGATGTCGGTGTGCGGCAACGGCTTCGCCTGGTCCTGGGAGCCGGGTTCCTCGGCGCCTTCACGACGTACAGCACGCTCGCGGTCGACACCGACCTGCTCCTCCGGGACGGGTATGCGTCGGTGGCGTTTGCGTACGCGGTGGGCACGGTCGTCGTGGGGTTCCTGGCGACGTGGTCCGGGATCTGGGCGGCGACGGCACAGCGTCGAGGGACGTCCAGGTGATCATCGGCTGGGTGGCCCTCGCCGGGGGTCTGGGCGCGGTGGCGCGGTTCGTGCTCGACGGGCTGGTTCGCACGCGGGTGTCGTCCTCGTTCCCCGTCGGGACCGTGGTCGTCAACGTGACCGGGTCGTTCGTCCTCGGCCTCGTGACGGGACTGACGCTCGCGCACGCCGTGCCGGAGGAGCTGCGACTGGTGGTGGGAACCGGGTTCTGTGGCGGGTACACGACGTTCAGCACCGCGTCGTTCGAGACCGTTCGCCTGGTCGAGCAGCGGCGAGTGGGGCTGGCCCTGCTCAACGGTGTCGGCACCCTCGCTGACGACCGTATGCGTCGCCGCGCTCGGCCTCTGGCTCGGCCTCCGCCCGTGAGCAGGTCGAGGTCACCTGTACGCCAAGCTCTGGCGGGGGGGCGTTCACGAGCCCACCAGGGTCGGCACATCGACGAGCGACCGAGAAACGAGCACCCGGCCCGCAGGCACGATCCGTGGTGTGGCGACCACGTCGGCGCGTCGGCCGGACCGGCGAGCGCTGACGTAGGCGGCCTCGATGCGTCTGAGCACTCGGGCCGGGTCGCGCGAGATGGCTCCAGGCGCCACCCCGACCACGACGACCCTGGCCGCCGAAAGGTCTGAGTCTTGTTCGACCGTGCTCCCCAGTCGAGAAGACCGGCGTGATACTTCCGGCTGTGGACCATGACCGCCATCGCGACGTCATCGAACCAGAGGTCCGGGGTCGTCAGCCGTCCGCCGTCCGACTCGTGGAGCTCCGGGTTCAGCCACGCGGCGGGCAGGGTCGACGACTCCGACAGCAGACGGGCCAGGTCGGCCTCGGGAAGGGACCAAGCCCCCGCCGCCGCCTCCGCCAACGCCCGTCGGAGACGCACCTTGCCGTTCGGCCGGCGGACGTCGATCCAGTGGCTGACGTCGTCCAAGCGGACAAGCCGGCGTTGGACGGCTTCGATGAGCAACGCTCGACAGCCTGACTCGTCCGGTGCCAGCGCCGCTGCGTCCACCACCGCTCGCGGCAGGCACGAGAACCTGACCGGGCCGCGTTCGACGACGCGTTCGTCCGTGAAGCAGCTGCGTCGGATCGTGAGCCACGCGACGTCGCGGGACCGATGCGTCGGCGGGACGAGGACGTGAACGCGAAGGCTCGGCTCTGCCGAGGGCCAACCGTGCAGCCGGAGGGCGGTCGGTCCCGAGAGCCCGCTCTCCGGTCCGGCATACAGGAGCGCGGCCACGTAACGCTGAGAAAGAGTCGGGAGTCCGGGTTCGAGCAGGACGACCCCGGGAAGCAACAACCTCCACGCGCGTCCGAGCCGCCAGCGGATCTGGGCACGGGAAACGCCGGACTGCACGAGCTGAACTCGCGACATGACGCCGAACTGGTTGCGGGCGAGGGCGAGAAGGTCAGCCGGAAGGTCCATGTCCTCCACGCTGATCCCCGTCAGTCGAACGACAGATAGACCCGACTGTGGGTGTGGACGACGTGACGATCCGGAGACACCCTGTGGACGACGATCTCGTGTGGATCCATGCGGGCAGTCGGTATGTCAGAGTGCGCGTCAGAGTGCGGCTGGTGTCGTCAGGGCAGCACCAAACGCACTCTGACGCGCACTGTGACCAGAGCGGCGGCGCCGAGGCAGGGACGTGACGTCAGCGGCCGCCCAGGAACTTCTCGAAGCCTGCCGGCAGGTCCTGCTCCTCGAACTGGGACGCCCCGTCGCCGCCCTTGGCCGCCGCCGGGATCCCGAACGCCGAACCGGCCGCCGCCGAGCGCGCCGTCGCGGACCGTTCGGCCGCGGCGCGCTCCTCGGCGGCCCGCTTGGCCGGGTTGCCGCTCTTGGACTTGCGCCGTTGCGGCGGCGGAGCGCTGCGGCCGCCCTTGCGCGCACCCGGGACCCCGGGCATACCGGGCAGGCCACCGCCACCGCCGCGGGCCAGCGACTTCATCATCTTCTGGGCCTCGCGGAACCGCTCGAGCAGCTGGTTCACCTCGGACACCGTGACGCCGGAACCTCGCGCGATCCGGGCCCGCCGGGAACCGTCGATCAGCTTGGGGTGGCTCCGCTCGAACGGCGTCATCGAGCGGACCATCGCCTCGACGCGGTCGAACTCCTTCTCGTCGAGCGAGTCCAGCTGGTCGCGCATCCCCTGCATGCCCGGCATCATCTTGAGCATCGCCTTGAGCGAGCCCATCTTCTTGATGGCCGACATCTGCTGGAGGAAGTCGTCGAAGGTGAAGTCCTCCTCGGCGAGGAACTTCCGCGCCATCTCGTCGGCCTGGCTGCGGTCGAACGCCTTCTCGGCCTGCTCGATGAGCGTCAGCACATCGCCCATGTCGAGGATCCGCCCGGCCATCCGGTCGGGGTGGAACACCTCGAAGTCCTTCACGCCCTCGCCGATCGACGAGTACATGACCGGACGCCCCGTCACTGAGGCCACCGAGAGCGCGGCACCACCGCGCGCGTCGCCGTCGAGCTTGGACAGGACCACGCCGGTGAAGTCGACGCCCTCCTGGAACGCCTGCGCCGTCTCGACCGCGGCCTGCCCGATCATCGCGTCGATGACGAACAGGACCTCGTCCGGGTCGATGGCCGCGCGGATGTCCGCGGCCTCCCGCATCAGGGCCGTGTCGACCGCCAGCCGGCCGGCGGTGTCGACGATGACGACGTCGTACTGGCGGTTCCGCGCCTCCGCGATCCCCGCGCGCGCCACCGACACCGGGTCGCCGAACGAGCGCGTCCCCTCCCCCACTTCGTGGGGGGACCCCCACCCCGAGCCGAGAACGGCGTCGTGGCCGCCGACGTTGCCCTGTTCCGGCGCATACACCGGCACCCCGGCCCGCTCGCCGACGACGACCAGCTGGGTGACGGCGTTCGGCCGCTGGAGGTCCGCGGCGACGAGCAGCGGAGTATGCCCCTGACCCTTCAGCCAGTACCCCAGCTTCCCGGCCAGCGTCGTCTTTCCCGAACCCTGGAGACCGGCCAGCATGATCACCGTCGGCGGCGTCTTGGCGAACCGGAGCGAGCGGGTCTCACCGCCGAGGATGCCGACGAGCTCCTCGTTGACGATCTTGACGACCTGCTGCGCGGGGTTCAGCGCCTGGCTGACCTCCTCGCCCAGCGCCCGCTCGCGGACCGACGAGACGAACTGCTTGACGACCGGCAGCGCGACGTCGGCGTCGAGCAGGGCCAGGCGGATGTCGCGCAGCGCCACGTTCACGTCGTGCTCGGTGAGCCGACCCTTCCCGCGCAGGCCCTTGAAGGTCGCGGTCAGCCGGTCGGACAGTGAGTTGAACACCAGGAAAGCCTAACCGCGCGGGTATGCGTGTCGAGCCAGCGCCGGGAGCGCCGGCCTCCTCGCCCCAGGCCTAGTCACCACCGTCACACGTGTCGATGATCATCGACACCGCCTGGGCCACCCGGGCGGGGGGCAGCGGCCGGCCGCCGAACTCGGTGACGTAGAACGTGTCGAGGGCCTGACCCGCATACGTGGCGATGTGGGCGCTGCGGACGCTCAGCGACGCCCGCGACAGCGTGATGCCGATGTCGTGCAGCAGCCCGGGCCGGTCCGCCGCGCGGACCTCGATGACCGTCGCCGAGTCGGAGGCGTGGGAGATCACCATCGCCCGCGTCTGCCCCGGCGAGCCCGACGTGGCCCGGGACGAGTCGAAGGCCGTGGCCCGACGGCGGCGGGCCAGCATGGCCAGCGGCTCGCGGTCACCCCCGGCGAGCCGGGTCAGGCCGCGGACCAGGGCGCCCTCGTCCGGTGCCCCGCCTCCGGGCGTCTCGACGTGCCACTCGTTCGCGGCGACCCCGTCGAGGGTGCGCACGACCGCCGACCGGACGATGTGGCCCTGAGCCGCCAGCAGCCCGGCCGTGTCGGCGAACAGCCCCAGCCGGTCGCGGTCGTAGACATCGACCCGGTGCGCCCCCCCGAGCGGGGTGATGACGACGACCGGCTGACCGACCGCGATCCGCGACTGGATCTCGCCGGAGACCGGCTCCGCCTCGCGGAACGAGTCCGGCGGCGGCGCGCCCTCGGCGAGGGCCGCGCGCGCGGTCGTGACGAGCTTGTCGAGCAGCGAGGCCCGCCAGTCGGTCCACGCCGCCGGACCGGCCGCGCTCGCGTCGGCCTCGGTGAGAGCCCGAAGCAGGTCGAGGTTGGCCAGGCTGCCGCCGACGGCCCGAGAGACCATGGCGATGGTCTGGGGGTCGTCGCCGTCGCGCCGGGTGGCGAGGTCGATGAGGGTCAGGTGCTCGCGGACCAGCTGGACCACGAGCGCGCGGTCCTCGTCGCCCACCCCGAGGCGCTGGAGGGCGCGGTCGGCGAGCGGCGCCCCGGTCTCCGAGTGGTCGCGGTTTCCGGGCACCTTGCCGATGTCGTGGAAGAGTGCGGCGAGCAGCAGCAGGTCGGGCCGGCTGACCTCCCGCAGCAGCCCGCTGGCACGGACGACGGTCTCGATGAGGTGCCGGTCGACCGTGTGCCGGTGGACGGCGTTGCGCTGCGGCCGGCTGCGGACCGCCGCCCACTCCGGGATCCACCGCTCGACGACGCCGGCCAGGTCGAGCCCCTCCCACACCGCCACCAGGCCCGGGCCGGTGGCGAGCAGGTCGCCGAAGACGGCCAGCGCCGCCGGCGGCCACGGCGTCGGGATCGGCGGGCAGTTCTTCGCGAGGTTCTGCAGCGTGGCCGGCGCGATGCTGACGTTGTTGCGCGCGGCGACCAGCGCGGCCCGCAGGATGAGCAGCGGGTTGCCGGCCGGCTCGACGCCCGGGCCGAGGACCGCCTCCCCGTCGGAGAGGAAGAGGCCGTACCCGAGCGGGGTCATCCGGGGCCGGCGCGGACCGACCCGCAGAGTCCGGGCCCGTTGCGCCTGAGCGGCCCGTCGCAGCGTCCCGTCGAGCGAGTACGCGATGAGCCGGGCGGAGGTCGACACGTCGGTGAGCAGCTCGTCGGCGTCGTGGTAGCCGAGCAGCGCGGCCGCGGCATCGTGGTCCTCGCGGGTCAGGCGGTCGCGGCCCCGGCCGGTCACGACGTGCACGGCGTCGCGGACGTCGAGCAGCTTCTCGTATGCGGCGTCGACGGCGCCGTGCGGCCGGTCGGCCAGCCAGGCGGCCGCGAGCGCACGCAGGACGGTCATGTCACGCAGACCGCCGCGGGCCTCCTTGAGGTCCGGTTCGAGCAGGTGGGCGAGGTCGCCCTGACGGGAGTGCCGCTGGGCGATCTGCTCCTGCAGCTGCGGCAGCCGGGTGCGCGCGTTGGCGCGCCAGTCGTGGGCGACCGTGGACTTCGCCGCGTTGACGACGTCCTCCTCGCCGGCGACGTAGGTGATGTCGAGGAGGCCGACGGCCGCGGACAGGTCCGCCCCGGCGACGGTCCGGCACTGGTTGACGGTCCGGACGCTGTGGTCGAGCTTCACGCCCTGGTCCCAGATCGGGTACCACAGGCGGTCGGCGAGGGCGGTGAGGTCGGCGGCGCCGAGGGCGCGGGTCTGGTGGAGCAGGACGAGGTCGAAGTCGCTGAGCGGACCGCCGTCGCGCCGTGCGAGGCTGCCCACGGAGGCGAGGGCGACCCCGGTGGGCCGGCGGCCCGCGGTGGCGTCTTCCCAGAGCTCGCCCAGCCACTCGACCCCGAAGTCGGCGAGGGCGGCACGCCTCGCGGGTCCGGCACCCGGAGTAGAGAAGCTCCGGGTGCCGGCCAGGTCGAGCCGCCTCGAGGTCACGTCGGTCGGGCTGGTCATGGTTCGGCCCTTCCTGTCGTGATCGGCGTAGGGACGGCGCTACGGACCGGTCGAGGCGGGGGTCGCCCGTCGACCGGTCCGTAGCGTCATGAGGTGCTCAGAGCGCGTCGTGCCCGCGCTCACCGGTGCGGACCCGCACCACGTCGTCGACGGGGATCGACCAGATCTTCCCGTCGCCGATGCGGCCGGTCTGCGCGGCCTTGAGGACGACGTCGATGACACTGCCCGCGTCGAGGTCGTCGATGAGGACCTCCACCCGGACCTTGGGGACGAAGTCCACGGTGTACTCCGCGCCGCGGTAGACCTCGCTGTGTCCCCGCTGCCGGCCGTAGCCGCTGGCCTCGCTGATGGTCATGCCCGAGATGCCGTAAGCCTCGAGGGCCTCCTTCACCTCGTCGAGCTGGTGCGGCTTGATGATCGCGGTGATGAGCTTCATGCCGACGCTCCTTCCTTGCTGGGGGCCACCTCAGGCTCCAACGGCGCCGTGCGCGCCGCAACGACGCTGCGGGAGCTGGCGGTGCCGAAGTTGGTGAGGTCGTACGCGGTCTCGGCGTGCTCCAGCAGGTCGATGCCGTTGACCTCGTTGTCCTCGGAGATCGTGAAGCCCATGACCTTGTGGAGGACCCAGCCGATGACGAAGGTGACGACGAACGAGTAGATCAGGACCGCGAACGCGCCTTCCGCCTGGGCGAGCAGCTGGGTGGCACCGCCGCCGAGGAAGAGACCGTCGTTCTGGGTGAGACCGGCCGCCGCGGTGGGGCTGTTGGTCGCGTCGGCGAGGAAGCCGATGAGCAGCGTGCCGATGAGACCACCGACGAGGTGCACGCCGACGACGTCGAGGCTGTCGTCGAAGCCCAGCCGGTATTTCAGGCCGACCGCGAACGAGCAGCCGACACCGGCGACGAGACCGACGACGAGAGCTCCCCAGGCCGAGACCGTGGCACAGGCCGGCGTGATGGCGACGAGGCCCGCGACGATGCCCGAAGCGGCACCCAGCGTGGTCCCGTGACCGTCACGGAACCGCTCCACGAGGAGCCAGCCGACCATGGCGGTGCAGGTGGCGCCGAGGGTGTTGACCCAGACGCCGGAGGCGAGGGCGCCCGCGGACAGAGCCGAGCCGGCGTTGAAGCCGAACCAGCCGAACCACAGGATTCCGGCGCCGATCATGACGAGGGTGAGGTTGTGGGGTCGCATCGGCTCACGGGGCCAGCCGATCCGGTTACGGAGGAGCAGCGCCAGCGCGAGACCCGCGACACCGGCGTTGATGTGGATGGCGGTACCACCGGCGAAGTCGTAGGCGCCGACGCCGCCGAGGAACATGCCCTCGGCCTTGTTGGCGATCCAGCCGCCGGTCTCGGCCGCGAACCCGTTGAAGGCGAAGACCCAGTGGGCCACGGGGAAGTAGACGAGGGTCGCCCAGACGACGGTGAAGACCGTCCAGGTCATGAACTTGGCCCGGTCGGCGATGGCACCGGAGACCAGGGCCACCGCGATGATCGCGAAGACGACCTGGAACGCGACGAAGGCCGCCCCCGGGATGCCGCCGGCCGCCTCGGTTCCCGCCGCTGCATCCGCCGGCACGTAGCCGTAGATCTCGCCGAAGACCCCGCTCAGACCGAACTTGGCGAACGGGTTCCCCATCAACCCGCCGCCGATATCGGGTCCGAAGGCCTGGCTGTACCCCCACAACACCCAGGCGATGCCTACCGTCCCCATGGCGATGAACGACATCATCATCATGTTGAGGACGCTCTTCGTGCGGACCATGCCGCCGTAGAACAAGGCAAGACCAGGAGTCATGAAGAGCACGAGTGCCGCGGCCGCTAGGACCCACGCTGTGTTCCCGCTGTCGATGAACGGCCCGTCAGCCGTCACGATTGAAAGTGCGCTCATGCCGGGAAATGTTGGGGGAACCGCGTTTCACGACGTCGCGGTGACTGTTACGGGCGTGTAAGCAATCCGCGCCGTCTGTTATCGCTGTGTTTCGTGGGCGCCTCAGCAGGCCGGTTCGACGCCCGCCTGGTGACTCCAGGGGTTGCCGGGTGAGGATGAGGGGGTGAGCCTCCCCTCCACCCGCCGCTGGCTGGCCAACTCGTTGCGCGACAAGGTGGTCGGCGAAGGTGCCGAGGACAAGGCCCGCGCGATCTGGCTGGCCCAGGGTTCGCGCCGGTTCAGCGAGGCCGACGCGATCTGGCGTGTGCACGACGACGCGTCGATGTTCGTCGGCGGGATCCGCGCGCTGCTGCTCCAGTCGCTGCACCCCCTCGCGATGGCCGGCGTCGCCGGTCACTCGGGATACCGCTCGGACCCCTGGGGGCGGCTCCAGCGGACCTCGGCCTACCTCGCGCGGACCACGTTCGGCACCGAGGACGACGCCGCTGCGGCGGTCGCCATGGTGCGCGGGATCCACGAGCGGGTCCGCGGGCGGGCGCCGGACGGGCGGCCGTACGCCGCGTCGGACCCCCACCTGCTCGGCTGGGTACACGCGGCCGAGGCCGACAGCTTCCTTGCCGCATACCGGCGGTTCGGCTCGTCACGGCTGACGCCGGCGGAGCAGGACGAGTACGTCGCGCAGTCCGGCTCGATCGCCGAGCGGCTCGGGGTCGTCGACCCCCCGCGCACCGTGGCGGAGCTCGCGGCGACGCTCGACGCCTACCGGCCGGAGCTGGCCGGATCGACGGCTGCCCACGACGCCGCCCGGTTCCTCCTGCTGCACCCGCCGCTGAGCTGGGTCGAACGACCGGGGTATGCGTGTCTGGCGGCCGGCGCGGTCGCGCTGCTTCCGTTGTGGGCCAAGGAGATGCTGCGACTGCCGGCGCTGCCGGTGACCGAGCGCGCGGTCACGCTGCCGGCCGGCTCTCTCGCCGTGAACGCGGTGCGGTGGGCGTTGACCGACCCGCGCCACCCGCGCGAGGACCTGCGCCAGGAGTGGCGTCGGCTGAACCCGGTGTAGCGCAGGTCAGCCGACGATCGCGTCGACGAACGCCTCCGCGTCGAACGGAGCGAGGTCGTCCGGTCCCTCGCCGAGACCGACCAGCTTCACCGGGACGCCGAGCTGGCGCTGCACCGCGACGACGATGCCGCCCTTGGCGGTGCCGTCCAGCTTGGTGAGCACGATTCCGGTGACCTTGACCGCCTCGGAGAACACCTCGGCCTGCCGCAGCCCGTTCTGGCCGGTGGTGGCGTCGAGGACGAGGAGCACCTCGTCGATGGGGCTCTGCTTCTCGATGACGCGCTTGACCTTGCCCAGCTCGTCCATGAGGCCGACCTTGTTGTGCAGGCGGCCGGCCGTGTCGATGATGACGACGTCCGCCTCGATCTCGCCGGCGGCCTTGACCGCGTCGAAGGCGACCGCCGCAGGGTCGGCGCCCTCCTTCTCGGAGCGGATCGTGGGGACGCCTACCCGCGCGCCCCACGTCTCGAGCTGGTCCGCCGCGGCGGCCCGGAAGGTGTCGGCCGCACCGAGGATCACGTCGCGGTCCTCAGAGACGAGGACCCGGGCGAGCTTGCCGACCGTGGTCGTCTTGCCGGTGCCGTTGACGCCGACGACGAGGATGACGGCGGGCCGGCCGTCGATGCGGGACGAGGCGATCCGGCGGTCCATCGTCGGGTCGACGAGGTCGAGCAGGTCGGCCTTGAGCCACGCTTTGACCTCGGCCTCGCTGGTCGCGCCGGAGCCGTCGACCTTGACCTTGGTCCGCAGCTTGTCGACGAGCTCGGTGGTGGCCTCCACGCCGAGGTCGGCCCGGATCAGGGTGTCCTCGACCTCCTCCCACGCCTCCTCGTCGAGCCCGCCGCGCGACAGCAGGGTGAGCAGGGCGTTGCCGATGGCGGTGTTGCTGCGGGCCAGGCGGGCGCGGAGCCGGGCCAGCCGGCCACGGGCCGAGGCGGGCCGCTCGAGGAGCGGCACCTCCTCCAGGAGGACGTCCTCCTCCATCTCCGGCTCGGCCGGGGCCGGGCGGGGCGGCGCCTCGAGGGTGCCGACTCCCGGGCCGTCCGCATCGCTGTCGAGGTCGGTCGGCGGCGCCGTCGTGGGCGCCGGCTTCGGTGGCGCCGGTGGAGGCGTCAGCTCCCGCCGGCGTGACGACCGCCCTCGAAGGAGGCCGACGACGCCCGCCACGAGCACGATCGCGACGACGACGCAGACGGCAACGATCTCCCAGACCTGGTCGAACACGGCGCCCATCCTTGCACGGTCCGCAGACCCGACCGGCCGCCCGAACGGCGGTCGCGCGACGCTCGGCGTCAGCGCTTGGTGGTGACCTTGCCGACGACCTCTTCGCCGCGCTGCGTCAGCAGCTCCCGGCCGTCCCGTCGCGCCTGGGCCGCGACGAAGCCCATCACGACCATGCCTCCGACGAGGCAGACGAACATCCCGAGCACCAGCGCGAACATGTGACGAGTGTGACGCATGTGACTCGCGCCCGAGGGCGCGCCACGCATACCGGAGCAGCCGTGACCGAACCGTCACCCGCGCGCAGGTTTGGAATGTCTCAGGTCGGCAACGGTCGCGCGTCACGGCCCTGTCGGGTCGTCCGGCGACCACTAGCGTCCCGCCTGCGCGGCGTCTGGCCGCGACTCGACCCATCTGGGAGTCCCCATGTCGTTCACCGAGGCCATCCGCAGCGTCCTCAACCAGTACGCCGGGTTCACCGGCCGCGCTCGTCGCTCCGAGTACTGGTACTGGACCCTTTTCTACATCATCCTCAGCGTCATCGCGTCGATGCTGGACCGCGCCGTCTTCAACACCACCTACGGCAGCTGGTTCAGCGCCATCGTCGGTCTTGGCCTGCTGATTCCGTCACTGGCCGTCGCGGTGCGTCGCCTGCACGACACGAGCCGCAGCGGCTGGTGGATCCTCCTGGCCCTCATCCCGGTCGTCGGTGGGATCATCCTCATCGTCTTCTACGTCCAGGACAGCCACGGCGACAACCAGTACGGCCCGTCGCCCAAGGCCGTCGGCTCGGAGCCTGGCTCGGCGCCCGGCCCGGCGCCCACACCCGCCTGACCTCGGTCAGCACCGGCTCTCGACGCCGGGACTGCCCAGCCGGGCGGTCCCGGCGTTGTGCTGTCCGGCCGCTCAGGCCGAGCGCGCCCCGGCCACCTCGGACATCCGCTGCGACACCACGGTCGTGACGCCGTCACCGCGCATCGTCACGCCGTAGAGCGCGTCGGCGATCTCCATGGTCCGCTTCTGGTGCGTGATGACGATGAGCTGGCTGGAGTCGCGCAGCTCCTCGAGGAGCAGGATCAGCCGGCCGAGGTTGGCGTCGTCGAGCGCCGCCTCCACCTCGTCGAGGATGTAGAACGGTGACGGGCGAGCCGTGAAGATCGACACCAGCAGGGCCACGGCCACGAGGGACCGCTCTCCGCCGGAGAGCAGCGACAGCCGCTTGATCTTCTTGCCCGGCGGACGGGCCTCGACGTCGAGCCCGGTGGTCAGCATGTTGTCGGGGTCGGTGAGGATCAGCCGCCCCTCGCCGCCGGGGAACAGCCGGCTGAAGACGCGCTCGAACTGGACCGCGACGTCGTGGTACGCCTCGGTGAAGACGTGCTCGATCCGCTCGTCGACCTCGCGGATGATGTCGAGCAGGTCGCGCTTCGACCGCTTGAGGTCCTCCAGCTGGGTGGTGAGGAACGTGTGCCGCTCCTCGAGAGCGGTGAACTCCTCCAGAGCGAGCGGGTTGATTCGCCCGAGCGCCGCGAGCCGACGTTCACCGCTGCGCAGTCGCTTCTCCTGGATCTCGCGGACGTACGCCTGGGGCTCGCCGGGCTCGTCGCTGCCCTCTGCCGGTGGCTGGGGTACCAGCTGATGCGGCCCGAACTCCTCGACGAGCGTTGCGGGGTCGACGCCGAGCTCCTCGATCGCCCGGGTCTCGAGCTGCTCGATCCGCAGCCGTTGCTGGGTGCGCGCGACTTCGTCGCGGTGGACCGAGTCGGTCAGCTCGCGCAGCTCGTCCTGGAGGACGGCGGCGTCGCGCCGCAGGACGCCGAGCTCCGCGTCGCGGGTGGTCCGGGCGTCCTCGGCCCGGCGGCGCAGGGCGTCGGCCTGCTCGGCGGCCCGGGCCACGACCCTCGCGGCGTAGGCGGCGCCAACCCGCACGGCCTCGGCCACCTCTGCCTCGCGCAGCCGACGCTGCCGGCGCGCCTCGTGCCGGGCGCGGGCCTCGATCTCCGCGACGGCGGCGGCCTCCAGCGCGGTCGCGCGGTCGTGCAGGGCCCGGCCGCGCTCCTCCCGGGTCCGTAGGGCGAGCCGCAGCTCGGTCTCGTGGGCGCGTGCCCGGGTCGCCTCGGCCTCGAGGCGGTCGCGCTCGGCGGTGGAGGGGTCGTCCCCGGCTTCGCCGTCGTGTCCATCGGTGGGGCCGACCTGAGCCACCGCCGCCTTGTAGCGCTCCGCGAGGGATTCGTGCTCCGCCCGGTCGGCAGCCACCGCGGCCTCCGCAGCCGCTATGCCACGCTCGGTGCGCTCGGCCTCGGCCCGGGCGCTGCGCACGGCCACCCCGAGCGCGCCGAGCTTCTCGGCGACCGCAGACATCTTCGCGTCCGAGTCGTGCAGCTGGTCGAGGGCCGACTCGACCGCGTCGGACGCCTCCGCGACGCGGGTCCGGAGCGCGGCCATGGCGAACCGGGTCCGCTCTGCTCGTCCCGACGCCTCCGCGACCCGCTCGCCGGCCTCGTCGACAGCCGCCTGGATCTCGATGAGGCTGGGGGCCGCGGCGCTGCCGCCACGTACCCAGCCCGGCCCGAACACGTCGCCCTCGGCGGTCACCGCGGTGAATCCCGTCGCGGGCGAGGGAGGAGGCCGCGTCGACGCCGTCGACGAGGGCCACCCGTTCGAGCAGCCGGTCCACGGCGGGCCGCAGCCGCTCGGAGCAGCTCACGACGTCGAGGGCCCACCGCCCACCGCTGGGCAGTGACGGCCACTCGGACCGGTCCACCACGCCCGCCGTCTCGGGCACGAGAAGACCCGCGCGCCCCGCGTCGTCGGAGCGCAGCCGATCGACCGCCGCGGCCGCGCCGGCCAGCGTGTCGACGGCGAGCGCATCGCCGGCCCAGCCCAGCGCCGCGGCGACCGCGACCTCGTGACCCGCCTCGACCTGCAGCAACGACGCGACCGAGCCCGAGATCGTATGCGTACCGTCGCCGGCCGCGAGCAGCGCGGCGGCGCCGTCCTTGCGGCGCAGGCTCAGCTCCAGGGCCTCCACCCGGGCGGCGGCGGACTGCCGGTCGCGCTCGGCGACCCGCTCCTGCTCGCGCAGCTCCTCGAGCTCGGCTTCCAGCCGGTCGAGGTGGGCGGCGGCCTGCTCGTAGCCCGCGTCGAGGTCCTCCTCGCCCGCCTCCTCGGCGGCGATCGACGACTCCAGCGCGGCGAACTCGCGCTCGGCCTGGGCGGCGCGGGACCGAGCGGCCTCGACGGTGTCGCGCATCCGGCCGAGCTCGCCCTCGGCGGCCTCGATCCGGGACGCCTTGGCCGCCACCTGCCCGGCCAGCCGGGCCAGGCCCTCGCGGCGGTCGGCGACCGCGCGCGCGACCCGCGCGAGGCGCTGCTGCTCCGACGCATACGCCTGCTCGACCTCGGCCCGGGCGGCCACGGCGACCGCGAGGGCGGTTGTGGCGTCGGCAATCTCGACGACGAGCGCCTCGTGCTGCGCGAGCAGGTCGGCCGCCTGACGGCGCAGCTCCTCGGGATCACGGCTGGACGCACCGGAGCCCGTGTCGCGCGCCTCGTCCGCGAGGTCCTCGCGGAGCAGCCGGACGCGCTCCGACGCCAGTGACCCGGTCGCGGTGAGCCGCTCGGTCAGGCGGGCAAGCGCATACCAGCGGTCCTGCGCCCGGGTGAGCTCGGGCCGGGCGGCCTCGGCGGCGGCCTCCAGCTCGCTGACGCGGCCGCCGAGGCGGGTCAGACCCTCCTCGACCTCGGTACGCCGGGCGATGAGGGCGGTCTCGTCGGCGACCTCCTGCTCGAGCGTGGACGTGAGCTGGATGAGGTCGTCGGCCAGCAGCCGGAGCCGGGCGTCGCGCACCTCGGCCTGGATCGCGGCCGCCTTGCGCGCCGTCTCGGCCTGCCGACCCAGCGGCCCGAGCTGGCGCCGGATCTCGCCGGTGAGGTCGCTGATCCGGGTGAGGTTGGCCTCCATCGCCTCGAGCTTGCGCAGCGCGCGCTCCTTGCGCTTGCGATGCTTGAGGACCCCGGCGGCCTCCTCGATGAACCCGCGCCGCTCCTCCGGCGTCGCCCGCAGCACCGCGTCGAGCTGGCCCTGACCGACGATGACGTGCATCTCGCGGCCGATCCCGCTGTCGGAGAGGAGCTCCTGGATGTCGAGAAGCCGGCAGGAGGTGCCGTTGATGGCGTACTCCGAGCCGCCGCTGCGGAACATCGTCCGCGAGATCGTCACCTCGGTGTAGTCGATCGGCAGCGCGCCGTCGGTGTTGTCGATGGTCAGGGCCACCTCGGCCCGGCCGAGCGGCGGGCGGCCGGACGTGCCGGCGAAGATGACGTCCTCCATGGAGCCGCCCCGGAGCGACTTCGCGCCCTGCTCCCCCATGACCCAGGCGAGGGCGTCGACGACGTTGGACTTGCCGGACCCGTTGGGGCCGACGATGCACGTGATGCCGGGTTCGAGGCGCAGGTGCGTGGCGGACGCGAAGGACTTGAAGCCCTTCATCGTCAGGCTCTTGACGTACACGGGTGCGCGGTCTCCTCGGGTCTTGCTCGGGGTCCCGTCACCCTACAAGCGGGGACGCGGAGGCCCGCGGACATCGCGGGCTCGGTGGTTCGAGGGGCTGCTGGTGCGGATGTGACTCGCACCAGGTCAGCCCTGGGTGGCCTCGGCGATCTGCTCGTGGTGGTGGATGACCTCGGCGATGACGAAGGCGAGGAACTTCTCGGCGAACACCGGGTCGAGCCCGGACTCCTCGGCGAGGGCGCGCAGCCGGGCGACCTGCCGCTCCTCACGGCCGGGGTCGGCCGGCGGCATGCGGAGCCGAGCCTTGAGCTCGCCGACCGTCTGGGTGGCCTTGAACCGCTCGGCCAGCAGGTGGATCAGCGCCGCGTCGATGTTGTCGATGCTGCGACGCAGCTCGACCAGCTCCGGCGGGACCTCGCTCACGCGGGCAGGGTACCCAGGGTCAGCCCCGGCGGGCGTTGCCCTTCCACCTGGCGAGCGTCAGCAACGTGGCGCCGCAGACCAGCAGGAGGCCGGCGAGGAACACGGCCAGCCCGGCGTTCGACCCGGTCGAGGCCAACGGGGTCGAGCCGCTCGTCGGTGGCGTCGAGGTGGAGCCGGGCGAGGTGGTCGACGACGAGGTGGCCGTGGTCGTCGTGGACGACGTCGTCGAGGTCGTCGACGAGGGCGGCTCCGTCGTCGTGGTCGTCGTCGGCGGCGCCGTCGTCGTGGTGGTCGTGGATCCGGTGACCTCGATCTCCACCCCGTTCGGCTCCTGGGTCCCGCCGTCCTTGTCCGTCGCGCCGAAGAAGGCCGTGTAGGTGCCCGGCGCCGTGTAGGCGTGCTCGACCGAGGTCTCCGAGGGGCCGCTCACGGTCTGTGGCTCGGAGCCGTCCCCCCAGTCGACGACAAACGTGAAGGGGGCAGCCAGGTCCGCGGAGGAGGGGTCCGTCACGAGCATCTCGAAGCTCGACGGAACCCCGACCTGGACATTGGTGTTGAAGCGGACGCCGGTGGATGGTCCGACGTTGGTGACCTGCAGGGAGGCGGTGTCCGTGACCGTCTGGGCGCCCGAGGTCACTCTCAGGGAGACGACGTGTGAGGACGGCCCGTCGTCGATCCCCACGGCCTCGAGGTCGGCCCAGGTCAAGGTCGGGGTCGCACCGGTGGCGTCACCGAAGGTCCCGTCCCCGTTGACGTCCCAGGCGAAGGTGGCGCCAGGTTCCGCCGGCGAGACAGAACCACGGAGGATCAGTGACCCGCCCTCGGCCACGGTGTAGGGGCCTCCGGCCAGGGCGAGCGCCGGGTTCCCGACGACCTGGGTCGTCGAACCGGAGCTCGTCGGGAACAGAGGGTTGACAAGGTAGGTCGCGGTCACGACATGCGAACCAGCGTTCAGCGCGGCCGTCGACATCGTCGCCTTGCCGTCCGACCCGACGGGGACCGGAGACCCGAGCGGCGCGTCGGCGGCGGCGAACTGCACGGCGCCCGAGTTGACCGGTGACCCGTCGGCCTTCGTCGTCGCGGTGAAGGTCACGTTCTCCCCCACCACCGACGGGTTGGGCGCGCCGGTCACCGTGGTCTGCAACATCGCGGTCGTGGTGATCGTCACGCACCAGCTGCCGACGGACCCGGAGTCCCCGCTGGCGTCGTCGACGACCCACAGGCTCCACGTCCCGTTCGGCGCACCCCCCTGGAAGGTGGCCAGCGTCGCGTTACTGGCCGGTGGCGACGGCGCGGGGAACGCGTCCGACCCACCGTCGCTGTCGGAGTCGGTCGGCCGGAAGGTGCCACTGGTGACCGGCGTGGGCACGCCGCCGGCCGCAGCATCGTCGAAGGTCACGCTGGCGCCGGACACGGCGTTCGGCCCACCGGCGTCGCTCATCAGCACGACGGTCTGGCCGGCCGGGCCGGACACCATGACGTCGAGGTCGAAGGGTGCCTGGTGCGACAACCCGTTGAGCGTCGTGGTGACGTTGACCAGCGAACCGGCGAGGCCGCTGACGGTGATGTTGGAGGGGTAGGGAGTCGACGGCCCCTGGCCCGGCACGGTCAGGCCACCGGGGTTGCAGAACACGTGGCCGGTGATGACGGTCCGGGTGTCGACGCGCTGGCTCATCGACCCGTTGCTGGTGAGGAGACCGGTGGCGCCCGAGTAGGTGGCGCGGATCTCGTGCGTCCCCTCGGACAGCCCCGACGTGGTGAGCGTCGCCTGCCCCGAGCCATTGAGTGCGACCGGGCTGCCGAGGTCGGAGCCGCCGGCGGAGAACTGGACCGTTCCGATGGTCACCGCAGACCCACCTGACCTCACGGTGGCGGTGAACGTCACGGGGTTGCCCATGATCGATGGGTTGGACGAGCTGACCAGAGCGGTCGACGTCGACGCGGCAGCGCTTTCCGTGGTGATGGTCAAGCTCCAGCCGCCCGCCATCGAACCCACGTCGCCCGTGGTGTCGTCGACGGCGAACAACCGCCACGTCCCGTTCGGGGCGATGCCGGTGAACGCTCCGGCAAGAGTGGTCTGCCCTGACAGCGACGGCGCCGGGGCGGGGAGGATGTCGACGAGACCGTCGTTCACGTTGGTCGGCTTAAAGGTGCCCGTGGGAACGGCGCCGCCGGGGACGACGCCGGCCGCCGCGTCGTCGAAGGTCAACGTGGCGTTGGCTGCGGTGTTCAGTCCGAGCGGGTTCCCGACGTCGGACATGACGAGGAGGTTGGCTCCGGTCGGGGCCACGAGGAGGGCATCCACATCGTTGAGCGCCCCGTGAGTGAGGCCGTTGAACGCGACCGTCACCTTGGTCACCGTCCCCGTCAGGCCCGACACGGCGATCGCCGACGGGTAGGGGTTGGCCAGACCCGTCTGGTCCGGAGCGGTGGTCGAGGGGACGGCGATCGGCGAGCTGTTGGTGAACGTCGTCGGCCCGTCGGCGGCGGCGGAAGGGGCAAGGACGACGGCGGCGGTGCCGCTCGCCACGACCAGGGTCACTGCCGCGAGCGTGCGAGACGCAAGACCCCACATCCGACGAGTCGACATCGATCCACCTTGCGCGCGAAGGTGCACCCGTCCCCGACCGGACGCCGCGTCAGAGAACGCTGGGTGAACGGTAACGGCCGGGGGCTACCGTGACCGGGCATACGGGGGAAGTCAGTTCGACCCGGATGACCCTGGAGGGCACCATGCCTGACCCGTTCCTCGCCGAGATCCGCTGTTTCGGGTTCGACTTCGCGCCACCGGGATGGGCGCCGTGCGCCGGCCAGACGTTGCCGATCAACCGGTACCAGGCTCTGTTCTCCCTGCTCGGGACGACGTACGGCGGTGACGGGCGGACCACGTTCAACCTGCCGGACCTGCGCGGTCGCGTCCCGATGTCGTTCGGGCAGGGTGCGGGGCTCTCTGCGTATGCGCAGGGCCAGACCGGTGGCGACGAGTCGGTCACCCTGCAGCCGAACCAGGCTCCCGCGCATACGCACCCGGTCTCCGCCTCCTCCACGGCCACGACCAAGAACCCGGCCGGGGCGGTCCCGTCCGTCACCCCGGCGGGCGCGGCCTACGGCACCAGCACGGATCTCGCGATGAGTGCCGCGATGGTGGCGCCGAGCTCCGGCGGCCAGGCTCATCCCAACGTGCAGCCGTATCTCGTCCTCAACTGGTGCATCGCCGTCGAGGGCGTCTACCCGTCGCGCCCCTGACCGGCGGACGGCTCCCTACCTCGCGTCGAACGACGTCACACCCGGCAGCGCCCGACCCCACTGGGTCACGACGCCGAGCACGATACCGGGCCGGCCCGCCGTCGTCGGGTCCTCCTGCAGCAGCGCGATGAGCCGGTCCACGGCGCCACCGTCACCCTGCACCACGACCTCGACGCGACCGTCGGGAAGGTTCTTCGCGTGCCCCACCAGGCCGAGCCCGCGCGCCTGCGCCCGGGCCCAGAACCGGAACCCGACCCCCTGGACGTCGCCCCGCACGTAGACGGTCGCCCGTTCCGTACCCTGCGCCACCGGACCACCCTACGAGGGCGGCCCGACGGTGCTCTCGCAGGCGCCGCGTGCCTCCCCGGCATCCGGCGTCCGCCTCCCTATGCTCGCGATCGGGGGCCGGACAGTGAGGAGGCGGCTGCACGGTGTCGACGCTCGAACGGCCGGCCCCGACGACGACGACGCATGCCGGAGCGCCCGCCTCGACGGTTGGTCATCTCGACGGCCTCGACGGCCTGCGCGCGCTCGCCATCGTCGCAGTCCTCGTGTACCACCTCGACCCCGCCTGGCTGCCCGGCGGGTTCCTGGGTGTCGACGTCTTCTTCGTCGTGTCCGGGTTCCTCATCACGACGCTGCTGCAGCGCGAGGCGCTCGTCCACGGGCGGATCGCGCTCGGCCGGTTCTGGACCCGGCGAGCTCGCCGGCTCCTCCCGGCCCTCGTCGTCTGCGTCGTGGTGAGCACGGTCGCGGCGCGGGTCGCCCACCACGACCTGGTCGTGGGCATCGGACGCCAGATCCTCGGTGCGCTGACCTTCTCGACCAACTGGGTCGAGATCGCCGCCGGCTCCAGCTACTTCGACCAGACCTCGCCGCAGCTGTTCATGAACTTCTGGTCGCTCGCGGTCGAGGAGCAGTTCTACCTCGTGTGGCCGCTGGTGGTAGCCGCACTCATGGCCACCACCCTGGGGCGGCGCGGCCGGCCGGCCCTCGGCCTCGCCGTCTCCCTCGCGGTGGCCGCCCTGTCTACGGCGCTCATGGCGCTCCACTTCGTCGACGGGCAGGACGCGACGCGCGTCTACTACGGCACGGACACCCACGTCATGGGACTGATGCTCGGAGCGGCGCTCGCCTTCGCCTGGGCCTCCCCGCTTCGGGCCCGGCATGCGACGGCCTGGCTCGCGTGGCGCCGGCCCGCACTCGGGGCGGCCTTGGCCGTGCTCGCCGTGCTGCTCTGGGTGCTCCGAGAGGACTCGGCGGTGACGTTCCGCGGCGGCCTCGCGCTGGCGTGTCTCGCGACTGTCGTCCTCGTCGCCGCGCTGCTGCCGATGGGCCTCGAGACCGGGGACGACCCGCTGTCCGGCTCGCGGTGGCGCACCCTGCTGTGCGCCGAGCCGGTGACCTGGATCGGGCGGCGCTCGTACGGGATCTACCTCTGGCACTGGCCGGTGATCGTCATCATCGGCCAGGACATGCGGACGGCCCCGGGGACCTTCCAGCACATCGTCAGCGCGATCTGGTGCGTCATCGTGACGATCGCGCTGGCCGACCTGTCGTACCGGTTCGTCGAGGCTCCGATCCGGGTGTGGGGCTTCCGCGACTGCGGCCGGATGGCACTGGCCGCCCTGCGGCCCACCACTTCCTGGGCACCCCGTGCCGCCGCCGCCAGTGCGGCGCTGCTGGTCGCCGCGTGCCTGGTCGTCGTCGTCACCGCGCCGACGCGCAGCGACACCGAGCTGGCCATCGAGGAGAGCGTCGGCCAGGCCGACCCCGTCCCCGCCGTTCCGGTGCCGACGCCCAGTGCGACCAGCACCGTTCCCGTGGCCGGGAGCCCGCCTCAGGACTGGTCGATGCCCGGCGGCGACCAGATCGACGTGTTCGGCGACTCCCTCATCGCCACGACCCGCGGCGCCATCGACTACTACTTCCCCGGCGTGCGCCAGGACGCGAAGTCGAACCGCCGGTGGAGCGACGGCCTCGCCGCGGTCACCGCGAAGGCCACCGACACCCGGCGGGCGGTCGTGCTGGCGTTCGGGACCAACGCCGGCGTCACCGAGCAGACCGTCGTCGAGACCCTGGACGTGCTCGGGCCGGACCGGATGGTCGTACTGGTCAACCTCTACAACCCCAAGTCGACCTGGATCGACGAGTCCAACGCCACCCTCGCCCGCGTCGCGTCGACCCGGCCCAACGTCATCGTCGCCGACTGGAACGCGGCGATCCGCGCGAACCTCGGCCTGCTGCAGTCCGACAAAGTGCACCCCGGGATCGCCGGCGCCCACCTGTTCGCCAAGACGGTTCGCGCGGCGATGGCCGAGCTGAGCACCCGGCATACCGGCAAGGCGGTCGAGCTGAAGGAGCTGAAGGCTCCGTGACGGCGGACTCGGGTGTATCCCGCCCGCGACCGGCGGCTCCTGACGGTATGGACCTCGACGCCACCGCCGACGGCCCGGCAGTCGTCCGGAGCGAGCGCCCCCGCGAGTACGCCCAGTGGCTCACCTGCACGGCCTGCGCCGTCGCGTGGATCGGCATGTGGTCGCAGGAGGCGTGCTGGTGCTGCGAGCGCACCGACCACGTCCGGCTCCGATGGGCGACCGCGGCCTAGCGGCCAGACCGCCTACTCGGCGAGCCAGGCCGCATACGCGTCGAAGGTGTAGGGCCGGCCGAGGAAGTCCGCCACGAGGTCCGCGGCGTCCTGCTGACCGCCCTGCGCGAGGATCCGGTCGCGGTACCGCCCCGCGACCGCGGGGTCGAACATGTTGCCGCGGTCGAACGCGCTGAAGAGGTCCTTGGCGATCACCAGCGACCACATGTAGGTGTAGTAGCCCGATCCGTACCCCTCGAGGTGACCGAACGACGCCGGCATGTGCGTGCCCTCGATGTAGGGGAACAGGCTGTAGCGGGTCTGCAGCTCCTTGGTCCGCTCGGTGAGGTCCTCGGGGATGTCGACGTGGAACCAGTAGGACATCGAGGCGTAGAACATCTGGGTCCGCGCGTTGTAGCCCTTGCCGAAGTCGTCGGCGCGGCGCATCTTCGCCACCAGCTCGGCGGGGATCTGCTCACCGGCCGCGTTGCGCGCGAAGGTGCGCAGCACGTCGGCGTCCCAGGCCCACTCCTCGAGCATCTGGCTGGGCGCCTCGACGAAGTCCCACTCGGTGGCCACTCCGGAGAACCGCACCCACTCGCCGCGGCCGGCAAGGACGTGGTGGACGAGGTGGCCGAACTCGTGGAACAGGGTCGTGACGTCGGAGTGCTCCATCAGACCGCGCGGGAAGTTGCAGACGAGCACGCCCTCCGCCAGCTGGCGCCCCGCGATGCCGCGGACCAGGTCGAACTGGGCCGCGTGCTTGAACTTGCCCTCGCGCGGGTGCAGGTCGAGGTGGATCCGGCCGAGGTGCTGGTCGGTGTCGGTGAGGTAGACGTCGTACGCCACAACCGCCTCGTCCCAGAGCACGGCGTCCTCCGCGGGGCGGTAGGTCAGCCCGAACAGCCGCCCGGTGACCTCGAGGAGGCCGCGTCGCACCGCGGTGAAGTCGAAGTACGTGCGCACCTGCTGGGCGTCGACGTCGAGCTGCTCCCGCCGCACCGCCTCCGCGTAGAACGCGAGGTCGGCGGCGTCGATCGTCTCGGCGTCGGGGTGGTCCTGCCGCATCCGGTCGAGGACGACCTGGCGGTCGCGCTCCCCGGAGGCCAGGGCGGCGTCGGCGATCCGGTCGATGAACTCCGGGATCGCGGTGCCGTGCTTGATCATCTTGACCTCGGCGTCGTACTCCGCCCAGTCGGCGTAGCCGAGGAGGTGCGCGTGCTCCCGCCGGATCTCGAAGAGCTCGGTGAGCAGCGCGTCGTTGGCCGGCCAGGCGCGGTTGAGGAACTCCATCCGCAGCGCCCGCCGCGTGTCGCGGTCACGCCCGTACGTCGAGAACGGCACGACGTCGGGGTAGTCGGTGGTCAGCGTCACGAGGCCGTCCTCGTCGACGACGTGGGCGTCGATCCAGTCCTGCGGCATGCCCACGAGCTGTTCGGGCGTGACCTTGACCGTGCGGACGTCGTCGCGGATGTTCTTGCTGAACTCCTGCCCGACGAGGATGGCCCGCTCCGACAGCTCCTTGACCCGGGCGCGGGTGGCGTCGTCCTTGTCGACGCCGCCGCGGTGGAAGTCGAGCAGCGTCTTGTCCAGCAGCCGCTTCGCGGTGGGGTCGAGATCGGAGCCGTCGACGGCGGCGAACACCTCGTAGAGGTCGCGGTCCAGGCTCAGGTCGGTGTCGAGCTTCTGGACCTCCTGCATCGCCGCCTCGCCGCGCGAGCGCACCGCCTCCACGGGGTGGACCTCGCTGAACAGCGACGCCACGGAGGCCACGTTGCCGATGGCGATGCTGACGTCGTTCCACCGGTTCAGCAGGTCGGCGGCGTCGATCGGGCGGTCCGCCTTGATCGCTGCGACGAGCTCGCGCGCCCGGTCCAGGTCGCCACGGGCCCGGCCGTCGAGCCACTCCTCGGCGTCGGCGGGCGTGGGCAGGGCCAGGGGGCTGGGGGTCACCGTCACGGCGACGATGCTAACCGCCGGGTACGCCATGTCGTCCGGGTCGCTCCTAGGCTGGCGGTATGCGGACTCTCGTGGTGGTGGAGAACCTCTCGCTGGACGGCGTCATGCAGGCCCCCGGCCGGCCGGACGAGGACGAGCGTGGGGGGTTCACCGACGGCGGCTGGGCCTCGGCGATGCTGGCCGACGACCCCGAGGTGGTCCAGGCCAGCATGGGCGACACCGGCTCGGGCGCGGAGATGCTCTTCGGGCGGCGCACCTACCTCGACCTCGTCGGCCACTGGCTGTCGACGCCAGACCCGAACCCGTTCACCGAGATCCTGCGGACCACCCAGAAGTACGTCGCCTCGCGCACGCTGACCGAGCCACTCCCGCATCCCGCGTCGACGCTGCTGGCCGGGGACGCCGTCGAGGCGGTCAGGGCGCTGCGGGCCGACGGCGACGGCGAGCTGGTGGTCCTCGGCAGCGGCGACCTGGTGCGCCAGCTGGCCGCCGCGGGGCTGGTGGACGAGTACCAGCTCACCATCCTCCCGGTCGTCCTCGGTGTGGGTACCCGGCTGTTCGGCGACACGCATACCGAGCTCGAGCCGGTCCGGAACCAGGCCTTCCCCAGCGGCGCCGTCGTCGCCCGCTACCGCGTCGTGGGACGGGACCGCTGATGACGGGCGTCGTCGACCTGCACGAGCGGCTGTCGCTCTTCTCCGAGCACTGGAGCCCCAAGGTGGTGGCCCGCCTCAACGACTACGCCGTGAAGGTGGTCAAGCTCAAGGGCGAGTTCGTCTGGCACAGCCACCCGGAGACCGACGAGCTGTTCCTGGTCGTCGAGGGGACGCTGGTCATCCAGCTGCGCGACCGCAGTCGGGAGCACCACGTCACGCTCGGCCCGGGACAGCTGTACGTCGTCCCCCAGGGCGTCGAGCACCGGCCGGTCGCGGAGGGCGACGTCAGCGTCGTGCTGGTGGAGCCCGAGGACACGGTGAACACCGGCGACGCCGGCGGGCCGCTCACCGCCGAGCCGGAGGACCTGACCGCGTCGTGAGCGGTCCGAGCGTCGTGGCCCGTGGCCGCGGCTGACACCGCGGGCAGGAGTAGGACGACCGGTTCATGAACGCCTCCCGGCGGATCGGCGTCCCGCAGCGGCGGCACGGCCGGCCCTCCTGCCCGTACGCGTCCAGCGACCGGTCGAAGTACCCCGACGACCCGTTGACGTTGACGTAGAGCGCGTCGAAGCTCGTGCCGCCCTGCCCGAGCGCCTCGACCATGACCTCGCGGGCGTGGCCCAGCAGCCGGTGGAGACCCGGTTTCGTGAGCCGGTTCGCGGGGCGCTCGCCGTGGGTCGCCGCCCGCCACAGGGCCTCGTCCGCGTAGATGTTGCCGATCCCGCTGACCAGTGACTGGTCGAGCAGGCACCGCTTGACGCCGCTGCTGCGGGCCTTCATCCGTGCTACGACGGCCTCCTCGTCCCACGCCGCCTCCAACGGGTCGGGCGCGATGTGGGCGATCGGCTCCGGGATGCCCCGGTCGTCGAGCTCGGCCAGCGCCACGCCGCCGAAGGTCCGCTGGTCGACGAACCGCAGCTCGGTCTGGCCGTCGGCGAACGAGAACCGCGCGTGCAGGTGCTTCTCCTCCGCGGCGTCCGGGGGCTGGACGAGTAGCTGGCCGCTCATCCCCAGGTGCATCAGCAGGGCCTGGTCGTGGCCGTCAGGGGCCCGGAGAACGAGCCAGAGGTACTTGCCGCGCCGGCGCGCCCCCGTCACCACGGACTGCTCGACCCGGGCGCCGAGGTCGGCCGCGCCGGGCACGTGGCGACGCACCACGCGGGCACCGCGGAACTCAGCCGCCACGATCCGGCGGCCGACGACGTAGGCGTCGAGACCGCGGCGGACGGTCTCGACCTCGGGGAGCTCAGGCATACCGAACCTCGGGGAGACCAGGCGTACGCGCTGGTCGGGTCGTCACGTGACCTTGGGCTCGAGCGCCGGGCTGGGCCGACGGCGTCCGTCGAGCGTCGCCCAGGCCTGCTCGGCTGCCCGCTGCTCGGCCTCCTTCTTGCTGCGGCCCGCACCGTGCCCGAGGACCTCATCGCCCACGACGGCGCTGGCCACGAACTGCTTCTCGTGGTCCGGGCCGGACTCGTCGACGTGGTACTCGGGGGTGCCGAGCGCGGCCGAGGCGGCCAGCTCCTGGAGGCTGGTCTTCCAGTCCAAACCGGCCCCGAGGGACGCCGACTGGGTCATCAACGGGTCGAAGAGGTGGTGGACGAAGACGCCGGCCGTCGCCAACCCGCCGGACAGGTGGATGGTGCCGATGAGCGCCTCCATCGTGTCGGCGAGGATCGAGGCCTTGTCGCGGCCGCCGGTGGCCTCCTCGCCGCGTCCGAGGAACACGTACTCGCCGAGCCCGATGGTGCGCGCCACGTCGGCGAGGGCGCGCATGTTCACGACCGCGGCGCGCAGCTTGGCCAGCTGGCCCTCGGGCAGGTCGGGATGGGTCCGGTAGAGGGTGTCGGTGACGACGAGCCCGAGGACCGAGTCGCCGAGGAACTCGAGGCGCTCGTTGTTGGGCAGGCCACCGTGCTCGTACGCGTACGAGCGGTGCGTGAGGGCACGCACCAGTAGCGCCTCGTCGACCTGCTCCCCGACCACCTCGGCGAGGTAGTCGACCAGCATGCCGACGGGGCGCGGAAGCACCGTCGATCCGGCGGTGGTTGCGCTCACCGGGCCACCTCGGGTGACCCGTTCAGCCCTGGTGCTCGGAACGCTCGGCAGTGGCGTAGTGACGGCCCTGGTACGTGCCGCACGACGGGCACGCGACGTGCGGCTTCGTCGGGTTGCCGCACTGCGGGCAGGTCGTCAGGACGACCGGAGCCGCCTTCCAGTTCGCGCGCCGCGAACGGGTGTTGGAACGCGAGGTCTTCCGCTTCGGGACGGCCACGTCAGGTCCTCTTCTCTGGGTTCTGGGTTTCGGTGAACACGCCGGTCAGGGCGGCCCACCGCGGGTCGATCGTGTCGTGGTGGTGGTCCGGGTCCTCCGCGAGCAGTGCTCCACACTCGGAACACAGCCCGGGGCAGTCGTCCCGGCACACCGGTTGGAACGGCAGTGATGGCACCACTGCGTCCCGGATCACGGGCTCGAGGTCGATCAGATCTCCCTCGAGCACGCGCACGACGTCCTCATCGGCCCCGTTCGCGTCGGCGCCCACCTCGTGGTGATGCGCCGCGCGATCGGCGTAAGCGAACAGCTCCTGGAAGGACGCGTCCACCGGGTAGGTGGCCGGTTCCAGGCACCGCACGCAAGCCCCGGTCGCCGTGGCGCGGACCGAACCGCTCACGAGGATCCCCTCCACCACCGACTCCAGACGGATCTCCAGGTCCAGCGGGTCTCCCGCAGGGATGGCGATGACGTCGGTCCCGATGGTCTCGGGGGCCTCCACTCTCCGGGTGAGCTCCTGCATGGTGCCTGGCCGCCGATTGAGCTCCCGAGTGTCGATGACGATCGGGTTTCGGGGATCCAGGCGCGGCATGAGTTTTCTCGGAGAGGTCGAGGGTCCGGTCCTCGTCCACGTACGGACGAAGACCGACGCACCAGATTACCGGAGCCGCAGGTCAGCGCCCAAATTGGCGGCCCAGAGCCGCGAGGACGGCGTCCGGGACCAGGCCGGCGACGTCGCCGCCGTACTTCACGACCTCCTTGACCAGCGAGCTCGACACGTGCTCGAACCGGGGGTCGCCCGGCAGGAACACGGTCTCGATCCCGGTGAGGTGCTTGTTCATCAGGGCCATCGGCAGCTCGTACGCGAAGTCGGTGCCGCCCCGGAGCCCCTTGACGATCGCCGAGGCGCCGAGGTCGCGGCAGACGTCGACGAGAAGCCGGTCGGCGAACGCCTCGACCCGGAGGTTGGGCAGCGCGGCCATCGACTCCTCGATCAGGGCGACCCGCTCCTCCACGGCGAAGGTCCCCTGCTTGGCCGGGTTGTAGAGCACGGCGACCACGACCTCGTCGAAGAGCGTGGCCGCGCGAGTCACGACATCGACGTGCCCGTTGGTGACGGGGTCGTAGGACCCGGGACAGACCGCCCGACGCACGTCCTTGGCCACACGCGAACGCTACCAACGGCTGCGCCTCATTCCCGCCGCCGCGCTCCGCCCCGCCGTCCGTCCCGGCGAGAGGCCAACTTCGGTCCTTATCAGGCGCGTATAACAGCCGAAGTTGGCCTCTCGGCGGGTCGGGCCGACGAGAACGGCTCCGGGCGAGAGGCCAACTTCGGTCGTTATCAGGCGCGTATAACAGCCGAAGTTGGCCTCTCGGCGGGGGGCGCAGCGGGCTGAGGTGGCGTTGCCGTTGCCGTCCGGTATGCGAGAGGTCAGGCGACGTCGTCGGGGCCGGGGGCGTCGGCGAACCACATCCGCGTCTCGCCGTAGCGCCGCTCCCCCGCCGGCTCCAGGCCCTCGGACCACCGCGGCTCGGGGCTTCGGGCGGACCGTTCGACGACGACCAGCGCCTCCAGGGCCAGCCAGCCGTGGCGGACCAGCAGCGCCAGCGCGTCACCGAGGGTGTCCTCGGACAGGTCGTACGGCGGGTCGAGGAAGACCAGGTCCATGGGCCCACCGGCACCCGGCCCGGCCACGAGGACGCGCTCGACGGTGTCCTCGCGCACGACGACGCCCGGAAGCCCCACGACAGCGGCGTTGCCGCGGGCCGCCTTGGCCGCCACCCGGTCGGCGTCGACGAGGACCGCCGACCCTGCCCCGCGGCTCATCGCCTCGAGGCCCAAGGCGCCGGAGCCGGCATACAGGTCGAGCACCCGCGCCCCGGCGAGGACGTCGAGGTGCTCGAGCCGCGAGAACAGCGCCTCGCGGACGCGGTCCGAGGTGGGCCGGGTCCGCGGCCCGGCCGGAGTCTGGAGCCGGCGGCCGCCGGCGGCGCCGCTGATGATCCGCGTCACGGGCGACCCATGGGCGTCAGCCCCGCTCCAGGTAGGCCGCCTGCTCCTCGTCCAGCCGCGCCGCCACTCGCGCGGCCAGGTCCGGGTGGTCGGCGAGCGTCGGGTCGACATCGACGACGGCCATCGCGTCCTCCCGAGCGTCGGCGATGATCTGCGCGTCGCGCGGGTTCCCCATCCGCAGGAACCGCACCGACGAGGCCCGCCCGCTCTGTCGAGCACCGAGGACGTCTCCCTCGCGGCGCAGCTGGAGATCGCGCTGCGCCAGCTCGAACCCGTCCGTCGTGGACGCCACCGCGTCCAGCCGCTCGCGGGCGGGCGTCCCCTCGGGGGCCTCGGTCATCAGCAGACAGAGTCCGGGCACCGCTCCCCGGCCGACCCGGCCCCGCAGCTGGTGCAGCTGCGAGATCCCGAACCGGTCCGCGTCCATGACGACCATGACCGACGCGTTCGCGACGTCGACCCCGACCTCGATCACCGTCGTCGACACGAGCACGTCGATCTCGCCGGCGGCGAACGCCCGCATGGTCCTGTCCTTGACGTCCGGGTCGAGGCGCCCGTGCAGCACCTCGATCCGCAGGCCCACGAGCGCCGGCACCGCCCGCAGCCGCTCGGCCATGTCGTACACACCGGTCAGCTCGCGCGGCGCGACGTCGTCCTCCCCGGCTTCGCCGGAGGCCCATTCCTCAGGCGGCGGCTCGAGGTCGACAAGGTCGACAAGGTCGTCGGCGGCGCTCGGATCGGCCGGATCGCCGATCTTCGGGCAGACCACGTAGGCCTGGTGCCCCTTGCCGACCTCCTCGGCGATCCGCTGCCAGGTCCGGTCGACCCACGCGGGCTTCGTCGTCTCGACGACGTGGGTCTGGATCGGCGAACGGCCCGCCGGCAGCTCGCGCAGCGTGGAGGTCTCCATGTCACCGAACACCGTCATGGCCACCGTCCGGGGTATCGGGGTGGCCGTCATGACCAGCAGATGCGGTGGCGTGCGGCCCTTCTCGCGCAGCGCGTCCCGCTGCTCCACCCCGAACCGGTGCTGTTCGTCGACGACCACCAGCGCCAGGTCGTGGAACGCCACGTGCTCCTGGATCAGCGCGTGCGTCCCGACCACGATGCCGGCGTCGCCGGTCACCGCGTCGTTGAGCGCCGACCGCCGCGCCGCCGTCGACTGCGAACCGGTCAGCAGCACCACGCGGGTGGCGAGGTCGGCGCCACCGAGCTGGCCGCCCAGGGCCAGGTCGCCGAGCATCGCCGAGATCGACCGCTGGTGCTGCATGGCGAGAACCTCGGTGGGGGCGAGCAGAGCCGCCTGGCCGCCGGCGTCGATCACCGCCAGCATCGCCCGCAGCGCCACGACGGTCTTGCCCGAACCGACCTCGCCCTGAAGCAGACGATGCATCGGACGGCTGCGGGCGAGCTCCTCCGTCAGGGTCTCCCCGATGGCCCGCTGCCCCGCGGTCAGCTCGAACGGCAGCCGGGCGTCGAACGCCGCGAGCAGGCCACCCGGGTGAGGCGGACGGGCCGTCGCCTCCATCGCCTCGATGCTCTTGCGCCGCTGGGCGAGGATCGCCTGCAGCACGAACGCCTCGTCGTACCGCAGCCGGTCGACCCCCACCTCGGTGTCGTCCTCGATGCGCGGGCGATGCACCAGCTCGAGAGCCTCTCGCCGCCCGAGCAGCCCTCGTCGCTCGCGCACGTCCGCGGGCAGCGGCTCGCGGATGGTCTCGACCGAGTCGAAGGCCAGCTCGACCATCGTCCGGATGCGGAGCGAGCTGACGTTCCCCGTCTCCGAGTACACGGGAATGCGGTGCTCCCGGTATGCGTCGAGCCGGCTTCCGGTGTCGAGGCGCCCGTCCGGCCCCACGTCCCACCCGTCCGCGGACGAGCCGAGGATCTCGTACTCGGGGTGCGTCAGCTGCCAGCGCCCGTTGAAGCGGGAGACCGCCCCGACGAAGATCCCGACCCGGCCGGGGACCAGCTTCGTCTCGTGGCCCCACGCCTTGAAGAAGGTGAGGTCGATCTGGTTCTGTCCGTCGGTGAGCGTGGCGACGAGCATCTTCTGACGCGGGTTGCGGCGCATGGGCTTCGTGATCGCCTTGGCCACCTGCGCCACGACGAGCACCGTCTGGCCCTCGCGGAGCGTCGACATGTCGGTGAGCGTGTTGGTGGCGACGTAGGACCGCGGCAGGTACTCGAGGAGGTCGCCCACCGTGCGGACGCCCTTGTTCTTCTCCAACAGGGCCGCCGCCTTCGGCCCCGCGACCTTGACGACCGCGGAGTCCTCGGTGAGCACCGTCATTCCACTCCGAGCAGCAGGGGGTAGACCGGCTGCCCGCCGTAGATCTGGGTGACCTCGAGGTCGCGCCGGTGGCTGCGGACCAACCCGGCGACGTCCTCACCGAGCGCCGGGGTCGCGTCCTCACCGGATACGACGGTGAGCAGCTCGCCGCCGCTGGACAGCAGCCGCTCGACCACCTCGGCACCGACCCGGGTGAGGTCGTCCCCGACGATGACGATGTCACCGTCGACGACGCCGAGGACGTCGCCCGGCCGGCAGGGACCGCCGGAGGTCAGCGCCTCCTTGGTCGCGACCGTCACGGCACCGTTGCGGGTCGCCGCCGCGGCGCTGCTCATCTCGAGCACGTTGTCGCCGAACGACCGGTCGGGGTCGTAGACCGCGAGCGCCGCGATCCCCTGGACGGCGGTCCGAGCGTGGACGACGCGCAGGTCGACCCCTTCCTCCGCGGCCACCTTGGCGGCCGCGTTGGCGGCCAGCAGCGTGTCGCCGTCGTTGGGCAGCAGGATCACCTGCCCGGCCCCGGTCGACCGGACCGCCTCGAGGAACTGCGCCGCGTTGGCCCGGCGCCGCGGTCCGCTCGGCACCACCCAGGCCCCCGCCGACTTGAAGGTGCCGGCCAGTCCCTCCCCCGCCGCACAGGTGACGACGGCCTGGGCGTCCTCGTCCGGACGCTTCGCCATCTGGTCGCGGAAGTGGGTCACCTTGATCCGGTGCGGCCGCCCGGCGACGATGCCCGCCTCGATGGCCGCGCCCACGTCGTCGACGTGCACGTGGACGTTGTGCAGGTCGTCGGTGCCGACCACGAGGAGCGAGTCACCGAGGCCGTCCAGCCGCTGCTTGAGGACCGCGACCGCCTCGTCGGTCGTGTCGGACAGCAGGTACATGACCTCGTACGCCGGTCCGCCCGGCTCGAGGTCGCCGCCCTGCCGCACGGGGATCACCGGCTGGGTCCATCCCGCCCGGCGGCGCAGCGGGTCGTCCCCGGCGAACGACTCGGCGCCGATGTCGCCGGTCACCACCCGCTCGAGCGACTCCAGGAGCAGGACGTAGCCGGCGCCGCCGGCGTCGACCACGCCCGCCTGGGCCAGCTTCGGCAGCTGGGAAGGGGTCGCGGCCAAGGCGGCTCGGGCGGCCTCGAGTGCGGCCGTCGAGACCGCATACAGGTCGTCGCCGTGCTCCTGCGCCGCCTCCGTCGCGGCGCGGGATGCCGCCTGCGAGACGCTGAGGATGGTCCCCTCGACGGGGTGGGCGACGCTGGACCAGGCCAGCTCGTCGGCACGGGTCATCGCGGCGGCCAGGCCCTGGGCGCCGATGCCCGAGACGCCGGTCGCCGCGGCCTCGTCGGCGAAGCCGCGGAAGATCTGGCTGAGGATGACCCCGGAGTTGCCGCGCGCCGTGAGGAGCAGGGCGCGCGCGAAGACGTCGGCCTCGGTGGCGAGGTCCTCGTCGTCGGGTGGCTGGCCCCGCCGGGCGCGGTCCTCGTACTCCACGCGGGCGGCGTCGAGGCCGGCGTCGAAGGTGAGGTAGAGGTTGGTCCCGGTGTCGCCGTCGGGGACCGGGAAGACGTTGAGGGCGTCGATCTCCGCGCGCCGGGCCGCGAACGCCGCTCGCGTCACCACCGCCCAGCGGCGCGCCGCGGCGGTGTCGAGGCGTTGGAGGACGTCGCCCCGCACGTCACTGCCCGTCACCGCAGTCCCCGTCTCCTCGCCACCGGCCCTCTCGGGCTGGACCGCACGACCCGTGGACGGCAGGTTACTCGTCGGCCACCGCGCGGGACCTCGGATACTCCCAGGAGCGAGCGACGGCTCCGGCCCGTTTTGGTCGCCGGACCGAGGCTCGGCTACTCTTGGCAGGTTGCCCAGCGGCCATGAGTGTCGCGGGCGCCCTTCACTTCCTCATCCGAGCTTCCAGGAGATCCACCGTGGCTGCCAACTGCGACGTCTGCGGCAAGGGGCCGTCCTTCGGTCACAACATCTCGCACTCGCACCGCCGCACGAAGCGCCGCTGGAACCCCAACATCCAGCGCGTTCGTACGCTGGTCGACGGCGTGACCCCGAAGCGGCTCAACGTCTGCACCTCGTGCCTCAAGGCGGGCAAGGTCGCGCGCAACGCCTGACCACCCGCATACCGCTGAGAAAGGCCGGCACCCGTCACGGGTGACCGGCCTTCTCGCTGCTCAGCCCCCGAAGTGGTCCCAGCCCCGGGGCTGTTGCGGTACGCCGTCCAAAGCCACCCCGCGGCCCGCCCGGACCGCGCCGACGACCCGGAACCCCTCCGGCACCGTCGACCCGGCGGGGAACGTCGCCAGAAGCGAGTGCTCCTCGCCGCCGCCGAGCACGCACTCCTGAGCCAGCTCGGCGCCCAACGCCGGCGCGAGCCGCGCGACGTCCCTCTCCAGCGCCGCGGCGGACAGGTCCACGCGTACCCCACTGGCCGAGGCCACCCGGGAGGCGTCGCGCAGGAGGCCGTCCGAGAGGTCGACCATCGCGGTCGCGCCCGCGTCGGCGGCCACCGGTCCCAGCGCCAGCGGGGGCCGGGGTCGCCGGTGCACGGCCACCGCCTCGGGGTCCGCGTCGGGCCGGCCGGCGTCGAGCAGGTGCAGCCCGGCTCCGGACAGCCCGAGAGACCCGGCCACGGTGACGACATCACCGGCGCGGGCGCCGGACCGCAGCACCGGAGAGCGGCCGTCCAGCGAGCCCAACGCGGTCACGGACACGACGAGGACCCCCTCCGGAGCGGAAGACAGGTCGCCGCCGATCACCGGGCAGGTCGCCGTCGCGAGTCCGCGCGCGAGGTCGAGAACCCAGCCGACCTCGGTCGACGTCGACATCACCAGCGTCACCAGCAGCCCCACCGGCCGAGCGCCCATGGCGGCCACGTCGGCAAGGTTCTGGGCGGCGACCTTGGCGCCGACGTCCTCCCCGGTCGACCACTCGTCGCGCCAGTCCCGTCCGCGCACGACCGCGTCGGTCGTCGCGACGAGCCCGCCGGTGGCCAGCGCGAGCACCGCTGCGTCGTCCCCGGGTCCCACTGTGACGTCGGTGGATTCGCCCGCGGCGGCGAGGATCGGGAACACCATGGCGAGGAGCTCGTCCTCGCCGACCTCGCCCACGGTCCTGCGTTCCTCGGCCACACGGCGCACGGTAGCGTCCTCCCTGGGCGCACCGCCGCGCCCCCATCGAGCAGCGGAAGAAGGTGTGTCTAGGTGGTCCAGGCATACATCCTGATCCAGACCGAGGTCGGCAAGGCCGCGACCGTCGCCGAGTCGATCGCCGGCATCTCCGGCGTCGCCCTCGCGGAGGACGTCACCGGCCCCTACGACGTCATCGCCCGCGTCGAGGCCAACACCGTGGACGAGCTGGGCAAGCTCGTCATCGCCAAGATCCAGGACGTGCCGGGCATCACCCGCACCCTCGACCTGCACGGTGGTCCACGTCTGAGGCTCGCCCTCCTCCTCGTCGTCGCCGCGGGTCTCCTCGCCGGGTGCTCCCGCGGCGTCCCGGTCTCCGTGCCCACCCGGGGAACCGAGCCGGTATGCGTGACGGCCGCCGCCGCGTGGCCGGCGTCGGTCTCGGGCCGGGAGGCTGTCGCGACCGACCCCTCCGCCCCGGCGGTACGCGCCTGGGGTGACCCGGCGATCGTCGCGCGGTGCGGCGTGCCGACGCCCGGGCCGACGACGGACGACTGCCTCACCGTGAACGACGTCGACTGGGTCGCCACACCGTTGAGCGACGGGACCCGGTTCGTCACGTACGGCCGCGACCCGGCCATCGAGGTGCTGGTCCCCAAGGCGTACGCCCCCGAGGGCTCGCTGCTCCCGGCCTTCGCTCCGGCGGCACTGGCCCTGCCGACGACCGGCCGGAAGTGCAGCTGACCTCCGCTCATCTGCTGGTCGAGAGGCCAACTTTGGCCGCTCCGGAGGCCTCCAAAGCGGCCATTGTTGGCCTCTCGACGGCTACGCCGCTAGTCAGCGGAGGCCGAGCGGGCGGTCCAGGGCGAGCTGCAGGAGCTCGTCGATCAGCTCGGGGTAGCTGAGCCCGCTGTGCTGCCACGCGTAGGGGTACATCGACGACGGCGTGAACCCCGGCATCGTGTTGATCTCGTTGAGGATCACCCGGCCGTCGTCGGCGTAGAAGAAGTCGACGCGGGCCAGGCCCTCGCAGCCCGCCACCTCGAACGCCCGCACCGCGAGGTCGATCATCTCCGCCGCCACCTCGTCCGGCACGTCCGCCGGGCAGACCAGGGCCACGTCGTCCGCGAGGTACTTGGCCTCGAAGTCGTAGAAGGCGTGGCTCTGGGCGACGACCACCGCCTCTCCGAGCCGGCTCGGCCGGGGCGGGTCACCGTCGCGCCCGGCGAGCACCGCACACTCGATCTCGCGACCTGTGACGGCGGCCTCGACCACGACCTTGGGGTCGTGAACCCGTGCGGCCTCGACCGCGGCCGCCAGCTCGACGGGCGAACCCACCCGGGAGATCCCGATGCTCGACCCGGACCGCGCCGGCTTGACGAACACCGGCCACCCGAGGGCTGCGACGGCCTCCTCGACCGCCGGCCGCTCCCGCCGCCATTGCCGGTCCGTCACCACGACGTGGTCCGCGATCGGCAGCCCCGCCGAGGCGAAGACCAGCTTCATGAACGCCTTGTCCATCATCACCGCCGACGACGTGACCCCGGACCCGACGTACCGCACGTCGGCGAGCTCCAGCAGCCCCTGGATCGTCCCGTCCTCGCCGAACGGCCCGTGCAGCAACGGGAACACGACATCCACCTCGCCGAGCTCGCGTGGCGGCTGGCCCGGGTCGAGCACCGTCAGCGACCGCTGCGACGACCCCAGCGGCACGAGGACGTTGCTGGTACCGGACACCTCCGGCACGTGGCCGGGCGCGAGCCGCAGCGGCTCCGGGTCGTCGGCCACGAGGACCCACCGGCCGTCGCGCGCGATCCCGACCGGTACGACGTCGTACTTGTCGCGGTCGATCGCCGCCAGCACGCTCGCCGCCGTCGAGCACGACACCGCGTGCTCGGGCGACCGGCCGCCGAAGACGATGGCCACGCGGGTCTTCCGCCCGGGCCTCGGAGCCTCCACGGTCTGGTCGCTCACCGGCCAGACCCTATCCCGCCGGTAGCGTGGCGCCGGTGACCGGCACCCACGAACCCGACCGCGCCGCAGGCCATCTCGACGACCTTGCCCCCGCGAGCCTGGTCGTCGCCGCGGGCCGGCCCCCACGCGTACCGGGAGCGCCCGTCAACCCCCCGATCGAGCTGTCCGCCACGTATGCCGCGCCCCTCGCCGGAACCGGGTACGGCCGCAACGGCAACGCCACCTGGACCGCGCTGGAGGAGGCGGTCGGCGCCCTGGAGCACGGCGACGCCCTCGTCTTCGGCTCCGGGATGGCCGCCATCGCCGCGGCGATGGCCTTCGTCCCCGCCGGCGGCACGGTCGTCGCGCCGCGCAACGCGTACAACATCACCACCGCCCTCCTCGCCGACTACGCGACCGAGGGTCACACCGTGCGACACGTCGAGGTCGCCGACACGGCCGCTGTGGTCGCGGCCCTGGACGGCACCGACCTGCTCTGGCTCGAGTCCCCCACCAACCCGACCCTCGAGGTCGCCGACCTCCCGGCGCTGGTGGCCGCCGCCCGTGAGCGCGGCGTTCTCACCGTCTGCGACAACACCTTCGCCACGCCGCTGCTCCAGCAGCCCCTCGACCTCGGCGCCGACGTCGTCGTCCACTCGGCCACCAAGTACCTGTCCGGCCACTCCGACGTCCTCCTCGGCATCGCCGTCACCCAGCGCCGGGACCTCTACGACGCCCTGCTGCGCCGCCGCGTCGTCCACGGCGGCATCGCCGGTCCGATGGAGGCGTGGCTGGCCCTCCGCGGGCTCCGCACGCTGCACGTCCGGTTCGAGCGGCAGTGCGCCAACGCCGCCGAGCTCGCGCGCCGCGCCGCGGACCATCCGGGCGTGGAGCGGGTCCGGTACCCCGGGTTCGGCGCGATGATGGCGATCGAGGTTCGTGGGGGTGCGGCGGCCGCCGACGCCGTCGCGGCGGCGTGCCGGCTCTGGCTCGACGCGACCAGCCTCGGCGGGGTCGAGTCGCTCATCGAACGACGACGCAAGTATGCGGCGGAGTCGCCGACGGTGCCGGAGAGCCTGCTGCGGATGTCGGTCGGCATCGAGGACGTCGACGACCTGTGGCGGGACCTCACCCAGGCCCTGGCCGTCGTGACGGCCTAGGGCGGCTCAGGCGCCCTCGGACTTCAGCGACCGCGTCATCAGCTCCTTGACCATCTGACGCGGCGTCACCTCGCCGCGGACCACGCCGACGACCGCGCCGACGATCGGCATGTCGACGCCGTGGTCGACCGCGAGCTGGTGGATCGACTCGCAGGACTTGACGCCTTCGGCGGTCTGGCTGGTGTGCGCCTGCACCTCGACGACGCTCATCCCCTGGCCGAGCATCTCGCCGAAGGTGCGGTTGCGTGACAGGTGCGACATGCACGTGGCGATGAGGTCGCCGACCCCGGCCAGCCCCATGAACGTCGCCGGGTCGGCGCCCAGCGCGGACCCGAGGCGTGCCGTCTCGGCCAGCCCGCGGGTGATGAGCGACGCCTTGGAGTTGTCGCCCATCCCCATGCCGGCGGCCATGCCGACGGCCAGGGCCACGACGTTCTTCACCGCCCCGCCGAGCTCGATCCCGATGACGTCGTCGTTCGTGTACGGCCGGAACCACGGGGTGACGCACGACGTGGCGACCCGCTCCGCCGTCGCCTCGTCGACGCAGGCGACCACGCTGGCGGCCGGCTGGCGCTCGGCGATCTCGCGGGCGAGGTTCGGCCCCGAGACGACGACGATCCGGTGCGCGTCCACCTGGCCCACCTCGGCGATCACCTCGCTCATCCGCTTGGTCGTCCCGAGCTCGACGCCCTTCATCAGCGAGACCACGGCCGCGTCGGCGGGGAGCAACGGCGCCCAGCGCTCGAGGTTGCCGCGGAGGGTCTGCGACGGCACGGCGAGAACGACGACCTCGGCGCCGTCCAGGGCCTCGGCGGCGTCGACGGTGGCGCGCATTCCTTCGGGCAGCTCGACTCCCGGCAGGTACACCGTGTTGCTGCCGGCGTTGACCTGGTCGACGACCTCCTGCCGACGGCCCCACATGACGACGCTCGACCCCGAGTCGGCCATCGTCGCCGCGAAGGCGGTGCCCCAGCTCCCGGTACCGAGGACGGCGGCTCGCGTACTCATCGTCTGCCCTTCTTGAAGTTCCCGGTGTCCGGCTCTCCGGACCGCCTGGGGTCGTGGCGGATCGCCGGCGCGGTGCCGCCCCGGATGCCCTCCAACAGGTCGGTGATCTGCACCATGATCCGCTCCGTGGCGATCTTGAGGGTGGGCGTGTCGAGCGGGCGGTCGTAGAGATCGTCGAGGTCGACCGCTGGGCCGGCGGTCACCCGCATGGTGCGCCGGGGGAAGAGGTGCATCCCCCGGCCGTACGTGGGGATCACCTCCTGTGACCCCCACTGGCCGATGGGGATGACCGGCTTGCGGGTCTGCAGGGCGATGCGGGCGGCGCCGGTCTTGCCGACCATCGGCCAGAGGTCCGGGTCGCGGGTCAGCGTGCCCTCGGGGAAGACGACGATGCACTTGCCGTTCTCGACGCCCTCCACGGCGGCCCGGTATGCGTCCACGGCGCGGCCGGTCTTCCGGTACACCGGCACCTGGCCGGAGGCGACGAGCAGCCGCCCGAACACCGGGACCCGGAAGACCTCCTCCTTGCCGAGGAAGTACGGCTCGCAGCCCGCCGAGTACAGGAAGTGCGAGATCGAGAACGGGTCGAAGTAGGAGATGTGGTTCGGCGCCGCGACGAACCCGCCCTCCTTGGGCAGGTTCTCCCAGCCGCTCCACGCGTGCTTGGTCACCGCGGTCACGAAGGGGAGCACCATGGCTGCGGCGGTGCGGTACGCCGGGTTTCGCCGGCCGTGGGGTCGCGCTGGTTCCACGGGAGCCTTTCGTCGTGACGCCCGGGCCGCGTCCGGGTGCGGGTCCCGTCATCCTTGCCGTCCATCCTCCCCCGTGTCGAGCGACCTCGCGCACGGCTGCGAAACTCGGCGGCGATGAGCGACTGGATCAACGACCGCACGTCCCGAGACCACGCCCCGACACCAGCGGGGGCGTGGCACGTGGTCGTTCCGGTCAAGGGCGGCCCCGATGCCAAGAGCCGGCTGCTCGCCCCGGACGGCGTCGACCGCCTTGTCCTGGCCCGGGCGCTGGCGCTCGACACCGTCACGGCCGCGGTCGGGGCCGTCGGCGAGCGCCACGTCATCGTCGTGACGAGCGACCACGACGTGGTCGCGTCGGTGGAGGGGCTCCCGACGCGTACGCTGCCCGACCCCGGCGAGGGCCTCAACGCGGCGGTGCGGGCCGGCCTCGCCGCGGTTCCGTCCGGCCACCCGGCCGCCGTGCTCCTCGGTGACGTTCCCGCGCTGCGGGCCGCCGACCTCCGGACGGCGCTGGCGACGGCGGACGGGTACGCGGGATGGTTCGTCCCCGACGCCGAAGGCACCGGCACCGTCCTGCTCGGCGCACGTGAACCGACGTCACTGCGGCCACGGTTCGGGTCCGGTTCGGCCGGCCGACACGAGGCGGACGGTCTCGTCCGTCTCGACCTCGCCCTCGACCGGCTCCGTCGCGACGTCGACGACGCGGCCTCGCTCGGGGAGGCGCTGCGGCTCGGCGTCGGTCCGAGCACCGCGGCCCTGCTGGCCCATCTCATCGGCCTCTGACGGATCGCGGACATTCCGCGCGACCTCGGCCACAATCAGGTTCCATGCCCACGGCACCCGACCTGACCGGCAAGATGATGGGCCACGGCGTCTACGGACGGCACTCCCTCGCCCAGCACTCGGCGGGCGGGTTCGGCCTGCCGGGGCTGATCCGTTCGGCCCAGGCCGCCGCGACGACCGTGGACGACACCACGTCGGTCGTCATCGCCGACCTCGGCGCGGCCGGCGGTCGCAACGAGCTGCAGCCCATGACGGTGGCCATCGAGACGCTTCGAGATGCCGGCGTCTCCGCCCCGATCACGGTGGTGCACACCGACATCCCCGCGAACGACTTCTCGTCGCTGTTCGAGACGATCGAGCACGACCCGCACACCTACCTCACCCTCGACGGCGTCTACGCCCTCGCGGCCGGCCGCTCGTTCTACGGCCGGATCTTCCCGCCGGAGTCGCTGACGCTGGCGTGGTCGGCGATTGCCGTGCACTGGATCTCACGGGTCCCGATGCCGATCCACGGCCACGTCTACAGCCCCTTCGCCACCGGCGAGGTCCGCGACGCCTTCCGCGAGCAGTCGGCCGCCGACTGGCGGGTCTTCCTCGAGTCGCGTGCCGCCGAGATGCGCCGCGGGGCCGAGATGCTCGTCGTCGGCGGCGGCAACCGGGACGACGGTCTCAGCGGCGCCGAGCCGTTGATGAACGCCCTCGACGCGGCGATCCGTGAGGAGGTCTCCGCGGGGGCGCTGACGCCGGAGGAGTACGACCACATGTCGATCCCGACGTGGAACCGGACCCTCGCCGAGTTCGCCGCGCCGTTCGACGGGCCCGACGGCGGCAGCGCCTTCGGCCTGAAACTGCTGGAGTCGGATCTGGACTTCGCGCCGGACGCGTACCTCGCGGCATACCGGGAGGACCACGACGCCCACAAGTTCGGCGCGGCGGTGTCGGGCTTCCTGCGCGCGTTCACCGAGCCCAGCCTGTTCGCGAGCCTCGCCCGCGCACCCGGCGCACGGACCGCGATCGCCGACCGCGTGTATGCCCGCGTCGCCGAGGCCGCGACGGCGGATCCCGAGGCGATGGAGACCCAGTGGCACGTCGCGGTGCTGCGAATCGCCAAGCCGGCCTAGGTACTTGGCCGCGCGGGCCCGATGAGCGCGCAGGAGCGCCTCGTGCTCATGGACCTTCACCGAGCGGCCGCCGCTGGATGCGGTGACCACTACGGAAGCGGACAGCCGCGGCAGGCGACGCCGAAGGTTACGGTTCTCTTCGCGCTCAACGAGCGGGTGACACCGGCTGGGCAGGTCAACGTGCCGGCGTGCTGGTCGTAGCCGAAGTCGTCGATGGTGAACCCGCCCTCGACCGTCGGCGTGGTTGGCCACGGCTTGATCACCGGGGTGTGCCCCGCCCGCTCGAGCGCGGCCATCATCTGACCAGTGCCGTACGCCGCATCGGCAAGAACCTCAACGCCGTTGCCTTCACCGCTGCTGTCCACGGTGTCGTCGTCCACAGTGTTGTCGCCCACGGTGTTGTCCCGCTCAAGCAGATCGGCGCCGACCGTGTCGTCGCCGTTGTGTGGCCCGCTGGCTCCGGTCAACGCTGCCGCCGTGGTCAACGGACGCGGCGGCTAGGGTGGCCGCGTGCAGGCCAGCGTCCACGGGTTCGACGAGCAGACCGGGTTCGGCAGTGTGCTGATGGACGACGGTGTCGAGCGCTGGTTCGACGGCGAGGTGTTCTTCCGGAGCGGACTGCGCCACCTCCGGGTGGGTCAGCGGGTCAGCGTGGAGGTCGAGGGCGAGTCGGTGACCCGGCTGTGGATCGTCGGCATCGGCGAGGGGCAACCCATCCGCTGAGCGCGACGCCCAGGAGCGGGAAGAGGGATGCCCGAACGCAACGTGGCGTCAGGACATCCCTCCACCGGAGAGGTGATGCGGGTCAGACCCTCTTGGCCGCCGCCTTGCGCGTCGTCGTCTTGGCCGGCGTCGCCTTGGCGGTCTTCCGGGCGGTCGTGGTCTTCGCGGCGCTCTTCGTCGCGGCGGCCTTCGTGGCCGTCTTCGTGGCCGTCTTCGTGGCCGTCTTCTTGGCCGGCGTGGCCTTGGCCGTCTTGGTGGCGGCGGCCCTGGTGGTGGTCGCCTTCTTGGCCGGCGTGGCCTTGGCCGTCTTCGTGGCGGCCGCCCTGGTCGTCGTGGCCTTCTTGGCCGGAGCCGCCTTGGCCGTCGACTTCGCGGGTGCCGCCTTGGCGGTCTTCGACGCCGCCGCCTTGGTGGCCGACGTCGCCCGCTTCGCCGCGGTCTTCGTCGCACCCGCCGCGGCCGAGGCCGCCTTGGTGGCCGCGCCGGCCGAGGCCCGCCCGCCCGCAGCGGCCGCCTTCGGGAGCTGACGCGGGTCGGCGACGACCTTCTTGAACGCGGTGCCTGCGTTGAACTTCGGGACCGTCGTCTTCTTGATCTTCACCGTCTCGCCCGTGCGCGGGTTGCGGCCGGTGCGGGCCCCTCGCGCGACCTTCTGGAAGGTGCCGAACCCGGTGATGCCGACCTTCCCACCACGGGCGACCTCGCGGATGATGACGTCGAGGACGGCCTCGAGCGCGTCGCTGGCGGCCTTCTTGCTGCCGAGCTTCGACTCGAGAGCACTGATGAGCTCTGCCTTGTTCACGTTTTCCCTCCGAAAGCCTGTGGTCGGGCAGCCGCCCGACGTTGACGCGGCCGGACCGATTCCGGCTCTGTGCAGACGTTAGGCCGTGTCAGCGCGCGAGTCCATCACCGAACGTCCTCATTCCGTTGTCTCGCAACAGATTCGGAGCTTGAACGCCAGGTTCGACAGGTCACATCCGCCCCACCAGTCACACACGGCGACCACCTACTGCGGTCCGCGGGTCAGGCGTGCCTGCCCACGCAGGACGCGAAAAGGGTTGCGACACAACGATTCTCCGGATGCCGCGCTGGCCGCTGCGACCGGCCGCCCGTCTCGAGTTGCGGATTCCGAGGACTGGTGCGCCGATTGGCGGCGCGGGTCAGGACGACGCCGAGGCGATTTCGGCCTCGACACGCCCGTTCGGCGTGTCGGCCTGCTGGGTGGTGGGTTTCCATGACGGCCGAGTCTTCTCGAACGTCGTGATCTCGTCCTCGTGGCGCAGCGTCAGCCCGATGTCGTCGAGCCCCTCGAGGAGCCGCCACCGGGTGTAGTCGTCGACCCGGAAGGGTGCGACGATCTCGCCCGCGGTGACCGTGCGCGACACGAGGTCGACCGTCACCTCGGCGCCCGGCTCGTTCTCGAGGTACTTCCAGATCAGCTCGACGTCGTCCTGCGCGACGGTCGCGGTGAGCAGTCCCTGCTTGCCGCTGTTGCCGTGGAAGATGTCCGCGAACCGCGACGAGATCACCGCGCGGAAGCCGTAGTTCATCAGCGCCCATACCGCGTGCTCGCGGCTCGACCCCGTGCCGAAGTCCGGACCGGCGACGAGGACCGAGCCCTTGGCGTACCGGGGGTTGTTGAGCACGAACCCGGGGTCGTTCCGCCACGCGCTGAACAGGCCGTCCTCGAACCCGGTGCGCGTGACCCGCTTGAGGTAGACCGCCGGGATGATCGTGTCGGTGTCGACGTTGGTGTGCCGCAGCGGGACACCGATGCCGGTATGTGTGGTGAACCGCTCCATGTCAGACCTCCACCAGGTCGGCCGGGGACGAGAGGGTGCCGCGTACCGCCGTGGCGGCCGCGACGAGCGGGCTGACCAGGTGGGTGCGACCACCCTTGCCCTGGCGTCCCTCGAAGTTGCGGTTCGACGTGGACGCGCTGCGCTCGCCGGGCGACAGCTGGTCGGGGTTCATGCCGAGGCACATCGAGCAGCCGGCCAGCCGCCACTCCGCGCCCGCGTCGGTGAAGACGCTGTCGAGGCCCTCGGCCTCGGCCTGCAGCCGGACCCGGGCGGACCCGGGAACGACGAGCATCCGGACGCCGTCGGCAACCCGGTGGCCCTTGATGACGTCGGCAGCGGCACGCAGGTCCTCGATGCGACCGTTGGTGCAGGAGCCGAGGAAGACCGTGTCGACGTGGATGTCGCGCAGCTTGGTCCCGGGCTCCAGACCCATGTACGTCAGGGCCCGCTCGGCGGCGTGCCGGTCGCCCTCGTCCGCGAACATCTCCGGGTCCGGCACGCTCTCCGACAGGGGCAGGCCCTGACCGGGGTTGGTACCCCACGTCACGAACGGCGTCAGGGCCGAACCGTCCAGGTGGACCACGGTGTCGAACTCGGCGTCGTCGTCGCTGCGCAGCTCGCGCCACGACTCGACGGCGCGGTCCCAGTCGTCGCCCTGCGGGGCGCGCGGTCGGTCCTTGAGGTAGGCGAACGTCGTGGCGTCGGGCGCGATCATCCCGGCCCGCGCGCCCGCCTCGATCGACATGTTGCACACCGTCATCCGGGCCTCCATCGACAGCGCCTCGATGGCGCTGCCGCGGTACTCGATGACGTGGCCGGACCCGCCGCCGGTGCCGATCTTGGCGATGACGGCCAGCACGATGTCCTTGGCGGTGACCCCCGGCTGCAGCTCACCGTCGACGACGACGGCCATGGTGCGGAACGGCTTGAGCGGAAGCGTCTGGGTGGCCAGGACGTGCTCGACCTCGGAGGTGCCGATCCCGAACGCCAGGGCGCCGAACGCGCCGTGGGTCGACGTGTGGCTGTCGCCGCACACGATGGTGAGGCCAGGCTGGGTCAGGCCCAGCTGGGGCCCGACGACGTGGACGATGCCCTGCTCGACGTCGCCCATCGGGTGCAGCTTGACGTCGAACTCCGCACAGTTGCGGCGCAGGGTCTCGACCTGCGTACGACTCACCGGGTCGGTGATCGGCCCGGGCGTCGTGGGGACGTTGTGGTCCTCGGTGGCCAGCGTCAGGTCGGTGCGGCGGACGGTGCGTCCAGCCAGGCGGAGACCGTCGAAGGCCTGCGGGCTGGTGACCTCGTGCAGCAGGTGCAGGTCGATGTAGAGAAGGTCGGGTTCACCCTCGGCCCGGCGCACCACGTGCGCGTCCCAGACCTTCTCGGCCAGCGTCCCCGCCATGTGTCGAAACCTCCGCGATGTTCCCGTCCTCCTCAGCGTGGCCCACAATCGACGCGCCGGAACTTGCGTCTCAGGCAATGAGACGGCAGTATCAGTGCATGGACAACTCCAGCGGCGTCGGCGTCCTCGACAAGGCTGCCACCGTTTTGAGCGCACTCGAGGCCGGCCCGGCCACCCTCGCCCAGCTGGTCGGCGCCACGGGACTCGCCCGTCCGACGGCGCACCGCCTGGCCGTCGCCCTCGAGCACCACCGGCTCGTCACCCGCGACATGCAGGGCCGCTTCGTCCTCGGGCCGCGACTCGCCGAGCTGGCCTCGGCCGCCGGCGAGGACCGCCTGTTGGCCGCCGCCGGCCCCGTGCTCGGCGCACTGCGCGACCACACCAACGAGAGCGCCCAGCTGTTCCGCCGCCAGGGCGACCAGCGCATCTGTGTCGCCGCGGCCGAGCGCCCGGTCGGCCTGCGCGACTCGATCCCCGTCGGCTCCAGCCTGACCATGCTCGCCGGTTCCGCGGCGCAGATCCTCCTCGCGTGGGAGGAGCCGGACCGTCTCCACCGGGGCCTGCAGGGGGCCAAGTTCAACGCGACGGCGCTCTCCGCGGTCCGGCGACGGGGCTGGGCGCAGAGCGTCGGCGAGCGCGAGCCCGGTGTCGCGTCCGTCTCGGCACCGGTGCGTGGACCGTCCGGACGCGTGGTCGCGGCCGTGTCGATCTCCGGGCCGATCGAGCGGCTCTCCCGTCAGCCCGGCCGGCTTCACGCTGCGACCGTCGTGGCGGGGGCGAACAAGCTCACCGAGGTCCTGCGCCGGGCGCAGAACACGCACCACGCCTGAGCCTGGACGAGACCCTCGGCAATGGTCACGATTCGTACACGGCGCGAGTCGCCGCATACCCGCGTCGCGGGCCGCAGCGTACGGTGAGGAGCCCTCACGCGCGATGTTCGGGTCTCGGGCACGGTAAACCCAAGCAGTCGACAGCTCGTTCTATGTAGACAACAGGTCATCGGCAAGGGGGCACGGAATGAGGGCAGGCGCAGGCCTGGTCACGGCACTCGCGGCGGGCGCGCTGCTGCTCAGCGCGTGCGGACCGACCGTCGGCGGCGCGGGGGCGATCGACACGCCCACCACGACGGCGGCCACGACGAGCAGTCCGGCGACGGCGGGCCTCTCGCCGACCCCGACCGAGGCGCCCTCCCCCATCACGACGGCCACCCCGGCGCCGACGGCGACCCAGGCCCCCGCATACGTCATGACCGGCGGTTCCACGGGCGACCAGGTGCGCGAGCTCCAGGCGCGGCTGAAGCAGCTGGACTGGTACGACGGCAAGGTCACCGGCACCTACGACGACCCGACCACCGCCGGCGTCCGCGGCTTCCAGGGCAAGCGCGGTATGCCGGAGACCGGGTCGGTCGACGACGCCACCTGGACCTCGCTCACCCGCATGACCCGCCAGCCGACCAAGGACGAGCTGACCAACACCCTCACGGCCGGCCCGGCGCTGCTCAAGCAGGGGTCGACCGGCGCCAAGGTCCGCGACCTGCAGGCGCGGCTGAAGCAGATCGGCTGGTGGAGCGGCGACGTCGTCGACGCCTACGGTCCGAGCACCACCTACGCGGTCAAGCAGTTCCAGGACAAGCGGCAGATCCCCGTCACCGGCGAGGTCGACCAGCGGACCATGGACAAGCTCTCCGCCATGACCCGCAAGCCCACCAACGACGAGCTCAACAACGTCAAGCCGACCGCCGCGCCGGTGCCGGCCGCCGGCCTCGACCCGCGGTGCATGACCGGTCGGGTCATGTGCATCAGCAAGAGCAGCCGCACCCTGACCTGGGTCATCGACGGCCAGCCTCAGATGAAGCTGGCGGTGCGGTTCGGGTCCGAGTACACGCCGACCCGCGAGGGCGTGTTCAGCGTCTTCCAGAAGAACCGCGACTGGACCTCGACCCTCTACGGCTCGAAGATGCCCTACTCGATGTTCTTCAGCGGCGGCCAGGCCGTGCACTACTCGTCGGACTTCGCGGCCCGCGGGTACTCGGGTGCCTCCCACGGGTGTGTCAACGTCCGGGACCTCGGGGGGATCGCGTCGCTGTTCGGACAGGTCAACCTCGGCGACAAGGTCGTCGTCTACTGAGCAGCCGAGACCGGCGCGTCGGCGGTCACGCTGCGGAGCCGGGCGTACCGCTTCCGGCTGGGTACGGGGACCGACGACGTCGCCTCGGCAATGCCCATGACCGGCATGCCGACGTAGACGCTCTCGTGGGCGCCGACCGGGACCGCGTAGGTCTCGTGCCAGATACCGACGGCGCCGGCGGCCTTGCGGGCGCGGGCGTTGAAGGCGGTCCAGGCCGGCCGGTGCTCGTGGTCCGGCGCCGAGGCATACCGGTAGACGTCCTCGACGCTGCGCCAGTACTGAACCACCGTCACGCCTTTGCCGCCCATGAGGGTGCGGGCGCCGAGGAACCCGAGGTCCTCCGCCTCGCCGCGCGCGGCGGCCGCCTTGTTGCGGTAGAGCTCGGCCAGCATCTTGGGCATCGCCGCGAAGACCGGTACCCACTGGTCCGGGCGGTGTAGCCGGTTGAAGCGCATCCCGATGAGGAACACCCCGATCGGTCCGTCGTGCTCGTGGGTCATCCGACCGTTCTGGATCTGGGCCATCTCGACTCCTTGGATAGTTCGACTGTCCAATAATGGATAGTGATACTGTCCAATGTCAAGGAGGATCTCGTATGCGGCTCGCGGAGCTCTGTGCGGAGACCGGCGTGCCGCCGGCGACGGTCAAGTACTACCTGCGTGAGGGACTGCTGCCCGTGGGCGAGCGGGTCTCGGCGACGCGGGCGGAATACGGGCTTGCCCACGTGGAGAGGCTGCGGCTGATCCGCGCCCTCGTCGAGGGCGCCGACGTGAGCATCGACGGAGTCCGCCGCATCGTCGAGGCGATCGAGCGGCCCCCGCCGTCGCGGCACGACTTCTTCGGTGAGGCGCAGAAGGCGATCAACGGGCCGCCGCCGAACGTCGAGGTCACCGAGGAGACGCGCGACGCGATGCAGCGCCTCGGCTGGGGCGACTGCGAGCCGCTGGCCCTGGCCCACCTCCAGGCCGCGCTCGACACCGCGGCGCGGGCGGGGTTCGCCGTGACCAGTGAGCGGCTGGTGGGATACGGACGGGCGTTGAGCGAGGTGGCGCGGTACGACGTGGACGCGCTGATGGCCGATCCCGCGGTGCAGACCCCGAGCGGGGCGCTCCGCCACGTCGCGGTCGGGACCGTGGTCACGGACCCCGTGCTGGTCGCGATGCGGCGACTGGCCCAGGAGCAGGAGAGCGAGCGCCGCTTCAGCGTGGCGCCCACCCCGCCCCCCGCCGCCCCCACCCCTCCCGCCGAAAGGCCAAGTTCTGTCGTCAAAACCGCCGAATGACGACAGAAGTTGGCCTCTCGGCGGAACGGTTGGTGCGGCCCAGGAGCCCCACTTGCGGTGGAGCTGGCCCAAGTTCTCGGACATGTCCGGGTTGTGGAGGCGCTGGGCGAAGTCCCGGCACGACCTGGCCGCCCTGATGGCGGATCCGGCGGACAGACGCGCAGCGCGGCCACCATGTCGCATACCCGGTCGGGTAACCGGATCGGTTGCTGACACGACGGATTCGGGTACCCAACCGGGTATGCGACCCCGTTTCTGCGCCGTGCCCACCCCGCCTCCTGCCGCCCCTCCCCCTCCCAGTCGCCGACAGGCCAAGTTCGGTCGCTATGGAGGGGCTTGGGGTCGAGAGCGGCCGAAGCTGGCCTCTCGACCGGAGGGGTCGGGCGGGGCGAAGGCGGCGCGCAGTCGCCCCCTCGTCGGATCGATCTGGGTCGTCAGGACGTGCGCCCCGATGACCAGGCGCAGCCACCAGGTCGTATACCCGGTCGTATGGCCGGATCGGTTGTTGACACGACAGGTTCGGGCATATGACCGGGTATACGACCTGCTGCCCCTGTGGGGTACCCGTTCGGGTAACCGGATCGGTTGGTGAGACGACGGATTCGGGTACCCAACCGGGTATGCGAGCCGCAGCGCCGCGACGCCGACGTCAGGCCGCCCCTCCCGGCGAGAGGCCAACTTCTGTCGCCAACGCCGCCGAATGACCACAGAAGGTGGCCTCTCCACGGCTTCGCCGCGGCTCCAGGCGAGACGGTCGGGGGCGGTCAGGCGGCGAGGGCGGCTCTGATCGCGTCAGCCAGGTCGTCGACCTGGTCGTCGGTCATGACGAACGGGGGCGACACCTGGATCCCGCCGGCGCCGACCGCCCGGGTGGCCACCCCGAACGAGCGCAGCCGCTTGGCCAGGGCCATCGCCGTCGGCGGGTCGGCGAGCTGGACCGCGGCCAGGGCGCCCGTCCCGCACCGAACCTCGACGACGCCCTCGATCTCCGCGAGCGGACCGAGCCGGTCCGCGAGCGTCGTCTCCAGCCGGGACGCCTCGTCCAGCAGTCCCTCCCGCTCGATGACGTCGAGGTTGGCCAGAGCGACCGCCGAGGACGCCGCGTGTCCGGAGTACGTGTACCCGTGCCGCCACCACACTCCCGGCTCCGGCCCGAAGAACGGCTCCCACACCCGCGGCGCCACGAGCAGGGCGCCCATCGGCGCATACCCCGACGTCAGCCCCTTGGCGCACGTGACGAGGTCCGGCTCGAGCCCGAACTTGGACGACGCGAACCACGCCCCGCCGATCCGCCCGAACCCGGTGATCACCTCGTCGGCCACGAACAGCACGTCCATCTCGGTGCACAGCTTGCGCACGCCGGCGAGGTAGTCCGGGGGCGGCGGGTACACGCCGCCGGCGCCGACGACCGGCTCGCAGAAGAACGCCGCCACCCGCTCGGGACCGACCCGCTCGATGGTCGCGCGCAAATCGTCGACGGAGTCCCACTCGACGGTGGCGGTGTCGGGCACCAGCACGCCGTACCCGTCGACGTTGCCCGGGATGCCGCCGATCGCGGTGCCCGCGTAGTGCATCCCGTGGTACGCCTTCTGCCGACCGATGATGACCGTCTTCTCGGGATGCCCGGCCTCCACCCAGTAGCGGCGGGCCAGCTTGGCGGCGGTGTCGATCGAGTCGGATCCGCCGGACGTCAGGAACACCTTGCTGCCCGGCACCGGAGCGATCCCGGCCAGCCGCTCGGCCAGCTCGACCGTCGGCGCCGTGACGTAGTCGCCGAACGTGCTGTAGGCGGCCACCTTCCGCATCTGCGCCGCGGCCGCGTCGGCCAGCTCGGTACGCCCGTGGCCGATGTTGGCGAACCACAGGCCGGCCGTCGCGTCGAGGTACCGGTTCCCGTCGGCGTCCCAGACGTAGGGCCCCTCACCGCGGTCGATGACCAGCTCACCGTCCCGCTCGACGACGGCCATGTCCGAGAACGGGTGCCACAGCGATCCCATGGCCGGGACGCTACCGCGCGGGCCCGAGGCCCCCGGGAGCAGGTCCTCAGCCCCGGGCATACCCTCCCGACATGGCTCTGAAGATCGGCTACAAGGCATCCGCGGAGCAGTTCGGACCGCGCGAGCTCCTCGACTACTCCGTGCTGGCCGAGGAGGTCGGCCTCGACTCGGTGATGATCAGCGACCACTTCCAGCCGTGGCGCCACCACGGCGGGCACGCGCCGTTCTCGTTGTCCTGGCTGGCCGCCGTCGGCGAGCGGACCAGCCGGGTCCAGCTGGGCACCTCGGTGATGACGCCGACGTTCCGCTACAACCCGGCCGTCGTCGCGCAGGCGTTCGGGACGCTCGGCTCGCTCTACCCCGGCCGCGTGATGCTCGGCGTCGGCACCGGTGAGGCGCTGAACGAGGTCGTCGTCGGGTCGGTCGGTGCGCACGGCGAGGCGAAGGAGTGGCCCGAGTTCAAGGAGCGGTTCGCCCGGCTGCGCGAGTCGGTCACCCTGATGCGCCAGCTGTGGAGCGAGGAGCGGGTCACCTTCGAGGGCGACTACTACGAGACCAAGGACGCCACCGTCTACGACAAGCCGGAGACGCCGATCCCCGTCTACGTCGCCGCCGGCGGACCGCTCGTCGCCCGGTATGCGGGGCGTGCCGGTGACGGGTTCATCTGCACCTCCGGCAAGGGCGAGGAGCTCTACGTCGACAAGCTGCTGCCCGCCGTCGACGAGGGCCTGGAGAAGTCCGGCCGGACCCGTGACGACATCGACCGGATGATCGAGGTCAAGCTCTCCTGGGACCCCGACCACGACCGGGCGGTCGCGAATACCCGGTTCTGGGCCGCGCTCGCCCTGACCGCCGAGCAGAAGCACGGCACCAGCGACCCGCTCGAGATGGAGAAGCTCGGCGACGAGCTCTCCGACGAGCAGGTCGCATCACGCTGGATCGTCTCGGCGGATCCGGACGAGGTCGTCGCAAAGGTCAAGCAGTACGTCGACTGGGGCTTCGACCACCTGGTCTTCCACGGACCGGGCCACGACCAGTCGCGGTTCCTCACGACGTTCGCGGACCAGGTGCTTCCCGGCCTGCGTGCGCTCGGCTGACCACGACGACACCCTCCGGGACGGGTGGTTCCGGCGTGCTGCAGAGGACGACGTCCGCGCGCTCCCACGGCCGGTCCGCCGCGAGGAACGGCCTCTCGTGCGCCATCCACTCGTCCCAGAACGCGACCGCCTCGGCGCGCTCGCGGCCGAGGACGACGTCGCGCTCGATACCGCGTCCGTAGGACTGCGCCTCGTCGGACTGGACCCAGACGGTGGCGTCGAGCCACGGCGCGAGGGACGACCGCGACGAGCCGACACCCTCGACGAAGACCGCCGTGGTGCCCGCGGGTACCTCGACGGCGCCCTCCCGGCCCCGCTCGACCCACGCCGGCGGCCGGAACGACACCGCCTCCCCGCGGGCGGCCGGGTCCAGCACCCCGTCGACCAGCAGCCCGTCCCAGTCGAAGAACCCGTGGTGCCAGGCGATGTCGTCGGTATGCACGACGACGGCTCCGGGGGTCGCCTCCGCCAGCCGCCCGGCCGCGGTCGACTTCCCGCCGGCGCTCCGGCCGTCGACCGCGACCACGAGCGGGCCCTCGCGACCGGAGGCGGCTCGGCCGGCCCGCGCCAGCTCGAGGAGCCGGCCGGCCACGCTCCCGACGGGCTCAGCCGCCCACGGTCCGAGGTCCGGCTCGTCGTCCCCGACACGCATACTCGCCTCCCCCTGTCCCGTGCGCCGGCCGCGCTCCGGGCGTCAGTATGCGTCCGCGGCGATGGCGGCGCGCAGCCGGTCGGCGGGGTCCAGCGCGTGGTAGACGCGCTCGGAGACCTCGATGTGGTCGAGGAACCGCTGGTACGTCGCGGCCGCCGCGAGCTGGGCCACCGGACCGAGCAGGTATGCGGCTCGCGCGGGATCGCTGCCGGGCACCAGGTCCGCCCAGAGCCCCGCCCACAGCCCGGAGATCCGTTCCCGTTGCCCCGGGTCGGCGAGGCGCTCGACGAACGCTCGCTGGTCGACCATCGGGTTGCCGACGCCGACATCGCCCCAGTCGAGGAGGGTGAGCCGGTCGCCCTCGCGTCGCCAGTTGCCGGGGTGCATGTCGCCGTGCAGCACGGTGTCGGGAAGCCCGCATGCGGCAAGGTCGTCGAGGCGGCGCGGCAGGTCCGCGACCATCGACTCGAGGGCTGACCGCTCCTCGCCGGTGAGTGCCGCCCGCACCTCGGAGCGACCGATGACGTCCTCCGCATCCGTGGGCAGGGCGACCGCACGCCGGTCCCGGCCGCCGAGCGCCAGGACGTGCTCGACGTCGTCGACCATAGCCGCCTGGACGGCGACCCACCGACGCACCATCGCCTCCGCGACGTCCGCGTCGGTGAGCCCGAACTGGTCCTGTCCGGCGACGTTGTCCATGAGGATCGCTCGTCGCCCGGGGTCGTGGGCGAGGACCACCGGCACGAGGTCCGGATCCACCCCGGCGACCCGCCGGATGACGCCGCCCTCGTCGGCAAGGAACGGCGGCGTCGCCTTGAACCAGACCTCTCCCGCATCGGTCGGCGCGGTCAGGACGACCGAGAGGTTCCAGGTCTTGCGCTGGACGAGCGCTCCGGTCCGGCTCCGTCCGTGCGCTCGCAGCGCCGCGTCGACCCACGCCGGCAGGTGGTCGAGTCCTCCGGGCTCGGCCCACCAGAGCCGGTGCGTGGCGTCGCCGTCGAGGGCGGCGGCGACCGGCCCGCGGGGCGGTGCGGTGTGAGTCGTCGACCCGGACCGAAGCTGAGCCAGGTAGGCGACCTCGCCACCGGCGTATGCGGCGTCGGTCGTGAGGAGCCGCAGCACCGTGACCACGAGCCCGTGCCGTTCCTGGACCGCGTCGACCACGGAGTCGACCTCGGGCCACCACCGTGGCGCGACGACGAACGGCGCAGGAAGCTCTCCCACCACGGTGCCGTCGTCACTGCAGAGCACCACGGTCACCAGCCGCTCGTCCGCGAGCGCGTCATGCATACCCGGAGGCTAGCCGTCCCTTTCGCTTACCTCTCCCACAGCGCCGCGCCGTAACGTCCTCGCCCTCGACGGCGAAGAGGGGACATGAGCAGCAACCCAGGCGGCACGGACCTGCGCCGCCAACGGCGTGAACGCCGAGGTCGACTACGTGCCCAGCGGGTATGTGTGCGACCAGGCGCGGTTCACGCCGGCCGACGGGCCGAGCACCGGGCCCGTGTCGGTGCAGAGCAGCGCGGAGGGCATGACCTTCACCGTTCCGCGCGCGATGGGCGACGGCGGCCGAACCCTGGTCATCGTCATGTCGGGCGACCAGCACAGCGGCAGCCTCGAGGTCATCAGCGCCCAGGGCACCGTCGGGGCCTGCGACGCCCGTCCCGGCACCCGTACCCCGCCACCGGGTGCGAAGACCCACTCCTCGGGCCCCGGCGACGGCGTCCAGGGCCAGCAGAGCCAGGCGGGCTGACCGGAGCTGACCCAGGAAGGGACGCAGGAGGCCCGGACCACACGGTCCGGGCCTTCTCGACGTGACGTGGTAGCCCCGACGGGATTCGAACCCGCGCTACCGCCTTGAGAGGGCGGCGTGCTAGGCCGCTACACAACGGGGCCCTAGCTGGACGAGACCCTACCCGGAGAGCGTCGTGGCGGCCGAATCGGCCGGACGTCGAGGGATCTCGCCTGCCTCGCTGGGGTACCAGGACTCGAACCTAGAACAACTGAACCAGAATCAGCCGTGTTGCCAATTACACCATACCCCATGGGGGTATCGCCGACGACGCGTCACGGGTGACCGTCGAGGGCGAGACCGAGGAGCGATGTTACCGGTCCTGCGCGCCGCCCCCCAAATCAGAGGGTCGCGCGCAGCGCGTGGATCCGGGCCAGCGTCGAGGTCTTGCCGAGGATCTCCATCGACTCGAACAGCGGCGGTGACACCCGCTGGCCGGACACGGCGGTCCGCAGGGGGCCGAACGCGAACTTCGGCTTGATGCCCAGCCCGTCCACGACCGCCTCGCGGAGCGCACCCTCGATCGCCGCGGCGGACCAGCCGCTCTCCGAGCCGAGCAGCCCGCGCGGATGGTCGTCGATGTCACCGAGCGCGCGCACGGCGGCGTCGAGCACCGCGGCGGAGTCGTCGTTCAGCTGGGCCCGCGCGTCGTCGGCGATCTCGATCTGGTCGTCGCCGACGAAGAACGGCCGGACCAGCGGGGTGGCCTCCGAGAGCTTCCCGATCCGGGTCTGGATCAGCTCGGCGACGGACATCAGCCGGCCCAGCTCGCCCAGCGACGGCGACCCCGAGAGGACGCCGTCGGCCTCGAGGTAGGGCAGCAGCCGCGACGTGAAGTCGCGCACCTCGAGGCCCCGGACGTACACCCCGTTGAGCCAGTCGAGCTTGTCGAGGTTGAAGATCGCCCCGGACCGGTTGACGTCCTCCCAGCGGAACCGCTCGGTGAACTCCGCGAACGTGAAAACCTCGCGCTCGGACCCGTCGGCCTCGACGATCGGCGGATACCCCTGCAGCGCCAGGAAGTTCACCAGCGCCTCGGGCAGGTAGCCCTGCTCCTTGAACCACGTCAGCCGCGCCCACGGGTTCTTCCGCTTCGAGATCTTGGCCTTCTTCTCGTCGCGCAGCAGCGGCATGTGCGCGAACTTCGGCGGCTCCACCCCGAACCAGCGGTAGAGCAGCAGGTGCTTCGGCGTCGACGAGATCCACTCCTGGCCCCGCACGACGTGGGTGATCCCCATCTCGTGGTCGTCGACGACGACGGCGAGGTGGTAGGTCGGGAAGCCGTCGGCCTTGAGGATCACCTGGTCGTCCGGGTGCGGCGCCCGGGTGCGGCCCATGATGAGGTCGTCGAACTCGAGCTCGACGTCATCGGGGACGCGCATCCGGACCACGGGCTCGGGCGAGAACCCGGGCATACCCGCGCGTTCGTCCCGCGTGAGTCCGAGGCAGAGACGGTCGTAGCCCGTCGGCTGCTTCGCACGCTGCTGCTCCTCGCGCATCTGCGCGAGCCGCTCGGGAGAGCACCAGCAGTGGTAGGCCTTGCCCTCCGCGAGGAGGCGGTCCGCATACGGCCGGTAGGTGGCGAGCCGCTCGGACTGGCGGTACGGCGCGTCGGGGCCACCGATGTCCGGACCCTCGTCCCAGGTGAGGCCCAGCCAGTGCAGCGTGTCGTAGAGCTGCCGCTCGCTGGTCGGCGAGAACCTCGCCCGGTCGGTGTCCTCGATCCGCAGCACGAACCGCCCATCCTGCTGACGGGCGTACGCGAGGTCGAACATCGCCATGTAGGCGGTTCCGACGTGAGGGTCGCCGGTCGGCGACGGCGCGACCCGCAGCCGGACGGGACGGGACGAGGGGGTATGCGCGGAAGCCGCGCCGGGCATGCTCATGGTTCTGTCAGCCTAACGAGGGACGGGGGGCGGCTCGGCTACTGTGGTGACGTCGTCCGAACATGCCGAAGAGCCGGGTCGCCGTTCGAGGAGGTGGGGTGTCCCAGCTGACCACCCGTGGAGGGGACGAGGCCGAGTCGACGTCCTTCTGGCAGTCGTTGCAGCCACTGCTCGACATTGCCAAGCGCGTGCCCTACACGGTGTCCATCGTCGTGGTCATGGTCGTCCTCGGCCTGGTCAGCCAGGCGTTCTGGCGCCCGATCAGCGAGTCCGGCTGGTGGCCCCACGTCGCCTACGGTCTGCCCGCCTTCGAGGAGGGGCGCTGGTGGACGCCGATCTCCGGCGCCTTCTTCGCCCGGATGCCGACGCAGTACATCCCGGTACTCGGCGGGTATGCCCTCATGTGCGGCTTCGCGGAGTGGCGGCTGGGCACCCGCTGGACGGTGATCTCGACCGTAGCCGGACAGCTGGCCAGCGTCCTCGTCACGGCGGGCGTACTCGTGCTCCTGCGCGGGAGCGACTGGCCGTGGGCGGTCGAGACGAGCCGGGCGCTCGACGTCGGGTTCTCCTCCGGCGCCATCTGCGCTCTCGTCGTCGCCGCCATGACGCTGCGGGCCCCCTGGCGGGCCCGCATCGTCGTCGCCGTCTTCGGCTACTGCATCATCAGCCTGGTCTGGGTGGGCCTCGTCTGGGACGTCGAGCACATCGTCGCAGCGGCTCTCGGCCTGGCCATCGGCTGGTCCCGGTCCAGGAGCCTCTTCGAGGGCGACGGTCACCTGTCCCGACACGAGGCCCGCGTCATCGCGACCGCGCTGCTGGTGCTCATCGCCTTCGCGCAGATCCTCGCGATGGTGTTCCCCGAGGACGGCCCGCTCGGCCCGGAGGAGACGGTCGTCGGAAGGCCGCTGATCGTCCTCTTCGTCGTGGCCGAGCTGCTCGTCGCCGCCGGGCTCCACCGGGGCAGCCGTCTGGCCTGGAGCGCTGCCACGGCGCTGTCCATCACGGGAGTGCTGACCGCGACCGCGCTGCGTCCGATCCCGCGGGGAGTCGCCGCGGCCGTGGTCTTCCTGCCGCTGCTCATCCTCCTGGTCCGGACCCGATGGGCCTACACCGCGAAGATCATCCCGCCGTCGTCGACGCGGATGATGCGCGACCTCGCCATGCTCGGGGTCGGGTTCATCCTCTACGTCGTCCTCGGCTTCCTCGTCATCGAGGACTTCAACCCGCCGCCGGACCTCGTCATGCAGGCACGGGAGCTGGTCGCCCGGCTCTTCTTCGCCACCAGCGGGACGTTCCAGGCCACCTCTCGCCCCGGGACCGTCTTCCTCGTGTCCCTCTCGCTCATCCCGATCATCGTGTTCTTCAGCGTGCTGCTCGTCCTGCTCGTGCGGACCCGCAAGCCGGCGGCCACCCTCAACCGCGACCGGGCGCTCGAGCTGCTGCACACCTACGGCGGCGGCAACCTCTCCTGGATGGCCACCTGGCCCGACAACGCGCACTTCATCACCGCCGACGGGAAGGCCGCGATCGCCTACCAGGTCAAGAGCGGCACCGCGATCGCGCTCGGGGACCCGATCGGCGCTCCGGAGTCCGTGGCCGGGTCCGTCGGCGAGTTCGCGCGGACCTGTGAGACGCACGGCTGGGTTCCGTGCATGTTCTCCTCGACAGGGGTCGTGCTGCCCCAGACCACCGCCCTCGGCTGGCGCCACGTCCAGGTGGCCGAGGACACCGTGATCGACCTGCCGGACCTGCAGTTCAAGGGCAAGGCCTGGCAGGACGTGCGCACGGCGCTGAACCGGGCGGCCAAGTCCAACATCCAGTTCCGCCTCGTCCGGCTGGTCGACGAGTCCTTCCAGATGGTCCAGCAGGCACGCGGCATCTCCGAGCAGTGGGTCTCGGACAAGGGGCTGCCCGAGATGGGCTTCACCCTCGGCGGAATCGACGAGGCGCTCGACCCCGAGGTCCGGGTCGGGCTGGCCATCGACGAGCACGGCATCCTCCAGGGCATCACCTCGTGGCTGCCGGTCTACGGCTCGGACGGGGTCGTCCACGGCTGGACCCTCGACGTCATGCGCCGGCTGCCCGACGGCTTCCGGCCGGTGATGGAGTTCATGATCGCCTCGGCCTGCCTCGCCTTCAAGGAGCAGGGCGCCCACACGGTGTCCCTCTCCGGCGCGCCACTGGCCCGGTCCGAGGACGACGAGAGTCTCGGCGCCGTCGACGGCCTGCTCAACCAGCTGGGCGAGATGCTCGAGCCGGTCTACGGCTTCCGCTCACTGCACCAGTTCAAGACCAAGTTCAAGCCCCGTTACGAGCCGATGTACATGGTCTTCCCCGACGAGGCGGCGCTCCCGCGCGTGGGGGTCGCGCTCACCCAGGCGTTCCTCCCGGGCGCGCGGCTGCGCGACTACGCGTCGGTGCTGCGGAGCTGACCTGGTGAGTCCGGGTCCTCAGGGCGCCGTCCCGGCCGCGGCCGGGCCCGACCCGGGGTTTCGGCGCACCGTGTGGCGCCGGTGGGGCGAATTCCTCGAGTACAGCCGAGGCGCGCTCTGGGTGCTGCCGACGGTGTCCGGGCTGGTGGCGCTGGTCATCGGCTGGATCCTGTCGTCGGTCGACGTCGGAGACACGGGGCCGTTCGGCTGGGTCGTCTTCGAGGGGACGCCCGACGACGCGCGCACCCTGCTGACCGTGGTCTCGACCGCCATGATCGGCGTCATCGCCACGGTGTTCGGCCTGGCGGTGGTCGCGCTGCAGCTCTCCTCGACGCAGTTCTCGCCGCGGCTGGTCCGCAACTTCCTGCGCGACGGCGTGACCCAGTGGGTCCTCGCGGTGTTCGTCGGCACCTTCACGTATGCGGCGGCCGGGCTCTACACCGTCGGGCTCGGCGCGGGCGGTCGGGTCGACCGGTTCCCCCGGCTGGCGGTGAGTGGCGCCATGCTGCTGCTCTTCGTCAGCGTCGCGGCGGTCATTGCCTTCGCCGACCATCTGGCCCACTCGCTCCAGATCGACACGATCCTCGCGGTCTCGACGCACGGGACGCTGCGGGCGATCGCCGGCGCCCGCGAGGGCACCGAAGAGGCGGCTCCGGTCCGGCCGGACCATGCCGTGCCGATCCCGGCGCTCAGGTCGGGCTACCTGCAGACCCTGACTCCCGGCCATCTCCTGCGGTACGTCGAGGAGCAAGGCGTCACCGTCGCGCTCGTGCCGCGGCTGGGCGACTACGTCGTGGCGGGGACGCCGGTGGCCCATCTCTGGGCGGCCGACCCGGCGCGCCCGCTGCCCCCCGGCCAGGACGTCGCCGGCGTCGTGGCGACCGCCGTCGACCTCGGCTTCGAGCGAACCCTTCAGCAGGACCTCGGGTTCGGCATCCGGCAGCTGGTCGACACGGCCTGCAAGGCGCTGTCCCCCGCGGTCAACGACCCGTACACCGCCGTCCAGTCGGTACACCATCTCTCGGACATCCTCGTCGCCCTCGCCGCGCGGTCGCTCGGCTCTCAGGTGACCCACCGCCGGGACGGGACCCTGGTCGTCCCGGGCCGCCGGTTCGCCGACTACCTGGCGGCCGCGGTCGGACCGATCCGACGCTACGGCGCCGCTGACCCCACCGTGACGGTCGCGCTGCTGGAGCTGATGAGGATGTGCGCGAACACCGCTCGCGCCACGTCGGCGCGCAGCGACGCGCTGCGATCCGAGGCGGCCCTCGTGCTGATCGACGCCGAACGGCTCACCGCCAACCCCGCCGACCTGCGGACAGTGCACGCCGCATACGCGCGGCTCGAGCTGGCCCTCGCGTCCTGACTCCCGGCGTCAGCGGCGCACGAACGGGTTGTCGAGCGTGCCGATCCCCTCGATCTCCACGCTGACCCGCTGGCCGGCCCGAACCGGTCCGACGCCGCTCGGCGTCCCGGTGAGGATCACGTCGCCGGGCAGCAGGGTGAACGCCGCCGACGCGTGCGCGACCAGGAAGGCGACCTGGTGCACCATGTCCGCCGTCGTCCCGTCCTGGACCACCTCGCCGTCGAGCCGGGTGACCAGCCGCAGGTCGCTGACGTCGAGATCGGTCTCGACCCACGGCCCGAGCGGACAGAACGTGTCGAACCCCTTGGCCCGCGCCCACTGGCCGTCCGAGCGCTGCAGGTCTCGCGCGGTGACGTCGTTGGCCACGGTGTAGCCCCAGATGCAGTCCAGGGCGTCCTCGACGCGGACGTCCTTGGCGATCTTGCCGATGACGAGGGCCAGCTCGCCCTCGTAGTGGACCTCGTCGCTCTGCCGCGGCAGGACGACCGGGTCGCCGGGACCGACGACCGCGGTGTTGGGGACGAGGAACATCAGCGGCTCCGCGGGCACCTCGTTGCCCATCTCCCGGGCGTGGTCGGCGTAGTTGCGCCCGATCCCGATCACCTTGCTGCGTGGGATGACCGGCGCCAGCAGCCGGACCTCATCGAGCGGGATCTCACCCTCACCGGGGACCACCCCGATGTAGAGAGGGTCGCCCTGCAGCGCGTGGACGACCTCGCTGCCCGGCGGACCCTCGACGATCCCGTATGCGGGGTCCTCACCGGTCGTGTACCTCGCGACTCGCACCGTCACACCCTATGGGCGGTGGGTCACCGGGCCGCGAGGACCGCCTTGGCCATCGCGGCGTACCCGGCGTCGTTGGCGTGGATGTCGGTCTGCGAGCACATCCAGGTCCAGTCGCAGATGCGCTTGACGTTGTTGGGCTGTGGGGATCCGCCGGTGTCGGTCGTGGCGAAGGCTCCGGCGACATCGGCGACCTTCGCGTTGACGACCTTGGCCCCCTTGGTGATCTCGGCGTTCAGCCCGGCGAGCAGCGGCTGCGACTGCGCGGCGACGAGCTTGCCCTGCGCGCCCTCACGCCACGCGGCGAGGATCGGGTTGTAGTAGGTGAGCAGCACGATCTGCACCTTCGGCGCGGCCGCCCGGATCTGACCGAGGATGGTGGCCAGCTCCTTGGCCACGGTCGTGGTGGAGCTCGTCGCGCACGCCTGGTCGACCGCGGTCGGCTTCGCGCACGGCAGCACGTTGTTCGCGCCCACGTCGAGGGTGACCAGGCGGGTCGTCGCGGCGTTGGCCTTGAGGAACGCGACGGCGGCCGCGACCTGGCTGGACTCCGGATAGGGGCACCGCCCGCCCTTCAGCATCGACGTCGTCGTCTCGCCCGAGCAGCCGAGGTTCTTCAGCTGCGTGCCGGGCTGGGTCTTGCGCAGCCCCTCCAGGACCGGACCGGCATACCCGCGGTCCTTCTGGTCTCCCGACGGCTGCATGCCCGCGGCGAGGGAGTCGCCGAGCGCGAGGTACCAGCCCTCCGGCGCGGGTGCGGTCGTCGGCGAGGTCGTGGTCGGCGCCGGTCGGGGCCGAGCGGTCGGCGAGGGCGGCGGCGTGGTGATGGTCGCGAGGATGCCTTCGGGGCCGGCGGGCTGCAGCGGCGCCCCCGAACAACCGGTCAGCCCGAGCGCCACCAGAGCGACCGCCGCCGACGCGGCGGCAGCGAGTCGTCGGCTCACCGGCACAGCCTGCCATGCGGACGCCCCCGCGGCGGCATCCCGTCCAGCCGGGCCACGGGCACGGCACGAGAACCGGACCCAAACATCGGACACCCGGAGCAAACACCGCCTACGATCGCGCCGGCAGTGCGTTCGCGAGATCGGGGGGACAGTGGCCGGTTGCACCGGCGGGTCGACCCCGATCCCGCCGGCTGACCCGGCCCGTCCCGAGCGCATACCCTCGGATGCCGTGAAGGTCCTGACCGCGGAGCAGTGGCGGGCGCGCGAGCGCGCGCACGCCGACCGCGTCGACGCCGCCACCGCCGGTCACCGCGCCCGCCGCGTGGACGGCACCAAGCATCCTGTCGAGGACTTCCTCTTCACCTACTACGCGAACTCCGTCTCGGCGCTGCGACGCTGGCATCCGGGCGCCGACCTGGGGCTCGAGGGTGCGGCCGGCACCGAGCGGGCGGCGTGGCGATTCCACCGGGTGAGCGGCGACCTCGTCACCGTGGACCTCGACGTCTACCTGATCGAGCGCGGCGCTCGCGTCACCGCCATCCGACGTCTTCTCGCCGCCACCCTGGACCGCCCCGCCCAGTTCGGCTGCTTCGGGCTCCACGAGTGGGCGATGGTCCACCGGCTCGACCCGGACGGCGTGCGGCACCCGCAGTGGCCGCTGCGCCTCGGACCCACCGGTACCGACACCGTCGTCGAGTCGCACCAGGTGAGCTGCTCGCACGTCGACGCGTTCCGGTTCTTCACGCCGACCGCCCGCCCGCTCAACTCCCTCCAGCCGACCCGGGACCAGCAGGTGGCGCTCGAGCAGCCGGGCTGCCTGCACGCCGGGATGGACTGCTACAAGTGGGCGTACCAGCTGGTACCCCTGGTCCCGAGCGAGCTGGTCATGGACTGCTTCGACCTGGCCTGCGACATCCGGGTCCTCGACATGCGGGCGTCGCCGTACGACCTGAGCGCCCTCGGCTACGCACCGGTCCCGATCGAGACCCGCGAGGGCAAGGCGGAGTACGTCGACGCGCAACGCGGGTTCACCGTGCGGTCCCAGGCCCTGCGTCGGCGTCTCCTCGAGGCGACCGAGGCCGCGCGGGCCGTGTCAGCCGCCTGACGTCACGAGGTCGGCCAGCTCGCGCCGGTTGGTGATGCCGAGCTTCGTGTAGACGTGACGCAGGTGGTACTCCACCGTCTTCGGGCTGAGGAACAGCGCACCCGCGGTCTCGCGCGTGGTCCGGCCGTCGACGAGCAGCTGGACGATCTGGCGCTCCCGCGGCGTCAGCAGGTCCAGCCCGGTCGCACCGTGCGGGGCGACGGTGACGCCGGTCGCCGCCAGCTCGTCCGCGGCGGCGGCGGCCCACGGCCGCGCTCCGAGCCGCTCGAACGCCTCGTACGCCTGCTCCAGCGGGGCCCGCGCGTCGACCCGCCGTCGGGCCCGCCGCAGCCGCGACCCGTACGCGAGGTTGGTGCGGGCCAGCTCGTAGAGGTCCGGGGTCCGCGCATGCAGGCGCAGAGCGGTCCCGAAGCTCGTGTCGAGGTCGTCGTCGCCGGACAGCAGACCGGTGGTCCGCCAGGCCCGCGCCAGCGCCCACGGACGACCCTTGCGCTCGGCCTGCCGGCGGTGCGCGTCGGCCACCCGCGTGGCCCGCTCGACATCACCGGTGCGCAGCAGGACCTCGGCCAGCTCCGGGGCCGGTGAGAGGTCGACGTCACGGATCCGCGCCTCGTCCAGCAGCGCGAGGAGGGACGCGTACTCCCCGAGCGCGTCGTCCATCCGGCCGAACCCGAGCGCGAGGTCCCCCAGGGCGAACCCGGCCCAGAGCCGGGCGATCACCACTCGCCGGGGTTCGGCGAGCGCCATGGCGCGGCCCGCGTGCTGACGGGCTGCGTCCTCGTCGCCACGGCGGGCCTCCAGGCAGGCCAGGCCGGCCAGCGACATCGCCTCTTCTGTGGTCTGACCGAGCTCCTCGGCCAGGGCCGCGGCCTCGGTGTAGTCGGTCTCGGCGGCCCCCCACCGGTCGGTGGTGGCCTCGTCGCGGGCCAGGTGGAAGAGCAGGTGCGGCAGGGCTCCGACCGAGGTGTCCGCGCGGGCCGCCTCGACGGCGCGGAGCAGCCGGCGGGTGGAGCCCTCCTCGCGGAGGTACATCGCGCTGACCATCAGCCAGGTCGCGTCGACCTCCTCCGTCGGACGCGCATCCTCGCCGCCCAGGAGGACGAAACCGTCGCGCAGCGGGACCGAACCGTCCTGGCCGTCGAGGATCTGGGCCATCCCGATGGCCAGCCGGCCGATACCGGCAGCGCTGTCGCCCACGTCGCGGTCGATGAGCGACTCGGCGAGCCGTTGTGACTCCCGGGCCACGTCGCCGTCGGCCAGGTAGAAGGCCACGTCGACGGCCTCAGCGACGAGATGGAGCGCCCGGTCGGGATCGGTGTCGGCGACCTCGCGCGCGGCCGTCACGAGGATGGCCCAGGCCTCGTCCAGGGCCCCACTGCGCGACGTGATGGCGCCCCGGAGCGCTCCCGCCCGGCTCCTCGTCGCGGGCGGGACGACGCCCGCGGTCGCGGCATCGAGCAGCCGCAGCGCCCAGGCGGTGTCGCCGGCGTCGAACGCAGCCGCGGCCGCGGCCACCCCTCGGTCCGCGCGCCCGACCTCGTCCTCGGTCAGCTGGGCGGCCCGTTCCAGCGCCGAGGCGGCGATGGCGTGGGCGCCGCGACGCCGAGCGTCGCCCGCCACCTCCTCCAGCGCCGCCGCCGCGTCGGCGTCCGGCCCCAGCGCCGCCGCCGCACCATGCCAGGCGCGCCGGGCGGTGTCCTGGGCCGGCAGAGCGGAGAGGACTGCGGCGTGCACCCCGCGGCGCCCGTCGGACGTGAGGCTCGCGTAGGCCGACGACCCGACCAGCGGATGCGTGAAGGCGACGCGGTCCGCCGACGTCCGCACCAGTGCCGCCGCCTCGACCTGGGCCAGCAGGCCGGGGTCGAGCCCCAGCGCCGTGGCCCCGCCGAGGACCACGCGCACGTCGCCCGCCGCCGCCTCGACGAGCGCCAGCATTGTGATGGCCGCCGGCCCGACCGCCTCCGCCCGCCGGACGAACCCCTCGGCGAGCGCCGCGGGGACGGGGACCGGTCCGATCGTCAGTGCCCCCAACCTCGTTGTGGCAGAACCTGGCTCAGCGGACCGGCGGGCCAGCTCGACGATGGCGAGCGGGTTGCCGCCGGTAGCGTGATGGACCCAGGCGGCGCGGTCGGGGGAACCCGGGGCGGCGTCGGCGGACCGCAGCAGGTCGGCGGTGCTCGCCGCGTCCAGGCCGGTGATGGCCAGCTCCGGCAGGTCGGCACCGCGCAGCGGGCTCGGCTCGCCGTCGCGGAGCGCGGCCACGACGAGGATCGGGTCGGCGACCAGCCGGCGGGCCGCGAACACCAGGGCCTCCGCGGAGGGCCGGTCGAGATGGTGCGCGTCGTCGAGGAGGATCGCCAGGGGCTGGCGCTCCGCGCGCCGCGTCATCACCCCGAGGGTGGCGGCCCCGACCGCGAACCGGTCCGGCGGCGGCCCGGTGTCCAAGGCGAGGGCGGTCCGCAGCGCCGCCGCCTGGGGTGGCGGCAGCTCGTCCAGCTCCGCCGTCGCCGAGCCCATCGCCAGCGCGAGCGCCCCGAACGGCAGGTCGCGCTCGGCCTCGGCGCCGGCGACCCGCACGACGTACATCTCCTCGGCCCGGTCGGCGACGTAGTCCAGCAGCGTCGTCTTGCCGATCCCCGGCTCACCGACCAGGAGGAGCACGCCGCTGCGGCCAAGCCGGGCCCCCGCGACCAGCCCGTCGAGGACCCGCCGTTCGGCATCCCGCCCCACGAGCACGTGCCGAGTCTAGGAACCAGGGACACCCCCTGGGGCCGGCGCGACCGCACGACTAGGGAGGCACCCGGATGCGGCGCCCGAACCGCGGGCCCGACGGTGGGCGTACCGACTCCTCGCCGGCCGCTCCGCCGGCGCCGAACCCGAAGGACCGCACCATGACCGCTGTCTCCACGCCCCCCGTCATCGACGGCGACGCCCTCATGGGCTTCGTCTTCAAGGCCATCGACGAGGTCGGCGCCTCGCTGAACTGCGCGCTCGTCGTCATGGGCGACCAGCTCGGCTACTACCGCGCCCTCGCCGAGCAGGGGCCGCTGACCCCGAACAGCCTCGCCCACCTCACCAGCACTGCCGAGCCGTACGCCCGTGAGTGGCTGGCCGCCCAGGCGGCCGGCGGGTACCTCGGCTACGACCCCGAGACCCGGACCTTCTCGATCTCCCCCGAGGTCGCTGTGGCGATGACCGACGCGACGAGTCCCGCCTACCTGCCCGGGTTCTTCCAGATCGCGTACGGCACCATCCGCGACGCGAGCCGAATCTTCGAGGCGGCCGAGACCGGGGACGGCCTCGGCTGGCACGACCACAACACCGACGTCCACGTCGGCTGCGAGCGGTTCTTCCGCCCGGGCTACCTCGCGAACCTCACCTCGTCGTGGCTGCCCGCGCTGGACGGCGTCGTCGCGAAGCTCGAGTCGGGCGCCAACGTCGCGGACATGGGCTGCGGCCACGGCTCGTCCACCGTCCTCATGGCGCAGGCGTACCCCGCCTCGCGGATCCACGGCTCCGACTACCACGGCGCCTCGATCGATGTGGCCCGCGAGCGCGCGCAGGAGGCCGGCGTGGCCGAGCGGACCGAGTTCGAGGTCGCCGGCGCCGACGGCTTCTCCGGCTCGGGGTTCGACCTCGTCACCACGTTCGACGCCTTGCACGACATGGGCGACCCGGTCGGCGCTGCGCGGCACGTCTATGACGCCCTCGCCGACGACGGCACCTGGATGGTCGTCGAGCCGGCGGCCGGGGACCACGTCGAGGACAACCTCACGCCGGTCGGGCGCGCCTACTACGGGTTCTCCACGCTGCTCTGCACGCCGGCGTCGCTGTCCCAGGAGGTCGGGCTCGCGCTCGGCACCCAGGCCGGCCCGGCCAAGATCCGCGACGTCGTGACGGCGGCCGGGTTCACCCGGTTCCGGATCGCTGAGCAGACCCCGCTCAACATCATCTTCGAGATCCGCAAGTAGACACTCCGCACACGCGAGGAGACTGAACCGATGAGCCAGTTCGCGCTCCCGGAGGGGATCGCCTCGTCGGCCGGTGTCGTGGACCGGGACGGCGTGCGACTCTCGTACGCCGTCTCCGGCCAGTCGATGGATCATCCGGTCACGATCCTGCTGCTGCCGACCTGGTCGATCATCCCGGCGCGGTTCTGGAAGGCCCAGGTCCCGTACCTGTCGCGCCACTACCGCGTCGTGACGTTCGACGGGCGCGGCAGCGGCGACTCCGGTCGCCCCGAGGGAGCAGACGCGTACACCAACGCGGAGTATGCGGCGGACGCGCTCGCGGTGCTCGACGCCACGGGGACCGACCGCGCCGTCGTCGTCGGCCTCTCCTGTGCGGCGGCCTGGGGCGTCCACCTGGCGGCGGACCACCCGGACCGGGTCAGCGGGCTCCTCGCCCTCGGTCCGGCGTGCGGGTTCGACATCCCCTCACCCCACCGCGACGCCTACTGGTGGGGCGACCGCGTCGACAGCACCCGAGGCTGGGCGAAGTACAACAAGTACTACTGGCTCGAGGGCGACTACGACGACTTCGTTCGGTTCTTCTTCGCCGAGCTGTTCACCGAACCCCACTCCACCAAGCAGATCGAGGACTGCGTCGGCTGGGCGCACGAGATCGCCCCGGCGACGCTGGCCGACACGACCGCCGGCCGGCTCGGCGTCGACGGCGCGGTGTGCGAGCGGATCGAGCCGTTCTGCGAGCGGGTCCAGTGCCCCGTCCTCGTCATCCACGGCACCGAGGACCACATCCGCCCGCACTCCTACGGCGAGCGGCTGGCCGAGCTGACCGGGGGCGAGCTGCTCCTCGTCGAGGGCGCCGGGCACGGGATCATGGCGCGCGACCCGGTCCTGTTCAACGAGGAGCTGCGCCGGTTCGTCGACCGGATCCACCCACCGATCGTCCCGCCGCGCACGCGGTCGCGGGTCCGCGCCCCGTCCCGTCCGCGGCGGGCGCTCTACCTGTCCTCCCCCATCGGTCTCGGCCACGCGCGCCGCGATGTGGCGATCGCGGCCGAGCTGCGCCGGCTGCACCCGGACCTCCAGGTCGACTGGCTGGCGCAGCACCCGGTCACACGGGTCCTCGCGGCTGCCGGCGAGACGCTGCACCCGGCCTCCCGCTGGCTGGTCAACGAGTCCACCCACATCGAGAGCGAGTGCGGCGAGCACGACCTCAACGCGTTCCAGGCGATCCGGCGGATGGACGCGATCCTCGTCAACAACTTCGGTGTGTTCCGCGACGTCCTGGACGAGGAGCCCTACGACCTCGTGGTCGCCGACGAGGCGTGGGACGTCGACTACTTCCTCCACGAGAACCCGCAGGTCAAGCGGGCGCCGCTGGCCTGGATGACGGACTTCGTCGGCTGGCTGCCGATGCCCGAGGGCGGCGACGCCGAGGCGGCGCTCACCGCCGACTACAACGCGGAGATGATCGAGCAGCGGGCCCGGTTCCGGGCGGTGCGCGACCGATCGGTCTTCGTCGGCAACGAGTCGGACGTCGTCGACGCGTCGTTCGGTCCGGGCCTGCCGCTCATCCGCGACTGGACCTCGGAGAACTTCGACTACGCGGGGTACGTGACCGGGTTCGAGCCGACGCCGCCGGAGGCCCGCTCGGCGTTGCGGTCGGCGCTCGGCTACCACCCGGACGAGCGGGTATGCGTCGTCACCGTCGGCGGGTCGGGCGTCGGGGGGCCGCTGCTGCGCCGGGTCCTCGACGCGGTACCGATGGCGCGCGCCAAGGCCGACGACCTGCGGTTCGTGGTCGTGACGGGTCCGCGGATCGACCCCGAGTCACTCCCGTCCGTGCCCGGCGTGGAGGTCCGCGGGTTCCTGCCCGACCTCGTCGACCACCTCGCGGTCTGCGACGTCGCCGTCGTCCAGGGTGGTCTCTCGACCACCATGGAGCTGACCGCGAACCGGCGCCCGTTCGTCTACGTGCCGTTGCGGCGGCACTTCGAGCAGAACCTCCACGTGCGGCACCGCCTCGAGGGGTACGGCGCGGGGACCTGTCTCGAGTACGACGTGGCCAGCGACCCGGACGCCCTGGCCGACGCGGTCGTCACCGAGCTGGACCGCGTCGTCGACTACAAGCCGGTGGAGACCGATGGCGCCGCCCGCGCGGCCGCCCTCATCGGATCGCTCCTCTAGCCGATTCGTGCTCTGAACCGTAGTGGAGCCGTTGTCCCGAGCGAAGCTCGGCCAACGGAAATTCCGGCTCCAAACCGCACGAACCGTACTCAGCCCACCGACAGCTCCAGTAATGGCAGCTCCCGGCCGGGCACCGACCCGCTCGGGACCGACCCGACCCGCCGGGCGCCGTGTGCGACGTAGAACCCCTCGGCGCCCGGGTCTGACTCGACCCGCAGCGTCGACCAGCCGAGGCGAGCCGCATGCTCGAGTGCGTCCTCGAGCAAGGCCCGCCCGACCCCGCTCCCGATGGCGGTCGGGTCGACGAAGAGCATGAGCAGCTCGCCCCGGTTCGGGTGACCGGCCGGGTCCGGCACCGACAGGTGGAAGCCGCGCACGGCACCGTCGGACGCCCGGACCACCCGCGCCGCGGCGGCCTGGTCAGCGGTGAGCGTCAGCTCGGCCCGGCACGCCTCGAGGAAGGCGGCGTCGTAGCCCCAGTACCCCTTGCTCCGCAGTGCCAGCTCACTCAGCGCGGCCGCGTCCTGTGCCATTCCGTCGACGACCAGATTGGAGTCTGCGGTCACCTGTCGCCGTCGCGCCGCCGTTTGCGCCCGTCGTTTCCGGAGTAGAGGACGATGCCGGCCGCGGGGATGAGCAGGAACCACGGCCACCATCGAGTGGCGAAGAACAGGGCCAGCGCGACGAACGGGGTGATCCCCATCAGCGCGTCGCGGTGCTCGGCGACCCACGAGCCGGAGGGGAACAGGCCGGTGCCGCTCTGCGGCGCGATCTCACCGGGCTGGGACGGCGAGGCCACGACCTCGCCCTGCAGCGGGGCGGACGTGGCATCGGTCGACCGGGTGACCGGGTCACCGCCCGGAAGGTCGGCGAACAGCGCGTCGAGGTCTCCCCTCGTCACCGCGGCGTATGCCGCCGTGGTGCGCCGCTCGTGCTCCGCGGGGTCAAGGCGGCCGGCCTGCCAGTGCTGGTTCAGCGCTGCGATCGCCGCATCCCGCTCGCTGTTGCCGACGCGCTGCTCGAAGTCCCCGCTCATGCTCATGGCGCCATTCTCTCCGAAGCACGGGGTGGACGGGCGCATGAACCCCACACGGCGCGGGTAGGGGCCACGATGGAGGGTCGGCACCAACCCCGAAACCGGCCCGACGACCGAAGGAGCGCGCCGTGAGCACCGACGAGACGGACAACCGATCCGGAATGGAGCGACGGGTCACCGAGGACGACCGCGCCCGCAACGACGACGAGCGCAGCCGGGCCGGCGACGACGACACCCGGACGATGCGCTCCGATCGCACCGAGTCCACCCCCACCGGCGGGTACGCGGCGAACGAGGACCCCGGCCACGTCGAGGAACGGCGGGTCGTCCCCGGCACCGCCCGCGGACGCCTGCACGTCGGCATCAACTGGGGCGCCGCCTTCTTCGGTTGGGTCGCCGCGATGGGCCTGGCCGTCATCCTCACCGCATTCGTCGCCGCCGTCGGCGCGGTGGTCGGTGTCACCACGGGCACGACGACCCCCGAGCAGGCGGCCACCCAGATCCAGAACCAGGACCCGCAGACCGTCGGCATCGTCGGCGTCATCGTACTGGCGGTCATCGCCTTCGTGTCCTACTACGGCGGCGGCTACGTCGCGGCCCGGATGTCCCGCTTCGACGGCCCTCGCCAGGGTTTCGCTGTGTGGCTGTGGGCGGTCCTCGTGGCGGTCGTCGTCGCGATCGTCGCGGCCGTCGCCGGGGCGCGGTTCGACGTGCTGAGCACGCTGAACACCTTCCCGCGGTGGCCGGTCGACCAGGGCAACGTGACGGGCACCGGCATCGTCGCGCTCCTCCTGCTCCTCGCGATCACCTTGCTGGGTGCGGTGCTCGGCGGAGCCGGCGGTATGCGCTACCACCGCAAGCTCGAGACCGCCGAGGCCGAGTACCTCCAGTAGCCAACGCTTTTCGGAAGGGTATGCGCGGCCCCCTGCACCGCGCATACCCTCCGCGTTGCCTCCGCGTTGCCTCCGCGTTGCCCCGCGCGTACCCCTCAGCGCACCGGCACCTCGTGCCGGTGAAGTCCGAAGGTGATCCCGTCCACCAGCGCCCGCCAGGACGCCTCGACGATGTTGGCCGCCACGCCGAGGGTGTTCCACGACGTCTCGCCGTCGGACGTCTCGATGAGAACGCGGGTCACCGCGTCGGTGCCGTGCGACGCGTCGAGGATCCGGACCCGGAAGTCGATCAGCTCGAGCTTCTCGATCTCCGGGTAGACCTCGGCGAGCGCCTGCCGCAGCGCGTGGTCGAGCGCGTTGACCGGGCCGTTGCCCTCACCCGTGGCGACGAACCGCCGGCCGCTCGCGACCAGCTTCACCGTCGCCTCCGACACCGCCAGCTCGCCGCCGCGGGCGTCGGTGATGACCCGCCACGACTCGACGTCGAAGTAGGTGAGCGTCGCGCCGGACAGCGCGTTCCGCAACAGCAGCTCGAACGAGGCGTCGGCCGCGTCGAAGGTGTACCCACGCAGCTCCAGGTCCTTGACCTGGGCCAGCACCGACACCACCAGCTCGTCCTGACCGGTGAGGTCGACGCCGATCTCCGCGGCCTTGAGCTGGATGCTGGCCCGCCCGGCCATGTCCGAGACGAGCGTGCGCATCCCGTTGCCGACGGCCGACGGGTCGGTGTGCTGGTAGAGGTCCGGGTCGACCTTGAGGGCGCTGGCGTGCAGGCCGGCCTTGTGCGCGAAGGCGCTGGAGCCGACATACGGCTGCCGGCTGTACGGCGGCACGTTGGTCACCTCGCTGATGGCGTGAGCCAGCCGGGTCGCGTCGCGGAGCCGTTCTGGGGCGACGACCTCGTGGCCGGCCTTGAGCTGGAGGTTCGAGACGACGGTGAGGATGTCGGCATTGCCGGTGCGCTCGCCGTAGCCGTTCACGGTTCCCTGAACGTGGCTCGCGCCGGCCTCGACCGCGGCGAGCGAGTTGGCGACCGCGCAGCCGGTGTCGTTGTGACAGTGGATGCCGAGCCGCGCGCTCGTCGAGGCGAGCACGTCGGCCACGACGTCCTGCACCTGGGGCGGCAGCATCCCGCCGTTGGTGTCGCAGAGGGCGACGACCTCGGCGCCCGCCTCCGCCGCGACGCGGACCGCCTCGAGCGCGTACGCACGGTTCGTCGCGTACCCGTCGAAGAAGTGCTCGGCGTCGAGGAAGACCCGCCGCCCCTCGCCGTGGAGGAAGCTCACCGTGTCGCGGATCATCGCGAGGTTCTCCTCGCGGGTGGTGCGAAGCGCCTCCTCGACGTGCCGCACGTGCGACTTGGCGACCAGGGTGACCACCGGCGCGCCGGAGGCCAGCAGGGCGCGGACCAGCGGGTCGTCGGCGGCCTTCGACCCGGCGCGGCGCGTCGCGCCGAACGCCGCCAGCGTCGCGTTCCTCAGGTCCAGCTCGTGCTGCGCGCGCTGGAAGAACTCGGTGTCCTTGGGGTTCGCCCCGGGCCAGCCTCCCTCGATGAAGCCCACACCGAGCTCGTCGAGGTGCCGCGCGATGGCGAGCTTGTCGGCGACCGAGAGGTTGAGCCCCTCCTGCTGGGCGCCGTCGCGCAGCGTCGTGTCGTAGACGTGCAGGTCGCTCGCCGGTCTGGTGGTGGTGTCGGTCATCGCCGCTTCCCTGACGCTGGTGGGTGTCGTGCCGCTCGTATGCCGGCCGCCCCTCGACGCTCGTGTCCGGACGGAGTGTGCCCGGGACACAAAAAGACCCCCCGGGTTACGGGAGGTCTGCGCGACGAGGGGTACTCGTCGCGCTAACTGATAATGAGCGAGGCGTGTGGTTCGGCCGGCTTGACGTACGTCACGCGGTCCAGAGTGCCCGGCGATCAGCCCGGGTCCAACGACTGTCTCGGTATGTGGTCAGTCTTCTCACGGGTCGGCGAACTCGACGAGACGCTCCAGGACCTGAGCCACCCCGTCCTCGTCGTTCGACGGACAGACGCGGTCGGCCGCCGCGATGACGTCCGGATGGGCGTTGGCCACGGCGAACGACGTACCGGCCCACACGATCATCGGCAGGTCGTTCGGCATGTCGCCGAACGCCCAGACGTCCGCCGCGTCGATCCCGAGATCGGTGCACCACGACTCGAGCGCGGCCGCCTTGGTCACACCGGGCGCGGAGATCTCGGCCAGGCCGCCCGCACCGGAGTACGCCACGATGCCGCGGTCGCCGACGACCTCTGCCACCCGCGCGAGGAACTCCTCCCCGGACATCGTCGGATGGCGGCCCAGCAGCTTCCCGACCAGGCCACCGTCGCCGGCGACGATGGGCCCACGGACCGCGTCGGACGGGATCGGGTGCTGGCTCTCGTACGTGTCCTCCAGGGCGAACCCGGTCGTGCGCTCGGCGGCGAACGCGACGCCGGGCAGCTCGCGCCGCAGGTCATCGATGATCTCCGCGACCGACTCGGGCTCGATTCCCTTGTGGGCAAGCACCTTTCGGGACGGGACGTCGTAGACGAACGCGCCGTTGCCGCAGATCGCGACGCCGCCGTCACCGACGAGGTGCGCGAGGTCGTCGAGCCAACGCGGCGGCCGAGCCGTGACGAGCACCGTGCGGATCCCGGCGGCCTGCACCGCCCGTAAGGCCGCCGCGGTCCGGTCCGAGCCGGTCCCGTCCGACCGCAGCAACGTGCCGTCGAGGTCGGTGGCGACCAACCGGGGACGACGCATACGACGCATACGACGAGCGGTCGACCGCCTCAGGCGAGCCGGGTCAGCCAGCCGCGGGTGTCCGGGGTCCGGCCGTACTGGATGTCGAGGAGCCGCTGCCGCAGCCCGAGCGCCGCGGTGTCCTCGTGGCCGGCGCGCCGGTGGTCGACGCTGCCGCCGTCCCACTTCAGCTCGCCGACCGGGGTGATGACCGCGGCCGTCCCGCAGGCGAAGACCTCGGCCAGCTCGCCGGACTCGGCCGCGTCCTTCCACTCCTGGATGGGGATCTTGCGCTCCTCGGGCTCCAGGCCCATCTCCTTGGCCAGCTCGAGGATCGACGAGCGGGTGACGCCCTCGAGGATCGAGCCGGTCAGCTCGGGGGTGACGATCCGGCCGTCACGGAAGACGAGGAACAGGTTCATCCCGCCGAGCTCCTCGATGTACGTGTGCGTCGAGGAGTCGAGGAACACCGCCTGGTCGCAGCCGTGCTCGGCGCCCTCCATCTGGCCGGCGAGGCTGGACGCGTAGTTGCCACCGCACTTGGCGGCACCCGTGCCGCCGGCCCCGGCCCGCGCGAAGTCGGTCGAGATCCACAGCGACACCGGCTTCACGCCGCCCGGGAAGTAGGCGGCCGCCGGGGAGGCGATCACGCAGTAGGTGACCTCGGCGGACGGGCGCACCCCGAGGAACACCTCGGACGCATACATGAACGGGCGCAGGTAGAGGCTCTTCTCCCCCGACGGCCCCGGCTCGGGAACCCAGTCGATGTCGGTCGAGACCAGCGCCTTGAGCGACTCGATGAAGTCATGCTCCGGCAGCTCCGGCAGGGCCAGCCGGCGCGCGCTGCGGTTGAACCGGGCGGCGTTGGCCTCGGGCCGGAATGTCCACACCGACCCGTCCTCGTGCCGGTATGCCTTCATGCCCTCGAAGATCTCCTGCGCGTAGTGCAGGACGGCGGTGGCGGGGTCGATGAGCAGCGGTCCGTACGCGGTGACCTCCGCGTCGTGCCAGCCCTCCCCCAGCGTCCAGATCGCCTTGACCATGTGGTCGGTGAAGGTCTTGCCGAACCCCGGGTCGCGCAGCACCTTCTCGCGCTCGATCTCGGCGAGCCGGTCGTCGCGCTCGGCGACGGTGAAGTCGAGCCGCACGTGCTCGTGCGGGTCGTGTGCGAGGTCCGCCGCGCTCGGGCGGGGCGTGGTGGGGGTCGCCTGCGTGGTCATTCCGGGGCCTTTCGACTGCGTGTCCGTATGCTGAGACTACCGGGCGGCGCGAGCGCGCCGGTCGCCGGTCAGGAGGGGGTTCGCCCGCCGTGACGGCGGTTCGACCCCCGGGTGTGGAGGTTCGGCTCAGGCCAGCCGGGCGGCGATCGCGTCGCCCACGGTGGTGGTCGACCGGGGTTCGGCGCCGCGCTCGGCGAGGTCCGCGGCGACCGCGGCCTCGACGGCCCGAGCCTGCTCTACTCGGCCCAGGTGCTCGAGCAGCAGCGCGACCGAGAGCACGGTGGCGGTGGGGTCGGCCTTGCCCTGTCCGGCGATGTCGGGAGCGGAGCCGTGCACCGGCTCGAACATGCTCGGGTAGGCGCGCTCCGGGTTGATGTTCCCGCTGGCCGCGAGCCCGATGCCGCCGACGATGGCGGCGGCGATGTCGGTGATGATGTCGCCGAAGAGGTTGTCGGTGACGATGACGTCGAACCGGCCGGGGTCCGTGGCGAGGAAGATCGTCGCCGCGTCGACGTGCTGGTAGGCGGTGTCGACCTCGGGGAACTCCGCCCCCACCTCCTCGACGGTACGACGCCAGAGGTGACCGGCATACGTGAGCACGTTGTGCTTGTGGACGAGGGTGAGGTGCTGGCGCGGGCGGGCCTGGGCTCGCGCGAACGCGTCCCGGACGACGCGCTCGACGCCGAACCGGGTGTTGACGCTCACCTCGGTGGCGATCTCGTTCGGGGTGCCGGTGCGCAGCGAGCCGCCGTTGCCGACGTACGGGCCTTCGGTGCCCTCGCGGACGACGACGAAGTCGATCCCGTCGGGGGCGATGCGGTCGACATCGAGCGGGCTCCGCACGCCGGGGAACAGCCGGGCCGGGCGCAGGTTCACGTAGTGCTCGAGGGCGAACCGGATCGGGAGGAGCACGCCGCGCTCGAGGACACCGCTGGGGACGCTCGGGTCGCCGATGGCGCCGAGCAGGATCGCGTCGTGGCCCTTCAGCTCCTCGAGGACACCGGGCGGCAGGGTCTCGCCGGTCGCGTGCCAGCGGCGCGCGCCGAGGTCGTACTCGGTCGTCGAGACCTTGAGACCGCTGCCCGCCGTCGCCGCTTCGAGAGACTTCAGGCCCTCGGCGACGACCTCGGGACCGATCCCGTCGCCGCCGATGACGGCGAGGTTGAGGGTGTCGGTCACCGGGTCCTCCTGGGGTAGGTGGGCGTGCGGCAAAGCCTAGGCGCGCCCCGTGTGGGTGCGCCGGGGCGTCTCAGATGCCCGAGAGCCCGCCCTGGTGGGGCGGGCCGTCGGTCGACGCGGAACGCTCAGGGCGTCCGCGGCGGGTCACTCGTCGGAGTGGCCCTGGTCGCGCAGGTCCATCGACTCCTGCAGCGCCTGGCGGGCCTTCTCAGCCTCTTCGCTCATGATGTTCACGTCCTTACAAATGAAGTGCGTACGTCGAAACGATTGGTATGTGGCGGGTTTCGCGCTCCAACCCGGTTCGGTGAGCGCTGTCAGCAGTGCACGCGGGATCTCCGCGGCGAGGGGCTGACTAGAGAAACTCGCCGCGGCTGGCAATGAGTACAAGCCGCCGCGCCATGTATCGAGATTACGTGGACGTCCAAGTATGTGCATCCGAGTTCCATCATCCGGACCGAGGTTGTCAGGAAGATGCGGCGACGCCGTCCAGCAGCCGCTCGACCGCCCAGGTGAACTGTTCGGTGGTGATCCACTGGGCGGTCACGTCGCGGGTGGCCGTCGTCATCGGCCAGTCGTCGGCGTCGAGGAACTCGAGCGCCGCGCGGCGCTCGGCGACCCGCTGCCGCTCGTCGGGCAACGGCGGCCGGGCCTCGGTCTCGGCCACCTCGAGGGCGAGGAACCCCAGCACCTGGACCATGAGCGCGTAGCTCGCGCGGGAGGCGTCGGCCGGTTCGAGTCCGCCCTCGGTGAACGCCTCGATGAGCCGCTCCCCCACGAGCAGAGCGGTCGGCCCGTCCATCGGCGCGGTCATGATGAGCAGCGCGACCGCGGGGTGCCGCAGCATCGTCGTCCGCAGCGCCAGGGCGTAGTCGAGGATGCGAGACCGCCACGGCCGGTTCGGGGCGGCGAGCAGGGCGATCTCGGACTCGGCCAGGACCCGTTCGACCAGCTCGCGCTCCAGGGCGGCTCGGCTCTCGACGTAGGTGTAGAGCGCGTTCGGGTTGACGCCGAGCCTCGTCGCCACCGACCGGACCGAGAGGGCCTCCGGGCCGCCCTCGTCGACGACGTCGAGGGCCGCGTCGACGACCTGGTCGAGGGTGAGGCTGCGCTTCGGACCGCGGCGGCGCGGGGTCGTGGGGTCGGTCACGGGATGCGTCATGGGATCGGTCATCGGCCGGGGCCTTGACGAGGGTGGCTCATGGCTTTACTGTACGGTGTAGAAATTATGTACACCGTACAAATAAGGAGCTCGCCATGTCGCACCCCTCGTCCTCTCCTCGCCTCGCTCTCGACGCCGGCCACGACGCATACCCCGTCACCTCCCGCCGGCCGGCGCGTCATGGTCTCACCGCCGCGCTCCTCGTCGCGGGAGCCGTGCTGGTCAACGTGGCGTTCGTCGGTCTCGGCAGCGTCTTCGACTACCCGGACGTGCTGAACCACCCCGCCGGCGAGGTCCTCGCCACGTTCCACGAGAAGCAGGCACCGGTCAGCGCGCTGTTCCTCCTCCTCGCGCTCGGCGCCGGCCTCATGGCCCCCATCGCGGTCTTCGTCGGCCGGCTCGGGTCGTCGCGGCTGCTGCGGGCGTCGGTCGTCGTGGGCGTCGCGGCGGCGGTGGTCCAGGTGGTCGGCCTGCTGCGCTGGCCCCTGCTGGTCCCCGGCCTCGCGGCCACCCCGCAGGACCCGGCGGCGATCTCGACCTTCCACACGCTCAACGTCGTGCTCGGCACGGTCGTCGGCGAGACCATCGGGTACGCGTTGACGGCGGCCTGGACGGTGTTGGTCGCCATCGCGCTCCGCGACCGCGTGCTCGGCCGGGTCCTCTCGGTGGTCGGCCTGGTCGCGGCGGCGCTCATCGCGGTCGGCACGGTGGAGCCGCTCGACGTGCCGATGGCCGGTCTGCTCAACTACGTCGGGTACGTGGTGTGGAGCGTCTGGCTCGTGGCCTTCGCGGTCCGCCTCCTGGTCGTCGCCCGCCGCCAGCGAGCCGCCACCACCCCCGCCTGACGCCACCCGCCCGACCTTCTCCGCCGAGAGGCCAACTTCGGCCGCTTTGGACCTGTCCAGAGCGGCCGAAGTTGGCCTCTCGGCAGCAGAGTGCGGGGCGGGGCTGTGGATGAAATCGGAGACCGGTGCGCCGAACAGACAGCCTGGCGCGTATGCGTCGGCCCACACCGCTGCCCAACGTCCTCGCCGATCGGGCGTTCCGCGTCGACGAGGCGACACTCATCCCCATCTCGCGGGGCCGGACCCGTCGTAGCGACCTCACGTCACCACTCTGGGGAGTGCGCAGTCCACCGATAACTTCGTTCTGGCAGGCCATCAGAGCGGCCGGCTGTGTCATCGCGCCCGACGAGGCCTTCTCGCACCTGACGGCCGCTCGCATGATGGGGCTACCGCTGCCTCAACCGTGGGGGCCCGAGGAGCCATGGCACATCACCGGTGAGAACGAGCTCCCGAGAATGCGACGGGGTCACGTGGTCTCGCACCGCAGCGTGGACGAGCGCGGCGTCGTCGTCGTGGACGGACTGCGATGCACCGATCCGCTCACGACCTGGGCCGACCTGGCCAGCAGCCTGGCTCTCGACGACCTGGTGGTCATGGGGGACGCGATCGTCGAACTCGGTGACGGCTTCTCGATCGGCGCCCTTCGTGGAGTCATTCGCACGCGCGCCCGGCACCGCGGCGTGGTCCGTATGCGTGAGGCCGGTGACCTCGTCCGGCTCGGGAGCCGCTCACCGATGGAGTCAAAGACCCGGCTCGTGTTCTTGCGCGGCGGCTTGCCCGAACCCGAGCTCAATGCCGCCGTGTGCGACGCGGCCGGCGAGTGGCTCGCCTTCGGCGACTTCGTCTGGCGCGAGAAACGCGTCGTCGCCGAGTTCGACGGCGACTTCCATCGAACCGACCGACGACAATGGCAGAGGGACGTCGGCCGACGTGAATCCGTGCAGGAGGCGGGCTGGACCTACGTGCAGCTCACCGCTCGGTCGGTGACCGTACCGGCAAACAGCGATCGCCTGGTTCGACGACTCCGGCAGCTCCTGCTCTGACCTGAGGCACGCCACGCACCCGTCGAGAGGCCAACTTTGGCCGCTCTGGGCCCCTCCAGAGCGGCCAAAGTTGGCCTCTCGGCGACAGGGGGCGTGGGTCGGCGACAGGGGGCGGGCGGTCGAAGCGGGGCGCCGGGCCGCGCAGTTCAGAGGTTGATGACCGCGAAGCTCTCGGCGCCGACGGCCTCGGCGATCCGCGCCGCGACGGCCTGCGGGAGCGCGAGGTCGACGTTGAGCAGGACCAGCGCGGACCCGTGCTTCTCGCTCCGGGCCACCTGCATACCGCCGATGTTGATGTCCTCGTCGCCGAGGATCTGGCCCACCCGGCCCACGACCCCAGGGCGGTCGGCGTAGGTGAACACCGCGAGGTGGTCGGTGAGCGGGACCTCCAGGTCGAAGCCGTTGACCCCGACGATCTTCTCGATCATCCGCGGGCCGGTGAGGGTACCGGCCACGGAGATCTCGGAACCGTCTCCGAGCGTCCCGCGCAGGGTGGTGACGTTGCGGAAGTCTCCGCTCGCCGGGTCGGTCAGCAGCCGCGTCTCGACGCCGCGCTGCTCGGCGATCACCGGCGCGTTGACGTACGAGACCTGTTCTTCGACGACGTCCTGGAACAGCCCCTTCAACGCCGACAGCAGCCACACCGACACGTCGAACTCGGTGATCTCGCCGCGTACGTCGATGTCCAGCTGGACCGGGACCTGCCCGGCCACCGCGGTGAAGATGCGGCCGAGCTTCTCGACCAGGGCGATCCCCGGACGGACCTCCTCGGCGATCGCCCCGCCGGACACGTTCACCGCGTCCGGGACGAGGTCGCCGCCCAGCGCCAGCCGGACCGACCGCGCCACGGACACGCCGGCCTTCTCCTGGGCCTCTTCGGTCGAGGCGCCCAGGTGCGGCGTCACGACGACCGACTCGAACTCGAACAGCGGCGACTCGGTGGTCGGCTCCTTGGCGAAGACGTCGAGGCCGGCCCCGGCCACGCGGCCGTCGCGGATCGCGTCGGCCAGCGCCTGCTCGTCGACGATGCCGCCGCGCGCCGCGTTGACGATCCGCACGCTCGGCTTGACCTTCTTGAGCGCCTCCTCGCCGATGAGGCCGACGGTCTCCGGCGTCTTGGGCAGGTGCACCGTGATGAAGTCCGACTCGGCGAGCAGCTCGTCCAGGCCCACGAGACGCGCGCCGAGCTGGCCGGCCTTGGCCGCCGAGGTGTACGGGTCGTACGCCAGCAGCGTCACGCCGAACCCCTTGAGCCGCTCGGCCACGAGGGCGCCGATCCGGCCCAGGCCGACGATGCCGACGGTCTTGTCGAGCAGCTCGACGCCGCCGTACTGGCTCCGCTTCCACGCGCCGCCCTTGAGCGAGGAGCTGGCCGGCGCGATGTTCCGCGCGCTGGCCAGCAGCAGGCCGATGGCCAGCTCGGCGGCCGAGGTGATGTTCGACGTCGGCGCGTTGACGACCATGACGCCGGCCTGGGTCGCGGCGGGCACGTCGACGTTGTCGAGGCCGACCCCGGCGCGGGCGATGACCTTGAGCTTCTTACCGGCCGCGAGCGCCTCGGCGTCCATCTGGGTAGCCGAGCGGATCAGCACCGCGTCGACGTCGGCCAGCGCAGGCAGCAGCTGGGCGCGGTCCGCTCCGTCGACGTGCCGGATCTCGAAGTCGGGGCCGAGGGCATCGATCGTCGCGGGCGAGAGCTCCTCGGCGATCAGGACGACGGGCTTGGTCACGTCAGAGTCCTATCAGGCGGTACGTCGTTCGGGTGTGCGCAGTCATCGGCACGGCGTCGTGCCGCGGAGAGTCTAGGTCTGCACCCTCTCCGCACCGGACGCCGACCATCCCCTGGGACGACCGTCCCGCATACCGGAGCGGCGACGGACCGAGCGACGGACCGAGCGACGGAGCAGGCCTCAGCGACGCGACCGGCCGAACGCCTCGATGGCCATCCGGGACACGATCAACAGGGCGATTACGACGACGACGACGCCGACGATCGCCACCGGCCGGATCCGCGAGGCGACGAGCAGACACCCCACGACGACGACGCCGATGATGATCGCCCAGGACTGCCATGGCGCCATCGGTCGTCGTGTCATCCCGAAAGTCTAGGCATCAGGCCGCTGGAGGCTGGAAGATGCCCCTGGTAACAAACATCCAAGCAGGGAGGAAAGGCCGTGTCCGCGACACCAGTAAAGCGACCAGGCGGAGTGACGCTCCTGGGCGTTCTCGTCATCATCTCGGGGATTCTCTACGTTATCGCGGGGATCATCGCGCTCATCGCCTACGCCGGCAGCAGTGGCGACCTGACCAGCAACCAGCGGACCTTCATCCTTGTCCCCGGCATCGCCGTCCTGCTCTTCGGCATCATCGAGCTCGCCGTCGCGCGCGGCCTGTTCCGAGGCAGCAACGGCGCTCGCATCATCGTGGCCGTCGTCAACGTGCTGACGATCGTCTCCGGCCTGATTGCGGCCTTCCAGTCGGGGAACCAGCGCGGCACCTCGTTCGGACAGGTCGTCATCGCGATCATCGTCCTCGCCCTGCTCTACTCGCCGAAGGCCAACGAGTTCTTCAGCCGCGGCGGGACCAGCGCCAACACGACCACGTACTAGTCCGAACCGCAGATCGAGGTATGCCGCGTCACCGGTCGGTGGCGCGGCATACCTATGCGGGTTGCCGGTCCTCGGGTTGCTGGTCCTCCGGCACCGGACCGGACTCGGGACGCGTCGCGCGGCGGCGCCGCACGACCACCGTCACGGCGGCGACCACGAGGACCGCGACGGCTGCTCCGACGACCCACGGCCAGGGGTGCTCGCCGAACCACGCCTCCAGCACGGCGAACCCGATCGTCGTGTAGATCGTCGCCCAGAACAGCGCCCCGACCACGACGCCCGGCACGTAACGCCACCACGGCATCCGCAGGGCACCGGCCGCCGCGTTCACCGCCGTCTGGAACCCGATGGTGAGGAACGAGACGGCCACGGCCGGCGCCCCGAACCGGCGCACGACCGCCTCCGCGCGCTGGACCGCCGGCCGGTCGAGGTGTTCGGCCAGACGGGTGTGCTGGCCGCCGAAGCGCAACGCCCGCCCCGCCCAGTACGTCGCACTCCCCCGCGCCAGCGCCAGCACGAAGAACGCGCCGAACGTCAGCGCATACGGCCAGTCGCTCACGCCACCAGTCTAGGAAAGCCGGTCAGCGGGCCGCGGAGCCTTCGACGTAGTCGCTGTCGCTGTCCTTGATCCAGCTCATCAGACCGCGCAGCTCCTTGCCGGTGGCCTCGATGGGGTGCTGGGCGCCCTTCTCGCGCAGCGCCTTGAACTCCGGCGCCCCCGCGTCCTGGTCGTCGATGAACCGCTGGGCGAAGGCGCCGCTCTTGATGTCGGCGAGCACCGCCTGCATGTTCTCCTTGACGTGCGGGTCGATGACCCGCGGCCCGGACACGTAGTCGCCGTACTCGGCCGTGTCGGACACCGACCAGCGCTGCTTGGCGATGCCGCCCTCGACCATGAGGTCGACGATGAGCTTCAGCTCGTGGAGGCACTCGAAGTAGGCGACCTCCGGCTGGTAACCCGCCTCGACCAGCGTCTCGAAGCCGTACATCACCAGCTGGGACGCGCCGCCGCAGAGCACCGACTGCTCACCGAACAGGTCGGTCTCGGTCTCCTCGGTGAACGTCGTCTTGATCCCGCCGGCCCGCAGCCCGCCGATGGCCTTGGCGTAGGACTGCGCGAGGTCCCAGGCCTGCCCGGACGGGTCCTGCTCGACGGCCAGCAGCACGGGAACGCCGCGGCCGTCGGCGAACTCGCGACGGACGAGGTGCCCGGGACCCTTGGGGGCGACCATGAGGACGTCGGAACCGGCCTCGGGCTTGATGTACCCGAACCGGATGTTGAAGCCGTGCCCGAAGAGCAGCGCGGCACCCTCCTTGAGGTTCGGCTGGATGTCGTTGGCGTAGACGTGCCGCTGGACCTGGTCGGGCGTGAGGATGACGACGAGGTCGGCCTCCTTGACCGCGTCCGCCACCGACTTCACGGTGAGGCCCTCGGCCTCCGCCTTGGCCTTGGACCGGCTGCCCTCGGCCAGGCCTACGCGCACGTCGACACCCGAGTCGCGCAGGTTGAGCGCGTGCGCGTGCCCCTGGCTTCCATAGCCGATGACGGCGACCTTCTTGCCCTGGATGACCGACAGGTCAGCGTCGTCGTCGTAGAACATCTCGGCCATTGTGGCCAGCTCCTTCTCGTTGGGGGACAAGCGTTTTCGGTATGCAGGTGGATCGGTGTGCGGGTCGACTCGCCCGCCAGCCGTGCTCAGGCCGTGCGCAGGCTCCGGTCGGTGATCGACCGCGGGCCACGGCCGACGCCGACGATGCCCGACTGGACGAGCTCGCGGACACCATAGGGCTCGAGGACGTGAAGCAGGGCCTGGACCTTCTCGGCCTTGCCGGTGCACTCGATGGTCAGGCTGTCGTGGGCGACGTCGATGACCTTGGCCCGGAACAGCTCCACGGTCTCGAGGATGCTCGACCGCGTGGTCGAGTCGGCCCGAACCTTGATGAGGACCACCTGACGCTGCACCGACGCGTTGGGGTCGAGCTCGACGACCTTGAGGACCTCGACGAGCTTGTTCAGCTGCTTGGTCACCTGCTCGAGCGGGAACTCCTCGACGTCGACGACGACGGTCATCCGCGAGATGTCGGAGTGCTCGGTCGGACCGACCGCCAGCGAGTCGATGTTGAAGCCGCGCCGCGAGAACAGACCGGCGATGCGGGCCAGGACGCCGGGCTTGTCCTCGACGAGGACGGACAGGGTGTGCTTGCTCATCGTCGCGCTCCTCTCAGTCTTCCCGGTCCCACACGGGGGCCTCGCCGCGGGCGTTGAGGATCTTGTCGTTGCTGACGCCGGCCGGCACCATCGGCCAGACCATCGCGTCCGGGTGGACGATGAAGTCGATCACCACCGGGCGGTCGTTGACCTCCAGGGCCTGCTGGATGACCGAGTCGACCTCATCCTGGGACTCCGCGCGGAGCCCGAGGCAGCCGTACGCCTCGGCCAGCTTGACGAAGTCCGGGATCCGCTGGTGGCTGCTCGTGTGCAGGTCGGTGTTGGAGTACCGCTCGTTGTAGAAGAGCGTCTGCCACTGCCGGACCATGCCGAGGCTGGAGTTGTTGATGATCGCCACCTTGATCGGGATCTGGTTGATGACGCAGGTCGCCAGCTCCTGGTTGGTCATCTGGAAGCAGCCGTCGCCGTCGATGGCCCACACGACTCGGTCGGGCTCGCCCACCTTGGCGCCCATGGCCGCCGGCACGGAGTACCCCATGGTGCCGAGGCCGCCGGAGTTGAGCCAGGCGTTGGGGCGCTCGTACTGGACGTACTGGGCGGCCCACATCTGGTGCTGACCGACGCCGGCGACGTAGACGCCCTCCGGTCCGGTGAGCTGCCCGATCCGCTCGATCACATACTGCGGCTCGAGACGGTCGGGGTAGTCGGTGTAGCCCAGCGGGAAGGTGGCCTTCCACTCCTGGGTGGTCGTCCGCCACTCGCCGTAGTCGGCGTCGCCCAGGCCCTCGTCGGTGAGCAGCGCGACGAGGTCGCGGATGACCTCCTTCGCGTCACCGACGATCGGGACGTCAGCGATCCGGTTCTTGGAGATCTCGGCCGGGTCGATGTCGGCGTGGATGATCTTGGCCCCGGTCGCGAACGTCGACAGCTGGCCGGTCACCCGGTCGTCGAACCGCGCGCCGATGGTGATGAGCAGGTCGGACTTCTGCAGTGCGGTCACCGCGGCCACAGTGCCGTGCATTCCCGGCATACCGAGGTTCAGCGGGTGAGAGTCCGGCACCGCCCCGCGGGCCATGAGTGTCGTCACCACGGGGATCTGGGCGAGGTCGACGAGGCGGAGCATCTCCTCGCTCGCGCCGCTGCGGATCACGCCCCCGCCGACGTAGAGGACCGGTCGCTTGGCGGCCGTGATGAGCCGGGCCGCCTCGCGGATCTGCTTGCTGTGCGGGCGGATCACCGGACGGTAGCCCGGCAGGTCGATCTGGGGCGGCCACGAGAAGGAGGTGCTGCCCTGCAGGGCGTCCTTGCTGATGTCGACCAGCACCGGACCGGGGCGGCCGGTCGCGGCCACGTGGAACGCCTCGGCGAGCGCTCGCGGGATCTCCGACGCTTTTGTGACGAGGTAGTTGTGCTTCGTGATGGGCATGGTGATGCCCCGGATGTCGGCCTCCTGGAACGCGTCGGTCCCGATGGCCTTGCTCGACACCTGGCCGGTGATGGCGACGATCGGCATCGAGTCCATGTAGGCGTCCGCGAGCGGCGTGACGAGGTTGGTCGCCCCTGGGCCCGACGTCGCCATGCACACCCCCACGCGACCGGTCGCCGCCGCATACCCCTCGGCCGCGTGTCCCGCGCCCTGCTCGTGGCGGACGAGGATGTGGCGCACCGTGGTGGAGTCCATGAGCGGGTCGTAAGCGGGCAGGATCGCGCCGCCGGGGATGCCGAAGACGGTGTCGACGCCGAGGTGCTCCAGCGACTTGACGAGGGCCTGGGCGCCGGTGACCTGCTCGGGCGCCGGAGTGGGCGGCTGCGACGCGGGCCGCGTGTGGGCGGCGGCGGGCGCCGTGGGCGGACCGCTGGGGGCGTGGGGAACCGGGCGGGCGCCGCCGGCTGCCGGGGCGACGGCAGGGGCGACTGGGGCCGTCGCGGCAGCCGTCGCCGGGGCCGTCGCCGGGGCCGGCGCGGGACGCGCGCGGGGGTGGGCGTGCTGGGCCACATCTGCCGGGGTGGGTCGCACCGGTGTCGCGCCGTTGCTCACTGGTCCACTGCTTTCGCTCGGTGTTTCGTCAGGTGTCGTCCGGTCACAAAAAAACCCTCCGGTCCACAGGGGACAGAAGGGCAGCGCGCTGAGGGAGTCGGCTGGTTCGCCTGCTCAGACGCGCTGATGGAGTACGAGGACTCGGGCCACGCCCCCACCGTGCTCCCGGGCAGCGCGTCGTGTCAACCGGCGGACACCCTCGTCTCACCATCCGGCTGTCCGTCCCGCGGGCCGGACGGCTCAGCTGATGTTCATCCGGGACTTGAGGGTGTCCCGCTTGTCCTCGAACCGGGCCGCCTGCTTGTCGAGGCCGTCCATGAAGTTGGACAGCTCGGTCCGCGCTGCCTCCCCCTCCGGCGACAACCCCTCGAGCTCGAAGATCTTCCAGTAGCGCAGCACCGGCATGACGACCTCGTCGCGGTGCGAGCGCAGGTCGTAGATGCCGGCGACGGCCATCTCGACCGCCTTGCGCTGGAAGCCGGGGATGTCGGAGCCGGGCATCCTGAAGCCGGTGACCACGTCGAGGATCGCCTGCACCGCCTGGTCGGGCGCCAGCTCGAGCGCCGCCTGCATGAGGTTCCGGTAGAAGACCATGTGGAGGTTCTCGTCGGCGGCGATCCGGGCGAGCAGCTTCTCGGCCATCGGGTCGTCGGTGTACTTGCCGGTGTTGCGGTGGCTGACCCGGGTCGCGAGCTCCTGGAACGAGACGTAGGCCAGCGAGTGCATCATCGAGTCGCCGTGGTCCGCGGAGTAGCCCTGCGACATGTGGGTCATCCGGAACCGCTCGAGCTCCACCGGGTCGACGGAGCGCTTGACCACGAGGTAGTCGCGCATGGCTATCCCGTGACGGCCCTCTTCCGCGGTCCAGCGGTGTACCCAGGAGCCCCACGCGTCGTCGCGACCGAAGATGGTCGCGATCTCGTGGTGGTAGCTGGGCAGGTTGTCCTCGGTGAGGAGGTTGACGAGGAGGGCGCTGCGGGCGACCTCGTTCATCGGCGAGTCATCGGGGGTCCAGGGGTCACCGCCCATGATCCCGTCGAAGTTCCGCCCCTCGCTCCACGGGATGTACTCGTGGGGGAACCACTCCTTGGCGACCTGCAGGTGCCGGTTCAGCTCCGTCTCGACCACCTGGTTCAGCTCGCGCAGCAGGTCGGTCTCGGACCAGGTCGTCGTCATGGTCCCGAGGTTACGCCACCGTAGGTGGCCCTAAACCGGATGCGCGGCCGCCGGTTCGCCGTGACGCTATGGCCTCATGGACCTACCCCACGGCCTCTCCGCCCGCCCGTTGCGCCCCGACGACGCTCGCGCGGTGTTCGATCTCATGGTCGACGCCCAGACCCACGACATCGGGGAACCGGCGATCGACCTCGAGGACATCGTCGGCGACTGGCAGCGCCCGAGCTTCGACCTGGCGACGCAGGCGGTCGGGATCGTCGCGGGGACCGAGCTGGTGGCGTACGCCGAGGTGTCGAACGGCCGGTACGCGGACGCGACGGTGCCGCCGGCGTGGCGCGGCCGCGGGATCGGGACCTGGCTGGCGCAGTGGACCCAGGACGAGGCCCGGCGGCAGGGCGGGACGCTCGTGGGTATGCCGGTGCCCGCCGGCAGCGCGGGAGACCGGCTGCTCGAGGGACTCGGCTACCACGTGGCCTGGACGTCATGGGTCCTGGAGCTGCCGGAGGGCGCGCGGATCGAGCCGCAGCCTGTGCCGGAGGGGTATGCGGTGCGGGAGTCTGCGCCGGGCGAGGAACGGGACGCGTTCCAGGTGGTCGAGGACGCCTTCAACGAGTGGCCGAACCGCACGCCGTTGACGTACGACGACTGGGCGTCAGGGGTGGTGCTGCGGCCGGGGTTCGAGCCGTGGAACCTGCGGGTCGTCGTGGACCCGGACGGCGGCGTCGTCGGTGTGGGGTTCGTGTTCCTCAGCCGGGACTGCGGCTACGTCCAGTACCTCGCGATGCGCCGCGACCAGCGCGGCCGGGGTCTGGCGCGGGCGCTGCTCGTCGACTGCTTCGAGGTGGCCAGGGAGCACGGCGCGTCACGGTCGGAGCTGTCGACCGACTCCCGAACGGGAGCCCTCGGCCTCTACGAGCGCGTCGGCATGGCGGTCACGTCGACCTGGGTCCACCGCGCCGTCGCCGTCTGACCGGGCCACGCACTCCGCCCACACGCCGCCCGCCTCTTTGCGCCGAGAGGCCAACTTCGGTCCTTATTCGCGATACGAATAAGGACCGAAGTTGGCCTCTCGGCGCAAAGGAGCGGGGGTGGGGGTGGGGGTGGGGGTGGGGGTGGGAGGCGCCAGTCAGGCGGTCAGTCGCAGACGGCGCCCTTGCTGGCGCTGCCGACGAGCTTGCGGTACTTGGCGAGGACCCCACGGGGGTACTTGGGCTCGGGGGGCGTGAAGCCCTCCGCCCGCCGGGCCAGCTCGTCGGCGGACACATCCACGTCCAGCGTCGCCGCCGCCACGTCCAGGGTGATCGTGTCGCCGTCGCGCACGAAGGCGATCGGTCCCCCGTCGACCGCCTCGGGCGCCACGTGGCCGACGCACAGCCCGGTGGTCCCTCCGGAGAACCGGCCGTCGGTGAGCAGCAGCACGTCCTTGCCGAGCCCGGCGCCCTTGATCGCCCCGGTCACGGCGAGCATCTCGCGCATCCCTGGGCCGCCCTTGGGGCCCTCGTAGCGGATCACGACGACGTCGCCCGGCTTCAGCGAGCCGTCCTCGACCGCGTCCATGGCGGCGCGCTCGCCGTCGAACACCCGCGCTGTGCCGGTGAAGACGTCGGAGTCGAACCCGGCCGACTTCACCACGGCGCCCTCCGGCGCCAGCGTGCCGGTGAGGATGGTGATGCCTCCGGTCTTGTGGATCGGCTCCCGCAGGGCGCGCACGACCTTGCCGTCGGGGTCGGGCGGGTTGATCCCCGCGAGGTTCTCGGCGACGGTCTTGCCGGTCACCGTCAGGCAGTCACCGTTGAGCAGCCCGGCGTCGAGGAGGGCCTTCATCACGACCGGCACCCCTCCGACGCGGTCGACGTCGGTCATGACGTAGGCCCCGAACGGCTTGACGTCCGCGAGGTGGGGCACCCGGCCGCCGATCCGCCGGAAGTCGTCGATGGTGAGGTCGACGTCGGCCTCGTGCGCCATGGCCAGCAGGTGCAGCACCGCGTTGGTCGAGCCGCCGAACGCCATGACGACGGCGATGGCGTTCTCGAACGCCTCCTTGGTCATGATCTGCCGGGCGGTGATCCCGCGCCGCAGCAGCTCGACCACCGCCTCGCCGGACTTCCGGGCGAACCCGTCGCGCCGCCGGTCGGTCGCCGGCGGGGCCGCGGAACCCGGCATCGACATCCCGATCGCCTCGGCCACCGAGGCCATGGTGTTCGCGGTGTACATGCCGCCGCACGCGCCCTCGCCGGGGCAGATCGCCCGCTCGATCGCGTCGACGTCGGCGCGCGACATCTTCCCCGCCGCACAGGCGCCGACCGCCTCGAACGCGTCGATGATCGTGACCGTCCGCTCCGAGCCGTCGGAGAGCTTGGCGATCCCCGGGAGGATCGAGCCCGCATACAGGAAGACGGACGCGAGGTCGAGGCGCGCAGCGGCCATGAGCATGCCCGGCAGGGACTTGTCGCAGCCGGCCAGCAGGACCGAGCCGTCCAGCCGCTCGGCCATCATCACCGTCTCGACCGAGTCGGCGATGACCTCGCGCGAGACCAGCGAGAAGTGCATTCCCTCGTGCCCCATGGCGATGCCGTCGGACACCGAGATGGTCCCGAACTCCAAGGGGTACCCGCCCGCCGAGAACACGCCGTCCTTGACGGCGCTCGCGAGCCGGGCGAGGGACAGGTTGCACGGCGTGATCTCGTTCCACGAGCTGGCGACCCCGATCTGCGGCTTGGCGAAGTCGTCGTCGCCCATCCCGACGGCCCGGAGCATTCCCCGCGCGGCGGTCTTCTCGAGACCGTCCGTGACGTCGCGGCTCCGGGGCTTCAGGTCGGGCGTCGGTGATGTCGAGACCGTCATGGAGCCGAGCGTACGCGCGCGTCCAGCGGCCGAGACGGGCGTCTCGGGCGTGCTGGCGCGGCCTACTTCTCCGGCACCGTGGCGCCGGTCGGGTCGACGTCGCTCTCGGGAACCGCGGTCTCGAAGAGCGGCGCGACCAGCGCGGCGATCGCCCCGCCCACCAGCGGGAAGACGATGAACACCCAGAGCTGGGACAACGGCGTGCCGCCGTTGAACAGCGCCGGGCCGATGGAGCGGGCCGGGTTCACCGAGGTGCCGTCGAGCGGGATGCCGACGAGGTGGATCACCGTCAGCACCAGGCCGATCGCCAGGCCCGCGAAGCCCGGCGCGGCGGCCCGGCTGGTCACGAGGAGCACGACCAGGACCAGTAGGAAGGTCATGACGACCTCGACGACCATCGCGCCGCCGAGGCTGACGGTCTTGCCGTACTCGTTGGTGCCAAGGGCGCCGGTCTCATCGGTCGCACCGCCGAACCCGGACACCATGAGCTTCAGCAGAGCGGCCGCGACGATGCCGCCGACGACCTGGGCGATCCAGTACGTCACCGCCTCGCGCATCGTGATTCCCTTGCGCATCAACACCCCGAGCGTCACCGCCGGGTTGACGTGACATCCGGAGACCGGCCCGATCGCGTAGGCGAGCGCCAGCAGGACGAAGCCGAACGCGACCGCCACGCCGAGCTTGCCGATCGTCTGGATGCCGAAGACCGCGGCGCCGACGGCGAAGAAGACGAGGACGAAGGTCCCGACCGCCTCGGCGAGCGCCTTGCGGGTCGTGTCCGGTGCAGGGGCGGTGGTACGAGTGGTAGCAGGAGCGGTGTCGGCCATGGCGTTTCCCCGATTCTTGAGGGCGTCAGGAGAGTTCCTCTCGTCCGCAGTCTAGGCCCACGGACCACATCCGTCACAGAGGTAACAGGCTCGTCCGCGAGCGTTCGAGGCGTTCGAGCCGGCCTAGCCCCGCGAGACGTGGAACCGCTCGAGCTGGCAGTCGCCGGACTCCAGCTCCAGCCACTCCCCCGCATACCGGAGCACCGCGAGCCCGCTCGTCGGGAAGCCCTCGCCCATGGCGGTGTGTGCGTCCTGCGAACCCTGCCCGTCGGTGAGGCCGCTGGCGAGGTCGGGGATCGTCGGCGCATGCCCGATGACAACCAGCGTCCGGACCTGCCCGGCGTCCTCGCGGATCGTCGCGAGGATGCCAGAGGTGCTGCTCTGGTAGACCGAGCGCCGGTACTCGACGAACTCGGTATGCGCGCCGCCCCGGGCCGCGTGCTCCCAGGTCTGTCGCGTCCGCCGCGAGGTCGAGCAGATGACCAGCTCGGCGACGATCCCCTGCTGGTGCAGCCACTTTCCGGCGGCCGCGGCGTCGCGACGGCCGCGGTCGGTCAGCTCGCGGTCGTGGTCGGGCTTCCCGGGGACCTGCTCGGCCTTGGCGTGGCGCAGCAGGACCAGGGTTCGGTCGTCGCTGACGGGGCTCATGGGAAGAGCATGCTCCGGACCGGCGGGTGGGCACCACCGAAAGGACGCAGGCCCCGGCCGGACCGGCGCGAGGCTCTCACGGCGGGGCCTGACGGTCCTAGGCTCACGGCGTGGACGCCTTGAGCACCAGCTTCCGGCCGGTCGTCGACGTCGCCGCCGGCCGGCCCATCGACCGGGCCTGGGTCGACGAGGCCGTCCGCCGGATCAGCGCCGACCAGAACCGGAGCGCCGACACGCACCTCGTGCGCGTCGAGCTCCCCGACGGGTGGGAGGTCGACCTCTACCTCAAGGACGAGTCGACCCATCCGACCGGGAGCCTCAAGCACCGCCTCGCGCGGTCCCTGTTCCTCTACGCGATCTGCAACGGCGAGATCGGGCCGGGCACGACCGTCACGGAGGCGTCGAGCGGGTCGACGGCCGTGTCGGAGGCCTACTTCGCCCGGATGCTCGGCCTGCCGTTCGTCGCCGTGATGGCCAGGACGACCAGCCCGCAGAAGATCGCCCTCATCGAGCGTGAGGGTGGCACCTGTCACCTGGTCGACGACCCCGCAGCGGTCTACGACACGGCTCGAGCCATCGCCAACGCCACATCGGGCCACTACCTCGACCAGTTCACCCACGCCGAGCGCGCGACCGACTGGCGCGGCAACAACAACATCGCCGAGTCGATCTTCGAGCAGATGGCCCACGAGCGGCATCCGGTGCCGGCCTGGGTCGTCGTCGGCGCGGGGACCGGTGGCACGAGCGCGACGATCGGCCGCTACGTGCGGTATCGCGGGCTCGCCACCCGGATCGCGGTCGTCGACCCGGAGAACTCGGCGTTCCTCATGGCGTTCCAGGAACGCTCGACCGAGGGCGCACGCGGGTCGCGGATCGAGGGCATCGGCCGGCCTCGGGTCGAGCCGAGCTTCCTGCCCACCGTGGTCGACCGGATGCTCGGAATCCCTGACGCGGCGTCCGTCGCGGCGATGCGCTACCTGCAGGACCGCACCGGGATCCGGGCAGGGGGGTCGACCGGGACGAACCTCTACGGGTCTTTGCGGATCGCCTGCGAGATGCGTGCGGCGGGGGTGGCCGGAAGCATCGTCACCCTCATGTGCGACCCCCGCGAGCGCTACGTGCGGACCTACGCCGACGACGCCTGGCTCGCCGCCCAGGGGATGGAGCTCGGCCCGTACCTCGCGGTTCTCGAGCGGGCCTGGACGACCGGCGAGTGGACCGGCTGAGAGCTGGACCGCCGCCCGAACTCAGCCGCCCGAGACCGCGTTGATGATGTGGACGACCGAGCCGGGCCGAACCGTCGTGGCGAGGCCGTCGCCGCGTCGCGCGTCCTCACCGTCGACGAAGACGTTGACGTGCGGCCGGATCTCGCCGCGCTCGTCGCGGACCCGGGCCTGCACCCGCGGCCAGCGTTCGAGAGCCCGGTCGAGGACCGTGGCGAGGTCGGTGCCGCCCTCGTCGACCGGCGTCGCCACGTCGCCGACGCCGTCGGTGAGGTCGCGGAGCATCCCCGGGAGCACGACCCGGACGGTTCCGGCGGTGTCGGTCGTCACGAGAGCTGCGCCGCCCGCACGACGAGCACGTCCGGCAGCTGCTCGGCGATCCGCTCGAACGTCGCGCCCTCGTCGGTCGACGCGAAGACGTCGCCGTTGCGGGTGCCGAAGTAGAGCCCCGGCTCCTCGGCGCCGTCGGTACCGGCGGCGTCGCGCATGACGGCGGTGTAGCTCGGGCTGGGCAGCCCGGCGGTCTGGGTGGTCCAGGACGCGCCGGCGTCCGTCGAATGCTGCACCTGGAGGACGCCGTCGGGCGGGATCCGCTCGCCGTCGCTGACGACGGGGACCAGCCACAGGTCGTCACCGCGGTGCGGATGGGTGACGACGGTGAACCCGAAGTCGGTCGGCAGCCCGTCGGCGATGGACGTCCAGGTCTCGCCGTGGTCGTCCGAGCGGTAGACGCCGCGGTGGTTCTGCGCATACAGGCGGGCGGGGTTCTGCGCGTCGCGGGCGACCTTGTGCACGCACTGGCCGAACTCGGGGTTCGGGTCGGGCATGAAGTAGGCGGAGATTCCGCGGTTCGTGGGGTGCCAGGACGCGCCGCCGTCGGTGCTGCGGTAGGCGCCGCCGGTGCTCATGGCCACGAGCAGCTCCTGCGGGTCGGACGGGTCGGGCACGACGGTGTGGATGGCGCCGCCGCCGAAGCCCTCGCCCCACTCCTTGTGGTGCGGGTGGTCCCAGAGGGCCCGGTTGAGGCTGAAGCTCTCGCCGCCGTCGTCACTGCGCCAGAGCGAGTGGGGCTCGCCGCCGGCCCAGACGACCTGGTCGTCGTGGGGGTCGGGGACCAGCTGCCACACCCGCTTCAGCGCGGTGTCGTCGTCCTTGTCGAACGCGATGGCCCGCTGCTCCTCCTCGGTCCAGGTGCGGCCGCCGTCGTCACTGACCTGGACGGTGGGTCCCCAGTGCCACGACATCACCCCGGCGAGGATGCGTGGTGTCGCGCGCCGGACGTCGAAGGCCACCGCGGCGACCTCGCTCATGAGGAAGTGCGGACCCTCCACCACCCAGGCGTCACGGTCCGTGCTGCGCGCCAGCCAGAGGCCCTTGCGGGTTCCGATCGCCACCACCGTCTCGACCATGCGCGGCAGTCTTCACCGCAGCGCCGACACCTTCAACGGGGGAGGCGCAATGGTTCCCGTCTCGTCACCCGGACACGACGTGGTCGAGCGGGCGCCCCTCCGCATACGCGGCGAGCTGGCGACTCACGAGGGCCAGGGCCCGAGGACGGAAAGCGGTGCTCGCCCCGCCGACGTGCGGCGAGACCAGGACGTTGGGGGTGGTCCACAGCGGGTGGTCCGGAGGAAGCGGCTCGGGATCGGTGACGTCGAGGGCGACTCGCAGCCGGCCGCTGGCCGCCTCGGCGACCAGCGCGTCGGTGTCGGCGACCTTGCCGCGGGCGACATTGACCAGCAGGGCGCCGTCCTTCATCGCCGCGAGGAACCGCGCGTCGACCAGGCCGGCGGTGGTGTCGGTGAGCGGCGTGATGACCACGACGACGTCCTGCTCCGGGAGCAGGGCCGGCAGCTCGTCGATGCCGTGGACCTCGCCGACCAGGTCGTCGCCGGGGCGTGGCCGGCTCGCCACGGCGGTCACCGTCGTCTCGAACGGCAGCAGCCGCGCGGCGATCGCCCGGCCGACCTTGCCGTACCCGACGACGAGCACCCGCCGGTCGGCCAGGGCCGGCCAGATCCGGGTCGGGATCCAGTGGTGCTGGTCCTGCGCCCGGACGAAGTCAGGGACGCCGCGCACCGACGCGAGGATGAGCGTGAGAGCGAGCTCCGCGGTCGAGGCGTCGTGGATGCCGCCGCCGCTGCACAACGTCACCCCCGGGGGGACGTGGGGCGACACGTTGTCGTAGCCGGCGGTCAGCAGCTGTACGAGGTCGAGCCTCGGGAGCGTCCCGAGCAGGTCGAGTCGCTGGTGCGGGTCGAGGTACGGCGGAACGACGACCGCGATCTCGTCGCTGCGGGGCGGGGGTTCGCGCAGGTCCCAGGTGACCAGCTCGTGACCGGGCACCGTGCCGATGTCGGTGACCCAGGACTGGTCGGGCAGCGAGACGAGGGGCACTCGGCGAACCTACCGGGCCGTTGTTGCGTTAGGCGGGTATGCCTGGCGCCCCTCGACCGCCCCAGACCCGCCTGCCCCGCCGCGCCCTCCTCGGCGTGGGGGCAATCGCCGCGCTCGCGCTGGCCGGCTGCAGCACGCCCGCCCCGGCGACCGGCGGCACGAGCCCGGCCCCGGCCTCGAGCTCGTCGAGCGCACCCTCGTCCCAGTCCTCGTCCCCGACCGGGTCCTCGACGAGCGCCACCCGGGCGGCCCTCACCTCACCGACCGACGCGGCCACCGGTCTCAAGGTGCCCTGGGGCGCCGCCGTGCTGCCCGACGGCTCGGTCCTCGTCAGCGAACGCGACACCGGTCTGGTCAAGCGGATCCCCGCCGGTGGGGGCGCGCTGGAGACGGTCGGCACCGTGGACGGCGTCGACCCCGGCGGTGAGGGCGGGCTCCTCGGGATCGCCGTCGACCCGGCGACCTTCGCCAGGAAGCCCGTGCTGTACGCATACTTCACCGCCGGCTCGGACAACCGGGTCGTGACGATCGCCATGGACGGTGGCCGGTTCGGCGCGCAGACGCCGATCATCACCGGGATCCCCAAGGGCGGCATCCACAACGGGGGGCGGCTGAAGTTCGGCCCCGACGGGTTCCTCTACGTCACGACCGGCGAGACCGGCCAGACCGGCCTGTCTCAGAACCGGGAGAGCCTCGGCGGCAAGATCCTGCGCGTCACGACGTCGGGCGATCCGGCGCCCGGGAACCCGTTCCCCGGATCGCGGGTCTGGTCGTACGGCCATCGGAACGTCCAGGGCATCGCCTGGGGTGCGGGCGGCCAGATGTGGGCCAGCGAGTTCGGGCAGAACACGTGGGACGAGCTGAACGTCATCACGGCCGGGCAGAACTACGGGTGGCCCACGGTCGAGGGGATCGAGGGGCAGAGCGGGTTCATCGACCCGGTACGCCAGTGGTCGACGGGTGACGCCTCCCCCAGCGGGATCTGCATCGGGCCCGACGGGTCGGTGCTGATGGCGGCGCTGCGGGGTGAGTCGCTGTGGAAGATCCCCGTGAACGCCGACGGCGGCACCGGCGAGCCGCAACGGCTGCTCGAGGGCGAGTACGGACGGCTGCGCGACGTGTTCGTGGGGCCGGACGGCAACGTGTGGATCGTCACCAACAACACCTCCCGCGGCGACGGCCGCGACGGCGACGACCGGGTGGTCCGGCTCCCTCAGTCCCTGACCGGCTGAGCTCGTTCTACGCTGGCCGGGCGAGCCGACGCCGGCGCGCGTTCGGCGACGAAGGGGTTGGCCAGATGTCGGAGATCGAGGAGATCCTCAGCCAGGTACCGATGGACCAGGTGGCCGCCGTCCTCGGCGTCGACCAGAGCGAGGCGGAGGAAGTCACTCGGACGGCGATCCCCGCACTACTCGGCGGGATGCAGGCCAACGCGGCGGACCCGGACGGGGCCGCGTCGCTGCTGAACGCGGTGGAGCAGCACGACACGACGGCGCTCGGCGCCGACCTCGACCAGATCGACACCCAGGACGGCGAGCGGATCGTCCACAACGTCTTCGGTGAGCAGACCCCCGATGTCATGGCCCGGCTCGGCGGGGCGACCCCGGGCGAGGGGTCCAGCCTGATCCAGAAGCTGCTGCCGATCATCGCGCCGATCGTCATGGCCTACCTCGCGAAGAAGCTCCAGGGCGCCACCGGCGGCGGGACCGCGGCTGCGACGGACGACCCGATGGGCGGCCTGGGCGGGATGCTGGGCGGCGCCGGCGGTGCGGGTGCCGGCGGGCTCGGCGACGTGCTCGGCTCGGTGCTCCCCCAAAGGGAGGTACCCCCAGGCGGCGGGGCCACCGGGTCGAGCGGGTCGGCTCAAGGCGGCGGGATCGGCGACATCCTCGGTCAGGTCCTGGGCGGGGCGGGCGGGGCGCAGACCCAGCCCGGGACGCCCACCGGCCAGGGCGGGATCGGCGACCTGCTGGGCGGCGTCCTCGGCGGACTGCTCGGAGGCGGCAAGCGCTAGCCGGCCGCCGGCTCCCGACGGCGCGCAGGTTCGTGCCCGTGCGCGCAGGTTGCACTGTGCGCGCACGGTCACGAACCTGCGCGTACTCAGGCGAGAGCCGGAAGCGGTCAGGGGGTCAGTTTCGCCAGGAGGATCTCGCGGACCTTCGCGGCGTCGGCCTGACCCTTCATCTGCTTCATGACCTGACCGATGAGGGCGCCCGCCGCCTGGACCTTGCCACCGCGGACCTTCTCCGCGACGTCCGGGTTCGCCGCGATCGCCGCGTCGACGGCCGCCTCCAGCGCCGAGTCGTCGGACACCAGCTCCAGCCCGAGTGCGTCGGCGACCGCCGTCGGCGCCCCGTCGCCGGCCAGCACGCCGTCGAGCACCTGACGCGCCATCGAGTCGTTCAGGCGCCCGGAGGTCACCAACCCGTCCAGCTCCGCGACGTACGCCGGAGTCAGCCCGGTCCTCGCCGCATACTCGCCGACGTCCACGCCGTCGGTGTTGGCGCGCCGGGCGACCTCGCCGCTCCACCACTTCCGCGCTCCGGCGGCCGTCGCACCAGCGGCCACCGTGGCCTCGATGATCTCGACCGCACCGGCGTTGACCACGTCGCGCATCTCGAGATCGGTGTAGCCCCATGCCGTCTGGAACCGCTTGCGCCGCTCGCCGGGCGGCTCCGGCAGCGTCTGCCGCAGGACCGCGACCATCTCGGTCGACGGCGCGACGGGCACCAGGTCGGGCTCCGGGAAGTACCGGTAGTCCATGGCGTCGCTCTTCTCACGCCCGGACGTCGTCACCCCCGTGTCCTCGTGCCAGTGCCGCGTCTCCTGGACGATCCGGCCACCGTCGTGCAGGATCGCGGCCTGCCGGGTGATCTCGTACCGCACCGCCCGCTCGACGGACCGCAGCGAGTTGACGTTCTTGGTCTCCGTCCGCGTCCCGAGCGGCACCGACTCCTGGTCGTCGTCCAGGCGCGGCCGCAGCGAGACGTTGGCGTCGCAGCGCAGTGACCCCTGCTCCATCCGCACGTCGGAGACCTCGAGCGCCCGCAGCAGGTCGCGCAGCGCGGTGACGTACGCCCGCGCGATCTCCGGCGCGCGGTCCCCGACCCCGGTCATCGGCTTGGTGACGATCTCGATGAGCGGGATGCCGGCCCGGTTGTAGTCGACCAGCGAGTGGTCCGCGCCGTGAATGCGGCCGGTGGCGCCACCCATGTGCAGCGACTTGCCGGTGTCCTCCTCCATGTGGGCGCGTTCGATGGGCACCCGGTAGACCGACCCGTCCTCCAGCTCCACGTCGAGCCAGCCGTCGAAGGCGATCGGCTCGTCGTACTGCGACGTCTGGAAGTTCTTCGGCATGTCCGGGTAGAAGTAGTTCTTCCGCGCGAACCGGCACCACTCGGCGATCTGGCAGTTGAGGGCCAGGCCGATTCGGATCGCCGACTCGACGGCGACCTCGTTGACGACCGGGAGCGCACCGGGCAGCCCGAGGCACACCGGGCATACCTGCGTGTTCGGTTCGGCCCCGAACGCCGTGGCGCACCCGCAGAACATCTTCGTCGCGGTGTCGAGCTCGACGTGGACCTCGAGCCCGAGCACCGGGTCGTAGGCCGCGACGGCGTCCTCGTAGGGCCGCACCGCTTCGCGTGACTCGGTCATGGTCATCTCAGGCTCCCGTCGGAAGCTCGGGGGCGCGGTCCAGCAGCGGGCCGCCCCAACGGTCCAGCAGGGCGGCCTCGAGCGCCGCTCCCACCGCGTACAGCCGGTCGTCCTGCGTCGCGGGAGCCAGCATCTGTATGCCCGTGGGCAGGCCGTCCTCGGCGGCCAGTCCCGAGGGGATCGACATGCCCGGCACGCCGGCGAGGTTGGCCGGGATGGTGGCGACGTCGTTGAGGTACATCGCCAAGGGGTCGTCGAGCTTCTCGCCGATCGGGAACGCGGTGGTCGGCGCGGTCGGCGAGACGAGGACGTCGGCAACCTGGAACGCCCGGGTGAAGTCGTCGGCGATCAGCCGCCGGACCTTCTGCGCCTGGCCGTAGTAGGCGTCGTAGTAGCCGGACGACAGGGCGTACGTGCCGAGGATGATCCGCCGCTTGACCTCGGGGCCGAACCCGGCGTCGCGCGTGACGGCCATGACCTCCTCGGCGCTCGGGTCGCCGTCGGGGACCACGCGCAGCCCGTACCGCATCGCGTCGAACTTCGCGAGGTTGCTCGACGCCTCGCTCGGGAGGATGAGGTAGTACGTCGCGAGCGCGTAGTCGAAGCTCGGGCAGTCGACCTCGACGACCTTGGCGCCGAGGTCGACGAGCAGCTGGACCGACTCGTCGAACCGCTCGCGCACCCCCTCCTGGTACCCCTCGCCGCCGAGCTGCCGGACCACGCCGACGGTCATGCCCTCGACCGACGCCCGCTGCGCCGCGTCGACGACCGGCGGGACCGGCGCGTCGATCGAGGTCGAGTCCATCGGGTCGTGGCCGCCGATGAGGGCGTGGAGCAGCGCGGCGTCCAGCACCGAACGGGTGCACGGTCCGGCCTGGTCGAGGCTCGACGCCAGCGCGACCAGGCCGTAGCGGGAGACGCCGCCGTAGGTCGGCTTGACCCCGACCGTCCCGGTGACGGCGGCCGGCTGACGGATCGAGCCCCCGGTGTCGGTCCCGATCGCCAGCGGCGCCTGGAACGACGCGACCACGCTCGAGGAACCGCCGCCGGAACCGCCGGGGATCCGGGTCAGGTCCCACGGGTTGTGGCTGGGCCCCCACGCCGAGTGCTCCGTCGAGGAGCCCATGGCGAACTCGTCCATGTTGGTCTTGCCGAGGATCGGCATGGCCGCGGTGCGCAGGTGGCTCACCAGCGTCGCGTCGTACGGCGGCACCCAGCCCTCGAGGATCCTGCTGCCACAGGTCGTCGGCAGCCCGCGCGTCGCCATGACGTCCTTGACCGCGATGGGCACGCCGGCCAACAGGTGCAGGCTCTCCCCCGCGACCCGTCGCTGGTCGACGTCCTCCGCGGTGCGCAGCGCCCCCTCGGCGTCGACGTGCAGGTACGAGTGGACGGCGTCGTCGACGTCGGCCGTGCGGTCGAGGTGCGCTCGGGTCAGCTCGACGGAGCTGACCTCCTTGGCGGCGAGCAGGCGCGCCATCTCGGCGGCGCTGAGCCGGGTGAGGTCGGTGGTCACGTGTGTTCTCAACCCTCGTGAGGTTCGGAGGTATGCGGACGGCGCCGGCCGTCGCGACGCATACCGCGGTGGTGGGGTCAGTCTTCAGTCAGGATGCGCGGCACCGAGAACCGGTGCTGCTCCTCGGCCGGCGCCCCGGACAGGGCCTCCTCCGCCGTCAGGCTCGGCCGGACCACGTCGGGGCGCGTCACGTTGGTGAGGGGCAACGGGTGCGACATCGGCTCGACGCCCTCGGTGGGCGCCTGCTGGACGACGGCGACCGAGTCGAGGATCACGGTGAGCTCGCCGAGCATGCGGTCCAGCTCCGACTCGCTGAGGTCGATCCGGGCCATCGACGCGAGGTGCACGACGTCGTCGCGGGTGAGGGACATGGTGCCTGAGTCTATGGGGACCGAGGCAGGACCCTGGACGGTCCCTCGTCGACCAGGCGGGCGCCCTCGGCGGTGGTGAGGAGGTCGCGAGCGTGGGGGTCGGTGCACAGCCGGTCGAGCGCGGCCGCCAGCTCGTCCGGATGGGTGAGCTCGGTCGTCTCGCCGAGGACGAGGAGCCGGCGCCGGGTCAGGTTCGCCAGGCCGGCCTCGAAGGGCGAGAGGCCCGGGACCGCCACGAAGTCGCGCACCCGCACGGCGAGGAAGTTCCGGTTGCCCCGCCGTTCGAAGGGTGCGACGAAGTGGAACCGAACGACGCCCTCCACCTGGTACCAGGGCACGAACAGGTCGTCGACGGTCACGCCGTCGCGCGCGAGCAGCAGGTCCGCCCGCGGACCCGCACGCCACCGGCGCAGCCGGAGGAGCCGATAGGCAGCGACTGCGAGCACCACGGCCGCGGCGGTCCATACCGGCCACAGGCGCCCGGCCCCACGGGCGCTCAGGTGGGTCAGCCAGGCCACGGAGAGCAGCGCGAAGAGCACCAGCCGGGCCAGCAGCACGAACCGCCGGGCCGCTCGTGCCGCCGTGATCCGCACCCAGTCCCGGACGACGACCGGGACCCGGACGGCCGGTTCGCCGGCATGGTCGACGAGAACCGAACGGCCCTGGTAGGCCCCCGCCACCAGCCCGCGCCAGCCGTTATCGCCGAGGGAGCGGGGTACCCACTCGATCACCGGCGCCTCCTGGATCGCGCCTCCACTGTAAGTCGGTTCGTGGGTGCCGGGCATTGGGTTGGGCTGAGCTGTCCGAAACTCTCGGCCGGCTCTGTCGAAATCGGGGTGGGCCGTTCGAGGAAGGGATGAGACCGTCCGCCCGGGTCGGTACCCACCTCGAAGGAGCTCGTCATGACCGCCACCTACGTCGACCCCCGCACCCTCTCCGACACCGACCGCGACAAGGCCAAGGCGCAGGCGTGCACCGACCCGACCGCGCGCGTCACGCGGTCCCTCGCCGGCTACGGCGTGATCGCCGGCCCCGCCTACGTCGGCGTCTCCCTCGCCCAGGCCGTCACCCGCGACGGCTTCGACCTCGGTCGGCACGCCTGGAGCCAGCTGGCCATCGGTGACTGGGGCTGGATCCAGACGGCGAACCTCGTCGCGACCGGCCTGATGTCCCTCGCCTTCTCCGTGGCGCTGCGTCGCACCCTCGCCGGTGGCCGCGGCGGCCGAGCGGTTCCGGTTCTCGTGGCGGTCTTCGGCCTCGGCGTCCTGCTGGCCGGCGTGTTCCCGGCCGACGCGGCCGGCGGCTTCCCGGTCGGGATGCCCACGCCCGCGACGCCCAGCCCGCACGGCATGCTCCACCTGATGACCTCCGGTATCGGCTTCCTCTGCCTCGCGGCCGCCATGGTCGTCATGGCGGTCCGGTACGCGTCGGAGCACCGCCGGGGCCGCGCCGTCTTCTCGGTGGTCGCCGCCGTCGCGCTGGTCGGCGGCTTCGGGACGATCGCGTCCGGCTCGCCCGCCGGCGTCGCCGCGTTCACGACCGGCATCGTCACGGCGCTGACCTGGCTGAGCCTGCTCGGCCTCGACACGTACTCCCGAGCCACGTACTCCCGCGGCTGAGCCGCGTACCCGTCCCCCGGCATACTCCATCGACACCCCAAGGAGCCCCGCGATGCGTTACGTCAGCACTCTCAAGGTCACCCACCAGCCCGAGACCCCGCCGCCGGCCGCCCTCATGGAGGCGATCGCCGCCCTCGGCATGGAAGCCACCCGCTCCGGCGCCCTCGTCGACTTCGCCGGCCTCATGCCGGTCGGCGCCGGTGGCGGCCGCGTCACCCTCGCCGGCGGCGCCCTCACCGTCACCGACGGCCCGTTCGCGGAGTCCAAGGAGCTCATCAGCTACGCGGTCTACGACGTGCGCTCCCGCGAGGAGGCGATCGAGTGGGCCACCCGGTTCGTCCGGCTGCACCAGGAGCACTGGGTCGGCTGGGAGGGCGAGGCCGACGTCCAACAGGCCTTCGAGGCGCCGCCCGCCCCGTGACCGGACCCGACGCGCGGCTGACCGCGGAGACGGTGTGGCGGATGGAGTCCGCCAGCGTCGTCGCCGTGGCCAGCCGCGTCCTGGGCGACGTCGGCCTCGGCGAGGAGGTCGCCCAGGACGCCTTCGTCGCCGCCCTGGAGCAGTGGCCGTCCCGCGGGGTTCCGCCGAACCCCGCCGGCTGGCTCGTCTCCACGGCGCGCCACCAGGCCATCGACCTGGTCCGGCGACGGAGCACGTATGCGCGCAAGCTCGCCGAGGTGGGTCGGACGGTGTCCGACGCTCGGCTCGACGGTTCCGGGGAGGAGGTGGGTGACGTGGACGAGGTCCTGGACGACCACATCGGCGACGACCTGCTCCGGCTGGTCTTCACCACCTGCCACCCCGTCCTCACGGCGGAGTCGCGGGTCGCCCTGACCTTGCGCCTGCTCGGCGGTCTGACGACCGCGGAGGTGGCACGGGGACTGCTGATCCCGGAAGCGACTGCGGGACAACGGATCTCGCGAGCCAAGCGGACCCTGGCCACCGAGGGCGTCTCCTTCGAGCTGCCACCGGCGCCCGAGATGCCGGAGCGGCTCGGGTCGGTGCTCGAGGTGGTCTACCTGATGTTCAACGAGGGGTACGTCGCGACGTCGGGTCCCGACTGGGCCCGGCCGGAGCTGTGCCACGAGGCGATCCGGCTGGCCCGCCTGCTGGCGTCGCTGCTCCCGGCGGAGCGCGAGGTGCTGGCCCTCGACGCGCTGCTCGAGCTCCAGGCCTCCCGGCTGTCCGCCCGCGTCGACGCCTCGGGAGCGCCGATCCCGCTGCTCGACCAGGACCGGCGGCGCTGGGACCCGCTGCTGGTCAGGCGGGGCACGACGGCGCTGTCGCGGGCCCTGGCCCTTCCCGGGCCGCCCACGCCGTACCTGCTCCAGGCGTCGATCGCGGCGTGTCACGCCCTCGCGCCGTCGGCCGAGGAGACCGACTGGCCGCAGATCGTCCAGCTGTACGCGGCACTCGGCGCCGTCTCTCCGTCACCGGTCGTCGAGCTGAACCGTGCGGTCGCGGTGGGCATGGCCGGCGACCCGCAGGCCGGGCTGGCAATCGTCGACGCCGTGGCCGACGCGCCCTCACTGCGCGGCTACGCGCAGGTGCCGGCGGTCCGAGCCCACCTGCTCGGGCTCCTGAACCGGCCCGAGGAGGCTCGCGAGGCATACCGGCTCGCCGCCGACCTCAGCCGGAACGCGCCTGAGGCGGCGCTGTTGCGACGGCGGGCCGACGAGAGCCGGAGCTGACCGGGCTCGATCGGTCCTTACCGGGGGCTGACGCGCCAGGACGGACCCGTGGCCACCAGCCGCACGCCCTCGGCCCCGCTCAGCAGCTCACGGGCGACCGGGTTGGCGACCAGCTCGTCGAGGGCGTCCGCGAACGCGGTCGGGTCGTGGACCTCACGGGCCTCGCAGAGCACGAGGAGATGGCGACGGGTGAGGTTGGCCAGGCCGGCCCGGACCGGGCTCATCCCTCGTACCGCGACGAAGTCGGTCACGCGTATGGCCACGAAGCTGCGGTGACCAGGACCGCCTCGGCCCGGGCCGAACGCGAACCCGAACCGGACCACTCCCTCGACCTCCGACCACGGCACCACGAGGCCGCCGGTGTGGATCCCCGCGGACGACAACACGACCTCGAGGTGATCGCGAGCGGTGAACCGGCGGAGTCGCAGGGCGCGGTAGACGACGAACAGGGCGACCAAGAGCACGATCAGAAGGGCGACCAGGAACGTGGGGAAGCGAGGCCCGGAGGGAGCCATGCGCACGTGATCGCCCCACCGCAAGAACTGATAGCCGTTGAAGAAGATCACGACCAGGATCCACCGAGGAAACATCGGCGCACGGACCCGCCGGGGCACCACCGGGACACACACGGCGCCGAGGCCGCCGCTCGCCTCGGTGTGAAGGGGCGCCGGGACGTACGCCGACCCGGTGGCGGTATGCCAGGACGCTCCGCCCGCCGGGCCGGAGCGCGGCACGTACTCGATGGTCATGCGCCGGCCCTGCTTCCCTCGGTCGAGCGGTGGAACGGGGGACGCGTGACGCGACCCTGCTCCCATCCTGCGTCGCGAGCGGCCTCACGTCTATCCGCAGGACCTGTGAACCCCGAGGGCTACTCGACCGAGCCGGTCTCCAGCAGGGTCCGGAACCCCGCCTCGTCGAGGACCCGAACGCCCAGCTCCTCCGCCTTGGCGGCCTTGGACCCGGCGTTCTCGCCGACGACGACGTAGCTCGTGCTCTTCGACACCGACCCCGCGGCCTTGCCGCCGCGAGCGAGGATGGCCTCGCGGGCCTGGTCGCGGGAGAAGCCCTCGAGCGAGCCCGTGACGACCACGGTAAGGCCCTCGAGGGTCCGGGCGACCGACGCATCCCGCTCGTCGGCCATCCGGACGCCGGCGGCGGCCCACTTGTCGACGATCTGGGCGTGCCAGTCGACGGCGAACCATTCGATGACCGCGTCGGCGATGACCCCGCCGACGCCCTCGGCCTGGGCCAGCTCCTCCCGGGACGCCGCCCGGATGGCGTCCATCGAGCCGAACTGTGACGCCAGCGCCCGAGCGGCGGTCGGCCCGACGTGCCGGATCGAGAGGGCCACGAGCACCCGCCACAGCGGCTGCTGCTGCGCCTTGGCGAAGTTGTCGAACAGGCGCACGCCGTTGACCGAAAGTACCTTCCCGTCGACCGCGGTGTCGGCCTCCGCCTTCTTGGCCGCCCGGGTGAACAGCGGCACGGTGAGCAGCTGCTCCGGGGTCAGCGCGAACAGGTCGCCCTCGTCGGTGACGACGCCGGCGTTCAGCAGGGCGACCGCACCCTCCCAGCCGAGCACCTCGATGTCGAACGCGCCGCGTCCGGCCAGGCCCGAGATCCGCTCGCGCAGCTGGGCGGGGCAGGTCCGAGCGTTGGGGCAGCGGATGTCCTTGTCGCCCTCCTTCTCGGGCGCGAGAGGGGTGCCGCACGCCGGGCATACCGTCGGCATCGCGAACTCGCGCTCGCTGCCGTCGCGGAGCTCGACGACCGGCCCGACGATCTCGGGGATCACGTCGCCGGCCTTGCGCAGCACCACCGTGTCGCCGATGAGCACGCCCTTGCGGCGCACCTCGTCGGCATTGTGCAGCGTGGCCCGCTCGACCGTGGAGCCCGCGACGACGACCGGGGTCATCACGCCGAACGGCGTCACCCGCCCGGTGCGGCCGACGTTGACCTGGATGTCGAGGAGCTTGGTGTTGACCTCCTCGGGCGGGTACTTGTAGGCGATCGCCCACCGCGGCGCCCGCGACGTCGCCCCGAGCTGGCGCTGGACGACGATCTCGTCGATCTTGACGACCACCCCGTCCAGCTCGTGCTCGACGCTGTGCCGCTCCTCCCCGAACCGCGCCACGTAGGCCTCGACGTCCGCGATCGTGTCGAGCACCTCGTAGTGCGTCGAGACCGGCAGGCCCCACTCGCGGAAGAGGTCGTACGCCTCCGACTGCCGGGTCAGCTCGAGTCCCGCGCGGTAGCCGATGCCGTGGACCAGCATGTGCAGCGGCCGCGACGCGGAGACGCGCGGGTCCTTCTGTCGCAGCGACCCGGCGGCGCTGTTCCGCGGGTTGGCGAACGGTGCCCTCCCTGCCGCGACGAGCGAGGCGTTGAGCTCCTCGAAGCCCTCCACGGGGAAGAACACCTCGCCGCGGATCTCGACCTTGGCCGGGTGACCGGACCCGCTCAGCCGGTGCGGGACGCCCTCGATGGTCTTGACGTTGTTGGTGACGTCCTCGCCCGTACGCCCGTCACCGCGGGTCAGGGCCCGGGTCAGCCGGCCGTTCTCGTAGAGCAGGTTGACGGCGAGGCCGTCGATCTTCAGCTCGCAGAGGTAGTGGTACGTGCTGGTGTTGGCGTCACGGGCGGCCCGCGCGGCCCAGGCGGCCAGTTCCTCGGGCGAGAAGCAGTTGTCGAGGCTGAGCATCCGCTCGAGGTGGTCGACCGCCTGGAACTCGGTCGAGAACGTCGCCCCGCCGACCAGCTGGGTCGGACTCTCCGGGGTGCGCAGCGTCGGGTACTGCTCCTCCAGCTCGTTGAGCCGCCGGATCATCCGGTCGTAGTCGGCATCGCTGATCGTCGGCGCGTCGCGCACGTGGTAGTTGAACTGCGCGGCCAGCGCGTCCTGCGCGACCTCGGACCACTCGTGCAGCGCCTCGGTCGGTATGCCCGTGGCCTCGACCGTCGACGGGACCTCGGGTCCCTTTCCCTTGCCGGTGCTGGTTCCCGCCGCTCCCGTCGCCACCGCTCAATCCTGCCCTACGCCACCGACAACACCGCAGGTCAGCCGCCTGCCTGGCGGAGACGGGTCCGTTGCCCGCGACATTCACCGCGACGTCGCATGTCGGAATTTGGTGAGCGGGGTCTCTTCGGCGACACTGTTCCCTGGGGCGTGCTGTGCCCTGTCACGCCCACACGGGGGAGAGTACGGATGGTGCAGGTCGTTCGTCAGCAGGGTCTGGTGCGGCGGCGCCTCGGCCTGCTCGCCGGTGTGCTCACGGTGGGCCTCGTCCTCGGAGCCTGCACCGTGCCCGGCGGCGGCGCCGCCAACGGCGCGACCGACGCCCCCTCGTCCGCGGCCGCTCCCGCGACCTCGACCACCACCACCCCAGCGATCCCGCCGGTCACGCTGACGCCCAGCGTCGCGGCCGACGCCAAGGTCCCCGTCGACACCCTGGTGTCCGTCGCGGCCAAGGACGGCACGGTCACCGACGTCACGCTCACCTACAAGGACCCCAAGAAGGGCGAGGTCAACGTCGAGGGCAACCTCGACCCCAACGGCGCCACCTGGACCGCCACCAGCCTCCTGGAGCCGGGGACGACCTACACCCTCAGCATGGTCGGCAAGAACACCGCCGGCGCCGAGGCGACAGCGCACTCGACGTTCTCGACACAGGCGCTGTCCAAGAAGCAGCAGATCTACCCCAGCATCGTGGCCAACGGCGCGACCGTCGGCGTCGCCATGCCGGTCATCGTCCGGTTCGACGTGCCGGTCAAGGACAAGGCCGCGTTCGAGAAGAAGATGACGGTCAAGTCCGTCCCGCCGCAGGACGGCTCGTGGGGCTGGGTCTCCAGCAGCGAGGCGCACTGGCGGCCGGCGAACTACTGGAAGCCGGGCACCAAGGTGTCCGTCAACGTCGACATCAACAGCGTCCCGGGCGGCAACGGCACCTATGGCCAGCTGTCCACCTCCGGCGCGTTCACCGTCGGTGACGCGACGATCATCAAGGCCGACCTGCAGACCCACCAGCTGACCGTCAACGTCAACGGCGCCGACGTGAAGACGCTCCCGATCACCGGCGGCAAGGCCGGGTTCGAGACGCGCAGCGGCACCAAGGTCGTGATGGAGAAGCTCTCCAAGGTGCGAATGGACGCCAACACCGTCGGCATCGAGCCGGGCGACCCGAACTACTACGACATCCCCGACGTCCAGTTCGCGATGCGCGAGACGAACTCCGGTGAGTTCCTCCACGCCGCGCCGTGGTCGGTGGGGTCGCAGGGCAAGGCCAACGTGAGCCACGGCTGCATCGGGATGAGCACGGCCAACGCCCAGTGGCTGTTCGACCTGGCCAAGGTCGGCGACCCGGTCGTCGTGACGGGCACCAACCGTGGTCTCGAGGCGGGCAACGGCTGGACCGACTGGAACGTCAGCTACGACAAGTGGAAGTCGGGTTCGGCTCTGTCGGGGTGAGCCCGAGCGATCCGCATCGCCGGGACCTTGGACCGATCCGCAGGTCAGAGTGATGGTCGCTGACGCGGTCCGCTGCCGGTCGGCCACGAGTCATGTCGCACCTCATGTCGCGGTTGGTGGGTCCATGACGACACCAACCGCGACGTGACACACGACATGACACCGATCAGCGGCGACCGCTCCAGAGTCACAGTGCGCGTCAAAGAGCGGCTGGTGCTGTCCAGACGACACCCACCGCACTCCGACCCGCACTGTGACTCGCCACCAGTCCTGTCGCCGAACATGATGCGGCAACGTCGGCGCGGCTACCTCCGGGTCGACGCCCGCGGGTTGAGCTCCGCCACGGCGAGCTGACCGACCTCTCCCTCGGTGACCGCGACCGGCCGGCGCCGGGCGCGACCGACCATCACGGCCGACGCCAGCACGACCGCCGCGCCGAGCACCTGCGGCCACTGCAGCCGTTCGTGGAGGAACACCATCCCGAGGACGACGGCGACGACCGGGATCACGTAGGTCACCGTCGCGCCGACGGTCGGGCCTACCTCGCGGACGACGTCGTACTGGAGGGCGAAGGCCAACCCCGTCCCGACCACGCCGAGGACGAGGACCGCCACCAGCGGCCAGACCGCCGGTCCGGACCCGGGGGCGAGCGACCACGGCGCCGGTATGCCGGACGCCCCGTCGTCCCGGTGCAGCAACCACCACACCAACGTGACGACGAGCATCTGGGCGGCGCCCATGAGCAGCTGCGCGGCCGGCATGCCCAGGCCGCCGATGTCGTCCTTCGCGAGGAACCGCTTCACGTAGGTCCAGCCCAGCCCGTAGGACGCCCCGGCCAGCAGCGTCATGCCGAACCCCACGGCGTCCGGCCCCCCGGCCGACTCCCACGGCTGCAGGATGACGACGACGCCGAGGAACCCGGCCACCACGGCGAGCACGGTGCGACGGTCGACCCGGTCCGCGGGCAGCAGGAGCATCGTGAAGAGCACCGCCGACAGCGGCGTCGTCGCGTTCCCGATGCCGGCCAGCGCCGACGACACCCGCTCCTCGCCGAGCGGGAACAGCGTGAACGGCAAGGAGCAGAGCACGAAGCCGGCCACGAACAGGTGGCCCCAGACCCGTCCCCATCGCGGCAGCCGCACCCCCATGACCAGCGCGGTGAGCAGCACGGTGACCGCCCCCGACACGATCCGCAGCGTGGCGATCTGGACCGGTGCGAGCGCCTGGAGCCCGACCTTCATGAGCAGGAACGAGCCGCCCCAGATCAGGGCGAGCGCCCCGAACTTGACCTGCCAGGGGACTCTCACGTCGCGGCCCGTTCGGCGAGCTCCCGTGCGCTGTCGATGCATACCCGTTGAACGTCGCGAGCCTGCCCGGGTGTGAGTCCCGCGAGCCCGCACGCCGGTGTCACGACGATGTCGGCGAGGACGGACACCGGCATCCCGAGGTCGTGCCACGGCTCGGCCAGCCGGTCGACGATCGCCTGCGGCCGGGGGGTCGCACCGGTCGTCGGCACACACCCCGCATACAGGGTCATCCCGTCCTCGACCCCGACGGCGACCCCCTCCCAACCACGCGAGCCGAGCAGCGACGTGTCGACGGCGATGTCGGCGCCGGTGCGCCGGAGCAGGACGATCGGGGCGTCCGGAGCGCAGCAGTGGACGACCGGCCGGCTCCCCTCGGGCGCCGCGGCCAGCACGGTCTCGAGCGCCGTGAGGGCGACCTGCGGGTCGACGGCCCGGACCATCCCGAACCCGGACGCCGTCGGCAGCCGGCCCTCCACGACCGCCGGTAGTGACGGCTCGTCGAGCTGCAGCACCAGCTGCGCGCCCGGGACCAGCCGCTGAACCGTCGCCACGTGCACCCGGACGCCCTCGGCCAGGGAGTCGACGAGGTCGCGGGTCGCCCCGGGGTCGGACGCCACCCGTTCGCCACGCGGCAGCCAGGTGCTCGCCGCCAGCGTCCAGGGACCGGCGACCTGGAGCTTGAGCCGCCCGGTCCAGCCGTCGAACGCCTCCGCCAGCTCGTCGAGGTCCTCTCGCAGGTATGCGCCGGTGCGGTTCTGGTCGCGCCCCGGCCGGTCGGTCAGCCGCCAGCCCGACGGCTGGAGGTCCACGGGCAGGTCGACGAGCATCCCGAGGCCGCGCCCGACGAGGTCGGCGCCGGGCCCGCGGTCCGGCAGCTCCGGCAGGTAGGGAAGGCCGTCCACGCCGTCACCCGGGTCGGCCAGCAGGTCGCGGACGACGCGCAGCGTCTCGCGGACGTCGGTGCCCGGCCAGGAGCCCATGCCGGTCGCGGTCGTCACGCCGCGAGGTTAGCGTCGCGCGTATGCCCGGTCGCGCCGCCCCCGCGTCCGGCACGACCCGTTGGCTGTTCGGCGACCAGCTCGGCCCGCACTTCCTCGAACAAGAACTCGAGTCTGGCCATGGACGTCGCCGGCGGGTCGACGGCCAACAACGCGGCGGTCATCCAGTTCCCGAGCCACGGCGGCATCACCAACCAGCTGTTCCAGCAGGTGTTCGCCGGGGCGTCGTCCGACTGACGCCGCGCGACCGTGAGCGGGGGCGTCACCGGTTCGGTGACGCCCTCGTTCGCGGTCAGCGCCTCGAGGCCCACTCCTTGATGAGCCGTGGCCCCGCGATGCATCGCCAGGCCTCCTCGACAAGCAGCTCCACGCGGTCCCAGTCGGGGCTCTCGTCCAGCCACATCCCCACCCAGCCGCGGACCCCCACGTAGGGCGGCGTGAAGAACTGACGCGGCTGGTCCTCGACGAGGTGCCGCTGAACCCCGTCCTGGGCCGCGGCCCAGAAGGCGACGCGGTCGTCGTGGTGGTGGTCGGCGAACATGACGAACATCCGCTTGCCGCCGACGAACCAGCACGCCTCGCCGTGGCTCATCCGCTCCTGCGTCCGCGGGAAGGCCATGCACAGCCCGCGCACGCGCTCGACGAGATGGTCCGAGCCCGTCCCCACTGCCACCATGGCAAACCCCAATGCCCCTCGCCCTGCTGAGTCCCCACTCCAAGGGGAACCCTAGCCCCCGAGCGCCCTCCGCGGACCTCTCCGACCGAAGGTCGGAAGTCAGCCGGAGGACGGCGCGACGCCGGCCTCCCGGATCGTCGCGGAGCCGACGACCCTCGACCCGGCGTAGAGCACCACCGACTGCCCTGGCGCCACGCCGCGGACCCGCTGACCCAGCCGGACGTGGACCTCGTGCGTTCCGGTCGAAGAGTCGGCCCAGGCGGTCGCGGGGTACTCCTCACCGTGCGCGCGCAGCTGCGCGCCGACGGCGACGACCCCCTCGGGCACCGGACCGCACCAGCGCGCGTGGTCGCCGACGATGGCGTCCACGCCGAGCAGGTCGCCGACGCCGATGACGACCGTGTTGGTCCGCGCCTCGACCCCGACGACGTAGCGCGGTTCGCCGTCCAGTCCGCTCCGGTCCAGGCCAAGTCCGCGGCGCTGGCCGACGGTGAATCCGTATGCGCCGGAGTGGGTTCCGACGACACGGCCTTCGATGTCGACCAGCTCGCCGGGCTGTTCGCCGAGCGCGCGCGTAAGGAAGCCGCGGGTGTCGCCGTCGGGGATGAAGCAGATGTCGTGGCTGTCCGGCTTGCTCGCCACGAAGAAGCCGCGGGCCTTGGCCTCTTCGCGGATCTGCGGCTTCGTCGTGTCGCCGAGCGGGAAGAAGGACCGGGCCAGCTGGTCCTCGTCGAGGACGCCGAGGACGTAGGACTGGTCCTTGCGCGGGTCGACGGCGCGGTGCAGCTCGCGGCGCCCGTCGGGCCGCTCGACGACCTGGGCGTAGTGGCCGGTGGCCACGGCGTCGAAGCCCAGCGCGACCGCCTTATCCAGCAGAGCGGCGAACTTGATCCGCTCGTTGCAGCGGACGCACGGGTTGGGCGTGCGCCCGGCGGCGTACTCCGCGAGGAAGTCCTCGACCACGTCGGCGCGGAACCGAGCGGCGAGATCCCAGACGTAGAAAGGGATTCCGAGGACGTCGGCCACCCGCCGAGCGTCGCCGGCGTCCTCGATGGTGCAGCAGCCGCGGGCGCTCTCCCGCAGCGTAGCGGCGTTCTGGCTCAGCGCGAGGTGCACCCCGACGACCTCGTGGCCTGCGTCGACCATTCGGGCCGCGGCGACGGCGGAGTCGACCCCGCCGCTCATCGCGGCGACGATCTTCATCGGGCTCTCACCAGCTCCGGCCCGAGGCGCGGCGGGCGCGCTCGACGGCGGCGGGCAGGGCGGCGAGCACGGCGTCGACGTCGTCCGGCGTCGAGGTGTGGCCGAGGGTGAGCCGCAGCGCCCCGCGGGCCTGCTCCTCGGGGACGCCCATCGCCAGCAGCACGTGGCTGGGCTGCGGGACACCGGCCTGGCACGCGGAACCGGTCGAGCACTCGATGCCCGCCGCGTCGAGCAGGTAGAGCAGCGAGTCGCCGTCACAGCCCGGCACCAGGAGGTGCACGTTGCCGGGCAGCCGCCCGCTCGCGTCGCCCGGCGTCCAAGGGCCGCTCACGGCGATGTCGAGGCCGAGCGCGAGGGCCCCTTCGATGAGCCGGTCGCGCAGACCGGTGAGCCGCATGCTCTCCTCGTCGAGCTCGCGGACCGACTCCTCGACCGCGACGGCGAAGGCGCGGATCGCCGGGACGTCGAGCGTGCCGCTGCGCACCTGTCGCTCCTGCCCGCCCCCGTGGGACAGCGGGACCAGCTGATGGTCACGCTTGACGACGAGCGCGCCGACGCCGATCGGGCCGCCGAGCTTGTGGGCGCTGAGCGACGCGAGGTCGACACCTGACGCGGCGAAGTCGACCGGCACGTGGCCGACCGCCTGCACCGCGTCGGTGTGGACCGGCACGCCGAACTCCTTCGCCACCGAGACGACTCCGGCGATGTCCTGGATCGTGCCGACCTCGTTGTTGGCCCACATCACGGAGACCAGGGCCGCGGCGTCGGGGTCGACCGACAGGGCCGACCGCACCGTCTCGGGCGCGATCCGGCCCTGGCTGTCGGACTCGAGCAGGGTCACCTTCGCGCCCTCGTGGGCGGCGAGGAAGTCGACGCAGTCGAGCACGGCATGGTGCTCGACCGACCCGACCAGCACGCGGACCCGGCGCGGGTCGGTGTCACGGCGGGCGGCGTAGGTCCCCTGGACGGCGAGGTTGTCGGACTCGGTGCCACCCGAGGTGAACACGACCTCGGACGGCCGGCATCCGACGGCGCCCGCGATGGTCTCGCGGGACTCCTCGACGACGCGGCGCGCCAGCCGGCCGGACGTGTGCAACGAGGACGCGTTGCCGGTGCGGGCCAGCTGGTCGGTCATCGCCTCGATGGCCGCGGGACGCATCGGCGTCGTTGCGGCGTGGTCGAGGTACCGGCGCACGCGCCGAGTTTACGTCCGCAACCGCCTGAGGCACGCGCCGGCGTCATCCCTCGGGCGATCGGGGGCGGCCGTCAGGGTCGCGGGTCGCTCGCGAGGATCGCCATGTCGTGGACGTCGTGCCAGGCGCCCTCGTGGCGGACGGCCTCCCGGCGTACCCCTTCGAGCACGAAGCCGACCTTGCGGTAGACGGCGATGGCCGGTCCGTTGAACGAGTTCACCTCGAGGGCGAGGCGGTGCAGACCGAGCGGCCCGAACGCGAAGTCACGGACCAGCCGGGTCGCCTCGGTGCCGTAGCCGAGGCCGAACACCTCAGGGCCGATCAGGGCGATGCGGTAGCTCATCGAGGACGCCTCCTCGTGCAGGCCCATGAGCACGGCCTCGCCGACGACGAGGTCGTCCTCGCGGCGGACGATCGCCCAGTCGGCGCGGTCCTGGCGCTCGCGCGCCCGGGTCAGGCCCGCCCGGGCCTGCTCCCGGGTCAGGGCCACGAACGGGTCGTCCTCGCCTCCCGAGTACAGCGGCCAGAGGCCCTCCAGATGCTCAGGCCCGGCAGGTTCGAGCCGGACCAGTCGCCCCTCGAGGACCGGCTGGCGGCCCAGGGCAGCGACGTCGACCACCGCCTCACCCAACCAACAACGGCTACCGTCGGCAAGCGACAGGCCGGACGGCATACCGTGTCCCTTGTGGTGCCGGAAGCCGTCGACGAGCCCGACTACCTGCGTGCCAACCGGGCCAACTGGGACGACCGCGCGGTGGTCCACGCCGCCTCCCCGGACTACGACATCCCGGCGTTCCTCGACGACCCGAAGCACCTCTCCGGAGTGGTGCGCTTCGACCTCGCCCGGATCGGCGACGTCGCGGGCCTGGACGGCGTCCACCTCCAGTGCCACATCGGCACCGACACGCTGTCGCTGGCCCGGCTCGGCGCCCGGATGACCGGGCTCGACCTGTCTCCTCAGTCGGTCGAGGAGGCCCGCCGGCTGGCTGCCGCCACCGGTGCGAAGGTCGAGTACGTCGTGTCGGACGTGTACGACGCGCCGAACGCCCTCGGTGGTCGGACCTTCGACTTCGTCTACGTCAGCCTCGGGGCGATCTCGTGGCTCCCCTCCGTCGACCGGTGGGCCGAGGTCGTCGCGGCGGTGCTGCGGCCCGGCGGACGGCTCTTCATCCGGGATACGCACCCGATGCTCGACACGCTGGAGCCGGACCCCGCGACCGGCAAGCCCGTCCCGGCGTGGCCGTACTTCGAGCACGCCGAACCGGTGGTCTGGAACGAGGACGCCACCTACGTCGCGTCGGGGGAGGGGTCCGACGGCATCATTACCCACACGGAGGCACACACCTGGAGCCACGGCATCGGCGAGACGGTCACGGCGGTGATGCGGCACGGGTTGGTCCTGACCATGCTCGAGGAGCATGACAGCGTGCCGTTCTGTCCCTTCCCCGGGCTCATGACGCGCAGTGAGCCGGGCGAGTGGCGGATGACCGAGCACCCTGAGCGGATCGCCATGAGCTTCACCCTCGGCGCGCGAAAACCGTTGTGAACGCGATCGGTACGCCCGACTGGGCCGGCTTCTACGACAGCCGGGCCGGGCGGCCGGTGCGTGACCTGTTCGTCCGGGCGATGGACCGGTTCGGGAACGCGTGGCCGGGAGCCGTCGCGGTGGACCTGGGCTGCGGCGACGGCACCGAGACGACCGCGCTGCTGGGCGCGGGCTTCACGGTGGCCGCCATGGACTCGTCACCCGAGGCGATCCGCAGGACCACGGCCCGGGTCGGGTCGAACGGCGGACGGCTCACGGCGACCGAGGCGGAGCTCCAGGCGTACGCCGTCCCGCGCGCCGACCTCGTCTACGCGGGGTTCAGCCTGCCGTTCTGCCCACCCGCCGACTTTCCTGCGCTCTGGACCCGAATCCGCGCGGCCCTCCGGCCGGGCGCCGTCCTCGCGGTGACCCTCTTCGGCGAACGCGACTCGTGGGCGGACAACAACCGACTGACCTTCGTCACGGCACAACGGCTGGACGAGCTGACCGCCGGGCTCGACGAGGTCGACGTGGTCGAAGAGGAGAACGACAACGAGGCGTTCACCGGCCCGAAGCACTGGCACTTCTACGACGTCGTGGCCCGCCAGCCGCGCTGACGAGACCCGGCCGTCGAAAGGTCAGTTCTTCTTGGACTCGACGGCGGCCGTCGCCTGGGGCAGTACCGCGAACAGGTCGCCGACGACGCCGAAGTCGACGAGCTCGAAGATCGGCGCCTCCTCGTCCTTGTTGACGGCGACGATGGTCTTCGACGTCTGCATGCCGGCCCGGTGCTGGATCGCGCCGGAGATACCGCAGGCGACGTAGAGCTGCGGCGACACCTGCTTGCCGGTCTGACCGACCTGTGACGCGTGCGGGTACCAGCCCGCGTCCACCGCCGCCCGTGAGGCGCCCACGGCGGCACCGAGGGCATCGGCGAAGTCCTCGACCTTGGAGAAGTCGCCCGCCGTGCCGCGGCCGCCCGACACGACGATGGCCGCCTCCGTGAGCTCCGGCCGGCCGGTCTTCTCGCGCGGCGCCGTCGCGGTGATCCGAGCCGTCTTGGCCGCGTCGGAGGCCGCGAACTCCACGGTCTCCTCTACCGGCTGGGACTCGGCCGCCTCGGGCGTGGCCGAGTTCGGCTTCACCGTGACGATCGGCGTCCCCTCGGTGACGGTCGCGGTCACGGTGTAGGACCCGGCGAACACCGACTGCGTCGTCTCGACGCCACCGCCGGCGCCGGCCTGCACGTCCACGGCGTCGGTGATGAGACCCGAGCCGGTCTTCACGGCGAGGCGCGCGGCCACCTCCTTGCCCTCCGCCGACGAGGCGATGAGCACGGCCGCGGGCGACGTCCTCTGGACCAGCTGCGCGAGCAGCTCGGCCTGCGGGACGACGAGATAGTCGACGAGGTCCGCCGACTCCGCGCGGTAGACCTTCTGGGCGCCGTATGCGGCGAGCGTCGCCTTGGCCTCGTCGTAGCCGTCGCCGACGAACACGGCGGAGGGCTCGCCGAGGCGACGGGCGATGGTCAGCAGCTCGGACGTGGTCTTGCGGACCTGGCCGCCGGCGTGGTCGACGAGGACGAGAACTTCAGCCATGGTGTGCGGATCTCCTTGCCAGCAGACGAAAGGGGGCAGTCAGACGGGTTCAGACGAACTTGCGCTCGGCGAGGAACGCAGCGAGCTTCTCGCCGCCGTCGCCCTCGTCGGCCACGATCTGGCCCTTCTGACGCGGCGGGCGCGCCGCATACGACTCGACCTTGGTCCACGCGGCGTCCAGCCCGACCTCGCTCGGCTCGATGCCGAGGTCGGCGAGCGACCACGTGTCGACCGGCTTCTTCTTCGCGGCCATGATCCCCTTGAACGAGGGGTATCGCGGCGTGTTGATCTGGTCGGTCACCGAGACGAGCGCCGGGAGCGTCGCCTCGATGGTCTGCGAGGCCGCGTCGTTGTCGCGGCGGACGGTCACGGTGCCGTCGCCGACCGTCAGCTCGGAGGCGAAGGTCACCGCCGGCAGCCCCAACCGCTCGGCCAGCATCGTCGGCACGACGCCCATGACCCCGTCGGTCGAGGCCATCCCGGTCATGACGAGGTCGGGCTTGGGGTCCAGCTTGCCGATCGCCGCGGCCAGGATCGCCGAGGTGGCCAGCGAGTCGGAGCCGTGGATCTGGTCGTCGACGACGTGGACCGCCCGGTGGGCGCCCATCTGCAGGGCCTTCTTCAGCGCGTCGGACGCCTGCTCGGGGCCGACCGTCAGCACGGTCACCTCACCGTCGCCGGCCTCCGTGAGGAGGAGCGCCTCCTCGATGGCGTACTCGTCGAGCTCCGAGAGCAGCCCGTCGACACCCACCCGGTCGGTGGTCTTGTCGCTCTCCACGAAGGTCCGGTCCGCCTGGGCGTCCGGGACGTACTTGACACAGACGACGATGTTCATGCGTCCTCTTCTTTGACGGGGTTGATGCTCATAGTTCGTGACCGCCGTCCATCCTCGCAGCCGCGCCCGCGTGGCCCAAGCCCGCGCCGCGTGATGCCCGACACGCCCGAGCGAGTGACCCCGGGAGGGCTCAGATGCCGTGCATCTGCCCCCGGAGGCGGGTGTACGCGCCTCGCACCTCCGCGGCCCAGTCGGCGCCGCCGTCGGGCACCTCCTGGGCACCCACTGTCCAGCCCGGAGCCTCCTCGGCGCCGTCGTCGCGGCTGCGCGCGAGCACCCACGCGGCCTGCCGGGCCGCGCCGAGCGCCACGTACTCCCCGGCGGAACCGCCGCCTTCGGCGGCGCCTCCGCCGGGGGCCCCGCCGGGCGACGGCACCGACACGGGGACGCCGAAGATGCCGCTCGCCACCGCCTGGACCGCCGTGGACCGGGCCGCACCCCCGATGAGCAGCACCCGTTGGACCGGAACGTCGTTGTCGCGCAACGCGTCGAGGCCGTCGGCCAGGCCGCAGAGCATTCCCTCGACGGCCGCGCGGGCGACGTTGGCCGGGGTGAGGTTCCCCCGCGTGATGCCGCCGAGGGTCCCGGTCGCGTCCGGGAGGTCGGGGGTGCGCTCGCCGTCCAGATAGGGCAGCAGCGTCAGCCCACCGGCACCCGGTCGCGCCGACAGGGCCAGCTCGTCGAGGCCGGCGTGGTCGGTCCCGAGCATGGTCGCGGCGGAGGTGAGCACCCGGGCCGCGTTGAGGGTGCAGACCAGCGGGAGGTACCGGCCGGTCGCGTCCGCGAACCCGGCCACGAACCCGGTGGGATCGGCCGTCGGCGCCTCGGCCACCCCGAAGACCGTCCCGCTGGTCCCCAGCGAGACGACGATGTCGCCAGGGCCGAGACCGAGTCCCAGGGCGGCTCCCATGTTGTCGCCGGTGCCGGGGCCGACGACCATCCCGCTCGCGGTGGTACCGGCCGGCGCGTACGGGCCGAGCACCTCCGGCCGGCCGACGTCGCGACCGAAGGCCCTGATCAGCAGATCGGTGCGATAGTCACCGCTCGACGGCGCCCAGTAGCCGGTGCCGGAGGCGTCGCCGCGGTCGGTGACGAGCCGGACCCCCGACGCCGAGCCGGACCCGACGATCTGCGCCGTGAGCCAGTCGTGCGGGAGCAGCACGTCCTGGGTCCGTTCGGCGAGATCCGGCTCGTGCTCGGCGAACCACCGCAGCTTCGCCACCGTGATGCTCGCCAACGGCACGGTCCCGACCGCCTCGGCCCAGGCCTGCGGCCCACCGAGCTCACGCACCAGGTCGGCGGCGGCTCCGGCGGAGCGGGTGTCGTTCCACAACAATGCTTTTCGAACGACTCTTCGATCCTCGTCGAGGGCCACCATCCCGTGCTGCTGGCCGGCGACGGAGATGGCGCGCACGTCGTCGAGCAGCCCGGCCGAGGTGGCCTCCTCGTAGGCGGCCCACCAGGCGGCCGGGTCGACCTCCGTGCCGTCCGGGTGGGACGCACGGCCCTCGCGGACGACCTCGCCGGTCCGCGCGTCGCAGACGACGACCTTGGTGGACTGCGTCGAGGAGTCGACCCCAGCGACGAACACGGCTTCGGCGGCTCCGGTCATGGTGCGAGTCTGCCGTGGTAGGTCCCGGCTCTCACGCGGAGGCGGCCAGTCGTTCCAGGGTGGCCCGGGCGCCGAGCTCGTGGAGAGAGTCCAGCCAGCGCGTGTACGCCTCGGCGAACCGGTCGTTCGACGCGAGGTCGCCGAACAGCTGCTCGTCCTGGACGAAGGCCAGTGGCTCGTCGTTCTGTCGCGCGGCCGCGGCCATCACCCGGTCCTTCAGCTGGTCGACGACCTGGATCGCCTCACCCTGCTCGTCGACGCCCTCGGCGTACCGGGCCCATGACGCAACGACGAGCGCGGACCGCTCGATCTCGCCACCCTTCTCGAGGTTGGTCCGGATGACTGGGACCAGCCACTTGGGGATGCGGTCGGAGCTCTCGGCGCACAGCCGTGCCAACGTGTCGCGCACCTCGGGGTTGGCGAACCGCTCGATGAGCTGGTGCTTGTAGGCGGTGAGGTCCACACCGGGGACGTCGTGGAGCGTCGGCGTGGCCTCCCGGTCCATGTACGCGAGGAGGAAGTCGACGAAGAGCGGGTCCTGGCATACCTCGTGGGCGTAGCGGTACCCGCTGAGGTACCCGACGTAGCAGAGCGCCTGGTGGCTCGCGTTGAGCAGCCGCAGCTTCATCAGCTCGTACGGCTCGACGTCCGGGACCAGCTGCACCCCGACGTCCTCGAACGCCGGCCGGCCGGCGGCGCCGCCCTCGAAGGAGTCCTCCAGCGCCCACTGGGTGAACGGCTCGCAGACGACCGGCCACGCGTCATCGACGCCGAACTCGTCCTTCAGCGCCGTCATGTCCTCGGGCGTCGTCACCGGGGTGATCCGGTCGACCATCGAGTTGGGGAACCGCACCGACGACTCGACCCAGGCCGCGAGGTCGGGGTCCTTCAGCCGGGCGAAGGCGACGATCATCTTCTTGGCGACGTCACCGTTTCCCGGGATGTTGTCGCAGGACATCACGGTGAACGGCGGCGTGCCGTCCTCCCGCCGCAGCCGGAGCGCCTCGACGATGAACCCGAACGGCGTGGTCGGGGTGGCGCCCTCGGCGAGGTCCGGCTGGATCAGCGGGTGCTCCGCGTCGAACTCGCCGGTCGAGGGGTGGAAGAGATACCCGCCCTCGGTGATCGTCAGCGAGACGATGCGTGTGCTCGCCGCCCTCATCGCGGCGAGCACCGCACCCGGGTCGTCCGCGGCATGGAGGAACCGCGTCATCGACCCGATCACCCGCGGCTCACGTCGGCCGTCGGGAGACTTGACCACCAGGGTGTAAAGCCCGTCCTGCCCGTTCAGCGCGTCGCGCATCCGGGTGTCCTGCGGCATCGTCCCCACGCCGACGATGCCGAAGTCGAGCGCCTTGCCCTCGTTCATCAGCGCGTCGACGTACATCGCCTGGTGGGCACGGTGGAAACCGCCGACGCCGAAGTGGACGATCCCCTCGGTGACCTGTGACCGGTCGTAGGCCGGCCTGGCCACCTCGTCGGGGAGCGAGTCCAGGGTGCGCTGGCTGAGCACGGGCATACCAGAATCCTCCTGCCGTGACGGATCTGACGGGACTGTCCTACCGGACTGCGCCGAGCGAGAGCCCCTGCACGAGCTTGTCCTGGGCCGCGAACCCGGCGATGAGCACCGGCAGCGACACGACCAACGACGCGGCACAGACCTTGGCGAGGAACAGGCCCTGGCTGGTCACGAAGCCGGTGAGGAACACCGGCGCGGTCTGGGCCGCGGTACCGGTGAGCACCCGCGCGAAGAGCAGCTCGTTCCAGCTGAAGATGAACGAGATCAACGCGGCCGCGGCGATCCCTGGAAGGACCACCGGCGCGATGATCGAGCGCAGCGTCCGGACCAGGCCGGCCCCGTCCAGCTGGGCGGCCTCCAGCATCTCCACCGGCACCTCCGCCAGGAAGGACCGGAGCATCCAGACGACGATCGGCAGGTTCATCGACGTGTAGAGGATGAGCAGGTACCAGATGTTGTCGAGCACATTGACGGCTTGCGCGAACAGGTAGAGCGGCAGCAAGCCGGCGACCACCGGCAGCATCTTGGTCGACAGGAAGAAGAAGAGCACGTCGGTCCACTTCTTCACCGGCTTGATCGACAGGGCGTATGCGGCGGGGAAGGCCAGCAGGAGCACGAGGATCGTCGAGAGCACGCTCGCCGTCAGCGAGTTCAGCAGCGGCGGCCACGGACCCGAGTCGAAGAAGGTCTTGTACCCCTCCAGCGACAGTGGGGCGAACAGTGCCGGCGGGTTCTTCGCCGCATCCGGCTCCGAGTGGAAGGACGTCAGCACCATCCACAGAACCGGCAGGATGAAGAGGATCCCGACGATCCAGGCCGTCGCGCTGAGGAGGATGGCACTGCGCGGCTTCTTGCGGTGCTGGATGGCCTGGGACTGCTTCGTCCCTGGTGTGGTGGCGCTGGCGACGGCGCTCATCGGGTCTCCTCCCGGAACAGCGTGGACACCGTCCGCAGCGCGAACGTCGCGATGACGATCGTCGCGATGACGACGATGACCCCGGCGGCGGACGCCCGACCGTACTCGTGGGCGGTGTAGAACAGCTGGTAGATGACGTAGGGCAGGTTCGCGGTGCCGAGGCCGCCGGCGGTGATGACGAAGACGGCGTCGAAGTTCTGGACGACGTAGACCGATCCCAGCAGCGCGCTCAGCTCGATGTACTGGCGCAGGTGCGGAAACGTCATGTTCCAGAAGATCTGCCAGCTCGTGGCGCCGTCGATCTTGGCCGCCTCGACGACGTCGAGCGGGCGGCTCTGGAGGCCGGCCAACAGGATCAGCATCATGAACGGTGTCCACTGCCAGACCAGCGCCGCGATGATCGCCCAGAGTGGCGCCTGGCTGATCCAGTCGGGCTGTGGCCAGTTCTGACCGAACAGGTTGCCGACCCAGCGAAGCACGCCGTTGAAGAGGCCGTACTCCGGGTTGAACAGCGCGTGCTTCCAGAGCAGCGCGGCGGCCACCGGGACGATGAGGAACGGGGTGATCATCATCGTGCGAACGACGCCCCGGCCCCGGAACTGGCGGTCGAGGAGCAGGGCGATGAGCAGCCCGAGGACCAGGCTGATGAGGACCACGGAGACCGTGAGGATGACCGTGACGACGATCGCCGACCGGGTGTTGGCGTCGGTAAGGACCCGACGGTAGTTCTCCAACCCGTTGAAGCCGATCTCGTCCGGGTAGTAGGCGTTCCAGTTCATGAACGAGATGCCGAGGGTCACGATGAACGGCAGCTGCGTGATGATGATCATGAAGATCAGCGCGGGCAGGAGTGGTGCACGACGGGCCCAGGCGCCGGCCCGAGCCAGGGCGGAGTCGTCCGGGGGCGTGGTCGGCGGGGTGCCGGTGCGGGTGGACTCGGCGACGGCGCTCATGAGCCTTCCTTCCTGGTTTCGGTGCGTAGGCGGCTGTCAGCCCGCGGTCGTGAGCGGCCGGTCACCGCTCGGCGGTTCACTGCCCGCCCTTGGACTGGTACCGGTCAGCGACGTCCTCGGCGAGGTCCTGTCCGGTGTCCAGCGCCTCCTGCACGCTCATCCGGCCGGCGATCGCCGAGCTGACGTCCTGCGAGACCTGGGTGCCGAGGTCGGGGAACTCGGGGATGCCGATGAACTGGATGCCCGGTGCCGGCCGTGGCTGCACGCCCGGGTTGTTCGGGTCGGCGGACTCGATGGCGGCCTTGGTCGGCGTCGCGAACGCCGACGCGACCTTGAGGTATTCGGCGTTGTCGTAGGTCGAGGAGCGCTTGCCGGCCGGGACCTTGGACCAGCCGAGCGTCTGGCCGACCAGCTCCTCGTACTCCTTGCTCGAGGCCCAGGACACGAACTTCCAGGCGTTGTCCTTCTTGGTGCTGGCCATCTGGATCCCCCAGGCCCACGAGTACAGCCAGCCGGAGCTCTTCGTGAGCTTCACCGGCGCCGCGACGTACCCGATCTTGCCTTTGACCGGTGAGTCCGCCGCCTCGAGTGAGCCCGCCGCCGACGTCGCGTCGTACCACATGGCGACATTGCCCTGGACGAGGTTGTTCAGGCACTCGGTGAAGCCCGCCTGCGGCGCACCCTTCTCGCCGTGCGTTTGGATGAGCTTGACGTAGAAGTTCGTCGCGTCGACGAAGGGCTGGGCGTTGACCCCTGGCGTCCAGTCCTTCTCGAACCAGGTGCCACCGAAGGTGTTCACCACCGTGGTGAGCGGGGCGAAGATCTGGCCCCATCCGGGCTGCCCGCGCAGGCAGATGCCCTTCATGTTCGGCTGGGCACCGTCGACCTTGGCCGCGATCTCGGCGACCTCGTCCCACGTCGGGTTCGGGGGCATGGTGATGCCCTTCGAGTCAAGGACGTCCTTGCGGTACATGAGGAACGACGACTCGCCGTAGAACGGCTCGCCGTAGACGACACCGTCCTTGGACAGGGACTCGGTCATCGGCTTGAGGATGTCGTCCTGGTCGAACGCCGTGTCCTTGGCGATGTAGTCGCTGAGCGGCGCGATCCACTTGCTGCGCGCATAGATCGGGATCTCGAAGTTGCTGACCGTGGCGACGTCGTACTGGCCCGCCTGGCTGGAGAACTCCTGGCTGATCTTGTCGCGCACGTCGTTCTCCGGCAGCACCGTGAAGTTCACCCGGATGCCGGTCTTGGCGGTGAAGTTGTCCGTGGTCAGCTTCTGCAGGTCGACCATCTGCGAGTTGTTGACCATGAGGACGTTGATCGTGTCGGCGCCGCCCCCGCCTCCGGCGCTGCCCCAGCCGGCCGAGCCACAGCCGGCCAGCACCACCGAGACCACCAGTCCCCCGCCCACGAGCGCACCCGCCCGGGCACGTCGCAATCCACCTCTGCGTTCCGTCCGACCCGCCACGCCGACTCCCTCGTCCCGGGACCACCGCGACGTGGTCCGTGCGTAGCGCTCATATGAGCGCTTCTATGCTCGTATGCTGCTTCCGGAGTCAACCGCTGCCGGGTCCGCCTGTCAAGAGTTGGCCGGGAACCCCATCGCGCAGACCGGTCCGCGTCGTAGATTTCGGCGGGGGCCTTGGTCGAGTACGCACCGAAGGGAGGCGGCATGGACGGGTCCGAGCTGACCGCCGGTCCGGCGCAGCTCGTCCTCACCGCGACCGTGGCCCGGCGGTACTACGTCGACGGACGGTCGAAGGTCGAGATCGCCGACGAGCTCGACATCAGCCGGTTCAAGGTGGCTCGCCTCCTCGACCAGGCGCTGGCCACGGGTCTCGTCCGGATCGAGATCGGCCACCCGGGCAGCATCGACACCGACCTGTCCAGCCGGCTTCGCGAGCAGCTCGGGCTGCGCACCGCGATCGTCGTGAGCACCGAGGAGTCCGACCCGGCGGCGCTGCGTACCCTGCTCGGCCGCGCGGCCGGCGACCTCCTCACGGAGACAGTTGCTCGACACGACGTCCTCGGCTTCGCGTGGGCGCGGGCGGTGGCCAGCACGGTCCCGACCCTCGGGGGGATGGCCCCCGCTCCCCTGGTCCAGCTGACCGGATCGCTGCTGCGGGAGGACCTGTCGGTGACGTCCACGGAGATCGTCCGCGACATCGGGCGGCTGACCGGTGGCCGGGTCACCTGCTTCTACGCACCGTTCCTCCTGCCCGACGAGGAGACCGCAAGGACGCTGCGCCGGCAGCCGGAGATCGCCCGGGCGATCAGCCAGTTCCGGGCCGTGACCCGGGCCGTCGTCGGCCTCGGCGCCTGGGGCCCCGGACAGAGCACCATCTATGACGCCATGAGCACCGCCGACCGGCGCGCGCTGACCAAGGCCGGCGCCGTCGCCGATGTGTCCGGGGTCTTCCTCGACGCATCCGGACGGGTGGTCGGCCACGAGCAGACCGCTCGGATGATCTGCATGAGCGCCGAGCAGCTGGCCGACGTCGAGGACGTCCTGGCCATCCCGTACGGGGTCACCAAGGCGCCCGCGGTGCTGGCCGCCGTCCGGAGCGGGCTGGTCTCCAGCCTGGTCACCCACGACGCCATGGCCCGGGTGCTGCTCGACGGCTCGGCGGCCGCCGGATCCCGGCGCAACGCGGGGTAGCCGTGCCCGGCACCGGCGCCCCCACGCATACCCAAACTCTCGACGTTCCCGTAACGCGGTGGAAACACTCGGTCTCCACGATGGACCCATGACCCCGCCCGAGACGCGCCGGCTCCGCATCGGGTGCGAGTTCGTCTACCGTGCCGAGATCCCGACCCCGACCGTCTTCCAGGTCCAGCCGGTGCCGGCGCCCGACGTGCGGGTCGCCGACGAGGAGTGGTCCTTCGAGCCGGAGCTCGACGTCCGGCGCTACACGGACCTCTACGGCAACCCGTGCCTGCGCACCGTGCTCCCCTCCGGCCGCTCGGTCCTGCGGTATGCCGCCCACGCGACGGTTCCCGACGCGGTCGACGACGGCGACCCGGACGCTGGGGAGGTCCCGGTGGCCGACCTCCCGGACGACGTCCTGCTGTTCACCCTCCCGAGCCGGTACTGCCTGCCCGACATGCTGGGCAACGAGGCCTGGAAGCAGTTCGCCGACGTCCCGCCCGGCTACTCCCGCGTCCAGGCGATCTGCGACCACGTCCACGAGCACCTGACCTTCCAGTACGGCTCGAGCACGGCGACGTCGACGGCGCTCGACGTGTACACGAGCGGGTACGGGGTGTGCCGCGACTTCACGCACCTGGCCATCTCGTTCTGCCGGGCGCTGAACATCCCGGCCCGGTATGCGTTCGGCTACCTCCCGGACATGGACGTGCCGCCGGACCCCGCACCGATGGACTTCGCGGCGTGGATGGAGGTCTGGATCGACGACCGCTGGTGGACCTTCGACCCGCGCAACAACCAGCGGCGCAAGGGCCGGGTCGTCATCGGACGGGGCCGCGACGCGTCGGACGTCGCCATGGCCACGACCTTCGGCGGCCCGATGCTCGAGTCGATGACCGTCGTCGCGGAGGAGGACCTGGGATGAGCCCGCTGAGCAGCCGCCTCGACGCGCTCGACCAGGTGACCTACCGGCTGGACCAGACCTTCGCGTACCGGTACGACGCTCCGATCCAGCGGTTGCGCCACCGGCTGCGCGTCATGCCGCCGCCACGGCACGGGCCCACGACGCTCGACACGTCACGGCTCACGATCACCGGCGCCCCGGTGCGTCGGCGGCGCTGGCGGGACAACGCCGGCAACACCGTCGTCCGGCTGGTCGCGGACCACGTCGAGGAGTACCTCGAGTTCGCGTACTCCGCCACCTTGACCCGTCGTCGGGACGGCGCCTCGGTCCTGCTCGACCCCCACATGCTCGGCAGCGCCTCCTGGCTGCGGGCGACGGCGCTGACCGCGGCGTCGGACCCGCTGCGGGCGCTGGCCGCGGTCTCGCCGCCCTCGGGCCACGGCCCGTTCGACCGGCTGACCGGGCTGGCTTTGGCCGACGCGCTGTGCCAGGTCACCTACGACGCGCTGACGTACGAGTACGGCGTGACCGGCGTTCGCACGACCGCCGACCAGGCGGTCGCGCTCGGCCGCGGCGTCTGCCAGGACTCCGCCCACATCATGCTGGCGCTGTGCCGGATCCGTGGCCTGCCCGCCCGGTACGTCTCGGGCCACCTCGTCGGCCAGGGCGGCACCCACGCCTGGGTCGAGGTGCTCGTGCCGTCGGCCGACGGCCGCGCGGCGGAGGCGGTGGGGTACGACCCGTGCAACGGCCGGCGCACCGGTGCCGGTCACGTCACCGTCGCGACCGGCCGCGACTACCGGGACGTGCCTCCGACGTCCGGGACCTACGTGGGCACCGCCACCGGCAGCCTGACGACGACGCGCGACCTCGTCGTCCTCGACGCCGCCTGAGCTCGGTCCGGGCCGCGCGCGGCGGTCAGCCCAGGTCGGATACCCGGTCAGGTAACCGAGTCGGTCGTCACCACGACCCGCTCGGGTACCCGACCAGGTACCCGACGTACGACTGACTCGGTCACTCCACCTCGGCGGTCGCGATGACGTGGAAGGCCGGCTCCTCGTAGGGGTGAGCCCGTCGCAGAGCCGCCACGACCTCCGCCCGCAGCCGCCGCGGCAGGACCACCTCCACCCGATCCTCGTCGACGTGCTCCAGCGCCCCCACCCCGCCGACGGTCGGGTTCGCCGAGCGAACCGGCCGGAACTGGCCGCGGCCGGGCGTCACGAACGCGCACTCGTCGTAGTCCCCGATCGAACCGGCGCCCGCCGCGAAGAGGGCGGCCAGCACCACGTCCGTCGACGGCCGCGGCACGTAGACGACGAGCACGTCGAACGGGTCGGCCACGACGTCAGGCTCCCTCGAACGTCGCCTTCCCGGGCCCCTGCTCCACGAAGGAGGTCATCCCGATCTCGCGGTCCTTGGTCGCGAAGAGGCCCGCGAAGAGCATCCGCTCGATCTCGAGCCCGGTGTCGAGGTCGGCCTCGATGCCGCGGTCGATGGCCTCCTTGGCGGCCCGCAACGCGTACGCCGGCCCCCCGACGAACGTGCGCATCCAGGCGAGCGCCGACGCATACACCTCGTCGGCCGGCACCACCTTGTCGACGAGCCCGATCCGCAGCGCCTCGTCGGCCGCCACGAACCGGCCCGAGAAGATGATCTCCTTGGCCCGGGCCGAACCGACCAGCCGAGCCAGCCGTTGAGTACCCCCGGCTCCGGGGATGACGCCGAGGAGGATCTCCGGCTGCCCGAGCTTGGCGTTCTCCCCCACCACACGGAAGTCGCAGGCGAGGGCGAGCTCGCAACCGCCACCCAACGCGTACCCGGTCACCGCGGCGACCGTCGGCTTCTGGATGCGGGCGACCGAGGTGATGGAGCTCTGCAGCGCCGCCGATCGGTCGACCATGTCGACGTACGACATGGCCTGCATCTCCTTGATGTCCGCGCCGGCGGCGAACACCTTCTCGCCCCCGTAGACGACAACGGCGGCCACGTCACGTGAGGCGCCGGCGGCCGACGCCGCGGCGCGGATCTCCTCCTGGACCTGGACCGAGAGCGGGTTCATCGGCGGCCGGTCCAGCCGGATCGTGCCGATGCCCTCCTCGACCTCGAGGCGGACGAACTCGCCGGTGTACGCGATGTCGGTCACGCGTCGTCCTGGGGACGGTGCCGGGGACGGTACTGCTCCTCGGTCGCCTCGCCGTTCTCGCCCGGCGGCGGCTGGAACGAGGCGTGCCACATCTGCACGACCTCCATGATGAGGTTCACGCTGATCTGGAACAGCGCCGAGATGTCGGTCTCCATCGTCACGACGTGCTCGACGCTGACGACGAGGTTGTCGCTGGCGATGCCGACCTTGGCGAGGTTCAGCTGAAGCGTGAAGTCGTTGCAGCGTTGCAGCCGCACGTAGAGGTCGTCGGGAACCTGCTCGCCGATGAGCCACTGGCCGAAGATCCGCATCACCGGCCAGTCGCCGTCCTGGCAGCGCACGAACAGCTGCTGCGGCGGCTCGCCGATGCTGAACGCCACGTCGCCGTCGGCGTCGATGTTGGGGTTGAGCCCGAGGTCCTTCAGGACGTCCAGGACCCGACCCCGCAACGGGTGCTCGTCCGCCGGCGGCGGGAAGTTCGGCAGGCTGGTGGGGTCGCTCATGCTCCATCCTCCATGGGGACCACCGTAACGGCCCCCTACGCTGACGGCATGTCCCCCCCGGCGCCGCCACGCCCGCTGCGGGACCTCCCGCCGCCGCCGGGAATCACCCGGGTCGAGGGCGGCGTCGAGCTGTGCGTGTATGCCGGTCACGCCGACAGCGTCCACGTGTGCCTCTTCGACGCCGGCGACCGCGAGGGCGCCTCCGAGCGGCGCATCCCGCTCACCGAGCGCGCCCACGGGTTCTGGTTCGGGCACCTGCGTGGGGTCACCCCGGGGCAGCGCTACGGGCTCCGCGCGGCGGGGCCGTGGCAGCCCGAGAACGGGTTGCGCTACAACGAGTCGAAGCTGCTGCTGGACCCCTACGCGCGAGCCATCGAGGGCGACGTGCGGCTCGCGCCGCCGGTCTTCGGCCACCAGGTCGGCGTGGAGCTCGCCGGCGACCCCGGACTGCGGGACGACCGGGACTCCAAGGCGTACGTGCCGCGCAGCGTCGTCGTCGAGGAGTCGTTCGACTGGGAGGGCGACACAGCACTCCATCGGTCACTGGCCGAGACGGTCGTCTACGAGGTCCACGTCAAGAACCTCACCCAGCAGCTCCCCGGCATCCCCGACCACCTCCGGGGCACGTACGCAGGACTCGCGCACCCGGTCACCATCGAGCACCTGACCCGGCTCGGCGTCACCGCGGTCGAGCTGCTGCCGGTCCAGGCGTTCACGCACGAGCCCGAGGTGCTGCGCCGCGGCCTCACGAACCACTGGGGGTACAACAGCCTCGGGTTCTTCGCCCCTCACGCGGCGTATGCGTCGGCCCGCGACCCGCAGGGCGTCCTCGACGAGTTCAAGGGCATGGTCAAGCTGCTCCACCGGGCCGGCATCGAGGTCATCCTCGACGTCGTCTACAACCACACCAGCGAGCAGAGCGTCATCGGGATGACCCTGAGCTGGCGGGGCCTGGACAACCGGGCCTACTACCGGCTCGACGACCGCGGCCACGACATCGACGTCACCGGATGCGGCAACACGCTCGACCTGCGGCACCCGGTGGTCTGCCGGATGGTCCTCGACTCGTTGCGCTACTGGGTCGAGGAGTGTCACATCGACGGCTTCCGCTTCGACCTCGGCGTGGCCCTCGCCCGGGGACGGTACGACGACTACGACCCGAACCACCCGTTCCTCGTCGCGCTGCGGGCCGACCCCGTCCTGTCCCGGGTGAAGAACATCGCCGAGCCCTGGGACCTCGGGATCCACGGGTGGCGGACCGGTCAGTTCCCGCCGCCGTTCAGCGAGTGGAACGACCGGTTCCGCGACGGGGTCCGGTCGTTCTGGCTGGCCGGGCTCGGCCGCGCCCGGGAGGAGCGTCAGGGTCACGGCGTCCAGGACCTCGCCACCCGGCTGGCGGGCTCTCAGGACCTGTTCGGGACCCGCGACCGGGGGCCGATCGCCTCGGTCAACTTCGTCGCGGCGCACGACGGGTTCACCATCCGCGACCTGACCGCCTATGACGTCAAGCACAACGAGGCCAACCTCGAGGGGAACCGCGACGGGAGCGACAACAACCTGTCCTGGAACCACGGCGTCGAGGGCCCGAGCGACGACCCCGAGGTCGACGAGGCCCGGCGGCGGTCGATGCGCAACCTGCTGGGCACCCTCCTGACCTCCACCGGCGTGCCGATGATCAATGCGGGAGACGAGTTCGGCCGCACCCAGGGCGGCAACAACAACGCGTTCTGCCAGGACAACGCAACGTCCTGGTTCGACTGGGACCTCGCCGGGTGGCAGCAGGACCTGCTGGAGACCACCCGGTTCCTCATCCGACTGCGGGCCACGCTGCCGGTGCTGCGGCAGCGGACCTTCCCCACGGGTCGCCCGGTCGGCGAGGACGGCTCCACCGACATCGCGTGGTACGACGCATCGGGTCGCCCGATGACCAACGCCGTGTGGACGGATCCCTCGGTCCGCACGCTGGCCATGTACCTGGACGGCGCCGACCTCGGCGAGCGCTCGGCGCTCATACTCGTCCACGGAGGGGCCGCACCGGCGGCGGTGACCCTCCCGGAGCCGCCCGGCGGGACCGCATACGAGCGGCTCTGGGACAGCGCCTGGGAGCGGCCGCAGCGCACGGAGGTCGTCGACCCGGCGGCCGGGCCAGTGGACGTCACGGCGGCGTCGATGCAGGTCTACCGCGCGGTCCAGCTCTCCTGAGCCGTTCGGTCAGCGGCGCGGGCGGTCGGTCTCGTCGTCGAACTCGCCGAGTACGCGCTCGAGCAGGTCCTCGAGGGCCGTGATCCCGATGACCTCGCCGTCCGGGTCGACGACCAGGGCCAGCTGGGAGCGGTCCGCGCGCATCCGCCCGATCGCCTCGACCACCGTCTCGTGCGGGTCGAGGCGGGTCGTCGGGTAGGCCAGCTCGGCGACCGCGGTGTCAGGACCGGCGAGGACGGCGTCGCGCACGTGGACCAGACCGCTGGGACGCCCGGCGGCGTCGAGGACGACCAGCCGCGAGCGCCCACTCTCCCGCGACCGCCGTTCGACATCGGACCCGTGAGCGTCAGCGGGCAGCGCAACGACGTCGGCCAGGGGCAACGTCGCCGCATACACCGGCGTGCCGGCCAGGTCGAGGACGCTGGTGAGCAGCTGCTCGTCCGCCACCGCGAGGAGGCCGTGCTCGCGCGAGCTGTCGAGGAGCAGCCGCAGCTCGGCCGGCCCCTGGACCACGCTGGCTTCCTCCATCGGCTCGACCTTCCAGATCCGCAGGAGCGCGTTGGCGACGGAGTTGAGGATCTCCAGCAGCCAGCGGGTGCCCGTCGTGAAGGCCCGGAACGGCAGACCGAGGAGGATGGCCGAGCGTTCGGGGTGGCTGATCGCCCACGACTTCGGCGCCATCTCGCCGACCACCATGTGGAGGAACACGACGACCGCCACCGCGAGCACGGTGGCGATCACCGTGGCCATGGCCTCCGGCAGCGGCGTCAGCTGCAGAAGTGGGTCGAGCAGGTCGGCCACGGCCGGCTTGGCCAGCGCGCCGAGCCCGAGCGTGGCCAGGGTGATCCCGAGCTGGGCGCCGGCCAGGCCCAGGGAGAGCTCGCGGCTGTTGCGGACCGCGGCCCGCGCCGAGCGGCCGCCGTAGGCCGCCGCCACCTCCAGCCGGTGCCGCTTGGCCGAGACGACCGCGAACTCGGCGGCCACGAAGAACGCGTTGGCGAGGAGCAGGAGCACCGAGAGCCCGATGGAGACGACGACGTTCACGACGCCTGCTCCTCGGTGTCGGGCTCGGACCGGTGGCGCAGCAACGTCACGACCGCGGGAACGTGTCGCTCGACCTCGTCGACGCGGATCTCGATCCGGTCCGGCGGCGCGGGGTCGTCGAGGTCCGCGGGGTCGGGTACCTCCTCGATCACCACGGTGTCGCCGGTCCGGGCGACCCGGCCCAGCTGCCCGAGGACCAGGCCGCTGATCGTTGCGTAGTCGGCTCCGAGCGGGAGGCGGATGCCGGTCGACGACTCGACCTCGTCCAGGCGCAACCGGGCCGAGAGGGTATGCGTGTCCGCCGGGCCGGTGGGCGGTTCGGGTTCGGGCTCGTCGCCCTCGTCGAAGATGTCGCCGACGACCTCCTCGGCGATGTCCTCGAGGGAGAGCACCCCGTCGAAGCCGCCGAACTCGTCGACGACGACGGCCAGCTGGCGGCGGGTCGACCGCAGCTGCTCGAGCACCGCCGGCAGCGGCAACGAGCCCGGCACGACGACCGCCGCGGAACACACCTCGGCCACCGATGTGCCGGCCCAGCGGTCCCGTGGGACCTCCAGCAGCTCGGCCAGCCCGACCACGCCCACCACGTCGTCGACGTCCTGCGCCACCACCGGGAACTTCGAGTGCGGGCTGGTGCGGAGCAGCTCGACCACGTCCACCAGGGTCGCCGTGGCCGACGCCGTGTCGACGGCGACGCGTGGAGTCATCGCCTGCTCGGCGGTGAGCGCCCGGAAGGCGAGCCCGCGCTCGAGCAGCAGCGACAGCTCCTCGTCGAGGGCGCCTCCCTTGCGGGACTCGTCGATGACGTGCTCGAGGTCCTCCGAGGTCGCACCCGGGGCCAGCTCCTCGACCGGCTCGATGCCGACGGCCCGGAGCAGGCGGTTGGAGGCCGCGTCGAAGAGCCGGATCACCGGCCCTGCCACCGTCAGGTACATCACCGTCGACCGGCTCAAGGCCCGGGCGAGCGGGATCGGGCGGGCGATGGCGAGGTTCTTCGGCGCGAGCTCGCCGACGACCATCTGCAGGACCGTCGAGATGACGAGCACGAGGGCCACCGAGATGGTCAGGCTCATCGCATACGGGAGGCCGGTGGCCCCGAGCAGCTCCGCGAGCGCTACCCCGATGAGCGGCTCCCCCGCATACCCGACGAGCAGGGCGGTCACCGTGATGCCGAACTGCGCCCCGGAGAGGGTGAACGACAGGCGCGCCGTGATGTCGAGCGCCCGGCGGGCCGCGGCGTCACCCTCGTCGGCCAGCTGCCGCAGCCGGGTCCGGTCGACCGAGACGTAGGCGAACTCCTGGGCGACGAAATAGCCGGTCGCGACGGTGAGGAGCACGACGAGAACGAGGCCGACGGCGATGAGCATCGCGGCGTCCACTCCTCGCGGGCGTTCACTCGGTACAGCGGGTTTGTCGAGGGTCCAATCTACGCGATCCGGGGGTACGGTCGTCCGGGCGCTCCCGGGGGACTCGGGGCCGGAGGCGTCCTGTCCACCGACACCAACCAGGAGATTCCCTTCATGGCCACGAGCCAGCGATTTCGAATGACCCGCACCACCTCCGCCCTCGCCGGTACCGCCGTCCTCGCCGCGGCCGTCGTCACCGTGGCGAGCGCCCTGCCCGCTTCGGCCGCGAAGCCCGGCAGTGGATCCACCACCGGGACCGGCCAGGTCTTCAAGGTGAACCCCGTCCAGTCCAGCGGCAACCAGGACCTGACCGACATGAAGGACTCGGACGCCGCGGTGCCGATGAGCGAGTACGCGTCCGTGCAGCTGAGGAACCTCGACGGGTCGGGGCAGCTGACTGGAACGTGGGTCACGGTCAAGTCCTCGACCGGCACGCCGGCGTACAGCCCGACCAACACGTTCAGCTACACCCGCCATGCCGACCAGTTCGAGCAGGTCATGGCCTACTTCTGGGTCAACCAGGCTCAGGAGTACCTGCAGTCGCTCGGCTTCGGGTCGACGCTGCGCCCAGTCAACATGCAGCAGCAGGTCGTGCGAATCAATCAGTACGGTGCGGACAACAGCTTCTTCAACGACGTCCGCCACTTCGACATCCGGCTCGGCAAGGGCGGAGTCGACGACGCCGAGGACGCCGAGGTGATCGTCCACGAGTACGGCCACGCGGTTCACTCCGCTCAGGTTGCCGGGTTCGGCGCTAGCCTCGACGCCGGGGCGATCGGCGAGTCGTTCGGCGACTACCTCGCGGTGTCGGTCGGCCTCGCGGCGGCCCAGCAGTACCGCTGGCCGGTCAAGGCCGACCAGGCCTGCGTCATGGACTGGGACGCCACGTCGTACACCAGCACGGTGCCGCACTGCCTGCGCCGTCTGGACACGAACCTGAAGATCGCCGACCGAAGGAACCAGGTCCACTTCGACGGGCAGATCTGGAGCCGGGCGCTGTGGGACATCCGCAACGACTACGTCTCGCTCGGCAGGACGACCGCCGCGTGGGACACGACGCTGATCGACAGCCAGTTCCGGTATGCGCCGGACACGTCGTTCTCCGCGGCCGCGCAGCAGACCTACCTGACGGCGCTGCAGCGTGACGGACAGCCGGCGGCCGACGCGGTCAAGAAGCGCTTCGAGGAGCGGGGCATCACCTTCTGATCGCTCGCTGAGTCACTCCCACGAGAATCGGCCCGCTCCCACCGAATGAGGTGGGAGCGGGCCGATTCCGATGGGAGCGGCGAACCGGCTCAGTCGTCGAGGACCGGCTGGGTGTGCCAGATGCGGTCGATGTACTCGCGCATCGCGCGGTCACTGGAGAAGAAGCCGCAGCGGGCGACGTTGAGGATGGCCGACCGTGACCACGCGTCCTGGTCCGCGTAAGCCTTGTCCACCTGAGCCTGCGCGTCGACGTACGACCGGTAGTCGGCCAGCGCGAGGAACCGGTCGTCGCCGAGCAGGTTCGAGACGACCGGCTCGAACACCATCCGGTCGCCGTCGGAGAACGCCCCCGACGCGATGAGGTCGATGGCCGCCCGCAGCTGTGGGTCGCTCTCGTAGAAGCTGGCCGGCGAGTAGCCGGACGCATACAGCGCCTCGACCTCCGGCTCGCGCAGCCCGAAGAGGAAGAAGTTGTCGTCCCCGACCAGCTTTCGGATCTCGACGTTGGCGCCGTCGTCGGTGCCGATGGTCAGCGCGCCGTTGAGCGCGAGCTTCATGTTGCCGGTGCCCGATGCCTCCTTGCCGGCCAGCGAGATCTGCTCGGACAGGTCGGCGGCGGGGATGAGCTTCTCGGCGAGCGTCACGTTGTAGTTCGGCGGGAACACCACGGTCAGCCGGCCCTTGACCAGCGGGTCGTTGTTGACGGTCTCCCCCACCGCGTTGATGAGGCCGATGATCTGCTTGGCCATCCGGTACCCCGGAGCGGCCTTGGCTCCGAACACGAACACCCGCGGGGAGACGTCCTCGGCCTTGACCTCGCCGCTGCGGATCTGCTGGTACATCGTGACGATGTGCAGCACCTTGAGGGTCTGCCGCTTGTACTCGTGCAGCCGCTTGACCATCACGTCGAGCATGGCGTCGGCCGGCAGCACGATCTGGTTTCGGGCGAGCAGGTGCTTGGCCAGGCTGGTCTTGCAGGTCTTCTTCACCGACCGGAACCGCTCGCGGAACGCCGGGTCGTCGGCGAACGGCTCGAGCTCGGAGAGCCGGTCCAGGTCGGTGACCCAGCCGGGGCCGATGGCCTCGGTGATGAGCGCCGAGAGGTTCTTGTTGGCCAGCCGGACGAACCGACGAGGGGTCACGCCGTTGGTGACGTTCGTGAACTTGTCCGGCCAGTACTCGGAGAAGTCGGGCAGCACCCGGTCGCGCAGCAGCTGCGAGTGGAGCTCGGCCACGCCGTTGACCTTCGAGCCGGCGACGGTGGCGAGGTAGGCCATCTTCACCGCGCCCTCCGAGACGATCGACATCCGGCGCAGCCGGGCCTCGTCACCGGGGTAGGCCTCGCGCACGTCGTCGAGGAAGTCGTCGTTGATCCGGTAGATGATCTCGAGGTGCCGCGGCAGCAGCCGCCCGAGCACCTCGACCGGCCATACTTCGAGCGCCTCGGGCAGCAACGTGTGACACGTGTAGGCGAAGCACTTCTGGGTCACGGCCCAGGCATCGGCCCAGTCGAAGCCCTTCTCGTCGAGGAGGATCCGCATGAGCTCCGGGACCGCGATGACGGGGTGGGTGTCGTTGAGCTGGAAGATCACCCGGTCCGGGAGCTGGTGCAGGTCGAAGTCCTTCGGCAGCACCTGGTCGATGAAGTCGTGCAGCGAGCAGGCGACGAAGAAGTACTGCTGCTGAAGCCGCAGCTCCTTTCCCTGCGGTGTCGAGTCCTCGGGGTAGAGGACCATCGAGATCTTCTCGGCGAAGGTCTGGTTGCGGACCGCCTCGACGTAGTCGCCGGCGTTGAAGACCTCGAGGTTGAACGCCCGGGTCGCCTTGGCGCTCCAGAGCCGCAGGGTGTTGACGCGGCCGTTGCGGTACCCGGGGACCATGTAGTTGTAGGGCACGCCGAGGACGTCCCAGTCGCCGACCCAGCGGGTGCGCTCCGTGCCGGCCCCGTCCTTGGACGTCTCGGTGTAGCCGCCGAACTGGACGGTGACGGCGTTCTCCGGGTGCGGGAACTCCCACGGGTTGCCGAGCTGCAGCCACGGGTCGGAGTTCTCGACCTGCCAGCCGTCGACGAAGGTCTGCCGGAAGATGCCGTACTCGTAGCGGATCCCGTAGCCCACGCACGGCACCGACATCGTCGCGAGCGAGTCGATGAAGCATGCCGCGAGCCGGCCGAGACCGCCGTTGCCGAGACCCGGCTCGATCTCCTGCGCGCGCAGCGTGGACAGCGAGATGCCGAGCTGCCCGAGACCCTCCTCCACGATCGTGTCGAGGTCGGAGGCGAGGATCGAGTTGTCCAGCTGCCGGCCGAGGAGGTACTCCGCCGACAGGTAGCAGACGGTCTTGGCCTGCTGGTCCCACTGCTTGGCCAGCGTCGCCATCCACCGCGACTGCAGGTGGTGGCGCACCGTGCGGGCGAGCGCGAGGTACTGGTCGTTGACCGAGCTGCGGGCCAGGCTGACGCCCTGCCCGTAGTTCAGCTCGCGCATGAAGTCGCTGATGAACGCCTCGACGGTATGCCTGGGGGCCGTGAGGTCTCTGCTGTCCAGCCCGCCGCGGATTGAGGCCGCCAGGCGGTCGGTCTGCGTGTCGGTCACGCGACTCTCCTAGTGCTCGAAGGGTGCGCAGGTTCAAGGGGGTGGCGCAGGCGTGAGGCCAGCGACTCTATCGGGTGCGTTGCTCGGTTCTTGCAGGTGTTTCAGCGGCTTGCACGTTCCGCGAGACACCGGGCTCCGAGGGTGGTCCCCCCAACATGCCACCGAGTAGCGTCGGGCGTGTGACTGCATCCGACGCCGCTGCAACCACGACCTCGCTCACCGGCTCCGCCGCGGGCCGAGACACCGCCTCCAACGGCGCAGCTCCCGCCCCCGACACGACCGACCCGGACATGGCCGGCCCCGAGAGCGTCGGGACGGCGCCCAGCCCGGAGGCGACGACCACCCCGATGCACCTGCTCGAGGAGACCCTGCCCCCGGGTGTGCTCCCCTTCGGCCGGATCCCCGTCCAGAGCGTGCGCCCCCTGGTCGACGGCGGCACCCGCCCTGCCAAGTCGGTCGAGCACGAGGAGTTCATCGTCGCCGCGCAGGTGTTCCGCGAGGGGCACGACGCGGTCAACGCGACCGTGGTGCTCACCGACCCCGACGGGGTCGACCATCACTACCCCATGCGCGTCGACAACCCCGGCCTCAGCTGGTGGAGCGCGACTGTCGCCGCGGACCGGCCGGGCTGGTGGACCTACCGCGTCGAGGGCTGGTCCGACCCGTGGGGCACCTGGGTCCATGACGCGACGATCAAGGTCGAGGCCGACGTCGACGCCGAGCTGATGCTGGAGGAGGGCGCTCGGATGCTCGAGCGCTGCCACGCCGAGCAGGGCGACCTGGACCGCAGTCCGCTCTCCGAGGCGATCGCCGTTCTCCACGACACGAGCCGGTCCGCGGTCGACCGGCTGCACGTGGCCACGTCCGCCCCGATGCGCACCTGGTTCGCCCGGCACCCGTTCCGCGAGATGGTGAGCCCCAGCCCCGCGTACCGGCTGCTCGTCGAGCGCGAGCTCGCCCTGTTCGGCGCGTGGTACGAGATCTTCCCGCGTTCCGAGGGCGCCTACCTCGACGAGGAGACGGGCCAGTGGCGGTCCGGGACGCTGCGAACGGCGGCGGAGCGCCTACGTGCGATCGCCGGGATGGGATTCGACGTCGTTTATCTCACTCCCGTCCACCCCATCGGCACGACCGCCCGCAAGGGCCAGAACAACTCCCTCGACGCGAAGGAGGGCGACCCCGGCAGCCCGTACGCCATCGGCTCGCCGGACGGCGGCCACGACTCGATCCACCCGGACCTGGGGACGTTCGAGGACTTCGACCTGTTCGTCCGCGCCGCCCGCCGCAACGGGCTCGAGGTGGCCATCGACATCGCGCTGCAGGCCTCGCCGGACCACCCCTACGTCGACACGCATCCCGAGTGGTTCACGACCCGCGCCGACGGGACCATCGCCTACGCGGAGAACCCGCCGAAGAAGTACCAGGACATCTACCCGCTCAACTTCGACAACGACCCGGCCGGCGCCTACGCCGAGATGCGTCGCGTCGTCCAGGTGTGGATCGACCACGGCGTCACGCTGTTCCGCGTCGACAACCCGCACACCAAGCCGGTGCAGTTCTGGCAGTGGCTGATCGCGGACGTCGCGAAGGACCACCCCGAGATCATCTGGCTGTCCGAGGCGTTCACGAAGCCGGCGATGATGCACAGCCTGGCCAAGGCCGGGTTCCAGCAGTCGTACACCTACTACGCGTGGCGCAACATGCGCTGGGAGCTCGAGGAGTACCTGCGCGAGCTGTCCGGCGACGCCGCCGCGTTCATGCGTCCGTCGTTCTGGCCCACGACGCACGACATCCTCACGCCGTACATGCAGTACGGCGGGCCGACCGCCTGGACCCTGCGCGCGGCCCTCGCCGCGACCCTCGTCCCGACCTACGGCATCTACGCCGGCTACGAGCTGATGGAGAACGTCGCCCGGCAGGGCGCCGAGGAGCAGGTCGACAACGAGAAGTACGAGTACAAGGACCGGCGCTGGGAGGACTACCAGCCCGGCGGCGCCAAGGAGGGGCAGAGCCTCGCGGGCTACCTCACCAAGCTCAACGCGATCCGCAAGGCGCACCCGTCACTGCGCTGGCTGCGCAACATCCGGTTCCACTCCTCCGACGACGAGAACATCATCGTCTTCTCGAAGTCCCGCGTCGTCGAGGGCCGTCGCGACACGATCCTCGTCGTCGCGAACCTCGACCCGCACGCGACCCGCGGGGCCTGGCTCGACCTGGACATGCCCGCGCTCGGCCTCGGCTGGGACGAGCAGTTCCGGGCCCGTGACCTCGTCACCGAGCAGACCTGGATCTGGCGGCAGCACTCGTGGGTCCGCCTCGGCCCCGAGACCCACCCCGTGCACATCATCGAGGTCAGGAGCATCTGAGCCGTGCAGGGCCTCAACCTGTCGCAACCCGGGTTGCGACACGACCCTCAGTGGTACCGCACTGCCGTCTTCTACGAGGTTCTCGTCCGGGCGTTCTCGGACTCGAAGGGATCGGGGTCCGGCGACTTCCGCGGTCTCATCGAACGGCTCGACTACCTGCAGTGGCTGGGGATCGACTGCCTCTGGCTGCCGCCGTTCTACGCCTCGCCACTGCGTGACGGCGGGTACGACATCTCCGACTACAAGGCGGTGCTGCCGGAGTTCGGCACCCTCCCCGAGTTCATCGAGCTGGTGTCGCAGGCGCACGCCCGCGGCATCCGCATCGTCACCGACCTGGTGATGAACCACACCAGCGACCAGCACCCCTGGTTCCAGTTCAGCCGCACCGAGCCGAGCGGCCCGTTCGGCGACTACTACGTGTGGTCCGACACCGACGCGCCGTACAGCGAGGCGCGGATCGTCTTCATCGACACCGAGGTGTCGAACTGGACGTTCGACCCGATCCGTCGCCAGTTCTTCTGGCACCGGTTCTTCTCGCACCAGCCCGACCTCAACTTCGAGAACCCGCGGGTCCGAGCGGAGATGTTCGACGTCGTCCGGTTCTGGATGGACCTCGGGATCGACGGGTTCCGGCTCGACGCGATCCCCTACCTCTTCGAGGAGGAGGGGACCAACTGCGAGAACCTGAGGAGGACGCACGGGTTCCTCGCCGACCTGCGCGCCATGGTCGACGCGGAGTACCCCGGCCGGGTGCTGCTGGCCGAGGCGAACCAGCCACCGACCGAGGTGGTCGACTACTTCGGCACCACGGAGGCGCCCGAGTGCCAGATGTGCTTCCACTTCCCGGTGATGCCGCGCCTCTTCTACTCCCTGCGCGAGGAGCGGGCCACACCGATCGTCGACGTGTTCGCCGACACCCCGGCCATCCCGAGCGGGGCGCAGTGGGGCACGTTCCTGCGCAACCACGACGAGCTGACCCTCGAGATGGTCTCGCCCGAGGAGCGCGCCGCGATGTACGGCTGGTATGCGCCGGACCCCCGGATGCGCGCGAACGTCGGCATCCGCCGCCGGCTAGCTCCGCTGCTCGACAACTCGCGGCCGGAGATCGAGCTGATCCACGCGCTCATCCTGTCGCTGCCCGGGACCCCCTGCCTCTACTACGGCGACGAGATCGGGATGGGCGACAACATCTGGCTCAACGACCGCGACGCGGTCAGGACGCCGATGCAGTGGACCCCCGACCGCAACTCGGGATTCTCGGCCGTGGATCCCGGAAAGCTCTACCTTCCGGTCATCTCCAGCCTCGTGTACCACTACAACACCGTCAACGTGGAGGCCCAGATGGCGACCTCCTCGTCGCTGCTGCACTGGCTCCGAGGCATGCTCCAGGTCCGCAGCCGGCACTCGGTCTTCGGCCTCGGCGACTTTGAGGTGTGCCCGACAGAGAACGAGGCCATCCTGTCCTTCGTGCGACACCACCAGGGTGACCGACCGGTGGGCACGGACGCCCCCGCCAACGAGACGGCGCTGTGCGTGTTCAACCTCTCCTCGCGACCGCAGGCCACGACGGTCCAGCTCCCCATGGAGTACGCCGGCGCGCAGCTCGTCGACCTGTTCGGCGGACAGGGGTTCCCCAAGATCGGCGACGACGGAAAGGTGCTGGTGACACTGGGTTCCCGCGACTTCTTCTGGTTCCAGGTCAAGGGCGACTGGGCCCACAGCAGATCGGGAGCCGTGGGCGTCGGGGCGGGTGAGCGGCGTGGCTGAGATTCATCACACGACGCTCTCGCCGTCGAAGCTCGAGCTGTTGACGTCCTGGCTGCCGCAGCAGCGCTGGTATGCGGCGAAGGGCCGGACTCCAGTGCTGCGCAAGCTGGGTGGGTTCCGCCTCGACGACCCCGCCGGCCAGGTCGGCATCGAGGTCATGGTCGTCGCCGACGACTCCGGCCCGCAGCCGGTGGTCTACCAGGTACCGCTCACCTACCGCGGGGCGCCGCTGCCCGGGTTGGAACATGCGCTCGTCGGGACCACGGAGCACGGCGTCCTCGGCCCGCGCTGGGTCTACGACGCGCCCCACGACGAGGTCTTCGTCGCCCAGCTGCTGGCCCTCATCCAGGGCCAGGCCGAGGCGCAGGCCCAGTCGGAGAGCGACACCCCCGATCCCACCGTCACCGGACACGCGGTCGACTCCGAGGTCGTCCGGCTGGCGTCCTCGGCGGTCCTGCGCGGAGAGCAGTCCAACACCTCGGTCGTGTGCCAGGTCGTCGACGCCGACGGCGACCCGGCGAAACCGGTCATCGCCAAGGTGTTCCGCTCCCTCCACCCCGGCGAGAACCCCGACGTGGTCGTCCAGTCGGCGCTCACCGAGGCCGGCTCGTCGCAGGTACCGCACACGGTGGGCTCCGTCGCCGGCGAGTGGGCCGACCCGACGTCCGGTGAGCGGGTCCGCGGCCACCTCGTCTTCGCGCAGCGGTTCCTCCCGGGCGTCGAGGACGCCTGGCGGGTGGCGCTGCGCGCCGCGACCGCCGGTGACGACTTCACCGAGTCGGCCCGTGAGCTCGGCGAGGCGACGGCCCACATCCACGTCAGCCTCGCCGCGACACTCGGAACCACAGCGGCCGACGACGACGCCAAGGCCGCCCTCGTGCGCATCATCAGGGCGCGCTACGACGCCGCGGTGGCGGAAGTGCCGGCGCTGGACGCCCACGAGCCGGTCGTCGCGGCCTCCCTCGACGACCTCCTGGCCCGCGCGTGGCCCGACCTGCAACGCGTCCACGGCGACTACCACCTGGGGCAGGTGCTGCATACGCCCGACGGCTGGGTCGCCGTCGACTTCGAGGGCGAGCCGCTCCGCCCCCTGCACGAGCGGGTCGGGCCCGACCTCGCGCTGCGCGACGTGGCCGGCATGCTCCGCTCGTTCGACTACGTCGGCGGCTCGGTCGAGCTCAGCGAGCCCGACCGTTCGGCCCGCGACTGGGTGGCTGCCTGTCGCGTGGCCTTCCTCGAGGGGTACGCCGGCGTCACCCACCTCGACCCGGTGCAGACGGGTCCGGTGCTGCGGGCCCTCGAGCTCGACAAGGCCCTCTACGAGGTCATCTACGAGGTCCGCAACCGGCCGAGCTGGCTGGGGATCCCCATGGCCGCCATCGACCGGCTCGTCGCCGAGTCGTCACCCACGACGTCCGACACCTCCGTCCATCAGGGCGTCGTTGCCCGGAAGGGTCCCTCATGAAGACCGTCCCCACCACCGCAGAGCTCGGCGACTTCGGGCCGCTCCAGGCCTTCATGGAGGGGAAGAACGGCCAACCGCACGACTTCCTGGGACACCACCTCGGCCCGGGCGGGCTGACCATCACCGCATACCGGCCGCTCGCCAAGTCGGTCCGGGCGCGGCTGGCCGACGGCGTCGTCATGGACCTCGGGCACGTTCGCGACGGCGTGTGGTCCGGCACCGCACCGGACGTCACGACGACCACGGACTACCGGCTCCTCGTCGCGTGGGACGACGGCGTGGAGCACGAGCAGGACGACCCCTACCGGTTCGCCCCCACGCTCGGTGAGATGGACCTGCACCTGTTCAACGAGGGTCGCCACGAACGGCTCTGGACCGTCCTCGGCTCGCACGTCCGCCGCTACAGCGGCCCGCTCGGTGAGGTGCAGGGAGTCTCCTTCGCCGTCTGGGCGCCGCGGGCCAAGGCGGTCCACGTCATCGGCGACTTCAACGGCTGGGACCGCATCTCCCACCCGATGCGCAGCCTCGGCCAGAGCGGCGTCTGGGAGCTGTTCATCCCCGGTGCGGTTCCCGGGATGAACTACCAGTTCGCGATCCGCGGCAAGAAGGGCCACGTCGTCGTCCACACCGACCCGATGGCCCAGCGCACCGAGGTCGCGCCGAAGCAGGCGGCCATCGTCTACGAGTCGGGCTACCAGTGGAGCGACAGCGAGTGGCGGACCGACCGGGCGTCCCACAATCCGCACAACGGGCCGATGAGCGCCTACGAGGTCCACCTGGGCTCGTGGCGGCAGGGTCTGAGCTACGTCGACCTCGCCGAGCACCTCGTCAACTACGTCAAGGACCTCGGCTTCACGCACGTCGAGCTGCTGCCCGTGATGGAGCACCCGTTCGTCCCCTCGTGGGGTTACCACGTCACGAACTACTACGCGCCGACGTCCCGGTTCGGGACGCCCGGACGACTTCCGCTACCTCGTCGACCGCCTGCACCAGAACGGGATCGGCGTCATCCTCGACTGGGTTCCCGGCCACTTCGCCACCGACGAGTGGGCCCTCGCGCGCTTCGACGGCCGACCCCTCTACGAGCACCCGGACCCCCGGAAGGGGTGGCACCCCGAGTGGGGCTCGTTCATCTTCGACCTCGGCCGTCCGGAGGTGCGCAACTTCCTCGTCGCCAATGCGCTGTACTGGTTCGAGGAGTTCCACGCCGACGGGATCCGCGTCGACGGCGTCGCGTCGATGCTCTACCTCGACTACTCGAGGCAGCCGGGCGAGTGGATCCCGAACTCCTACGGCGGACGGGAGAACCTCGAGGCGGTGCAGCTGCTGCAGGAGGTGAACGGCACCGCATACCGCGAGTACCCCGGCATCGTCAGCGTCGCCGAGGAGTCGACGTCCTGGTCCGGCGTGACCGCGTCGACCGACAAGGGCGGCCTCGGGTTCGGGTTCAAGTGGAACATGGGCTGGATGAACGACGCCCTGCGCTACCTCGGCCAGGACCCGATCTTCCGGCAGTACCACCACAGCTCGATGACCTTCGCACTGATGTATGCGTTCAGCGAGAACTTCGTCCTGCCGATCAGCCACGACGAGGTCGTGCACGGCAAGGGGTCGCTCCTGCGCAAGTCGCGAGGCACGCGCGACGAGCAGCTCGCGACCCTGCGCGCCTTCTTGGCGTACATGTGGTCGCACCCCGGCAAGCAGCTGATCTTCATGGGGTGCGAGTTCGCCCAGGAGTCGGAGTGGGCGGAGGGCCGCAGCCTCGACTGGTGGCTGCTCGACCAGCCGGCGCACTACCGGGTGCACGCCCAGGTCAAGGACATGAACCGCATCTATCGCGACCACCGGGAGATGTGGGAGTACGACAACGACCCCGCGGGGTTCCGCTGGCTCAACGCCGACGACGCGAGCCACAACACCTTCGCGTTCCTGCGCTACGGCTCGGGTGACCGTGCCTCGGACGCGCCCGTGATGGCCGTCGTGACCAACTTCAGCGGGATGACCCACGAGCCGTACCGCGTCGGCGTCCCGCGACCGGGCGGGTGGCAGGTCATCCTCGACACCGCCGGCTACCGGCCCGACTCGCCGAGCTCGGCCGGGGTCGTCATCCCCGCGGAGTCGCAGTCATGGGACAACCAGCCGTACGCCATCAACGTCACCGTGCCGGCCCTCTCGACGGTCTGGCTCGTCCCCGAAGGAGCGTGACCGTCGTGAACCACCCGCGCGCTGGGCAGCTGGCGCAGCCCGAGGACCTCGTCGACGTCACCGCCCTCGTGGACGCCTACTACGACCGGATGCCCGACGCCACGAACCCGGACGAGATGGTCGTGTTCGGGACGTCGGGGCACCGCGGCTCGAGCCTGAAGACCGCGTTCAACGAGGCGCACATCCTCGCGACGACCCAGGCGATCTGCGAGTACCGCGCCTCGGTCGGCGTCGACGGGCCACTGCTCATGGGGCGGGACACGCACGGGCTGTCCGAGCCGGCATGGAAGTCGGCGCTCGAGGTCCTGGTCGCCAACGGCGTGACGGTCCTCGTGGACTCGCTCGACGGGTACACCCCCACCCCGGCCGTGTCGCACGCGATCCTCACCCTCAACCGCGGCAAGGCCGGCACGGGATCGGGCGCCGGGCTCGCCGACGGGATCGTCGTGACGCCGTCGCACAACCCCCCCGCCGACGGCGGGTTCAAGTACAACCCGACCCACGGCGGACCGGCCGACACGGACGCGACGTCGGTCATCGCGGCACGGGCCAACGAGCTCATCCGCGACGGGATGGGCGGGGTGCGACGGGTGCCGCTCGACCAGGCGCTCGGCGAGATCGGCACATACGACTTCATGGGTCGCTACGTCGACGACCTGCCCGCGGTCGTCGACCTCGAGGCGATCCGCGAGGCCGGCGTGCGGATCGGCGCCGACCCGCTGGGCGGCGCCTCGGTCGCGTACTGGGGCGAGATCGGCAAACGGCACGGCCTGGACCTCACCGTCGTCAACCCCGAGGTCGACCCGACGTGGCGGTTCATGACCCTCGACTGGGACGGCAAGATCCGGATGGACTGCTCGTCGCCGTCGGCCATGGCGTCGCTGATCGGGCGCAAGGACGAGTACGACATCGCCACCGGCAACGACGCCGACTCCGACCGGCACGGCGTCGTCACCCCGGACGCCGGGCTGATGAACCCGAACCACTACCTGGCCGTGGCGATCCAGTACCTCTACGGCGGAGCGCGTCCCGGCTGGCCGTCCACCACGGCGATCGGCAAGACGCTGGTCTCCTCGTCGATGATCGACCGGGTCGCCGCCGACCTGGGCCGGACGCTGCTGGAGGTCCCCGTGGGCTTCAAGTGGTTCGTGCCCGGGCTGCTCGACGGGTCGGTCGGGTTCGGCGGCGAGGAGTCGGCCGGCGCGTCGTTCCTCCGGTTCGACGGCACGGTGTGGACCACCGACAAGGACGGGATCATCCTGGCGCTGCTGGCCTCCGAGATCCTCGCGAAGACCGGCAAGACGCCCAGCCAGCACTATGCCGAGCTGGTCGAGCGGCACGGCGACCCGGCATACGCGCGCATCGACGCGGCGGCGAACCGCGAGGAGAAGGCCGCCCTCGCGGCCCTCTCCCCCGAGGCGGTGACGGCGGAGACCCTGGCGGGCGAACCGATCACCGAGAAGCTGACGTCCGCACCCGGCAACGGCGCCAAGATCGGCGGCCTCAAGGTCGTCACCGAGAACGCGTGGTTCGCGGCACGGCCGTCCGGGACCGAGGACGTCTACAAGATCTACGCCGAGTCGTTCCGCGGTCGGGAGCACCTCGCCGAGGTGCAGGCCCAGGCCAAGGACGTCGTCGGGGCCGCGCTTCGGTCCTGAGATGACCGGGCCTGCGGACGAGGAGCTGCGGGGGGAGGTGCGCTCGCTCCTCGAGGGGCACTGGGACGAAGAACGCGGATACTGCGTCCCGAACCCGACGACGTACCCGCACCTCTGGCTCTGGGACTCGTGCTTCCACGCGATCGTCTGGGCACACCTTCAGGACCAGCGCGCGGTCACGGAGCTGGAGTCGACGCTCGCCGGCCAGCTCCCCGGGGGCCTGGTGCCGCACATGCGGTACGGCGGCGAGCCGCCGGACACGTTCCTCGGCCCGCTGGAGTCGACCTCGTCGCTGGTACAGCCGCCGATGTTCGGCCATGCGATCCGGGTCCTCCAGCAGTGCGGGATGACGGTGCCCGACCGCGCACTCGTTCAGGCCCGTCGCGGGCTCGAGTGGCTGTGGCAGCACCGCCGCACGGAGGAGGGGCCGCTGTTCGTCGTCCATCCTTGGGAGGCCGGCAACGACCACTCGCCGCGCTGGGACGACTGGGGAGCGCCGGGGCGGACGCCGGCCGACTACGACCGCGCCGCGCGGACTGCGTGGAACAAGGAGCTCATGCACGATGTCACGTTCGCCGACGACGGTGCGGCCGTCTGGTCGTCTGGGTTCGTCGCCTGCCCGGCGGGCTTCAACGCCTACACGGCGTTCAACCTGGCCGAGCTGGGCGACGCGCTCGACGACGACGAGCTGCGCGGCTGGGCCAACGAGCTGGCCGCCGCGGTCGACGCCCGGCTCTGGGCGCCGGAGGAGCGACTGTGGGCCGACGCCGCCGTCGTCGGCGGGGGGCGATCGGTCCGCACTCCGATCAGCGACGGGATCATGGCGGCCCTCGTCACGGCCGACCCGGACAGGGCGCGGGCTGGCCCTGGACCAGCTCGACGACCCCCACCGGTTCGCCGCCCCCTTCGGTCCCGCCAACGTGGCCCGCTCACATCCGGCCTACGACCCGGGGATGTACTGGCGCGGGGCCGCATGGCCGAACGTCAACTACCTGCTGTGGCTGGCCCTGCTTCGCTGGAACCGAACCGAGCACGCCGAGGTGCTGGCGCGGATGACGTTGGCGGGAGCACGGACCAGCGGCTGGGCGGAGTACTGGAACGCGGAGACCGGCGCGGGTCGCGGTGCCAGGCCTCAGTCGTGGACCGGGGTCGTCCTGCCCATGACCACGGCCCGGCGGTAGGCCCGGACGGCCGCGGCGGCGAGGGTCGCGTGACCGCGATCGTTGGGATGCACGGTGTCGTCGTCGAGCATGGTCGCCGGGTCCCAGCCGTCCACGTGAACCAGGACCGCCTGCCGGTGCCGGTCCGCGACCAGTGCCAGCCGCCGGTTGTACGCATCGAGCGCCGGGAGCGAGCCCTGGTCGTGCGGTGGGTACCCGCTGTAGTCGAGCAACGGGGGCTGTTCGATGAGCAGGACCACAGCGTCCGGCCCGGACGCCTCGCACGCGGTCACGACGGTCTCCATCGCCGACGAGTATGCGTCCAGGGCGGCGGGGTCCGTTCCGTGAAGTCGGGCGTCGTTGAGCCCGGTGAGGATGAGGTAGGCCTCGGCCCGGACGACGCCGCATCGGCTGACGAGAGCGGCCGCCTCGAGGGTCGACGACCCGCCCACTCCGAGATTGATGGGTGTCATCCCGAGGCGGGCCCCGGCCAGGTCGCTGAGGCTGCGCTCCGGGCGGCTGGCCGCTTCGCCGGCGACCCAGGAGTGGCCGTAGAGGGCGAGCCGAGACGGCGGGGCCGCGGTGCTCACGGCACCTGCTCCATCACCTGTGGGTCGAACGGCGACGGTGGCGGTGCGGTCGACAGCAACCGTCGGGTGGTCCGGACCCCCCAGTCGTCGAGGTCCTGGATGCGGTCGGACGCGGACCGGAGACCGCCGAAGACGTCGATGAGGTCGGCCCAGCAGTGGCGGAGCTCGAAGCCGGGCCGGGCGACCAGGCAGTCCGGGTCGTTGACCCAGAACCGGCCGTGCTGCCACGCCCGGGCGACGATGGCCTGCTCGCCACGCAGCCGGGCGAGGCCCGCCTCGTCATCCTCGGGGTTGAGAACGTCCGCAGACACCCTCATCGCGTCGACCAGGCCGACGCTGGGCAGGAGCGGTGCACCGCAGCCCAGGAGGTAGGTGTCCTCGCCCAGAGCCTCACGCACCAGGGCCAGCCCTCGCCGGTAGGCCGCGACCGGGGTGAGATCCTCGTGCCGTCGACCCGGGAGGGCACCGGTGTAGAGGAAGTCGAGCTTGACATAGTCGACCCCGAGGTCGCTCAGCGCACGCAGCGAGGCCTGGAGATGCTCAGCCGCCGCGGGGTTGGTGACGTCCAGACCGCGTAGTGACTGGCCCCAGTTGCGTCCACCCTCGCCGACGAGCCAGTCAGGGTGCTCACGCGCCAGCCGGCTCCGCGAGCCCACGGTGAGCGGCGCGACCCAGATGCCCGCGCGCCGGCCGCGGTCGCGGATCCGGGCGACGAGGTCGGGCAGGTCGCGGAACCGCTCGGAGTAGGCATCCCAGTCGCCGATGCCCGCCTGCCAGCCGTCGTCGACCTGCACGACGTCGAAAGGTAGGTCGAGACGGTCGATCGCGGCGAGGTTCTCCTCGATGTCGGCGGGCGTCACGTCGAGGAAGTAGTGGTACCAGGAGCACCACACGCTGGGTGGCGCGGCGATCGAGCGGACGCCACACCGCGTTGCCCACTCGTCTCCGAACGCCACAAGGGCGTCACGGATCCTTCCTTCGACGTCCATCGCCTGCACGGGGCCGTCCGCTGAGACCATCACCCGCCCGGCGGTGTGCTGGACGCGGATGGTCGGTATCTCTGCGAGGTCGTTGCCCGTGTCGACTGGTGTGTAGAGCCGGGTCCGTGTTGCATCGTCGCTGAGGGCGAGCACACCTTCCGACTGGAACCCCATCTCCGGAGGCGGAGATCCGGGCCGGAACCGCATCAGCTGCTGCCAGGCGTGGCGGGGCCTCGGCGACCGCGCGTCGAGCACGTAGGTCCCGGTCGGGCTCCAGGTCTGCCAGCCCGCCTCGTGGACGCGGCCCTGGCCCGGCGTGACGGCGAGCTCGTCCACGGTGTCGAAGACCCCCACCACCCGGACTGTAACCCTCGGACGTGAGGAGTCGTGGCCGAGCCGTGCTTGTATCGGTCGCATGGCCGGTCCTCGCGTCGTGCGCTTCTCCGGTCCCCGACAGGTCGACGTCATCGAGGGGACGGTGGAGGACTGCCCGGCCGGAACCGTGAGGGTGCGGACGCTGTTCTCGGGCATCTCTGCCGGAACGGAGCTGACCGCCTATCGCGGATCGAACGTCTACCTCAACAAGGGCTGGGACGCGGATCGGCGACTGTTCGTCCCCGAGCACCCGTCGGTCGCCTACCCGTTGTCCGGTTGGGGGTACAGCGAGGTCGGCCGAGTCGTCGAGATCGGTGGCGGCGGTGTCTCCGTCGGCTCCGCAACCGGAACCGTGTCGGTGGGCGACGTGGTCTACGGCGTGTGGGGGCATCGCAGCGAGGCCGTCGTGCCGGCCGCCGGCCTCGAGGGGCATACCCTGCCGCCCGACCTGGACCCGATGGCGGGCGTCTTCGTCCGCGTCGGCGCCATCGCCCTGAACGCCCTCCTCGCCGCCGATCTGCACGTCACAGAGTCCGTGGTCGTTATCGGCCAAGGTGTCATCGGCCTGCTGGCCACGCGACTGGCCGTGCTCAGCGGCGCGACGGTTCTTGCGGTGGACCGCTTGGAGCGGCGGCGCTCCACGGCCCACGGCCTCGGGGCTGCGCACACGCTCGACCCGACATCAGGAGGGGACGTCGCCGCGCAGGTGCGGGCGCTCACCGGCGCCGGTGCCGACGCGGCCATCGAGCTCAGTGGAACGTATTCCGCGCTGCACGAGGCGATCCGGTCGGTCCAGCCGGGCGGCCGGGTCATTGCGGCGGGCTTCTACCAGGGCGCGGCTACCGGTCTCGACCTCGGCGAGGAGTTCCACCACAACCGGGTCAGCGTCGTCGCCTCCCAGATCGGGGGTCTACCGACCGCGTTGACCCACCGTTGGGACATCGGGCGGCTGCACCGAGCGGTCCTCGAGCTCGTCGCGGCCGGTCGCGTGGACGTCACCTCACTGGTCAGCCACGTCGTGCCCGTCAGGGATGCGGCCTCGGCGTACCGCCTCCTCGACGAGGATCCGTCGGAGGTGCTGCAAGTGGTGCTGGACTTCCGCGCGGCCGCCGAGGCATCGCCTGCGTGACGCCGTCGTCAGCGGCGGTCGAGCCACAACAGCGCAACCGCCGCGGTCCACGACTGTTGGGTGCTGCCCAGCGGCTCCCCTGTCGACGGCTCGTAGTACTCGCCGAACCTGAGGTCGGCCAGCTGGGCCAGAGACTGCTGACAGAGCAACTCGTACGCCTCTGGCTCTCCGTGCGTCCGGCAGGCCCAGCCGAAGAACCAGTTCATGACTGGCCAGACCGGCCCCCTCCAGTAGGTGCGCGGCCGATAGGCGTCGGACGCGGGCGAGGTCGATGGGATGAGCGCGAAGCGGAGCGCAGGATGCGCCAGCCACCGCTCACCACGCAGGACCTCCCACTGCCGACCGCGAACCTGCTCGTCGTCGAGGCACAGGAGCGGTGCGAATCCGGCGATCGTCTCGGTGGCGACCCACTCTCCCGCCCGCACGTCGTAGTCCCGGGCCAGGCCGGTGTCCGGGTCGATGGTGGACGCGACGCCCGCGGCGAAGCGCACCGCCAGCTCGCGCTGTTCGGCCGCGTCGTCGCTCCGCCCGAGCTCGTCGGCGACCTCGGCCAGGACCGCACACGCCGTCGACATGATGCCGGACATGAACACGTCACGAACGCGGAAGTCGACGACCTCGAGAACGCGGTTGTCGTCGAAGCCGACCTCGGCCATCTGCTGGACCAGCCAGAGGTAGCGGTCGTACTCCGCCGCGCTGGGCCGCTCGGACGCGTCCGCGTGCTGGAGATCGGTGCGCTGGTAGGGGGCCAGCTCGCCGGGCTGCACTCGCGAGTAGGGCCCGTCGAACCGCGGCGAGTTGTCCATCCCGGACTCCCAACCGTGATGGATCTCCAGCAGTCCCACCCCTTCCGGGTCCCGGGCGGTGGCGAGCCAGCGGTGCCACCGGAGCCAGCCGTCGAGGGTCTCGCGCAGGAAGCGTTCGGCCTCGTCCCGCATCGGTCCTCCGGCCGCACGGGCCGCGTCGAGGATGAACCGCAGGGCGATGGCGTGCACCGGGGGTTGGCAGATCCCACTGCTCCGGACCTCGGGCGGCGAGGCGCCGATGGTGCCCCAGCGGTGCACGTCCGGGAAGTAGCCGGGTGCCTCCGAGAAGACGATGTGAGGGATCATTCCGGAGGCCCACTGAGCACCGATCAGCGTGCGCATCTCCTGGATCGCGCGGGGGACGGAGAACTGGGCCAAGCCCATGGCGACGAAGGCCGCGTCCCAGCTCCACATGTGGGGGTAGAGGCGGGGCGCGGCGGTGATCATCGTGCCGAGGTCGTTGTCGCGCAGCACCTCGACGGCGCTCTCACGGAGCACCCGACGATCGATCGAGGCCGATGCCTCGTCAGCCGGCCTCCTGGTCACCGGCCCGTCCCCTAGGAGCGACTGTCCACGGTGTGCCCGGACTGGGAGTCCGGGGCGTCCGCGGGCGCCCGCCCTGAAGAGTCCTGCGATGCGGCGGACCGGCCGCCATCGGCACCCTGGGCGCGGTCGGACAGCAATGCCAGGCCGGTCTCCTTGTCGTAGAGACGCATAGCCTCGGGCGCCACGTGCAACCACACCTCCTGGTGCGGCTCGGAGCGCACGCTGGGCGGCGTCTGGGCCTTGAGCACCTGACCCTCGACGTCCACCGTGAGGAGGGTGGCGGCGCCGAGCGGCTCGACGACCTGGACCGTGGCCCGCAACGCCTCGCCCTGTCGGTTGTCGCGGAGCACCTCGATGTTCTCCGCTCGCACGCCGAGGCTCACGGGGCCTTGCTGCGCGGCGCCACTCGCCTGGCGAAGATGGTGGGGCCCAGGTATCTGTTGGTCACCGATGCGAAGGTGGCCGTCGTCCGTCGCCTGCGCGTCGAGGAAGTTCATCGGCGGTGAGCCGAGGAAGCCGCCGACGAAGGTGTCGACGGGTTCGTCGTAGACGTCGATCGGGTCACCCAGCTGGACGATCTGGCCCTTGCGCATGACGGCTACGCGGTCCGACAGGGACAGGGCCTCGACCTGGTCGTGCGTGACGTACACCGTCGTGGTGCCGATGTCCTGCACGATCTTCTTCAGCTCGGCCCTGAAGTCGAGGCGCAGCAACGCGTCGAGGTTCGACAGCGGTTCGTCCATGAGAAGGACGTCGGAGTTCATGACGATCGCGCGCGCGACGGCGACCCGTTGGCGCTGACCGCCCGACAGCTGGGCAGGGTAGCGGTCGAGGTACGGCTCGAGGCGCAGGATCTCGGCGGCCCGGTCGACCTTCTCCTTGATCTGCCCCTTGGGCACCTTGTTCATGACGAGGCCGAAGGCGATGTTGTCGCGCACCTTGCGATGGGGGAACACGGCATAGGACTGGAACACCATCGACAGGTTCCGGTCCTGCGGGGGCAGGTAGGTGATGTCCTTGCCTCCGATGGCGACCGAACCGGAGTCGGGGAGCTCCAGGCCGGCCACCATCCGCAGCAGGGTGGTCTTGCCGCACCCCGAGGGACCGAGCAACACCATGAACTCGCCGTCGTGGATGTCGAGGGACACGTCGTCGGTGGCCGCCTCCGTGGTGCCGGGGTAGACCTTGACGAGACTCTGGATGTGTATGTCAGCCACGTTGCGAACCTGTCTGGATGGTCACCGGATCGTCGACCCCCACATGTTGGTGAGGTACTTCCGCATGAAGAAGATGAACACGAGCGCGGGCAGTACGAGAACGAAGCCCCCCGCGAACCGGTAGGCGAGCGGCGAGTCGGAGAGGGACGAGAGCACCTGGGCCGGCAGGGTCCGGTGGTTCAGGGTGAGGATGGCCGCGCCGAGGACCTCGTTCCACGACATGACGAAGGTGAAGATGGAGGCGGCTGCGATCCCCGGAAGAGCCATGGGGAGCACGACCTTCCGAAAGGCCTGCAACGGCGTGCATCCGAAGATCCGGGCGGCCTCCTCGACGTCTGCCGGCACGCCGACGAAGACGGCAGCCGTGATGAGGATCGCGGTCGGCAGGGCCAGCGCCGAGTGCAGCAGCACGACCCCGAGTACCGAGTCGTAGAGCCCCACCCCGAGGAACAGCTGAGCGAGCGGCACGGACAACACGACGATCGGCAGGGCCCGGGTGAAGAGCATGAAGAGCTGGTAAGGATCCCGGCCGCGGAAGGCGAAGCGGGCCACGGCGTACCCCGCTGGGATGCCGATGAGGAAGGAGAGGACCAGCGTCGCCAGCCCGACCTGGATCGAGTTGACGACCCCGGCAAGGATGCCGGTCGACTGCATGAAGATCCCGATCGTCTCCGTGGAGAAGTTCACCGGGAGCAGGTCGAGGGGGAACTGGTTGAGGGACTCCCGCGTGCTGAACGCCGCTAACGCGATGAGGTAGATCGGCACGCCCATGAACAGCGTTACCGCGACGCAGCCGATCTGCAGCAACACGCGGCTGCGTCGACGCTTCCGCAGTGGGCCGTGGTCCGGCTCCGGCGTGGTCAGCGCCGCTCGCGGCTCCGTCTCTTGCTGGCCTCGGGACGTCGCGGTCGTCATTTCCTGACCTCCGACTGGTCACGCAGAACGCGCAGATAGAAGAACGCCGTGATCATCGACGCCAGCATCACGACCAGCGCGATGGCGGCGGCGACGTTGGGATTCTGGAGGGAGGTACTCCAGCGGTACGTCTCACCCACGACCAGCGGGAAGTTCTGGCCGGTCAGCGCCTGGGCCACCGCGAAGGTCTGGAAGGCGAGGATCGTCCGGAGGATGAGCGCCACCTGCAGGCTTGGCCGCAGCAGGGGCAGGGTGACATACCGCAGCCGCGCCCAAGCCCCCGCACCGAAGACGGCGGCGGCCTCCTCGTAGTCCTTGGGGATGCTCTGGACACCGGCCACGAGGATCACGAAGACGAGGGCGGTCGCGCGCCACAGCTCCGCGATGAGCACGGTGAGGAACATCGTCCCGTAGTTCTGGTAGTTCAGCCACGAGACGCTGGGAAGGTTCAGGTGGTAGAGCACCGTGTTGAGATAGCCCTGGTCGGTGAACACGGCCAGCCAGACCAGGCCGGCAGCCAGGTCGCTCAACGCCAAGGGCACGGCCCACAGATAGAAGTACAGCCCCGAGAGCCGTGGTCTGGCCCTCAACATCAGCGCCATCGTCAGCGCCAGGGCGAACTGCAGTGGGATGAGCACGACGATGAGCAGCACGGTGTTCCGGACGGCCGGCCAGAAGTACGGGTCCGCCACCATCCGCTGGATGTGCTCGAGGGTGAAGCCCTCAGGGCCGGTGAAGGCCTGACCGATGCCGACCAGCATCGGCCACGCGAACATCAACGTCATGAAGACGATCGACGGGGCGATCAGGAGGAGGGCGGGGTTGCGTCGCCGGCGGGCCGCCGGTATCGCACGCCCTGGTCCGGCGGTGGTCGCCGGGGCGGTCATCAGACCGCCTTGCAGACCTGACCGGCCTGGACCGGGTCAGGCGCCCAGCAGGGCACCTTCAGCTCGGCCAGGATGGCGTTCAGCTGCTGACCCTGAGCCTGCAGCGTCGCCTTGGCGTCGGCGCCGTTGAGGACGATCTCCTGGAAGCAGTTCTTGAACAGCTGGCCCACCTCGCCGTCCTTCGGACCCAACCCGACCGGTGGCAGCGCCAGGATCGCATTCTCGGCACTCTGCTGCGCCGCGACCGCCTTGGCCTCCATCTGGATCGCCGGGGGCAGGTCAGCCGGCGGGTCGGCCTTCACGGTGGGGAAGAAGGCGTTGGACTTGAGCGTCGCGTTCTGCGCCTCAGCGGTCGACAGGTTCTTGATCGCTGCGATCGTCTTCTCGCGGTCGGGAGCGCCCTTCGGGATGGCCATGCCGCCGACGACCAGCAGGTACCCCAGGCCCTTGGGGCCCGAAGGCGCGGCCACCATCGTCCACTCGTCCGGCTTGTCGCCGACGGCGCCGACCAGACGGGCGACGTGGTCCCAGGCGACGAGTACCTCCCCGCGGGCCAGCGGCTCCTGCATGAAGTCGTAGTTCGTGGACGCCGGGTTCATGTTCTGCCAGAGGTTCCGCATGTACGTCCACGCGGTCACCGCATCGTCACTCATGAACGTCGTCATCTGTCCGCCGGTGAAGCTCGGCAGCAGGAAGCCCTGGTAGAAGCGGTGGGCCAGGCCCTTCGGCCCGGCTGGCATACCGAAGACCGCCTTGCCTCCGTTGCCGTCCTTGGCGGCCTTGGCCCAGGCGAGGTACTGGTCGTAGGTGAGGTTGTTGACGTCCGCCCCGGACGGCAGCCACTGCAACGCCTTCTTGTTGACCGCCACGACATACGAGGCCTGAATCCACGGGATGTACTTCGTCTGAGTACCACCGAGCTTGCCCAGCTCGAGAAGGTCCGCGGCGTACCCCTTGCTCTGCAGCTCCGAGGCGAGCGAGGAGAGATCCTCCAGCTGCTCGGTGAAGGGCGCCAGGTCGCCGTGCAGCCCCCCGACCATGTTGACCTGGACCTTGCCGGCAGCGACCTGGGACTTGATGGTCGTGGCGAAGACGCCCTGCTCCACAGGGTTGAAGTTCACACCCGGTGCATACTGCTTCAGCACCGCCTCGTACTTCTGGCGTTCCTCGACGGGGTTGAACTGGGTGGCCATGAAGGTGAGCGCACCCTCGCCACCGCCGCCACTCCCACCACTGGTGCTCGCGCTGCACGCGCTCGCCAGCGTGGCCAGACCCGCCGCGCCGAGTGAGTACTGAAGAAGGGTTCTGCGAGAGACCTCGATCTTCGGCTGCTGCTGGGCCATCGGCTCTTCTCCTTTGGCGATCCGAAGGCCGGCGGAGCTCGCCAGCCCGGCTGGCGCCTGACCCGCGATGTGCAACTCCAGACGCCCTCGAGCCTGTTGCGAATGCTATTGCGGGATGGGGATTCCCGCATTTTATGGACGGCTGTGGGCTGTGGGAAGTGCAGCGAGGCCCAGATGGCCGGGTCAATGCCGCACCGTTACCTTGGCCGTGCGGCGGCACACTCCGCCGGGTGAGTGCGCTGGGAGCAGATGTGAGCGAGGAGCGGCGGAGCTACGAGTCGCGCCCCTGCTACCCCGCGGTGGGCGCTGCGGTGGTCAGGGGCTTCGATGCTGCCGTCCGCTCGCTGCCCGCCGGACCCACAGTGCTCGCCGTGGACGGACCACACGTCCTCGACTGGGCGGCCCTGGTCGCCGGCCTTCGTCGCGCGGTCAATGACGGTCTCGGCATCGTCGTCGAGACGCGGGACGTCCGCGACGACTTCGCATCGTGGCCGGACATCCTCGCGCGCACGTCGTCGGCGGCACTGCGTGGCGACCCGGACTTCGAGACGATCCCGGACGGCAACCTCGGTGTCTGCTTCGACACGGTCCCGACGGTGCCGCGTCCGGACCGCGGCGTCCTCGTCGTCTACGGTCCCGGGGCGGCGCTGCTGGAGCACGATGTCCTCTGGTACGCCGACCTGCCGAAGCGGTTCGCCGAAGCCGCCACGATCGCCGGTGAGGTCACCAACCTCGGACAGCGGGACGGTGACGGACCGGCGACCACCAGGCGGCTCTTCTACGTCGACTGGCCGCTCCTCGACAAGCACCGCGACGCCCTTGGCCCCGACGTGGATCGCTGGCTCGACACGCAGGACGACCCGGCGGTCCCGTCGTCGCTGGACGGAGAGGGCCTGCGCCGGACGCTGACCACCCTCGCCGCGCAGCCGGTCCGGACCAGGCCGACGTTCAACACCACCTCGTGGGGCGGCCACTGGGGGCAGCGCGAGCTCGGCATGAACCCGGAGGCACGCAACACCGCCCTCGGCTACGAGCTCATCGCGCCCGAGAGCGGGATCCTCGTCGGCGGGCCGGAGACCCGGGTCGAGATCCCGTTCCAGCTGCTCGTCGCGAATCACCCGCAGCAGGTCCTGGGCGAGCAGGTGCACGAGTCGTTCGGCACGTCCTTCCCGGTCCGGTTCGACTACCTCGACACCGTCGGCGGCGGGAGCCTCTCGGTGCACTGCCACCCGCAGGAGCGCTATATGAAGGAGGTGTTCGGATGGACCTACACCCAGCACGAGACCTACTACCTCATGGTGGGCGGCGAGAACCGCAAGGTGTTCCTCGGTCTGCGTGGTGACGTCGACGTCGAGCTCTTCGAGAAGGAGGCGCAGCAGGCACACCGGCACGCGACCCCGTTCGACATCGAGCGTCACGTGCAGGTCTTCCCCGCGGAGCCGCACGCGCTCTTCCTCATTCCCGCTGGCACGCCGCACGGTAGTGGCGAGGGCAACGTCGTCCTCGAGGTGAGTGCCACGCCGTACCTCTACTCGCTGCGCTTCTATGACTGGCTCCGCCGGGATGCCGACGACCGGCAGCGGCCGGTGCACGTCGAACACGCCTTCGACAACCTCGACCGGGACCGGACAGGAGACGCGGTTCGTGACGAGCTGGTGCCGGCACCGCGCACGCTGCGGGCCGGAACCGGCTGGCGCGAGGAGCTGCTGGGCGCGCGCCCCGAGATGTTCTTCGAGGTCCGGCGTGTCGTGCTGGAGGCCGGAAGCCAGGCACCCGATGACACCGCCGGGCGCTTCCACGTCCTCAACGTCGTCGAGGGGTCCGGCGTGACGATCGAGACCGACGCCGGATACCGGCACCCACTGGCATACGCCGAGACTCTTCTCGTCCCTGCGGCCGTCGGGAGGTACACCCTCCACCAGCACGGGTCTGACCGCGTCCGCGTGGTCAAGGCCCTGGTGAGATGACCGCCGCGGGCGAGCGCCTCACACCGGTCCTCGACATCGGCGGCACTCACGTCACGGGGGCGCTGGTCGACCTGGCGGCGGGACAGGTGGCACCTGGCACGACGTGCCGGCGCAGCCTCGACGGGGCTGCCCCGGCTCGAGTCCTCCTCGACCTCATCGTCAGTTGCGCGGAGGATGTGGCGGCCCCCGACCGGGCGGCTTGGGGCGTGGCGGTTCCCGGGCCGTTCGACTACGAGGAGGGCATCGCTCGCTTCGAAGGCGTCGGCAAGTTCGACGCGCTCAACGGGGTCGACGTCGGCGCGGTCCTGCGGCGCGAGCTGCCCGTTCAGCCGCGGACCGTGACGTTCGTCAACGACGCGATCGCCTTCGCCATCGGCGAGTGGGCGTTCGGCTCGGGCCGGGGCCACGACCGGATGGTCGGGATCACCCTGGGGACGGGCGTGGGGTCGGGCTTCCTCGACCGCGGGTCGTCGGTGGGGTCGGGCCCGGGGGTTCCGGTGCGAGGTGAGGTGTACCGGCTGCTGATCGACGAACGTCCGTTGGAGGACACCGTCTCGCGGCGAGCGCTACTGCGGGAGTACGCCGAGCGCCGGCCGGAGATGCCGTGCCTGGACGTCCACGACATGGCCAGCCGGGCTTATGAGGGCGACTCCGTGGCGAACCAGGTGTTCCACAGCGCCTTCACCCGGCTCGGCCTGGCGCTCGCGCCGTGGCTGAGCCGGTTCGGCGCCACCGCACTGGTTGTGGGGGGTTCGATGAGCCGGTCCTGGGACCTGGTCCACCCGGCGCTGAACGCGGGGATCCACGCGAGCCCCTATGACCTCCCGGGCCTGGGAGTGTTCCCGGCCCGCGACTCCGAAGGCTCCGCCCTGCTGGGTGCAGGCTGGCAGGCGGTGAAGGGCGACAGGCCCAAGGGCGGGGAATGGAACAGTGTCCCGGTGCGTTGAGCCGATCGGATCGCCTGCGTGACGTCCCTCGGATGTCGCCGTTCCGCCATCCGAATCCCTGTGCGCCTCGGCGCTCCCCGCTGCACGTCGCTGCCCTCGACCGGTCGGCGCCGTCCTTCCTCAAGGAGCCCACCATGACCGACCAGCTCACCCGCGGAACCTCCCCGCACATCGAGGCGCTCGAGCCGGAGACCCCTGCCGTCCCCGTGGTCCCGGTCCTCCGCCCCGCGGACGCGCCGCACTGGACGCAGCACCCGGCCCACGAGTTCCCGCACCGGACCGGCGACCACGCGCCCAACCTCGCGACGCTCGCGCAGCTGCGCTCCGGCGGCCGAAACCCGTTGCTGCTGTCGGCCAAGCGGCGCCGCCAGGTCGCTCCGAAGGGCTGCACCCAGCGCTGAGCGGGGCCCGACCCGCATACCGGGGGTCGTTCGGCGTTCGCGGGGCAGGTGCCCTCGGTATGCCGGACGGCCCCGGTTCTCGTTCGGGACTCAGGCCGTCACAAGCCCGGGGTGACCTGGCAACGTGACCAAGGTCGTGCTCGTCGACGCGCGGTAGTCGAGCGCCGAGATCCGGTCGATCGCGCGTACCTCCGTTCGCCACTCGTCGTGGGTGATCCGGCACCGCAGGTAGCCGCGCCAGAGATCCGAGTAGACCAGGTGCGGGTTCTCCGCCTTGCGCAGCTCCAGCCCCGCGTCGGTCTGACTCCCGTCGCGACCACTCGAGATGGACGTGCCCGCGAACTCGACTCCGACGACCGGCGACTGCGGGTCGTCGAAGTCGGCCAGGACGTTGAGGTGGTAGTTCCGGTGGATGTCCCCGTTGAGGACGACGAAGCCACCGAGGTTCTTGGCGCGGACCGCGTCCACGACCCGCTGTTGGGCGGCCTGGTACCCGTCCCACTGCCCGGTCGAGAACCGCTCCGCCGACCCCGCGGCGCTGTCGAGCCGGCTGAAGAGGACGGTGTTGCCCAGGGCGTCCCATGTCGTGCCGCCGGCGCCGAGGCCATCGAGGAGCCACGCCTCCTGCGTCGGACCGAGCATCTGCCGGCTCGGGTCGCGACGCTCCGCGGTGTCCCCCACCGTGTCGCCCGGGAGCTGGGTGGTGCGGTACTGGCGCGTGTCGAGGACGTGGAAGCGGACCAGGTCGCCGTAAGTGAGGTGCCGGTACATCGTCGCCGACGTGCCCGTCGGGAACTGTGGCTTGCGCAGCGGCTGGTGTTCCCAGAACGCGCGATATCCGTTGGCGCGCAACGCGAAGATCGCCGGGTCGAAGGCGTCGTAGTCGTTCCAGACCTCGTGGTCGTCCCACGTCAGCAACCAGGGCGACACCTCGTGGGCCCGTTGCAGGTCGGGGTCGGCCTTGTACAGCGCATACTGCTGCCGGAACCGGTCCAGCGTGTCGACCGGCCTGGCGTAGTCGCCCGGCAGCGGCGGCGTGTAGGGCCAGCGCACCGAGGTCGCGTCCGTGGCGTACTCGTAGATGTAGTCACCGGCGAAGAAGACGAGGTCCGCCGGTTCGGCCGAGGCGTCCTTCCACGCGTGGTACCAACCGGCCCCGAGCGACTGGCACGACGCCACGACGAGGTTCAGAAGGTCGACCGGGGATCCGGCGGCGGGCGCGGTGCGGGTCCGCCCCACGGGGCTGAGATGCGCTCCGGAACGGAAGCGGTACCAGTAGTCCCGGTTCGGCTCCAGCCCCATCACGTCGACGTGGACCGAATGCGCGTACTCCGGGTGCGCCGTGGCCGCCCCGGCGCGGACCACGTCGCCGAAGCCCGGGTCGGTGGCGACCTGCCAGAGGACCGTCTGAGCCTTGGCTCCGGCACCTCCCCCGACCTCGAACGGACTGGGCGCCAGCCGGGTCCAGATCACGACCGCGGAGGGCAGCGGGTCGCCTGACGCGATCCCCAGCGTGAACGGGTAGCCGGTCGGCCGGCTCTCGGTCACGGCGGCGTGCGCCTGGCTCGGCAGGCCGGTCAGCAGCCCGGCCGCCGCAGCGGATCCCGCGCCGAGGAGAACGGCGCGACGGGTCAGCCGAGGACCGGTTTCGGCAGGATGGGGGTTTTTGTCCATTTCGGCACGCTACCGAGACCTTTTTGCCACGGCACGTCGAACGGCCTCGCGAGAGACGGCCGGCCGTGAGGAGCATCGTGTTGAATCGCCAGGTGACCGCGCCCAGCCCCTGGTCGACCGAGCAGCTCGACCTGGACGCCTACCTCGCCCGGATCGGCGCGTCGCCCGCCCCGCCGTCACGCGCGGCGCTCGACGCCCTCCACGAGGCGCACGTCCGGTCGTTCACGTTCGACAACATCGACGTCCTGCTCGACCAGCACCCCGGCGTGCGGTTGGACGCCGTGCAGGAGAAGTTCGTGGGCCGCGGGCGGGGCGGCTACTGCTTCGAGCACATGGTGCTGTTCTCGGCCGCCCTGGAACGCCTGGGCTACGACGTCGAGCGACGGTTGGGCCGGGTCGGTGACCCGTCGGCCGCGCCGCGGACGCACTGCGTCGTGGTGGTGACGGTCGACGGCGACCGGCTGCTCGCCGACCCGGGGTTCGGGATGAGCGTGCTGCGGCCGATCCCGCTCGCCGACGGGGCCGAGGACGACGTCGGCGGCTGGCGGTACCGGCTGCGGTCGGTGCCGGTCGGGAGTGGCCGCGGCTGGGCCCTCGAACGCTGGCGCGACGAGCACTGGGAGCTCATGCACACCCACGACGAGCTCCTGGTACAGCCGGTCGACCTCGCCGTCGGCCATCACTTCACCAGCACCTACCCGACCATCCACTTCCGCCAGATGCTCATGCTCACCCGACACCTCGACGACCGACACGTGGCGCTCACCCACGAGACGGTCACGGTGCGCCGCCCGGGCGCCCCGACCGAGCACCGTGCGCTGCGCAACGGAGAGCTGGCCGACTGGCTGGACGAGCTGGCGGTCCCGCTCACCGCGGACGAACGGGCGGCCCTGGACGACCGGGTCCGCCGGCTGCCCTCCAGCGGCTGAGAGCGGCGCGAGCCGCGACCGGGGGTGTCGTCAGAAGAGGGCGCTCATGAGGGCGCGCCGGCCGGCGGCCACGCGCTCGTCGCCCGGCCCGACGATCTCGAACAGCTCGAGCAGGTGCTCCCGCGCCGCATTGCGCTCGTCGCCCGACGTCGCGCGTACGGTGTCGACCAGGCGCGTGAAGGCGTCCGCGACGTGGCCACCGAGCACGTCCAGGTCGGCCACGAGGATCTGGGCGGGGACGTCGGTCGGGTCGGCCGCGGCCGCCGTACGGGCCGCCGCCGGGTCGACGCCCTCGGTGCGCCTCAGCAGACCCACCTGCGCCAGCCCCGCCTTGGCCTCGGCGTCCGCGGGGTTGGCCGCGAGCGCGTCCTCGTACGCCTGGGCCGCGCCGGCGAGGTCACCGGCCTCGATCGCGTCGTACGCGGCGGCGATGTGGGGCGGCAGCTCCGGCTCCGTCTCTTCGACGGTGACCTCCTCGGCCGCCTCGTCGACCTCGGGGCCGGGGGTGACCCGGCCGGTGACGCCGTTCTGCACGGCCACCTGGAGCAGCTCGTCGATGACCGGCTGGACCTCCTGCGGCAGCAGCGGCCCCACGAACAGCGGCAATGGCCGGCCCTGGAGCAGCGCGATGGTCATCGGGACCTGCTGCACCTGGAGGGCGCGCAACAACCCCGGGTTCTCGTCGACGTCCACCGACACGACCTGGAAGCGTCCCTGGTTCGAGGCCGCGAGCCCGCCCATCACCTTGACGAAGTCACCCGACTCCGGCAACCGCGAGGACCACAGGACCACGACGACGGGGTGACGGAGGCTGGCGTTGACGAAGTCCTGGAACGTCGCGTCCGTCCCGGTGACGACCAGACCGGAGGCGCTCTCCGGCGCCTCGCCGCCGGCGCCCGGCGCGGGGGACGGGTCGGCCGGCCCGGCGCCGCGAGCCGGGGCGGCCGGACGCTTCAGGGCGGACAGGTCGACCGCGCCGCGCAACGCGGACGGCGGGAAGGATTGCTGGCTCATGTCGCCATTCTTGCCGATCGGTATGCGACGACGGACGGCCCGGTCGGTCCTCAGTCGGTCGCGGGTCCGGTCAGGTCCCGGTCGCGCCGACGAGGTACTCCTGGGCGGCGACCACCTGGGCCTGTCCGCTGTTCGGGATGACGAACACGACGAACTCCAGAGTGTCGAGGGTCGCCTCGGCCTTGACCGAGGACAGCCCGGTCAGCGCCTTGAACTGCTCGGAGACGTTGATCGTGCCGGTCGTCTTGTTGAGCACGGTGTCCTTGCGCTCCAGGACGGTGAAGGCCAGCGCACCGCGGTCGCCGGCGAGACGCAGTCCGCCGGCGACGTCCTTGGCCAGGTGCTGCTCGGTGAAGGTGCCGACGCTGGCCACCTTCTCGGCCTGGTCCTTCGCCGCCACCTTGATCTTGGTGGCGAACGCGTCGTCGGTGAACGGCCGGTCGCCCGACGCGGCCGCGGCCGGGTAGGCCAGCGAGGCGGCGTACTCGCCGGTGAGCTTCTCGGGGTCGATGGCCAGCCCGGCGGCGTCGTCGCCGAGCGACGGCGCACCCTGCGTGACCTGGTCGAACGCCGGCACCTCGGTGGCCGGCAGCATCGGCGCGCTCGCCGCGATCTTGAACGGTGTGCGGACATCCGGGGTCACGAGGAGCGAGAGCACCGGGAGGCCCGACTTGGCGCGGGTGGTCTGGACGACCATCGACCGCGGGTAGCTCAGCCCGTTGGACACCGCGAGCACCACCGGCGCGGCAGGTGTGAGCGCGAGCGCGTCCTTCTGGTCCTGGCTCAAGGTGCCGGCGAGCTTGGCGTCGGCCTTGGCGGCGGTGAGCGCGTCGCCGGTGTAGGCGGCGTCCCGCAGGGTGTCGCCCTCGGCACCGGGGGCGGCGGACGCCTTCTGGGCGGTGTCCATGACCTGGGCGGCGATCGTCTGCGCGCGGGAGCTCGACACGGCGCCGCCCACGGTCGCCGTCGGGGCGTCGGAGATCCCGGCGACGGCGGCGCAGCTCGAGAGCGACACGGCCAGCAGCGCAGCGCCGGCGACGGCCGCGAGACGACGGACGGGATGCGGGCTCATCGCGTCTCCTCCGCCCGCGCGGTCGTCTCGGTCGCGTTCTCGGCCGATGCCTCGGTCCTTGTCTCAGCCGACGTCTCCGTCGTTGTCTCAGCCCGTGTCTCAGCCGGTGTCTCAGCCGGTGTCTCGGCCGATGCACCATCGGATGTCTTGGTCGGATCGCTGCCCTCGGGCGCGGCCCGCCAGCTCTGCCAGAGCCACCCGCCCGCGAAGGCGACGACGATGAGACCGACCACGAGGGCGACGAGGGACTGCAGGAACCAGGTGTTCCGCGCGACCGTGACGGCCACGTCGAACGAACCGCCCTTGGTCGGGTAGACCAGGACCGCCTGAGGCGCCTGCTCCTGGGCGAGCGAGATGGACCCCTCGCCGGTCGAGCGCCACACGTGCGACTCCGACGGGTCCGCGAGGTCACCCGAGCCGAGCTGCTCGATGGTCAGCGTGCCAGCGGGGAACGAGGCATACGCCACGAAGTTGTGCGTCGACTCACCGACCAGCGCGTCGACGTCCTGCGGGACCGCGGCGCCGACGAACACCGGCCCCGAGGCGGACTCGGCCGAGACCGTCACCGGCGCGTTCACCCGGTTGAGGACGTTCGGTCCGAGGACCAGGGGGGCGTTGGACGAGGCGTGGAAGGCGGCGGTGCCCTTCGGGCCCAGGACGAAGGCGAACCAGGCGCCGAACACCGCCAGGGCGAGGCCGAGGAGGGCCGCGACGGCGACCGCGAGACGGCGTGCGAGCACCACGGGTGAAGGTCCTGTCGAGGTCATGGACGGCGCGCGTCAGCACGCAGCATCCGGGGTGAGGAGTGGGACTGGCGTCCACCATGACATACGAGCCTGGGCCGAGACCAATCCGTGACCTCTGAGCGAGCGCGCCTCCGAGCGCCCGGTCAGAACCGCGCGGGCTCCCGGTAGATGCCCCACTCGTCGCGCAGCGCGTCACAGATCTCGCCCAGCGTGGCCTCCGCGCGCACCGCGTCGAGCATCGCCGGGACCATGTTCTCCGCGGTCCGCGACACCTCGACCATCCGAGCCACGGCCGCCTCGACCGCCGCGCGGTCGCGGCCGGCCTTGCGGTCGGCCAGGAGCCGGACCTGCTCGGTCTCCACCTCGTGGCTCACGCGCATGATCTCCAGCTCGTGGCTGACCGAGCCGGTATGCGTGTTGACGCCGACGACCTTCTTGTCGCCCTTCTCGAGCGCCAGCTGGTACTGGAACGCGGCGTCGGCGATCTCGCCCATGAACCAGCCCTCCTCGATGCCGCGGAGGATGCCGGAGGTCATCGGGCCGATCTCGTGCTGGAACGTGCCGTCGGCGGCCGGCGTGCGGCCGAGCTCGCCCATCAGCCGGATCTTCTCGAAGATCGCCTCCGCCTGCGCCTCGATCTGGTCGGTGAGCGCCTCCACGTACCAGGACCCGCCGAGCGGGTCGGCGACGTTGGTGACTCCGGTCTCGTCCATGAGCACCTGCTGGGTGCGCAGGGCGATCTCGGCGGCCTGCTCGGTGGGGAGCGCCAGCGTCTCGTCGAGCGCGTTGGTGTGCAGCGAGTTGGTCCCGCCGAGCACCGCGGCCAGCGCCTCGACCGCCGTGCGGACGACGTTGTTGTACGGCTGCTGCGCGGTCAGCGAGACGCCCGCCGTCTGGGTGTGGAACCGCAGCCACTGGGCCTTGTCCGTCTTCGCGCCGTAGACGTCGCGCAACCATCGCGCCCAGATCCGCCGGGCCGCCCGGAACTTGGCGATCTCCTCGAAGAAGTCCACGTGAGCGTCGAAGAAGAACGACAGACCCGGGGCGAAGACGTCGACGTCCATGCCGCGCGAGAGGCCCAGCTCGACGTAGCCGAAACCGTCGGCCAGCGTGAAGGCCAGCTCCTGCGCGGCCGTCGAGCCGGCCTCTCGGATGTGGTAGCCCGAGACCGAGAGCGGTTTGTAGTCGGGGATGTTCGCCGCGCAGTACTCCATGAGGTCGCCGATGAGGCGCAGGTGCGGCTCCGGCCCGAACAGCCACTCCTTCTGCGCGATGTACTCCTTGAAGATGTCGGTCTGCAGCGTGCCGTTGAGGACGCCGAGGTCGATGCCCTGTCGCTCGGCCGCCACGAGGTACATGCAGAACACCGGAACGGCCGGTCCGGAGATCGTCATCGAGGTGGTGACGTCGCCGAGCGGGATGTCGGCGAACAGGGTCTCCATGTCGGCGGCGCTGTCGATGGCCACCCCGCAGTGGCCGACCTCACCCAGGCTGTGGCCGTCGTCGGAGTCGCGGCCCATGAGGGTCGGCATGTCGAAGGCGACCGAGAGCCCTCCGCCGCCCCGGGCGAGGATCATCTTGTAGCGCTCGTTGGTCTGCACCGCGTTGCCGAAGCCGGCGAACTGGCGGATGGTCCAGGTCCGCCCGCGGTAGCCCGTCGCATACAGACCGCGCGTGAAGGGGTACTCCCCCGGCCAGCCGATCCGCTCGAGGCGGTCGTGCTCGTCATCGGAGGACGGCTCCGGTATGCCGTTCAGCCCGGGTCCGTAGACCGGCTGCACGGTGTCACCGGAGAGCGTCGTGAAGTCGGCCTCGCGTACGCGACCGGCGGCCAGGGCGGCGTCGTAGCGCTGCTGCCAGCGGGCCGCGCCGCTGTCGGCCGTGGGGGTGTCGGGGCTCATGTCCACGAGTTTACTAGGACGTCCTAGTAAATGACAGCCGAGCCGGCTACTCGGCGAAGTCCCCGCGCGTGACGCGGACCTTGCGCAGCAGCGTGAAGAGCTGGTCGTGCTCCTCGGGAGTCAGCATCGACAGGCCGAATCCGCCCTGCACGAGGTCTGTCGTGGCCGCCTCCATGACCTCGCGGCCGCTGTCGGTGATCGCCGCCAGCGTGCCCCGCCCGTCGCGCGGGTTCGGGCTGCGCGAGACGAACCCCTGCGCCTCGAGCCGCTGCACGATGTTCGTCGCCGACGTCGGGTGGACCATGAGCCGCTCGCCGATCTTGCTCATCGGCAGCTCGCCGGCCGATGAGAAGGCGAGCAGGACCAGTGCCTCGTACCGCGCGAAGGTCAGCCCGTGCCGCCCGACGACCGCGTCGAAGTCGGCGAGGAGGAGCTGCTGGACCCGCATGATCGAGGTCGCCGAGGCCATCGCCTGGGGCTGTGACGTCGGTCCCCAGCGGCGGCGCCACAGCTCGGCGGCCCGCCGGATGGGGTCGAAACGCAGTCGCAGGACGTCGGCCACGACGGGCAACGCTAGTGGTTGGCTGGCGTCATGGACGGGATCGTCGAATGGGTGGACGCGCAACGCCGGGTCATCGACCTGGTCGGTGGGCTTGATGCGCAGCAGGCCGAACGCCGGGTGCCGGCGTGTCCGGACTGGACGGTGCGCGACCTGTTCTCACACATGGTCGGTCTCGGCGTCGATGTGCTCGCCGGCGACGAGCCGAACGACCACAACGCCACCTGGACCCAGCGCCAGGTGGACGAGCGCCGCGGCCACGACATCCCGACCCTCGTCGCGGAGTGGCAGGGCGTGACCGAGCCGATGCAGGCGTACATGAGGGAACGCGGCACACGCCCGCTCGGCGACCTCGTGATCCACGAGCAGGACCTGCGGGGGGCGCTCGACGTGTCCGGTGCCCAGGACACGCCCGGGCTGGCCGTCATGCGGGACCGGATGCTGCGGGCGTTCGCCCACCGGGTCGCCGGGTTGCCGCCGATCGCGCTGGTGGGTGACGACTGGCGCTGGGCGTCGGCCGACGGCGACCCGTCGGTGGTCGTGCGGGCGCCCGACTTCGAGCTGGCCCGCGCCCTCATGGCCCGTCGCTCGGCCGCGCAGCTGCGGTCGTGGACCGTGACCGGCGACGTCGAGCCCTACCTCCGCGCCTTCGCGACCCTGGGAACGCTGCCGGACCGCGACCTCACGGAGTAGGGCTCACCCGTCGGCCAGCAGCTCGTCGATCCGGGCCACCTTGGCCTCGAGCTCGCCGGTGAACCCGGGACGGATGTCGGCCTTGAGCACGAGGCTGACCCGCGGGCTGGCCGCCGCCACCGCGTCGACCGCACCCTTGACGACGGCCATGACCTCGTCCCACTCACCTTCGAGCGTCGTGAACATCGAGTCCGTGCGGTGGGGCAGCCCGCTCTCGCGGACGACCCGGATCGCCGCCGCCACCGCGTCGCTCACCGAACCGGTGTCATCGGCGGCGACGGCGGGGGCGACGGAGAAGGCGACGAGCATGGCCACACCGTAACGGCCGGCGCTCAGAGGTCGGTGAGCACCTTGCGGCACATCCGCGCGACCTCCGCCACGTGGAACCCGAGCTCGACGTTGATCCCGACCATGTACGAGTTCGTGGCGTCGTTGCCCGTGCTCACGGTGGTCCGCTCGGGATGGGCCTGCTGCAGCTCCCGCAGGTTCGCCACCTTGACGGCCATGCCGAGCCGGTGTCCCCGGTGCGCCCGGTCCACGAGCGTCCCCCACTGCCAGGCCTTGGTCGGCGCACCCGACGGCAGGACGAGGTCGGTGAAGGCGACGACCTCGCCGGTCGCCTCCTCGATGGCGACGGTGGTCAGCCGCTTCCGCCCTTGACGTCGCTCGAGGTCGATGTACCCGCGGTAGCGCTCCGGGGTGAGCGTCTCGGCCTCGAACTCGACCGCGCCGGTCGGGGCGTCGACGTTGAGGAGGTTCGAGACGCGGCAGTACCCCGCGACCAGCTCGGCCGGAAGACCGTCCGTGTACGTCTCGAGCCGGTATGCGTCGGCCCACCGCTCGCGCCCGCTCCCCTCGAGCCGGTCGAGGAGGTCGTCCGCGATCGGCAGGTCGAGGATGCGGACGTTGTCGGTGCTCTCCGCGGTGTACCCCTGGGCCGCCGCGAAGCGCTCGTAGGGGTGCTCGCCGGTGGCGTCCGGCGGAAGGTAGACCTCGACGAGGACCTCCGGGCGGCCCAGCTCGCGGGCGCGGCGCTCGAGCACCTGGGCCAGCGCCGTCCCCGCGCCGCGACCGCGGTGGTCCGGGTGGACATCGACCTCGGCCCAGATCTTGTCCGTGTTGTCGTCCATGCTGAGGAACAGGGTCGCGACACCGACGACCTGGCCGTCGTCCTCGACGGCCCACTTCTCCGTGCGCTCGGATGGGTCCTCGTACCGCCACTCGTCGACCGTCGGCTCGTACCCGTCGCTGTCGTCCCACGGCCGAAGGTAGGTCCGGCTGGCCATGACGACGGCGTACACGGCCTCGCACTGGGCGTCGTCGTGGACGTCGACGAGGTACGCCCTGGCGGTGGCCGTGGGCGGTGCGGAAGCGGTAGCGGCCATGTCCTCGACGGTAGAAGGCCGGACGGCCCGAACGCCAACGGTTTTCGGCGTAAGCCAGGTCAGCGGATGCGCGTCAGCCGTCCGACGTCGAGCCGGACCTCGCCGTCGCAGACCGCGGCGGCCTCGGGGTCGTGGGTGGCCATGACGACGATCGCTCCGCCGTCGGCCTCGGCGCGGAGCAGCGCGAGGACGCGTCCTCGGTTCGTGTGGTCGAGCTCGGAGGTCGGTTCGTCGGCCAGCAGCACCGGTGCCTGCACCGCCAGCCCGCGGGCCACGGCGACCCGTTGCTGCTGGCCGCCGGACAGCTCCTCGACGAGGTGGTCGCCGGACTCGGCCAGCCCGACGTCGTCGAGGACCGCCGAGGTGCGCGCCGCCACGTCCGTCGCCGCGGTGCCGGTGGCGAGCAACGGATAGGCGATGTTCTCCGCGGCGGTCAGCACGCCGGCCAGCCCGTTGCCCTGGGGGATGAGCGCGATCCCTACCCGGACGGCCGACCCACGGTCGCTGATGAGCGTGTCCCTCGCGGTGACCTCGCCCGCCACCGGCGTGACGGCCCCGGCGATCGCCCAGAGCAGCGACGACTTGCCCGCCCCGGAAGGACCCGTGAGGGCGAGGAAGGTGCCGGGCGCGACGACGAGGTCGACCGCATCGACCGCCACCAGCTCGCCGTACCGCACCGTTACCCCGCGGGCCACCACCGAACCGGGCTCCGCAACGGCCTCCGCGACCGGTTCCGCAACCGGCGCCACTTTCCCGGTAGAGGCGTCGACCTTCAACGGGGCGTCGTCGGACGGGGTGGGGCGGGCGTACGGGTTCTCGTCAGTCACGCTCGGCGCCTTCTCCCGTGAGGATGGTCCACCGGTCGCCGTCACGGTGGACGCGGACCAGGGTGCCGGGTGGCAGGTCGTCGAGGACGTCGTCCGGGAGGGGCAGTGAGCCGTCCGCGGAGACGACGGCATACTCCTCGCCGCGCCGGCCCTCGCCACCGACCCGGCCGTCGCGGATGGTGACCGTCCGCGGCAGCCGGGCCGCCACCTCGGCGTCGTGGGTCACGAGGACGACGGTCGTGCCGACCTGCCGGTTGACCTCGTGGAGACGGTCGAGAACCAGGTCGCGCGCCTCGTGGTCGAGCTGGCTGGTCGGCTCGTCGGCGAGCAGTAGCCCGGGCAGCGTCGAGATGGCGACGGCCAGCGCGGTCAGCTGGAGCAGCCCCGGCGTCATCGACTCGAGGGGGGCGCGGGCGGCATCGGTGAGCCCGACCAGCTCGAGCACCTCGCCGGGGGTGGGCACCGTCCGTCCGGCGGAGCGAGCGGCCGTCTGGGCGAAGGCGACGTTGTCGCGCGCGGTGAGGTACGGCAGCAGGTTGCGTCCCGCCCCCTGGAGGACCAGCCCGACGTCGGCGGCGCGGTACTCGTCGAGGGCCCCCGCGTCCATCCGCCCGAGGTCGTGACCACCGATCCGGATCCGGCCGGCGCTCGGGCGCATCAGGCCGCCGAAGAGCGTGAGCAGGGTCGACTTCCCGGCGCCCGACGGGCCGAGGAGGCCCACCATCTCGCCGGCGCGCACGTCGAGGTCCACCCCGGCGAGGGCGGCGACGTCGTGGCCCTCGGACCGGTAGATGTGGACCAGCCCGTGCGTGGACACGGCGAGGCCGCGGCCCTCCAGACCGTGCTCCAGACCCATCGCGGCGGTCACAGCTGCTCCCGGACGCGGGCGAGCGACGCACGGCCGACGAGCCGGAACCCGACGAGGGTGCCGACGGCGAGCAGCACCACGAGCGCGGCCAGGACCGCGACGACGACCGGGGTCACGGCGGGCGCGGTGTCCACCGGAAGGACGGTCGAGGGTGTGGTGAAGAACGGGATGATCGGCATGGCCAGCTGCGCGCCGAGGATCCCGGAGAAGGCGCCGACGGCCACGCTCACGAGGACGACCGTCCACTGTTCGGCGAGACTCACTCGGCGCAGCGTCCGCGTCCCCACCCCCGCCATCCGCAGGGCGGCGTAGTCGCGCGACCGGGTACGCCACGACGTGACGGCCACCAGCACGAGGACCAGTGCGGCGATCGCGAGGGCCAGGAGACCCACGACGAGGGCAAGGCGCAGCCCCCAGGCCGACGCCGAGCTGTCGAACAGCTGCTCCTGCTCGGTCCGCAGCGCCACCGACCGCACCCCGACGCCGGCCTTGGTGAGCGCCGCGCTGATCTCCGGAACCGCGCCCGCGTCGGCCACCCAGACCTGCGCCTGCGAGAGCAGCGGAAGCTCCGTCGCCCGGGTGGCGAGCACGTCGAGGTTGACGATCGCCTGGTCCGGCGCGCCACCGGGCGCGTACGGGATGGCCGCCGCCCGGGTGAAGTCGAGGGCGATGCCGTCCAGGCCCGCCGCCTGGAAGCCGGGACCCGGCGCCTCGTTGGGCAGCGAGCCGGCGACGAGGGCCGGGATCTCGACCGTGCTGCCGCGGGCGGTCACCCGCACCAGGTCCAGCCGGGTCTGGACGTCCAGGCCGATGCGGGTGGGGTCGCCGACGTCGACGGCCTTGGCGTATGCCCGCAGCTCGCTCGCCGGCGCTGCCGGGTCGCCGGAGGGCACCCACTGGGCGGCGCCCCCGACCGGTGCGGGCGGCGACCCGTCCATCGTCACGGCACCCAGGGTGAACGTCCCCTTGAGCAACCCGGTGAAGTCGTTCGGCGGCGCCACGGCGAACCCGCTGATCCGGCAGCCGTCGGCACAGGACACGTCCCGGCTCAGGGTCACCGGCGCGGACCCGACCGGCAGGTCGCCGAGGTTGACGGTGAACGGGGCGGCACCGGTCTGGGCGAGGAAGACCAGGAGCGACGGCCGCGATGCCGACAGGTTCCGGTCGGGTGGCGTCCCGGGCGCTGGCGTCACCGACGGGCCGCGATCGGAGATCGAGAGGGTCGAGTCGCTCACCGTGACCGAGAGCGCGCGCCCCGTCACGACGATCTGCGGAGCCGGGCCGCCGCCGATCCGGTCCCAGGGGAACGCCCCGGCGTCACGGGGGAGCTCGGCGATGCGGGCGAACTGGTCGGGGACGACCGCCAACGTGGTCATCGCGGTCGAGCTGCCCTGGCGGACCTCGACCACCGGCGTGGCGACCGTGCCGGACGGGTCAGCGGCGCGAACGCCCTGGCGCAGGGTGTTCACGTCGGTCGTCGATGTGATGATGACCGCCTCGGCGCCGCTCTCGACGCGGGCTCGGTCCTCCCGGTTGCGGGCTCCGACCACGAGGGCGTCCGTGGCGAACACGGTGAGCGCCGTGGCGACGGTGATGATCGCCATGATCCGGCGAACGGCGGGACGCCGAGCCACCTGGACGGCGGTGAGGCCGCCGACCACCCGACCGCGGGCGGTCAGCCGCCGGGCCGCGGCGTCCGCGACGGGGATGAGGACGTGCGCGAGCACCAGCCCCAGGGCGAGCGCGATGAGGGTCGGGGTGACCAGCGCCAGCGGGCCGGAGAGGTTCCCGCTGGCCAGCGTGACCAGCCCCGCCGCGGCCACGGCGACGACGACCGCGTCCACGACCCCGACCGCCCAGCCGGCTCGTCGGGGTGGCACCCGGCGCAGCAGCGTCGAGATCGGCTCTCGCAGGGTCGGGCGGGCGACGATGGCGACCGCGAGGACCGCGACGACCAGGGAGAGCAGAGCGGCCGCCACCGTCGCGGCGGGCACCTCGAACGGGACGCCATCGGCCAGCCAGAACCGACGGGCCACCTCCCCCATGGCCAGCGCGAGAAGGTAGCCGACCGGCACACCGGCGGCCACGATGGTCCCGAGCTCGACCAGGACCATGCGGGCGGCACCCGACGGGCCGCGACCGCGCAGCCGCCCCAGCGCCAGCTCCGGTCGGCGCTGCTCCACGGCCGCGGAGGCGACCAGGCCGAGGACCACGACGGCGAGAACGGCCAGCTGGCCCACCAGCAGGGGCACGATGACCCGCGCCTGGCGCTGCCCCTCGATGACACCGCCGACAAGGTCCGCCACCGACGTGCTCACGACGACCGGCGGGGCCTTGGTCAACCCCGCCTGCCGCATCTCCTCGACCCCGGGAGCGATGCTCTCCAACCCGTCGAGCGTCACCCGGTTGCGGTCGAGGAGCCAGACGACGTCGACCCGCTTGGCCTTCCAGCCGGCCGCGAAGGTGGACGCCGGCGTGACCCACGCGTCCATCAGCGGAGTGTCCGCCGGTGCCGCCGTGTACTGGCCGGCGCGGCCCTCGAGCGCCAGCCCCTGCCAGTGAGCCGGATCGTCGAGCTGGCGGAAGAACCCGGTGATCGTGAACGGCTTCGGAAACGGCTCCGGCGACGCGAGTCCGGGCACTTCCTCCACCGGCCGGAGCGTCGTCCCGACGGTCCAGCCCTGGACCGTGGCCTCAGCCGCGCTCACCGCGATCTCGTAGGGGTTGGCCGGGCAGGAGCCCTGGACGACCTGGAGTCCCCGGCAGGTGTCCTGCGGCCCGACGACGGTGATGCTCGACGGCTCGCCGTCGACCCCGGCATACCGCAGCCGTCCGGTCCAGAGGTCGCTGCCCGCGTCGAAGGCCGGGATGAGCGACACGGGGAACGCCGTCCGCACCGCGGCGGGATCGGCCGCCGCCTGAGCCGTCTGCACCACTCGGCCGACGATCGACGTCGAGATCTCGCCCTGGCGGGTCAGGCCGTCGCGGAGCAGCGACTGCTCCAGCGCGCGTTCGTAGAGCGGGGCGAACACCGCACACGCGGTGATGAGGGCGGAGAGCAGCAGCAGAGCCAGGGCCTGGGCGCGCCGGTATCGGATCGCCGCCCACACCGCACACCTCCGAGGTCCCGCGCCGGCACCCACCTGCCGCCGAGCCGCTTGACCCTACAACGCGTTGCTGGGCTTCCGGCGGGTGTCAACCGGACGTCAGTCGAGCCTGACGATCGACACGGAGTGACCCGGCAGGTGAAGGACGCCATCGGTATGCGAGGTTCCGGTCTCGTCCCACGCCAGCACGACGGCGCTCTCGGTTCCGAGGCCGGCGACGGGGATGTCCGCGAGGTCGACGGCGAGGTTGGCCACGACCCGAATCCGTCCGCGGGACAGGACGAGCCAGCCGTCGGCGTCATCCGTCTCGACGGTGAGGGAGTCGAACCGGTCGTCGGCGAGGTCGGGGTGCCGGTGCCGTTCGGCCACGAGCGAGGCGTACCAGCGCAGCATCCGAGCGTGGTCCGGCTCGGCCACCTCGGACCAGTCGAGCACGCTTCGGTCCCGCGTCGTCGGGTCCTGCGGGTCCGGCACGTCGAGCTCTGCCCAGCCGTGCGCGGCGAACTCGGCCCGCCGGCCGGTCCGGACCGCCTCGGCGAGCTCCGGGTCCTCGAACGAGGAGAAGAACGCCCACGGTGTGGAGGCACCCCACTCCTCGCCCATGAAGATCATCGGCGTGAACCCCGCGGTGAGGTAGATGGCGGCGCCGATCGCCTGCTGCCCCGGCGTGATCGTCGCGTTGATCCGGTCTCCGCACGCGCGGTTGCCCACCTGGTCGTGGGTCTGGAGGTACCCCACGAACTGGGCCGGACGGTGAACGGACCGGTCGACCGTGGCACCCCATGTCCGACCGCGGAACGAGGACCACCGGCCGTCGTGGAGGAACACGTCACGCAGCGTCTTGGCGAGGGCCCCGGGTTCGGCGAAGTCGCCGTAGTAGCCCTGCGACTCGCCGGTGAGGACGACGTGGAGAGCGTGGTGGACGTCGTCGTCCCACTGGGCGCTCATGCCCCACCCGCCGCGGTTCGTCGGCGTCACGACGACCGGGTCGTTGAGGTCGCTCTCGGCGACCAGCGTGAGCGGTCGGCCGAGCCGGCCGGCGAGGACCGCGACCTCGTCGGACAGCTGGGCCAGCAGATGGCGAGAGGAGTCGTCGCGCAGCTCGTGGATGGCGTCCAGGCGCAGCGCGTCGAGGTGGAAGTCGCGGAACCAGCGCAGGGCGTTGTCGACGACGAACCGGCGCACCTCGTCCGAGCCCGGACCGTCGAGGTTGACCGCCGGACCCCACGGCGTCATGTGCCGGGCGGTGAAGTACGGGCCGTAGGTCGCCAGGTAGTTCCCACTCGGACCGAGGTGGTTGTAGACGACGTCGAGACAGACGCCGAGACCGCGCTGGTGGCAGACGTCGACGAACCGCTGCAACGCCGCCGGGCCGCCGTACGGGTCGTGCACCGCATACAGGTCGACCCCGTCGTACCCCCATCCCCATCGTCCGGGGAACGCGGCGAGCGGCATCAGCTGCACGACGTCGACGCCGAGGGCCACGAGGTGGTCGAGCCGGCTGGTCGCGGCGTCGAGGGTGCCACCCGAGGTGAACGTGCCCACGTGCAGCTCGTAGAAGACGCCGCCCAGCGCCCCCGCCCCGGCCCGCGGGCCCGGCCAGCCGCCGTCGCGCCACGTGTACGCCGTCGCGTCGAAGGTCCGGCTCGGACCGTGGACGCCGCGCGGCTGCCAGGAGCTGCGGGGGTCGGGCAGTGGAGGCCCGCCGTCGACCCGGAAGGCGTAGTCGAACGGGGTCGGACGGTCGGTCGTCACTCCCCACCACCCGCGCGGCTGGCGGCTCATCGGTGTCGTCGTGACGACCCCACCCAGCGGTTCGATGTCGACGTCGACGCGCTTCGCGTCTGGAGCCCACACGCGAATCTCGTTGTCAGTCATGCGTTCTCGTCAAGAGTGCGACCGGCAGCCGTTCGAGTATGCCGGCGAGGGGCACCGATCCGTCACTCTCGACCGCGCGCGCGGTCAAGAGATCGGTCCACGCCCCCGCGGGAAGAGCGAGACCTGCTGAGCCCCAGCCGTCCAGCGAGGCCGCCAGCCTCGTCACCACGGCGACGACGTGGTCACCGCTGGAGTCGCCGCGAGCGATGGCGAAGGCGTGGTCGTCGTCCGAACGCACCCGGCCGACGGTCGCGGTGTCGCCGGTGAACCACTCCGGGTGGTCGCGGCGGAGGCGCAGGGCCCGGCTGGTGACGAGGAGCTTCTCGTCGTCGAGGTCGGCGGGGACCGCACCTGCGTCGAGGCGGGCCAGCCGTTCCGCGCGGGCGGCGAAGTCGACCGGCCGCCGGTTGTCCGGGTCGACGAGGGACAGGTCGACGGTCTCGGCGCCCTGGTAGACGTCGGGGACTCCCGGCAGCACCAGCTGGAGCAGCTTCTGGCCGAGCGTGGTCGCCCGCGTGGGTTCGGCGGTCGCGATGACCCAGGACTCCACGTGCGCAAGCAGGGCGGCGTCGCCCAGGACACCGCTCACGAAGCCCGCGACGGCCGCCTCGTACTCCTCGTCCGGGTCGGACCACCCGGTGTGGAGCTTGGCCTCCCGTACGGCCTTGGTGGCGTACTCCTGGAGCCGCTGCTCGTCGAGCGGCCAGGCACCGACCATGGTCTGCCAGATCAGGTACTCGGTCGCGCCGTCGAGCCGGTCGGACCGGTAGGGGCGAGCGGTCTCCTGGGCCTCACGCAGCCAGTCGTGCCACTCGGCGGGCCGTTCGGAGAGCACGGCCAACCGCGCCCGCACGTCCTCCGAGCGCTTCGTGTCGTGGGTCGAGAGCGTGGTCATCGTGAGCGGCCACTCCGCGGCCAGCCGCTCGACGACGCCACCGAGCTCGTCGGGCGTCACGGCGAAGTGGTCCGGGTCGCCGCCCACCTCGTTGAGACCGACCAGGCGGTGCCACCGGTAGAAGGCGGTGTCCTCGATCCCCTTGGCCATCACGGGTCCACACGTCTGTTGGAACCGGACGACAAGGTCGTCCACCGCGGGGCCGGCCTCCGCCCGCACGGCGGGGCTGACCCGCCCGAGGACCAGGTCGCGCACCACGTCGAGGGTCGCGTGGTCCTCGACGTCGAGGTGCTCGCGCGCGCGGCCGGCTGCGGCGTCCACGACTCGCTGCGCGTCCGGATGGACGCCCTCGCCCACGACCACGTAGGCGCGGTACCGGTCCATCCCCACCAGGAGGGCGACCAGGGCGCGCTCCACCGAGTCCGGCCCCGGACGGACCGGCGAGGACGGTGCGGCGAGCACGTCCTCGGCGCGGCGGGACAGCCGCAGCACCTCGGGGACGAGTGTCGACGCCACGACGAACTGCTTCGACGCGGTGACGACCTCGTCGAGCGTGAGCCGGGCCCCGCTCACGAGTGCGAGCAGGTCGGTCAGCGGCTCCTCACCGGCCGGGTCGACGAACAGCGCGCCGATCCGCCAGAGCAGGTCGTACCCCGTGGTGCCGGCGCACGGCCAGTCCGCGGGCAGCCGCTCGTCGCCTTCGAGGATCTTCTCCACGACGACCCAGGCGTCGTCGGTCGCCCCGGCGAGCCGGCGCAGGTAGCCGCGAGGGTCGGCCAGCCCGTCCGGGTGGTCGATGCGCAGGCCGTCCACCGACCCCTCGCGGATGAGGTCGGTGAGGACGCGGTGGGTGGCGTCGAACACCGCGGGATCCTCGACCCGGACCGCCGCGAGTGAGCCGACGTCGAAGAACCGGCGGTAGTTCAGGGTGCTCGCGGCGGCCCGCCACGACTCCAGCCGCCACCACTGCCGGTCGACCAGCTCGGTCAGCGGCAGGTCCTCGGTGCCGGGACGGACCGGCAGCTCGTGGTCGTAGTACCGGACCACGGTCTCGTCGCGCCCAGGTCCCCCATCGGCCGCCAGGGTGACCTCGCCGCCGGCCAGGCCCTCCTCGAGCGTGCCACCGAGCACCGGTACGACCACCCGGTCGCCGGCCGCGTCCCAGTCGACGTCGAACCAGGACGCATACGAAGAGCCGGTCCCCTCCCGCAACAGGGACCAGAGGGGCGCGTTGAGATGCTCCGGCGCGGGGACCGTCATGTGGTTCGGGACGACGTCGACGACAATCCCGAGCCGGCGCTCGTGCAGCGCCGCGACCATCACGTCGAACCCGTCACGCCCGCCGGCCTCGTCGCTCAGCCGCGTGTGGTCCAGCACGTCGTACCCGTGGGTCGAGCCGGGCGCCGCCTGCAGCACCGGCGACAGGTATGCGTGGCTGACGCCCAGGTCCGCGAGGTAGCCCGCGAGCGCGGCGACGTCCTCGAACCCGAACGTCGCCTGGACCTGCAGCCGGTAGGTCGCCGTGGGGACCCGACGGTCGGCACGTGGACGTCCTTCGGCCGGCGCGGTCACTCCTCCGGCCCGCACGGGCTGCGCAGGACGACGATGCTGCGCGCCGCCACGGAGAACTCGGTCTCCGGTTCGAGCACGGTGGACGCCTCCACGACGGTTAACGCCGCGGCCGCGGGGTCACCCGCGATCGAGCCCGCGTGGGTGGCCGCCTCCGGCCGCATCGCCGTGTCGACCTCGATGTACCACTCGGCGCCGTACTCCTCCTCCGGCAGGGTGAAGGTGATGGGCTCGTCGTTGGCGTTGAAGACGACGAGGAAGCAGTCGTCGCGGATCTTCTGGCCGCGCCGGTCGGGCGCCGGAATGGCGTCGCCGTTGAGGAACACCATCAGGGAGCGGGCCATCCCGTCACGCCAGGCGGCCTCGTCCATGTGCTTGCCGTTGGGCATGAACCACGCGATGTCGCCGAGGTCGCTCTCCCCGCCGTGGTTCGCGGTGCCCGCGAAGAACCGGCGGCGCCGGAAGACCGGGTGGTCCTGGCGCAGCTGGACCAGCCGTCGGGTGAACCGGAGCAGGTCGCTCTGCTGGTCGTCGAGGTCCCAGTCGACCCAGGTGAGGTCACTGTCCTGGCAGTACCCGTTGTTGTTGCCCAGCTGCGTGCGACCCATCTCGTCGCCGTGGGCGATCATCGGAACGCCTTGCGAGAGAAGGAGAGTCGTGAGGAAGTTGCGCTGCTGCTGAAGCCGCAGGGCGTTGACGCTCGGGTCGTCGGTCGGGCCCTCGACGCCGCAGTTCCACGAGCGGTTGTGGCTCTCACCGTCGTTGTTGTTCTCGCCGTTGGCCTCGTTGTGCTTCTCGTTGTAGGAGACCAGGTCGCGCAGGGTGAACCCGTCGTGGGCGACGACGAAGTTGATCGAGGCGATCGGCTTGCGGCCGGAGTGCTCGTAGAGGTCGGACGAGCCGGTGAACCGCGACGCGAACTCGCCGAGGGTCGCGGGCTCGCCGCGCCAGAAGTCGCGCACGGTGTCGCGGTACTGGCCGTTCCACTCGGTCCACAGCGGGGGGAAGTTGCCCACCTGGTACCCGCCGTCGCCGAGGTCCCAGGGCTCCGCGATGAGCTTGACCTGGGAGATCACGGGGTCCTGCTGGATGATGTCGAAGAAGGCGGACAGCCGGTCCACGTCGTGGAACTGACGCGCCAGCGTCGCGGCGAGGTCGAACCGGAACCCGTCCACGTGCATGTCGAGGACCCAGTAGCGCAGCGAGTCCATGATCAGCTGCAGCACGTGGGGGTGCCGCATCAGCAGCGAGTTCCCGGTACCCGTCGTGTCGTAGTAGTGGGCCGGGTCCTCGTCGACGAGTCGGTAGTAGGAGCCGTTGTCGATGCCCCGGAACGCCAGGGTCGGGCCCTTGTGGTTGCCTTCGGCCGTGTGGTTGTAGACGACGTCGAGGATGACCTCGATGTCGGCCTCGTGGAGGGCCTTCACCATGCTCTTGAACTCAGGGACCTGCTCGCCCCGGGTGCCGTAGGCGGCGTACTCGTTGTGCGGGGCGAAGAAGCCGATGGTGTTGTAGCCCCAGTAGTTCCGCAGTCCGTTGTCGAGCAGGGTGAAGTCCTGCACGAACTGGTGGACCGGCATCAGCTCGATGGCGGTCACCCCGAGCCGCGTCAGGTGCTCGATGGTCGCGGGATGGCCGATGCCCGCATACGTGCCGCGGATCTCCTCGGGGACGTCCTCGAGCTGCCTGGTCAGGCCCTTGACGTGGGCCTCGTAGATCACCGTGTCGTGGTACTCGTGCTGCGGCGATCGGTCCTGGCCCCAGTCGAAGAACGGGTTGATGACGACCGAGATCAGCGTCTTCCCGAGGCTGTCCTTGGTGTTCGGGATGTCGTCGAGGCCGCCGTCGGGGTCGTCGAGGTTGTAGCCGAAGAGCGACGGGTCGCCGACCATCTCGCCGTCGACCGCCTTGGCGTACGGGTCCAGCAGAAGCTTCGCCGGGTTGCACCGGTCACCTCGGGACGGCTCGTACGCGCCGTGCACGCGGTAGCCGTACCGCTGCCCCGGCTGGACGCCCGGGAGGAACCCGTGCCAGACGAAGCCGTCGACCTCGGGCAGCGTGAGGCGGGTCTCCTTGCCGCGCTCGCCGATGAGGCACAGCTCGACCTTCTCGGCGACCTCGGAGAAGATCGCGAAGTTCACGCCCGTCCCGTCGTACGTCGCGCCGAGCGGGTAGGGGTTGCCGGGCCAGATCTCCATGAATCCCTCTCGCCTGCGTGAACACTGCGCCGTGACGTCGGGCACCACGGGTCAGACCGACGTCGCTGGCGGGCCGGGACCATCCTAGGCAGGACCTGGGTCTCCGGCCCGACGGCGGGATCACGGGTCGGTCCGCCATCGTGGGGTCGCGGTCGGGGTGCTCGTCCTGCGGTTCCTCCCGGCCGCGCCCACCGATCGCGGTGACGCAGCCGGAACCGGCCCGCCGCCGACCACGTTGTCGCCGATGTGAGCGACGTCGACGCGGCCGACAGCCCGAGGGCTGAGGGCCTCCTCGACGTGGGCGACGGCCAGCGGGTCTGGTGGGCGGAGTACGGGAACCCCGACGGGGTGCCGCTCGTCGTCGTGCACGGTGGCCCGGGTGGCGGCAGCCTGCCCGCGATGCGCACGCCGTACGACGGTGAGCGCTTCCGGATCGTGATGTTCGACCAGCGAGGGTGCGGCCGAAGCACACCGCACGCGAGCGACCCCGCCGTCGGGCTCGCCACCAACACGACGGCCCATCTGATCTCGGACATGGAGGCGCTCCGCGTCTCCCGGGGCATCGACCGCTGGGTCCTCGCTGGCAGCTCCTGGGGGGTCACCCTGTCGCTGGCGTACGCGCAGACCCACCCGACCCGGGTCCTCGGGATGATCCTGCGCAGCGTGACGACCTACAGCGCGAGCGAGCTCGCGTGGGTGTACCGCGACGGGGCCAGCCACCTGCTGCCGGAGCGCTGGGAGGAGTTCACCGCGGGCGTACCGACGGCGGAACGTGACGACCTCGTGGCGGCATACCACCGTCGCGTCGGTTCACCCGAGGCGAACGTGCGGGTCGCGGCTGCCCTGGCGTGGTGCCGCTGGGAGACGGCCGGCATGCTCTCGGCACCCGACCCCGCCGTCGAGGCGATCTTCGCCGAGCCGCGGTTCGCGGTGGCGTTCGCCCGGATCAGCACGCACTACGCGCTGCACCGCGGCTTCGTCGAGGACGGGTCGCTCCTCGCCGGCGCCGCCGCCCTCGTCGGGATCCCGGCGGTCATCATCCAAGGCCGTCACGACCTGTGTACCCCGCCGGTGACCGCGTGGCGGCTGCACCGGGCCTGGCCCGGGTCGCGGCTGCACCTGCTGGAGGACGAGGGTCACCGGCTGACCGGAGCGGCCGCCACCCTCCGCACCGCGGCGGCCGAGATGGCCGCGCTGGCGTAGCGACGAGCGCCGGGCCAGCGTGGGGCCCGGCGCTCTCGTCGGTCAGCAGTGCTTGAGGGCGTCCGGGTTCACGCCGTTGACGACGTCACGCGGGATGAAGCCGAGCTTGCCGTCCTGGCCGATCCGGAACCACACGGTGTTCCCGTTGACCTGCTGGCCTTCCTGGAAGCAGACGATCAGGACCTTCTGGTCCTGCTTGAGGCCGAAGTGCACGGGGATGGACGTGTTCAACGGCTCCTGGTAGGAGGTCGTGGCGCGCTTGAGGTAGCCGATGTTCTCTCCCGGTGCCGAGTGGGCGTTGGCGGTGTTGGCGGCGACGACGACTCCCGTGAGGAGGGTCGCGATGGTGACGAGGGCGATGATGGCGATCCGGCGCATGACGGTGTTCCCTTCGTACGACCGGCCGGTGTCTCCGGCTCGGTCCCGAGGTCTCCCTCGGTGCTGTTCTCAGGGTCCTGGAGCACCGCGATGGCCGGGATCCGACGATGGTCGGACCGGGCGGACGGTGACGCCCGGTCCACCGATCGGCGGACCCGTGTTCACCAGTGAGGTCAGCAGTGGTCGACGTAGCCGTCCGGAACGATGAACTCCTTCGGAACGAAGCCCGTCGTGGCACCCTGGCCGATCCGGAACCAGTAGTCGTTGTTGTAGACCGTCTCGCCCTCGGTGTAGCAGAGGATGGCGGTCTTCTGGCCGGGCTGGAGCCCGAAGATCGTGGCCGGCGACTCACTGTGAGGGGCCGAGTAGGCGTTGGTCGACAGCCGGATGGTTCCGGTCGACGGGGCGGACTGGGCGTTGGCCACGCCGGCGAAGGCGACGACGCCGATCCCGGCGGCGACGGACAGGGCGGCGGCTGCGGCGAGCTTGCGCATGAAGATTGGTTCCTCTCGAGTGTCCGAGCCGGCGTCTCCGGCCTGGATCCGGGGGTGTCCCGGTGTGCTTCCAGCGTGCTGGGGAGAGGTCGCCGCGAGGGTCCGCCGACGGGACGACGACCCGGCTGACGCGGTCGCCCGGATGAGGGGATCGCGCTGTGGGGCCTACCCCACCGCCGTGCTCAGGTCAGCGCGTCGAGGACCTGGTCGGCCGCCGCGTAGGGATCGCTCCGGCCCTCGACGACGTCAGCGGCCAGCTGGTCGACACTGTCGTGGTGCCGCAGGTTGCCCATCCGCCGGCGCAGGGTGGCCAGCACGATCGCCTCGATCTCGTCACCGGCGCGGGCGACCCGGCGCTCGCGGAGCCGGCCGGTCCGCGTCAACCAGTCGGTGTGCTTGTCGATCGCCTCCAGCACCTCGTCGACGCCCTCGTCGCGGGCGGCGACGGTCTTGACGACCGGCGGTCGCCAGAGCCCCGGCTCCTTGCGGTCGCCGAGGGAGATCATGTGGCGCAGGTCTCGGACCGTCGCGTCCGCGCCCTCGCGGTCGGCCTTGTTGACGACGAACACGTCGCCGATCTCGAGGATCCCGGCCTTGGCCGCCTGGATCCCGTCGCCCATCCCGGGGGCCAGCAGGACGACGGTGGTGTCGGCCAGGCCGGCCACCTCGACCTCCGACTGGCCCACGCCCACCGTCTCGACGATCACGATGTCGCAGCCGGCCGCGTCGAGCACCCGCAGCGCCTGCGGAGTGGTCCAGGACAGGCCGCCGAGGTGACCGCGCGAGGCCATCGACCGGATGTAGACCTCGGGGTCCAACGCGTGGTCCTGCATCCGAACCCGGTCGCCGAGGAGGGCGCCGCCGGAGAACGGCGACGACGGGTCGACCGCGAGGATCCCGACCCGCTTCCCGCGCTTCCGGTACGCCGTGACCAGCGCGTTCGTGGACGTGGACTTCCCCACGCCGGGGCTTCCGGTGATGCCGACCACGTGGGCGTTGCCCGCGTGCGGAGCCAGGGCGGCCATCACCTCGCGAAGGGCGGGATGCTCGTCCTCGACCAGCGAGATCAGCCGCGCGACGGCACGCGGGGACCCGTCCCGGGCGGACTGCACCAGCGCCGGGACATCGACCGCTCGCGACGCCACCGGAGGGACGTTAGCGAACCCGATCGGCGCCGAGGGGGCCGGTCGTCCCACGGTTCCTCCCCGAGGGCCGCAGCGATCGCGGTGGAATACCCGGTCGTATGCCTGGTTCGGTCGTCATCGCGACCGATCTGGTCATACGACCGGGTATACGAGTGAACCCCTGACGCCGGCACCCGGTCATGACGCCATGGGATACCCGGTCGGGTAACCGATCACGTTGCGATCACAGCGGATCCGGTTACCTGACCGGTTACCCCATCAATCCGCACCGAACTGCGCCGGGCGCGGGCGCCTCTCCTCGGCCCGGCGGGGTATGCGCCGCGTCGCGCGGCTACGAGGAGGCCGGGACACGGACGACGAGGGCGTCGCCCTGGCCGCCGCCGCCGCAGAGCGCCGCCGCACCGACCCCGCCGCCGCGCCGCTTGAGCTCGAGCGCGAGGTGGAGCACGAGCCGGGCGCCGGACATCCCGATCGGGTGGCCCGTGGCGATGGCACCCCCGTTGACGTTGACCTTGTCGAGGTCGATGCCGAGGTCCTTGGTGGACGCCAGCGCGACCGAGGCGAACGCCTCGTTGATCTCCACGAGGTCGAGGTCGGCCGGGTCGATGCCCTCCTTGGCACAGGCCTTGCGGATCGCGTTGGCCGGCTGGGCCTGCAGCGTCGAGTCCGGTCCGGCGACGATGCCGTGCCCGCCGATCTCGGCCAGCCAGGTCAGGCCCAGCTCCTCGGCCTTGGACCGCTTCATCACGACCACGGCGGCCGCGCCGTCGGAGATCGGCGAGGCCGAGCCCGCGGTGATGGTGCCCTCCGTGGAGAAGGCCGGCCGCAGCCGGGCCAGCACCTCGACCGAGGTGTCGGCGCGGACGCCTTCGTCGGCCTTGTACTCGAGCGGGTCACCCTTGCGCTGCGGGATGGAGACCGACACGACCTCGTCGTCGAAGACGCCGTCCTTCCACGCCTTGGCCGCGAGCTCGTGGGAGCGGGCGGCGAACGTGTCCTGCTCCTCCCGGCTGAACGCATACTCGCCGCTGTTGGCCTGGTCGGTGAGGGCGCCCATGGCCTGGTCGGTGAACACGTCCCAGAGGCCGTCGTAGGCCATGTGGTCGCGCATCGTCACGTCGCCGTACTTGTACCCCTCGCGGGTCTTCAGCAGCAGGTGCGGCGCGTTGGTCATCGACTCCTGGCCGCCGGCGACGACGATCTCGACCTCGCCCACACGGATCAGCTGGTCGGCGAGCGCGATGGCATCGAGGCCGGACAGGCAGACCTTGTTGATGGTGATCGACGGGACGTCCATCGGGATCCCGGCGTTGACCGCGGACTGGCGGGCCGGCATCTGGCCGGCTCCGGCCTGGAGCACCTGACCCATGATCACGTAGTCGACCTGGTCGGGGGCGACGCCGGACTTCTCCAGCGCGCCCTTGATGGCGAACCCGCCGAGGTCGGTCGCGGAGAAGTCCTTGAGCGAGCCGAGGAGGCGGCCCATCCCGGTGCGGGCACCCCCGACGATGACGGTGGGATCTGCGCTCATGAGGGGCCTCCTGCGGATGTCAACGACGTCGGTGGACGAACGTCAACTCTAGTCGTGCGACGCATACCGGCTCCCCTCAGCCGGGGGTGGCGCTCCCCACACCGACCGGGCCGGGGGCCGCCCTGTCCAGGCTCTGTTCACTGGTGGGTATCAGGGGGCACGCTGGACTCCTCCCTTGAGGCACGTCCACAGCGTGTGATCTGTCCCGGAGGTTGCCATGCCGTACGTCAGCGGGTTCCTGCCCAGCCGCTCGGCCCCGCTGTTCCACAACGGCCCCTGGCCCGCCGGCCTCGACCTGCGGATCTCCCTGGCCGGACTGCCCGCCGCGTCGATCGACGTGACCCAGATGGGCCTCTGCGGCGGGATGTCGTTCCTGGCCCGCGACATCCACGAGAGCGGGACCCCACAGCTGCGCTCCACCAGCTCGCGCGGCATCCCGCTGCCGCTGGGCCGGCACATCCTCTCCCGGCTGCTCGACAGCTTCCTCGGTCCGGGCGTCATCCCGTACTGGATCCACGCGACCCAGGAGCTGGACCACGGGACGTGGTTCTGGGGCAAGGGCCTGTATGCGGAGACGGTCGACGCCGCCCGTCAGGTGATGCGCTACGTCGATGCGGGCGGGCTGGTCCCGATCGGCGTCGTCCTCGCCCAGAGCGCGTGGCCGTGGGACGTCTTCCAGAACCACGTGGAGCTCGTCTACGGGTACGACCTCGTGGGCTCCCAGCTGACCCTGCACGTCTACGACAGCAACTACGAGGGCAGCGACAACGTGACGATCAGCCTCGACGTCGGCTCGTCCGCGCCGGCCCGGCCGATCCTCACCAACGGCACCTCGATGGCCGGCCAGTCCGGTCACGTCCGGGGCTTCTTCGTGCTGCCCTACCAGCGCAAGGACCCCAGCCCGGCCTACGTCGACGACGGCCAGGTCACCTTCGCCGGGACGGTCCCGACCTCGGTGACCCCGGGCGAGACCCTGAACCTCTCGGTGACCATCGAGAACACCGGCTCGACGACCCTCGAGTCCGGTCGGGGGTACCGCCTCGGAACCCAGTCGCCGGCCGACAACACCGACTGGGGCACCCGGCGGTTCGAGCTGTCCGAGAGCGTCGACCCTGGTCGCGTGTCGACGCAGCCGGTCTCCTTCCGCGCGCCGCTCGACGGGTCGGCCACCCTGCAGCTGCAGCTGCTGCGCGAGTCGGTGCACTGGTTCGGCCAACCGACCGCCGCGGTGCAGGTGACCGTCAGCACACCCGCTGCCGTGGGCTGACCGCCGACCTCGCGGCGGGCATACGCTCGCGGCATGAGCGAGTTCCCGCACCTGTTCACGGCGATCGACCACGTCGGCGTCGCCGTCGCGGACCTCGACGAGGCCAAGCAGTTCTACGAGCGGACCTTCGGTATGCGGCTCGTCCACGAGGAGGTGAACGAGGAGCAGGGCGTCCGCGAGGCGATGATGTCGGTCGGCGAATCCGGCTCGTGCGTGCAGCTGCTGGCCCCGCTCACCCCGGAGTCGACGATCGCGAAGTTCCTCGACCGCAGCGGGCCGGGCGTCCAGCAGGTCGCCTACCGTGTCGAGGACGTCGACGAGGCCAGCACGATGCTCCGCGAGCGCGGGCTGCGGCTGCTCTACGACGCTCCCCGACGGGGCACCGCGGGAAGCCGGGTCAACTTCGTGCACCCGAAGGACGCCGGCGGGGTCCTCGTCGAGCTGGTGGAGCCGGCCGGCCATCACTGACATACCAGCGGGCGTTGGTCGCCGAAGCCCGGCAGTCACGGCCCGGGAGACGACCAACGCCCGTCGGTGTGCACGCTCCAGCCCTCAGGGCAGTGCGCAGACCTTGTTGTTCCGCTTCTCGTGGGTCGGCCGACCCGTCTCCGCATCTGAGGTACCCAGGAACGGCCGTTCTCTGAGGTAGCCACGCCCGCGGAAGATAGGGCGTCCTCCCCATGTCCCGGGGTACCTCAGCAGCGCACTCTCAGTGGCGTCGGACAAGCAGGTCCGGCGAAACCACACAAGGAGTGCTGCGATGTTCCCCATCACCACCGTCGACACCGTCTCCGCGGACCGCAGCCGTCGTCTCGAGGGCTACCGCGGCTGGTCGCACCGCCGTCACCAGCCCGCCGGCCCGGACGCCGACGACACGTCCCGCCCCATCGAGGGGCACCGTCCCGTGCTTCGGCCCGCCTTCGGCCGCTGAGCCGGTGGCCCTGACGGGCGCCTCACCGCAGACCGACCCGGCCGTCGGTGAGGCCGACCAGCAGGAGCAGACCGCGAACCCCGCGACCTCCGTCCAGGAGCAGTCGCGGGGTTCGTCGTCTGCCGCGCCGATGCCGGGACTGTCCGTGCCAGGGCCGATGATGGACCCCATGACGACGGTGGACCGACGCGCGCCCCTGGTCGGCCGCGACGAGCTCCTCGCCGACCTCGTGACCTTCTCTGCCGTCGACGACCCCGCGGGCAGCGCCTCCGTGCTCATCGGGGGCGACGCCGGAGTGGGCAAGACCCGGCTGCTCCTGGCCCTGCGCGACCGTGCTGTCGCGGCCGGACGCCTCGTCGTCGTCGGGCACAGCCTCGACTTCGGCGACAGCGCGCTTCCCTACCTGCCGTTCTCCGAGATCCTCGGCCGTCTCCAGGACGAGCTCCCCGCTGTCGTCGACACCGTCGCCCAGACCTACCCGGCGATCGTCCGGTTGCTGCCCCGCCAACGCGTGCGGGTCGCCGAGGCCGACGGCGCCGACGCCGCCGACCGGGCATCCGGCGGTGACGACCGGTCCAGCCGGTCCGACCTCTTCGCGGGCATCCACGCCCTGCTCGAGGAGGCCGGTCGCAAGCAGCCGCTGCTGGTCGTGGTCGAGGACGCCCACTGGGCCGACCAGTCCTCCCGCGAGCTGCTCAGCTACCTCTTCGCCCGGCAGCTCGAGGCCCCGGTCTCGCTCGTCGTGTCCTACCGCAGCGACGACGTGCACCGCCGGCACCCACTGCGTCCGACCCTGGCCGAGTGGTCGCGGCTGCCGACCCTCCACCGGCTCCAGGTCGGTCCCCTGTCGGAGGCGTCCGTCCGGGCGCTGGTCCACGCCCTGCATCCCGACCCGCTCACCGACGAGCAGGTTCGGGCGATCATCTCCCGAGCCGACGGCAACGCGTTCTTCGTCGAGGAGCTCAGCGGGATGGAGGGGCTCTCCAGCGCCACGACCCTCCCCGTCGACCTCGCGGACCTGCTCCTGGTCCGGCTGGACCGGCTCGACGAGCCGTCCCGGCGCGTGGTCGGCGCCGCGTCGGTGGCCGGCCGCCGGGTCTCCCACGAGCTGCTCGCCCGGGTGCTCGCCGCCTCGGGGTCCGACGCCCAGGACCTCGACCTCGGCCTGCGCCAGGCGGTGGACGCGCTGATCCTCGAACCCCGCCAGGCGGGCAACCAGCCGGGGTATGCGTTCCGCCACGCCCTGCTCTCCGAGGCGGTCTACGACGACCTCCTCCCGGGTGAGCGGGCCCGCCTGCACACCGCCTACGTCACGGCGCTGCAGGACGGCAGCATCCCCGGCACGTCCGCGGAGCTCGCCCTGCACGCGCGAGCGGCGAACGACATCGAGACCGCGATCGCCGCGAGCACCGAGGCCGGTGACGAGGCGATGCGGGTCGGGGCGCCGGAGGAGGCGGCCCAGCACTACCAGTCCGCGCTCGAGATGCTCGGCCCACGCGCCGCCGTGGAGGTCGGCCTCGTGGCGAGCGCCGCCGACGCGCTCGTCGACGCGGGCGACGCGTACCGGGCGGTCAAGCTGGTCTCCGCCCACCTCGAGATGCTGCCCGACACCGCGCCCGTGGAGTCGCGCGCTCGGCTGCTGCTGGCCAAGGCCGAGTCGGCCTCCACCACCGAGGTCGACTTCGACCCGCTCGACCTGACGACCGAGGCGTTGGCGCTCATCCCGGAGGAGCCGCCGTCCAAGCTGCGGGCCCGGGCGCTGATGATCCACTCCCAGGCGCAGCGCTGGCACCACAACACCGAAGCGGCGGCCGCCTCGGCGTCCGAGGCGGTCCAGATGGCCACCGAGCTCGGGTTCCCACGGCTGGCCCGGGCCGCCTCGCTGGTCCTGGCCAAGGTGGCCGACCTCACCGGCCAGCCGGACGACGCCATCGCCCGGCTCCAGAAGGTGCTCGGGGAGGCGGGCGCCGACGTCGACGTGGAGATCCGGGCCCTGCACCAGCTGGCTACGGTGCACTTCGGCATCGGACGGTTCGCCGACGCGCGGCGTCTCTACCTCGAGGCCCTGGCGCGGTCCAAGGCGAGTGGGCGGCCCTGGTCGCCGTGGGGCCTCGACGCCCGGGCCGTCGCCGCCCTCGCCGCCTACATCCTCGGCGACTGGGACGGCGTGCTCTCGCTCACCGACACGTCCGGCGAGGCGCCACCGCCCCTGGCCGAGGCCTACCTGCGGTCGGTGTCCCTCGACGTGCAGGCGGGGCGTGGCTCAGCGGAGGCGCTCGACCACATCGCCGCCATCCGCCCGTTCTGGGAGCGGGACGGCGCCATGGTGCTCTACTGCACGACCGCGGCGATCGACCTCTACGGTGACCGCGGCGAGCTCGTGGCGGCTCGCGACTTCCACGATGACGCCATCGCCACCCTGCACCGGCTGTGGCCGGGCAGCATCATGTGGCTGCGGCTGCGACTGAGCGCCCTCCTCGTGGGCCAGATCGCGTCCCACGTCTCCACGCTCTCCCGTTCGGAGCGCGCCGAGTGGGCGGCCCTCGGCGAACGCCACGCCGAGGGCACCCGCGACTTCGTGGCCACCCGCACCCTCGAGGGTGCGTCCCGGGTCGAGGCGCGGGCGTGGTTCGTCCGCGGCGAGGCCGAGATCCTGCGGCTGCGGTGGCTGGCCGACGTCGACCCCCCGTCCTCCGAGCAGCTGGTCGAGGCCTGGCGGGCGAGTGTCGCGGCCTTCGAGGAGATGGGGCACGCCTTCGAGATCGCGCGTTCGCAGGCCCGGCTCGCCGCCGCCCTGCACGCGGCCGGCGCGCCGACCGAGGCGCGCAAGCTCGTGACCGCGGCCCGCGAGACCGCCCGCCGCCTCAAGGCCGAGCCATTGCTGGCCGAGCTTCGGGCGGTGGCCGGCCCCGGTCGGGGTCGCGAGGAGCACACCGCCACCACCGTCGCCCTGACCGCCCGCGAGCAGGAGATCCTCGGGCTCGTCGCCCAGGGCCGGAGCAACGGGGAGATCGGCCGCCAGCTGTTCATCAGCACGAAGACGGTGAGCGTCCACGTCTCCAACATCCTCGCCAAGCTCGGCGCCGCGGGTCGCACCGAGGCCGCGGCGATCGCCCGCCGCCAGGGCGTGCTCCTGGACTGAGGTCCCCCGACGTCGAGGTGACGTCCACGTGAGCCAGGTCACCCGTGACGGGCGTCTCACCGCCCGGACGGCCGTGGCTACTCGCCAGTACGGTCGGGGCCACCTGCCGCCGACGGAACAGGAGCCGGGGTCCCATGGACGAGATCCGCGACGCGATCATGGCCGGAGAGCGCTCCGCCGCCGCCTGGCAGGCCCTGTCGGTACCGGAGTCCTACCGCGCCGTCACCGTCCACCGCGACGAGGAGGGCCTCTTCGAGGGCCTCGCCAGTCGCGACAAGGACCCGCGCAAGTCGCTGCACGTCGACGACGTCCCGGTCCCGGAGCTCGCGCCCGGTGAGGCCCTGGTGGCCGTCATGGCCAGCGCGATCAACTACAACACCGTCTGGACCTCGATCTTCGAGCCGCTCTCGACGTTCCGGTTCCTCGAGCGGTACGGCCGGCTCTCCCCCGAGACCAAGCGGCACGACCTGCCGTACCACGTGGTCGGCTCCGACCTGGCCGGCGTGGTGCTGCGCACGGGACCCGGCGTCCACCTCTGGCAGCCCGGCCAGGAGGTCGTGGCGCACTGCCTCTCCGTCGAGCTGGAGTCCGCCGACGGCCACAACGACACGATGCTCGACCCGGAGCAGCGGATCTGGGGCTTCGAGACCAACTTCGGCGGCCTGGCCGAGCTGGCCATCGTCAAGACCAACCAGCTGATGCCCAAGCCCGCCCACCTCACGTGGGAGGAGGCGGCCTCCCCTGGCCTGGTGAACAGCACCGCATACCGGCAGCTGGTCTCGCGCAACGGTGCGGGCATGAAGCTCGGCGACGTCGTCCTCATCTGGGGGGCCAGCGGCGGCCTCGGCTCGTATGCGACGCAGATGGCCCTCGCCGGCGGCGCCACGCCCGTGTGCGTGGTGTCCAGCCCCGACAAGGCCGAGATCTGCCACCGGATGGGCGCCGAGCTGGTCATCGACCGTTCGTCGGCCACCGGCGAGGGGTACAAGTTCTGGACCGGGGACGGCCCCGATGCAACCCAGGACCAGTCGGAGTGGCGACGGTTCGGGGCGAGGATCCGATCGCTCACCGGCGGCCGGGACCCCGACATCGTCGTGGAGCACCCGGGACGGGAGACGTTCGGCGCGAGCGTGTTCGTGGCCCGCAAGGGCGGGACGATCGTCACGTGCGCCTCGACGTCGGGTTATCTCCACGAGTACGACAACCGGTACCTCTGGATGAACCTCAAGCGCATCATCGGCTCCCACTTCGCGAACTACCGCGAGGCCTGGGAGGCCAACGCCCTCGTCGACCGCGGCCTCATCCACCCGACCCTGAGCCGGGCATACCCGATGGAGGACGTGGGCCAGGCGGCCTACGACGTCCACCGCAACCTGCACCAGGGCAAGGTCGGCGTCCTCACCCTCGCGCCGCGCGAGGGTCTCGGCGTCACCGACCCGGACAAGCGGGAGCGCTACGCGACCGAGCTCGGCTGGTTCCGCAACGTGTGACGGCCCTGCCTCCCGGGAGGCGGCTCGGCGCGCCGTTAGCGTCGAAGCATGCTCGACGTCCGCGGCCGGCTGCGCGGCCTCCGGGACCGGGAGCGGGCGTTCCGCGAGCGCCAGCGCGCTCGCGTGGAGGAGAGCCGGCGCCGGCCCCTCGACCTCGGTGACGACGACCGCGCCGGTGAGGACGAGCAGCTGACCCACTCGCTCCTCGGCGACACCCTGCCGCGTCAGGACGCCGAGCCGACGGCGGCGGAGCCCGAGGTCCGTGGGGCGCGGCGCGCCTTCGGGCAGGCCGGCCGACCGCTCAACCGGCAGTCGCCGTTCTACGTCGGGTTCGTCGGCGCCATCGGGGTGCTTGCCGCGTACGCGCTCTGGCAGGCCGTCTCGTCGTTGGGGACCGTGCTGACCCTGCTGACCGTCGCCTTCTTCCTCACCCTCTCCCTCAACCCCGTCGTCGAGCTCCTCGTGCGCCGGGGGCTGCGGCGCGGCGGAGCGGTGGCCGCGGTGTTCGCCCTGGCCGTCGGCGCCTTCGTGCTGCTGGGGTTCGTCGTGGTCCCGCCGGTGACGCAGCAGGCCGGCGAGCTCGCCCAGAGTGCGCCCGGCTACGTCAACGACGTGCTCAGCAACCCCCGCGTCCAGGACATCGACCAGCACTACCACGTGGTCGAGAAGATCCAGGAGGAGGTCAACAAGCGGCTGACCGACAGCGACTTCATGTCGCAGGTCGCCGGCGGCGTCCTCGGCGCCGGACGGATCGTCGCCGAAGGGATCTTCTCGACGCTGACCGTCCTGGTCCTGACCCTCTACTTCCTCTCAAGCCTGCCCACGCTCAAGCAGGCGGCGTATGCGGTCGTGCCGGCCAGCCGCCGCCCCCGGGTGATCTCGCTCTCGGAGGAGATCATGCGGCGGGTCGGCTCGTACGCGATCGGGCAGGTCGTCGTCGCGGCGGTCAACGCCTTCTGCGCGTGGATCATGATGTCGATCGTCGGCATCCCGTATGCGGCGGTGCTCGCCGTGGCGGTCGGGTTCCTGGGCCTGGTTCCCATGGTCGGCGCGACGCTGGGGGCGGTCCTCGTCGCGGTCGTCGCCCTGTTCGACGACCCGACCAAGGCGGTCATCGCGCTGATCTACTTCATCGTCTACCAGCAGACCGAGAACTACCTCGTCGCGCCGCGGATCATGCAGCGGACGGTGTCGGTGCCGGGAGCCGTGACCATCGTGGCGGCGCTCATCGGCGGCACCCTGCTGGGGATGCTCGGCGCCCTGCTCGCCATCCCCGCGGCGGCCGGCCTGCTGCTGCTCTACGACGAGGTTCTCGTCCCGCGACAGCGCCGGGTCTGAACCCGCCCGCCCCACCCGCCCCACCCGCCCCGCCCCGCCCGCCGCTTGATCGCCGAGAGGCCAGCTTCGGCCGCTATGGCGCAGCCCATAGCGGCCGAAGCTGGCCTCTCGGCGGGATCGGGAGGGGTGCCGCGGCCCCCGGTCGGTGGGCGGCGGGCCGGTAACCTCGTGCGGTGCGGTTCCTCAACGGCCTCGAGCCGACGTTCGACCTGACCTACGACGACGTCTTCATGGTCCCGGCGCGGTCCTCGGTCACGTCGCGCATGGACGTCGACCTGTCCTGCTCCGACGGGTCCGGCAACACGATCCCCCTCGTCGTGGCCAACATGACCGCGGTCTCGGGGCGGCGGATGGCGGAGACCGTGTCGCGCCGCGGCGGCCTCAGCGTGATCCCCCAGGACATCCCGACCGATGTCGTCGCCGACGTCGTGTCCTTCGTCAAGTCGCGGCACCTCGTCCACGACACCGCGATCACCGTCGACCCCACGGAGACGGTGGCCGGCACGCTGACCCTCCTGCAGAAGCGGGCCCACGGCGCCGCAGTGGTCGTCGACGAGCGGCACCGCCCGATCGGCCTGGTCACCGAGTCGGACCTCACGGGCGTCGACCGGTTCACCCAGGTCCGCGACGTGATGAGCCGAAGCGTGGTCACCATCGGCGCCGACGAGTCGGCGGAGGACGCCTTCGGGCGGCTCGGCGACGCCCGCCACCGGCTCGCCCCCGCCGTCGACGCCGAGGGCCGGCTGGTCGGGATCCTCACCCGTCAGGGGGCGCTCCGCGCCACCGTCTACCGCCCCAACGTCGACTCCCACGACCACCTCCGGGTGGCGGCGGCGGTCGGCATCAACGGCGACGTCGTCGGACGGGCGAAGGAGCTCGCGGCCGCCGGCATCGACCTGCTCGTCGTCGACACGGCCCACGGCCACCAGGAGAAGATGCTGGAGACGCTGCGCGCCGTGCGCGAGCTAGGCCTCCAGATCCCGATCTGTGCGGGCAATGTTGTTGCGGCCCAAGGGGTTCAGGACCTCGTGGAGGCCGGCGCCGACATCGTCAAGGTGGGCGTGGGCCCGGGCGCGATGTGCACGACCCGGATGATGACCGGCGTGGGGCGTCCCCAGTTCTCCGCGGTTCTCGAGTGCGCCGCGGCCGCTCGCGACCTCGGCGCCCACGTGTGGGCCGACGGCGGGGTACGCCACCCGCGGGACGTCGCCCTGGCCCTCGCGGCCGGGGCGTCGAACGTCATGATCGGCTCGTGGTTCGCCGGAACCCTCGAGTCCCCCGGCGACCTGCAGACGTCGGCCGACGGACGCGCATACAAGGAGTCGTTCGGCATGGCCTCCTCCCGCGCGGTCCGCACCCGCACGGCGACGGAGTCCTCGTACGACCGCGCCCGCAAGGGGCTGTTCGAGGAGGGCATCTCCAGCGCGCGGATGTTCATCGACCCGGCGCGGCCCAGCGTCGAGGACCTGCTCGACGCCATCATCGCGGGGGTTCGGTCGGCCTTCACGTACGCCGGTGCCCGGACGGTCGCGGAGTTCCACGAGCGGGCGGTGGTCGGGCTGCAGAGCACGGCCGGGTTCGCGGAAGGTGCGCCGCTCCACACCTCCTGGTGAGCGCCGCCGTCAGCCGAGGCGGGTCGCCGGCGAGGCCTCGTGGTGCTGCTCGGCCGCCGGCCACGTCGTCGGCAACGGCAGCGCGGCGGGGTTGACGCGTCGCACGATCTCCTCGTGGACGCGCCGCACGTACGGCTCGCCCACCCAGAGGTGCTTGGCCCCGTCGACGCCGACGACCTCGGCGTTCGGGACGACCGCGAACCGCTCGCGGGCCTCCTCCGGCCTCAGGTAGTCGTCGAGCTCAGGGACCAGGGCGACCAGTGGCTTGCCCGAGTCAGCCCAGGCCGCAAGGTGTTCCGGAGTCGAGTAGCGGAGCGGCGGGCTGAGCAGGACCGCCCCCTCGACGGACGGGTCGAGACCGTACATCAGCGTCAGGTCGGTCCCGAACGACCAGCCGACCAGCCATCGGTTCGGCAGCTCGGGAGCCTCGTGGAACTCGGCGTACTCGATCGCCGCGGCGACGTCGTAGCGCTCGCTCTCCCCGTGGCCGAAGGTGCCGTCAGACGTCCCCCGCGGCGACGTGACGCCGCGCAGGTTGAACCGCAGCACCGCGAGGTCGGCCAGTGCCGGCAGGCGGTAGGCGCCCTTCTTGAACACGTGGCTGTCCATGAACCCGCCGTGGGTCGGCAGCGGGTGGAGCGTGACGAGCGTGGCCACCGGGTCCCGGTCCACCGGCAGCGCCAGCTCGCCGACCAGCCGCAGGTCGTCGGCCGTGTGGAGGACGACGTCGCTGCGCCGCGCGGGGAGGATCGAGCTGGCCCGGATCTCGTCGGGGTCGCGGCTCATGGTGGGCAGGCTACCGAGCCGCGTTCAGCGGTACGCGTTGCCGGCGGGCCGGGCGTCCCGACGAGACCAGCAGCCGGTATGCCAGTGTCGCCGGTCCCCGAGCCCCCCCACCCCGTCGGCCGGCCAGGCAACGACGTGCGGGGTCCCCACGGCGATCTCCTGCTGGCAACCCGGGCAGAGGTAGCTGCGGGTGGCGCGAGCCCCGCTCACGCGGCGGACGGTCCACAGCGAGCCCGCGTACCGCTCCGTGGTCGTCTCGCCGAACCCACCGGGCGCGAGGGGACGGCGGTCGTCGCGGCGGCGGTTGGCTCGCGGCATGAGGGCATTCTGCCCGGCCCGAGAACCGACCCGGCGCGTACCCGCGCCGCGCTGCCCCTCAGCTGGCGGAGAGGGAACCGGTCACCCCGATGGTGAACACCTCGATGAGGGCGGGGAAGGTGGCGTCGATGCTGTTGTCCGGGACCTCCGGGTCGAGGTAGTCGGGCGCCGCGCCGAGGGAAGCGGGGAACTCGTAGATCGTCACGCGGTCGCCGGCGTCCCGTTGCCGCCCGACCAGCGCGCGAACCGTCTGCGGGTCCACGGAGTCGTCGGCCGCATTGAGCACGTAGACGATGTAGGCGCTGGACCGAGTGGTGCCGAGGGTCGAGCCGATGCTCATCAGGCCGGCCAGGGTGCGGGTCGCGTACTTCGCGTAGCGGTAGGGCGGGGCCTGGTCGGCGTCCTTGAGCGAGAAGTCCCACCAGACGTCGGCGTTGGGGAGGAACCGCATGAGGTTGCCCGCGGCGTGGGAGACCTGAGTGGGTACGGCGGCGGGACCGAGGAACGGGGTGAGCGCGACCACGCGCTGGACGCCGGCGTTGTGCTCGGCGACCCACATCGCCAGCGTGGCCCCACCGGCGAGGCCACCGACCACGGTGCGCTTGTCGAGGCCCAGCGCGATGGCGGTGGTCCCCATCCCGAAGTCGGCCAGCTGCTGCGGGTCGACGGGCCGCGGCTCCGCGAGCATGTTGGCGACACCGTGCTCGGGCCACCGCGGCACGAGGACGCGGTAGCCCGCGTCGGCCAGCCGGTCGGCCAGGGCCGAGAACTGGTGGGGGCAGCTCGTGTAGCCGTGGAACAGCAGGACGACGCCGAGCTGCGGAACGCTCGGGTGCCGGTCGAGGGTGGCGCACTCGGAGCGCACGCTCGGGTCGGCGTGGTCCTTGGCCACGAGATCGGCGATGCCCGCCTCGGCCTGTTCCGGGGTGAGCGCTCCCGGGCTCGTGGCGCTCGGCGGGTTGTAGGGCAGCAGGCTCAGCCCGACGACGACGGCGGCCACGACGACCACGATGGTGACCAGGGTCGTGACGGTCCGGCGCAACCAGCGGGGCACGCCGCGGCCGGTCCGTTCCGTCACCCAGCGATCGTATGCGGGGAGGCCCACCGCCGCTGGGAGTCGTCTCAGCGGGCCGACCGCCCCCGGTCAGGCGTAGGTGCGGAAGCCGCGACCCGTCTTGCGGCCGAGGTACCCAGCGGTGACCAGATGCTCGAGCAGGGGCGCCGGCGCATACCCGCGTTCGCGGAACTCGAGGTACAGCTCGCGCTGGATGGCCAGGGACACGTCGAGCCCGACGACGTCGAGCAGCTCGAACGGGCCCATGGGGTACCCGCAGCCGGTCTTCATCGCCGTGTCGATGTCGTCCGCGGTCGCGTAGTGCGCCTCGAGCATCCGCACGGCGTCGTTGAGGTAGGGGAAGAGCAGCGCGTTGACGATGAACCCCGACCGGTCGGCGCACGACACCGGATGCTTGCCCAGCGCCGCGCAGAGCGCTACCACCGTCGCCGACACGTCCGGCGCGGTGGACACCGTCGACACCACCTCGACCAGCTTCATCAGGGCGGCCGGGTTGAAGAAGTGCATCCCGACGACGTCCTCGGGTCGCGTCGTCACCGCAGCGAGGTCGATCACCGGCAACGACGACGTGGTCGTCGCGAGGACCGCTCCGCTCCGGCACACCTTGTCGAGGGTGCGGAACAGGTCCTGCTTGGCGGTCAGGTCCTCGACGACCGCCTCGACGACGAGGTCGACCTCGGCGAGGTCGTCGGTCGACGCCGACGTCGTCACCCGCGCGACCGCGGCGTCCGCGTCGGCCTGCGTCATCCGGCCCTTCTGGACCGCTCGCGTCACCGATCGCGACACCGCCGCGACGACGGCGGCTGCCTTCTCGGGCGACCGCGCCACCGCGGTCACGGCGTACCCCGACCGCGCGAACACCTCGACGATCCCGGTGGCCATCGTCCCGGACCCGACCACGCCGACGGTCGAGACGGGCCGCAGCGCCGGGCCGCCGGCCGGACCGTCCGTGCGCGGCGTGAGCGCGTCCGGCACCACCTGCGAGGAGCCCGGTTCGGCGTACGTGTAGAAGCCGCGGCCCGACTTCCGACCCTTCCATCCCGCCGACACCATCTGCTTGATGAGCGGGCTCGGGGCGTGCAGCCGCTCCCGGCCCTGGCGGTACATCGTGTCGAGGATCTCGTATGCGGTGTCGAGGCCGATGAGGTCCATCAGGGCCAGCGGCCCCATCGGCAACCCGCAGCCCAGCCGCATCGCCGCGTCGATGTCCTCGCGCGACGCGTACCGGGTCTCGTACATCGACACGGCGTGGTTGAGGTACCCGAAGAGGAGCGCGTTGGCGATGAACCCCGCCTTGTCACCCACCACGACCGGCTGCTTCCCGAGCCGACGGACGAGGTCGACGACGTCCGAGACCACGCCCTCGTCGGTGACGACGGTGCGGATCACCTCGACGAACGACAGGACGGGGGCCGGGTTGAAGAAGTGCAGCCCGACCACGCGGCGGGGGTTCGCCGTGGCGACCGCGATCTCGGTCACCGGCAGCGAGGACGTGTTGGTCGCGAGGACCGCCTCCGGCCCGACGACGCGGTCGAGCGCGGCGAAGATCTCCTTCTTCAGGTCCAGGTGCTCGGGAACCGCCTCGACCACGAGGCCGCAGCCGGCCACGGCGTCGAGCGACGTCGCATACCGGACCCGCGCGTGCAGCTGCGCCGCCTCGTCGGGCGTCAGCTTCCCGCGCGCGACGGCCCGTGCCGTCGAGTGCTCGAGCGACTCCCGGCCGTGCGCGACGGCGGCGTCATCGAGCTCGACCGCGACCACGTCGAGACCGGTCCGGGCCACGACCTCGACGATGCCGGCGCCCATCGTCCCGAGTCCGATCACGCCGACGCTGGCGAAGGAGCGAGCCGATGTCTCGAGCATGTCGGCAAGGGTGACAGCCCGGGCTACCGGTGGGTAGGGATACCGGACGCGACGGTGGTCACACTGGGGGCTGGACCTCCTGGCCGGGTTCGGCGAGCATGGAGACGTGCCCAGAGCCGGTCTGCGCCCACCGAGAGTCTTCCGCCAGCGACGCCGTGTGGCGATCCCCACCCAGGTGGGAGGGGACCGCGAGCCTCGTCTGCCGCGCCCCGCTCCGCCCAGCACCACGGCCGCCCTCCCGCTTCCCGAGGACGAGAGGGTCCGCTGAGCGTCGCTAGAGGTGGTCACGAAAGTGGTCGGGGTCCCCGCGAAGTATCGGAGCGGAGCGGAGAACTTCGTGGGGTGACCTAGGCTGCCCCGGTGCGTCTCGTCATCGCCCGGTGCAGCGTCGACTACGACGGGCGGCTGACGGCCCACCTGCCGCTGGCGACCCGCCTACTCGTGGTCAAGGCCGACGGCTCGGTCCTGGTGCACAGCGACGGCGGCTCGTACAAGCCGCTGAACTGGATGTCACCGCCGTGCGCGATGGCGGAGGTCGCGCCGACGCCCGAGGAGGCGGCCGACGGGGTCACGCTGGTGTGGGTCGTGCAGCACGCCAAGTCCGAGGACCGGCTGCGGGTATGCCTGCACGAGGTTCTCCACGACTCTCAGCACGACCTCGGGGTCGACCCCGGGCTGGTCAAGGACGGGGTCGAGGCCCACCTCCAGACGCTCCTCGCCGAGCACATCCACACGCTCGGTGACGGGTGGAGCCTGGTCCGGCGTGAGCACATGACGGCGATCGGCCCGGTCGACATCCTGGCCCGCGACCACGTCCGGCAGCACGTGGCGATCGAGATCAAGCGGCGCGGCGAGATCGACGGCGTCGAGCAGCTGACCCGGTACCTCGACCTCATGAACCGGGACCCGCATCTCGCGCCGGTCACCGGCGTCTTCGCGGCGCAGGAGATCAAGCCGCAGGCGCGGGTCCTGGCCGAGGACCGGGGAATCCGGTGTGTGGTGCTCGACTACGACGCGCTCCGCGGGATCGACGACGTCGGCGCCCGGCTGTTCTGACCCGGCCCGAACTCGCTCTAGTCCACCGCTCCGGGCGAGCCGACCTCCGGCTCCGGCTCCGGCTCCTCCCAACGCTCCCCAGGCCATGGGCCGACCAGGCGCCAGCCGTCGGCGTCGACCTCGACCTCGGCGACGGCGCAGTTCGGGATCATGGCATCGAGCGCGAGCTCGGGGCGGACGTTCAGCGCGGTGTTGGGGATGGCCAGCGTCATGACGCCGCCGTGGCTGACGACGAGGACCGTCTCGCCGCGGTGCCGGTCGGCCAGCGTCTCGACCGCCTCGACGAACCGGGCGACCACCCCGGTCCCGGTCTCCGCACCGGGCCAGCGCCGGTCGAGGTCGCCGGTCACCCACGCGACGAAGATCTCCCGAGCCCGGGGGTCCATGGCCGGCGTTCCGGCCAGCGAGCCCACCGAGAACTCCTGCACGCCCTCCACCGTGGTCGGCGCCAGCCCGAGCAGGTCCCCGACCACGACCCCGGTCTCCTGCGCCCGGGCCAGCCGGCTCGTGTAGACCGCCGCCAGGCGTTCGCCGCGCAGCCGCTCCCCGAGCTCGGCGGCCTGCTCGTTGCCCTGCGCGGTCAGCCAGCCCCCCTCGTCGCTGAGCAGCTCCGGGTCGGCGTACATCGCCTCGCCGTGCCGCGCGACGAGGATCCGGGCCGGACACTGCAGGTCGCTCACCCCGTCACCGTATGCCGTGCCGTCCCGTGCCGGCCCGTGCTGTCCTCAGGAGCGGGTCCGGGGCTCCTCGGGCACGCCGCGCTTGGCGAGGATCTCGGCACGGTTCGCGGCGTAGCCGACCATCCACGTCGGGTCGAGGCGGAAGATCACGACGTCGCCCCACGAGTACGGCGACGAGCCGTAGTGAGCGGTCCAGTGCGCGTCGACCTCCTCGCGCTCGTCGCCCTCCACCTCGACCACGCGGCCGTGCGTGAACACCCCCACCTCCTCCCCCTCGATGCAGGCAGCGCTGACCGCCGGATGAGCGAGGGCCTGTCGCCCCTTGGGTGAGGTCCGCAGGGTGCTCAGCGTCCAGTGCCCGTGCAGGAAGTGGCCGTCCAGGGCGCTGATCCGTGGCTCACCGCGGGAGGTGACCGTCGCGAAGCTCACCACGCGCATACCGGTCATCAGTCCCGCGATCTCCCGAGCCGACAGGGTTCGCTGGTCGTCGATGATGCTCACCAGGTGCTCGCTGGCTCCGGCATGCGACCGGTCGAGCAGGACCTGCAGGGCGTCGAGCTCCGCCTCTGTCTCCTTCATCGCCCCAGTCAACCGCTGACGTCCGACACGAGGCAGAATCGGCGCGTGACCGCTGCCGTCGCTGCACCGAACTCCATCGCCGTCCGTGCTGGTCTCGACGTCGTCGGGGCCGGCGGAACCGCCGTCGACGCCGCCGTCGCGGCCATGCTCGTGGCGATGTGCACCGAGCCGGGGGTGGTGTCGCCGCTCGGCGGCGGCTTCGTCGCGGTGTGGCCCCACGACGGCGATCCCGAGGTGATCGACGCCAACGTCGAGATGCCCGGCCGCGGGCTGCCGCGGGAGCGGTTCGGCGCGGGGCTCGTGGAGTTCTCCATGTCCTACGGCGGCGGGATCACCGTGTATGCGGGTCCGGGCAGTGTCGCGACGCCCGGCGCCCTCAGCGGGCTGGGACTCGCGCACGAACGGCACGGCCGGGTGCCGTGGCGGGAGGTCGTCGCGCCGGCGGCCGTGGCCGCCCGCCAAGGATTCACCCTGGGTGCGGCCGCGGCCAGCTACCTCGCGATCACCGGCGACTCGCTGTTCGCCTGGGACCCCGAGACGGCGGCCCTGCTGCTCCACACCCCCGACGAACCGCGGATGGCGGGCGAGAAGATCGTCGACCCGAACCTCGCCGGCGCCCTCGACCGGATCGCCGATGCCGGTGCCGGCGACCTGTACACCGGCGAGCTGGCCCACGCGCTCGCCGCCGACCAGCAGGCCCGCGGCGGCCTCGTCACCCAGGCCGACCTCGCCGCATACCGGCCGGTCCTCCGCGACCCGCTCCGGCTCCGCGCCGGAGAGTGGGACCTCGCCACGAACGCGCCACCGTCGATCGGTGGTCCGGTGCTGGCCGTGATGCTCGGCGAGCTGGTCCGCCGCGGCCGCGTGGAGCTCGCCGACATCCTCGAGATCCAGCAGCGGGTTCTCGGCCATCGGCTGGGCGTCCACGACTTCTCGCGCGACCTCGAGAAGGACGGGTACGACCTGCTCGCGCTCGTCGAGCGGCACGGCCTGGTCGGGCTGCCGACCTCCGGCTCGACCGCTCACGTGTCCGTCGTGGACGCGGCGGGGACGGCCTGCGCGATCACGGCCTCCGCTGGGTACGGCTCGGGCGCAACGGTGCCCGGCACCGGCCTCATGCTGAACAACTGCCTCGGCGAGCCCGAGCTCAACCGGCTCGGCCTGCACGCCCTGACTCCCGGCACCCGCCTCGCCTCGAACATGTCGCCGACCGTGGGCCGGGCCACCGGCGCACCGTCGGGCATCGGACCCGTGCTGGCGATCGGGTCTCCCGGGGCCGACCGGATCACGACGGCGTTGATGCAGGTGCTGGGCCGGTTCTGCCTCGAGGGCATGGACCTCGCCGAGGCGATCGACCGGGCCCGGATCCACGTGACGTTCCGCGGCGAGTTCACCGACCCCAGCGCCGCGGCCGCCGACGCCGGCGACCTCACGGCGCTCCCCGTCGAGGAGCCGGTTCCCGTGGTACAGGTCGAGGACGACGACGACCTCGTCACCGCCGTCCAGAACGCCGGACTCGAGGCGGTGGTGCACCCGCGGCTGTCGATGTTCTTCGGTGGCGTCGCCGCCGCATACCGCAACGATGACGGCACCCTGGGCGCCGCCGCGGACGCCCGGCGCGAGTCGGAGACCGGCGTCTCCTAGCGGCTTTCCCGCTTCCAGACCTACGTTGTTGTCAGTTTCAGCCGTCTACGGACGGCGAGACTGACAACAACGTAGGTCTGGAAGGAGCGTCCAGGTCGTGGGCCGCGCGGATCAGTCGGACGAACTCGCCCATGATGTCGGTGATCGCGAAGTCCTTCGGCGTGAACACCGCCGCGACCCCGAGGTCGAGCAGCAAAGCCGCGTCCGCGTCGGGGATGATCCCGCCGACCACGACCGGCACGTCCGCGACGCCCGCCTCCCGCAGGCCGGCGAGCACGTCCGGAACCAGCGCCAGGTGCGACCCGGAGAGGATCGACAGCCCGACCAGGTGGACGTCCTCCGCCACGGCCGCGGCCACGATCTCCGCGGGTGTCAGCCGGATCCCCTGGTACACCACCTCGAACCCGGCGTCCCGCGCCCGCACGGCGATCTGCTCCGCACCGTTGCTGTGGCCGTCCAGGCCAGGCTTCCCGACGAGGATCCGGAGCCGCCGGCCCAGCGCGTCGCCCGTCCGCGCGACCTGGGCCCGCACTGTCGCGAGATCCGCGGACGCCTCCCCGGAGACCACGGTCGACGAGACGCCGGTGGGAGCGCGGAACTCCCCGAACACCTCGCGCAACGCCCCGGCCCACTCCCCGGTCGTCAGACCGGCGCGGGCACACTCCAGCGTCGCGGGTACGAGGTTCGCACCGGTATGCGCCTCCGCCCGCAACCGGGCGAGAGCCTGCTCCGCCCGTGTGCGCCGGGCCGGGTCGGCGTCGCGTTCCGCCCGCCAGCGGCGCACGGACTCCACCGCAGCCTCCTCGACGTCGGCGTCGACCGTCTGGATCGCCGCCCCCAGATCCGCGGTGAGGGGGCTCGGCTCCGTCGTCGTGAACCGGTTGAGACCGACGACGACCTCGTCACCCGACTCGATCCGGCCGCGCCGCGCGGCGTGCGACGTGACCAGCGCGGACTTCATGTACCCGGACTCGACGGCCGCGACCGCACCACCCAATGCCGTCACCTGCTCCATCTCGGCGCGGGCGCCCGCGACCAGCTCGGCGACCTTGGTCTCGACGACGACCGAACCCGTGAAGAGGTCGTCGTACTCCAGCAGGTCGGACTCGAACGCCAGCACCTGCTGGAGCCGCAGCGACCACTGCTGGTCCCACGGGCGCGGCAGGCCGAGGGCCTCGTTCCACGCCGGCAGCTGCACCGCTCGTGCCCGCGCGTCCCGCGACAGGGTGACCGCCAGCATCTCCAGCACGATCCGCTGGACGTTGTTCTCCGGCTGCGCCTCGGTCAGGCCGAGCGAGTTGACCTGCACGCCGTACCGGAACCGCCGCTGTTTCGCGTCGGTCACGCCGTACCGCGTCCGCGTCAGCTCGTCCCAGAGCTGCGCGAACGCGCGCATCTTGCACATCTCCTCGACGAACCGGACCCCGGCGTTGACGAAGAACGAGATCCGGCCGACCACCTCGCCGAAGTCCGCGGGTTCCACCTGTCCCGAGTCACGTACCGCGTCGAGCACCGCCACGGCGGTCGACAGCGCGTACGCGATCTCCTGCACCGGCGTCGCTCCGGCCTCCTGGAGGTGGTAGCTGCACACGTTGATGGGGTTCCAGCGGGGCATCTCGCGCACGGTGTACGCCACCATGTCGGTGATGAGACGGAGCGAGGGGCCGGGCGGGAACACGTAGGTCCCGCGCGACAGGTACTCCTTGATGATGTCGTTCTGGGTCGTGCCGGCGAGGGACGCCACCGACGCCCCCTGCTCCTCCGCGACGACCTCGTAGAGCGCGAGCAGCCACATGGCCGTCGCGTTGATCGTCATCGAGGTGTTCATGTCGGCCAGTGGGATGCCCTCGAACAGCGCCCGCATGTCGCCGACATGGCTGACCGGAACGCCGACCTTCCCCACCTCGCCCCGCGCCAGCACATGGTCGGGGTCGTAGCCGGTCTGCGTCGGCAGGTCGAAGGCGACCGACAGACCGGTCTGCCCCTTGGCCAGGTTGGTCCGGTAGAGCGCGTTGCTCGCGGCGGCGCTGGAGTGGCCCGCATACGTGCGCATCACCCAGGGCCGGTCGCGCTCTCGCCGTGACTCAGGCGTCGCCGAGCTCGAGGTGGCGACGTCGTCAGGCATACCCCTGGACGGTACCGGCGGGTAACCGCTACGGGCAGGTCCTCAGGCGGTGAGAGGCGCCACAGTGGCGGGCGCCGTCGCCAGGTGGAAGACCCGGTGCAGCCGGGCTGCGCGCAGCAGCCGGCCGGTTCGCGGGGTGATGCTGGCCAGTACGAGACGCCGGCCTTCTCGCCGAGCACGACGATGGCTCTCGAGGAGCACCCCGAGCCCGGTGGCATCGCCGATCTCGACGTCTCCGAGATGGAGGTAGAGATCGCCGACACCGTCGGCGATCGCCGCGTGCAGAGCGAGGCGCAGATCGGCCGCCGAGCGGACGTCGATACGCCCCTCGATCACGACCTCCTGGCCGCGGGCGGAGTCGACGAGGCGTACCGGGACGGTCGCTGTCGGCTGCAGTGCCATGTGGTCCCCCTTGTGGGCCCCCCGGCCCATGTGGGCCCTATTGACTCATGCGCAGAACCGCGCGCGCACGGGTCCGGCGGTAACGATCCGGACTAGTTCACAGGAGCCCGGTCGTGGTCACGTGATACATCCTTCGGCCGTTCTCGCCGAGTGGTTCGGCGATGCGGTCGACGTTACGACACTCCAGCCACAGCAAACACATCCAAAACACCATGAGTTCGATGACGAGTTCGTGACGACCGGTAGGCGTTCAGCCGTAGAAATCGTCGTCGGGCTCGCGCACGACGTCCGCGCCGAGCCCCTGGAGCTGCGCCTCGAACCGGGCGTAGCCCCGGTCGACGTGCTGCGCCCCGCTCACCGTCGTGACCCCGTCGGCGACGAGGCCGGCCACGACGAGGGCAGCGCCCGCCCGGATGTCGCTGGCCTCGACCGGGGCCCCGGAGAGCAGCGGCACGCCGTGGACCATGACGTGGTGGCCGTCGATCCGGGCGTCGGCTCCGAGCCGGGCGAGCTCCTGCACGGTCCGGAACCGGGCCTCGAACAGGTTCTCGGTGATCATCGCGCTGCCGTCGGCCACGGCGTTGTAGGTAAGCGCGAACGGCTGCAGGTCGGTGGGGAACCCCGGGTAGGGCAGCGTGGCGATGTCGACCGACCGGGGCCGGTGCGGCGGTCCGACCACGCGGAACCCGTCGGTCGTCGTCGACACGTCCGAGCCGGCGTTGGCCAGCAGGTCGAGCGAGATCTCCAGGTGCTCGGCGCGACCGCCGACGACCTCGACGTCGCCGTGGGTGGTGGCGGCGGCGAACGCCCAGCTGCCGGCGGCGATCCGGTCGGGGACGACATGGTGCTCGGTGGGATGCAGCACGTCGACGCCGTCGATGTCGATGGTCGAGGTGCCGCCCCCGGTGACCTGCGCGCCCATGGACACGAGGAAGTCCGCGATGTCGGCGATCTCGGGCTCGCGGGCGGCGTTCTCGATCCGGGTATGCCCGGTGGCCAGCACCGAGGCCATGAGGACGTTCTCGGTCGCCCCGACGCTCGGGAACTCCAGCCGGACGCTCGCGCCGTGCAGTCCTTGGGGTGCCGCCGCGATCAGGTACCCGTGCGCGACGTGGACCTTGGCGCCGAGCGCCTCCAGTCCCTCGGCGTGCAGGTCCAGACCGCGCGAGCCGATCGCGTCGCCGCCCGGTACCGCCACGTCGGCCTCGCCGACGCGGGCGATGAGGGGGCCGAGGACACAGATCGAGGCGCGCAGCGCCCGGACCAGCTCGTAGTCCGCGCGGTGGCCGATCCGCTCCGGGACGTCGATCTCCACGACGCCGTCGTCCGGCCGCCAGTCGACCTCACAGCCGAGACGACGGAGCAGCTCGGCCATGATCGTCACATCGACGATGTTCGGGACGTTGGTGAGGCGGGTGCGACCGACCGCGAGCAGGGCACCGGCCATCAGCTTGAGGGCGCTGTTCTTGGCGCCAACGACCGTCACCCGTCCGCGCAGGCTGGCGCCACCCACCACTCGGAACCGTTCCCGCACCGGACCACCGTAGCGACCTGTATGCGGCCACGGCCCCGCGCGTGCCGGGTGGCACGCTAGGCCCATGGTCAACCTCACGCGGATCTACACGCGCACCGGCGACGACGGCACGACGAGCCTCGGTGACTTCAGCCGGACCTCGAAGAACGACCCACGCCTGGCCGCCTACGCCGACACCAACGAGGCCAACGCGCAGATCGGGGTGGCCATCTCGGTCGGCGGGCTCGACGACGAGGTGACCGCGACGCTGACCCGGATCCAGAACGAGCTGTTCGACGTCGGCGCGGATCTCTGCAACCCGCTTCAACAGGACTACGACTACCCGCCGCTGCGCGTCATGGAGCCGTGGGTCGACGACCTCGAGGCCGACTGCGACCGCTACCTCGAGCGGGTCGAGCCGCTGCGCTCGTTCATCCTCCCCGGGGGGACGGCCGGCGCCGCATACCTCCACGTGGCGACGACCGTCGTCAGACGGGCCGAGCGCAGCGCCTGGGCGGCGATCGCCACGCACGGCGACCAGCCGGGCACCGAGAAGGGGACCGGTGGGGTCAACCGGCTGACCGCGACGTACCTCAACCGGCTGTCCGACCTGCTGTTCATCCTCGCCCGTGTCGCCAACGTCGAGCGCGGCGGAGACGTGCTCTGGCAGCCGGGCGGCGGTCGGGTACAGCAGCCGGAGCGGAAGCGGCGCACTTAGTCGGTCACCGCGAAGCATCGGAGCGGAGCGGAGAGCTTCGTGGGGTGACTCAGGCGACGTTGGCCGTCGAGCCGGGCGGGGACGCCTCGGCCCAGGACCGCAGGGCGGTGTAGGCGCCGGGGGTCAGCGCCAGCTCGAACCGCTGGCCGTTGTAGCTGCACGGCACCGGCACGGCGTCCGGCATGAAGTCGATGAGGTCGGAACGGCGGACCGGTCGTGGGGCGTCGAGGTCGACCGTGTTCCGGTCCCACCCGCGCTGCGGACGGGGCGAGAAGCCGAGCAGGCTGAACCACTCCAGCCGGTTGTTGCCGAGCCGGAGGTGGCCCAGGCGCCATCGGTTGCGGCGGTTCGCCCGCCAGCCGCACGGCACCAGAAGAGTGGCGCCCCGCGAGATCACCCGGCGGCGCGCATACGTCGCGGTGAGGAAGCCCGCCACGAGCAGGAGCAGCACTCCGACCGCGATCTCAACGGAGAGGAGTGCGGTCGGCATGAGGACGGGGCCGGGGAGACTCGAGCCGGTCAGCTCTGACCGACTCCGCCTACCGACTCGGCGATGATCGTCACGCGGTCGTGCTCGACGGAGATGAACCCGCTGTCGATGGCGGCGGTCTGGTCGCCGCCCTCGCCGTGGATGACCACGTCGCCGGACACGAGGACCCCGAGCAGCGGGGTGTGGCCGGGCAGGATGCCGAGCTCGCCGTCGACCGAGCGGGCGCGCACCATGCGGGCCTCTCCGCTCCAGACTCGGCGATCGGCCGCGACCAGTTCGACCTGCAGTGAGCTCACGGTGTCCTCCGGTTCATGAACGCGTCCCGTCGCGTTGGCCGCAGTCTAACCGCCCCGGGCCGCCGAACCCGCCAGCGCGTCCACCGGCATGCCGCCAAGACGGCAACGCGGTGGTGTGTACCCCTCAGAGGGGGTGCGCACCACCGCGTTGGCAGCCCTGGAAGGTCAGAGGTTCTTCTGGATCTCCGCCCACTGACGCTCGACGTCGTCGAGGCCACCGCACATGAAGAAGGCCTGCTCCGCCACGTGGTCGTAGTCGCCGTCGGCGATCTTGGTGAACGCCTCGATGCACTCGTCCATCGGAACCGTGGATCCCTCGAGGCCGGTGAACTGCTTGGCCACGTACGTGTTCTGCGAGAGGAACCGCTGGATGCGGCGAGCGCGGTTGACGAGGATCTTGTCCTCTTCCGACAGCTCGTCGATACCGAGGATCGCGATGATGTCCTGCAGCTCCTTGTTCTTCTGGAGGATCTGCTTGATCCGGACCGCGGTGTTGTAGTGGGCCTCGGAGATGTACCGCGGGTCGAGGATCCGGGACGTCGACGCGAGCGGGTCCACCGCGGGGTAGATGCCGAGCGAGGCGATCTCCCGCGAGAGCTCGGTGGTCGCGTCGAGGTGGGCGAACGTCGTCGCCGGCGCCGGGTCGGTGTAGTCGTCGGCCGGCACGTAGATCGCCTGCATCGAGGTGATCGAGTGACCACGCGTCGAGGTGATCCGCTCCTGGAGCACGCCCATCTCGTCGGCGAGGGTCGGCTGGTACCCCACCGCGGACGGCATGCGGCCGAGCAGCGTCGACACCTCGGAACCCGCCTGGGTGAACCGGAAGATGTTGTCGATGAAGAGGAGCACGTCCTGGCCCTGCACGTCGCGGAAGTACTCCGCCATCGTCAGCGCCGAGAGGGCCACGCGAAGGCGCGTGCCCGGCGGCTCGTCCATCTGACCGAAGACGAGCGCCGTCTGCCCGAGGACGCCGGCCTCCTCCATCTCCGCGATGAGGTCGTTGCCCTCACGGGTCCGCTCCCCCACGCCGGCGAACACGGACACACCACCGTGGTCGCGCGCGACGCGGGCGATCATCTCCTGGATCAGCACCGTCTTGCCCACACCGGCGCCGCCGAACAGGCCGATCTTGCCGCCCTGAACGTACGGGGTCAGCAGGTCGATGACCTTGATGCCGGTCTCGAACATCTGCGTCTTGGACTCGAGCTGGTCGAAGGCCGGCGCCGAGCGGTGGATGCCCCACCGCTCCTTGACGTCGAGGGTCTCGCCCTCCTCGAGGTTCAGGCAGACGCCGGTGGTGTTGAACACGCGGCCGAGCGTGACGTCACCGACCGGCACGGTGATCGGGCCGCCGGAGTCGAGCACAGCGGCGCCGCGGACCAGGCCGTCGGTCGGCTGCAGCGAGATGGCGCGGACCATGTTGTCGCCGATGTGCTGGGCGACCTCGAGGTTGACGTTGGTCGTCTCACCGCCGAGCTCGACCTGCGTGGTCAGCAGGTTGTACTGCTCGGGGATCCCGTCGGCCGGGAACTCGATGTCGACGACGGGGCCCGTGATGCGGGCGACCCTGCCGGTGGCGCCCGGGTGGGTCTCCTGGCGCTCTTCGGTGACGGTGGCGGTCATGTTGCGTTCCTTCTCTCCGGCGGAGGGTGCTGAAGCTACTTCTTCACGGCCAGCGCGTCGGCGCCGCCGACGATCTCGCTGATCTCCTGGGTGATCTCGGCCTGGCGGGCCTGGTTCGCCAGCCGGGTGTAGGTCTTGATGAGGGCGTCGGCGTTGTCGGTCGCCGACTTCATGGCGCGCTGCTGGGCCGCGAGCTGCGACGCGGCGGCGCCGAGGAGGCAGGTCCAGATCCGGGCGGTGACGTACTTGGGCAGCACGGCGTCGAGGACCCGCCCGATGCTCGGCTCGAACTCGTAGAGGGGAAGCACCTCGTTGGTGCCCGGCTCCGCCTCCTCGTCGTCGTCGACGATCTCGATGGGCAGCAGGCGCAGCGCTCGCGGCTCCTGGACCACCATCGAGCTGAACCGCGTGTAGACGACGTGGACCTCCTCGGTGCCGCCCTCGTCGTAGTCGGTGAGGAAGTCCTTGACGATCCGCTCGCCGATCTCCTTGGCCGCCTCGTGCGTGGGCTGGTCGGAGAACCCGCCCCACGCGGCCGCATACTCGCGCCGACGGAACTTGTAGAAGTTCATGGCGCGGTTGCCCACGAGGTAGATGACGAGGTCCTTGTCGTCCTCGCGGAGCTTGCGGACCAGCTGCTCGCTCTCCTTGAGCACCGACGCGTTGTAGGCACCGGAGAGGCCACGGTCTCCCGCGATGATGACGACGCCGGCGCGGCGCACCTTCTCGCGTTCGGTGGTGAGCGGGTGGTCCTCGTTGGAGTACGTCGCCAGCGCCGACAGCGCCCGGGTCAGGGAGTGCGTGTACGGCGCCGACGCGAGCACCCGCTGGCGGGCCTTGACCACCCGCGAGGCGGCGATGAGCTCCATCGCGCGGGTGATCTTCTTGGTCGCCTGGACGGTCCGGACGCGCTGGCGGTAGACCCGCATCTGCGCTCCCATGTCGCCGCCTCTCTCTCGTGTCTCGTCTGGTGTCGGTCAGAACCGCTGGTATGCCTGGGGTCTCGTCGTGCGCGTCGGCCCGGTCAGCGTCGCTGCCGCTTGATCTGCTCCTGGTCGACCGAGTCGGCGTCGAGGTCCTCGGCCTCCGCCTCGGTGCCGACGTCGGTGCGCCGGTCGTCGACGGGCTCCTCGGAGGCGAACTCCTTGCCGAACTCGCCGATCGCCTTGTCCAGCGTGTCCCTCGCGTCGTCGTCGAGCTTGCCGGTCTCCCGGATCCCGTCGAGCACGCCCTGGTACTTGTGGTGGAGGAAGCCGAGGAAGTCCTCCTCGAAGGTCTTCACGTCCTCGACCTTGATCTTGTCGAGCTTGCCGGTCGTGCCGGCCCAGACACTGACGACCTGCTCCTCGACCGGGTACGGGTCGCTCTGCTTCTGCTTGAGCAGCTCGACGAGGCGGGCACCACGGGCCAGCTGGGCCCGTGACGCGGGGTCGAGGTCCGAGGCGAACATCGCGAACGCCTCCATGGCCCGGAACTGCGCGAGGTCGATCTTGAGCCGGCCCGCGACGTCCTTCATGGCCTTGATCTGCGCGTTGCCGCCGACCCGGGAGACCGAGACGCCCACGTCGATCGCCGGGCGGACGTTGGCGTTGAACAGGTCCGCCTGGAGGTAGATCTGGCCGTCGGTGATGGAGATGACGTTGGTCGGGATGTAGGCCGAGACGTCGCCCGCCTTGGTCTCGATGATCGGCAGGCCGGTCATCGAGCCGGCACCGAGCTCGTCGGACAGCTTCGCGCAGCGCTCGAGCAGCCGGCTGTGCAGGTAGAAGACGTCGCCGGGGTAGGCCTCGCGGCCCGGCGGGCGGCGCAGCAGCAGCGACACGGCGCGGTAGGCCTCGGCCTGCTTGGACAGGTCGTCGAAGACGATGAGGACGTGCTTGCCCTGGTACATCCAGTGCTGGCCGATGGCCGACCCGGTGTAGGGGGCGAGGTACTTGAACCCGGCGGCGTCGGACGCGGGGGCCGCGACGATCGTCGTGTACTCCATCGCGCCGGCGTCCTCGAGGGTGCCCTTGACACCCGCGATGGTCGAGCCCTTCTGGCCGATCGCGACGTAGATGCAGCGGACCTGCTGCTGCGGGTCACCGGTCTCCCAGTTGCGCTTCTGGTTGATGATCGTGTCGACCGCGACGGTGGTCTTGCCGGTCTGGCGGTCGCCGATGATGAGCTGGCGCTGCCCGCGGCCGATGGGGGTCATCGCGTCGACGGCCTTGAGACCGGTCTGCAGCGGCTCGTGCACCGACTTGCGCTGCACCACCGTGGGCGCCTGCAGCTCGAGCGCCCGACGGGTCTCGGCCTCGATCGGGCCCATCCCGTCGATCGGCTCACCGAGCGGGTCGACGACGCGGCCCAGGAAGTTGTCGCCGACCGGCACCGAGAGCACCTCGCCGGTCCGGGTCACCTCCTGGCCCTCGTCGATCCCGCTGAAGTCGCCGAGGACGACGACGCCGATGTCGGCGACGTCGAGGTTCAGGGCGATGCCGAGAGTGCCGTCGGAGAACTTCAGCAGCTCGTTCGTCATCGCCGAGGGCAGGCCCTCGACGTGGGCGATGCCGTCTCCGGCGTCGACGACGCGGCCGACCTCCTCACGGGAGGCCGCACCCGGCTCGTAGGACTGGACGAAGGTGTCCAGCGCGTCCCGGATCTCCTCCGGACGGATCGAAAGCTCCGTCATGGTGTCTCTTCTCCTGTCGTCGGCTGCTGCCGAGCTGGTGTGTCCGTGGGTCTGCGTGAGTCGGGTCTGCGTGAGTCGGGTGTGCCGGAAATCGGGTATGCGTCGGGTCAGCCGCCGAGGTGGCGCTTCGCGGCTTCGAGCCGGCGCAGGATGGTGCCGTCTACGACATCGTCGCCGATCTGGACGCGAATGCCACCGATGACCCCGGGGTCGACGACGACGTTGAGGTGGACCTTCTTGCCGTCGTAGAAGCTGGACAGCGCCGAAGCGAGCCGCCGCCGCTGGTCGTCGTCGAGCGCGACCGCCGTGGTGACGGTCGCCGCCAGCTGCTCGCGCCGGGTCGACGCGATGCCGAGGTAGTCGTCGAGCACGCGGTCGAAGCGCCGGCCGCGCGGGGACCGGACCGCCTGCCGCACGAGCCGCACTGCCTCCGGGTTGGCCTTCCCCTCGAGGAGGGAGGCCACGAGCTGTTCCTTGTTCTCGGCATCGGCCCGCCGGTCGGTGAGGGCGTCCCGCAGTCCGGGGTTGCCCGCGACGATCCGCTCGAACCGGAAGAGGTCGTCCTCCATCTGGTCGGCCCGGCCGTGCGCCTCAGCGGCCGCCACGACCGACGCCACCGCAAGCGACTCCAGCGTGTCGGAGAGGTCCCGCTCCTCCGCCCACCGCAGCCCGGCCGCCTTCTTCGCGACGACGACCGCCTCCGGACTCACCTTGCCGGTGAAGAGCCGCTCCACAAGCGCCGCCTTGGGCTCTCCCTCGCGGGACGGGTCCCCGATCGCCCGGCGCAGCGGGATGTTGCCGTCGAGGGCGGCGGTGATGCCGAACAGGTCCTCCGCGAGACGGGTCCGGTCGACCTGTCCGTCCAGGACGCTCTGGAACGTCTGCTGGACGGCGCGGGTCGAGACACGGGAGGAACCTCGCATCAGGTGTCCTGGGGGGCGGGGCCCGGGCCGGCCGAGGGGCCGGTCGCGGTCGGGGCGCTCGACGCCGAGCCGGCGTCCCCCACGGACTCGACGGACTCGGCAGCGCTCGCCTTCTCCGGCGCGATGGTCCCAGCCTCGAGCTCGGAGAGGAACCGCTCGACAATGCCGCGCTGACGGGTCTCGTCCTCGAGGGACTCGCCGACGATCCGGCTGGCCAGGTCGGTCGAGAGCCGGCCCACCTCGCCCCGCAGCTGGACGATCGCCTGCTGGCGCTCGGCCTCGATCTGCTTGTGTGCGCTCTCGGTGATCCGGCCGGCCTCCTGGTTGGCCTTCTCGCGCAGCTCGATGACGATCTGCGCGCCCTGGGCCTTGGCGTCCTCGCGGATCCGGGTGGCCTCCTCGCGGGCCTCCCGCAGCTGGGCGTTGTACTGCTCCAAAGCCGCCTGCGCGGCCGCCTGGGCCTCCTCCGCCTTGTTGATGCCGCCCTCGATCGCCGCGGTGCGCTCGGCATAGATCTGCTCGAGCCGTGGCACGACCCGGGTCTTGACCACCCAGTAGAGGATCCCGAACGTCACGAGCCCGAAGACCAGCTCGATCGGGTGCGGGAGGATCGGGTAGGCCGACGCCCAGAAGTCGCCGCTCTCCCCGCCCTCGGCGGCCGGCAGCGCGAGTGGCCCTGAAAGCGGAAGGGTCACGGCATACATGGGGTTCTCCTCACCAGCGGTGGGTGGGCGGTCTCAGTGGTCTCGGGAACCGGGTCAGGCGCGGAAGACGAAGGCGAGCGCGATACCGAAGATGGCCAGCGCCTCGGTGATGGCCATGCCGAGGAACGCGATGGGCTGGAGCATGCCGCGGGCCTCGGGCTGACGGGCGACGCCGTTGATGTAGGCGGCGAAGATCAAGCCGACACCGATACCGGGGCCGATGGCGGACAGGCCGTAACCGAGGATGGCGATGTTGCCGGTCATGACTTTTTCCGTTTCTTGTGTGGTGTCCCTGAAGCGGATGCCCCAGGGGCCTTTCAGTACTGCCGGTCTAGTGCTCGTCGGCGACGGCGCCGGCGATGTAGAGCGCGGTGAGCAGGGTGAAGACGTAGGCCTGAAGGAACTCGACCAGGAGCTCGAAGAGGGTCATCACGAAGCCGAAGACCCACGTCACCGCGCCGGCGGCCGGCAGCAGGATGCCGCCGCTCGTCAGCATGTACCAGCCGCCGGTGATGAACAGGACGATGAGGATGTGGCCGGCGAACATGTTGCCGAAGAGCCGCAGGGCCAACGTGACCGGCCGGGTGAAGAGGTCGGTGATCAGCTCGAGCAGGAAGATCGGCACGACCATGCCGCCGGGGAGCCCCGAGGGGACGAGAGACTTCCAGTAGCCGATGAAGCCGTGCTTGCGGAACCCCACGACGTGGAACGTGATCCACGAGATGAGCGCCAGCCCGATGGGGAACCCGATCCGGCTCATCGTCGGGAACTGGATCGGCGGGATCACGCCGACGAGGTTGTTCACGAGGATGAACATGAACAAGCAGAACAGCAGTGGGACGAAGCGGAGGAACTCCTTGCTGCCGATCAGGTCGCGCGCGACTCCGTTGCGCACCAGGCCGTAGACGGCCTCGGTCGCCATCTGCCCCTTGCTCGGGACGAGCGCTTTCTTCTTCGTGGTCGCGAGCAGGAACCACACGATGATGACCACCGAGATCGCCGCGACGAAGCACGCCCGGGTGATGGCCGTCGAACCGGAGCCGATCAGCGGCTGCCAGAAGTCACTGACACCAGGAGCCTCGTACTCCGCTGGAACGGCGGCAGCGAGGATGCTCACGGGTGACTCCTTCGTACGCGCGGGACACAGCAGTCGAGATGGGTCGGGCGCCGGACCTCGGACGCGCGTATGCCCCTCGAACTCGCTGGGGCCACGCCGCCGTCCTTCGGTACCGCCGAGTTCAGTGAGAACCGTACCTGAACCAGATCAGGTAGAGCGACAGCACCATTCCGCCAACAATTCCCACGCCGACGATCCATGTGGTGCCCAACCATCGGTCCAGCAGATAGCCGATCCCGCCGTAGACAAGCGGCCCGCTGATGAGATAAGCGACCGCCCTCCAGGCCGAGTCCTGCTCGCGGCTGTTGAAGGCGCGCAGCTCCTCCGCCTTCTCGTCGGACGTCAGCTCGCGCGGCGGTTCGGGACTCGGCTCGGGCGGTTCGGACGGCGGTTCGGACGGTGCCATGACGGCCTCGATTCTCGGTCACGTGCGGTCCTCCTGACCGGGCAGCGCCGCGGCACCGTTGGGGTCGTAGGCGAAGATCCGCAGCCGCTTGTACGCGCGCAGCTCGAAGAAGAGCCAGACCAGCGCGCAGACGGTGATCGTCACGCCGACGGCGTACCCGGACAGCCACGACACGTCGCGGACCGCGAACATCACCAGACCGAGGACGAGCACCTTGACCGTATAGGTGACCATGACGACGAGCATCACGGTCGTCGGCGGCAGGTCGGCGGTGCGCTTCATGACGAGCAGCGTCACGCTGAAGAACCCGACGACGAGGGCGGCGCCGAGGGCGGCCGACCAGGCGGCCATCGGGCTGGAGAAGAGGCCGACCGCGATGCAGACGGCAGCGGCGACGAGGGTCGGCCAGAGCGAACCCCGCAGCATCTCGGCGAACGCGTCGCTCTCGCCTCCGGGCTTCGCGTCGGTGCTCATGTCGAACCTGCTCTGTCGTTGTGGCAGAACCCTTTTCAGGAGTCCTGAGAGGGCTCCGGACGTCGTCCGAAGCCCTCTCTGGCTTCATTCAGGTGCTTGTGAAAACTATCACAAGCGCTTGGGGCGGGTCCACCGGGGCAGCCACACCGTAAGGGCTACCGCCACGGCGAGACAGACCCCGATCACGATCGCCGCCCGCCACCCCTCGACGAAGGCGAACGAGACGGTGCCGAGTGCGAGCAGTGCGGCCCACATGTAGAGGATGAGGACGGCGTTGCGATGGCCGTGGCCGAGCTCGAGCATCCGGTGGTGGAGATGCTTGCGGTCGGCGTCCCACGGGTTCTTCCCGGCGACGGTGCGGCGAATCACGGCGAGGACCATGTCGAGGAACGGCAGGCTCAGCACCGCCAGCGGGACGGCCAGCGGCAGCAGCGCCGCGGTGACCGACCCACCGTTGGCCGCACCCGGGTCCACGCTGCCGCTGAGCGAGATCGTCGCGGCGGACAGCAGGAGGCCGAGCAGGAGCGCGCCGGAGTCGCCCATGAACAGGCGGGCGGGGTGGAAGTTGTGAGGCAGGAACCCGATGCAGCAGCCGAGCACCGCGGCACAGATGAACGTCGCGTTGGAGAACACGTTCGGCGGGTTGTAGCTCGCCGAGACGTAGTACGAGTAGATGAAGAAGGCGAAGGCGGCGATGGCCACGACGCCGACGGCGAGCCCGTCCAGCCCGTCGATGAAGTTGACCGCGTTGGCCGTCGCGAGGACGACGATGACGGTGACCGCGACGAGGACCGCCGACGGAAGGACGGTGCTCGTCCCGAAGAGTGGGATGGCGAGGAGCACGACGCCCTTGTAGGCCATCACCCCGGCCGCGAGGATCTGTCCGGCCAGCTTGGTCAGCCAGTCCAGCTCGCGGATGTCGTCGATGGCTCCGACGAGACAGACGATCGCCGCCCCCATGAGCACGCCGGAGATCTGGCCGCCGCTGTAGACACCCTTGAGGTACGGCAGCTCCCGCGCCACGAGGCTGGCGGCGGCGAACCCGAGGAAGATCGCCACGCCACCGAGGCGGGGCGTGGGCGTCGAGTGGACGTCGCGCTCGCGCACCGGCGTGAAGGCGTTGGTCGCCACGGCCAGCGCGCGCACGAGCGGCGTCGTGAAGTACGTGATCGCACCGGCGACGACGAAGATGAGGAAGTACTCGCGCACGGTCTCGTCTCAGGTCGCCTCGGGTCGCCCTCGGGGTCGGGCGACGTCAGGGACGCGGGTATGCGGGGAAGCGGGTCACCAGGTCGGTCACCTCGGCGCGCACCTGCCGCGACACGGGCTGGTCGGGGTCGCGGTCGCCCTTCGTGATCGCGGTGGCGATCAGCTCGGCGATCACCTTCATCTCCTCCGTGCCCATCCCCTGCGTGGTCGTGCAGGGCGTGCCGACGCGGATGCCCGACGCGATGTTGGGCTTCTCCGGGTCGAAGGGGATGGCGTTCTTGTTGAGGACGATCCCCGCGGCGTCGGCCCGCGCCTCGGCCTCGACGCCCGTGACGCCGACCCCCTGGAGGTCGTGGAGCGAGAGATGGGTGTCGGTGCCGCCGGTGGTCGGGCGGATGCCGTACTCACCCAGCGATACCGCGAGCTGTTGCGCGTTGGCGATGACCCGACGCGCGTAGTCGGCGTACTCGGGGGTCGCGCACTCCTTGAAGTTGACCGCCTTGGCCGCGATGGTGTGCATCTGCGGGCCACCCTGCATCATCGGGAAGACCGCCCGGTCGAGCGCCGTCGCGTGCTCCTCCTTGCAGACCAGGGCGCCCGAGCGCGGGCCGCGCAGCACCTTGTGCGTCGTGAAGGTGACGACGTCCGCATACGGCACCGGGCTGGGGATGGCCTTCCCGGCCACGAGCCCGATGAAGTGCGCGGCGTCGACCCAGAAGATCGCGCCGACCTCGTCGGCGAGGTTGCGGAAGAACTCGAAGTCGATGAGCCGGGGGATCGCACTGCCGCCGGCGAGGATGATCTTGGGCCGGTGCTCGCGCGCCAGCGCGGCGACCTGGTCGTAGTCGATGTCCTCGGTCTGCTGGTCCACGCCGTAGTGGACGGCGTTGAACCACTTGCCCGAGAAGGACATCTTCGTGCCGTGCGTCAGGTGGCCGCCGTGCGGCAGCGACATGGCGAGCAGGGTCTCGCCGGGCTTCATGAAGGCGCCGTAGACGGCCTGGTTCGCGCTGGCGCCGCTGTGCGGCTGCACGTTGGCGTGGTCGGCCTCGAACAGTGCCTCGCACCGCTCGATGGCGATGGTCTCGGCCTTGTCGACCTCGGAGCAGCCGCCGTAGTAGCGACGCCCCGGGTAGCCCTCGGCGTACTTGTTCGACAGCGTCGACCCCAACGCGGTGAGCACCTCGGGCGACGACATGTTCTCGCTGGCGATGAGCTGGAGCCCCCCGCGGATCCGGCCGAGCTCGGACAGCAGGACCCCCGCGATGTCGGGGTCGAAGGTCTGGAGGGCGCCGAAGTCGGAGCCGTAGAAGGTGTCGTCCGTGTCGTGGTGCGTCAAGGCGGTCTCCGGGTAGGTCGGGAAGTGCGCCCCCAACTGTAGGCCCGGCCGTATCCGCGGCCCGGAAGACCGGCGGGAAACTCCTCCCGCTGGACGGGTTGCTCTGTGAGACTTCTCGGCGTTATGGCCAAGCCGACGATCCTCGCCGTTGACGACGACCCGGGCGCGTCGCGCGCCATCGCGCGAGACCTCAGCACCCGTTACGGCGCCGACTACACCGTCGTGCGGGCCACGTCCGGCACCGAGGCGCTGACCCAGCTCAACCGGCTGACCCTCCAGGACCGCCGGGTCGCCCTCGTCGTGACCGACCAGCGGATGCCCGGGATGACCGGCATCGAGATGCTCGAGGACGTGCGCCGGCAGTCCCCGGACTCCAAGCTGCTCCTGCTCACCGCCTACGCCGACACCGACGTGGCGATCAAGGCGATCAACGACATCGGGCTCGACTACTACCTGTTCAAGCCGTGGGACCCACCGTCGGAGCACCTGTACCCCGTGGTCGACGAGCTCCTCCACGACTGGAGCAGCAACCACCCGCCGGAGACGCAGGAGGTCCGCGTCGTGGGGCACCCGTGGGCCGACCACACCTACGAGGTGAAGACCTTCCTCACCCGCAACCACGTGCCCTACCGCTGGCTCGACGTCGAGCACGACCCGGAGGCCAACCGGTTGCTCGACCTCGCGGGATTCGCCGACCACGACCCTGCTCGGCTCCCGGTCGTCCTCATGCCCTCCGGAAGTGCCCTGGCGTCCCCGTCGAACCTCGACCTCGCGAACGCGCTCGGCCTCAGGACGCAGGCCCAGCAGCCGCTCTACGACCTCTGCATCGTCGGGTCCGGACCGGCCGGCCTGGCGGCGGCGGTGTATGCGGCGTCGGAGGGTCTCTCGACGGTGGTCGTCGAGCGCGACGCCCCGGGCGGTCAGGCCGGCCAGAGCGCCTCGATCGAGAACTACCTCGGCTTCCCGCGGGGCCTCTCCGGCGCCGACCTGACCCACCGGGCGGTGGCGCAGGCGGCCCGCTTCGGCGCGGAGACGGTCCTGGCGCGGGACGTGGTCCGGTTCGAGGCCCGCGGGCCGGTTCGCGCGGTGATCCTCAGCGGCGGCGGCGAGATCGAGGCGCGGGCGCTCATCGTCGCCACGGGCGTGTCCTACCGGCGGCTCGAGGCGCCCGGCGTCGAGGGCCTCGTCGGGCGGGGCGTCTACTACGGCGCGTCGGCGGCCGAGGCCCTGCAGTGCGCGGGCCAGGACGTCTACGTCATCGGCGCGGCGAACTCGGCCGGACAGGCGGTGCTGAACTTCGCCCGGCACGCCAAGCGGGTGGTCATGCTCGTGCGGGGCACCAGCCTCGAGGCGACCATGTCGGAGTACCTGGTGCGCCGGATCGAACACGCCGAGAACGTCGAGGTGCGCTTCCGCACGCAGGTGGTGGCCGCGGAGGGGTCCGGCCACCTGGAGCGCCTGACCCTGGCCGACCACGCGACCGGAGAGCAGGAGGAGGTCGAGACCTCCTGGCTGTACGCGTTCATCGGCGCGTCGCCGCATACCGACTGGCTGGGCGACACCGTCGAGCGCGACGAGAAGGGCTTCGTCGTCACCGGCCGCGACCTGCACTCGCCCGAAGGAAGCACTCCTGACCGCGCGCCGTTCGCGCTCGAGACCAGCGTGCCCGGCGTGTTCGCCGCCGGTGACGTGCGGCTGGACTCGATGAAGCGGGTCGCGTCGGCGGTGGGCGAAGGCGCCATGGCCGTCTACCTCGTCCACCGCTACCTGGCGACCACATGACCGACGTCGACCCGCAGGACCTGCGGCCCATCGCCTTGTTCGACTCACTGGGTGACGACCAGCTGGCCGCCCTGGCCGCCGCGGGCACGATGCGGTCGTTCAGCGCCGGCGAGGAGCTCTTCCACGAGGGCGACCTGGCGGACGTCTGGTGGGTCCTGGTCGACGGCTCGATCATGCTGCGCCGTCACGTGGGCGCGGAGGACACCCTGATGGGGATGCTGACCACTCCCGGGCAGTGGGCGGGCGGCTTCACCGCGTGGGACGACGCCGGCTCCTACCTCGCGACCGGGTTCGGGGCGACCGACGGGCGCATCTACACGCTCACGACGGATCGGCTCCGGCTCCTCGCCGACGAGTGGTTCGCGTTCGGCGTCCACTTCATCCGGGGGTACGTCGGAACGGTCCGCCGCGTGGAGGCCACCGTCCGGGAGCGTGAGGCCCTCGTGGCGCTCGGAACGCTCGCTGCGGGACTGGCGCACGAGCTGAACAACCCGGCCTCGGCCGCGACCCGAGCCGTGGACTCCCTCGGGACGACGTCGGTGTCGATGTACGAGGCGCTCAGCCGACTCGCGGCGAGCCAGATGACCTCGGACCAGTTCGCCGCGCTGGACGCGTTGCGGCGGGAGGCCCAGGCCAGCACCCCGCCCGCCGACTCGCTCGACGAGGCGGAGCTCGAGGAGAGCATCGCCGGGTGGCTGTCCGACCACGGCGTGGGCGAGGACTGGCTGCTGGCTCCCCCGCTGGCCGCCGCCGGTGCCGACCTCGCCTGGTGCGAGCGCCTCGCCGATGCCCTCCCCGGGGCGCTGCTCGCGCCGGGTGTCGAGTGGGTGGCCAGCTGCCTGTCGTTGAACGGACTGCTCACCGAGGTGAAGGACTCGACCCGCCGCGTCTCCGAGCTCGTGGGGCGAGTGCGCTCCTACACGCAGCTCGACCGCGCGTCGCTGCACCCCACCGACCTCCACGAGGGCCTCGACAGCACCGTGGTCATGCTGTCCCACAAGCTCGGGAGCGGCATCGTCGTGGAGCGGGACTACGGCGAGGTGCCGCGGATCGAGGCGATGGCTGCCGAGCTCAACCAGGTGTGGACCAACCTCATCGACAACGCGGCCGACGCGATGGCCGGTCAAGGGACGATACGGCTGCGTACGCGGGTCGACGGCGACGGGTGGGTGGTCGTGGAGGTCGAGGACTCCGGACCGGGCATGAGCGAGGAGACCGCGAGGCGGCTGTTCGACCCCTTCTACACGACCAAACCGGTCGGCCAGGGCACCGGCCTCGGGCTCGACATCTCCCGGCGCATCGTCGTCGACCACCACCATGGCCAGATCGCCGCGGACTCGGCGCCCGGGCGGACCGTCATGCGGGTGCGCCTGCCAGTCCGCTGACGTCCGACCCGATGGTCGGCGGGGCTAGCGACGGCGGCGCGAGCCGGCGATCCGAGGTCCGGGGCGGCTCCGCGGGGGCTGGGCTGCGGCGGCGGCGACGGCGGCCGCGCGAGCGGCCTCTTCCGCCTCGCGAGCGGCTTCCTCCGCCTCGCGGCGGGCGCCCTCCTCGAGCACCTGGTCCACCTCGGCCCGGGTGAGCGCGCCCTCGCGGAGGGTCAGCGGGACGTCACCGGTGCAGTCGAGGATCGTCGAGGCGGGCCCGCCGGACGACGGTCCGCCGTCGAGATAGACCGCAACGGAGGCGCCGAGCTGCTCCTGGGCCTCGGCGACGCTCTGCGCCGGCGGCCGGCCCGTGAGGTTCGCGCTCGTGACGGCCATCGGGCCGGCCTGCCCGAGCAGGGCCAGTGCGATCTCGTGGTCGGGCATCCGCAGTGCGACGGTCCCGTTGGTCTCGCCGAGGTCCCACGTGAGCGACGGCTGCGACTCCAGCACCAGCGTGAGCGCCCCCGGCCAGAACTGCTGGATGAGGTGCTGGACGTAGGACGGGACCGACCGCGCCAGCCCGTCGACGGTCCTCGGGTTGGGGACGAGGACTGGCGGTGGCATCTCCCGGCCCCGACCCTTCGCGGCGAGGACCGCGGTCACCGCGGCGGCGTCGAAGGCGTCGCATCCGATCCCGTAGACCGTGTCCGTCGGCAGCACGACGACCTGGCCCGACTGGACGGCCCGAGCAGCGGCCTCGATCCCTGTCGCCAAGCCCTCGGGCGTGGTGCAGTCGAAGACCTCACTCATGACTTGTCACGACCTCGCACCCTATGACGGGTCGCCACGACACAGCGCGGCCGGCCCAGCAGGTCGACGTGGTCGACGACCTTGTCCCAGTCCCCCGTGCCGGCCAGGGCCCGCGGCAGCGCGTCTCCCTGGGTGTCGGCATGCTCCATCACGAGCGTGCCCTCGTCGCGGAGCAGCGCCGCGGCCCGGGCCGCCATCTGGAGCGGCAGGCCCAGTCCGTCGGCACTGCCGCCGTAAAGAGCCTCGCGTGGGTCGTGGTCCCGGACCTCGGGGTCGACCGGCACCTGGTCGTCGGGGATGTACGGCGGGTTGCAGGTGACGACGTCGACGGACCCCACCAGCTCCGGGTAGGCGTGGCGCGCGTCGCCGCGCTCGATCGTGACGTCCAGCCCGAGCCGGTCGCGGTTCCGGACCGCCCACGCGTGGGCGAGGTCGGTGAGCTCGACCGCATACACCGTGGCGGCCGGGCACTCCTGCTTGACGGCGAGCGCGATGGCGCCCGACCCGGTGGCCAGGTCGACCACGACCGGGGCGTGGCAGCCGGCGAGCGGGCGCAGCGCCAGGTCGACGAGCAGCTCGGTCTCCGGGCGCGGCACGAACACGCCGGGCCCCACCTCGAGCTCGAGCCCACGGAAGTAGGCGCGGCCGGTGAGGTGCTGCAGCGGCACCCGGCTGGCGCGCTCGGCGACGAGGTCGGCATACCCCTCCGGCGCCTCGACCCCACCGAGGACCATGAGCCTTCGCGTCTCGCGGACGTCCTCACCCCGCAGGTGCGCGGCGAGGTGCAGGGCATCGACCGGAGCGGACTCGACGCCGGCTTCCGCCAGGGTCATGGTCGCGCGCCGGACCGCGTCACGGAGCTCAGCCACGCCGCCTCACTCGCCGGCCACCGCCGCGAGCCGGGCCTGCTCGTCGGCCTCGACACAGGAGCCGATCACGGCGTCCAGGTCGCCGTCGAGGACGGCATCGAGGTTGTACGCCTTGAACCCGGTCCGGTGGTCGCTCAGCCGGTTCTCGGGGAAGTTGTAGGTGCGGATCCGCTCGCTGCGGTCGACGGTCCGGACCTGGCTGCGACGGGCGGCGGAGGCCTCGGCGTCCGCCTGCTCCTTGGCCGCCTGGTGGAGCCGCGCGCGGAGGACGCGCATGGCAGCCTCCTTGTTCTGGAGCTGCGACTTCTCGTTCTGGCAGGACACGACGATGCCGGTGGGCAGGTGGGTGATCCGCACCGCGGAGTCGGTCGTGTTGACGCTCTGACCGCCAGGTCCGGAGGAGCGGTACACGTCGATGCGCAGGTCCTGCGGGCTCAGCTCGACCTCGTCGGTCTCCTCCACCTCCGGCATCACGAGCACGCCCGCCGCGCTGGTGTGGATCCGGCCCTGGCTCTCGGTGACGGGCACGCGCTGCACGCGGTGCACACCGCCCTCGAACTTCAGCATCGCCCACGGCGCCTCGCCCGGCTGGGGAGTGCCCTTGGCCTTGACGGTCAGCCGGGCCTCCTTGTAGCCGCCGAGGTCCGACTCGGTGGCGTCGGTGACCTCAGCCCGCCAGCCACGCTTCTCGGCGTAGCGCAGGTACATCCGCAGCAGGTCGCCCGCGAAGAGCGCGGACTCCTCGCCGCCCTCCCCCGCCTTGACCTCGAGGATGACGTCGCGGTCGTCGTCGGGGTCTCGGGGGACGAGGAGGCGGCGCAGGTGCTCACGCGCCGTGTCGGCGGTCTCCTCCAGCCCCGGGACCTCGGCGGCGAACGACTCGTCCTCCGTCGCCAGCTCGCGGGCCGCGGCGAGGTCGCCCTCGGCGGTCTCGACGGCGCGGTATGCGGCGACGGTCGGGGCCAGCGCGGCGTACCGCTTGTTGAGGGTCCGGACCAGGGTCTGGTCGCCGAAGACGTCGGGGTCGGCGAGGCGCTGCTCGAGGTCGGTGTACTCCTCGAGGACGGCGCGCCCGCTGTCGACGACGGACTCGTTCATCGGCCCCTCACCTTCTTCCGCGAACCGGCAGATCCCCGCATACATCCCCGCGTACAACGAGATCGCCGGCCCCGAACCTGGGCGAACCCAGGCCGGGACCGGCGATTCGGAGAGCTACTTGGAGGCGTCGGCCTTCTTGCCGTAGCGCTGGTTGAACCGGGCCACACGGCCACCGGTGTCGAGGATCTTCTGCTTGCCCGTGTAGAACGGGTGGCACTGGGAGCAGACGTCGGCGTGGATCTGGCCGGACGCTGACGTGCTGCGGGTGGTGAACGTGTTGCCACAGGTACAGGTGACCGTGGTCTCCACGTAGTCGGGGTGCAGGTCCTTCTTCACAAACGGCTCCTCAGTCTCAGGTGGGCCGGGTCGGCGGGCTCTTCGCGCCCTGCTGCCGTGAACCGGTCCAACGGGAAAGTGTGCCAGAGGAGGGCACACATCCCCTAAACGCGGCGGCGGGGGCAGGCATTCCTCCCGCCGAGAGGCCAACTTCGGTCGTTCAGGACGCCTTCAGAGCGGCCAAAGTTGGCCTCTCGCGGGATCGCCCCGGCTCAGTCGTCGGCGTCCAGCTTGCTCGAGGAGCTCATCTGGACCTGGCGCAGGAACTCGATGTTCGTGCGGGTCCGGCGGATCCGGTCGAGGAGCAGCTCGAGCGCCTGCTGCGGCTCGAGGGCGCCGAGGACGCGGCGGAGCTTGTACATGATCTTCAGCTCCTCCGGACCGAGGAGCAGCTCCTCACGGCGGGTCCCCGAGGCGTTGACGTCGACGGCCGGGAAGATCCGCCGGTTCGCGAGGTCGCGGCCGAGCGTCAGCTCCATGTTGCCGGTGCCCTTGAACTCCTCGAAGATCACCTCGTCCATCTTCGAGCCGGTCTCGACCAGCGCGGTGGCGATGATGGTCAGCGAGCCGCCGTTCTCGATGTTCCGCGCCGCGCCGAAGAAGCGCTTCGGCGGGTAGAGAGCGGCCGAGTCGACGCCGCCGGAGAGGATCCGGCCGCTCGCGGGTGCGGAGAGGTTGTACGCCCGGCCCAGCTTGGTGATCGAGTCGAGCAGCACGACGACGTCGTGACCCAGTTCCACGAGGCGCTTGGCCCGCTCGATGGACAGCTCGGCGACGCTGGTGTGGTCCTCGGCGGGCCGGTCGAAGGTCGAGGCGACGACCTCGCCCTTCACGGCGCGCTGCATCTCGGTGACCTCCTCGGGCCGCTCGTCGATCAGGACGACCATGAGGTGGCACTCCGGGTTGTTCTGCGTGATCGCGTTGGCGATCGACTGCAGGACCATCGTCTTGCCGGCCTTGGCGGGCGCGACGACGAGGCCGCGCTGGCCCTTGCCGATCGGCGCGACGAGGTCGATGACCCGGGTCGTGAGCAGGCTCGTCTCGGTCTCGAGCCGGAGCCGCTCCTGCGGGTACAGCGGGGTGAGCTTGCCGAACTCGACGCGCGTCTTGGTCTGGTCCGGCTGGAGGCCGTTGATGGTGTCGAGGCGGACCAGCGCGTTGAACTTCTGGCGGCCGCCCGTGCCGTTCTGCGGCTGCTCGCCCTCGCGGGGCGCCTTGATCGAGCCGGTGACGGCGTCGCCCTTGCGCAGCGAGTACCGCTTGACCAGGCCGAGCGGGACGTAGACGTCGTTCGGCCCGGGCAGGTACCCGGACGTGCGGACGAAGGCGTAGTTGTCGAGGACGTCGAGGATGCCGGCCACCGGGACGAGGACGTCGTCGTCGGTGATCTGGAGCTCGGGCTCGTACTCCTGCGTCGTCCCGGTCGTGCCGCGGCTGCGCTTCCGGTCGCGGCTGCGCTGCCGGCTGCGGCGGCGGCCCCCGCGGGCCTCGTCGTCGTCGGCGTTCTGGGCGCTCTGGCCGGACTGGCCGGACTGGCCGGACTGGTTCGGCGCGGTCTGGGTGCCCTGCCGGTTCGACTGGCGGTCCTGCGGCTCCTGCCGCTCCTGCCGCTCCTGCCGGTCCTGGCGCTCCTGCCGGTCCTGGGTGCGGTCCGGCTGGGCCTGGTCGGTCTGGCGGTCGCGCTGCGGCCGGTCCTGCCGGGACTGACGGGCGGGCGCGGACTGGCCCTCCTGCTGCGGCTGCCGGTCCGGGCGGTCGGCCCGGTCCTGGCGGGGCGCATCGCCGGAGATGGCGGGACCGGCGTCGCGCTCGGCGCGGGTCCCGGCGCCTGCGCCGGCGTCGGCGTCGTCGGTGGTCGTGGTGCTGCGCCCGCGGGTGTCACCGCCGTCCGCCTCGTCGGGCGGCTTCGGAGCGGTGTCGCGCTGCGGCGGGGCGGCCGGTGCGGTCCGCGGGGCGCTGCCGACCTGGCGCGCGGTGATCGCGGCGACCAGGTCGTCCTTGCGCATCTTCGTCGTGCCCGTGATGCCGAGGCCCGAGGCGAGACGCTTGAGCTCGACGACGTTCATCGTCGCCAAGCCGGAGCGGCCGGTGGTGGCCACCCGTTCGGTGGTTTCTGTCACGAAGGTCCTTCCCCTCGTCGTCGGTGCGGCCCTTCGCGGGCGGCACCGGTCTCGGTCGGAGATCCCGACCGTCTGGTGTGATTGAGGATCACGCTGCTGGGCGCACTGGCGCTGCCGGGGCTCTGAGCTCCGGACGCTGTCGCTCACCGTCGCGTGGAATGTCGCCGCTGCCGGGCCACCAGAGGGCGGCCTTCCGTGCGTCGCGGCATCACAGTAACACCGCCCAGAGGCCCCGTCTTCCCGATCCTGGCGGTCGGCACGCCTCAGGCGCGCACCACCTCCACCCCCGCTACGGGGATCCCGGGCTCCAGCCGGACCCATCCGGGGCGGTTCGGCGGGACGAGGACGCTGCCCGCTCGCTCGCGGGTCGTCAGCACGACCACGCTCGGCCCCGCCCCCGAGATGACCGCCGCGTGGCCCTCGCCACGGAGCCCGTCGAGGAGGTCCATCGAGGGCGCGAACGCGGCTCGACGGAAGCCCTGGTGCAGCCAGTCGCGGGTGGCCGGCAGGAGCAGGTCCGGACGCCGGCTCATCGCCTCGACGAGCAGCGCGGCGCGGCCCGAGTTGTGGGCGGCGTCCATGTGGTCGACGTGCGGGGGCAGGACGGCCCGGGCGGTATGCGTGGCCAGCTGCTCCTGGGGGACGAGGACGACGGCCGTGACGTCCGGGTGGGTCGCGACCGACGCCGTGCCGGTCGCCGACGGCGACGGGTCGCCGGGGTCGCGGGACCACGAGACGGTCATCCCGCCGCGGACGCTCGCCGACGCGTTGTCGGGGTGCCCCTCGAGCTCGGTCGACAGGTCCGTGGCCACGTCGAGGTCGACCTCGAGGGCAGCACCCACGTCCTGGTCACTCCACGCGTCGACGTCCGAGAGCACCTGGGCCGCAACGACTCCCGCCACGATCGCCGACGCGGACGACCCGAGCCCCCGGCTGTGCGGGATCCCGTTGCGGGCGACGAGGCACAGGCCGGCCGGCATGTGCGTCTCGAGGCGGGCGAAGGCGTGCGCCATGGCGCGCACGACGAGGTGGGTGGCATCGCGGGGAACCTCGTCCGCGCCCTCCCCCGACACCGAGACGCTGAGGCGGTCGCCCTCGTCGAGCGTCACCTCGTACTCGTCCCACAGCCCGAGCGCGAGCCCGACCGAGTCGAACCCCGGACCGAGGTTGGCGGTGCTCCCCGGGACTCGGATCCGGATCGCGGGCGACCTCACGGGCATACCGGCCGTCACCCGTCGAGGCCGAGCGCGACGGCCGCCGACACCGCGTCGGCCGACACCCGGACCGGGACGACCTCGGACCCGTCCGCCTGCCGGAGCGCCCATTGCGGGTCCTTGAGGCCGTGCCCCGTCACGGTGCAGACGATGCGCGCGCCCCCGGGGACCAACCCGGCATCGTGCGAAGCGAGAAGCCCGGCGACCGAGGCGGCGGACCCGGGCTCGACGAAGACGCCCTCCTTGGACGAGACCAGACGGTGCGCGGCGAGGATCTGCTCGTCGGTCACCGCGTGGATGAGGCCACCGGACTCGTCGCGCGCCGCCACGGCCTGCGTCCATGAGGCGGGGTTGCCGATCCGGATGGCGGTCGCGACCGTCTCGGGCTCGTCGACCGGGTGCCCCAGCACGATCGGCGCGGCGCCGGCGGCCTGGAAGCCCCACATCCTGGGAGTACGCGTCGCCGGCCCGGGTTGCGCCGAATCCTGTTGGTACTGCTGGTAACCCAGCCAGTACGCGGTGATGTTGCCGGCGTTGCCGACCGGCAGACAGTGGATGTCCGGGGCGTCGCCGAGCGCGTCGACCACCTCGAAGGCGGCGGTCTTCTGCCCCTCGATCCGCGCCGGGTTCACCGAGTTGACCAGGTCGATGGGGTACGCCTCGGCGAGCTTGCGCGCGAGGGTCAGGCAGTCGTCGAAGTTGCCCTCGACCTGGAGCAGGGTGGCGCCGTGGGCGATCGCCTGGCTGAGCTTGCCCATCGCGATCTTGCCCTCGGGGACGAGCACCCCACAGGTCATGCCGGCCTTCGTCGCATACGCGGCCGCCGACGCGCTGGTGTTGCCGGTCGACGCGCAGATGACCGCCTTGGCGCCGTGACCCAGCGCGACAGAGATCGCCGTCGTCATGCCGCGGTCCTTGAACGAGCCGGTGGGGTTCAGGCCCTCGAACTTCAGCCAGACCTCGGCGCCGACGAGCGAGGAGAGATGCTCGGCCGGGATGAGCGGGGTACCGCCCTCGAGCAGGGTGACGACGGGCATACCGTCCAGCGACGGCAGCCGGTCGGCGTACTCGCGGATGACGCCGCGCCACTGGTACGCCACGTCAGGAACCTTCTACCCGCATCACCGAGTCGACGGCGCGGACGATCGGCATCGCGGCGAGCGCCTCGACGGTGGCCGACAGCGCCGCGTCGGAAGCGGTATGCGTGACGACGACGAGGCTGGCGCGGCCGTCGTCCGCCTCGTCGCCGGACGCGGGGACGATCTGCTGCCGGACCGTCTCGATGGAGACGCCGTGCTCGGCGAACGCCGATGCCACGGCGGCGAGGACGCCCGGACGGTCGGCCACGTCGAGACTGATGTGGTACCGCGTCTGCGCGCTGCCCATCGGCAGGATCGGCAGGTCGGCGTAGGCGCTCTCCCCTGGTCCGCGCCCGCCGCCGACCCGGTGCCGAGCCACGGCGACGACGTCCCCGAGGATCGCCGAGGCTGTCGGGTCGCCGCCCGCGCCGCGGCCGTAGAACATCAGCTGGCCGGCCGCGTCGGCCTCGACGAAGACGGCGTTGAACGCCTCCCGGACTCCGGCCAGGGGGTGCGACCGCGGGATCATCGCCGGGTGGACGCGGACGGAGACGCCGTCGTCGGTGCGCTCGCAGATGGCCAGCAGCTTGACGACGGAGTCCATCTCCTTGGCAGCCGCGACGTCGGCGGCGGTGACCTCGGTGATGCCTTCGCGGTGGACGTCGGCGCCGGAGACCCGGGTGTGGAACGCCAGGGACGCGAGGATCGCCGCCTTGGCGGCCGCGTCGAAGCCTTCGACGTCGGCCGTCGGGTCGGCCTCGGCGTAGCCCAGCGCCTGGGCCTGCTCGACGGCGTCGTGGAAGCTGGCGCCGGTCGTGTCCATCTTGTCGAGGACGTAGTTGGTCGTGCCGTTGACGATGCCGAGCACGCGGCGCACGTCGTCACCGGCCAGCGACTCGCGCAGCGGCCGGAGCAGCGGGATCGCGCCGGCCACCGCCGCCTCGTAGTAGAGGTCGACCCCGGCGTCCTGCGCCGCCGCGTACAGGGTGGGGCCGTCCTGGGCGAGCAGCGCCTTGTTGGCGGTGACGACGGAGGCGCCATGCTTCATCGCGCGCAGGATGAGGGCACGAGCCGGTTCAATGCCCCCGATCACCTCCACGACGATGTCGGCGCGCGTGACCAGGTCCTCGGCGTCCGTCGTGAACAGGGCCGGGTCCAGCCCGAGGTCGCTCCGGTCGCGGCCGGGGCGGCGCACCGCGATGCCGACGATGTCGAACGGGCGCCCGACCCGGGCGGCGAGGTCGTCGCGGTGCTGGGTCAGCAGCCGGGCGACGGCGGATCCCACGACGCCGCAGCCGAGCAGCGCGACGCGCAGCGGTTCGTCCGCTCTGGGCTCGCTCACGGCGTCGATCCTGCCGTCCGTCCACCGATCGGGACGGACATGTTTCGGAATCTGGTCACCGACCGGGTCACCCGACGTCCAGGGCGAGCAGGTCGTCGACCGTCTCCCGGCGCACCAGGACGCGGGCCTGCCCGTCCTTGACCGCGACCACCGGCGGGCGCGGCGTGTGGTTGTACTGGCTGGAGAGCGAGCGGCAGTAGGCGCCGGTCCCGGGCACGGCGAGCAGGTCGCCGGGAGCGACGTCGTCCGGTAGGAACTCGTCCATGACGACGATGTCGCCACTCTCACAGTGCTTTCCGACGATGCGCGACAGGCGCGGTGGTGCGGCGCTGGTCCGGCCGGCCAGGGTGCAGGAGAAGTTCGCCTCGTAGAGGGCGGTCCGGATGTTGTCGCTCATCCCCCCGTCGACCGAGAGGTACGCCCGGGAGGCGCCACCGTCGAGGTCGACCACCTTGACGGTGCCGACCTCGTAGAGCGTGAACGTCGTCGGCCCGGCGATCGCGCGACCGGGCTCCACCGAGATGCGGGGCACCGCGACGCCGCTCGCCCGGCACTCCCGGTCCACGATCTCGGCCATCCCGGCGGCCAGGTTCTTGGGCGGCAGCGGGTCGTGCTCCGTCGTGTAGGCGATCCCGAACCCGCCGCCGAGGTCCAGCTCCGGCAGCTCGACGCCGTGCTCCTTCGCGACGTCCGCGTGCAGGGCGAGCACGCGTCGAGCCGACACCTCGAAGCCCGACGTGTCGAAGATCTGCGAGCCGATGTGGCTGTGCAGCCCGATCAGCTCGAGGTGCGGTGCCGCAGCGAGGATATGGCGGACCGCGTTGGCCGCGTCGCCGCCGCTCAGCGAGAAGCCGAACTTCTGGTCCTCGTGCGCCGTGGCGATGAACTCGTGGGTGTGCGCCTCGACCCCGACCGTCACGCGCACCATGACCCGCGCGACCGTGCCAAGCCGGCGTGCGACCTCCGTCAGTCGCTCGATCTCGTCGTAGGAGTCGACGATGATCCGGCCGACGCCGTAGCGCAGGGCCTGCTCGAGCTCGGCGGCCGACTTGTTGTTGCCGTGCAGGCCGAGCCGAGCACCCGGCATACCGGCCCGGATGGCGACGGCGAGCTCACCACCGGTGCAGACGTCGAGGCGCAGGTCGTCGTCCCGGATCCAGCGGGCCACCTCGGTGCAGAGGAAGGCCTTGCCCGCGTAGTAGACGTCGGCGCCACCACCGAGGTCGGCGAACACCTCGGCGTAGGTGTCGCGGAAGTCGCGCGCCCGGGCGCGGAAGTCGCCCTCGTCGAGGATGTATGCGGGCGTGCCGAACTCGCGAGCGAGGTCGTGGACGGACACACCGCCGACGGTCAGCGCGCCGTCCGTACCTCTCCCGACGGAGGACGCCCAGAGCGACGGGATGAGCGCGTTGACGTCGGCCGGCACCCGCAGCCACGCCGGGCTCCCGTAGCCCTCGGCGTGCAGCGCCCCGGCCTCGTGTGCCCGCATGGCGTCCAGCCTAGGGCTGGGCCGCCGACCGTCCTGACGCGGCGAGCTCGCTGACGAGGTCGACGAGCTCCTCGGGCTCGAACGGCTTGGCCACGAACGCATCCACGCCGGCCGTGATCGAGCGCTCCTTCTCCTGCTGCTGGAGGCTGGCGGTGACCATGACGATCGGCAGGTGTTCGAGGGTCGGGTCCCCGCGGATCGCGGCGACCGCCCCCCACCCGTCCAGGGGCGTCATCTGGGCGTCCAGAATGAGGACCGACGGCAGCCGGTCGGGGTTGCGCCCCAACAGCTCGAGCGCCGCCTGCCCGTCCCGAGCCTCCAGGACTTCGAACCCGGCAAGCTCCAGGTTGATCCGCATCAGCAGCCGGATCGAGGCGGTGTCGTCACACACGAGGATCCAGCCGGTTCCGGACGCCGCGGCGACCGGTGGCGGGCTGCCTCCCGGTTCCATGGAGGGAACCCTAGGCTGCTACCCTCGCCGGGCACCAAAAGGCCGGTATGCCACAGGTTCGCCTGGGGACGACCACCGCCGGCCCCCGTAGCTCAGGGGATAGAGCACCGCCCTCCGGAGGCGGGAGCGCAGGTTCGAATCCTGCCGGGGGCACACTGCCGGGGGCACCGCTGCCGGGGGCACCGTCACAAGGGCTTCTGATGTGACCTGCGGAAACGTGTCAACGACCGAAGACCGTGCAACAAGCGTGCAACAGCCAGAGGCAACGGTTCCCGACGCCGCGAAGTCGGCCGCGATCGATTGCCTTCGGTGTGGGCGAACGTCGGTGCGCAGACCGCCGGAACGAAACCACTGCTGGCGCAGGCGAGGTCAACGGCTCGGGTCGGAGCGCTATTGCGTTTCGCCAGCGACTGTGTCCGGAGGGACATGCCCGCTAAGGTCAAACGTCCTCGCCATCGAACTCTCCTCGGCGACCGACGGTGGCGCATCGCTCTCGCCCTTGCGCTCGCAACACCCAAGTCAACTCGACACCGCAACGATCCCCGGCCCCGCCGCCAAGTGGCCGTCCGCGCAAGCCGACGAGCAAGGACCAAAACCCAGCCCAGTGCGGGTGCCTCACTTCGGGCGCCCAGCTGGGGCGGGTCACTGTGGTGTTCAACTTCGCCCCCGTGTCGCACAGTTGGCCGATTGGCTCCACGCGACACTGTCACTCCCGTCAAGTCGAACCGCTCGTGGCCGCCGATGTCCCTGCGGACAACGCACTACAAGTGGTGCGGACCGACACGCGTCACCCTTCGTCCGCGCTAGGACCTGACGGCCGAGACTTTGCCCACGGGCAGATGGTGATCCCGGCTCACCTGGTCGATTGTCAGCGTTCCAGTGTCGGCGACCTCGACCGCGATGTCGGCGAGCTTCCGGTTGGAGTTCTGGCTGGCGACCCGCAGCACGTCGAATGCCTCTTGGCGGGTGAAGCGGCGTTGATTCCTCAGGATCCCACTCGCCACCCCGATCTCCCGGTTGCTTCGAAGAGCCTTGCCCAGGTGCCGGGCCTCCTGCGAGGCCAACTGCTCGGACAGGACCATAGCCCCATGGGTCGTCAGGATCAGCGCGACGCCGACCGCGGCCCGGTCGAAGGCCCGCGACGCGTCAGAGTAGATGTTCAGCCCGGCCACCACCTCGTCCTGATCCTGCAGATGCAGGAGCTGGGAGAGCACGCTGTTGACACCCGCTGTGCGCGCGCGGGCCCCACTCGGCCCAGCGTGGGTCCGTGGTCACCTCCCCGGTGACTTACAGCGACTCCTTGAGCACGGCATCCACGCACGGACCTGATCCGACGTCGTCCTGCATGACATCAGCGCGCACCCCCTGCTCGGCCGTCGACGCCGCCGTGAAGCGTCCCGAATGCAGCATGCTGACGCTGACCCACGGTGCCCCCGGTACCGCTCGGCGGCGACGCCAACGAAGGCGTTGAGCGGTGCCCGGTCGCTGGCATCCCTGGCTACCCGCTACGACAGCGAGCGCATCGCCGCCGCAACCTCAACAAGGTCGTACTCCGCGGCGCCGGGCTCAGGCGCTGTGCGGCCGTCAACATCGCGCTCTGACTGGGACATGGACCCTCGATCCTCAACCTGCAATGGAGGCCGGAGGCAGTCCACTACCCATGAGTCTGCCTCCCTTACAGACAACACGACGCTCGAGCGAATCCACTCGGCCCATCGGGAAACTCGGGTCATTGGCACCAGCGTGCCCGGCTACGACCGCAAACCCTGCGGCCCAGGATAGGCGCTGGTCGGGGACGTCGCGGTGTGACGACCGCTTCACGGAAGCGATCGCCGCCGTCTTGTCCGCCAGGCTCGAGCAGGTCGCCGGCTGTGGCATCCGAGAGCGGGCAACCAGCCGCTTCCCCTTTCAGCGTTCCACGTCGGGTCTTGTGCGTACTCTTCACGATCGTCGTCGTTGTAGCCCGTGCCGTGGCCATCGGACAGGAGCAGTGGACTCACTGGATTCCAGCAAGCCTCATTGGCGTTGTGGAGCCTGACCCGGTTCTCCGGACACCTTGGGCTGAGGCGATGATCGTCTCGGGAAGGAGTCCGTTTGATGCCTGCTGCTAAGCCGCCGGAGTTCCGGCGCCGTGCCGTGGAGCTGGCCAGGTTGCGGAGCAGCCGATCGCCAAGATCGCCAACGACCTCGGAATCAGCGAGTCGTGCCTGCGCCGGACCAGGCCGACGTCGACGAGGCCGCAGGAAGGGCTGTCCAGCGGTGAGCGCTCCGAGCTGGTCGGGCCGCGGCGCGAGGTGCGGGTCAAGGAGATGGGGATGCACCGACGGACCACTTCCGCGCCAGCCAGTTAGACCGTTCGCGGGAAGGTACCTGGGGGCCTTCTGGGTTCGCTCTCTCCGTGGGAGTTGATCGGGTAGAAGTTGAGGACCCTCGAGGCAATCAGGCTGATCCACCGGTTCGGCTGTCCGGGCTGCGGTGGGGTGGTGTGGGTCAGTCCGGGGTATGCCCTGTTCGCGACCCAGCGACCGTCTGCACTGCGTCGTGACCGCACCATCTGCAGGGCATCGTCCATTCGAGGGTCGTATGCGGTGCGCGCGTCCGCGAGAGCGTCCAGGCCGCGTAGGACATCGAAGTGCCACCGGGCCGGGTGATGGAGGCGGGTGAACTCCGGGTTCATGACCCGGCCCGTTCGTTCACTACGGTACAGATGGTGGCGCAGTAGGAACTCGATGGCGTCGGCCTGCGCGGAGCGTAGCTCCAGCGCTCGGTACTGGTAGTTACGGCGCTGGTACTCCGTGAATCCCTCCATCACACAGACGGTGGTGTGGACGGAGGAGTGGCGGGCACCGGTTCGGTTGAGCCGACAGTTGAAGCCACCATCCGGCAGTCGCTGTCCGAGCAGGAAGTCCACGATGCTGAACAGCGAGCGTTCTTCCGCATCGAAGTAGGACGCGTAGTTCAGCGCCATCCCGTTCACGCAGGCGTCGCTCTGCTTCACCGTGCTGCTGGGGTTCAGGCCCCCGTCCTGGCCCTTCTCGGTCTCCAGAATGAGGGCAACCGTGTCTCGGGCGCTGGGGTGACGGCGGCTCAGTCCAAGGTTCTTGAGCTCGAGGAGCGTGTAATGGCTGGACGTCCACTTCGGCTGGTAGAAACCCCGGCCCCAATGACCATCCGCATGCCGCGCCGCCAACAGTGCGGCCCCCTCGCCTTCGCGAGCAATCCGTTCCTGTAGGTGGACGTCGTCGCGATGCAGCAGGTCCCGGCGAGTCTGGAAGCGGACGGCGACATCGCCCTCCAGCAGCCACTCGAGGACCGGCTCATTCATGCGCCGAACCTCCCCGTGCGTGTGCGACGCCGCTGTGCGCACGTGGCGGATGGCTCGTCACCCCTCGGGTGACGTGCCGCGGAAGAGCACCGAGAACCGGGACCGTATACCAGCCGCATCTCAGGACAAAGCCCGCCAGATGCTCTTCACGAATGACACAACCGCAACCACGATGGCGATGGCACTGCCGCCGATGGCCACACCCACCGCAATACGCACGACCAGGGCCCAGTCGAACGAGCTGCCACTGAAGTCGAACGGGAAGACCCGCCAGATCTGCAGAAGGGCCGCGAGCCCGACGCCGGTAGTGAGCACGTCACCCAACGCCTTCAACCAGCGCGGATCAGCCACGACGTAAACCATGTTCGCGACCACGTTCACCAGGATCGAGGCATTGACCAGCCCCAGGACCAGCGACACATCATCGGTGAGGAACGGCAGTGCCTGCCAGCCCGGCCACACGTTCACCGCACAGAGGATCGCGGCATTGACCAGGACGGCCACGACGTAACCAGCGCGTCGGGCGGCAACCACTGGGCGCTTCGGTACTTCAGTCAGTGTCATCAGAACCTCCCACAGCAGTAGAACCACTCACCACGCTAGGTGAGACCAGAGGCAACCCTCAGAGGCGAAAGTCCCGCCCACGTCACCGGAGCGCCGGAGCGCCGGGGCGCGGATCTGCGCTGAAAGTCAGTCGGCGTACGGACCACCCGGGTACCCGCCGGTCCCGCCCACAGCAGATTGCCCAGAGGCGGCGGATCGAGCACTTCGATGATGAAGGTGAAGCGGATCAGGCATCGGAAGCGTGGCCCACTGACCCAGCCAGTGGTCGAGCCATGGCGTCAGCCCGTTCGTAGACCGTGGTACCCGATGTGACCGTCCAGGCGCACGACCACCGCGTCGCTGCAGGGACTCTCACCGGGGTAATTCCGTCGGGGGCGCCGGAAGTCCTTGGGGTACAGGTCGGAAGGCCACGAACGGCCGAGTGGCGACGAAGTCGCGGAGCACGCCGTCTGAGCGCAGGTCACCCCAGCCCAGGACGCGCCCGGCGAAACGCACACGGTGCGGGTGCCTGCGACGGAACTCGACGGCGACCGCGAAGCTCTCCTCATTGGTGAGAAAGCGGTGCTGCGGGGCGAACGACTCCCGGCCGATCTGAACCCGAAGAGCGGGACGGGCCCGGATGTTCCGGATCCAGTCCGAGTTCGGCCCCCAGTTCGCGCACACGACCACCTCACTGGTGACGGGCTCGTAGCGGAGCACCATCGCCGTCATGGCATGCGGTTGGCCGGTCTTGCGTCCGGCGTGAACAACGAGAACGAACGTGTGACCAAGCAGCCAGCCCCACCCGGCCCGGTAGAGGGGAAGGGGTAACCGGAACACGGCAAGCGCCAGACGACCTGGTTGCTCCCGCACCCCGAGCAGAGGTCGGGTCCCCTTGGCCGGGGTTGGCGCGTCGTAGGTCTTCACGGTCGGGCCCTCCATCTGCGCCCCGTGGTCGCGGAACGTCAGTTCCAGACCAGCTGCAATCCTCGACGCGTGTCAGAGGCGAAGGTCCCGGGACGCACCGACCGACGCCCTCACCTGCCGCTGGTCGCGGGCGTGCTCGGGTCAGGACGCGGTCGCGACCTTCACCAACGTGATGGCCATTCCGATGATCAAACAGAATATTGATGGCAGCCAGTGCCGGGATGCTCTACTCGCCGAATCGCCGAGGACAACCTGCAGGCGCGTTGTCGCCGGCACCACCGGCGAGCGGCCAAGCCAACCTCGGAACGGCAGGACTGGGACGGGTGTGTCACGGGATGTCAGTCGTCCCGCGCGCCGCGCTCGGCAAGAGCGACGGGAACCGCGGCTTCCTGGGGTGCCCTGGTGAGCACCTCGCGGAAGCCGACCCGACGGTCGGTGATGAGCAGGGCTCGCCGGTAGATGCTCGAGGCGAGCCAGATGACGCCGCCGGCGGTGACGATGGCCAGGGCCATCGAGACCGCGAGCAGGGTGGCGCTGGCCTCGCCGGTGGCCCACAGGAAGGGCATCCCGATGGGGGCGGTGAGCGGGAACAACGCGATCAGCAGGCTCCACGGGCTCGTCGGGTCCTGAGTCGTTACGAGGATCGAGACGAGATAGGCGGCGACCATGATCATGGCGATGGGCATCACCGCGGTGCTGACCTCGGTGACCTTGTTGACGAGGGCGCCGCACGCGGCATACAGGAACGCGTAGAGCGCAAAGCCGATGACGAACCACGCCACCCCCAGGGCGATGTCGCCCGCGGCGACCGGCGGGAGCGCGATGTCGTCACGGAGCCGCAGGGCGACGACGACCGGGGTGGCGAGTACGAGGATCTGGGCGAGGGTGACGGTGCCCACCGCCAGCACCGTTCCGACGAGGATCTGGCTGGGTCGCAGGACGACGAGGAGCACCTCGGAGATGCGGCTTGTCTTCTCCTGCGCGACGGCGGTCGCGATGGCGGTGCCTCCGAAGAGCAGGGCCAGGTAGAGGCAGACGCCGACGGCGAAGCCCACCGCGGCGCGTTTCTCGTCGGCCACGGGAGCAACGGTGACCTGCCTGGGCGGCTGGATGGACTGTAGGTCGGTCACCTGTTGCGCGGTGAGCCCGGCCTGGGCCAGCCGCCGTGCCACCTCGAGGCGGATGACGGCCTGGGCCACTACCGCGGGGAAGGTGCCGGCGTTGCGGGAGGCTACGTACAGGGTGCCGTCGGCCAGGCCGACGGCGGCGTCACCGGACTGGACGCTGGAGCGCACCTGTTCGGCACTCTCGCGTGAGACGTAGGTGACGGTGAAGTCCCCCGTGCGTTGCGCGGCGTCCAGGGCTGCGACGATGCCTGCTGGCGCTGGTCCGACGGTGGCGAGGGTGTAGGTGGTGGTGCCGCCGGCCAGAAGCTGGGGCAGGATCACGGCGGCCGCAGAGAGCAGGAGCAGGATGGCGGTGACGACCTTGAACGTCTTGGAGCGGACGTTCTCGACCAGGCCGCGTTCCCAGACGAGGCGGGTGCCACTCCACCAGGCGCGCATCAGGACACCTGCTCGGTTGCTCGGTCCTCGGCGGCGGCCTCGAGGAAGAGCTGCGACAAGGTGGGCAGGTCGAGGCCGAAGTCAGTGACACGACCGGCGGCGCGGGCTGCGTCGAGCACCTCGAGTGGAGCTGTGCCGGGCGGGATCGACAGGCGCAACTCGTCGGCCTTGTCGCTGACGACCGCGACCTGCGGGAAGCCGCGCAGCCAGCCACGATCCTGGGACTGCACCTGGAGCCTCAGCTGTCTGCCTCCGGAGGACGCGCGGAGGGTGGCGAGGTCGCCCTGAAGGACCAGGCGGCCGTGGTCGATCATCGTGATGTCCTCGCACAGGTCCTGGACGAGGTCGAGCTGGTGGCTCGAGAACAGCACCGTGCACCCGGCGGCAGTTCGCTGCCGCAGGCTCTCCGAGAGATCGGCGACGGCGACCGGGTCGAGGCCGGCGAAGGGTTCATCCAGGACGATGACCTCGGGATCATGGACCAGCGACGTAGCCAGCTGGAGTCGTTGCTGCAGCCCTCCGGAAAGCCTGTCTGTGCGATCGTCCCAGCGCTCCGCCAGACCGAGCTCCTCCAGGAGGCCTCGTGACCGGCGTTCCGCGTCGCGGCGCGACAGCCCGTGCAGCCGGGCGAAGTACACCACCTGCTCGCCCACCCTCATGGCCGGGTAGAGGCCACGCTCCTGAGGCATGTACCCCCACGCCCGGCGCCCGGCGTCCGTGGCCGCCTGGCCGTGGATGCGGACCTCCCCGGCCTGCGGTCTCAGCACGCCCAGCAGGATGCGGATCAGCGTGGTCTTGCCAGCACCGTTGGGACCCAGAAGACCGGTCATCACGCCGGGGACCACCGCGAAACTCACGTGGGCCAGGGCGATCCGGTCACCGAACGCGTGGCTGATGTCGCGCACCTCGAGATCAGGCCGCGCATACCGCGCAGCGTCCTCAGGCCGGTCGGCGCCGGTTGGTGGTTGCCGGGGAACAGTGCGGATGACCATGGTGCCTCCATTCACCTTCCGCCAGCCTGGTTGCTGGACGAGGGCGAGTGCAGGGACCAACGTCCCCCGAACACGTCTCACCTCTTGAGCGGACGTCTCACGTATTGACCGCAACGGGACGAGGCTTGGGTCGGCGAGCAAGGGGGATTCCACGTCTGGTCCGGTCGGGTTCGATATTGACGGGGGGACGGAGTCGTCGGCTTCTCGAGCTACATCGTCGGCGCCGGCTCCGGCGTTCGCACCGTTCACCGGACCCACCTGCCACGGCCGCCGCTTTCGACGGCGACGGCCCCGTCGATGCCGACTGGCCCCAGGGTCGCGTTCGTCCTTGACCCCGTGACCCCGTGACGCTGTGGCGCGTGCCGCAGTGCCGCAGTGCCGCACTGCCGCAGTGCCGCACTGCCGCCGTGGCGCAGTGGGCCGTGACGCCGTGGTCGGTTCAGGAGGTGATGTCGCGTCGGTCGAACGACCAGCCGGCTGTGGCGACGATGACCACGACGGTGGCGACGGCGACCCGATCGCGGGCCAGGAGACCCCCGAGCGCAGGGGGTCGTGGGCGGCGTACTGGTAGAACGGCGACAGCTTCTGCAACGGCGTCAGCCAGTCGACGAGCCCACCGAGGCCGTTGAGGACGTAGGCGAGCACGGCCAGGACGACCGGGAGGGCACGGCTGAGTCCGAGGCGTCCGGTCCCCGCCCCGATCGCCAGGGCCAGGGCGCCGAAGACGAGCCCGAGCAGTCCCAGATGCAGCATGGCCGCGGCGACCGTGCCGGCCGGCAGACCCATCGACGCCAGGGCGCCCTCGACGACGAGGGCAACGCCGAGCAGGGCCGACAGGCCCAGTGTTCCCACGGCCATGGCGATGGCCTTGTCGACGAGTACTCGGCCGCGTGATGCCGGCGTGGTCAGGAGGAGCTCGAGAGTCCCGCGGTCCTGCTCGCCGGCCACCGCCGACGAACCGATCCCGATCGCATACAGCAGCACGAGGACCGGCCCCATGAACGACAGCAGCTCGACCTGGATGTAGCCCACCGGGGTCGACATGTCGGCACCCGACATGGCGAAGAGGTTCCGGAAGGCAGGAGGCATCTGGTCGAGGAAGTCCTGCATCGAAGGCTGGCCCTTGATGCTGGGCCACAGGGCGACGTACATCGCGACGAGCAGGACGACGCCCGCGCACCACGCGGCATACGACCGTCGTTGGTCACGGATGGTCTTGAGCAGGACGTTACGCAGCATGGCCGTCTCCGGAGTAGTACGCGAGGAAGGTCTCCTCCAGCTCGGCCTCGACGACCGTCAGGTCGACGAGGGGGTGTCGGGCGATCTCCTTCAGCAGGGGGTCGAGCGCCGGCTGTGGGGCGTCGCACCGCAGGACCCCTTGGTCGACGCAGACGTCGCGGACACCGTCGACCGCCGCGAAGGACGCCACCGAGACAGGCCCGTCAAGCTGCACCTCCACGTGGTGCAGCGACTTGGCCCGCAGCGCCTCGCGCTGGTCGACCGCAATCGACCCGCCCTTCCCTCAGCACCCCGATCCGGGTGGCCACTCGCTGGACCTCGCTCAGCACGTGCGAGCTGAGCAGCACGGTGCCGCCGCCGGCGGCGTGCTCGGCGAGCAGGGCGTGGAACTCCCGCCGCACGAGGGGGTCCAGCCCGCTCGAGGGCTCGTCGAGCACCAGGAGCTCGGGCCGGAACATGAGCGCGAGGACCAGCGCGAGCTTCTGCCGGTTCCCCCGCGACAGCTCGCGGGCGGGCCGGTCCAGGTCGATGTCGAGCCGCTCCGCGAGACGGCCCGCCCCGGGAGGACGGCCCAGCCCGTGCAGGTGGCCGACGAAGTCGACGTGCTCCTGCCCGGTCAGGCGTGGATAGAGCGACACGTCCCCCGGGACGTAGCCGACCCGGCGGTGCAGCTCGTCACGATGGCCCCAGGCGTCCAGGCCCAACACCTCGACCCGACCCGAAGTGGGACGGGTCAACCCCATCAGGAGCCGCAGCGTCGTCGTCTTGCCCGCCCCGTTGGGACCCAGATACCCGAAGAGGTCACCCCGGTCGACAACCAGGTCCACCCCGCGCAGCGCCTCGGTCCGACCGAACCGCTTGACCACCGCCTCACACCGAACCACCGGCGTTGCCATGGTCACCACGCTGCCCCAGCCACGCGACTCCGCAACAGGGCCAAAAGGCCCAGGGCGATGCGTCCACCATCCGGTCAAGGGTGCTGCCGGACGGGCGGAACGACAACGTCCGCGTTCGGGAGTCCCCCTTCGGGTGACGGAAGCCGGATCGCGCGAAACCACCGACTTAAGGACCTTCGCCCCATCCGGGCGCTGCCCCTCGGCGTGACCATCAGATCGGCGTGACCAGGCAACCTGCAGCCGCGAGACCAGACTTCGTGTCACCTGCCAGGCGGCGCATCCCCCTCGATGCTCACACTCAGAGCACCGCCGTGACCGGGCCGAAAGGCCCTCAGCTTGACGCGGGCTCACGTCCGATCTGTTCCCTCGCGGCACCAGAGCCGCCCGCGGTTCGGGAGTCAGCACCGGGTGAGTGTCGAATGCGGCCGCTCAGTGGATCCCAGGAGTACCAGAGGGACCACTTTGGCGGTCCGACGCGTGGCTGCGTCGGCTGCGCCTGGAGTCGGCAGCGCCTTCGGGCCGGCTGCCGTTAGGACCAAGTTGCCTCAAGGTCGCGGGCGTCCTTTCCTTCAGATGCCCTCGCGGTATGCGATGACTCATCGGTGGGACCAACGTCACTGGCCGCCAGCACTGCCGGCGATCAGCATGGGATGAGCGAGCGGGCGAGGGAAGGGACCGGTGTGGTTGATGTCGGCGAACGGGACGGGAGCGGGTACCGCGCGAGACCTGACCCGGTTCGCGTGGCTGTCCATCGCTGCGGCGCTGATCACTCTCACGCTCAAGGCGGTGGCCGCGGCGATGACCGGGTCCGTGGGGCTGCTATCCGATGCCGCCGAGTCCATCGTCAACCTCGTCGCCGCGGTCGTCGCGCTCGTGGCGTTGCGCGTCGCTGCCCGACCCCCCGATGAGGGCCATAACTTCGGCCACGGAAAGGCGGAGTACCTCTCGGCGTCGGTGGAGGCGGTGATGATCTTCGTGGCCGCGGTAGCCATTATCGTCGCCGCGGTCGACCGGTTGCTCCACCCGCGGCCCTTGGAGGACGTCGGTGCCGGCCTGGCGGTGTCAGCGGCGGCCGGGGTCGTCAACGGCGCCGTGGCCGTGGTCCTGGTCCGCGCCGGCCGGCAGTACCGGTCCCTGGCCCTGACTGCGGACGGCAGACACCTGCTGACCGACGTGTGGACATCCGTCGGCGTCATTGTCGGCGTCGTCCTCGTGGCCGTTACCGGGTACGAGCGGTTGGACCCGATCGTCGCGCTGCTGGTCGGGGTCAACATCGTGGTCACCGGTGCGGGCCTGCTGTCCCGGTCCGTGGCCGGGCTGATGGATCACGCCATCCCCGCTCCCGCGCTGGCGGAGCTGGACCGGGTCCTCCGGGACTTCGCGCGGCAGCGCGGGATCGGCTTTCACGCCGTCCGCACTCGCGCGGTCGGCCGCGACCATGTGGTGTCGGTGCATGTTGTGGTCCCCGCCGCGTGGACCGTCGAGCAGTGTCACGCCCTGACGCTCGCGCTCGAGGCCATGGTCTCCGACCGGCTCCAGGACACCTACCTGCAGACGCAGGTCGAGCCGCAGGGGACCGTCTGCGCCCTCGAAGCCGAGGTGGCCGGCCGCAGCGGTGCGCCGGGCGCCCGCGGGGTGGGAGGGCGGCGCATGGGCTGAGTGCCGCTCCCGGGACCTTGGCCACTGGTGACGGCGCGGTGCCCGGGTGACGGTGAGGTTCGGAGCCTGCGGCCGGGTGCTGGCCTACGGGCCGTTCGTGTTGCTGGAGGTGGGATCGTGCTTGAGGTCGTCTCGACGGCGGTGGTGCCCGGGGCTCGCGCGGGTCAGGTGCTGCGGTTCCTGCTGGAACCGACCGACTCCGCGTACCAGTCCTGGTGGCCCGGGGTGCACGACCGGTTCCACGTCACGGCCCGCAGCGGCCGGGCCGACCACGTCGGCGATCGTGTCGTCATGGACGAGCTGGTCGGCCGGCGGCGGATGAGGTTCTCTGCCACGGTCGTGAAGGTGGTGGCGGACCAGCAGGTCGTGTGGCAGTTCCACCAGGGAGTGCCGCTGCCGGTGTGCCTGCGCCTCGACCTTCAAGACCACCCTGACCGCAGCGGTGACAGGCCCTCCGTGCGGGTTCGCCACACGGTCCAGGCGGGGTGGGCCGGCCCCGGCCGGATCCTCGATCCGCTGTTCGGGCTCTACCTGTCCCCGCGGTTTGCCGCCGACCTCGATGAGCACGTCCGCACCGAGTTCGCCAGGCTCGGACCACTCCTTAGCGGGAAACGGTCCCGGTGAGCGACCGGGTGCGCGTCGCGCGGCAGCTGGGCGCCCGAACGGCCACAGAACGCGGTTCGGACCCACAGCCCGCGCCCGCAACGCGGCTTCCGATCGCACCCCTGGGGACCTTGGTCCCTCTGCGGCGACGCCGAGAGGACAACGATGGTGATCGATGGGGTCAGCGCCGCGACGGCGCAGGCGACCGGGTCGGAGGTGAAGGCCGATGCAGTGGGACCTCGGGCCTCTTGGCTTGGGGCTGTTGGCGGTCATGTCGATCGGCTTCGGGTTTCTTGCTCATCTGCTCGCGGGTCGTACGGCGACTCGCTGGTTGTGGCTCGTCGTGGCAGCGGTGTACTTCCTCGTTGGCCTCCTCACCAGTGAGATGTGGTTCGGCTGGGCTACCGAGGAACAGCTTCAACCGAACGTCGACGGTCTGTCGTTCGACGAGGTGCTGTTGATCGGTCTGGCTCCGGTGGCGGTGGCCGTGCTGATCAGTCGATACCTCGGCCGGCGGAGTGGCCGGAGGGGACGGCGCGCCGACGGGGACTCAGGGCCGGGTCTGGCAGGCCCACGGCCGGGCTGACGGGGCGGCTACCGTGCCGGTTCGGCGGGGGAATGCGGCACACCTCGGACCGTTGGGGCCGATCGGCCGTTCGCTCCCGGGCGACCCGCGCGCAGGGGAACTGCACGACCGTCCGTGGCTGGTCCACCTCCGGCTCGTCGAGGTAGGACTCCCACGGCGGTCCCGAGGCGGCGTACCCGTTCGCGGTCAGCCACTGCTGCACCTCGTCGTACGCCGCTCCGACACCGGCATAGTCACCCCGGTACAGCACCGTGGCTGTCAGCCCGCTCGGCAGGGTCTCGGCCTCTACCCGGCCGCCGGGCTGGATCTCGTGTTCGCAGGGAAAACCTGCCACCACGGAGAACCCGCCTTCACCCCGCTCGAAGCGCGCGAAGGGGGGCCCGGCGGGTGCCTGGCCTTGCTCGCCCAAGATCCGCATCGTCTCCGCGTACGCCTCGCCGAGGAAACGCGGAATCTCCTGGGTCACGATGTGCCCTCGGACGGCCGCAGCCGGCTGTGATTGCCGTTCAATGAGTTCGACGTCGCCCATGTGGCTCACCTCCGAGCGGTCACACTTCCCCAGCGCGCCACACCACAACAGAGACGTTGGTCCCGTTGTAACGTCTGCGGGCCGGCGGTCCGTGGTTCCGGCAATACGAAACCGCGGCCTCCACCGAGGGGGAGCCGGGTCTCGTTGCGGACCAAGGGTTTCGACGGCCCGTGCCCAAACCCGGGGATTTCGGCTCAACCACCGTGTCGATCCGGCAGTGAGCCGTCTCGACGTCTGTTTCCATCGGGTGAGAATCCCCGCAACGGGTTCTGGGGCCTTGCCCTAACGGGCGTCGCGGTACCTAAGGGCGCGGCCGGCGGTGACCGCTCGGTCTGCCTTGATCTCTTGGGCGACCCCGACGGTGGTGTTGACCAGCACGACGAAAGGCGATCACCGCGGCGTCGGTGAAATCCCCGGTGAGCAGGGTCAGCGCGCACGCGGCGAGCAGGACGATGATGAGCGGGCCACGAAGCTGGAGACAGATGCTCGACAACACGGAGATCCGTCCCCGCTGCTTGACCTCGTTCACGCCGACATCCTGCAGGCGCCGCGCCGCCTCGACGGCGGTCAGGCACGGTTACCCATGCCCCTTCACGCTTCCCAGCATTCGACCAAACAGACAGAGTCGAACGGCCCGAACCGATGACCGCCATTCCGGCTCCCTGGGTCTTTGGTCCCTGACCTCTCGAGAGGAGCGAAGGGCGGTTCTACCTCGCGACGATGGTCGTCATGCCACTGGTCGTCCTCGTGACCTGGTGGATCCCCGACCCAGATCTGGCTTACTTCGCCACGGCTGCGCCGTGCATCTGACCTACATCCCCTAGTGGCACTCGTGATCACCGTGCTCTGTCGTCGCCCGGCCTCCCATAGGTAAGCCCTTAGACCGGCACACGACATATCCTCGCGGTCATGGAGGTTGCCGGCGCCGTCGAGAGGTCTCCCGAGGTGCCCACCGAGACCCCGCTGATTCGCCGGATCAGGGAGGCCGTTATCGGCGACGACGAGGTGATGGTGGGGCCGTTCGGCCCCCGACGGGTCACGTATGCCGACTACACCGCCTCAGGTCGTGCGCTGGCGTTCCTGGAGGATTTCATCCGGGGCGAGGTGCTTCCCCGGTATGCCAATACCCATACGGAGTCGAGCGGCACCGGCCTGCAGACGACGAGACTCCGCGAAGACGCCCGTGCGATCATCCGGGTCGCGGTCGGCGGGGATGACGAGACGGTGGTGATCTTCGCCGGATCGGGTTGCACGGGCGCCATTGACAAGCTCATCGGAATCCTTGGGCTGCGGCTGCCTTCGTCCCTCGACGATCTCTATCACTTCAGTGCCGCCATCCCGGCCGATCGGCGGCCCGTCGTGTTCATCGGTCCGTTCGAACACCACTCCAACGAGCTGCCCTGGCGGGAGTCCATCGCCGACGTCGTCGCGATCCCCGCCGACGGCGACGGGCACATCAACCTCGCCAGGCTCGAACTGGAGCTCAACCGATACGCGGCCCGGCCGCTCAAGATGGGCAGTTTCTCTGCGGCCAGCAACGTCACCGGCATCCTGAGCGACACCGCCCGGATCTCGTCGTTGCTCCATCGCCACGGCGCGCTGTCGTTATGGGACTTCGCCGCCGCGGCGCCCTACGTCGACATCGAGATGCACGGTCCCGACAGCCAGGACCCTCTCTGCTACAAGGACGCGATCTTCCTCAGCCCACACAAGTTCATCGGTGGCCCGAGCACTCCCGGTGTGCTCGTTGTGCGGCGTGAGCTGCTGACCAACCGGGTCCCCGACGTGCCCGGGGGTGGCACGGTCGCCTACGTAAACCCCGATGAGCACCAGTACCTCGCCGACCCGGTGCAGCGTGAGGAAGGCGGCACTCCGGCCATCGTGGAGGCGATTCGGGCAGGGCTGGTGTTCCAGCTCAAGGAGGCGGTAGGCATCGACGTCATCCGGCGACACGAGTCGAGCTACCTGCATCGCGCGCTGGCGCGGTGGAAGGACGAGCCGAACATCGAGATCTTAGGCAACCTCGAGGCGCAGCGACTCTCAATCGTCTCGTTCGTGACCCGGACCCCCAGCGGAAAGTACCTGCATCACAACTTCGTCGTCGCGCTACTCAACGACCTGTTCGGCATCCAGTCCCGCGGCGGCTGTTCATGCGCGGGTCCGTACGGTCATCACCTGCTCGGCATCGACATCGAACGGTCCCGCGAGTTCGAGCGGGAAATCACGCGGGGCTGCGAAGGCATCAAACCAGGGTGGGTTCGCGTCAACTTCAACTACTTCATCTCCGAGGCGGTCTTCGACTACATCGTCGAGGCAGTACGACTGGTGGCCCGCGACGGCTGGCGAATGCTGGGCCAGTACCGCTTCGACGTCACTCGCGGCATCTGGGTGCACCGCGACGGTCCGATAGAGCCACCCCTACGGCTCGGGCAGATCACCTACGGTCCGGACGGTGCGATCAGCTACCCGCGGCACGGCCAAACCGCCGATGAATCGGCCCTGACCGGGTACCTCGACGAGAGCGCGCGGCTGCTCCGTGCGACCAACCCGCCGGACTTGGACGGTACGGCTGACCTCGTGTCAGCCGACTTCGAACACCTCCGGTGGTTCGACCTCCCGCCGGCGTGCCTCCTCGATCGGACGACCCCTGCCTGAGCAATTCGCCCCTGGCTTTGATACCCCAGTGATGGGTTCTTAGGCCCCCCGTGACGTGAGAATGGCCCTGCGTGGCAACAGAATTGGGTTCCGGGTCAGTCTCCAACCGACGCCGACAAGGTGGCGAGTCCGCTCGGCAATCAGGTTCCCACACTGATCCACCAGCAGTCTGAGCGCGATCGTGACGCAGTGCAGAACAAGGCATCGGCTCGAGCAGCAGGACATGGCGACAACGCGCGGGCTTTGATGACTCCCACTCCCACGCCAGGCCACGCCAACGGTCGATGATGGGCGGCTGGCCCGCCTGAGTCCGGCCTCTGGGCGCGGCTTAGATGAACAGCAGCTGGGCGCCGTCGGTCTTGTCGATGAAGTCGCTCGCGCTGATGATTCCCTCGACCTCGTCGTAGAGGTCGTCCTCCGTGAGGTGGTTCATGTCTGCCGACATTCGGCATGCCCACAGGTGGCCGCCTGACGCGACGATCTGCTCGAGGAACTCGGGCACGTCGGGGACGTCGAGGTCGGCGATGGACTTCTTCAGCCTCGAGGTGGCCATGTGGGTGATGCCGGGCAGCCCGCCGAGGCCCTGCGGCATGTGGGTGGCGGTGTTGCCCAGCGGGGTGAACTTCAGGTCCGCCATCGTCTTCTTGTTGATGATGTCGAACCCCCAGAACGTGAAGAAGAGGTGGGTCTCGACGCCTTCGCCGAGGGCGGCGTTGGCGAGGATGAGTCCGGGGTAGGTCATGTCCAGGCTGCCTTTGGAGCAGATGATGGCCAGTTTGCGGCCTTTGGTGGACTCGGTGTCGAAGTTGGGGATGATGGCCGGGGCCGTGTCCGGGGCCGTGTCGATGGTGGTCATGGGAGGGCCTTCTTCTGTTGAATGTGGGACTTCGTGGGTCAGACGCAGCCGTGCGGCTTGGGCAGGCCGGCGATGTACGCCATCTTCTTGGCCGGCTTCTGGGGGAACAGCTGGAACAGCTGCTTGGTGGGGATGCCGCCCGCGACGCTCACCCGGCGCAGTGTCGGGGTCTGGCCCTGGGTCGCGTAGTCCTGGCGGAGGAATCGGATGGCCTGCCAGTGGTCGTCGCCCAGGTTGATGCCGATCTGGGTGGCCAGGGCGTTGGCGAGGTCCTCGTCCCACTCGCCGGGCTCGGTCAGGAAGCCTTCCTCGTTGACGTGCACGGGGCGGCCGTCGATGGTGGTGACGGGCATGTCGCTCACTCCTTGTCTCGTGTGGTGTCTGTGGGCTCATCCGATGGTGGGACCTTGCCGACCATGGACATGTGGGCTGGCAGGGGAAGCGGCCGGCCGGGGAGCAGCAGGTTCCAGTAGATCCAGCGGAACGCCAGCTTTCCCAGGTGGTTGGCCCTGGTCTCCTTGAGCAGGTTCATCGGGCCGAGCACCGGGAGCGGGTACTTCCCGGGCAGCGGTTGGGTGTCGTAGTTGAAGTCGATGAGCAGCCCCTTGCCGTCGCCGGACTCCACGAAGCAGTTGGCGTGCCCGTCGAACGCGCCCTTCATCGGCTCGCCTTGGATGTGGGCGAGGAAGTTGTCGACGAAGATCTCCACCGAGAAGTGGGCGACCGAGCCGGCCTTCGAGGCGGGGATGTTGGAGGCGTCGCCGACCGCGAAGATGTTGGCGTGCTGGGTGGACTGGAGGGTGTGCTTGTCCACGGGCACGTAGTTCAGCTCGTCCCCGAGGCCGGAGCGGGCGACGAAGTCGGCGCCCAGGTTGAGGGGGATGGTGACCAGCAGGTCGAAGGGCACCTCGCGCTCGTCGTAGGAGACGATCATCTTCCGGTCGTTGTCGACGCGTTCGATCATGAAGTCGGGCTCGACCAGGATCTTGCGGTCCGCGAGCATGTCGCCCAGCTGCTGCGAGGCGATGGGCTGGGTGAACGCCCCGGACAACGGGGTGGCGTAGACCAGCTCCACGCGGTCGCGGATCCCGCGCTCGCGCAGCCACGCGTCGGCCAGGAACGTGAACTCCAGCGGCGCGACCGGGCACTTGATCGGCATCTCGGTGATGTGGATGACCAGGCGGCCGTGGTCGAAGGACCTCATCGCGGCCGCGAGCGCCGTGGACCCGTCGAAGGTGTAGAAGTCGAACACGCTCCGGCGCCACTGCGAGCCGAGCATGCCCGGGGTCTGGTCGGGCCGCGGCGTCGTGCCGGTCGCGATGACCAGGTAGTCGTAGGACAGCACGCGGCCGTCGGCGAGCGCGACGGTGTTGTCGTCGGCGTCCACGCGGTCGATCTCGGCCAGGATGAGGTCCACCCCGTCCGGGATGAACGCGTGGCGCTTCTTGACCACCTGGTCCGGCGTGTAGGTGCCGAAGGGCATGAAGAGGTACCCGGGCTGGTAGCGGTGGTCGTCGTCGCGGTCGACGACGGTGATTTCCCAGTCCTCCCGCACCAACTTCCGGCGCAGCTTGTTCACGATCATCGTCCCGGCGGTACCCCCGCCGAGGACCAGCAGTCGCCTCATCGGTATCACTCCTCGTGGCTTGGCCGCCGTCTCCTATGACCGTATGAGCGGCACGGCCCGCGAACCAGGGCCAAAGGTCCCTAGTACCCCCCCGGGTATTCAGACAGGCTGAGGTCATCGAAGACCGCGCGAGAGAGTGACCCGATCATGTCCACGTCCGCCCCTGCCCTGACCACCGGTCCCCTGACGACCGCGGTGCACGTCGAGCATTGCGGCGGCGACCGCTTCGACATCGAGATCCGTGGCCACACGATCACCGTCGACCAGCCGATCGACGTGGGCGGCGAGGACACCGCGCCCACCCCCACCGAGCTACTCGTCGCCAGTCTCGCGTCATGTGTCGCCTTCTACGCCCGTCGCTACCTGGCCCGCCACGGCCTGGACACCAAAGGCCTGGCGGTGCACGCGGCATACGAGCTCGCCGACCGGCCCGCCCGCGTGGCAGCTGTGCAGGTCCAGCTGATGGTCCCGCCGAGTGTTCCCGAGTCCCGGCTACAGCCGCTTCTGGCTGTGGCCAGCCACTGCACCGTTCACAACACCCTGACCGACACTCCCCGCGTCACCATCGCGCTGGCGGAGCAGAACCCACGGGGACCGCTTCGTAGGATGGGACGGCGCTCTGGATCACCGCGGCCCTCACCAGCACAGCAAGCTGACCATCGGTGACCCCGCCGCTTGAGCACATCGGCTTGGGGCAGACGAGCGCCCGGGAACCCGACCTTATGGCGCTCACCACGGGATGGCGCATCCGGTGACCGCCCAACCCCGCGGTCGCCTGACCGAGCCTGCCGTAACGGCGGGTCGCGCGGCACGTCGCCTTGGGGCGTGCTTGCGGTGCTGTACCTGCGCAGCGTGCTAGACGACATCGTTGCCGCCCTCCAGCGCATCGCCACGACTTCCGCCGCGGCCAGATCTTCGCCCTCTACATCGCGGCGTACCCCATCGGCCGCGGGGTCATCGAGCTCATGCGCACCGACGACGCGAACCACATCATGGGGTTGCGGGTGAACTCCTGGGTGTCGATCCTGGTGTGCCCGCTGGGCGTGTTCCTCTACGCCTGGTTCGGGCGCCGACCGGCCGAGCCCGACGACGGGCAGGCCAACAGTGGGCCACAGGAGCCAGCCAGCACGTCGAGGAGGTGACGGGCGGGGTCCGCGACTGGTCCTCGCCCGGGCTCACGCTCCCCCGGCCTCGCGCTGGCCCCGTACGCGCGGTTGACGAGCAGACTCCAGCGTGCCCCAGCACCCGCTTCGGTCCAATGGCAAGAAGGGCGGTGACGCCGACGAGCGCCTAGGTGCGGGATGTCGGTCCATCCGCGTTGACCGAGTGTGCCGCGGCCACCGCCGCGTGCCAGGCCCCGGGTTGGCCGGATGCGCTCCGGACACCCCGGTGAACGGACTGGCAGCGGGACCCGGGGCGTGCCTGGGACTGAGTCGAGGTCGGCGAGGGTGACGACGCCGCTGGTGTCACGCGGACGGTGAACTCGTTGTCGATCCAGCTTCCGCTGTCCCCGCATTCGCAGCTCGAAACGCCGATCGGGTTCCAGCCCGGGGACGGGCCCGGCTGCGCGTGCCGGCGTTGAGTCGGTGTTGGGTCGCCGACGAAGGTGCGGACGCACGGCGTGGACGACGCATCGCGCGCCCCCGCGTCCCGAGAGCCGAGCTCGGCCCACCCGCACAAGTCGGCGTGAGGCGTGCGCGACAGGTCGGGTGGGTGACATGGCCGATCGCAGCAGGCAGGGTCGGGTGCAGATCAGGCGAGGGTGAGGAACAGCCTCTCCATGGTGGCCTGGTCTTCGGCGCTGATGCCCTCGGGTGAGGTGAGGCATTCGCGGAGGCCGCTGGAGACGATGGCGAACCCGGCTCGGTCGAGGGCGCGGTTGACCGCGGCGAGCTGGGTGACGACGTCCTTGCAGTCGCGACCTTCTTCGATGAGGCGGATGACGCCGCCGATCTGACCCTGCGCGCGGCGTAGGCGGTTGATGACGGGGGTCATGTCGTCGGTGTTGAGGGTGACCATCGCGTCGCTCCTTGTTGGGGGTCAGGCGGTGAGGGAGTGGAGAGCGGCGGTGAGCCGTTCGCGGGCCTCGTCGGCGACGTCGGTGAGGCTGTCGTTGCCGGTGAGGGTGACCATGGTCGTGGGGTCGAGGATCTCCACGATGGTCGTGGCGTCGCCAAGGGCCCGGACCACGACGTTGCAGGGCAGCAGCAGTCCGATGGAGGGCTCGGCCTGGATGGCGGCGTGGGCCAGCGCAGGTCGGCAGGCGCCGAGGATGACCTGGGCGGGGATGTTGGCGCCGATCTTGGCCTTGAGGGTGCCGGCGAGGTCGATCTCGGTCAGGACTCCGAATCCCTGGTCGGTGAGGGCGGCCCGGGTCGCCCTCACCGTCTGGTCGAATGGGCGGGGAACGGTTGCGGTCAATGCGTAGCCCATCAGTGCTCCTGGGGTCGCGGCGCTCTCGTGTGGCCGGTCAGGCGGTCGCCTGCGCGGCGGCGACCCGGGTCCGGACGGTGTCCATGTCCAGGTCTCGGACGGCTGTGATGACCTGCTCCAGGGCCGCAGCCGGCAGCGCACCCGGCTGGGTGAAGACCAGGATGCCGTCGCGGAACGCCATCAGCGTGGGGATGGAGGTGATCTGGGCGGCCGCGGCGAGCGCCTGCTCGGCCTCGGTGTCGACCTTGCCGAACACGATGTCGTCGTGCTTGCTGGACGCGGCCTCGTAGACGGGCGCGAACTGGCGACACGGACCGCACCAGGCGGCCCAGAAGTCGACCAGCACGATGCCGCCCGCGGTGATGGTGGACTCGAAGTTCGATCCGGTCAGGGTTTGGGTGCTCATGGGTTCTACTCCTCAAGGGGTCGGGATGACCGTATACCTACCGGGGTATACAAGCACTGCTCCCGGTGGTTCATTCCCGACCCGGTCGTTTCGCCCGGTGGTTCGGATGTCATTGGGGTCGAAGCTCCTCCCGGTTTGACAGGTATACCCCCCCGGGTACTAGCCTCGCTCTATCATCGATACCCCCTGGGGTATCAGACCACGCGACCAAGGGCTACGGATGTCAGAGGTACTGAGCATGGACACGACACCACTGCGGACTTCGGTGATCGTGCCGCTCGACACCCCCACATTGGGTGACCGCTCCTACCTGGCCCACGACGGGCGCGTCGGCATCGTTGTCGACCCGCAGCGTGACATCGACCGAGTCGTGGCCCTGGCCGAGCGGGAGGGGGTGCCCATCACGCACGTGTTCGAGACCCACATCCACAACGACTACGTCACCGGCGGCCTCGCCCTGGCCCGGGCCACCGGGGCGACCTACTTCGTGAACGGCGCCGATAACGTCACGTTCGACCGCACGCCCGTCAGCGGCGGCGACGTCGTCGAGGTGTCACCGACGATGCGAGTACGGGCCATCGCCACCCCCGGTCACACGCACACCCACCTGTCCTACGCCCTCGAAACGGCACTGACGGCGGGCGCGGGGTTCGAGGCGGTGGGTGTGTTCACCGGCGGGTCTCTGCTGTTCGGTGCCACCGGCCGCCCGGACCTGCTCGGCCGGGAGCACACGAACGACCTGGTCCACCACCAGTTCGCCTCCGCGCACCGCCTCGCCGACGAGCTGCCCGAACACACACTCGTTCTGCCCACGCACGGGTTCGGCTCGTTCTGTTCCGCCGGGCCGACCGGCGAGGCCACCGCGACGACGATCGGCTCGACTATCGGCACCGAGAAGCAGCAGAACCCCGCCCTGACCCAGGCCGAGGACCGTTGGGTCGCGGACACACTGGCCGGGCTGGACGCGTACCCCGCGTACTACGTGCACATGGCCCCGGCGAACAGCGCGGGACCGCCCGCCCCGGACCTGTCCGCGCCGGCCGTCGCGGACAAGGACACGCTTGCCACCCGCATCGCCGCCGGTGAGTGGGTCGTGGACCTGCGCAGCCGCACGGCGTTCGCCGCCGGCCACGTCACCGGCACCCTGAACTTCGGCCTCGACGACCAGTTCGCCACCTACCTCGGCTGGCTCATCCCGTGGGGCACCCCACTCACCCTGCTCGGGGACTCGCCCGACCAGGTCGCCGAGGCGCAGCGCGAGCTGGTCCGCATCGGCATCGACCGGCTCGCCGGCGCTGCCACCGGAACTCCGGACCAGTGGACCGACCGGTCGCTCGGCCGTTTCGAGCGGGCGCGGTTCGCCGACCTGGCCCAGGTGCGCCACCACCGGCGGGTGGCGGTCCTCGACGTCCGCCGTGTCAACGAGTTCACCTCCCGCCACCTCGACGACGCCGTCAACATCCCCCTGCACGAGCTCCTCGAACGCCTCGACGACGTCCCGGCCGGTGAGGTCTGGGTGCACTGCGCCGCCGGCTACCGCGCATCGATCGCCGCCTCCGTCCTGGCCACCCGCGGTGTCCCCGTCGTCGCCGTCGACGACAGCTTCGACGACAACGCGGCCGCCTCGGGGTTGTCCCTGACCGCCGCCGCCTGAACAACGCCCCAACCGACTCCGTCACCAGCTCGAAGGAGAACCACCATGTGCCGTGCCGTGAAGTGCAAGCTATGCGGCAAGACCACCTGGTCCGGCTGCGGCCAGCACGTCAGCCAGGTCATGACCGGCGTCCCCCACGCCGACCGCTGCCCCGGCCACACCGACGCAGAGCGGGCCGCTTCCGGAGGGTCGTTGCTCGGTCGTCTCTTCGGACGCGGCTGACCCCAAGCCCAATGACCCCGAGCCCGCCGACCCCGAGCGTCGCCGGGAGGCTCCGCCGAACCCTGCCATCACCGGCATGCGCGACGCCTGATTGGCTGCCGTGTCACCGCTGCTGCTTGGCGTAGGACTGCTGATCGGCGTGTCCCTCGGCGCGCTCGGCGGTGGCGGGTCCATTCTCACCGTGCCCGCGTTGGTGTACCTGGCCGGCCAAGACCCCCAGGACGCCACCACCAGCTCCCTGCTCATCGTTGGCGCCGCCGCGCTCGTCGCCATCGTCCCCCACGCCCGCCGCGGCAACGTCCGGCTCGGGCAGGGCCTCACCTTCGGCGCACTCGGCATTGTCGGGTCGTTTGTCGGGTCGGCCGCGTCCGGGCTGGTACGTCCCGCGGTGCTGCTGACGGGGTTCGCCGCGCTCATGATCGATCGTCGCCGCCCTGATGGTCAGACGCTCCCTGAACCGGCAACCGCCCGAACCGCCGCCGGACGCCACCCACGAACCCCTGGTCGCCTTCCATCCTTTCCGGTGCGCCTGCCCCCGGGTCGCCATGGTGTTGGCGGCTGCGGCCGCGGTGGGGCTGCTCACCGGGTTCTTCGGCGTCGGTGGTGGCTTCGCCCTCGTCCCCGCGCTGGTGCTCGCCCTGTCCTTCCCGATGCCCGTGGCGGTGGGAACGTCCCTGCTGGTCATCGCGATCAACAGCGCGACGGCGCTGGCGGCCAGAGCGACCGAGGGGATGCACATCGACTGGCCGGTCATCGGCATCTTCACCGCCGCCGCGATCGCCGGAACCTTGTTCGGCAGCCGGCTGGTCACCAAGGTCGCCCCACACCACCTGACCCGCGCGTTCGCACTCCTGCTCATCGCCGTCGCGCTCTACACCGCCACGCGCAGCATTCCAGCCCTGGCCTGACCGACCGCCCAGGCGATGACCCGACCCGGCCACTACCGAGCTCGACATTCTGCCTTGCGGCCCGAGCACGGCGCTGTCGTCAGCCGCTTCGTGCTGAGGCATCGTCCGTGGGCGGGCGGACAATCGCCACCGGGCACTCGGCGTGCCGGAGGACCTCGCCGCTCACCGAGCCGAGGAGAAGGCCCCGGACGCTGCCCAGGCCGCGGCTGCCGACGACGACTAGCGCCGCTTTGGCTGACCGGGCGATCAGGAAATCAGCAGCAGGGTCAGTCGTGACGTGGATGCGGACCTCGACGGAGGGGTTCTTCCCGCGCCACGGGGAGACGGCCGAGACGGCGATCTCCTTCCTGTGAGCCGCCGCTGCCGCGCGAGTCTCCTCGGCGACGCCCGGGGCGAGGTACGTCGACAGCAGGTCCGGCTCCCAGGATGTCACCACGTCGAGCGGTAGGCCGCGCTGCGCGGCTGCGGCGAAGGCATACCCCAGGGCATCCACCGAGAGGTCCGATCCGTCGAACCCGGCCACGACGGTGGGGGCTGTCGCGGTCGTGGGAGGTCCGGAAACCCGGACGACCACGACCGGGCAGCTCGCGTGTCCCGCAACCTTGAGGGATGTCGATCCCAACAGGATGTTGGCGACGACGCCGTGGCCACGGGCCCCGACGACGAGCGTGTCGGCGTCCTTCGACGCGGTCACCAGGGCGGCCGAGGCCGGGCCTGCGGTGAGCGCGGAGGTGACCTCGAGGTCCGGTGCCGCTTGTCCGACCCGCCGCCTAGCAGTGTCGAGTACCCAGCTCTGGTCGTCGAGGTCCTGCGGAGCGGCCATCATCGGCGACCAGACGGTGACCGTCGTCTCCACCGCGTGGATAAGGTGGACCGGGAGCGAACGGTCGACTGCCTCCCTGACCGCCCAGCCAAGGGCCTTCTCGCTGTGACCCGACCTGTCGATGCCGACGACGATGGGCCGCTGGCCGGTGCTGTCTGCCATGACTGATCCTTCCGTAGTTGTGCCTTCCGGGATCGGGAGGTCCCTTGCTTGGTCCCGGTCACGAGACGAAGCTGAGGAGGTTTCGCACGGGCCTGACACCGGTAGTCGCCCACACGGCGTCGAGGCTGGCCGGTACGCCGCCCAGGACTGCACCCTCCCTGTGAGCTCGACGGTGCAATTGCGTACCCTGAACGTGGATCGGCTGGGCGTCCGTCTGGACCTTCCGGACGAGAGCCGCAGCGATCCGTGTCCGGGCCTCCCACGCCGAGCGTGACCATGGGCGCGAACGAGATGCTGTCGACGAGCAACGCGACCCCAGGGATCATGTCGTCGATACTGCTCGCCTCTGTGGCGTGTCACCTGGGCCTAAGGTCCCCGCTCCCATCAGTCACGCGCACTCCCCCGCACATCGCCCCCGTGCCAAGTAACTCCCGCCACGCCTGTCGAATCGTCGACACACCTCAAACAACGCGTGGCCCAGTGCGCACGTAGCTAGCCCTCGATCAGCCGCGGCGCCTCGAGCTGCTGACCGAGGATGCCCACCGTGTGCGACCTGCTGCGCCTTGTTGAACGCTGGTGGGCTACAAACGCCATTCTCGGCCCTCGCGGACCTAGGCACACTCCGAGCGGTCGGGCCTCCAACCTCGCGCACGGCGAGGGATGAAGGAGTGTGCCAGCCTTGGAGGTACACGGATGCCACTGGAACGGCTGCGAATAGACCAGCTGGTCAACGCGTGGGGGCGACCCGAACCACCCCTTCCAGCTCGGGCTAGTCGGGGTGTTCGATGCCGGGCGGTGGCGGCGCCCGGACGGCTGCATCACCGTGCAGGCCTCGCGCACGAGCTGGCACTCGAGCCCGGGAGTGCCACAGATGAATCAACGAGTCCTATGGACCCGCACAAGGAGGGGTCGCCTAGTCTGGCGGACGGATCCGGCGTTCGACACCGCGTCGCACGCAGGTCGTGCACCCTGCCAGCTGGGGACAAACAGCTGATCTGGGCGGCCAACCAAGACGTGGCCGCCGCCGTGACCCAGAGCTGCGCCGGATGGATCATCTGTCCGCTTGACCTCGACCGGCGGCTGGGGCGCGCCCGGGTCGTGAACGGCCTGCCCGACGGGGCTCAGCCCGGCGGCTTTCCCCGTCCCGCTCGTCCTGACCAGATCCTCCCGCACGGCTTGGCGCGCGTGCGGATCGCCGGCTCAATGTTCGCCCTCTAACCCGACGCTCATCTGCCGAGGCGTCGGCCAGGCGCACTGACGCCGAGGACCTTCGTCCCTGTCGCAGGACCGTCGGCACACTGACGATGAATCACAACAGCGACCCGCGGTCGTTGCCACGCAAGACTGGCATGTCTGCTACTGGAACCCGGTCGGCAGGTGCCGACCGACCGGATCGTCGATGCGATCTGGGGCGAACGGCCACCGGCTGCTGTTCCCACGACGCTGCAAACCTACGTCTTCCGTCTTCGGGCGGTGCTGGAGCCGGATCGAGCCAAGGGGTGTGGCCGCCTCCGCTTGTGACCGCGCCTGGGGGATACCGGTTGGACACCACAAACGTGACCATTGACGCGATTCGGTTCAACCAGCTGGTGGCTGTTGGGCGCGCAGCTAGTGCCACCGACCCCGCCAGCGCCGCCGACTTGCTCAGTCGAGCCTTAGCGCTGTGGCGCGGGGACGTGCTGTCCGACCCGCCGGCCCTGGGCACTGTGGCGCCGGTCGCTGCTCGTCACGAGTAGCTGCGTCTCGGGCGAGCGAGTCCTGGGTCGAAGCCGAGATTGCGCAGGGACACCACGAGCAAGCGCTCGCGACGCTCGACGACCTCGTCGGCCGACATCCGCTCCGCGAGCATTTTGGCCACGCAACGAAAGCTTGCGCTGTACCGGGCCGGCCGGCAGGCCGACGCGCTCGAGCCTTACCTGGACCTGCGCACACCCTCGACGCCGAACTGGGCATCCGTCCCTCAGCGGAGGTTCAGCACCTACACGGGATCTCCTGCGCCAGGACGCGCGTCTGGAGCTCGTACTCCCGGCCGTGACTGCGGAGCCAGCGGTCGGCGTGGGCCGCGTGAGGATGCTTCGGTGTCGGGGCCCAGGCCGCGTGGCCGCTATTGGTTGGAGATTCCGCTTGCGTGGCCAAGATGCCGACGGCGGCAAAGAACCGCAGGCCAGCGTCGTCTTCACGCTGGGGGTCGCCGGATCTGCCGTCCAGGACAATTCAGCCAGTCACTGGAGACTCACGCGCGCGCCCAGCCGTAGTGAGCTCGGATCGTCAGCTGCCGCGCTGAAGTCAGCGACCTTGACTGAGGCCCAGGTCGATCATCTCCTGCTTGGTCAGGGTGCCGTCATTCTCCGCGGCAGCTTGGAACAGTGGCAGGTGGGCGGCCTGCGACGCACTGCGCAGGTTCGTCAGCACGCGGATCAGGGCGGGGTCGGTTGTCTGGGTGAGCAGCTTGTCGTACATCTTGACGTTGGCGATCTCGCCCGCCACTCCTGCCTCGGCCGCGGCCTTGATGTCGCCCGGAGCCTGGACCCTGCGCAGGTACGGGTTGCCTGGCGCGTCCACACCGAATCGTTCGAGCTGCCGGACCAAGGCGGTGGCGTGTCGTTGCTCCGCAGCCCTGATGGTCAAGTACGGCTCGACCTCACCAAACTTGTCAATGACCGCCGAGTATGTGGCCTCCGCCAAGTACTCCCCCTCCGGGCCCGTCAACGCTTCCCACGCAGCCGCCGCAGGCGTGCCGGCCGCCGGAGCGGACCCCGACATGTCAGGAACGGAGGGGGCCGTCGACGACGGGCCAACTGATGAGCTTGCCGATGTGGTCGTGGCTGCCGAAGGGGTCGTTACCGTCGGAGAGCTCGACGCGGTACCTGCGGGCTGCTCCGACGCGGAGCCGCCATCGCCGCACGCGACCGCCCCGAAGAGTACCGCAGCCGTCATCACAGCAGCTGCCAGTCGCCTATTCATGATGGTTCCTCTCATCGCCAAACCGGTCATGTCTGTGCGGCCGCCCTCGGCGCGTTGCTGCGCGAACTCGCACCGGACGTGCGCCATTTCCTCTTCGAGCCTGGCCAGGCAATCCTCGAGTTCGTCGGGCCCGCGCCGTCCACGGCGCCGGCGTCGGCGTCGGCGTCGGCGTGGCTGCCCGTAGCCCTCCGTAGACTCGTACTCCTCCGTCGGCCCGTAGTCCTCGAGTTCCTCTGGCGCACGCCCGCCACGTCGGCGTCGACGACCCCCCGTCGCCATTGGCCGGCCCGTAGTCCTCCGTCGAAAGCCGGCACTCACCGTGTGGGTACATCGCGGGGTACCGGGGTGGGTGGGGGTAGGCGCGATAAAGCCACGACCCATCTCCACAACAGCCACTCATCAGCGTCTCTCCTCGTCTCGCTTCTGCTCAGAGTTGGGCAGCCGCAGGAGACTGACAAGGGCCGAAGGTCCCAGCGCAGGCCTAGGTGGCCGAAGTCTCGCTGAAATAAGGAACGGACGACACGGCTCGCGATCAGAAGGACCCCTTCACACGGGTACGGCGCGGCATCACTCGTGACGAGCAGGCTCCCGGAGGAGACCGGTCCTGGTGGTGCTGCACTTCGCCCAGTTGGGGCGAGGTCCCGGTCGTGCTGCGCTTGATCCAGTGGCGGCGTCATCCCAGCGATGCTGGGGTCATGTGGGACTCTTCCGGGCCAAGGGTGGCTGACACTGGCGTTAGTCGTGGCGAGAGCGATCCCAGGGAGATCCGTCTGACGGCGACGCCAAGCAGGACCTCCCTGACGCTTGTGCCGGCGAGGGTCGCGTATGGTGCTGCTGCTGACCGTGCCTCGGAGGGCGGCGACTCGCGCATGTTTCCCCGCTTTGTCAACGCCATTCAGGACCCAAGCCGTGACCCGGCCGGCCCGATGCGGTCCCCGGCCGACGGCCTACTCCCCTCGGGGGTACACGTAGCCTGGGGTGGTCGTCGATGCCTACCGTGCCCTCCCTGGATGCGACGCGTGAGGGTCGGCGGGGGTGTCGGGAGTAACCCGTACGCGGGTGATGGTGTGGTGCCCAACCGCGGTGACCTCGATCACCCAGCCCGGGATGGTGACCTGGTCACCAGGCTGACTTGGGATTCGGCCAAGGTGTTTCAGCACGAGGCCCGCGATGGTGGTGTAGTCGCCGGTCTGTTGCACGGCGAGGATCCCGAGGTCATGCAAGTCGTGGATCGGGAACACACCGGGCAGGGTGTAGGACCCGTCCGGTTCAGCTTTGACGCCGAAGGTGTCGCGGTCGGTCTCGTCGTAGATCTCGCCGACCATCTCCTCGAGCAAGTCCTCGAGGGTGACGATGCCTTCGACGGAGCCGCGCTCGTCGATCACGATCGCCAGCTGCTGATGGGTCGTCTTGAATTCGCGCAGCGCCGCGGAGATTCGAACCGTCTCGGGGAGAATTGGGGCGGCAGTCATCACGGCGGCGACACTTCGGGCAGCATCCCCCTTCACTGTCAGGGCAGCCCAGTGCGCAATGCCGACGACGTCGTCCAGGTGGTGACCGCGGGTGACCGGTGCCCGCGAGTGGCCGGCCGCTGCCAGCGAGGCCCGTGCCTCGGCGATGCTTTGGTCCTGGTTGAGGGTGAACACCGACCCGCGCGGGACGAGGACCTCACGCAGGGTCCGTTCGTGGATTTCGAGGGCGCCGCTGATGATCTGCCGTTGCTCCGGGTTGAGGCCTTGGTGCGAGGTGACGATCTCCCGCAGTTCCTCCTGGCTCAGCTCCCCACTGGCTGCCTCGGAACGGCCGCCAAGCATGCGGACCACCGCGTTGGTGGACAACGCGAGAAGCCAGACCACTGGCCGGGACGCGGTCGAGAGCACATCCAGTGGTTTCGCGACGAGCTTGGCCCAGGGCAACGCCCGTTGCATCGCCAATCGCTTCGGGGCCAGCTCGCCGAACACCAGGGTGAAGAAGGTCAGAATGAGTGTGACAAGGGCAATCGCGACGGATTCGGCGGCGCCACCGAGGACCGTCAACGCGGGCGCCAGCGGTTCGGCCAAGGCGACGGCAGCGGTCGCCGAGGCGAGGAAGCCGGCCAGTGTGATGCCGATCTGGATCGTGGCCAGGAACCGGTTCGGGTCCCGGGCTAGGCGCACCAGGCGCAGCCCGGTAGGGGTCGCCGCCCGCTCAAGCTGCTTGAGCTGCCCTTCACGAAGGGAGACCAGTGCCATTTCACTGCCGGCGAACACGGCATTGAGCAGCACTAGGAGAAGCACAAGCGTGATGTTGAACCAATAGCCAGACATCCTGCTTTGACACCGAACCTTCCGAAGTGCCACTTGCCCGCCGGCCAGTGTCCAACCAGCGTACGGCGGCTGACTGGGGCCTGATCGGGGCGCCGCAGCGCCTCTCCGGCCGGATCACGGGCCGACAGACGTGCGTGGCGGCTGCCTCAGGAAGCGATCTCGGTCCGCAACGCCGCCCCGCTCTGCCGAGCGCCGTCGCGCACGATCTCATCGAGCAGCACGAGCTCGCCGATCCGGCGGTCGCGGCGGTGGCCGGACGTTCGTTGATGTTTAGTTCGGCGGCGGCGCGGCGCCCCGCACGTGGTTGGCGCGAAGACAGCGATCTTCCATGGAAGACGTCCAACCGGGACGTCGGAATGCTTAACCGCTTTGGTCAGGGGCGGAGCGAGAACGCACGAGCGGTGTTGGTTGTCTCGCTCACCGATCGGATCGGGAGCGCGGCTCTCAAAGCCCGCACCGCGGGGGTGACTTGGCGTGCTGGGGCGCGCTGTGGGCGATGGGCCGGACTTCCAGCGGGATCCGGGACGTCACCGACGCTCGTGGATGGTTCTGACCTTGACGGGCCTGGCGAACTCTTCCGGTACGAGTCTCTTCCGGGAAAACGACAGACGTCGGGTAGCGGGGTGGGGTGGCACCACTCAACGCGATGCTGGCGAGTGCCCGGCAGTACATCGCCTGATTGGCTCGTCAGTCGCCTGCGCGCCTGGCGCTGCTGGTCTTTGGGGTCGTCATTGCTGTCTTCACCCTGATGCTGTGGATGCCGTTGGCCACTATCAGTGGCCGGCAACCGCCCTTCGTCGACGCGCTCTTCACCGCTACGTCCGCGGCAACCATCACCGGTCTCGTCGTTGTTCCCACCGGCCAGTACTGGTCATCTGCCGGTCTCGTCATCATCCTTGTCGCCATCAAGGTCGGTGGCTTCGGCGTGATGACGATCGCTTCGCTGCTCGGGCTGGCGGTGTCCCGACGTATCGGGCTGACCCCGCGGCTCCTGGTCTCATCTGAGACCAAGACGACCCGGCTGGGCGAGGCGGGGTCACTGGTACCGACCGTGATCGCCGCGATGGGCTCAAGCTGAACCACGGTGGATGCGCCGCGGGTCGTAGAACTCAGCGTAACTGCGCCACGTCATCAGTATGACGGCCATCGATCCCGCGATGGCGAGGACCATAGGCAGCGGGCGGCGCCGCCAGGCGGTGACCCCGGCTACAGACAGGCAGGCCGCCCCTACCGCGTTGAGGGCGATGATGTCTCGGCGCTTGCCGGGGTCAGCGATCCATTGTTCTTCGCCAAGAATGGCGCGGGTTGCGAAGGCGCGATCGTCGGTCACTGGGGGTGTGATGATCGGGTTGATGATCATCCACGCCGCGATGGGCAGTGCAGTCCAGCCACGTCGGTACCAGAGTGGGACGACGACCAGAGGTGTTGAGGCCCACCTGCTCCAGGCACTGATGGGATGGGCGTGCCTGACGAAGACCCAATGGCGAATCGAGGTCGACATCCCCACACCTCCAAACGTTCGAGCGACGGACCGTACGGCGGCCAAACACCCCAAGTGGGGCGCGGATCGGAGCATCCAGGGGATGCAGTCAGCGAAGCACAGGAATGCGGACTTCGCCAGCGTCGGTCGAGGCTCACGAAGGCTGCCCGCGAGAGGCCGCTCTCCGGCCTCGCTCCAGGAAGTGTTCGTATCCGTAACGCTACCCGCCCTGGGTTAGGCGCGAACCGTTGAACTTCATAGTGACCCGTCCCTTCAGCAGCAGGTCACCGAGGGCGGACCCGTCGGCCGCTCGCCGGGTGCTAAGAGCCAGGCCCGAGGATCGGCTTGTTGATACCCATGAGCGTGCTTTGGGGTCTTGCCGACACACTCGATTGGCGGAGAGGCTCAGCCGGCTATCCAGGTTCACCCATTTCGCTCTGGTGCCGGCGCAGGACCCCGGCCCGGACGGGGCCGGCCGCACGCTCGCCATTGCCGTTCTGTTCACCGTGGCGGGGCTGATCGGGTTCGCATACCGCGACCTGGGTGGGTGAGTCGATTGAAGGGAGAAGGGTCACCGGCCCAAAGAGGCATCGTCTAGGCTTTCTTCGAGGTAGGTGGTGCGCCGGGAAGTCTGGTCGGCAGCTGCCGTCGGCGACCCGCCGAGGGCGGCTCCCGACGAGGAGAGGCTGCCGGTGATATTGCATCCGGCCCGCGTCCACCGAGCCCGGTTCGGCATACCCTCGAACGGTGAACGCCGAGCAGATGGCCGAGCCGACGCCGGTCGTCGGTCTGGACGTCAACGCTCTGGAAGCGGCGCAGCTGCTGGCCGAACGGCGTCTACCTGCGCTGGTGGTGGTGGAGTCCAACGGTGCCCCACACGCGATTCTGCCGGCCTCGCAGGTGGTGCGGTTCCTGGTACCTGGCTACGTGCAGGACGACCCGACGCTGGCGCGAGTGATGACCGAGTCGATGGCCGACCGTGCCGGGGAGAAGCTGGGCAGCAAGCGGGTACGCGACCTGCTGTCGAAGGACCGGCGGGAGCTGCCGGCGGTCAACCACGACGACACCATCATCGAGGTGGCGGCCATCATGGCCCGGCTGCGCTGCCCGCTGGTGGCGGTCATGCGCAACGGCGAGCTGATCGGCGTGATCAGCGCGTCGCGGCTCCTGGAGTTGGCGCTGCCGCGTCGCTGAGCCGGTCGACGCGGCCGTCCGAGGCGGTCCGGTGACGCCGGTCCTCGCGGTCGCGGTGTTCGTCGTCGCCTACGTCCTCATTGCCAGCGAGCGGATCTCGAAGGTGGCGACGGCGCTGGCCGGCGCCGGCATCGTGATGGCCCTGGGCATCGCCTCGGCCGATGACGCGTTCTTCTCCAAGGAGACGGGCGTCGACTGGGATGTCATCTTCCTGCTGCTGGGGATGATGATCATCGTCTCGGTGCTGCGGCGGACCGGGGTGTTCGAGTACGTCGCGATCTGGGCGGCCAAGCGAGCCAAGGGCTCACCCTTCCGGGTGATGCTGCTGCTGGTCCTGATCACTGCTGTGGCGTCGGCGTTCCTGGACAACGTCACCACCGTGCTGCTGATCGTGCCGGTCACGCTGCTGGTCTGTGAACGGCTGGACATCTCGCCGACCCCGTTCCTGATCGCCGAGGTCCTCGCGTCGAACATCGGTGGGGCGGCAACCCTGATCGGTGACCCACCCAACATCATCATCGCCAGCCGGTCGGGGCTGTCCTTCAACGAGTTCCTGCTGCACATGGCCCCGATGGCGGTCCTGGCCCTTGTCGCCTTCTGCGGGATGCTGCCGCTGCTGTTCCGGGGCTCCTTCCATGTGGATCCCGAACGTGCGGCCGACGTGATGGGCTTGAACGAGCGAGAGGCGATCAAGGACCACCGGCTGCTGGTGATCTGCGGCATCGTGCTGGCCGCGGTGTTCATCGGCTTCATCGGCCACACCGCTTTCCACATCGAGCCGTCGGTCGTGGCCCTGCTCGGCGCCGGGGTCCTGATGCTGGTATCCCGCAGCAAGGCCGGGGACGTCATGCCGGGCGTGGAGTGGGAGACGTTGGTGTTCTTCGCTGGACTGTTCATCATGGTCGGCGCGCTGGTCAAGACCGGGGTGATCGGCCGGGTCGCCGAGGCCGCTGCCGCGGCCACCGGCGGCAACGCCCTGGTCGCCTCGATGCTGATCCTGGGCGTCTCGGCGCTGCTCAGCGGCGTCGTCGACAACATTCCCTACACCGCAGCCATGAGCCCCGTCGTATTGCAGCTGACCCAGGGGGTGGCCGACCCAACCCAGGCGCAGGCGCTGTGGTGGGCCCTGGCGATCGGCGCCGACTTCGGTGGCAACCTGACCGCGATCGGCGCCAGCGCCAACGTCGTCGTCCTCGGTATCGCCGCCCGGGCCGGGTCGCCGATCTCCTTCTGGGAGTTCACCCGCAAAGGCGCCGTCGTCACGGTCGTGACGATCCTGCTCGCGGCCCCGTACCTGTGGCTGCGCTACTTCGTGCTCGCCAGCTGAAACTTCCATCGGACTCGAACGGATCTGGGTTAACAGGAGAGGAGAGGTCAACCGTGGGCATCGTCCCCAGTGAAGGGCAACAAGACCTACTGAAGGAGGCGGTTGAGGCTCATCAGAACGACGCGGCCATCTTTGTTGCGCGGATCGTGGTGCCCTGGGTCTCTGACCAGCATGCGTCGGCCGCCGTCCCGGGTGTCGCGGAGCAGATCGAGGCCATCGAACGCGTCGGCTGGCGTCTTGAGTTCTTCAACGAGTTTCGCCAGTTCCGGCTCGGCGCCGACAAGCAGGGCGCCTACTGCATGTTCCGTAAACATCAATGGTGATCGGTGATCAAGACGTTCGTACGCACTCGCTCGCTCTCGCAGAGTCGTGATCAGGTCCTTGCGGTCACGGAGGTCGTCCCGAGGCTGGACACGCCGCGTCTGCCTGCCCGCGCCGTGCATCACCCACTCACCAGCCGGGGCATGACCCGGGACGCCGAGCTGGTGGAGGCGATCAGAACCGTTCATCCTGACCAGGACAGGGCCGCGGGATGGCCGGGTAGCGGGAGTGGAAGCGCTCTGAGTCGTCCTCGATCCCGCCTGCTGGGGTTGTGCTGGCGTCGCTGCGGTTGGACGATGCTGTGGCGACCACCCATGTCCGCCCTGAGGTTCGGGGGCCGAGAGCGGGGAGAGCGCGCCGCGCAGGCTGATTCCAACATCTAGGAGTGCCATGCGCCTGTCACGGCTGACGGCTGTTGCCGCAGCGATCAGTTTCGCCATTTTGACGCCAGGGCTGGCCCAGGCCGCCCCGATCACCCCCGGTGGATCTACCGAGGTCACCGTTGGAAGCAACGACAGTCTCTTCTCCCAGAACAAGCAGAACGAGCCCGGCGTCGCCGTCAATCCGGTGAACCCCTCGATACTGGCCGCCGGGGCCAACGACAACATTGACATGGAGGCGTGTAACGCCGGCGACGACCGCACCTGCCCGTTCACCCCGGGCGTCGGCCTGTCCGGAGTCCAGTTCTCGACGGACGCCGGGCGCACATGGACCCAGCCGACGTACACGGGCTACTCGGCCAGGGTGGCGCCGAGCTGCCTCGGCGCACCGGACACCAGCCCTGGGTCGCCGCCGGCCGGTGACACCGGATGTGTCCCTGACCCTGCCGGGCCGATCGGGACTCTGCCGCGGTATGCCGAGCGGGGTCTGGTGTCGAACGGCGATCCTGAGCTGGTGTTCGGGCCCCGCCCAGCAGCGGACGGGTCGTTCTCCTGGGCCAACGGTCAGCGCCTGTACTACTCCAACATCGCCACACCGTTCCCGGGCGCGGCACCCTTTGCCGGAGATGCGGCCATCGCGGTCTCTCGCACCGACAACGTCGCCGCGGCCATCGCGGGCCAGAACTCGGCGTGGATGGCTCCCGTGATCGTCACCCGTCAGAACAGCGCGCTGTTCAGCGACAAGGAACAGATCTGGGCGGACAATGCCGAGTCCAGTCAGCACTTCGGCAACGTCTACGTCTGCAACGTCGGCTTCCGCGGCACGGCCGGCTCAGAGCCGGTTCTCTTCGCCCGGTCCACCGATGGTGGAGGCACGTGGCGGACGCGTCAGCTTACTGCGGCGACCAACAACAGCCAGACCGGTGGTCGACAGGGCTGCGCCATCCGCACCGACAGCACTGGAGTGGTCTACGTCCTCTGGGCAGGCACCGACATCAGCACCCGCGGCGACGTCTTCTTCCAAGCACGCTCCACCGACGGCGGGGCCAACTTTGAGCGTCCACGGGTGGTAGCCCGCGTCTTTGGGATCGGGCAGTTCGACCCGGTCCAGGGCCGCTTCACCATCGACGGCATCGCCGGAGCGCGGACAAGCAACTTCCCCAGCGTCGACATCGCCAACGGCGCACCCTCCGGTCAGGACGCCACCGATCAGGTGGTCCTCACCTGGGCGGACAACCGTGCCGGGCTGAACCAGGAGAAGGCCTTCGTGAGCACCTCGACCGACGGAGGCGCCACGTACACCGCGCCGCAGGTGGTCAGCGACGCCGGGGATCGTGCCAACTTCCCCGCCGTGGCGATCTCGCCTGATGGCACGGACACCTGGCTGGTGTACAACGCCTGGCTGGACCCCTGGCGCAGCGACACCACCTCCCCACGTCGGGTGCTCGGAGTCGTCAAGCACGCCGAGGTCAACCCGACGACCGGGACGATCAGCGGGTGGACCACCCTGCTGCGTGGACCGGTCGGCGACGGGCGCGCCTCGAGCGCCAACGGCCTCACCTCCGAGTTCCTCGGTGACTACAACTACGCGGTGGCCACCCGGGACTACGGCTCTGCCGTCTGGAACGACATGCGAGACGGTGCCGTCTGTCCCGCCATGAACACCTACCGCCAAGCGTTCTTCGAGGACGTCGTCGCGGGCACAACGGCGCCGATCGTCGGCGACGAGAAGGAGGACCTCGAGCAAGCCGGCGAACTACCGGCCACCCACTCGACCGCCCTCCGACCTGGCCCGAACAACCAGTGCCCGCCGGCCTTCGGGAACTCCAGCATCTACGGAGGCACCTTCAGCGACGACAGCTGAGCCGCACCACACCGACAGAACCGGGCGCCGTGCCGTTTTTCGGCTCGTCGCACGGCACCGTGCCTCGCCTTGGCCAACGTCACGGATTCGGTAAGCCTGTCGTTGCTTGCCACGCAGTGGACCCCTTCCGCCGCCGGAAGGGGTCCGTTGCGGTGTAAGGGATTAGAGCCCGGCCAGCCAGAAGCCGCTAACCGCCCACAAAGACGCATGCGGGGCAGTCTCGCGAGGCCCCAGCTCATTGCCGATGAGCCGGGTGTCAGCCGGCGCTGCGGGTGCCGCAACCATCGACCTTGAGCCTAAGTCGATGCCGGGCGAGCGGATGAGGTTGAGGACTAAGCAAAGGCGCAGGGACGCCTCACCGGCGAGTTCATACCCAAACCTCGCGACGCCGCCAACCTCGACGACCCGATAGTCAAGAATTGCCTCGAGCTGGTGACGATGTGGTGGGCCGAAGCCGGCAAAATACCAGGTCCTCCCGCTCGACGACCGGTTCTACGTTCGCGCCCACGACCGAGAAGGCCTGTACGAGACCAGCACCCGGAGCACCTTCTGGGAAGGCGCCGTCCGGATTCAACCGTTCGCTGCCCGCAGACCCTCAACCGGTCCTGGTCACTCACCGCCCAGATCGAGGTTCCCGACGGCGGAGCCACCGGACCCATCGCCGCCATGGGCGGCGACTCCTCCGGCTGGTCGGTCTACCTACACGACTCACGGCCAGCCTTCGCCTACAACTACCCCGGCCCGGAGTACGCCTACCTCCGCGGAACCGAACCGGTCAACCCAGGAACCGACACCATCCGCTACGAGTTCGAGAAGACCGGACCCGAACCCGTCGGCGCCGGCGGCACCGCCCGGCTCTACGTCGACGACAATCTCGTCGCCGAAGGCCAGATCAGCCGCACCGCCACCGTTGGCTACACGATGGACGAGACCTTCGACATCGGCTGGGACAAAGGATCACCGGTAAGCGAGGACTACGGACCCAACTCCAAGTTCACCGGCACCATCATCCAAGTCGACTTCGACGTCCACCCCGACTACCACCCCGACCTGCCCACCAACCTGGAACATGGGGAAGGACACTTCCAACACGCAATGCTCCGCCAATAGCTGCAACCAGGTCACGCAGCCCCAGGCCCACGACGTCTCTACTTCCTGTGCAGAGCGCAGGACAACTTCGACTGGATGGGCGGCTTCGGCAACCGCTTCCGCCTGATCTACGTCGACTTTGAGACGCTCGACCGCACCCCCAAGCTCAGCGCGTCACGGTTCCGCGAAGCCGCGCGGAACACCGCCGTCTGACCCTCTCCCGTTTCCGCGCCGCGTCATGACTCGATTCGGAGTCTTCGCAAGGGCCACAAGCTCGACGCTCGAACACCTCCGGCGACTCTACGGAGGTGACCGCTATGCCGGGGGCCGGCTCGGACTGCCGAATGGCGCTCAGACCGTGACATGGGCCCGGTGAGCCGGGACGCAGCGATGAGCGCGCCTCCCTGGCAAACCGCGCTCGTTTCGAAGGTGCTGCCCACCGGCAGCCCAGAAAGGGGCGCGTCTCGAAGGTGCTCCGTGCCGCTTCCTGGGAGCGCATTCATCCCCGACCTGGCGACCGCCTCTGACGGCCGGGGCGGAACGAGGTCGCCAGGTGCCGGAGCGTTTCGATGGTGAGCCGGCCAGGTGAGAGGCCGGTGCCGGCGGACTCGGTGCCGTTCGACTTCCTACCTGACACCGGCTTGGGCTGAACCGACGGCCGGTCGTGGATTGGTCGGTGGCTTTGCCAGGGCGGAGTCGAGGAAGCCGCCGACGCGGGAGGTCCACTCGTCGGGCTGGTCGGCGAAGCCTTGGGTGTGCGTCGACCGGGGAAGCGTCCACACCTGGACCGTCGAGGGTGCGGCCGCCTGGACGCGCTGGACGACGGCGATCTCGTCGCCTGCGGCGATGACCAGGACCGGACGCGGTGTGATCCGCCGGACGGCGTCCTGGAGCGGAATCGGAACGGGGGCGGCGGACAGCAGGGCCGCGGTGCCGGTCGAGACTCCCATCACCGTCTGGACGGTCCAGCCGTGCAGGCCCGGCTCGGGAACGAGGTCGGCGGGCTGCCGCGCCTGCACGCCTTCGGCCACGACGGCGCGGATCCGCGGGTCGGTGGCGGCCAGGTTGATGGCCTGCTCGCCGCCCATCGAGATGCCGACGGCCGCGATCCGGGTGGGGTCCGCGTCCGGTTGCTGCTGCATCCAGGTGACCGCGGCCGCGAGGTCGGCGTCGCCCCACCAGCCGAAGTCCATCGCCGTTCCGTCACTGCGACCTTGGCCGCGGTCGTCATAGAGCAGCACGCCGTAGCCTCTCGACGCCACCGCGACCGCCTGCGGCAGCACCTCGGTCCGCGTCGACCCGGACCCGTGGAGAACGGCGACCGCGGCACCGTTACGGGATGGGATGTACCACCCGGACAGCCGCACGCCGTCACCGGTGCGGAACTCCACGTCGGAGTACGGCAGGCCGTAGGCGGCCGGTGTCGCGGAGCCCATCGGGCTGCGCGGCGAGTCGACGGCCGCCAGCGTGGGCGTGACCGGCACCAGCACGAACTGGAAGACCAGGAAGGCGGCAGGCAGGGCCGGCAGCCACCACCACCCTCGGACGCCCCGCAACAGCTGCCACAGCCCGAGGGCCATCAGCACCAGACCGAACAGGAGCGCGACCAGCCCGACCACGCCGGTGGCGGTGACGCCCGTTCGAACGACGTGCCATCCCCCGACGCCGGCTCCGAGCATGAGCCCGACCAACCCCAGCAGGCTCTCGATGACGCCACGAGCGATAGGCCTCACCACGCCGACGAGCCAGCACAGGACGGCACCGGCCGCCCCGGCGGCGACGACCACACCGACGTCGAGGGCGTCGGCGAGGAGCAGGAGGGCCACGACGCATACGCCCAGGCCGACCACCGCGAAACGATCCACCCACACCGTCCGCAGCCCGCGCGCCGGTGGCGGCTCGGCGGGTGCGACCCAGTCATCGGGTCGGCGCCGTGAGGACGTCGGTGGGCGTCGTGTTCGCCGGCATGGCCAGCCCCTCTCCGCGGTGACCTCGTCAGGACCTCAGGCGGCCAGGCGGGTCGACGAGCCGGCGTCGACCGCCTGAACGGGTGGCTCGTTCGCCCGCTTGCGGTCCGGTCCGGCGACCGCGTAGGCGATCATCGCCACGAAGCCGACGCCGACCAGGCCGGTGACCAGCAGCACGATGAACCACGTCTTGTCCGGGAGCTCAGCGGTGTCGACCACGGCGGCCACCCAGGCGATCAGCTGAGCGAGCGCCGCAAGGACCATGACCAGCACGGTGAACGCGGCGACGCCGATCATCGACCAGCCGAAGGCCGTGGGCTCGACCCCGACGACATCCGGCCCGTCCATGACGAAGCCGCCGCTGGCATACACCAAACCCACCGCCACGAAGAAGAGAACCAGGGCACCGGCGAACACCGCCAGGCTGGACCAGAAGAGCCGCACGATCGATGTTTTCGACATGTGACACACCTCCTCGCCTTCAACGCTCTCCTCCCTGCGTACCGGGGACCAGAGACCTTGGTCCCCCATTCGACTCTCAGCCCATTTTCGGCCGTTCGCGGCGACGCCGACCCGGTGACCCTGGGTGTCGGCGAAGACCACGGAGGCTGGCGCCAGGCACGTGCTTGACCGACCGGAAGACGGTGGCATCCAGGGTCTCCGCCTCGACCACCGACGCCGCCACGTCCTCCACGGCAACGTCGAACAGCACCCCACAGGCTCTGCTGGGCGACAGCGCTGCCGACCCTGCCCGATCGAGACCCCGATGACGGCGGCTGGGATGTCATCGAGTGCGTTCTGGCCCTACCGACCGGACTGGGCGATGGCATCCCCAAGGCGACGGCCTGGCTTCTGACGAATTAGCCGACCCGGTAACTGGGCATGGTTGCTCCCTCCCGTTGTCGTTACATGGTTAGGGCTGAGTGCTCGGGGAAGCCGGCAGGCGACGTGCGGACGAGGATCCTCTGGTGGCCGGACCGGACTCCATGGCGGCATGAGCTGTCGGATCCCTTTCAGCTGATGGACGCGGGAGACGGGCGCGACCGCCTGTCCGGCAGCGACGGCGTCGAGAAAGCCCTGGAGGACCGCGGCCGGCAGATCGGTGCGCTGCCTGTTCTCTCTTCCCCGCCAGAGCAGCGTCAGATCGACGGCGGTTGAGCCGGGCATCTGCCCTTCGTGGTGACGGGGGCCAGCCAACTCCGCAGCAGACTGACGACGCGTCCCCTGGCGAGATCCCACTCATCTCACGAGCGGGCCGCCATACCGGCAGGGGACACGAGGCCTGCACTCCGGTCATGGGACCAAGTTCCCTTCCAGGAAGCAGTAGCGCCAGCAAGAGTCGGGAGGCATGGAGCGAGGCTCCTGGGGCCCGATCGCGCGACGGGCCAAACCTGAGGACGGGACAACTGCAGTGAATGCGAAGGTCGTCGAACCGGGCAGGCTTGGCGAGGGTCTGGCCTGCTTCCATCTCGGAACCGGGCGGCCCCTGATTTACCTACCTGGGCTGACGACACATCACCGGCCGCCTCGGGGAATGGACCTCTGGTTCCAGGCGAGCCAGCTAAAGCCGTTCGGGCGGCACCGTGAGGTCTGGTGGGTGCAGCGCCGGGAGGGTCTGGCGGCAGGGACCACCATGGCCGACATTGCCCGGGACTACGCCGCCGCGCTGCGCGGCCGGTTCGACGCGCCGGTGGACGTCGTCGGCTCGTCGACCGGCGGAGCGGCCGCACTGCAGCTGACTGCCGACCATCCCGAGACCGTGCACCGGCTGGTGCTCTTGTCCTCGGCATGCCGGTTGGGGCCAGCGGGCCGCGACGCCCAGCGCAACCTCGCCCAGCTGCTTCGCCAGGGCCGAAACCGTCAGGCGAGCGCCCAGATGATGTCGATGCTGGCTGCCGGTGACCGCCGCAGTTACGTGTTGTCGAAACTCGGCTGGATGCTCGGGCTCACCATCAAAGGCGACCGCGGCGTATCCGACATGCTGATCACGATCGAGGCCGAGGACGCCTTCGACCTCACCAGCCGACTGCCGACGATCATGACACCGACACTGGTCATCGGCGGAGCCAGAGACCGCTACTACGGGGCAGAAGTGTTCCGCGAAACCGCGTCCGGCCTCCCGAGCGGTCGGCTACTCCTCTACCCCGACAAGGGACACTCAGGTACACAGACCAGCCGCAAGACCATCAACGAGGCGCTCCACTTTCTTGACCACCACTGAACTCGGAGCATGACCCGCTCGCCGGACACGGTGGCAGACCAAGCTGTCCGGAGAACCGGGTCATGCCCCTCGACGACGCGATGCGTAACGGTGCCGCAGCCACGTGGCGCCGGGATGGCGGGTGGCAATGAGCGGTTTCTCACCGACGACGAGGCGTTCGATGTCGGAAACAGCAGCGAGTGGCCAGGGCGACGTCGCGGACCCAGTGGTCCCGGAGAATCGGCGATCGCCAGCGCCTCTCCGCGCCTTCATGGACGTCACCTGCGGCGTCGGCCAAGGCGACCGGGGGCCGGACCGACGGGGTGCGGCTGGACGGTCAGGCAGCCGACCCAGGCGCGCGCCGACGGCGTCGCCCTGGGTTTGTCTGCGGTGGCGTTCACGCATACGGGCCGCAAGAGTGGTAGGCGGTACGACGCCGTCGCGATGGTCCTGCGGTACGACGAGACGACACGCGCGGCCGTCATCTGCGCTGCGTGGGGCCCCCGCGACCGACTGGTACCGCAACCTGAAAGCCGGACCCGCCGTGAACGTCGGCCTGGGCAAGGAATCGTTCACCCCAGCACCGCGGGACACTTCCGCTGTCAACATCCGCACCGCCTACGCCTTATCAGCACCATCCTCGACTGGGGCGACCTTCGAGACGACGCGGTCGTATTCGCGTTCGTTCAGGACCACCCGCTCGTGGCGTTCCGGCCCGCGGACCCCGGCGTAGATCAAGGCGGGGGACCGGGTCGTCGTCGCCGGCCTCCCCCGGCCCCTGCACCTGCCAATTGGGAACCGCTGGTGAGGCTGCAATCTCGTGGGGAGCCACCCGGGCGCACAGAGGCCGAGGACCTTCGTCCCTGTCGCCGGACCGTCGGCACACCGACGATGAATCACAACAGCGACCCGCGGTCGTTGCCACGCAGGACACGCAAGATCCGACTAGCAGCCTGCCCGGAGGGGACCATGTCCGTCATTCTCAACTTCCAGGGCTCCGCGGGCACGGTCACCGGAAGCAAGTTCATTCTTGAGCACGGGGGGGCCCGCCTGCTGGTCGATGCCGGCCTCTACCAAGGTGAGCGGGCATGGCGACGGCTCAACTGGGAGCACACGATCGATCGTCCGGAAGGGATCGGCGACGTCGTCCTCACGCACGCACATCTCGACCACTGCGGGTACCTCCCGGCTCTTGTCCGCCAGGGCTTTCATGGACCCGTGTGGACCAGTGCGGGCACAGCCGGACTGCTGCCGATCGTCCTGCGGGACAGCGCACACCTCCTCGAGGAGGAGGCGGAATACGCTCAGACCGCCGGGTACTCCAAGCACCGTCCACCACTCCCGCTCTACACCGTTGCCGATGTGGAGCGTGTGCTCGATTTGGTGCGGTCGGTGCCCTTCGGGACTCCTCAGGCCACCACGGCCGGAGCGACCGTCACCCTGCTTCGCGCAGGGCACGTCCTCGGGTCCGCCTCGGTGCTCGTCTCGGTCGGCGGTCGATCCGTCCTGTTCTCCGGGGATCTGGGCCGCCCGGGGCACCCGCTCCTCCAGCCACGCGCAGATCCGCCACCTGCTCACGCGGTGGTGCTGGAATCGACTTACGGGGACCGAATCCACCCGCACCCGCCCGGAATGGAGGAGCACGAGCCGTTGGCCGCGGCCATCCGTAGGACCATTGGTAGAGGTGGGTCGGTGCTTATCCCGGCCTTCGCGGTCGACCGAACCGAGCTGGTGTTGCTTGCCTTGGCCAGGCTGACGGCGCAGAAGCGGATCCCACGCGTGCCAATCCATGTGGACAGCCCGATGGCCCTCGCGGCGCTGGAGGTGTACCGGCGTCCGGACCTGGCGTCGGAGATGCGGCCCGAGCCGTTGGAGGAGCTGTTGTCCATGCGTGACGTTCACGAGGCGAGGACCGCCGACGAGTCGCGTCGGCTGAACACACCTGGCACCCCGTCGATCATCGTGTCCGCGTCGGGCATGGCCACTGGCGGCCGTGTGGTCCATCACCTGGAGAGCCTGTTGCCGCACGCTAAGAACACGGTGGTCCTTAGCGGCTATCAAGCGGTGGGTACCCGGGGGCGGTCCCTGCAGGACGGTGCCCGCGAGGTCAAGGTCTTGGGGCGTTACGTCCGGGTCAGGGCCGACGTGGTTGTAGATGACACGTTCTCGGTCCACGCGGACGCCGACGAGCTGGTGTCCTGGCTGCACCGGCTGCCCCGCCCGCCGGAGGTCATATACCTGGTACACGGCGAGCCCGAGGCACGCCAGGCCCTTGCTGAGCGCGTCCGTGAGCTAATCGACTGCGCCGTAGTCCTTCCGCGACTCGGCGAACGAGTCGTCATATGACGACGATCTTGCGTGCGATGCCTTGAACCCTCCAAATATCGCAGCTCTCGTCCTTCTCAAGCCCCAGGGATCGGCACCGCCCTGGAGGTGATGCGCGAGCGACCGGCATCAGGAGCACATGGAAAAGCAAGCGATCCGCCATGGTCTTGGTCGTGCTGGCCATCTCGGTGTGGGTCCTCTGAGTTGTGGCGAAGCGCGCTGCAAGGCGGCCAGTTTGGGAGGCGATGGCCCTGCTGCTCGTATGACGGTCGCCGCGGCCGCGGTGTCCTGGCTCTATCGGTCTCCAGAGCGTTTCTGCATCGGTACCCGAGACGCCGCGTCGCGCCCGAGCCGGTCCACTCGGGCGGGGTGGAGCCGGCTTGTGTTCCTGGTCGTCGGCCGCCTTCTGGTCCTGGTCATCAGGGTGATGGGACTGACGACAGTGTGAAGTAGCCGGTGATGCGCCGCCCGTGCACGTCGGGTGGGGCCGCTGACGCCACGATGCGGACAGCTCTGTACTGCGTCCTTCCGCTGCACTTGTGGCGCATCGGTGCCGACCGGATTTGAGCGTTTGGCGCGCACCCTGGGGCATCGGCCGACGCCCAGAAGCTGCTCGTGCTTCCACGCAGATGTCCCCGTCAGGTTGTGCTCTCCCAGCCTGATTGGCGCGCTCTTAGTGCTGCGGTGGCGCCCTCGGGCCGCCAAGGACCCTGAGGTCGTCGTGAACACCAAGATCACCCAGGACTGCGCCGCCGACGCCCTCGTCCGAGAGTCCACCTACGCGAGCCTGCTGGTCGTCGGCCGCCGAGGTGCGGACGTTTCCCCAGGGCTGCTCCTCTGGTCCGTCAGTCGGTCGGACCGTGCTGCACCTGGCGCGCTGCCCAGTCGCGGTCGTACCGGCGCACAAGGACCCGGGCGCCAGCTTGGGCTGGACCGCCAATCCGCTCCGGGCAGCCGTCAACAGCGCGTCGAACTCAGGACCTTCGGCCCAGGTGTGTTGTCTGGGACCGCGTCAGTCTCGTTGATATGACAACGTTGGCCACCTCGTCAGACCACCTGCTCAAGAGCGCGATCGAGGAGCTGGAGTGGGCTCCTGACGTCACGGCCGACCGCATCGGGGTCGGCGTGACCGACGGAACCGTCACCTTGTCCGGCCAAGTGACCACGTATCCCGAGAAGGAGGGGGCCGTCGCCGCCACGCTCCGGGTCCATGGGGTGACGGCCGTCGCAGACGAGATCCTGGTCCAGCACCACTACGGTCACCTGGAAGACAGCGACATCGCCCGTGAGGCCACCACGATCCTCCGGGCCAGCGTCGTCGTGCCCCACGACACCGTGAAAGCCACGGTGAAAGACCACCGCATCCGACTGGTCGGCAGCGTTCCCTGGAGCTACCAGCGCGAGACCGCAGCCAAGATCGTGAGCGCTCTCCCGGGCGTCGTCGCGGTCCTCAACGACATCACCGTGGCTCCGAAGGTCACGCTCTCGGAGTCACAGGCCGAGCAACAGGTCCGGGCCGCGCTGGTCCGCAACGCTCAGGTCGACTCCAGGACCATCCGAGTGCACATCTCCGGGACAACGATCGAGCTGACCGGCACCGTCCAATCGTGGGCCGAGTACCGACAGGCCTCACACTCCGCCTGGGCCACACCCGGCGTCACCCACGTCCGTAACCAGATCCGCGTCATCTCGTGACGCCAGGCGACGGAACACAGCCGCGCGCCCACCGAAAGGACACATCATGACCACGCACGCTCCCCGACCCATACTCGTCGGCATCGACGGCTCGCACCACAGCTCCAGAGCCCTTGACTGGGCGATCGCCGAATCGACCTCGCGGTCCCTGCCCCTTCGGATCCTCTACGCACTGGAGACCGGCGTCACCGTCTGGTCGCCGATGATGGTGGTGCCGCCCGGCATCGATGACCAGCGCTGGATCCTTGAGACCGCGCTCGAGCACGTGCGGAAGGCCGCACCCGATCTGCCGGTGACCTCAGCGATCACCTCGGGGCCGGCCTCCGACGCCCTGGAAGCGGCATCGGCCGAGGCTGACACCCTCGTCATCGGTGCGCGTGGCCGCGGCGTCGTCGGTAGCATCCTCCTCGGCTCGACCTCGCTGCATGTCGCCAACCACGCCCGCTGCCCCGTCGTCGTCGTCCGGGAGGACTCCCGCGAGGACGCCACTCCACCGGCAAGCATCGTCATCGTGGGCTTTGACGGTTCACACCTGTCCGACGACGCCCTGGCCTACGCCTTCGCTGCCGCCTCACATCGCCACCTTGCCCTCGACATCGTCATTGCCTGGGACACCGAGGAACTCGCTACGTACCAGCTGGTGCCGACGATCGCCGAGGAAGTGCGTGCCGCCGCAACCCACCACCGCCACGAGCTGGCCGCCGCGGCCGCAGCGCCATGGTCGGAGAAGTACCCGGACGTCGAGACTCACATCCTGGTGACGACCGAACCGCCCGCCCAGGCGCTCGTCGACCGGTCCACCGATGCGGCACTGGTCGTCGTGGGAAGCCGAGGCCTCGGCAGTGTCCGGGGAGCCTTCGTCGGCTCCGTCAGCGCGGAG